>NZ_QZWZ01000039.1 GCF_003601975.1 Mesorhizobium waimense
ACCTCTTCATCGCCGCAATGGCCCACCAGCTTTCCGCCATCGGGAAGCTCGGAGAAAGGGATGCCCTCCACCAGATCCGGTCCGCTTGGTTTGGTATGACCTTCAGCCATTTGCTTCTCCCTGGCGATCCAATCGCCTGTAGAGCCAAGAAGCGGGAAATCCTCTGGGTTCACCAACCTCGGACTATCTTCTGGCTCGCGCGCCTACGGGTTCTCGACGCCACTTCTGCCAAACGTTCGGCCACATCATTCGTTGCCAGTTGGCAGCACGCAGACTCCAATTTTCCGCCATCAAGCCAGCCGTCGCGATGAAGACGCTCGACGCGTTCCGGCATCTGCTGGCGGAGCGGAACGCGCATCAGTCAGGCTCGCCCTGGCCAGAGGCGCCCTTTCGGTCCCGCCGGGTGATCGTGTGTGCGGCAGACATCTTCCGGTTGGACCGCCATATCGAGCGGGCTGCCATCTGGTCCTGCCGCTTGCTCTACGATAACGGCTGCAATCCATCACATGAGTGAAGCCGTGAAGATATCCAGCCAGACAGGCGCCGTTTCCCCGATGATCCCGGTGCTTGTATGCGCACTCGCGATCTTCCTCCTGTCCGTGATGGATGCTGCGATGAAGACCCTGGTTATCGCCATAGGCGTCTACAATACGGTGCTGTGGCGCAGCATGCTGGCGACTGTAGTCGCGGGCGCAGGGTGGTCGGCTGGGCCGCGCTCGCAGCCAACCGTTTCGGTGCTGAGGCTGCATGCGCTGCGCGCCGCGGTTATCTGTATTGTTCTGATATCATTCTTCTGGGGTCTTGCGAGGCTGCCGCTCGCGGAGGCGATCGGGCTTAGCTTCGTCGCGCCCTTGTTCGCCCTTTTCCTCGCCGCGCTATTGCTGGGCGAACGAATCCGGCGGCAGGCCATCTGGGCATCGATGGCCGGCATTGCGGGCGTGGCGATAATAATGGCCGGCCAGTTTGGGCAGGAAAGCTATTCGCAAGATGCGCTGCTTGGCACGGCGGCGGTGCTTATGTCGACGGTGTTCTACGGCTACAATCTGGTCCTCGCCCGGCAACAGGCGCTGTTGGCGAAGCCAATCGAGATCATGTTCTTCCAGAGCCTTGCAATTGCAATCGTCCTCGGCTGCGCCGCACCGTGGCTCGCCGTCGCCTTGCCGACCAATCTTTGGCTTCCCCTGGCCGGCGTGACGGTCCTGTCGCTTGGCGGCCAATTCCTGATGAGCTGGTCCTACGCCCGCGCCGAAGCGCAATATCTGATCCCAACGGAATACTCGGCCTTCATCTGGGCGATCGCACTTGGCTGGTTCTTCTTCGGCGAGGCGGCAGCCTGGACCACGCTGGCAGGAGCATGCCTGATCGTCGCCGGCTGCTTGATCGCTGCGCGCGCAAACCCGAAGCTTGCCGAGCCAATCGAGGCAGCAGTTTGAGGAGGCAGTCCTAGTCTTAGTCTAGAGCTCTGACCGCGCCATAGCGATGCTGAAAGCCGCTGGCTTGGACCAAGCAGGATGTGCGCTTGAACAGTTGTACGGTGCGCGCTTCGCCGGCCACCGCGGCCGTAGCACCAACGGCAAGCATGCACTAACATTGCTGCTTGCCCCTTGGGGCTGGCCAGTGATCTGTTCAAAGGGAAATACCCATGACCAATCATTGCTGTGGACCGGGCTATGCTTCTCCAGCCGAGGCGATGACGGCACCTCGCGAAAAGCTGCTCTATACGATTGCCATCTACACCGGCACCGGCATTCAGAAGCCGGACTATTTGTGCACCATCGATGTCGATCCGGAGAGTCCGACCTACAGCCAGGTGATTTCACGTCTGCAAATGCCGGGTATTGGCGATGAGCTTCATCACTCGGGCTGGAATGCCTGTTCGTCGTGCCATGGCGATGCGAGCATGGAGCGCAAATATCTGATTGTGCCGGGTGTGCGCTCGTCCAATCTGCATATTGTCGATTGCGGTACCGATCCGCGCAATCCGACACTGTTCAAGGTCATAGACGGCGCCGAAATCAAAGCCAGGACCAACCTGTCGGCACCACACACAGTGCATTGCCTCGGCTCGGACATCATCGTTTCCATGCTTGGCGACGCTCAAGGCAATGCCCCCGGCGGCTATTTGCAACTCAGCAAGGAGTTCGAGATTGTCGGCCGTTGGGAAAACTCCATGGGCAGCATCAAGTTTGGTTATGATTTCTGGTACCAGCCGCGACACAACGTGATGGTCAGCTCGGAATGGGCCGCGCCTAATACCTTCATGCCTGGCTTTGACCTGGAAGAGGTTGGCCATCTGAAATATGGCCGAGAGATCCATTTCTGGGATTTTGAAAAGAAGGAGCCAAAGCATACGTTCTATCTCGGTGAGGATGGGCTGATCCCACTGGAAGTGCGATTCCATCACAATCCCGACAGCAGTCACGGCTTTGTTGGCGCTGCCCTTTCTGCAAATATCATCCATTGGTGGAAGGATGCGGCGGGTGATTGGCAATGGGAAAAAATTATCGATGTCGGCAATGAGCCGCATCCCGAATGGCCGATACCAATACCGGGCGTGATCTCAGTCATTCTTCTCAGCATGGACGATAGATACCTCTATCTGTGCAACTGGTTGCATGGCGACATTCGTCAGTACGACATCTCGGACCCTCACAACGCCAAGCTTACCGGACAAGTGTGGATGGGCGGACTTCTCGGCCATGCGCCCGAGGTCAATGGCGTGAAAGTGACTGGCGGGCCGCAGATGATACAGCTCAGCCTCGACGGCAAGCGTCTTTATGTGACGACCTCGCTGTTCTCGACCTGGGACAATCAGTTCTATCCGGAAATCCGCACCAATGGCGGATGCATGCTGATGGTCAATTGCGATACGGAAAACGGCGGCATGGAAATTGACCCGCTGTTTGTCGTTGATTTTGGCAAGGAACCAAATGGACCAAGCCGCTGCCACGAAACCCGGTATCCCGGCGGTGATTGCACGAGTGACATCTGGGCATGACCAACTTCACCATCACTCTCGCCAATCAAGGCGGTGCGGCCTTTGACGTCGATCGGCGCAAGCCCCTCTTGCAAAGCCTGCGCGAGCAGGGCGTGGACCTGCCTTACGGGTGCAAGTATGGCGGCTGCATTACCTGTGCAGCCAAAATAATCAGCGGCAAAGTCGATCAAAAGGCGCAGCGGGCGCTGAACAACCGCCAGATCAACAATGGCTACATAATCCTGTGCGTTGCCCGCCCCATGAGCGACTGCACGCTGGAGGTCGGCGTTGAAAGCCACGACAAGCTCTATCGCAACCCCTTCCTTGACCCCTTGGCCGCACATGAATTGAAAGCCGATATCGCGACCCCGTTGGAAGACAAGAAATGACCTATATGAATCATGATGAGCCCTATTCGGAGGCTTATCTGCAGGACATTCTGAAATCGGTCAAAACCATCGCGATGGTGGGGGCCAGCCCCGACAAGACCAAGTTTTCCTATGGTGTTCTCAGGGTGCTGCACGAAACCGGCTATGACATGATCCCGGTCAACCCCAGTCCCGGTCTGGATGAAATTCGAGGGCTCAAGGTGTACGCGTCGCTAGCGGCCATCGACCGGCCTGTGGATATGGTTGAGGTTTTTCGCCGCTCCGAAGATCTGCTGGAAGTCGCACAGGAGGCCATCGCAATTCATGCCAAGGTTCTGTGGGGTCAGATTGGGGTGCGCGATGACGCTGCCGCCCGGTTGGCGGAGGAAGCGGGCTTGAAAGTGGTGATGAACCGCTGTCCCAAGATCGAGTTGTTCCGCCCCTTCTGGAAGCCGAAGTTGCACTTGGGAATATGATTGCAGGATCACGGAATTCGGCGTTGTTTTCGTTCTCAAAGCGGGCGTCTGGCGCAACATGCGCTCATGACCCGGATGAGACCTTACAGCTCGTTACCAGACGGCCAGCAAGGACATGGCCGGTCTTCCTGAAAACTTTCATTCTTTCAAGGACTGCCACCATTCATTGAGCCATCGATGGGCGTTGTCTCGATCGGGGATTTTGAGGTAGACTTTGCCGTCTTGAAATCGTGCCGGGTCCTCAGGCTTGCCTTGGGAGATGCTAATGCGCCGGTTCTTGCTTTTCATCCTGTTAGTGCTTGTACACATTCCGATTGTATCGCATGCCGCCGACATTCACGATGCCGCCATGACGGGCGATGTCGCGGCGATCACGGCGGCGCTCGATGCAGGCGCTGGTATAGATGAGAGTGATGGAACCGCAACGCCGCTCTATTTTGCGGTATGGATGGGCCACATCGAAGCGGCAAAACTGCTCATAGAACGTGGTGCGGACGTCAACGCCCAGACGAGTGGTGGTCCCCCGCTGATGGCGGCTGTAGGGACAGGCAAGATCGATCTGTTAAAGCTGTTGTTGGAGCGGGACGCAGATCCAAATTCCAACCGTGGTGGCGAATTCGCCCTTCATGTCGCCGTCACTCTCGATTGTCTCGACTGCGTGAAGGCACTGGTCGAGGCCGGCGCAGACGTGAATGCGAAGACAATGGACGGCAAGACACCGCTCCATCTGGCAAAAAGCAGGGGGCAACGCGAAGTTGCCGACTATCTCTTGTCGCACGGCGTCGTTTTGCCAACACCTGCTCCGATTTCGATGAAGTTGGCTACTGCCGATGTCGAGAAAGGCCGAACCTACTTCACCCGCCGGTGTACCAGTTGCCACAACGTCGAGCCACAGGGAGGGAACAAATTAGGACCGAACTTGTGGAGCGTCGTCGGCCGCGACAAGGCATCTGTGGCAAATATGCGTTACTCCGACACGTTGCTGGGCTGGGAGGGTGTATGGACGTACGAGGACCTGAACAGATATCTCTTCGGGCCCATGCTCACCACGCCGGGCGTCAAGATGGAGACTCCTGGTGTCCCGGACGACACCGAACGGGTCAACCTGATCGCCTACTTGCGCACACTCAGCGACAAGCCGATCCCGCTGCCCTGAATCGATGGTATCTTGTGCAACTACTGCTACGGGCCTGCGTCGGCTAGCAGATTGAATTTTGCCTGAGGTACGATGCCAGATGGTCGCTGAGATCACGCGCGTCGTCGCCGGCGCCGTCGATCAGCGCAGACTTGCGGCGGCGCAGAAACTGCATCCCCATCAGGTACATGCCCGGATGTTCCGCAACACCGCCATCGTGGCGGACATGGCCCTTGCGGTCGAGGACCGGCAGCTCCAACCAGGAATAGTCCGGCCGGTAGCCGGTGGCCCAGATGATCGTCCTGATTGCGCCTCCGGCGAGGTCGAGGCCGAGCGGCGGGTCGTCCTCGACACGGGTCGGCGGCAGGCGATCCGGCGGCCCGACCGTAGCGTCCAGGCCGTTGGCGCGCGCCCATTCGTCGATAAGGTCGAGCAGCCGGGCCATCTTGAGATCTGAAAGCGCGCACATGTTGCGCAACGACCCCGCAAACTGGGCCTTGCCGTCTTCGGTGATGCCGGCGAGACGGCCGACGAGCCTGACGCCGAGGTCGACCAGCGCATTGAGGTCGAGGGTGGTGCGGTCGGGCGTGCCGGCAAGCTGCAGCGAAGGAACCCGCCGCGCCCGCCTGATGTCGTCTATCTCGTCGTAGCGCTCGTCGAGCACGCCGGCGGCGTCCATCCACCATTCCAGGTCCTTGCCGCGATAGACGCGCGGCGCCCGGATGTGCTCGCCCACCGACAGGGTCACTTGACGCCCCGAACGCTGCAATTCCTGTGCGATCTGGGTGCCGCTCGCCGACGCGCCCGCCACCAGCACGCCACCGTCGGCGACCTGACCCGGATTGCGGTAGGACTGCGCCGTCAGCATGGCGACCGACGGCGGCACGCGGACGGCGAAATCGGGCAGGCGCGCGATGTTGCACGCGCCCGACGCCAGCACCACGGTCCGGCACCGCCACTCGCCGCGGTCGGTGCGCACGAGATACCCCGCCCCGTCGCTGCGAACCGAGGTAACGGTCGTGTGGGTTCTGACCGGAGCCGAGATCGCCTTGGCATAGTTGCCGAGGAAGTCGATCACCTCAGGCATCGTCCGGTAGCCGTCGGGGTCGTCGCCGTCATAGCGGAAGCCGGGCAGCCGGCTCTGCCAGTTCGGGGTGAGCAGTCGCAGCGAATCCCATCGCTCGGTGCGCCAGGTATGGGCGATCTCGCCGCGCTCCAGCAGCACATGGTCGATAGAACGCTCCGCGAGGCAGCGGCTCATCGCGAGCCCCGCGTGCCCTGCGCCGACGATCACTGTGGTGACGGAACTAATCGCGCCCTCTATCAGGAGAGTCTACGGCTCGAAGCGCCTTTCAGTTCACCACGACCGTGACGTTCGTCGGATTGGTGACAATGTCATAGACCGCCGATCGCTTCTGCGACTGCGCGACGATAGCCTCGATGTCCTCGCGCTTGGCGTCGGCGTCGATGTTGTATTTTACCGTGATACCGCTGAAGCCGTTGCGGACATCGCTGTCGATGCCGAGTATGCCCGCGATATCCATGTCGCCTTCGATGGTCGCCTTCACCGACTTCAACTGGATGTTCCGGTTCTGGGCAACCGCGGCGATGCCGGCGGTCAGGCAACTCGCCAGCCCGACCAGCACGTATTCGACGGGCGTGGCGCCCTGATCCAAGGAAGCGAAGACCTCCGGATGGTCGGCATCGAATGCGAAGGTGGTCTTGCGATGCTGGTCCTGGCCGAGACCGTAGAAACTCTCGACCGTCGAGTGGCTGTGGGTGCCATCCTTCCATTCGCAAGCCGCGCGCCACTTGAACTGCGCGGCCTCCGGGGCGTTGGTAAGCGCTTCGCGTGCGTCGAGCAGCGCCCCTACGTTAACGCCATTGTTTGCCTGTACTTCGGAAGCCATAATTATCCTCCCTACCTTGCACTGGCTCAAAAACCCGACCGATTCCACTGACCTCCTGATCAGATTTTACCATGACCTGGCATGGTATGGGTCGCGAAGCGTTTCTTCAAGTTGATTCCGCGGCGGCATGGATCGAGCTCGCCTACCGCGACCGCCATCACCTAGCGACGCTGTGGCGCGCTCAAGACGCAGGATCTTCGTCAAGCGCCCGCAGTTCAGCCTCGACTTCTTCCGTGACGACCTCGAAGCGAGCAAGTCTCGATGGGCCGAAACTGGTCGACAGAGCAACATCGGTCGCGTCGCAACCCGTCGCCATCAGGATCCTGCCGATGCGAGGGCGGTTATGCCGAGGATCGAATGTGAACCAATGGCCGCTGAGCCAGGCTTCGAACCATGCGCTGAAATCCATTGGATCCGGAGCCGGCGGCACCCCAATGTCGCCGAGATAGCCGGTGCAGTATCGCGCCGGAATGTTCATGCAGCGGCACAGCGCAATAGCCAGATGCGCAAAATCGCGACAGACGCCGGTTCGATCGGTGAGTGCGCCGTGGGCGGTCCGCAGCGGGTCCGCAGCTTGATAGTCAAACGCGATGTGACCGTGGACGAAGTTGCAGATCGCCTGAACCCGCGCCCATCCGGGCGTGGTGCTGCCAAAATTCGCCCAAGCGAAATCCCCCAGCCGATCGGTGTCGCAATAGCGGCTGCCGAGGAGAAACCTGAGCACGTCGTCCGGTAGTTCCTTGATGTCGTGCTGAACGGCGTCCGGCACGACGACATCGGACTTGCCGGTGTCATAGATTTCGAAACGCGTTGATATCGTCGTCAGCCCCGCAGGCGCTTCTATTCTCGTACACGCGTTGCCGAAAGCGTCAGTGTAACCCCGCGCCTCGATCGGGCGATCGAAGCCTATGACCTGTTCTGTCAACAGATCGACGCGGCGTGAAGGATGGATCTCAAGGACCAGCAGCATTGGAGTCGGCTGCGGACATTCGTAGGTAAGGTTGAAACCTGCGCGGATCCGCATCGACGCTCCAATGTTTTGATTGGGCAAACTCTGGATTGCCCAAACAGTTCCGAAATGCATCAGACGCAGTAATATTTGTTGCCGTCGGTTTCTTTCGCCACTTTCACTTCGACGGTCATGCCCAGAAAACTCGAGGCGCTGCCGGAGTAGCTTCCAGAGAGTGGGATGGCTTGCCGGGGATGGCGAGCCACAGCCACTCTGATCAAATCCCGGTTGCCGACAATGCCATTGGTTGGATCGAACTCGATCCAACCGGCCCCAGGCAAGTAGACCTGGCACCAGGCATGCGTGGAGCCTCCGCCGCGGACAGCATCACTGTCGCGGCTCGGCACATAGACATAGCCGGTGACGAAGCGGGCGGCAAAGCCGAGCGAGCGGACCGCTTCCATCATGAAAAGCGCAAAGTCCCGGCATGTGCCCTTGCGCAGATGCAAGGTCATGAGAGGCGGCTGCGTTCCGGTTTCGATCCGGCGGGAATACACGAAGCTCTCGTGGATGGCGTAGCAAAGCGTCATCAGCAGTTTGCCGGTCTCGGTGTGTCCCGCGGCACTCACGAACTGCCGCGCCCATTTGCCGACCTCGTCACCGTCGTCGAGATGATGGCGCTCCATTGTTTGCGCGAGGTCGGCCGCCTCGTCGGGATCGTAAGAGAACGGATAATTCAGCGCGGCCTCGTCGATCCGGAAATCAGGCGCATGCTGCGGCGTGTGATCGAGCCGAATGTCTGTCGCGAAAAGGAGTTCATTGGCCGAACCCTTGAAGTCGATCACCGCAACGCAGTTCCCAAAAACGTCATGGATCCAGCGAACCTCCTTCGGCTCGGGGTCCACGGACAGAGCGTGGTCGAGAAGCCGCTGGTCGAAACTGTCGCGCGGCCTGGACATCAGCCGGTGCTCGCCAAAGCTCACCTTCTGGCTATAGCGATAGACGGTCGTGTGCTTGACTGAAAAAATCGGCATCGGCGTCCGTCGGCAATTTCACCTGCAGCGCAATCATACAATCTTTTCGACGTGCATCCGAAGGGACATGTTTGGAGGCCTGCGCGGACTGTTTGCGATGCAGCCACGCTTCGCGGTCGCAATACCGTACAGCCCCCTGACCGCTTCGTTTCGCCTTTGCCAGTTCACTCTGGCTACTCACGGCGAGCCCTATGTCGAGATTCTGGCGCGCGCCGTTGCCTCTCGGCGACGAAACCTGACTGCCTCCAGCAACTCGCGCTCGCTGGTGTGAGCATTCCTGAAAATCCCCACGACCATCGACGCCACCAGTGCGGCTTCCAGACCTAGAGGATCGATGTCCTCATCTGCGCAAACCCGATCGAAGACGCGTTCGCAAACAGCCAGATCGTGAGGGCTAAGGCAGGTGCGATTGATACGCTGGTCCAGCATCTGTGCAGACCCTTTCCAGGCCCGCCGCCCTGCGCTGCGCGGGCCTCCGACCGGAGATGAAACCGGCCGTGCAAGAAACGTCGGGCCAGGGTGTTGGTTCCCGGATGCCGGCACGCCTCACGCAGGATTTCAGGGAAGAGTGAGATGAAACCGTTTCTGGAACGCAACTGTAGCTGGAGCGTTCAATGTCTCGGCCAGCACAGCCAACGGATCTCGGAACATGGCTATGAAAAAGACCTACGAAAAGCCCACGCTCGTGAAGCGCGAGAGGCTCACCCAGGCGACCGCCCAGATCGTCGCTTCGGGGGTGGTGCTGGGTCAGTGATTCTGAGTGATCGATGAGCAATCGCGGTGTTCACCGGCGGAAGCTGATGGCCAGTTGCATTAGCAGTGCGGCTCGACCCCCTCTGTACGAAAATAACCATTGATGCGGCCGGCGGAACAAATTTCCGGCAGCCGCCGTTTAATGCGCTGGCCGGATGCCCGTTTCCCATCCTGACCGGCCATCTCTGTGTCAGTGGCCAGCTGCCATGCCTTGGCAGCGGGCTTTTTTGCCGCCCTCCCGAGCCAGCTGTGTCAGCGTCGTGCTTCATAGCCTTTTCGCCCCTATAGGGCGTGCCAGCGCCCCATCATCGCGATTGCCATGATGGCTCGCGTGCAATAGGCCTTGCGGAAAAGCGCAGGGAGGATTGCCGTGACAGGAACAGCCGGGACATGGCGCGTCGGTATTCTCTTTTCGCGCAGCGGCATCACTTCGGTCACCGAAAGCGAGCATTTCTACGGAACCGCTTTGGCCATCGAGGAGATCAATGCCGGCGGCGGCGTGCTGGGGCGGCAGATCGAGCCGATCGCCTACGACCCGGGCAGCGACCCCGAGGCGTTTCGTTCGCTGGCTCGCAAACTTCTGACCGAGGACGATGTCAACGTCATCTTCGGCTGTTCGATGTCGGGCAGCCGCAAGGCTGTGCTGCCGATCGTCGAGCGCTACAACGGATTGCTCTGGTACCCGTCGATCTACGAGGGCTTCGAATATTCGGAGAATGTCCTCTATACCGGCGCCACGCTCAACCAGAACACCTTCGCGCTGGCCGACTTCATCCTGCAGCGCTACGGACCGCGCGTGTTCATGGCCGGGTCCGACTACATCTATCCGCATGAATCCAACCGGGTTATGCGCGACCTCCTGGAATGCAAGGGCGGCACGATCGTCGAGGAACAGTATGTGCCGCTCGATGCCGACGAACGCAGGATGCGCCGGCTGATGGCCGACATCGAGAAGGCCGCGCCGGACGCCGTTTTCTCGACCGTGATCGGGCGCAGCGCGCAGATCCTCTACAGGCTCTATGCCGAGGCCGGCATCGACCGGACACGGCGGCCGATCGCCAGCCTGACTTTGGCCGAAGGCGAGATCCGCGTGATCGGCGCCGAGCACTGCACCGGCCATGTGCTCGCCGCCCCCTATCTGGCGACGGTCGACAGCGGCGAGAACCAGCGCTTCGTCGGCGAGCTCGCCCGCCGTTTCGGCGACCGGACGACCGCGACCATGTGGTCGCAGACGGCCTATACACAGGTCCACTTGTTCGCCCGCGCTCTGGAAAAGGCCGGAACCCTCGACACCTTCCGCCTCGGACAGGCAGCGCTTGAAGTCGACTATGCGTCGCCGGAGGGACGGATGATGTTCGACCAGGAAAACCGCCACGTCTGGTCGACGCCGCGCATCGGCATCGCCAACGCCAACGGCCAGTTCGACATCGCCTGGCAATCGCAGGCGCCGATCCGGCCCGACCCCTATCTCGCTTCCTCTCGTTTCGAAGAGCCGTGGCTGTAGAGCATGATCCCAAAAAGTGGGACCCGGTTTTTTGGACAAGATCATGCTCGAACAAGAAGATGACCGATGACTGCAACGCTCAAGCGCATCCTCAACGATCTGCGGCAAGCGAAGATCCTCGTCATCCATCCGAAGGACGAGGATGGCGCCGCCCTTGTCGATCACCTCAGGCGCTTGGGCTGCGAAGTTCGTGCGGCGTGGCCGCCGCCGGCGACGATCCCGGGCGACATCGACACGGTGTTCGTGCAGGTGGGCGAAGCGCCGACCGACGCCATGGTGTCGCTGATCGAAGGCGCCAATGCTGCCGTCGTCGCCATCGTCACCTATGAAAGCCCGACCTCGATCAAGGCGATCATCGATCTCAATGCCCATGGCGTCATCACCAAGCCGCTCAGGCAGCTTGGCGTGTTGACGCAGTTTGCGCTGGCCCGCTACCGCTACGGCTACGAAGGGCGGCTGGCCAACAAGGTGCGCAAGCTGGAGGATACGCTGAAAGGCCGCCGCACAATCGAGAAGGCAGTCAAGGTTCTGGTCGAGATGAACGGCGTCGACGAGGAGACAGCCTACAAGCTCATCCGCGACCAGGCGACATCGAAGCGCGTCGCGCTGGTTTCTGTGGCCGACGGCATCCTCGCCGCGCAGGAAGCGATGCGGGCTTTCGGCTTCGGGATTTCCGCGCAAGCCGGCCAGAAACGGCCGAACGACCGATAAGGCATTGGCGGCCGATCACTGCAAAGATTTCTCTCAAATATCTGATTTTATTAATTTAAGTCGAACTACCTCCGATCGCTTGCGGCCGCGATCTTTGGCTCTTGACGCGACCTCCCGCCTGTGCAACTTCTAAAAGCACGAGCAGGTTTGCTCATCGGCAGGAATGCCGTTTCACATTGATGGCTATGTAGCCCTTGGTTCGCGGATGACTTCCGCGCCCAGGGGTTTTTTGCGTTTGGAGACAGGCTTTGACGACACATGCGAAAGCGACGGCGGACCTGCGTCTGGCCTGCATCCAGTTCCAGCCGGCGATCGGCCGGCTGGACGATAATCTCAAGGCGATGGAGCGATTGATCCGCCAGGCCGCCGGTCTCGGCGCATCGGTGGCGGTGCTGCCCGAGCTTGCCGACAGCGGCTATGTCTTCGACAGCCAGGACGAACTGGCGGCGCTCGCCGCCCCCATTCCGGATGGACGCAGTGCCATGCTGCTGTGCAGCCTGGCAAACGAACTCAACCTGCACATCGTCAGCGGACTTGCCGAGTGCGACAGCGATCAGTTCTTCAACGCGGCCATGCTTTGCGGACCATCCGGTCCTATCGGCACCTACCGCAAGCTGCATCTGTGGAACCGCGAAAAGCTCTATTTCCAGCCGGGCAATCTCGGCCTGCCGGTGTTCGATACGGCGATCGGCAGGATCGGCGTGGCGATCTGCTATGACGGCTGGTTCCCCGAGACCTACAGGCAGCTGGCGCTGAAGGGCGCGGAGCTGGTCTGCGTGCCGACCAACTGGGTGCCGATGCCGGCCCAGGGTCACCACCCCGAGCCCATGGCCAACATCCTGCACAAGGCGGCCGCGCACAGCAACGGTATCTACATCGCCTGCGCCGACCGCGTCGGCACCGAGCGTGGCCAGCCTTTTGTCGGCAGGAGCCTGATCGTCGGCCCGACCGGCTGGCCGATCGCCGGCCCTGCCAGCGAAGCCGGCGAGGAGATCCTCATCGCCACGATCAACCTTGGCGACGTCGCCAAGGCCCGGGCGCTGAGCGAGCGCAACGACGCCATCGGCGACCGTCGCAGCGACGTCTACGGATAACCAAGAAGAAGCCGGCACGACCCGGTACGATCAACACAAAGAAAGGGGAATACCATGAAGAACAAGACACTGATCCTTGCATTCGCCAGCGCCGTTTTGGCCACCTCCGCCTTTGCCGCGGACGGTCCGATCAAGATCGGCATCCCGGTCGGCCTTTCGGGCGCCAACAGCGTCGTCGCGCCCTCGGTCGTGCAGTCAGCCGAACTGGCGGTCGCCGAAATCAACGCCGCCGGCGGCGTGCTGGGACGCCAGCTTGCGCTGGAGATCGCCGACGACGCCTCGGGTGCCGCAGGCGCGCAGAAGGCCTTCGATTCTCTGGTCTTCCAGAAGGAGGTCAACGCTGTCATCACAATGGAGACCAGTGCGGCGCGCAATGCCGGCCTGCCGATCATCACCAAGGGCGACATCCCCTACATCTACACCTCGTTCTACGAGGGCAAATCTTGCAATGCCAATCTGTTCGTCAACGCCTGGGTGCCCGAACAGCAGGTGCCGCCGATCGTCGACAATTTCATCAAGACGCAAGGCGCCAAGAAGTTCTTCCTGATTGGCTCTGATTACGCCTTCGGCCGCGGCATGCTGGAGTTCGCCAAGGCCTATATCGAGAAGTCGGGCGCCAGCGTCGTCGGCGAGAAATATTTGCCGATGGAAGGCAGCGACTGGACGGCGATCATCTCCAACCTGAAAAGCTCCGGCGCCGATGCAGTGATCACCTCGACGGCCGGCGGCGCGCCCAACGTCACCTTGACCAAGCAGCTGCGCGGCGCCGGTGTCACCATCCCTTATGGCAATCTCGCGGTGGACGAGGGAACCGCCAAGAGCATGGGCGCGGACGCGGCCGGAATCTTCATTTCCGCTTCCTATGTGACCAGCATCGGCAGCGACGCCAACAAGAATTTCCTTGCCGCGATCGAGAAGAAGTTCGGCGCCGAACTGCGCACCCCGAACGACCTTTCGGTGCCGGAATATGAAGGCATCTATCTCTACAAGGCGGCGGTCGAGAAAGCCGGGACGACCGACACCGCCGCTGTGCTTGCGGCACTCGGCGAGGTATCCTTCGCCGGCCCACGCGGCACGGTCTCGATGAGCAAGCAGCACCACGCTCCGCTGACCATGTATCTCGGCCAGGTGAAGGCGGACGGTTCGGTCAGCGTGGTCGACACATTCGAAGGCGTCGACCCCGGCGAACAGTGCCCGAACCTGTAGTCGCACATGTCATCGCAACGGGGCGGGCGGTCCTGCGCCGCCCCGTTCCACACCATCGGGGACCTGCCATGACGCTTCTCCTGGACATGGTGACGACGGCGGCAATCCTGTTCATCGTCGCCGCCGGCCTGCTGGCGATCTTCGGCGTGCTGAAGATCATCAATTTCGCGCATGGGGCCTGGCTGACGATCGGCGCCTATTGCGCGGTGGCGACCGCCGGCCTCGGGCTCAATCCCTGGGCGGCGCTGCCGATCGCCTTTGCCGTCGGAGCGATCCTCGGCGGCATCACCGAACTGGTCATCGTACGGCCGCTTTATCGCCGGCCGCTCGACGCCATACTGGCGACCTGGGGTCTCGGCATCGTCATCGGCCAGCTGATCACGCTGTGGTTCGGGCGTGACGTGCAGTTCACCCCCAACCTGTTGTCGGGCACCGTCGATGTGTTCGGCGTCGGCTACTCGCTCTACCGGCTGTGCGCGGTCGCCGCCGCGCTGGTCATCGGGCTTGCCTTCACCTTCCTTCTCGAAGGCACGCGGCTCGGCCTGTCGGCGCAGGCGGTGATCATGAACGAGACGCTGGCGCGCGCGCTCGGCATCGACACCGCACGCGTGCGGCTCGCCACCTTCATGGTCGGCACCGGGCTGGCGGCACTTGCCGGCGTGCTGCTGACGCCGCTGACCAGCGTCGATCCGAACATGGGCGTCGCCTGGCTGATCGGCTCGTTCATGCTGGTCATGGTGGCCGGCTCGTCCTTCTCGACCCTAGCCATCGCCTGCCTCGTCTTCGGCGGCACGCAGGTTCTGGTCAGCACCTTCGTCAGCCCCATTTTCGGCGGCATTACAGTGGCGGTCCTCTGCGCCCTGGTGCTGCGCATCAGCCCGAAGGGATTTGCCCGTGCCTGAGAGCCGTTCCATTCCGCCAAGGGTCTGGATACTTGCGGCGCTCGCGCTTGCGGTGGCGGTCGTCGTCATCATCGGGCCAGCGCTGTTCGACCGCTTCACGCTCAACGTGCTGACCCGCTCGATGATCTACGCCATGCTGGCAGTGACCGTCGACATTTTGTGGGGCTATACCGGTATTCTGACCTTCGGCCAGGCGGCCTTCTTCGGTGCCGGCGCCTATGCCAGCGCCATGGTGCTCAGCCATCTCGGCGCAACCCCGGCGATGTTGGCACTGGCGCTCGCGCTGGCGATCCTAGTGCCGATGCTACTTGGTGCTTTCGTCGGCTGGCTGTCGTTCGGTCACGGATCGACGCCGCTCTATGCGACGGTGATTTCACTGGTGGTGCCGATCGTGGTGACGCAGCTGGTGTTTTCGGGCGGGGTGTGGACCGGATCGAGCAGCGGGCTGGTCGGATACTCCGGCCTACCGCTCGGCCTGCAGGGTTATTTCAGGCTGACCGGCATCTGCCTCATCATCACTACTGTCATCGCCCTGGTCTTCACCCGCTCCGATGACGGCAAGCTGCTCGTCGCCATTCGCGACAATGAAGCGCGCTGCGCCTATCTCGGCCTCGACCCGCAACGGCTGAAGATCGCGCTGACGACGATCCTCGCCGGCGTCGCTGGCATTGCCGGCTTCCTCTACGCCAACGCGTCTGGCGTGGTGGCGCCGGAAAGTACCGGCTTCGTCTTCGGCACCGAGATCGTCATCTGGACGGCGCTTGGCGGCCGCGGCACGATCATCGGGCCGGTGATGGGCGCGATCGGTATCGACTATCTCAGCGCCCAGCTTTCCGGCGACCTGCCCTTCCTGTGGAACCTGGTGGTCGGCGCGCTGTTCGTCGTCATGATCATCCTGTTGCCGAACGGCCTGGCGCAACTCGCCGGAATGGTCCTGCCGCGCCGCCATGGAGAACAGGCCAGCCAGGCGGGCAGCCCTGGACTCGCCGCCGAGGCGGCCGGCAACGGCGCGGAGAACGGCAACCGCGTGCTTGCCGTCAGCGGCCTCGGCAAATCCTTCGGCAGCCTGCAAGTGCTGCAAGGCATCGACCTCGACGTTCGCCCCGGCGAACTGGTCAGCCTCGTCGGCCCCAATGGCGCCGGCAAGACGACGCTGATGCGGTGTCTCAGCGACGGCACCGAAGCCACGACCGGACGTGTCAGCATCGCCGGCCAGGACATCAGCGGCATGACACCGGATGAGATCGTCGCGCTCGGCGTCGGACGCAAATTCCAGGTGGCGAGCGTCTTCGACAGCCTGACCGTCGCCGACTGCCTGCGCCTGGCGCGCGCCTCGCGCAAGGCGCCGAGCCTGCTGCGCCGCTCCGCCACGCTCGGGCTGCCGGCGGCGGCCGCCGACATCCTGCGCTCCACCGGTCTCGACGGTATGCTCGGCCGCCCTGTGTCGCTGCTGTCGCATGGCCAGAAGCAGAGCCTCGAGCTCGCCATGGTCGTAGCACTTGAGCCAAAGCTCATCCTACTCGACGAGCCTACGGCCGGGCTGACCAAGGTCGAGCGCACCACCATTGGCGCGACGCTGCAGAAGCTGACCGGCGAGCTTGGCTTTGCCGCCATACTGGTGGAGCACGACCTCGATTTCGTCCGCGACATCTCGACCAGGATCGTCGTTCTCCACCAGGGCAAGTTGGTGCTCGACGGCAGCGTCGATCAGGTCGTCAATTCGGAAATGGTCAGGACGATCTATTCGGGAGGCGCCCATGCTTGAGACTAGACAGGCAGAGGCCGGAACCACCATGCCGAAACTGTCGCTGTCGAACGTGTCGAGCGGCTATGGGCCGGTGGCCATCATCGAGGCGCTGTCGCTGGCTATCGCGCCCGGACAGATCTTTGCGCTGATGGGCAAGAACGGCATGGGCAAGACCACGGTGTTGAAAACCATCCTTGGTTTCGCGGCGCTGCGTTCGGGCGACATCCGCCTCGACGGCGCCTCGATCGGTGGTGTTTCGCAGGCCTCGCTGATTGCGTCGGGAGTCGGCTATGCGCCGCAGGAGCAGGCGCTGTTCCAGGATCTCAGCGTGCGCGACAATCTGCGCCTCGCCTTGCGCTCGGATCGCGGTTTCGCGGAAGCCGTGGAGCGGATCTATGGGCATTTTCCGTTCCTCCGGGAGCGCCTGTCGCAACGAGCCGGAACGCTGTCGGGCGGCGAGCAGAAGATGCTCATTCTCGGCCGCGCTCTGATGCTGCGGCCGAAGCTGTTGCTGATCGACGAGATCTCCGAGGGCCTGCAGCCGTCGGTCGTCGAGCGGATCGCCACGGCACTCAAGGAGGAGCGCCGGAGCAACGGCACGACGATCCTGATCGTCGAGCAGAACCTGCCCTTCGCGCTTGGTATCGCCGACAGCTGGGCGGTGCTGAAGCTCGGCCGCATTGACGACGCCGGGGATGTGACGGAGGGAACGGCGGCGCGGGTGATGCTGCATCTGAAGATTTAGGTGTGGCTGAGCTCCCTGCGAGCGGCGCCTCAGTGCAGCCCGAACTCCCGCAGCAGCTCCTGGCGATAGCTTACGAACCGGGTCGCGCTGCGGTCGCGGGGGCGCGGCAGGTCGACGTCGATCAGTCGCGCCGCGCCGCCTTTTTCCTTGGGCAGGATCAGCACACGGTCGGCAAGATAGATCGCCTCTTCGAGGTCATGGGTGACCATGACCATGGTGACGTTCTCCTCGCTCCAGATGCGCGCCAGTTCCTCCTGCATGCCGATCTTGGTCATGGCGTCGAGCGCGCCGAGCGGCTCGTCTAGCAGCAGGATCTCGGGCTGCACGGTGAGCGCTCTGGCGATGCCGACGCGCTGCGCCATGCCGCCGGAAAGCTGGCGAGGCCAGGCATCGGCGAATTCGGCGAGGCCGACCAGCGCGATATAGAAACGCGCCCTCTCCTCGGCTTGCTGCCTAGGCACGCCGCGCACCTCGAGGCCGAAGGCGACGTTGCCGAGCACGGTCAGCCAGGGCAGCAGGCGCGGCTCCTGGAAGATCACCGCGCGCTCGGCACCGACACCGTCGACAGGCTTGCCGTCGATCGCGACGCCGCCGCTGTCGGCGGCCTCCAGCCCGGCAAGGATGCGCAGCAGCGTGGTCTTGCCCGAGCCACTGGCACCGACGATGACCAGGCATTCGCCCGCGCGGATGTCGAGGTTGAGCGTCCTCAGCACGGCCAGCGGACGCCCGCCAAGCGTAAAGGATTTCGAGAGCTCGCGTATCGAGACCTCGGCGCCGCTGGTGCTGGCCATTGCCTTCGTCTCCCTGCTCAGTTGGTCTTGGTTTCGCCCGGGCGGTAGAGGATGTCCGCGGCCTTCAGCTTGCCCTTGGCCAGGCGGCCGTCGCGCTCCAGTACGCTGACCCAGAAGTCGATGTCGCGGTCGGTCGCCTGCGCGCCTTCGCGCAGGCCAAAGCCGGTCCAGTAGCGGGCGAGATCGCCGTTTTCGCCGCGCTTGTTGAGGATGTTGGCCAGCACCTTGCGCGCTTCATCGGGGTTCTGCCGCGACCAGTCGGCGGCGCGCGCCGATTGTTCGACGAAATTGCGCGCGGCCTCCGGGTGGGCTGCGATGAAGTCGCGCCTCAGCACGACGAAGCCGCCGGCCAGTTCGCCCAGCACGTCGGTGTCGTTGAAGATGCCGCGCACGCCGCCATTGGCGACCAGCGCGCCGGCAAACGTCGCCTGCCAGTAGCCGAGGCCGGCAACATCGACCTGGCGCGAGCGCAAGGTCTGCTCGAGCTGCGGCCCGGGCACGACGACGAGGTTGGCGGCGTCCGGCGGCAGGCCGACGCTGTGCAGCGCCTCGCGCACCGTATAGTCGAGATGGGCGCCGAGCGTGTTGACCGAGATGGTCTTGCCGGCAATGTCGGCGATCGATTTGATCGGGCTGTCTTCCAGCACGTAGTAGACGCTCTTCACGTCCTTGTTGATGCCGTTGCTCGGATAGGCGGCGACGAAGTCGTTGCCGCCCGAGATCGAGTTGATCACCGCGGCGGTGGCGGCCGAGCCGATGTCGACGCTGCCGGACGACAGCGCAAACAGCGATTCCGGCCCGCCGGCGGCGTAGCCAGCATTCTCCAATTCGACGCCAAGCCCCTTGAAGTAGCCGAGCTCGTCGGCCAGCTCATGCGCGGAGATGCTTCCACGGCTGGCGAGGTAGCGGAACTTGACGGGTGCGGCTTCGGCAAAGGCAAAGCGCGGCAGGCCGGCGGCGAGGATGCCGGCGGCAAACGGGGCGCCGGCAAGCAGGGTTCGGCGGGTGAGTTTCATGATCCGGTCTTTCCTTGTTCGAGAAGAGGGTGGAAGGCGCCAATGTTCAGTTGATGCGGGTCAGTTGACGGGCTGGCTCCAGCGGCAGAGCCGCCGCTGCAGGCTGACCAGAGCCTGGTTGGCGATCAGGCCGAGGCCAGCGAGAATGACGATCGCCGCGAACATCAGCGGGATCTGGAAATTGTACTGCGCGTTCATCACCTGGAAGCCTATGCCCTTGTTGGCGCCGATCATTTCGGAGGCGATCAGCAGCAGGAGTGCGGTGGTCGCGCTCAGCCGCAAGCCAACGAAGATCGAGGGCACGGCGCCCGGAAGCACGACGCGGCGAAACACGGTGAGCCGCGTGGCGCCATAGACGCGCGCCATCTCGAGCAGTTTCGGGTCGACCTCCTTGACGCCGCTGATGGTGTTGAGCAGCAGCGGAAACAGCGTAGCCCAGAAGATGACGAAGACCTTCGAGGCCTCGCCCAGCCCAAGCAGCAGGATGAACACCGGATAGAGCGCCAGCGCCGAGGTCTGGCGGAACACCTGCAGGATCGGATCGAGCGCGGTTTCGACCGATCGCACCTGGCCCATGAACAGGCCGAGCGGGATCGCCACCACCACCGCAGCGACAAAGGCGATGCCGGCGCGCTGCAGGCTGATGGCGATGTCGCCGAGCAAGGTGCCGCTGGCCAGCCCCTTCCAGAGGGCTGCGACGATCGTGTCGATCGGCGGCAGCACCGCGGCATTGACCCATCCGGCGCTGCTCGACACCTGCCAGAGCGCGAGGAAGGCGATCAGGATGCCGTAACGCGACAGGAGGCGGACGGATGCCGCCTTGGCCAAGCGCAGGACATCGGCGCCGAGCCGGGTTGCGCCGTCGCCGATGATGGCCGGCCGTTCGATGTGCTGCAAACTCATCGTCTTGTCCTTTGTCTGGAGGAATGTCGGGGCACGGGGCGCTTCAGCGGCTCATTCGGCCGCCAACACCTTCGAACGGGACGCGGTCCACGGGTTTTCCGGCCGCCTGAGGCCGAGGTTCTCGCGCAGCGTCCGGCCTTCGTAAGCCGTGCGGAACAGGCCGCGACGCTGCAGCTCGGGGATCACCAGATCGACGAAATCGTCGAGCGCGCCGGGCAGCCAGGGCGGCAGGATGTTGAAGCCGTCGGCGGCCTCGTTGACGAACCATTCCTCCAGCTGGTCGGCGACCTGGGTGGCGCTGCCGATGATTGTGTAATGGCCGCGCGCCGTTGCCACCCACTGGTAGAGTTGGCGGATGGTGAAGTTGTGATCGTCGGCAATCTGACGGATCAGCGCCTGGCGGCTCTTCATGCCTTCGGTTTCCTTGCTGGGCGGCAGCGGGCCGTCGAGCGGATAACCCCTGATGTCGAGCGTCTGGCCGGCCAGCCCGTTGAGCAGGGCGACGCCGTCCTCGGGGAGGATGAGATCGTTGAGCTGCCGGTACTTGGCCTGCGCCTCCTCTTCGGTGCAGCCGACAAAGGGCGCGACGCCCGGCATGATCAGCACCTGGTCGGGATCGCGGCCAACAGCTGCCACGCGCGCCTTGATGTCGCGGTAGAATTCCTGCGCCGTCTCCAGCTTCTGATGGGCGGTGAAGATGACCTCGGCCGAGTGCGCGGCAAGCCCGCGTCCGTCCTCCGACTGCCCGGCCTGCACCACAACCGGATGGCCCTGCACCGGGCGCGGCACGTTGAGCGGACCCTTGACGCTGAAATGCGCACCCTTGTGGTCCACGTCGTGCAGCTTGTCCTTGTCGTAGAAGCGGCCCGACTTCTTGTCGCGGATGAAGGCGTCGTCTTCCCAGCTGTCCCACAGCGCCTTGACCGTCTCGACATGCTCGTGCGCCCGGGCGTAGCGTTCGGCGTGGTTCGGCTGGACGTCGCGATTGAAATTGCGCGCGGTGTCGTCGCCGGCCGAGGTGACGACGTTCCAGCCCGCGCGGCCGTTGGACAAAAGATCGAGCGAGGCGAATTTGCGCGCCAGCGTATAGGGGTCCTCATAGGTGGTGGAGGCCGTTGCGATGAAGCCGAGATGCGTGGTTAGCGGCGCGAGTGCGGCAAACAGCGTGACCGGCTCGAAGCCGGCGATCTTGGCATTACCGCCTTCGCGGGCGCCCAGGCCGACCGTCAGATTGTCGGCCAGGAAATAGGCATCGAACAGGCCGCGCTCGGCGGTCAGCGCCAATTGCTTGTGGAACTCGAAATTCGTCGCGCCGTCGGCCGGCGCATCGGGATGGCGCCAGGCGGCGATATGCTGTCCGCCGCCGGGCAGGAAGGCGCCCAGTTTGATTTTTCGCGACTTGCTCTGGCGGGATTTGCTGGTCATATGCATGCTTCCTTCTGGCGCTATGCGGAAAGGGGAATTCCGTTGTTCAGGCGGCAAGGCCGACGCTGTAGGGCACACCCGCCGCCCGGCATGCTTCGGCGACGGCCTGCCGGGCACGCGCCTGGATGGCTTCGGACACCAGCTGGCCGTTGGCGAAATCCTTGTCGGAGGCGTAGATCGCGGTCGGCATGGTCAGCGCCTCGAAGAAGCCGAACAGCGGCCGCAGCTGATGCTCGACGATCAAGGCATGCCGTTCGCCACCGCCGGTCGCCGCGAGGACGACCGGCTTGCCGCGCAGCGAGGACGGGTCGAGCAGATCGAAGAAATGCTTGAAAAGCCCTGTGTAGCTGCCCTTGAAGGTCGGCGAGCCGACCACGACAATATCGGCGCTGAGGAATTGCTCGACAAGATTACGCGCCGACGGATCGAGATCGCCAATGCGCCTTGCCTGCGGGAAGGAGGGACCGAGATCCTCGATATCGAAAACGCTCGAGGCTGCGCTCGTCCTGTCGGCGATGTCACCAACGATATGGCTGATGAACGCCTTGGTCTTGGACGGACGGGTCAGGTTGCCCGACACCCCCGCCACCAGCTTCTTCGACATGCCAGGCTCCTCTCGCAAACGCTATCCGCATTAAGACTACCGATTTTGTAGAATTAAATGAGCGAGAAGATTTCAAAACCAGCCCGGCAAGCGGATTGAGTTTGCCGAATGCGGCCCGCGATTGGTTCATTCGACGCGGGATGTGGCGGTGCGCGATGTCAAAGAACGAGCTCGGTCGAGGTATCGATGCATCGCCCGTGAACGGCCTGCAGGTGAGGCGCAAATGCCGGCGCACAGGCATTTTGCGGCCGGCCGGTGGGTTTACCTCCAGTCACTTCTCATAAATTGTGGAACAGCACCGCGCCTCAGGGGTCTTATTAGGGGAATTGTATATTTGACAAGTACGCGGCATCGCTCATGCCGGCGATGCGACTTAGGGGCATGTGCTCGCCAAAAGTTACTGACACTTCGGGATACAAAGCGGAGGTCATCGCTTTGGTTTGCGGGGCTCTTGCGGCGTCTTTGCCAGTCGCTTCATGAGTTCGTCCGCAACCGACTTTTCTTCGTCCGCTTCGATCTCGCGCGCCTTTTCGAGGAACAGCTTTGACTGCTCAGGGAGCTTCGCTGGCTCACGGGAGCCCGCGCCACGGAGGGACCGATGACGCGGGCCGGCCGATGTTTGCCCACCAGCCTGCGGCGGATGCCAAGCAGCGACATCCGACGCAAGAACTCAACCATTCGAAAGGGGTAATGTTCCCAATCGCCCCGGCGCGACGGGCTCTCGGGTGGGAGTCGGATGCTCAAGACAGGCAAGTAACCGCTCCCTTGTCCAACTCAAACGCGTCGGCCAGGATCCCAGGCCATTCCCGCTTGCAAGAGGCATGCCGGTGACGCACTCTTCCACCCGCCATGTCCCAGCAATATCTAAACCACCAACTGGAATGCCCCTATTGCCTCACTATCAGACTGAGAATTCCGGCTGACGCAGGTCCGGATACAAGGATCGTCTGCGACGACTGCGGTGAGTTCCTGGGAGTTTGGGACGACCTGCTGACCGATTTCGAAAAGCAGGGCGGGAACAACGGAGTCTTCCGCCTCGACAAGGGCCGCATCAGACGAATTGAATGAGGGCGAGCGACCCATTTGCCGCGCGTCTCGTGCAGGCTATCTCAGGCCGAAGAAACTCAGGATCGCGAGGATGATGACTATAGCCCCGACCAGCCAGATGATGTTGTTCATGACGTGCTCCTTCGCCCAAAATTGGTGCTGGAAGGACAACATCAGCAACAGCTAAAAGTTCCGGTGGTCGGGCCGTCGTCGAACCGGAAACAGCCGGCCATAGGCCTGCCCTCTACATACTAAACCGCAGCCCGGTGCTGCCACCGCTCGGCGGAGCGCTGGGCATGGGACGCAACCGGTGCTTCGCCCGACGCACGGGGTGCTGTAGATGATGAAAGGAGGGCAGCTGGCCGCCGGCGCTCAGCCTTTGGCTTTTGGCTTGGCGGCTGACTTGGCCTTGGCGGCGGCCGGATTGGCTGACTTGGCGGCCGCAGCCTTCTTCGGCGCAGCCTTGGCTTTCGGCTTCGCCGCTCCGTCGATCTCGGCGGTCGCCTGGTCCCAATGTTGCATGTCCGAGCCCTCGGGCCGCCCGGCCTGTTCCCAGATTTCGTGCGCCCGCTGGCGAATGCGTTCCTGCCTGTCGTCCGTCACTGTCGCCTCCGTGGTTGGGTCCAAATCGGATGGGTCCAAATCCCGGTAAACATTAGCCGAAATTTCGGCCGGCGTCTTGGGGCGTAAACGCGCAAGACGCCGCGATTTCCTTTAGTGGTCGTTGGACAGGACCGCGACACCCAGCAATGCCGCCTTCTTGGTAATCAGCCCGGCGAGATCGGCGTCGGAGCGCTCTGTGCCGGTGCGTCGGCGCAGTTCGGTGATCGCCTCCCTCATGGACAGCAAGCCGGTGCTTCGCTCGGCCAGCAGCTTGTCGCAACAGGCCGCGACATTGGTGGAGTTTGGGGTCTCGACATGCGGCAACATGGGAATGCTCCTTTGAACAAACCCGTTGCCCGCCGTCTCCTCTCGAAGACGGCGGGACAGGTATCATGCATCACTGGATGACTTCGACGACCCTGCGTGTGCCGGGGTCCACCAGCACGGTGTGGTCGCCGACGACCGTGTATCTGTATTGAGTGTCGGGAACTTCCTGCAGCTCTACGGTGTCGGGCAGAATAGAGCCGACATTAAGCTCGACGCCGAGAAGGTTTATCGAAGCCAGCGGGTGCCGGTGCACATATTCGCGGATGACCGTTCTTTCTTCGGGCGTGATCACGACCGCCTGCGGCTGGGTTGTAACAACCACGTCCTCCGCGGCGGCGACACCAACGCCTGCAAGAAGAAGCAGCGCGGCGGCGGAAGGAATGAGGGTTTTCATCGTTCTCTCCTGTTTGGTGTTGGCGAGCTTCGCCCTCGCCTCCGCCTTGGCGGAAACATCCACAGGTCGATAAGTGGCGAGCTCTGAAGGCAAACGCCGCCACAAGGCTGTTGTTCCGTAAGTCGGGACTAATTGATCGGCGTGTCGGCTATGGTTTGCGGCTCTCTGCCCTGGCCTTTTGCGTGCGAGAGACGACGCGATGGCCGCATCCCAGGCGATCGTCTTGTCGGTCCCAGCCATTGGCAAAGCCAACTTGCGCCTCGCCGGATCCCGCCTAGCCAGAACGGGAACCGGACCGGCCCTGTTTGCATTGAAGGGCCGGTCCATCAGGGAGGTTCTCCACATGCACGACATGCCTTTCCATGCTCCGCTGACAATTGCCGTCGGGGCCGGCTTCAAGCGCGAAATCGCTTCGCTGGCCGAGATGCAGAATTTTCTGAAGGAATGGCCGGCGGCGCGGCGCGGTCCGGTCTACGCCACCGCCATCAGGGCCTGCGAGGCGGCGCGCGCCGGACATCTCACGGCCGACCAGGCACGGCGGGCCTTCATGGGGTTTGCCGAAACGGCGGGCATAGTGTGGACAGGCGTCGATCCCGTCACCGCGCTGCGGCAGGCCAAGACGAGAAGTGCGCGCAGCCGAGCCGAGCGGAATCGCCCCGTGCCGTGACTTGGGGCCGTTGCTATTGCTTCGGCTGCGCCGGCAACTCGCCGGGCTTGATCACCGGCGTCTTGCCCTCATTCGGCGCCGGCTGGGCCATGCCCTGGTCGCCGGTAGGCGGCGGGTGCAACACGCCGCCGCAAGTGTCGAGCTTGCCGGACAGGCCGCCATTGCCGCCACTGGCCGTCGACGGCTTCTGGCCGTCGTTCTGACCTTGCGGCTCGGCCTGGCACGGTCCGCCCGGCGCCGGGGCGTTCATCTGGTCGTCGGTCTGCGCGGCCGCCGGTCCGGCGAGCGCCAGCAGCAAGGCGCATGGCAAGAGTGGTTTCATGGTCCAACTCCTTTCCTGCAAGGCTTGTCCTTCGGGAATGGATGTCGGCGGCGATTGGTTCCGACCTGCGGCAAAGCGAACATTGCGACGGTTCGGCAAGGGGCTGCAAAAATCCGGTGCAGTCAGCTATGGATGCACGCTCCGAGGGAAATGCAAACGGCTAGGTCATGCAGCGCGAGAGCTATTCAATCATTGTCGAAATGGAAAATGCTGGCACGATCGACTGGGACGAGGTCGGCGCCGGCCTCGCCGCGCTTTCGCGCGAGATCAAGGCCGCGGCCCGCTTGGGATACATCGCCAGACAGGTGATTTTCGTTCATGCCGGAGAGGCCGGCGACACGCCGCTGTTGCGCCGCCAGATCGAAGACGCGGTGCCGGAACTCGCGCCGGCCCTCGGCTTTGCCGCCCTGCCCGGGGGGCGCTATTACGAGTTGAAGAACGAAGGAATTGCCCAGGCGACGGGCGACATCGTCGTGCTCTGCGATTCCGACACCGTCGCCCAGCCAGGCTGGCTGCCGGCCCTGCTGAAGCCGTTCGAGGACACGCGGACTGTCGCCGTGAACGGCCACACCTATCTCGAGCATGATGACTTTACCTCGCGGACATTCGCGCTGCTGTGGATCTTTCCGCTTCGCGACCATGATCGGCGCTTTGCCGCCAAGCGCGCCATGAACGCCAACAATTGCGCCATCCAGCGAAGCTGGCTCGCCGGCCATCCATTTCCGCACAACAACGGCTTCAAGGTGTCGTGTACGCTGCTTGACCGGCAACTGCGGGCGGAAGGCCACGACCTGGTCAAGGCCGAGGCGCTGGCCAGCCACTATCCGCCGCGCGGCTGGCGCTTCCTGTTGTGGCGCGCGCTGGTCACCGGCCGCGACGCGGACCGCAAATATACCGCGCTGAAATCCGCCTCGCGGCCACGGCGCGTTTTCAAGGCCATGCGCCGCTGGGCTTCGGCATCCTGGCGCGCCAGCCTGCGAATCGCGCTCCAGGCTCCGCGCACCGGCATGCCGGCGTGGCAGATACCCTTGGCCGTGGTCGTCGGGCTTGTCTTCAACGCACTGGTGTTCGTCGGCCAGATCAGCCTGGCGGCTGGTCTGGTGAAGGACGACGTCGAGCGCGTCCCGCCCTTTGTTGGCCACAGCTGACGGCACGCGTGCGGACGTCGAGTATCAGCGCCCTTACCTGCGCTGATACTCGACAGACCGTATGCGCGATTTTTTCGATTCGACCGGTTCGGGCCGGCGGATTGTCAATTCAGGGAGTGATCGCCCGCCCCTTGGGTAACGAAGGACGCCGCAATCAGGTCGTCGGCATCGATGCGTAGGGAGCCTTCGCCATCACCCATGATGGCCGCGACCTTCTGGAAAGTTCTCATCTCATGCTCGGTGATGCTTGCGCTGCGCATCCTAGCCCTCAGGTCAGCGACCCGCATCCCCAATGCGGGGGACGCTCCGATTTCACGCTTCGACATAATACCTTGCCTCCTCCCCAGCCCATTTCGCCGCCTCGCCGCTTCGCTGGCCCATGCTGCCTATCAATAAGGCAGCACGAAGTCAGACGCGGCAACGCGTGATTCCAAGGAAGGTTCCTGCTTGTACCTGCTTATATTAGTCACGAAATAATACGGGGCGGACCGGCCCTCCGCTCCGGCAAGCGGCGGGCCGTGCGATGCGGGTCACTGAATGATCTTCACGATCTTGCGTGTGCCGGGATCGACAAGCACGGTCTGGTTGTCGACGACGACATAGCGGTATTTGACATTGGGGACTTCATGCAATTCCACCGTATCGGGAAGTGCGGTGCCGACATTGAGCTCCACGCCGAGAAGCTTGACCGACGCCAGGGGCCGCTTGTGCACATATTCCCGAATGACGGTTTCCTGTTCAGGCTGGATGATGATGTCCTGGGCGGCCGCGGCGCCCACCCCTGCGAGCAACGACAATTTCGGCCACAAGGCCGGCGACAGATTGCTGATCGACGTGGCTGGCCGGCTGCGTGCGGCGGTGCGCGACAACGATACGGTCGCGCGTCTTGGCGGCGACGAATTCGCCATCATCCAGACCGGGATAACCGGACAGACGGATGTGTCGGCGCTTGCCCGGCGCATCATCGAGCGATTCCAGTCGCCCTTCACGGTCGCCGACAGCCCGGTCGTCGTCGGCGTCAGCATCGGCGTCGCGCTGGCGCCTGGTGACGCCCTGGGCAGCGACGAGCTGCTGCAGAAAGCCGATACCGCACTCTACCGCAGCAAGTCCGGCGGGCGCGGACAGTTGAGCTTCTTTGGGGAACCGCATCCTCCTTTGGGTGGATAGGTCAAAATATTCGCAAACGCTAATATGAATTGCGCAAGCAAAGCACCCAACCCTTGCGCCGAGCGCCGGCGGAGTTTCCTTTAGCTGCCTCGGCCGGCGCTCGTCATCGAGTGCCGCCTTGATCGCGATCAGATGGTGAGAAGTGCAAGCTGCGGAAACGCCTGCGCTCGCGAACTTTCCCGCATCGAGCCAACAGCGAAGCCAGCGCCGGCGACCTTGCGCTGATTTCGCCCGCCGCAAAAACGAATCCAGCAAAGCGCGCGATGCTCCAACGCCACACTTGCACCGAAAGGCGTATGGTCCTAAGTCCTAAGACATAGGTCGCATGCCGTGGGCCGAAAGCCCTCCGAGAGCGCGGCACAGTGTCAAGTTGCGACCGCACATGAAAGGTGCAACGCTCGAATTGGGTAGAGACATGGGCGGGCTTCCCGGGTTTCAATCGGTCCGGGATGTTCGATTGGCAAATGTATTTTCCGCAATTTCTTGTGGGAATGTCAGTAACGCTTGTCGTAATCCTTGGCTGGATTTACGCGACTACCGGGTCGTTTTGGCAATCGCTGGGCTGGACATTTGTTGCCGCCATGGTGCTGCAGGCAGGCTACTTCATCGCTGTGCTTTTACTCATCTATGGCCGCACCTCGTCGGCGGCCAAGGCCGACAAATCGCTCCCCGCGAAGGTGCCCGGGCCGTTCGAACGCGACGGCATCATCCACACCCTTCTGTCGCGGCTCTTTTAACCGGACGGCTTTGACCGGCGGCGCGGCGCACTCATCCAACGCTTGACTTGTCGCGCTCCAAGCACCGGGCCGGCGCCCTGGCGTCCGTTGCCGACGCCAGGGCAAAATTTTTCAGCCAGCGAGCCAGCGGCGCGCGCCAAGTGGACCCGCTACGCCATGGCATAGCAACCCACCCGGCAACGCAACATGACTCCGGTCAGCGAGGCGCAGACTTCAAGCCGGAGGCGGTGGGCACCGGTTCGGACGAGAAGACCACGAAGCCGAAGGTGAGCACAGCAGCGGCGACAATCATGGAGCCGGTGGCAACGACCGGCTCGATCGCCGTGTTGCCCTTCGCCAGCATCAGGTAGAGCGCCGGCAGCATCACCACCAGGCCGAGCGTATAGAGGCCGTAGTGGATCATCGCGATGCGGCGCGCGGCCTTGGCCGGATTGAGCGCATAGTAGCCGCCGAATATCGCGGAGGTTACCCAGCCCAGAAGGTTGATGTGGGCGTGCGCCGGAAAGGCGGCGTGATCTTGCGAGATCGCCATATGCAGGCCGATGGCGATGCCCACGATGAGAAAGACGATGGCCGTCTTGAAGAAAAGTTCCGAAACCCTAGGCATATTTTTTCTCCCCAATGCCTTTTAAACCCCGACATTGCGAAGGTTACACCCGGGAGCCGAGATTTTCCATGCCGTACTTGGGGTTAGCAACGGCTTTCGGCACCGCGATCCGATGCCGGCACGGGCGCCAGGTAGCGTGGAATGAAGGCGGCGGCGATCCCTTCACGTCGCTTCTGCGGCAGGTACTGCGGCATCGGGACCCTGTGCCGTTGTGACTCGGACAAGCCCTGCAACCGGGGCAAAGCCCGGCGGCAGGGCCGCTCGACAGGCTATTCGGTCTCTTCGGTCTCGTCCGGTTCCTCGGCAGCCGGGTCGGCCGGCGCGAGCTTGTCGGCCACCTGGTCGATCTTCTCATCGAGCACATCCTGTGCCCATTGCGTAACTTCGTCGTCGACCGGCTTGTTGGCCATCGCCTCCAGCGCGTCCTTGAGCGATGCATCGTCGGTGCCGACAGCGGCTTCGTCAGCCGCTGACTGGGCCGCAGCAGCCGCCGCCTCGGCGTCCGCAACCGCGGTCTCCTGGTCGGCGATCTGCGCTTCCAGATCCGCGATCTGTGCGGCCTTGGCCGCCTCTTCCTCGGGCGTTGCAGGCGTAAGCGCATTCGCCGCTTCGAGCTGCGCGTTCAGGTCGGCCAGCTTGGCCTGCTCGTCCGTCACGGCCGCGTTTGCCTCTTCAAGCGCGGCCTGAGCAACTTTGGCGTTCGCGGATGCCATCACAAAGGCCTGAACAGCGGCGAATTTCTTGCTCTTGGAGTTCATATAGGCGTTGACGTTGCGCTGCAGCGAATTCAGCGCGCCGAGCTTGGCATGGATATTCTTCTCCTTGGGCTCTTTCTCCTTGGCCTGCTGCTTGGCGGCGCCCTTGGTGGCCTTGCCTGCCTTCGCTCCGGCCTTGCTCGAGGATTGCCCGCCCGCCGACGACTTGCCCTGCGAACCGCTTTTGCTGGAGTTGCCGCCGCCATTGCCGCCGCTATTCCCGTTGCCGCCGCCATTGCCGTGGCCACCGCCGTTCCCGCCGCCATTGCCGCCGGCAGCGGCCAATGCGGGAGACGCCAGAAGCGCGAATGCCGCAAGCGCGGCAAAGAGAGTCTTTCGGGATGTCATGGGTATTTTCCTCCGAGAATCGCCACCTCACCCAACCGCTAATGAGGGCAATATGAGAAATTCCTAATGCCGTCGGTAAACTTTAGATAAATGTGTTTTCAATGCGAGAGCGAACCGGCCCATCAGCTAACAATTCGAATCGAGAAACCCTCCTAACATTTTGAATTTATTATCATCGACTGAACGAAAATCCCGGCTTGCGCCATTTGGACCGCAGAAGGCCCATGCCGGTCAGACCATGGTCCCAACGGGCGGCCAGCGGCACGAAAACGGTCGTCGCGTCGTTGATTGGGAAGCGCTGAAAGCAACGCCGAGTCGATGACGAGCCACGCGCTATGGCGCCCGCAAAATGTCGGCGCCCGGCTGCTCGTCGAACAGCACCGCACAGCCGCGCTCCAGCGCCACCGCCGATAGCGCATTGGCAACGGTCTCGTCCGGCGAGACGAAATCCCCGGTCAGCACACGCAACTCTTCCACGGCCCTCGCCATCGACACGAGCCGCCCTGCGGCGCGGTCGGTGGTGCAGGCATCTACGACACAAACGAGATCGATGATTTCGAAGCGGTCCATCTCAGGTCTCCGCAAAACAGGGTCCCTTCGAGCCAATCAACGCCGTGGCGCGCGACAATGTTCCGGGGCAGATCATGGACCTTCGTCGATGGTGCGCTGCCCACTGATGGCTGGCCAAAAAAACGAGATTCCGGCCTGAATCCACCCTTCATCGAAAGACATCCCCCCTGCCTTTGCCGACGGCTCAAAGGCAGCTTGACAAGAGACCCCATTTGTTCTCTTTTTGTTCGGCAAAAAAGTCCTTAAAACAGGCATGGCTAATGCTGCAATGCCGTAGGGTGGAACGGGATGGAAACCAGCGCCACCATCCTGCATGCCGATCTCGACGCCTTCTATGCCTCGGTCGAGCAGTTGCTCGATCCATCGCTGCGCGGCAAACCGATCGCCGTCGGCGGCGGCGTGGTGCTGGCTGCCTCTTATGAGGCCAGGGCGTTCGGCGTGCGCGGCGGCATGCCGGGGCGAAAAGCCCGCGAACTCTGTCCGCAGTTGATCTTCGTCGGCGGCCATTTCGGCGACTATCAGCGGCTCGGCGACGCCGCCATAAAAGTGCTCGACGATTTCACGCCGCTGGTCGAGCGCATCTCCATCGACGAGGCCTTTGCCGACGTCGCCGGCTGCACGCATCTGTTCGGGCCGCCGGCCGAGATCGCCGCCTCGGTGCGGCGCCGTGTGCGCGCCGAACTCGGCCTGCCCATTTCGATCGGCGTGGCGCGCACCAAGCACCTGGCCAAGATCGCTTCGCAGGTGGCCAAGCCCGACGGGCTGGTTGTTGTCGATCCCGCCAGCGAACTTGCCTTCCTGCACGATTTGCCGGTCTCCCTGATGTGGGGCGTCGGCCCGGCGACCAGGGCGCGGCTGGCCAGCATCGGCATCGAAACCATCGGCCAGCTGGCGCAAAGCCATAGCGGCGCGCTGGAGCGGCTGATCGGGCCGGCCGCCGGGCAAAAGCTTGCCGCACTGGCCTGGAACCGCGACCCGCGCCGGCTGGAGACGCATCGGCGTGCGCATTCGGCGGGCGCGCAGTCGGCTCTGGGCCGCAAGCCTGCCGTGGCGGATGTGTTCGTGCCAACCTTGCTGCATCTGGCCGACCGGGTGGCGAGCCGCCTGAGAGCCAAGCATCGGCCCGGCCGCACGGTGACGGTGCGCGTGCGCTTTGCCGATCTGCGCGCGGTGAGCCGCTCGATCACGCTTGACCAACCTATATCGGTGACGGCGATGCTGGCCGAGACCGCCGAGGAATTGGTGCGCGGCGTGCTTGCCGCCCACCCCGGCGAAAAGGTGATTTCGCTGCTGGCGATCTCGGTCTCGCATCTCGAGGAAAGCGCCGAATTGCAGCTGGAGCTGCCGCTCGGGCTTGCCGACGAGCGGCGCCGGCCCGGCAGCAAAAGGGGCCTGGCCCGCTTCGGCGCCGACCGCGCCGTCGACAAGATCCGCCAGCGCTTCGGCAAGCAGGCGGTCGGCTATGGCGTCGTAGCGCTGGAGGCGGCGCGTTCGGTTCCCGATGAATTCCGGGAGCTGGCGGAGAAGGAGCTTTAGAAGTCTACGGTCGCGGTTTAAAAATGTTCGGCACTGGTGTCGGACTAGCCAGGACCCGTTCGTCCTTGGGACATAGACCGGTAATTATAGGAGAAACGATATGCCCAGCACCGTACGCTTGCACCGCGTTCTGACAACCAGCCCGGAGAAGGTCTATCGCGCCTTCATCGAGGCGGACGCGCTGGCGAAATGGCTCCCGCCAAACGGTTTCACCTGCACGGTCCATCACCTGGAAGCAAAAGTCGGCGGTACATTCAAAATGTCCTTCCGAAACTTCACGACGGGCAACAGCCACTCATTTGGCGGCGATTATGTCGAGCTCGTTCCGGGTCAACGCCTTCGCTACACGGACACGTTCGATGATCCCAACCTACCCGGCGAGATACAGGTGACGGTGACATTGAAGAAGGTCTCGGTCGGCACGGAGCTGGACATCACGCAGGCAGGCATACCGGACGCCATTCCGGCCGAGGCCTGTTATCTCGGCTGGCAGGAGTCGCTGCGAAACCTGGCAAGGCTCGTCGAACCCGAGATCAATCAATAGAGGCTGATCGCGACCATGCGGCCGACTGTGACACTAAGGATGCCTCAGTCGGCACGGAGATCCCCCAGCGCTTCGGCAGGCACGCGGTCGGCTATGGCGCCGTGGCGATGGAAGCCGCGTGCTCGCTTCCCGATGAATTCCAGGAGCTGGCGGAGAAGGTGCTGTGAGAGTTATCGTCCGGATCGCAAGTAGCGATAGACTCTGACGCCGCCGCCGCGCCACGGCTCGCAAGCGATGCCGTCCTTGTCGGCATCGTGCGTCCCCGGCGCGCAGGAGCGAGGCCAACAATGCGAGCAACGGTGCAATTCGGGAAAGCAGCAAGGTGTCGGAGCGCCGTCAGCGGCGCGGATGCCGGCAAAGCCGTAGGCGAAGTAGCCTGACAAAACGATGAACGGCGCGAACAAGACCACCTATCTCAGCCTGCCGAGGCGGCGATGGTGACGAGGAGCCGCAGGCCAACGCAAGAATGGCAGAAGCATCCGTGGCACGCCCCCGTTTCAGTGCCCTGAAGAGACTAGCTTCAGCTGCTTGCCATGACAATGATGTCAGCACCAGGCGCAAGCGATGCGCGGACGTCAGAGCGCCGCCTCTCTGGCCTGCCGGGGCCGACTCGGAAAGCCAAGCAATTGGCTTCGCGGGCCACTTCGACGTCCCCTTGCGGGAGATTGACAGCTTCTGGGCTTTGCCGGGCTCTCCGCCTCACCCCATCGCCTGGCGGATGGATTTTGAAAAGCGGGCCAGGAAGGCCGGTCTCGACGCGGCGTCGAGCTTCCACGACAGCACCGCCGTCGCCATTTTGCGCGGCAGCAGGCCGACGGACAGAAACCAGGCGGCAAGGATGGCGCGCCGCCTGAGCGACGCCGTTATCTGGAGGCTGGCGACGGCGCCGGCCGCACCCAGGACCAGCCTGGAATCATTGGCCACCGGGTGCTGGTCTCTGTCGGCGCAGAGTGAGGCCAGCCGTTCTTCGAGGTGAACGGGATCGTGCAGGAAGGTTTTCGACGGCTCCACGGTCAGGCCGACACTGGAGACCTGGTCGGAAAGCGCCTCCAGGCGGTGGAAATCGTGCGTCACCCGCCAGCGCGCCCGCTCGGCGAGCTTTTCGCCGAAGACGGAATGGTTGGCGCCGTGGATTCGGTAGGCGCCGACGCACTCGTCGATCGACTGAACATGACCATATAGGGGCGCCAGCGTCGCAAGATAGCCGTCGGCGCCCTGGCGGAAATCGGCTTCGGGGATCGGCATGATCGTTTCCAGCGTCGTGCGGCCGAAGGCCAGCCCGCTTGTCACCGTCGTCTGGTAGCGCCCCTTGTGCAGGAGCTTCGGCATGACGTCGCCATCGTCGAACGGCAGTTCCAGCGGCGGGAAGACATCCTTGATGCGCTGCCGTTCGTCGACGATGTGGAGCCTCGATTGGACCTGGGCGGTTGCCGAATCCCAAGTCTCGACGATCCTGGAGATGGCGTCCGGATAGAGATAGTCGTCGGCGTCGAGAAACAGCACGATCTTGCCCGAGCTTGCCGCAAAGCCGGTGTTGAAGGCGGCGGCATGCCCGCCGTTCTTCGGCCTGAGACAAGCGCGGATCCTGTCGCCATAAGACTTTATGACTGCCGCCGAGCCGTCGCTCGACCGATCGTCGACGACGATGACCTCGACGTCCGCGTGGTCCTGGCCGAGCGCGCTGTCGACGGCGCGTTTCAGGAAGCGCGCGTAATTGTAGTTCGGAATGATGATGGAAACCGGAATCCGGCTCGGGACTGGATGCATCGCGTTTGACCTCGCATCTTGCTTTGGTTTCGGCGGAACCCACCCCGCTGAGCCCCGCGGGTCTCCCAGGAAAAGCCTGCGCTTTCCTTGAGAGAAAGCGCTTGCGCCTTCCCCGGGAAGACGAGGTGGGTCTGTCGTTGCGACTTCAGCTGAGCGGCCGCTTTTTGCCTTCGAGTATCCACGGGCGCCGGCATCGAACCGGCGGCGGCAAAGTGCTGGAATTCCCGGTCGCGGATGATGCCGCGGCTGGGCCGACGGAGTGGCGCTTCGTCAATTTGGTGTCGAAGCGGCCGCCCGTCGCCTTGAAGGCACAACCGATAGTGACCTCGAAACGTGGCCGGCACAACCCCCGCGCCAAGGATCTGCTCCCGCGGCCGCGCCATTGCCGTGCTTCAACGGCTCCGAAACCCGCAGAAAATCCGCCCGGCAGAAGAATCCTGCATACACAGCACGAAGGTCGATGTCGCAAATGCCGCGCTCACTCTATAATCTTCGCCCACAGGGGGAGATTGTGCGATTGCCTGGCACCTTCTTTGGGGATTATTCACAGTACTGGCGCAAGTTGTCGCTGGCCTTGCAGTTCTTCATCGCGGGCGGCATCGGGCTGCTGCTGGTGATGCTGGTGGTTGGCCTGTGGGTGACCTCGCAGATTCGGGAAGGCGTGATGCGCAATTCCGCCGCAACCACGGCACTTTACGTCGACAGCGTGATTGCGCCGCTGTTGCCCGACATGCGCACCAGCCGCGAACTCAGCGACACGGTCAAGCGGGCGCTGGACGAGACGCTCGGCCAGGGTGCGCTCGGCAAGCGGCTGGTCTCGTTCAAGCTGTGGCGGCGCGACGGCATGATCCTCTACGCCAAGGACACTGCACTGATCGGCAAGAGGTTCGAACCGAACGCCAATCTGGTCGCCGCCTTTGGCGGCAATGTCGTTGCCGAGTACAATGACCTCGACGACGACCCCGAAAGCCACGAGGAAAAGAGGGTGAACGCGCCGCTGTTCGAAATTTACAATCCGGTGCGCGAACCCTGGTCGGGCGAAGTGGTCGCGGTTTCGGAGTTCTACGAGATCGCCGACGAATTCCAGGCGACGCTGAACGCCGCCCTGTGGTCGAGCTGGCTGGTGGTGGCCGGCGCCACGGCGACGGCACTGGCGCTGTTGTCCGGCATCGTCTTTCGCGGCAGTCACACCATCCAGACACAGCGCGCCGCGCTCGAGGCAAAGGTCTCCGAATTGCAGGCGGCCTTGTCGCAGAACTCGTCGCTGCGCCAGCGCGTGCAGCGTGCTTCGCGCCGCGCCACCGCAATTAACGAACGCTATCTCAGGCGCATCGGCGCCGACCTGCATGACGGCCCGGCGCAGCTCGTCGCGCTGGCGGCGCTGCGGATGGACAGCCCCGTGCTGCTCGACTCCGGCTCGTCCAGCGAGCAGCGCGAAGCCGAGATCGCAGGCATCCATAAGACGCTCGGCGAGGCGATGCGCGAGATACGCGGCATCTGCAACGGCCTGGTGCTGCCGCAGATCGAGACGCAGGCCGTGATCGACATCCTGGGGCTCGCGGTGAGCGAGCACGAACGGCGGACTTCGAGCTCGGTGGCGCTGACGCTTCCGGCCCGCTTGCCGGAACTCGGCACTTCCGAGAAGATCAGCATCTACCGTTTCGTCCAGGAAGGGCTGAACAATGCCTGGCGGCATGGAAAAGGCAGGAACCAGGCGGTGAAAGCCGGGGTGAAAGGTGGCAGGCTGATTGTTGAAGTGATGGACGGCGGCCCCGGCTTCGAGCCCGGCAGAAGCGAAGGCCTCGGGCTTGCCGGCCTCAGGGAACGCATCGAGAGCATCGGCGGGCAGTTCGAAACCCTGTCGGGCCCGCAAGGAACACGATTGGTGATTTCACTCTCAGTTGAGGAGCAGCCGTGACCGGCAACATCCGCATCGCCATTGTCGACGACCATCCGCTGTTTCGCGAGGGCGTGGCGCGCAGCCTCGGCGAGATCGGCGGCTTCGAGCTGGTCGGGGAAGGCGCCAGCGCCGAGGACGCCGAAAGGCTGGCCCACACGATCGCGCCCGACATATTGCTGCTCGACATCAGCATGCCCGGCGGCGGGCTCAACGCCGCGGCCAGCATCCTGTCCGGGCACCCCGGCCAGAAGATCGTCATGCTGACCGTGTCGGAAACCAATGCCGACGTTGCCCAGGCGCTCAATGCCGGCGTGCGCGGCTATGTGCTGAAGGGTGTCGGTTCGAAGACACTGGCCGAGATTCTCGGCGATGTCGCGGCCGGCCAGAGCTATGTATCGCCGACACTGTCGGCCAAGCTCCTGTCGGACCTTTTGCAGCCGACGCACCGCAAGCCCGACCCGCTCAGCCAGCTCACCGGCCGCGAGACCGAGATCCTGCGGCTGGTGGCCGAAGGCTTGAGCAACAAGGAGGTCGCGGCCCGGCTGTCGCTGCAGGAAAAGACGGTCAAGCACCACATGACCAGGGTGCTGGCCAAGCTCAACGTGCGCAACCGCACGGAGGCGGCGTTATTGATGCATGAGGCGAAAGAGCGAGGGCAGTAAGGGAATAGGGCAGCAGGGCAGTAGAGGTATGGGAAACGGCCTCCCTACTGCCCTACTGCCTCCCCAAAACGTGTTACCCCCGCCCCCGGGGGCGGGGACGGGGGTGAAGTGAGAAACAGGGAGGGGGTAGTTCCCTGCCCTCACAAAGCCTTCAGGCGCGCCACATCCTCAGGCGTCGCCTCGCGTTCGATGATGGTGCGGCCGAGCGCATCCTGCATTTTGAAGCGGCCGTTCTCGATCTCCTCCTGCATGCCGTCGGGATGGATGACCGTGATCTTGTCGCCATCGACCTCGACCGTGTCGCCGGCCGCATTGACGTGGGTGCCATGGTTGCCCTGGTTGCCCTTGGCTTTGCCGGAGTTGCCCTGGCCGGCGTTTCCGGAGCCAGAATTGGCGCCGCCGCCAGCCGAGGATGAATTGCCACCGCCGTTGCCGTTACCACCGCCATTGCCGCCGCCATGGCCGCCGCTGTTCCCGCCGGCGGCGTAAGCTGCCGAGGGAGCGATGCCGGCGGCGCCGTAGAGCTTGACGTGGGATGGCGCGAGCGTAAGCGCCAATGCCGATGGGGTCAGCAAGGCGAGCCATCCCAGGCGGATCAACGACAGTCTACGCATCCTCCCCCCGTGTCGGCCTTTGGCGGTCTGGCCGAAACTGGCATGATAGAGTGGAACATCCATGCATCGGCGCGCGCGCGAAAGCGGCCCACGACCCTTGCCTTGCCCGTTGGGACTTTTTTGCCGCCGGGGCCGGACTTATGTCGCAACGCCGTCGCCAGGCCTGACGTTGATCGGCACCGCGCACGGGATGAAAACAGCGCAAACGAGGCCGGTTACAGGGCGTTAACCAACCCTCTTGGAAAACAGACGGCAATTCTTTAGGATTGAAGCGCGCGAAAAAAGCCGGACAGCACCAACGAACCGCGATGCGCCAAGGATTTCGTTTGCGGAAATGCAGCCGAAACCCAAAAAAATACCCCCGCCAAAGGCGGGGGCAAGGTGAGTAGCGGGAGTTCTGTCATACGATGATCAAGAACCGAAGAGACGAAGCAAAAGGTGGCAACCTGATTTTGCAGCGCTGACCTACGGTCCCGAAAAGATCACTTCCAGATAGAACCTCGCTCTCACAAACTCTTCAAACGCGCCACATCGGCTGCGGTTGCCGCTCTGTCGACGATGGTACGCCCAAGCGCATCCTCCATCCTGAAGCGGCCGTTTTCGATCTCTTCCTTCATCCCGTTTGGATGAGTAACCTTGATGCTCTTGCCGTTGATCTCGACCTTGTCGCCGGTCACGGTATTGGCGTCGTCGTCGGTCGAGGCCTTGTTTGCGCTGTTGCCCTTGCCCTTGCCGTTGCCGCCGCTGTTGCTGTTTCCACTGTTCCCGTTACCGCCGCCGCCGTTTCCGTTCCCGCCGCCGTTTCCGTTCCCGCCATTCCCATTGCCGTTGCCGCCCTTACCGGCATAGGCCTTGGTGGCGACTGGGCCGTCGAAAGAGAGATGAAAGGGCGCGATAACCAGCGCAAGCACCGTAAGCGCTCGCAAGAAAAACCTGCAGCCCATGCGCGGTTCGCGCATCCCACTCTCCCCATGCCGGTCACCCGGCCCGACTCCAAGCCGAAACCCCAACGGCATTGTCGAAGTGAAATCATTCACAAATCGGAGCGCCTTGCGGAAGTGGCCCACGACCCTTGTCTTGTCGATTAAGACTTTTGCGGAAACGGATTCAGACTTAAGTCCAATGCAACCTCCGGATGTGGTCCTGCATGCAGGCACGCGCAGCCTGGAACGGCCAGGAGTGGCTTAGCCGGCTAGGCATGGCCGGGGCCAAGCCGCCAGGCACGGCTAAAAAGACCGGCCCCTGCCGGTGCTGGTGACGCTGGGCGCCTGGGCAGCAAGCAACGCGGCGCCGATTGCGCGCGGGCAGGATCGCCGAGGAGTTCTCGGCGGGCGCACAAGCGGCACTGGAAGCCAAGACGGCAAAGCTTCGCCGAGCATATCGGGGTGGCGTAGCGCCAGACGCGAAAACCCTATTGGGGCGACGGCACCGGCGGCTTTGCCGTGACGGCGGTGCCGAAGGCAGCAGCGATGACCGCCGCGATGCCCAGGCACTGCAGCGCCGTCAGGTTCTCGCGCAGGAACAGGAAGCCCATCAGCGCGCCCAACGCCGGTTCCAGACAGGTGAGCGTGCCATAAACCCTGGCCGGCATCTTGGTCAGCGCCACCATTTCCAGCCAGAACGGCAGCGCGCTGGATAGCAGCCCGACAATTGCCGCGCTCAACAGAATTGATGGATTGCCTAGCACTGGCGCCGCGCCGGCAAGCCCGAAGGGCAGCGACAGCACCGCGGCGATCGCCATGCCATAGGCGACGGTGCGCCCGCCGAACTCGGCGCCGGCTTTCTGCGCAAAGACGATGTAGAGCGCCCAGCAACCACCGGCGGCCAGCGCCAACATCACGCCCACAGGATCGAGCGCCTGGCGCGCATCGGCAAAAGGCGACAACAGCACGATGCCGGCCACCGCCAGCGCCACCCAGACAAAATCCATTGCGCGCCGTGACGAGAGCGTGGCGACCAGCAGCGGGCCGGTGAATTCGAGCGCCACGCAGATGCCCAGCGGAATCCTGGTGAGCGCAGCATAGAAGAGGAGGTTCATGACGCAGAGCGTCACTCCGTAAGCGGCGAGCCACGGACGGACGGCGCGCGATGGCCTGACCCGCCAGGGCCTGAGCACGGCCGCCAGCATGAGCGCGCCGGCGACAAGCCTGAGCATCGTCGTGCCCTCGGCGCCCACCAGCGGAAACAGCCCCTTGGCGAAGGCGGCGCCGATCTGCACCGACATCATGGCGCCGAGCAGCGCGGCAAGGGGGATCGTGCCGGCTTCAGCCGCAGACTTTGCAATCGGCGTCGACGTCACCTTGCTCCGTTCCTCCCCTGCCGCTTGGATCGCGCCACGGCGTACAAAGGCATGGCTGGAGATAGGGCCAACCAGCCGGCCTGTCGTGAGGCACGGCAACCATGGTTGATGGGGCAAGGGCAAGCGATCTCACAAATTGCGAAACCTCCAACGCAGGACATGACAGAGAGGCGAAGGAACGCCACAACTTCATTTTGCGCCTCATCTCGCTGCATCGCACAAGCGTCCCGCATCTAGCTCACTCGCCGCGGAACGGCTCAAATCGAAAATCAGAAGAATTTTTATCTAAGTATCATCCACGCACTCGCAAAAGTTGCTAAGCATCCATCCAGAATACAACTCAATAAATACTTGAAAACAGCCAGAACAGGCGCTGGTTCATTCATATGGCACCCCGGCTACCGGGGGTGCCATTACCGAAAATGTCAAAATATGGGCGATCTCCAGCCATTTTTTTGACACCGGCATCACAGATGTGTTTCAACATGGCAAACATTTTGTGTTGCGCTGCAGCATAGCGTGAGACAATCGTTGCCGATTGGACAGGCGCGGGTGGAGGTTCCGGTATATTGACCAGAATGGGCGTTCCGCTGACCGGTTTCGAGGCCGTCCCGAGCGCAAGGCGCGGGCCACCGGCGGGCGATAGCGGAACGCTGTTGCATTCCACCGCCCGATGGCCTGGCGCGACATTGTTTCATTGTCGACATCGGATCGGCGGACGCGGCTGATGTCAAATCAGCGCAACATACAGCTGGATGCGCTGCGCGCCATTGCCGTGATGATGGTGCTGTACTCGCATTTCTTCGCCGCGGGCGGCTCCTCCTTCCTCGGCCATCTCGGCGTGCGGCTGTTCTTCGTGCTCTCCGGCTTCCTGATCACGCGGCTTCTGCTGGAAGCCCGCGCGGCCGCCGAATTCGAAGCCGGGCCGGCGCTGCGCTCCTTCTACATCAGGCGGGCACTGAGAATATTCCCGCCCTATTTCGCCGTGCTCGGCCTCGTCTGGCTGACCGATCTCGAACAGTCGCGTGGATCGCTTCTGTGGCACGCGCTCTATCTCTCCAATTTCTGGTACGCGCTGCGCAACGAGTGGACGCCCTGGCTGCTCTGCCATTTCTGGAGCCTGAGCATCGAGGAGCAGTTTTATATCGCCTGGCCGCTGATCGTGCTTCTGGCGCCGCGCCGGCGCATCGAGGCGATCACCATCGGCGTCATCGCGCTCTCGCTGGCCTACCGCTTCTACTGGCCTGTGACCGCCAACACAGCGCTCGCTCGCGACCTGCTGCCGCCTGCCTCAATGGACGCGCTGGCTTGCGGCGCGCTGCTCGCCATGCGGGCGGCCAGAGGCGCTGCCCTGCCGCAATGGATGCAGCGCGGCTGGCCGGCCTTCGCGGCCGCGTTCCTGGCGATCCAGTGGTTTATCCCGGCACCGGCCAATCCCATGCTGGAATGGGCCCATTGGCTGCTGCTGCAGGTGCTGCCGCTGGTGCCGCTGGTGGCCATTGTCGCTGCCTGTTCGGCCGGGCTTGGCGGCATCCTCGGCAAGCTTGCCGAACTGCCGCCGCTGCTTGCCCTCGGCCGCATCAGCTACGGCGTCTATCTCTATCACCCGATCCTTCTGGCCTATGCCGTCAAGGCGCAGCCCTGGATCCCGCTCAACGTCTCCGAGCAAGGGCCGGGACGGTTCCTCGTTGCGGGCGCCGCAACGATCGTCGTGGCGTCGATCTCCTGGCAGGTTTTCGAAAAGCCGCTCAACGGCCTCAAGCGCCATTTCCCCTATGTCGCCCGCCGCGCTGCCCACGAACGCGCAAGCGAGGCCGGCTGGTTCGGCAGGCCGGCCTATCCCACAGGATCGCCCGACGGCCGCGAGCCGCCGCGCAATCTCCGGCGAACGGGTGCCAGCCAATGACCGCCGCTCCGCTCGTTTCCGTTCTACTGCCGGTCTACAATGCCGGACCTTATCTCACTGCTGCGATCGGCTCGATCCTGCGGCAGGACTACGATCGCCTGGAGGTCATCGCGATCGACGATGGATCGACCGACAACTCGCTTGATATCCTCGAGCGACACTGCCGGGCCGACAATCGCGTCTCGATCATCTCGCGCGAAAACCGCGGCCTCGTCGCCACCCTGAACGAAGGCCTGGCCGTTGCCCGGGGCGAACTGGTCGCCAGGATGGATGCCGACGACATCGCCTATCCCTGGCGCCTGTCGCGCCAGGTGGCACTGTTCGACCAGCGGCCCGAGCTCGGCTTCTGTGGTGCCGGCATCGATACCTTGCTGCACGGCCGTATCGCCAAGGGCAGGCTCGATCCGGTGTTCCAGTTCAGCCTGCCCATATTGTCGATGTTCTTCACAATCTTCATGCACCCGACGGTGGTCTACAACAGGAAGGTCATCGACGAGGGTAGCCTCCACTACGATCCCGAATACAGGCACGCCGAGGATTTCGATCTCTTCGGCCGGCTTGCCCGCCGTTTCCCTGCGGCGATGATGCCGGAAAACCTGCTCGTCTACCGCATCCATCCTGGGAGCGTGACCAGCCGGCATACCAGGGACATGCGCCGGACGCATTTGCGGATCGTGGCCGAGAACCTCGAGAGCGAGGGCCTGGCGGACCGCATCGAGGATCTGCAGGCCATCGGCGATGCCGTCTCGTTCGACACGGTTGCGCGCGCCGCCCAGTTCATCGTTGCGCTGGAAGAACGGGTTTCCGCGCTGCCCGATGACATCAGGCCGAGCTTCGCGGCCGGTGCGCTCAACCTGTTCTATTTCCTCTACCAGCTCGTCGGCGACGAAAGGGAGCCTGCTCTGACGCATGAATTGCTGACGCGGACCGCGAAGTGGAACGTCATCCGGCGCCGCGAGAAATACGCGCTGCGCCCCGGACCCTGGGCGCCCCGGCTCAGCCTCGCCTCGATCGCGGCCGGCAAGAAGGCGGACCGGGTGGCGCAGTATTTCAAGACCAGGCCAGCCCGCACGGTGCTTGCGCCCTATCAGCGGGGGTTGGCATGAACGACCAGCCGCATCCGCTCCTGCAGCGCGATCGCCCGACGCCCTCGCCCGTCCATCCCCGGCCGGGGCAGAAGCCGGCGTTCGAGGTCAGCTTCATCATCTGCACGCGCGACCGCCTCGCCGTGCTCGAAGCCTGCATCAAGTCGGTCCAGGCCGCCTGCCGGGCGCATCCCGCCTTTGCCGCCGAGATGCTGGTGGTCGACAATGGCTCGATCGACCGTACGGCGGAGCGCCTCGCCTGCCTGGCCAAGACCTCGGACCTTCCGCTGACCGCCGTTTCGGAGCCGCGGCCCGGACTGGCGGCGGCGCGCAATGCCGGGCTGGCGCGGGCGCGCGGCCGCATTCTGGTGTTCGTCGACGATGATTGCGCGGTCGATCGCGACTATTTGCGCGACCTGATGCGGCACTATGCGAGCGGCGAGAAATGGCTGGTCCGCGGCGGTCGCGTCGAACTCGGCGACGCCCGGGACCTGCCCTTCACCATCAAGCGCTGCGAACAGCGCGAGCGGCTGACGCCGGCCGTCCATCCGGGCGGCTTCGTGCTTGGCTGCAACATGACCATGCACCGCGACGTCGCGGCCCGCATCGGACCGTTCGACGAGCGTTTTGGCGCCGGCGGCCCGCTGCGCTCGGCGGAAGACACCGACTATCTCGTACGCGCAATGCTGCTCGGCATTCCAGTCGAATACGTGCCCGACATGACGATCTTCCACCATCACGGCCGGCGCGACCGCAAGTCGATCGACAGGCTGCACCGCGATTATAGCCTCGGCAATGGCGCGCTGTGCCTGAAGCATGTGCGGCGCGCACCCTGGCTGCTGCGGCATTTCTACTGGGCGGCGCGGTCGGCCATGCGCGAGCTTGCCGGCGGCCCGCGCTTCGACCACGATCTCGGCCTGTCGCATTGGCCCGTCGTCGCCATGAACCTTGCTGGTGCCGCAAGATTTGCGCTGCTTTTGATGGTCGGATGGCGCAGGCAGCCACGGCTGCTAGCGGATCGGCAGGCCAATGAAGCCGGCGCGGAGGCCAGGGCACGCTAATGAAGCTGATGCCGCCAGCCCTACCGATGCTGCGCCGCGCGCTTGGCGGCGGGCTGCTGCGGCTTGTTCCCGCCGTGGTGGTGCTCGGCCTGGCGGGTGCGGCCCTTGAAGGCCTCGGCATCGGCCTGATCATTCCGCTGCTCGGCATCATCATGGGGCATGGCGACACGGTCGGCATGGCCGGCTTCTCCGCCCTCCTCCAGCAGGTTGGAGCGGGCCTTGGCGAGCGCGAGCGGCTGATTGCCATTTCGGCCGCCATCCTCGGCTCGATCGTGCTGAAGAACGTCCTTGCCTTCGCCAACACGCTGCTCACCGCCCATATCTACGGCAAGGCAAGCTATGCGATCCGCAGCGCCCTGTCGGAGCGGCTGCTCAGGATCGGCTACCCGTTCTTCCTGCAGCAGAGCCCCGGTCGGCTGCTCAACATCATCTCCAACGAATCCTGGCGGGCCTCGGACGCGATCCAGGCCCTGTTCGGCGCGATCGTCAGCGCCTCGGCCGCCATCATCCTGCTCGCCTTCCTGATGCTCTTATCCTGGCAGATGACGCTGCTGGTGACGCTCGGGCTGGCGCTGGTGCAACTGGCGCACGCCCTGCTGTCGGCCAATCTGAAGGTGCCGAGCCGCGGCGTCGCGGCGCGTAACAGCGCGCTCGCCTCGCAGATGCTGCATCTGGTGCATGCCGGACGCCTGATCCGCATCTTCGGCCAGGAGGACCGCGAGAAGGCGGTGTTCGACAGGGCGTCCGACGGAGTGCGGCGTGCCGCCTTCGTGCTCTCGACCCGCCAGGGCGTCTTGCCGCCGCTGACCGAGGTTCTGCATGCCATGCTGTTCCTGATGGTGGTGATCGGCGCCTGGCTCGCCAATGTCAGCTTCCCGCTGACCGCCGCCTTCCTCATCCTGCTCTATCGGCTGCAGCCGCATATGCGTGCCCTGCAGATGTCATGGAGCCAGTTGCAAGGCCTCTCCGGCTCGCTGGAAGAGGTGCAATGGCTGCTCGACCCCGCAGGCAAGCCGGCGGCGCCGCAAGGCAGCCGGCCCTTCGACGGCCTGCGCCAGGCGATTAGCTTCGACGATGTCAGCTTCACCTATGCGGGCGCAGCCTCCACTCCCGGTCCGGATGCGCGCGGAGCGGTGCTGCACCAGGCCACGTTCACCATCCGCAGCGGCCGCTCGACGGCGCTGATCGGCCGTTCGGGTGCCGGCAAGACGACGATCGTCAACCTGCTCTGCCGCTTCGTCGAGCCCGATGGCGGCAGCATTCTGGTCGACGGGGCCTCGCTCGGCGAGATCGACCCCGGCCAATGGCGCAAGAACATCGCCTTAGCCAGCCAGGAGCTGGAACTGGTGGACGGCACGATCCTCGACAACATCGTCTACGGCCACGACACCGCCTCGGCCGGCGACGCCGAGCGCGCCGCAAAGCTGGCCGAGGCGCATGAATTCATCGAGCATTTGCCGCAGGGCTACAAGACGCTGGTCGGCTGCCGGGGCGTCAACCTGTCGGCCGGGCAAAGGCAGCGCATCGCGCTGGCGCGCGCACTGGTGCGCGATCCCGACATACTGATCCTCGACGAAGCCACCAATGCGGTGGACGGGCTTTCGGAGGCGGCCATCGTCGAGACGCTGAAGTCGCGCGCCGGTCGCCGCACCACCATCGTCATCAGCCACCACCACAGCACCATCTCGTTCTGCGACGATGTGGTGATCCTGAGCCACGGCCGGGTGAAGAAGCAAGCCCCCTTCGCGGCGCTGGCAAAGCTCAGCATGGACGAGCTTTATCAGCATGGGCCGGGGGAGATTTAGGCTGCGCCCCTACCTCCCCCTTGTGGGGAGGTAGGGCCGAAGGTCCGGGTGGGGGTACTGGACCTCCCCGCAATGGGGAGGGTAAGAGCGAGACTACGAAGTCGCGCGCAGGTTGCGGTGGGCGCGGCGCCGGTGCGTGGCGCGGGCCTTTTCGGCGACCACGCCCTTGATCTCGACCACCACCCCGTCGTCGCGCGGTCTGGCTCCAACCGCGTCGTCGCGCGCTTTGGCGCTGACCGCGTCGTCGCGCGCTCTGGCCTCGGTGACCCGGTGCAGCCGTTCATAGGGCAACAGCTCCTGGATGCGGGCGTTGAGCGACGCGATCTCGGCGCGCAGGTCCTCGCATTCCTGCTTCTGGATATCGAGCTGTATCTGTTCGGAGGCCTGTTGCAGCGTCAGCTGCGAAAGGTCCGCGCTCACGGTCGAAAGGTTCATCTTGTCGTTTTCGCTCTCGTTCATGAGGGCTGACAGTCTTTCGTCGGCGATCCGCTTTTCGGCCACGGCATCGCTCAATTCGGTCTTGAGCCTGGCGACCTCGCCGGCAGCCTCGCCATTCTCGTTCGCGGCAAGCTCCAGCCGTGACTGGAGGCCCTGGATCTCGGAACGCAGGCCGCTCATCTCGGCCTGGGCGCGCTCCTGCTCGGCCTGCCTGTCGGCTTCCACAAGACGGGCCGCTTCGGTCATTTCCGACAGCTTCGCCTGCGCCATCTCGAGCGCGGTCTGCAGCCGCATTTCCTCTTTCTCGCTTCTGACGAGCGCGGCCACGAGGTCGGCGATCCGCGCCGCTTCGCTGCGATGCGTGGTCAACAGTTCGTCCAGCCTGTGGCGCGCCTCGGCTTCGCGCTTCTGCGCCCTGTCGAGATCGATCGACAGGTTGACCTGCTTCTCCCGCAAGGTCTTGATCTCGCGGGAGCGCCGGTTGGCCTCGACCGTCCTATCGGAAAGCGACTTGACGGCGTCGCCGAACTCCGCCTCGCGCCTTGCGCTCGCATTGGCTGCCTCGACGAGTTCCAGCCTTGCCGCGGCCAGGGCGCCGCGAAGCGACTCCCGCTCCTGGACCAGGCTTGTCTCGCGTTGCTGCAGCACCTCGACGGCGCTTTCGCGCTCGCGCTGCTTCTTGAGCGCATCGTGCAGCTGCTGCGAGAGCACGCGTTGTTCCGCGGCCAGGCCGGTATTTGCAAGTTCCAGCTCGTTGGTGCGAAGGATGTCGCCGTGCAGGATGGTGAGGAATTCGCGCGTCAAATGGTGCGAGGTGCCGATCTCCGACAGTTTCGCGGTGATCTCCTCCAGATAGTCCTGCGCTTCGTGGAACAGCCCATCGACGGCGCCCAATGCGGCCAGCCGGGTTTGCGTGTGGGACGTCAGCCGTTGCACGGGCTGTCCTGTCGTGTCCTCGGGCGGCTCGGCCACGGCCACCTCGCCCGTGGTCATCTCGCCCTCGGCCACCTCGCTTTTGGCGCCCTCGATTTGCAGACTGTCGCCCTTTGCCTGGAGATCCTCATCCGGATCGTTCTCCAGCGACTCGAGAGATTCATTGATGGCTTCCGCCAGATCCGTCTGCAGCTCCTGGAATACCTTGTCTACATCTTCAGCACGCTTGATCAGGCTCTTGAGGTTCATGTCATACACCTCTTACTCTGCCGCTTACGCAACCCCTCGTACTTAATGAATTACTAATGTTTCCCCTTTTACATCCTATGCTTTCGTAGGGGAAGCCCCCGCCGGCGGGTAGGGCGATCTAGCACATTTGGGGGATGGAAGCTGCGAGGCAGCCATGGAAAGGCTTGGGCTTCCTCGCCCCCACGGAGTGGAGGAGAGGTGGCTCGGCGAAGCCGAGACGGAGAGGGGGAATGGCTCGGCTTTCAGAAGAATTCAGAGGGAAACCGCCGACGCCGCAGGGCCCCTCTCCGGCCGCTTCGCGGCCACCGTTCCGGGGCGAGCCACGGGGCTCGCCCGTGCTTCGAACCGTACTTCTTGGGCGAGGAACCTGGTGCTACCAGGTCACCCCGCCATGGCCAGCGGCACGGCGCTCTTGTTGGGGATCTGGATGTCGATCTCCAGCGTCGACATGGTCTCGCCGCGGTCCATCGAGACCTGCAGATAGTCCTGGTCGATCTGCACATGCTTGGCGATCACCGCCATGATCTCCTCGCGCAGGATGGAGACCAGATCGGGCTGGCTGCGGTTGCGGCGCTCATAGGCGAGCAGAACCTGCAGCCGCTCGCGCGCCACCGGCGCGCTGGAGCGCCGCTTGAAGAGGTCGAAAATGTTCATGCCGCCCTCCTTCCGAGCAGACGGTCGAGGAAGCCCTTGCGCTCGAAGGGCACCACTACGGGCAGTTCCTCGCCTTCGAGCCGCCGTGCCGCGTCGAGATAGGCTTTGGCGGCGGCAGTCAGCGGATCGGCCAATGTCACCGGCGAACCGAGGTTCGAGGCCCTGAGCACATCCTGGCTCTCGGGGATGATGCCCAAGAGCGGCGTCGACAGGATTTCCAGCACGTCGTCGATCGAGAGCATCTCACCCCGCGCGGCCCGGGCCGCATCATAGCGCGTGACCAGCACGTGCTTGGCGATCTGCTCGCCCTGCTCGGCCTTCATGGTGCGGGCGTCGAGCAGGCCGATGATGCGATCGGAATCGCGCACCGAGCTCACTTCCGGGTTGGTGACGATGACCGCCTCGTCGGCAAAGCGCATGGCGAGCTGGGCGCCGCGCTCGATGCCGGCCGGGCTGTCGCAGAAGACATAGTCGAACACCGAGCGCAGCCGCTCGATCACCTCGCCGACGCCCTCCTCCGTCAGCGCATCCTTGTCGCGCGTCTGCGAGGCCGGCAGCAGGAACAGCGTCTCGACCCGCTTGTCGCGGATCAACGCCTGCGAGAGCTTGGCCGATCCCTGGATGACGTTGACCAGGTCGAACACGACGCGCCGCTCGGCGCCCATGATCAGATCGAGATTCCTTAACCCGACATCGAAGTCGACCAGCGCCACCTTCTTGCCGGTCTTGGCGACCGCCGCTCCCAGTGCCGCCGTCGAGGTCGTCTTGCCGACGCCCCCCTTGCCCGACGTGACCACCACTACCTTGCCCATGAAAAGTGCCTCCGTTTTTGTTTCGTTGTCTTGTCGGTCGATCGGCGCCGCCAGCGGGCGGTCAGCCGACCCTGTGTCAGCTGAACGGCGCGATGCGCAGCATGCCGTTGTCGAGAAAGGCCTGGACCGCCTTGCCGCGCACCGACGGGTCCATCTCCTCGGCGGTGCAGTACCAGCCATCGACCGAGAGCAGTTCGGCTTCGTTCTTGCGGCAGAAGATGCGCGCCGCGGAATTGCCGAGCCCGCCGGCCGAAGCGCGTCCGCGCAGCGTGCCATAGACGTGGATGGAACCGGCAGCGACGATCTCGGACCCGGAAGCGACGGAGCCTAGCACGATGACGTCACCGTGCGGATGAAACACAAGTTGCCCCGAGCGGATCGGCGTGCGGATCATCAACGTGCCGTCAGCCGGCAGAGCCGCGCCTGGTTTGGCATCATGAACCCTCGCCACGCCGGCCTTGGCGTCGCCGCCCTCGGGCGCGTCGCCAGCCGCCGTCAAATCGCTTGTCGCCTTGGCGTCATCCGCCCTGCCCGCCTTGCGGCCGGGCTGCAGCAGCAAGCCGTCTGACGTGGCCTCCTTGGCGCCAACCAGCGTCGGCGGCAGATGCTGCCCAAGTTCCGCGCCGCCATCGAGCTCGATGGCATAGACGCGGATGCCGCGCTGGCCGAGCACGCCGACCAGCGATTCGATCGCGACGACATCGGGCTTCAGCGTGTTGAGATCGAGCACCACCGGGCGGCCGGCAAAATAGCCGGGCGAGTTGCCGATCCAGCGATCGAGGCTCTCCAGCCACACATCCAAAGGCGCCTCCGGCGTGAGCGTGAAGGCGACGAAGGAGCGGGCGCGAAAGCGAATGGATTTGGTCTCGACAGGGGCGGCGAAGGTCACGGACAGCGATTCCTTACTGATAGGTAAACGCTAGGCCGGGCATGGTTAACGAAAGGTTAACGGAGGGTGTGGTTCAGCCTTCGGAAAAGGCGGTCGCCGACAGGCCCTGGCGACGTCTAAAAGTCTGCTAGGCGCCCCGAAGCGGTCATTGGCCGCTTGTGCCAACGAAAATAGGACCTAGGCCCGAGCGAGCTATCACGCCTTCCTCGGGCAGCTTCCGCACGGGATTGCAGATCCCCACAGGCGCGCAAAATCCATTTCGGCGTCGCCCGGGCGTGCTCGCGGTGCGCGGGGCGGCGCGATGATGGAGTTTGAACGCGTGAATGACGACACGACACTGATCGCCGAACTGGGCAAGGTGGCTGGCTGGGACCATGCAGAGCTCGCCAATTGCGATCCGGGCTTCGATCAGCGCAACTTCCACCGCCCTGGTGCGCCCCACCGAAGGTTCCGGCCGGCCTGATGCGATCTGAGCAGCAATGATTTTGACAGGGCCGGAAATCGCCCTGGAATGCCACAAAGTATAATGGAACAAAGTTACAATGTCCCGTCCAGGTTGTGGACACTTCCTTTTCAAGGGCGCACTCTTAGATTGCGAAACGCAGCTAGAGTTTCGCCCAACACTTCACATGCTTGAGGTGCGTCGGTGATTGTCTGACCCATCCGGATACTTCCGGCTGGGCTGAACTTTCATTGTGTCGCCTATCCGCGGTCAGGCTACGGCCTAACGCACGTTGCAGCCTGTTCCGGATCAACTGGGAGGTAACCAACATGCATAGCCTTCAACGCAGAGAACTTCTTATTCAAGGAAGCGCGGCTCTTGTCGCAATCGCTGCTCTCCGTGCCTCGCGAGCTTACGCATTTCCAACACAGGCGGGTGAGGACGTTATTCCGTGGCTGGACCAGCCGACCGAAAATCCCGATCCGGTAGGCATCCAGAGCCAGCTCGTCTGGGAGGATCTGGATAGCTGGATAACGCCAAGCGACAAGTTCTTCAGCATCTCGCATTTCAATCGACCGACGATCGATGAGAAGACATGGTCCATGGAGATCGGGGGCCTGGTCAAGAAGCCCCTGAAGCTGACGCTCGCCGACATCAGGGCGCGGCCGCGCCAGGAGGTCGTTTTCACAGTGGAATGCTCGGGCAACCACGGTTTTCCCTTCTTTACCGGCGGCATCGGCAATGCCCGTTGGGCAGGGACGCCGCTCGCCCCCATCCTCGAGGAAGCCGGCGTGCAGGAGAAGGGCATCGAGGTCGTGTTTTTCGGGACTGACGAAAGCGAGATCCCGATACGCGACGTCAAGATGAAGCAGAATTTCGCGCGCAGCATGTCGCTCGCCGACGCGATGAATCCCGACAATCTGCTCTGCTATGAAATGAACGGCGCCGCCTTGCCGGCGCCCAATGGTTTCCCGCTGCGGCTCATTGCTCCGGGCTGGTACGGGATCGCCAACGTCAAGTGGTTGAAGCGCATCGAGGTTCGCGACACCCGCTTCATGAGCCTTCTGATGGCCCGCGACTATGTCACCATCCGGGAGGAAGACCACAATGGCGAAACCGTATGGGTCGAGACCTCGGTGGGCCGAGCGCTGCTAAAGTCGGCACCCGCGAAGGTCACTCGGAAAGGCTCGGACTACGCCATCGTCGGGGCAGCCTGGGGGGCACCGATCGACCGGGTCGAAGTACAAATCGATCAAGCGCCCTGGGCGCCAGCGACCATCGACCACAGCGAGGAGGCTGAACACGCCTGGAAAATCTGGTCCCTGCCATGGGCAAGCCCGTCGCCGGGAGAACACACGGTGACCTCGCGCGCGGTCAGCACAACGGGACAGATTCAACCGGCAATGGACGATCCCTTGATCGCCAAAAAGCACACATATTGGGAGAGCAACGGCCAGGTGACGCGGCGCGTCAAGATCGCTTGAGAAACATGAAAGCCAAAGAGTCGGGAAGCCTGCAGGCGGCCAGCGAAGTGGCGAAAATTGTCATGCCGACGCGGCCGTGCGGCATGACATTTCGGGGCGTCGTCAGCGGTGCATCGTGCGCCCCAGCCTTCACGCCGCGAGCTGCACCTCGCGGGCGGCTGCGATCATGACACTCGCGAGCAAACCATTGGCTGCCTCCCAGGCCTCGCGGACCTCCGGCGCGATGCCGGTCAATGTCGCCGCCTTCGCATTCATCAAAATCCATGAGGCGCGACCGGACGTCGTTCCCCTCAATGCCGCTTGAAATACTGCACCTCGCGTTCGTGATTCTCGGCGGCTTCGCGGGTGTCGAAGGTGCCGAGATTGCGGCGGCGGCCGGTCTTTTCGTCCTTCTTGCGCGAATAGAGCCGGTATTTTCCGGATTTGAGTTTTCTGATCATCGGTCTCTCCAGAAAGGAGGAAGCGCCCGTCTGTTACCGAGGCCTTGCCCGTCTTTCAATCGCGGTGTTCAGGCATGGCTTTCAGCTGGTCCTTGGTCCAGTTGGTGACGGCGTGAACGTCGCCATCTTCGTCGCGCATGAAATCCAGCTGGCTGGCGGCAACAGCGACAGGTTTGGCGCCTATGCCTAGAAAGCCGCCGACGTCGATGACGACCTGAGAGCCGTGCAGATGATCGACAGAGCCGATCTTTTCGTCGTCAGGGCCGTAGATGGTCGCGCCTTCGAGTATGGAAGGGGTCAGCTCGGCGTTTGAAAGTCGTACGTGGCTGGTGTGGTCCATGACCGGTCTCCTTCGGGTTATGAAGGAGGAACCTGCGACGTGGCCAAGAGTTCCGAAGGAGCATAGGCAGCAACAGGGTAGCTACATCCTGATCGCTCGACTGGCCTTCCAGGTTCAAATGTTGGAAGGTCCCGGGCTAGAGGTGCCAACTTCGGACGGAACAAGAATACCTGGTTGCTGGCCTTTCGGATCACCATGCTGTGTCCAGAGCCCTGCTCCTAGCGGTTCGGACTATCCCTCAAAAAAAAATGGAAGAAGAGAACGCACGCCAGTAGCGGCACCACCCCGCCCACGAAATCCTGAACCGTCAAGCCGAGGAAATGAACCACCACAAATGCCATTTTTGCTCACCTCAACAACGCTGGGTGTAGAACTTTTAGAACGGGCTAATGTTCCATTTCTCCCGGAGCCATTTGATTGAAAGTAGTTCTCCGAGCCCCGGTGACCGGTCACCAGGGCTCGGAACGACAAGAGAGGGGATGGCTGGCTGCCGCTATGCCGCTTCTGCCGCCACGTTGACGGCCGATCCAGCAAGTTCGGTGAGCGCCGCGTCGGTTTCTTTCTCCTCGATCAGCGTCAGGTCCAGGAGATTGACCGCCTCGGTCAGTCCGAGTTCGGATGCCCAGGTCCGTAGCGTGCCATAACGCGAAATCTCATAGTGCTCGACGGCCTGTGCTGCCGCCAGGAGGCCGGCGTCCAGAGACGGCGAGCCCTTATATTCCTTGATGATCTCGGCGCCTTCCTCGGTGATGCCCATGATGGCAGCACAGGTTTTGCCAGCCGGTTTCTTGTCGATGACCTCGAAGACCTCCTCGAGGCGAGCAACATGCTCTTCGGTCTGATTGCGATGCTTTTCGAATGCCAATTTCAGAGCCTCGCTTTGCGCTGCCTTTGCCATCTTCGGCAACGTGATGAGAATCTTCTTCTCGGCGAAATACATGTCCTTGAGTGTGTCGTGGAAGAGTTCATTCAGGCCCTTCGATGCAGCCTTGGTCGCCATGGGGTTGGTCCTTCTTGGTTGTTCCCTCGCCTCGACATGAGGTCTTAGGAAACAGCCAGTCTGTCGCCTTGTTCCAAACGAAACGAAATTCTTTCCGCAAGGAGTCGGGCCCTGTCATGGGGCATAGGATTCCGCTCTTGAACACTGAGGGGCGGCTCGATTGTAGGCGCGACCATAGCCTCCGAAAATGTACGTCCAGATCAGTACCCGCCAACGATCGGCAGGATTTCGCCGGTGATGTAGCTGGAGCATTGCGGCGAGGCCAGGAACACATAGGCCGGCGCGATCTCCTCCGGCTGGGCCGGGCGCTTCATCGGCGTCTTCGCACCAAACACCGAGACGTCCTCGGCCTCCTTCTCCGACGGGTTGAGCGGCGTCCATACCGGCCCCGGCGCCACCGCGTTGACGCGGATGCCCTTGCCGATGAGACTGCCCGACAACGCGCGGGTGAAGGCGTGGATGCCGCCCTTGGTCATCGAATAGTCGACCAGATGCTTCGAGCCGTCGATGCCGGTGACCGAGCCGGTGTTGACGATGGCCGAGCCCGGCTTCATGTGCGGCACCGCCTCCTGCGCCATATGGAAATAGCCATAGAGATTGGTCTTCATCGTGGTGTCGAAATGCTCCTCGGTAAGGTCGGTGAAATCGACCGAATGAACTTGGAACGCGGCGTTGTTGACCAGCACGTCGAGACCGCCGAGTTGCTTGACCGTCCGTTCCACCGCGCGGCGGCAGAAGGCGCGGCTGGCGACATCGCCGCGCAACGTCAGACAGCGCCGGCCCTCGGCCTCGACCGCCTGCTTCGTCGTCTCGGCGTCGCGGTCCTCGCTGAGATAGGCGATGGCGATGTCCGCACCTTCGCGCGCGAACAGCACGGCGACCGCCCGGCCGATGCCGGAATCGCCGCCGGTGATCAGCGCCACTTTGCCGTCGAGTTTTTTCGAGCCCTGCCAGAACGGCGCATCATAGCGTGGCGCCGGCTCGATCTTCCACTCGTCGCCGGGCTTGAGGTGATGCTGCTTCGGGAAAGGCGGCTCGGGATAGTTTCTCGCTCCCGCCTGCATGGCGCCATTCGATTTTGATTTCGCCTTCGACTTGCGGCGATCGTCTGCATCGACCTTGCGCTGCACGCGCCGCTGCTTTTGCGTGGCTTTCGAGGTATTGGATTTTGTCAGCATCGGTTTCTCCTTCGCTCAAGAAGGAACAACGCCGGTGGACACAAAAAGTTGGCGGCGTCGAACCGCTGTCGGAGTGCCTCAGACCTATTTGTCGGTCCGGCGGATTCGTGAAATAGCCGCGGTGACCAGGCTGCTGAGGACAATCCACATGACGACCTCGGTCTTCGACGCGCTTCGATCAGTCCGCCTTGCCCCAGAGCTCGCCGCTACGACCGGTGCCAGATCGGGCCGGCTCCCCTGCCTGATGGAATAGGCTCGGGTGATTTCTGCGCCGAACAGAAATATCTGCGTTGAATAGTATACCCATAGCAGCACGACCAGCAGCGCGCCGGCCGCCCCGTATGATGTCGCGATGGCGCTTGTTCCGATGTACCAGCCGATCAGCGACTTGCCGACCGTGAACAGGAGAGCCGTCACCAAAGAGCCAATGGCGACGTCGCGCCATCGCAAAGTTCGGTCTGGAAGGACCTTGTAGATCGCCGCGAACAGCAGGGCGATCAGGACAAAAGACACGATCGTGTTGATTGCGCTCACGATCAGTTCGCCAAAAGGCAGATGCGCGTTGATGATGTCGCCGAGGGCCGAGATTGCAGTGCTCGCCGCCAGCGACACGAGCAGCATGAAACCCAGAGCGGCCACCAGGCCCAGACTTGCCGCGCGGGCCCTCACCAATCGTGAAAACGACGTACCGCTCGGGCTGACCTTCCATATCTCGTTCAGCGAGAGTTGCATTTCGCCGAAGACGCCTGATGCGGTGAAGATCAGGGTCACCAAGCCCAGTATTGTGGCCAAAGTGCTCGCCGATTTCTGCGATGCGGTTTCGATCGCTGCCTGCAAGAGGTCGGCGCTCTGTGGACCCATCACGCCTGATATCTGCGCCGAAAGGGCGAGCTCGGCGGCATCATTGCCGAAGGCGAAGCCTGCGATGGCAACGATGATGAGCAGGATCGGCGCCAGCGACGTGGTGGCATAAAAGGCCATCGCGGCGCCGTGGCTCAATGCGTTGTCGTCTACGAAGCCGCTGATGCTTTCCTTCAGAAGCTCCCAGCCCTCACCCACCCAGCCTGGCATTTTGCCTCACCATCTCAGTTTCGCGCCTATTTTGGACGCGGATCATCGAGCTCCATCCCGATCGATGGAAAACCGCCCATGCGTCGTTTCGAAACTGCTTCTGCAAGCGCTAGCGCTGCGTTGCGGACCTCGCCTTGAACCTCTCTGTCTGCATCGAGTTCATCATGGCTGGTCGCATATG
>NZ_QZWZ01000003.1 GCF_003601975.1 Mesorhizobium waimense
GGCTCAACTCGGCCATTTTATTGCTCCTGTTCTCAAGATTGCGCTTCAACAGCCGCAATCCTCCAAAACAGAAGCTTCACCCGCAAACCGACCCGCCAAATGCCGCGTCAGCGGCTTCGTTCAATCCCCTCCGATTCTGTCAATGCCTGAACCGCTCTAGCGGTGGCGTTGAGAAGCTCATCCTTCTGCCGACTCCGACTGGATCAGGCTTTCGAGCAGGTCGAGCAGACGCTCCTGCTGTTCGACGCCGTAGCGTTTCTGGATCGCCTCATAGATGGCGGCGCGCTCGGGTGACAGATCCTCGATCACCGCCAGCCCGGCGGGGCTGATCGCCAGCAGCGCCCGACGGCCATCGTCTTTGACCTTATTGCGGGTGATGAACTGCCGCTCCTCCATCGCCTTGATGATGCGGGTCAGGCTCGGCGGCAGGATCGAGGCGCGATTGGCGAGCTCTGTGGCCTCAAGCGGGCCGGCTTCGGCCAACACGAGCAACACGCGCCATTGCTGTTCGGTGATATCGTGCCGGGCGAGCATCGGCCGGAAGCGCGCCGTTATTGCCTCGCGGGCGCGCAAGAGAGCCATCGGCAAGGAGCGGCGAACGCTGGGCGGCAACAAGATCAAATCTCCGAAGGAATACCAATTTCGTCCCTGAGCGAGGCGTGCTCAGCGGATACGCCGCTGTATCAACGATTTTGCCGAGAGCGGCAATGCCATCCGTCAGAGCGCGTACAAGAACGCCGGATGAAGAGCAAATATTCCACCGATCTCAAGGCACTGGACGACTACCTGACGGCCTTCGAGGCTCTGTCTTTTGAGCACTTCAGCAACGAGGCATACTCCGTGCCTGCTTCGCCCGATCAAAGATGATCGCAGTGCCACGTGGCCGGCGACCACTCGAAAGAAAAAGGCCGGGCACGAAAGCGGCCCGGCCAAAAATGAAGGTCAAACCTTCAGAGGGGAACACCGTTCGGGGAATGGGAGGAAACCGCCGAACGATATCCTTTATGTGGGCTTGCCCAGGCGCATTTGCGACGAACAAAATTCCAAAAAACGAGCCGACGGCGAAAAATTCGGCTCCATTGCAGTCAGTCATCAGCCGGCCGCAGCAGCCGTTTCCAGCAGGTCGGCATAGTGCCGCTTCGCCACATCGGGATGAGAGCGCAGCCGGCTTTTCAGCACATTGGTTCCGACATCGCGAAACAGCGGATTGTCGGGATCGCTCGCCGGCCCCCGTGCCTCGGCCGCCAGTTCCTCGGGCAGGTTGAGCAGCGGGATCGTCGCATCGAGACGGGCGCTGAAGAAGAAGGGAACGGAAATCCGCTCGACACCGGGCGGCGGCGTCACGACGCGGTGGACGGTCGCCCGCAGATAGCCATTCGACGCCAATTCGAGCAACTCGCCGATGTTGACCACCAGCGTCTGCGGGATCAGATCGACATTAACCCAGCTGCCATCATACTCGACCTGCAGCCCCTTGTTCTCGTCCTGCAGCAGCAGAGTCAGGAAGCCGCCGTCCTTGTGCGCGCCGACGCCCTGGTCGTCGCCGGTCGCGTCACGTCCGGGATAGCGCACGATCTTCATGCGGTGGTTGGGCTCGTCGCGATAGATCGGATCGAAAGCGTCCTCGGCCTGGTCGAGCGACTGCGCGAAGGCCTTCAAAAGGCGGATCGCCACTTCGGTCGCCCTTGCCTGCCAGGCGAGCAGCGCCGGCTTCAGCTCCGGCAGCGCAGCCGGCCATTGGTTCGGCCCTTGCAGCCGCGTCCAGGCGGGAACACCCAGCCCTTGCGGGATCGGCGGGCGCTCGAGGCCGATGTCGAGTTGCTCGCGCCAGTCGGCCTTGCCGCTGGTCAGCTCGCCGCCTGCGCGCGTATAGCCGCGGAATTGCGACGACCTGACCATTTCGATGGCCAGCTTGTCGGCCTCCGGCAAGGCAAAGAAGCGGCGCGAGGCATCGAGCACGTCGGCGATCTCCGCTGCCGATATGCCATGGCCGCTGAGATAGAAGAAACCGACATCCCGCGCCGCCGTGCGCAGGTCGAACAGAAAGGTCCGGCGCTCCGATGCGCCCTGTTCGAGGCGGTCGAGATCGAGCACAGGGACAATTCTGGGCATGGTCAGGCTCCTTATGCGGGGCGTTGCGCCTGACTGCCACGGTGGCATGCAGGCCTCTGCGATCCAAGCAACGGACGATCCAAACTCGACGCCGATGGGAGAACACCGGCCTGCATTTTGCCGCCGGTGGGCAAAGAACGTCCGAACGGATATCCAACCTGCTTGCGTCCGGCGGTCATGCGCGGTGGTCCAGCCTGGCGACCAGCCGGTCCCCGACCCACTGGATGCCGCAGACCAGGATGATGAGCACGATGACGACCGCCACCATGACACTGGTCTCGAAGCGCTGGTAGCCATAGCGGATAGCAAGGTCGCCCAGTCCGCCGGCGCCGATGGCACCGGCCATGGCGGAAGCGCCGATCAGCGTCACCAGCGTCACCGTGAATCCGGCGACGATGCCGGGCAGCGCCTCCGGCACCAGCACCTCGCGGATGATCGTCCAGCGGTTGCCGCCCATGGCGCGCGCCGCCTCGATTAGCCCGTGATCCACCTCGCGCAGCGACACTTCGGCTATGCGGGCATAGTAGGGCGTGGCGGCGATCGACAGCGGCACGATCGCCGCCCAGGTGCCGATCGAGGTGCCAACGATCAGCCGCGTCACCGGGATCAGCGCCACCAGAAGGATGATGAAGGGCACCGAGCGGAAGCCGTTGATGATGGCACCGAGCGCGCGGTTCACCCACAGGCTTTCGGCGATGCCGCCACGATCGGTGGCGACCAATGCAAGGCCGAGCGGCAGGCCGAAGATGAGCGAGATAAGGCCGGAGGACCCGGTCATCAGGACCGTCTCCCAGATCGAACGAATGAGAAGCTCAAACAGAACCGGCGACATGGCCAAGCACCTCCACCCGCCCGTGGCGGGCTTTCAGGAACGCGATCACTTCCGACAGGTGATTTTCATCGTTGCCTGCCACCGCCAGGAACAGCGTGCCGACGGGCTGCTGCTGGACATGGTCGATGCCGCCATGGACGAGGCGGAACGGGCCAGGCAGGGCTGTGGCAAGGTCCGATAGCAGCGGGGCTCGCGCGGCCTCGCCGGCGACGTCGATCCTGAGGATCGTTTCCGCGCCGGTTCCCGGCACAAGCCGGCTGGCGATCTCGTCCGGCAGTTGCGGGCGGATGCCGCCGAGCAGGCTTTTGGTGATTTCCGAACGCGGGTCGGCAAAGACCGACCAGACCGGGCCCAGCTCGACGATGCGCCCGGCGTCGATCACCGCGACGCGGTCGGCGATCGAGCGGATCACCTCCATCTCGTGGGTGATGAGCAGGATGGTCAGGCCAAGCTGCCGGTTGATATCTTTCAGCAGGGCCAGGATCGAGCGCGTCGTCTCCGGGTCCAGCGCCGAGGTCGCTTCGTCGGAAAGCAGCAGCGCCGGGCGCGCGGCGAGTGCCCTGGCTATGCCGACACGCTGCTTCTGGCCACCCGACAGCGAGGCCGGATAGGCTTTCGCCTTCTCCGACAGGCCGGCGAGTTCCAGGAGTTCGGCGGCACGCGCCAGGCGCTCGGCCTTGGGGCGGCCCTCGATCTTGAGCGGCAGCGCCACATTGTCCTCGACGGTCTTGGCCGACAGCAGGTTGAAATGCTGGAAGATCATGCCGATGCGGTGCCGCAGCGGCTGCAGCTCGCGCTCGCCGAGCCGGCTGATCTCGCAGCCCTCGATGAACACTTCGCCGGAATCCGGCCGCTCCAATCCGTTCAGGCAGCGGATCAGCGTCGACTTGCCGGCGCCGCTGCGGCCGATGATGCCGAGGATCTCGCCCTTGCGCACCGTCAGCGAGACGCCGTCGAGTGCCGGCGTTGCGCCGAAGCGCCGCTTCAGGTCGATGAGACGGACGACATCTTCCGAAGCAGGAGGATGGCTGGCCGCCGCCAGATCGGCCGGTGCTTTGATATGCTGGTTCATCGAGGTTCCTGTTTCGGCGTTCCGCAAATGCGATGGCGGCCCGCTCCGTGGCGGACCGCCTGTTTCTGCCAGCCACGCGCCGATCAATAGGCGCTGATCCCGGTGCCCTTGTAGACCTTGTCGAACTCGGTCTTCACCGTCTCGTTCTGGTAGGCAGCGACCAGCGTCTTCACCCAGGGCTCGTTCTCGTTGGCGGCCTTGACCGCGATGAAGTTGCGGTAGGGATTGTCGGCCACCGGCTCCTGGGCGATGCGGTTGTCAGGGCCGAGGCCGCTCTTCAGCGCCCAGTCGGTGTTGACCACGGCAGCGTCGAGATCCTCGACCGAACGCCCGACAATGCCGGCATCGAGCTCCTTGATGACGACCTTCTTCGGGTTCTCGGCGATATCGGCGGTGGTCGCCAGGATGCCGGTGCCGTCCTTCAGCTTGATCAGGCCTTGATCCTGTAACACGCGCAGCGCGCGGCCTTCGTTGGACGGATCGTTCGGCAGGCCGACGACGGCGCCCTCGGGCAGGTCGGCGACCTTGGCGTATTTCTTGGAATAGAGGCCGATCGGCCAGACGCCGGTGTAGCCGACCGGGACGATGTGATAGCCCTGCGTTTTGATCTGGTTGTCGAGATAGGGCTTGTGCTGGAAGGCGTTGGCGTCGATCTCACCGCGCTCGAGCGCTTCGTTGGGTTGGGTGTAGTCGTTGAAGACGACGGTCTCGATCGTCAGGCCTTTTTCGGCCGCCTGGGCCACGACGACACGCCAGACATCCTCGTCCTCGCCGCTGATGATGCCGACCTTAATCGCCTTCTTGTCTTCGGCAAAGGACGGTGTCGGCCCTGTCAGGCTGACAATGGCGAGCGCCGAGGCCAGAAGCGCGGCGAGGCCTGCACGCCGGGTGATTGATGTTGAAACGAAAGGCTTAAAAGCGTTTCCGCGTTCGGACATGATGCGTTCCTTGCAATGCTGAAGTCATATCGGCCAGGCGGGATGCGAAGCCTTAATGACAGGATCGGCAATGCTGCGCTTCCGATCAAAGAACCGCTTTTCTTCTTCAACGCGAAGCAGGAAATATTCTCTCAAAGATCTTGCGACGGCGAGCACGCCCGCCAGCGTGTGGCATATGCAGGCGGCGAGCGACAGGCGCTGTGCCAGAATCGCCGCGCCGGCTTTGGCCGAAAGCTCAGAATGTCTCGACCCAGGGCCTTAGTTCGACTTCAAAACTCCAGGCGCTGCGATGCTGGCGGTGGGTCGCGAGATAGGCCTCGACGATCGCGTCCGGCGACAGCCGGCGATCCGGCCGGTCGGGCTCATCGGCCTGCCCAGGCGGCTCGATCTGACCGTCGATGATGAAATGCGCGACATGGATGTTCTTTGGGCTAAGCTCGCGGGCCATGGACTGCGCCAGGCCGCGCAGGCCGAACTTCGGCATGGCGAAGCCGGCCGAACCGGGAAATCCCTTGAGGCTGGCAGTGGCGCCGGTGAACAGGATCGATCCGGAACCGCGCGCCAGCAGCCGCCGCGCCGCCTGCTGTCCAACCAGGAAGCCGCCATAGGCGCCGACCAGCAGCGCCTGTTTGACGGCGTCAGGATCGAGCTCGGCGATCGGGCCGCGCGTGCGCCCGCTGGCGTTGAACACCGCAAGCGCGAGCGAGCCGGCCTTGTCCGCGGCCTCGAACAGGCGTGCGACGGAGGCCGGATCGGAGACGTCGGTTTCGACGGCCAATGCACCTGTCTCCTCGACCAGTGGCGCGAGCTTGCCGGTGTTGCGAGCGGCCAGCACGACGCGAAAGCCCTCTTTGGTCAGGAGACGCGCCAGCGAGGCGCTCAAGCCCTGCCCCGCGCCTGCGATAACGGCAACATCGGATGTCATGGTACTCTCTCCTCGCGGATCCTGGCGGAAGCGCTGCCTTTGGCGCGTGTTCATCGTAGCGCAGATCAGTCCGGTACGGGCAGCGCTCGCTGATTGTAGAGGATTTTGCGGATGCGATCCTGCTCTTCCGGCGAAAGCTTGCTGGTTTCGGTGGACAGCCCCGCACCGATTGCAAGGCCGCGCTGTACGGCCGGTCTGGCGCCGACCTGTTCGAACCAGCGCTTGAAATACTTGAACTCGTCTATGTCCTGCCCCTGCGCCTTCCAGCCGACAGTCCAAGGATAGCTGATCACATCGGCGATCGTATAGGCGTCGCCGGCAATGTAGCGCCGGTCGCGAAGCCGGGCGTTGAGGACGCCGTAGAGACGGTTGGCCTCATTGGTGAAGCGGCGTACGGCATAGGACTGGTCACCTTCCCTGTCGCCAAGGCGGCGGAAATGCCCGACCTCGCCGAGTTTCGGCCCCTGGTTCGCCATCTGCCAGAACACCCATTGGGCGACGTCATATTTGGTACGCACATCCTGAGGCCAGAACTTGCCGGTCTTTTCTGCGAGATAGAACAGGATCGCCCCGGACTCGAAGACGCTGATCGGCGCGCCGCCGTCGCTTGGCGCGTGATCGACGATTACCGGCATGCGATGGTTGGGATTGAGCCTCAGAAATTCGGGAGCGAACTGGTCACCGCGCCCGATGTTGACGGGAAGCAGCCTGTACGGGGTTTGTGTTTCCTCGAGGAAGATCGAGACCTTTTTTCCGTTTGGTGTCGGCCAATAATAGAGATCGATCATGCCTCATCCGCCTGTCAGGTGTGGAACCCCCATCGCGCAACACAGGGTCGCGCCTTCCCAATGGGCAGGCAAGGAAAAAGCGTTGCTGGGTTCGCTGAATCAGACAAGCAGGAAACCAAAAATCGGGCGTAACGGCAGCCGACATGCTCCATCACCACGATCTGCCTCAAGCGCATCCATGGGCGCGCGGTCCCAGACAACGTTACGAAGACCGATCAGCCTTCAGCACCGAAACAGCCAGCTCGCTGTTGTGGATATGCTCGTTGGCATCCGGTTGCCGCTGCACCAGGAGGATGAACAGCAGGTCGGTCAGCGTCAGCTGCGCGTCGCGCGCGGTGATCGAGGACGAACGTGCGCGCTCCTCGTCGGCGATGGTATAGAGGCGGATGTCGGCGACGCGGCTCAGCGGATTGTCGTGCAGGCCGGTGACGGCGATCACCTTCGTGCCGCGCTTGCGGGCAAGCTCGGCGATGCGCAGGGTTTCAATGCTGGCGCCGGAATAAGAGAGCGCGAACAGCACATCATCGGGGCCGAGCGTCGAGACATTGGCCATCTGCACATGGCTGTCGCTGTCATGCAGGACGTTGCGGCCGAGCTTCATCAGCTTGTAGGAGAAATCGCGCGCCACCAACGAGGAGGCGCCGACGCCGACCAGATGGATGCGGCGCGCGCCGTCCAGCATTTGCAGCGCCCTGGAGAGGATCCGCTCGCTATTGGCGGCGACGGTCTGCTGCATCGACAGAAGCTTGCTGCCGATCAGCTTCTTCAGCATGACCTGGTACTTGTCGCCGACCTCGATCGAGCCGTGGATCACGCCGGCCGGCACGTGCCATTCCTGCGCCTTGGCCTCGCTGACAGCGAGCTTCAGCTCCTGGTAGCTGGCATAGCCGAGCTTCTGGCTGAACTTGACGACGCTCGATTGGCTGCGGCCGATCTCGGCCGCAAGTGCTGCCGTCGACTGGCGCAGCATCTGGTCGGGATTGTCGACGATGTACTGACCGATCTCGCGATCGCCCGGCGCCATCGTCTCGAGCTTGGCCTCGATCTTCTTCAGGACGGACATCAAGTTCCCTTGCAGGTTCAATTTGCCGGCCGGCGGCTGGCGATGCCGAGACAAGGAATAAAATATTCCAATTCCAATTGACAGCAAAGAATGATCGATCGACTGTCAGGCCGATCAGGAATCGTCATTGAAACACTGCCTGCCAGCGCCAGGCTGGGCCACGTCGGAACGGGTTCCAGAACCATGGACAGATTGCGGATCGTCGGCGGACAGCGGCTCGAAGGCGCGGTGACGATATCGGGCGCCAAGAACGCGGCGCTGCCGCAGATCGCCGCGGCACTGCTCAGCCCCTACAGACTGGAGCTGACCAACCTGCCCGCCGTCACCGATGTCGAAAACATGCTGGGCGTCGTCGGGCTTCACGGCGCCGTGGTGACCAGATCGGCCCATGCGGCGACGATCAACACCAGTGCCGCCGTTTCCAAGGAGACCACCTACGACACGGTGAGAAAAATGCGCGCGACGGTGCTGGTGCTCGGCCCGCTGCTTGCCCGCTTTGGTCATGCCAGGGTGTCGCTGCCCGGCGGCTGCGCCATCGGCGCGCGGCCGGTCGACATGCATATCGCGACACTCGCGGCGCTCGGTGCCGATATCGGCATCGAAGGCGGGCTGATCGTCGCCTCGGCGCCGAATGGCTTGCGAGGGGCGCGAATAGTGCTGAGTTCGCCATCGGTCGGCGCGACCGAAACGGCGATGATGGCGGCGACGACGGCGAAGGGCGAAACCGAGATCCTCAACGCGGCGCGCGAGCCGGAGGTGGCGGACCTCGCCGCTTGCCTCAACGCCATGGGCGCGAAGATCGAAGGCGCCGGCACGCACCGCATCCTGATCGAAGGCGGCACAAGCTGGCGCGCCGCCACGCATGACATCATCCCCGACCGCATCGAGGCCGGCACCTATGCGGTCGCGGCTGCCATCACCGGCGGCCAGCTCGAGCTCACCCACGCGCGGCTGGAGCATATGGCATCGGTGGTGCAGCTACTCGAGGCCGCCGGGGTGAAGATCTGGCCGGGCGATCGCGGGCTGATCGTATCGCGGGACGGGCCACTCAAGGCGGTCGACGTCACCACCGAACCCTATCCTGGCTTCCCGACCGACCTGCAGGCGCAGTTCATGGCGCTTATGTGCTGCGCCGACGGCGCCTCGCTGCTGCGCGAGACGATCTTCGAAAACCGCTTCATGCATGTTCCGGAGCTGATGCGGCTCGGCGCCAACATCAAGCTGCAAGGCACCATGGCGCTGGTGCGTGGCGGCGAGCAGCTCAAGGGCGCGCAGGTGATGGCGACCGATCTGCGCGCCTCGGTCTCGCTGGTGCTGGCGGCGCTGGTGTCGGAAGGCGAAACGGTGATCAACCGCGTCTATCACCTCGACCGCGGCTACGAGCAGCTCGACCGCAAGCTGCGTCTTTGCGGCGCCCATATCGAGCGGATCAGCACATGAGCGCCGTCGCGGCATCGCCGCATTATTTTCTCGGCGTCGACGGCGGCGGCACCGGTTGCCGGGCTCGCATCGAGGACGAGGCAGGAGGTGCGCTCGGGCAGGGACTGTCCGGGCCGGCGACGACTCGGCTCGGAACCGACGAGGCCTGGGCCTCGGTTGCACGAGCTTTTGGTGCTGCGATCGAAGAAGCGGGGTTCGGTCAAGAAGAGATCGCCCGGATCCATGCAGGCATCGGACTTGCCGGCATCGGCCGCAAGGGCGCGCTTGACGCGCTCACGGCGATCGCCCACCCCTTCGCCAGCATCGCCTTCGTCAGCGACGGCGTCGGCGCCTGCCTTGGCGCGCATTCGGGCCAGGACGGCGCCATCGTCATTGCCGGCACCGGCTCGATCGGCCTCGGTTTCGTCGACGGGCGCGATCTGCGCGTCGGCGGCTACGGCTTTCCGATCTCCGACGAGGGCAGCGGTGCGGCTCTCGGCCTGAAGGCGGTGCAGCTCGCTCTGCGCGCCCATGACGGCCGGCACGAGCGGACGGCGCTGCTGAGCGAGGTCATGCAGCGCTTCAAGGACGATCCGATGGAAGCCGTCGCCTGGATGGACCGCGCCACCGCCACCGACTACGCGGCCCTTGCCCCGATGGTGATCCGCCATGCCGACCAGGGTGATGCGGCCGGGCGGCGGATCGTGCAGAATGCTGCCGAGCAGGTCGACACATTCGTGCGGGTGCTGTTCGAAAAGGGCGCGCCGCGCGTGACGCTGCTCGGCGGCCTGTCCAGCCCGCTCGAGCCCTGGCTTGCGCCCGATGTTCGGCGCCGACTGAAGCCCGCCGACGGCGACGCGGTTTCAGGCGCAATCATCCTCGCCAAAAAATCGCTCGGTGACCGCTAGTTCGGATCAAGGAAGGAATATTATATTCCAAAGTTTCGTTGACACTGAGAATATCAAATTCTAAAAAGTTAACGAAGCGGAAACCCGAGCAGCCAACACGACAGCCAATGCCATTGCCGGCACTGGTCAAGGTCGCGCGCTGCGTCACATTCCTGCTGACGGCATGCATTTTGAAAGCGCGTGGATGAGCGAACACGGCCTGATGTCCGAGTTGGAGCGGCTGGTCTCCGAGGACCGGAACCCGCGCACGATGGACATCGATTTGTTGCCGACCGCCGACGTGCTGCGCCGGATGAATGACGAGGACAAGGGAGTCGCGGGCGCCGTCGAGAAGGTCATCCCGGAGATCGCTTCTGCCGTCGACCGGATCGTGCAAGCCTTCCAGAAGGGCGCGCGGCTGATCTACCTGGGCGCCGGCACCAGCGGCCGGCTCGGCGTTCTCGACGCTTCGGAATGTCCGCCGACTTTCGGCGTGCCGGAGGATATGGTGATCGGCCTGATCGCCGGCGGCACTGAGGCTCTGGTGCGCGCCGCTGAAGGCGCCGAGGACGATCCGAAACAGGGCGTCAGGGACCTGCAGCATATCAGGCTGACAGCGGACGATGTCGTGGTCGGCATCGCGGTCAGCGGGCGCACGCCCTATGTCATTGGCGGCCTGAACTACGCGAAGGAAGTCGGCGCAACGACAGTGGCGCTGTCCTGCAATCCTCGCTCGACCATCGCCGGCATTGCCGACATCGCCATCTCGCCGGTCGTCGGCCCCGAAATCCTCACAGGCTCGACGCGGCTGAAGTCGGGCACCGCGCAGAAGCTGGTCCTCAATATGCTGACCACCGCCAGCATGATCCGCATCGGCAAGAGCTACCAGAATTTGATGGTGGACCTGAACCCTTCCAACAAGAAGCTGGTCGCCAGGGCGGTCAGGATCGTCATGCAGACCACCGGCTGCACGGCACAGGAGGCGCGCCGCGCGATCGAGGCGACTGGCAAGGATGTGAAGTTGGCGATCCTGGTGGTGGTCACCGGCTTGGGCGTCGAGGAGGCGCGTACGGCACTCGGCAAGGCCGGAGGGTTTCTGCGCAAGGCGATTGGCGACAAGACGGTGTGAAACCGCAAGGACATACTGGGCCGACATTCCGGGGCACGTGCCCCTTTGAAGCGGTCCGGGGAACTGCAAGGCATCATTTTCGACAATAATGGGAGACGACAATGGTACAGCATCTCACCAGGAAACTGCTCTCGGGCATGACGCTTGCGGCCATGCTCGGCATTGCGGCGGTGCCGCTGCAGGCCAGTGCTGCGACGCTGCACATGGCCTGGTCGCAGGACGCCACCGGGCTTGACCCGCACAAGCAGACGGCCTTTTCGTCGCTCAGGCTGCTGGAGTTGATCTACGAGCCGCTGGTCCGGGTCGACGCCAACCTGCAGATCGTGCCGGCCATCGCCGAGTCCTGGCAGTTCTCGGCCGACGGCAAGGAGCTCTCCTTCAAGCTCAATCCGAAAGCCAAGTTCCAGAACGGCGCCGCTGTTACCTCGGCCGATGTGAAGGCCTCGTTCGAGCGCATCCTCGACGAAAAGACCGGTGCGGCGGCGCGTGCCAATTTCCTGTCGATCGCCAGCATCGACACGCCCGATCCGGCGACCGTCGTCTTCCATTTGTCGCAGCCGGACGTGCCGATCCTGACGGCGATGAGCGACGTCAATGCGGCCATCGTTCCGGCAAGCGAAATCACCGCCGGATCGGTCGGCACGAAAGCGGTCGGCTCGGGTCCGTTCAAGCTCGACAAATGGGATCCGAATGCCAAGGAAGTTCTGAGCGCCAACAGGGACTGGGCCGGCGGCGCCACCGGCGTCGACGGCATCGAGATCAGCGTGCTGCCGGACGAGACGGCGATCCTGGCGGCGCTGCGCACCAAGCAGATCGACTTCGCCCTGCTCAACGACCCTTTGGTCGCCACGCTGGTGCCGAAGGAAGCCAGCCTGCAGCTCAACCGCGTGCCGGTGCTTGCCTATCACGTGCTGCAGCTCAACCCGTCGCGCAAGCCGATGACCGAGTTGAAGGTGCGCCAGGCGATCTCCTGCGCCATCGACCGGCAGGAGGTGCTGGACACCGCTTCGCTCGGCGAAGGCAAGGTCACGGGACCGCTGACCATCCCTTCTCTGGCCACCGATCCGAGCCAGCTGTTCTGCTACAAGCGCGACGTCGAGAAGGCCAAGAAGCTGATGGCCGAAGCCGGCTTTGCCGACGGCTTCTCGGCAACCGTGATCGGCGCCACCGGCGAGCCGCCGACGGCGGCGGCGGAGGCCCAGGTCATTCAGTCGCAACTCGCCGAAATCGGCGTCAAGCTGGACATCAAGATGATGGAGCTCAACGTCTACGTCGACGCTTGGCTGAAGGGCGATTTCGACATGGCCGTGGCGCTGAATGGCGGCAGGGCCGATCCCTACACAATGTACAACCGCTACTGGACCAAATCGGGCAATCTGCAGAAGGTGGCGAACTACATCGACGACACGCTGGACAGCCAGATGCAGCAGGGCCGCGCGGAAACCGACCCGGCCAAGCGCAAGGCGATCTTTGCCGAGTTCGAAAAGCACCTCGCCGAGGTTTCGCCGTGGATCTGGCTCTACACCTCCTACAGCTATACTGCGCAGCAGAAGAACGTGGCGGGGTTCGTGCCGACTCCGACCGGCACGCTGTTCAGCCTGAGCAAGGTGACGATCCAGCAGTAGCGGCCAAAGTGAGCGGACGAGAGGTGTTCTTCGCGTGACCTATCTGCTGCGACGCCTGGCGGTGTTTCCTCTCGTTTTGATCGGCGTCTCCATCGTCGTGTTCGTGGCCATCCGGATGGTTCCGGGCGATTCGATCACGGCGATGCTGGGGACCGAGGCCGGCCTTTTGACGCCGCAGCAACGCGATGCGCTCGCCGCTTATTTCGGCATCGACCAGCCCTGGTTCGTCCAGTACGGGCGCTGGCTGCTCGGACTCGTGCAAGGCAATCTCGGCATCTCCCCCACCTATGGCAAGCCGGTGCTCGACGTCATTCTCGAACGCTTCCCGCTGACGCTGGAACTGGCGCTGCTGTCGATGATGATCGCGCTTGTCGTCGGCATGCCGGCGGGCGTCTTCGCTGCCACTCGCAACGAGAGGCTTTCCGATCTTGGCGTGCGCATCGCCGCCATGATCGGCCAGTCGACGCCGAACTTCGTGCTGGCGCTGCTGATCATCTACACGCTGTCGGCCGGCTTCGGCGTGCTGCCGGCGATGGGCGAATTCTCGCCGCTCTGGCAGGATCCGCTACGCAATCTCGGCCAGTTGATCCTGCCCGCCATCACGCTCGGCTTCGCCTTCGCGGCCTCGGTCACACGCATCTCGCGCTCGGCCATGCTCGATGTGCTGAGCGACGACTATGTGCGCACCGCCCGCAGCAAGGGCGCCTCGGCGCGCAGCGTCATCTGGCGCCATGCTCTGCCCAATGCGCTGATCCCGGTGGTGACACTGAGTGGTATCGAGTTCGGCTATCTGCTCGGCGGCGCCGTCATCGTCGAGCAGATCTATGCGCTGCCCGGCATCGGACGGCTGGTGCTCGACGCGATCCTGCAACGCGACTATGCGCTGGTGCAGGGGTGCGTGCTGTTCATCGCCTTCAACTTCATGATCGTCAACCTCCTGGTCGACCTCGCCTATGTCGCGCTCGATCCGCGCATCCGGCTGGGAGAGCGGTGATGCGCACGCTCAGGGCCATCTTCGCGCATACCAGCGGCCGCATCGGCGGTTTCATCGTCGGTCTCTATCTGCTGCTTGCCGTGCTCGGTTTGCTCGGGCTGACGCCGCACGACCCGTTGATGCAATACCGGATAGACCGGCTGCATGCGCCGAGCGGCACCTACTGGATGGGCACCGACCTGTTCGGCCGCGACGTGGCGAGCCGGCTGATGATGGGCATCGGCCAGTCGTTCATCGTTGCCTTTTTCTCGGTCGCTTTCGCTGCGCTCGCGGGCACTGTTTTGGGACTCGCGGCAGCCTGGTTCGGGCGCCGCTGGGATGGCATCGTGATGCGGATCATGGATGTGCTGCTGGCCTTTCCGGCGATCCTCCTGGCGCTGCTCATCGTCGCGGTCGCGGGGCCGGGAACCTCGACCAGCATCGTCGCCATCGCCATCGTCTATACGCCGATCTTCACGCGCGTCGTGCGCGGCCCTGCTTTGTCGCTCAAGGCGCGCGAGTTCGTCGACGCCGCGCGCACATTCGGCAGCAGCTCGAGCTACATCCTGACGCGGCATCTCCTGCTCAATTTGGTGGCGCCGCTGACCGTTCAGGTCACGCTGGCGCTGGCCTGGGCGCTGCTCACCGAAGCCGGCCTCAGCTTCCTCGGGCTCGGCAAACAGCCGCCTGCCGCCTCGCTCGGCCTGATGCTGAGCGACAGCCGCAATTTGATGGAGACCGCCCCCTGGCTGATGATCTTTCCGGGCATCGCCATCATGATCAGCATCCTCGGCTTCAACCTGCTTGGCGACGCCTTGCGCGATATATTCGATCCCAAGATGCGGAGGGCGATCGCGTGATCCCGCTGCTTTCCGTATCCGATCTCAGCGTCGGTTTCGGCCGCAAGCCTGAAGCCAATGAGGTGGTGCGCGGCGTCAGCTTCGAGCTGGCGGACGGCGAGACGCTGGCCATCGTCGGCGAAAGCGGCTCCGGCAAGTCGGTCACCGCGCTGTCGATCAACCGCCTCGTCGATTTCGGCGGCGGCCGCATCACCGGCGGATCGATCAGGCTCAAGCGCGCCGATGGCAGCGTTCTCGACCTGACAAGCGCGACCGAACCGCAGCTGACGAAGATCCGCGGCGCCGAGATCGGCATGATCTTCCAGGAGCCGATGACCTCGCTCAACCCGGTGCTGACCATCGGCACGCAGATCGCGGAATCGTTCCGCCTGCATCGCGGCCTGACCGGCCGGCAGGCAATGGCTGCGGCCAAGGATGCGCTCGACCGCGTGCGCATTCCGGATGCGGCGCGGCGGCTGAAATACACGCCGAACCAGCTCTCCGGCGGCATGCTGCAGCGGGTGATGATCGCCACGGCGCTGGCCTGCAACCCGCGCCTGCTGATCGCCGACGAGCCGACGACGGCGCTCGACGTCACCGTGCAGGCGCAGATCATGGCGCTGCTTGCCGAACTGAAGCGCGAGACCGGCATGTCGATGATCTTCATCACCCACGATATCGGCCTCGTCGCCGGCATCGCCGACAAGGTGATGGTGATGCAGAACGGAGAGGCCGTCGAACAGGGCGAGCTGAACCAGATCCTCGACCAGCCGCGGCATGCCTACACGCAGCATTTGCTGCACGCCGTGCCGCATTTTTCCAGCGGCCGCGCGACGCGTTCGGATGGGCAGCGCGACAAGGCGCCAGACGCCGGACCGGCACTGAAGGTCGACGGCCTCGTGGTGCGGTTCCCGGTCAAGGCCGGCCTGTTAGGGCGGACCACCGGGGCTGTGCATGCGGTGGACGGTGTCGATTTCGACCTGATGCCAGGCGAGACGCTGGCCATTGTCGGCGAGAGCGGTTCCGGCAAATCGACCACGGCGCGCGCGGTGCTGGGCCTGGTGCGCGCGACGCGCGGCAGCTTCTCGGCCAGCGCGCGCAAGGCCGCCTCCGGGCAGAGCGCGCGGCCGATCCAGATGGTGTTCCAGAACCCTTATGCCTCGCTCAATCCAAGGCTTTCGATCGCGAGCATCCTCGCCGAACCGGTGATCGCCACCGGCGGCCGCGCGACGGCCGAGACCCGGGCAAAAATGACGACCCTGCTCAAACGCGTCGGCCTGCCGGAAGAGAGCCTCGAGCGCTATCTGCACGAATTCTCGGGCGGCCAGCGGCAAAGGCTGTGCATCGCGCGGGCGCTGATGCTCAACCCTTCCGTCGTCGTGCTCGACGAAGCGGTTTCGGCGCTCGACGTCTCGGTGCAGGCCAGGGTGCTGGAGCTGCTGGTCGACCTGCAACGAGAGTTCGGATTGGCCTACCTCTTCATCTCGCACGACATGGCGGTGGTGGAGCGCATCGCACACCGGATCGCGGTGATCTACGCCGGCCAGATCGTCGAGATCGGCGACGCCAGGTCCGTGCTGTCGGCGCCGAAGCATGCTTACACCAAGAAGCTCATCGCCGCCGTTCCGACCATCGAGCGGCGCCGCGAGCGTTTCGAGCTAGACACGCGGCAGGTGCCATCGCTGGTGTATCCGTTGGGATTTGAGCCGGGGCCGGCGAAGTGGGAACAGTTCGGGCCGGACCATAGGGTGAGGATGGAAGCGTGAGCGTGACGGATCGCCCACTTTCGAGCGGAGGCTGGCATTGACCAAGCTCCCCCATCTTTTCGAACGTGCCTTCGCCCCTGTCGAAACAGCGGTGACGGCGGGCCGGATTCCAGGCGGTGTTCTGGGCCTTGTCGAGCGCGACGGCACGCGCATCGTCAGGGCAATCGGCCTTGCCCAGCGCATCCCGGATGCCAGGCCGATTCATGAAGGCACCTGGTTCGATCTCGCGTCGCTGACCAAAGTCATCTTCACCACGCCGCGCATCCTCAAGCTGGCGGAGGGGGGCATCATCGACCTCGACGCGCCGCTGATTTCGGCCCTGCCCGATCTGCGCCAGTATGACGAGAAGGCATGGGAACGGAAGGTGACGTTTCGCCAGTGCCTCGGCCACCAGACGCCCTTCCCCGCCGTGGCGCCGATCTACACTTATGGCCGCGATCCCGAGTTGCTGCGCGCCTTCATCCTGCAGCGCGAATGGCAGGCCGGCTTGCCCGTCTATTCCGACATCAACTTCATCCTGCTCGGCTTCGCGCTGGAGCGCCTGTCGGGGAAAACCATCCGCGCTATGAACCCAGGCCCGAGCTTCGCCTTCTCGGCAGCATCGGATCAGGCGGCGGCGACGGAGGACTGCACCTGGCGCCACCGCGTACTCTCAGGCGAAGTGCACGACGACAATTGCTCGGCACTGCAGGGAGCGGGTCATGCCGGGCTGTTCGGCACGGCGGCCTCGATCCTCGATTTCGCGCAAGGGCTGCTCACCGGAGCCGGCGCCTCGCCGGCCTCGATCGCGCTGATGCGGACGCCGCTGTCGGCGACCCGCACCCATGGCTGGGAATACCCTTACGAAAACTGGTCCGGCGGCAGGCTGTGCAGCCCAGGCACGATCGGCCATACCGGCTTTACCGGCACCGGTCTGTGGATCGATTTCGACAAAGGCAAGGCGTGGACCTTGCTCACCAACCGGATCCATCCGACACGTCATTTCGACAGCGGAATCGCGACGCTTCGCCAAACGGTGGGCGATCTCGTCAACGGAGCTTAGGAACTTGACCATGGAACCAATCTGGGCCGTCGGCCTGATGACCGGCACCGTGCTTGACGGCAATATCGACGTCGCGCTGATCAAGACCGACGGCGAGCGCATCGCGGAACTCGGCACCTATACGCTGGCGCCCTACCCGCAATCGATCCGCACCTTGCTGGAGGAGACGCTGCGCCAGGCGCGGGCGTGGAACTTCACCGGGCCGGAGCCGGCGATCTTCCGCGAGGCCGAGGAGGCGCTGACGCGGGCGCAATCGGCGGCGGTCAGGGACCTCGTCGAAAGCTACGGCCTAACCATGGCCGACATCGGCGTCGTCGGCTTCCACGGCCAGACCGTGCTGCATCGCGCGCCGCAGGTCGGCCGCCTCGGCCAGACCCGCCAGCTCGGCGACGGCGAATTGATGCACGCCATTCTCGGCACGAAAGTCGCCTACGATTTCCGCTCGGCCGACATGCGCGCCGGCGGGCAAGGCGCGCCACTGGCGGCCACCTATCACACCGCGCTGCTGCGCGCGGCGGACGCCAGCGGCGACATGGCGGTGCTCAATCTCGGCGGCGTCGCCAACATCACCTGGTGGGACGGAAAGGACAATGTCATCGCCTTCGACACCGGGCCAGCCAACGCGCCGCTCAACGATTTCATCAAGGCGAAGGGGCTTGGCGATATGGACCGCGACGGCGCCCTGGCCCGCGGCGGCACGGTGGACGAGGCGCGGCTGGCCAAGCTGCTTGAGCACCCCTATTTGACCAAGCCTTATCCGAAATCGCTCGACCGTTTCGACTTCGGTGCAGCGATGGCCGACGGGCTCAATGCCGAGAATGGCGCCGCTTTGCTGACGGCCTTCACCGCAGCCGCCGTCGGCAAGGCACTCGACCTGCTGCCGCATCGTCCCGGGAAATTGGTAGTCAGCGGCGGCGGCCGTCACAACCCGACGATGATGGCGATGCTCGCCAGCCGCGCCGGCGTCGAAGCCGTGCAGGCCGAGACACTCGGCTGGAAGGGCGATGCCGTCGAAGCGGAGTGCTTTGCCTTCTTGGCGGTGCGCGTGCTGCGCGGCCTGCCGATCAGTTTTCCGAGCACGACCGGCGTGCCGCAGCCGATGCGCGGCGGACGGCTGGCGGGTTAGCCAGCAGCTTCTTCTGCAGGAAGATGCGGCTGCGGCCGATGGGAAAGTCGGGCAGCGTGCCGAACGGCTGGTAGCCCTGACGCTCATAGGCCCTGGCCGCTTTCGGATTGAAGGTGTCGATCCAGGCGCCGTGACAGCCGCGCGCCACGGCTTCACGCTCGGCCGCTTCCAGCATGTGGCCGGCCATGTGCTGGCCGCGCAGCCTTTCGTCGACCCAAAGCCATTGCACGAAGAGCCAACCCCACGCGGTGTAGCCCGAGATGCCGGCGACGACCTTGCCGCCTTCGTCGCGCACGAAGACGGCGAGTGCCTTGCGCCTGGAAGCGCCGACATCGCTGTCGTTGAAGGCCGTCAGCCGTTCGCCCAGAAAGGCGAGTTCCTCGGGCAAGGGATCGGCGGTGGTCTCAAGCGTCGTCTTCATGGCGGGCTCGGCTCGGTTGTCGGCCAAGCCTTATCCATGGACGGGACGAGGACGCAAGCCTTGCGGCAGCGGCTTACGTCCGGATGGGCGTTGGTGAACGCCAGGCCGCCGCCGAGGCGGCGACCAGCATCAGCAGTGCGGCTACAATCGCCGAGGCGGCAAAGCCGAAGCCGGTGTAAAGCGGACCGAAACCTGTCGTGCCGACAAAGACCGCGAAATAGGTCACCGCGCTGTTCAGGCCCATGATCGTGCCACGCCGCGACGGATCGAGCGCGGTGAGCCGCATCACCAGCACGTTCAGGCCGAAATGGTTGGCAAGGCCCCAGACCGCCACCATCGCCAGCGTCAGCCCGAAGCTGCCGCTTGCCGCGGCGATCGCGACATAGACGACCGCGACCAGGAGATAGGAGAAAGGCATGACGCGGCGCGCGCCGAGGCGGTCGATGACGCCGTCGAGAAGTGCGGCCGCGCCGAAGCCGGCACCATAGGCAAGTGCCGCCCAGCCATTGGCACTGACTGGCTGCCCCAACCCGCTGTGAAGGTGATCGCCGAGATAGCCATAGACGCCATAGAAAGCGGTCATGAAGGCAGCGCAGGCGATGAGCAGCGGCACGATGCCGGGAACGGCCAAGGCGCCGAGCGGCGTCGGCGCCGGACCGCTTTTCCTGGTGTCGCTGAGCGAGGTCAGCGTCAGACCAGCCAGGGCAATGGCGGCTAGCACCGCGACCGTGCCAAACACGGCGCGCCAATGCACGAGATCGGCAATCACGGCCGACAGCGAGACGCCCGCCACCATGGAGAGCGTCCAGCCGGTCAGCACGACGCCGATCGTGCCGCTCTCGCGGCCGGGCGGCGCGATCGCTGCCGAGCTTGCGTAGATGGCCGGCATGGCAATGCCGGCGGCTATGCCGGCGACGAACTGGGCGGCGACCAGCGCCGTCACCGTCGGCGCCAATGCGCTGGCGACCAGGCCGATCGCCAGCAGCAGCAGCGCCCCCTGCAGCATGCGGCGGGCGCCGATGCGATCGATGTAACGCGCCAGGAAGAGCGCGCTGGCCGAGGTGCCGAGCCCGAAGGCGGCGGACGCGATCATCACCGCCGGCACGCTTGCGCCGAACGCCGCCGCCACGGCCGGTGCTATCGGGCCAAGGACCAGCGAATTCGAACCGATGACAGCGATGCATCCGGTGAGCAGATAGGCGATCGCCGGAATCGGCGGCCGGGGCGCCACAAAAATTGCTGATTGATCACTGTTCGACATACGATCATAATGACCGTATGAAATTCAGCATCAACAAGGAATTTCCATATGGATGAAGAAACAGATGGCATTCCGCGGAACCGGTCAGCGGCCCGGGACGTCGATGCGACGGACCGAAAGATATTAGGCGTTCTGGTCGACGACGCGACGATCAGCTACGCCGATCTCGGCGATCGTGTCGGCCTGTCGCCGCCGGCGGCGCATGAACGGGTGAAGCGCCTGCGCCGCAGCGGCGCCATCCGCAGCACCGCGGCGATCATCGATCCCAAGGCGGTGAAGAAGCCGCTGCTCGCCTTCGTGCATATCGACACCAAGGGCTGGGGCAAGACGCCGGAATTGATGGCGGTTTCCGAATATCCGGAAGTCGAGGAGATCCATTCCGTCGCCGGCGACACCTGCATGCTGCTCAAGGTGCGCACCGAAGACACAAGGGCGCTGGAGGGCCTGCTGTCGCGCCTCTACGAGACACCCGGCGTGACCTCGACGCGAAGCTATGTCGTGCTGTCGACCTATCTCGAGCGGCCTGTTCAGCCGGGCATCACAACCGAATGGCCGACGCCAAGGCACATGGCCCAGCCGCTGTACTAGCACTCACTCGTTTGCCGTGGGCGCGGCAATTGAGCTACTTGTCTTTCCAGAAATCGGCCTGGAGTTGCGCCGCTTCATCGGCAAGCAGCGGGCCGACGACTTCAGTTGGACGCTGCCCAGCTTCGAAGACGATCGTGCAGGGCAGGTCAAGTGTGGGATTCTCGACGTGTGCACCCGTCAACCCCTTGACGTCGTGTTCGCTCTGGCCAAAGACGACCCGTCCGATGCCCGCCCAATAGATTGTCCCGGAGCACATCGCGCAAGGTTCGGCCGAAGTGTAGAGTGTGCAAGAGGCCAGCTCTTCGAGGGTGAAATTCATCCCCGCCCACCGGGCTAGCAGACTTTCGGCATGAGCGGTGCGGTCGCCCCCTCCGGATTTGTAACCGTTGAGTTGCTCGCGCAACACATTGCCGTCTTTGTCAGCGAGGAGCGAACCAAAGGGATGTTCGCCAGCATCGCGAGCCTTGCGCGCGACTTCGAATGCCTGACGGAGCAGGCGCTCATCACAGGGGCGTTGTGGCATCGGCCGATCCTCCGGCAGTGCCGCTTGATATCATAGTGCCGAACAATCCGCCGACTCAATTCGGCAGATTCAGTCAACAGCCTAGTCTCAGGTCTTTGATCAAGGCCAGCATGGCAGCGCCCCCTTGCGCCGCCAATGAATCAGAACGCCGTTATCCTGTGAATCCCTTTAATGAGTCCGAGCCCAGCTGGAACGGGCGGTAAGGCCGCTACTGCCTGGTCGCACCGGCATAGATATCGAGAACGCGGGTGATGCTGCCGATCAGCAGCTCATGCGCTGTGGGCTTGACCCGGCCGGCCGCAACCGCCGCATCGAGCTGTCCGAGGTATTGGCCGATCAAGGTACGGGGGATCTCGCGGTCGCCCAGCGCCTCGAGCAGCGTCTGCGTCGCGCGCTGCGCGTCCGGCGCCGGCCAGTAATAGCGGATGCGGTCGCTGAAGGAGAAATGCCGTTCGACGCGCTGCTCGTCGGGCGTGCCCGGATAGTATTTGCGCCAATTGTCGGGCGAAGCCAGCATGATGCGTTCCATCGCCGCCGGCAGGTTTTCGCGCGAGGGGTCCGGCGCGAGCACGTCGGCGATATGGCTCAGCCCGTACAGCGCCTCGCGCAGCGCGAAGGTGAGCCAAGGTCCGACCTTGAGGATAGCGAAGCCGTCGCGCACCAGAGCACCAAGTGCCTCATTCGGCTGGTAGTCGGTCGAATGCGCCTCGAAGACGAATTGCGGTATGCGCCCGAGCATAGCGACCAGTTCCGTCGCCTTCTCCGGCGCATATGCGATGATCTCGGCATTGCCGAATTCGACACCGGGCTGGACGACGACGCCGACCGCGCGGGCAAAGGCGGCGTCGAGGCCGGCGCGCGAAAATGCCTGGCGGTGGATCTCGACGGTGCGCAGGGCGTCATCAGGTTCGGTGACATGCATATGGTCGAGCGCTTCGAGCGCGCCGCCCGGCACCGGAACTTCGGTGCCGATGATGTAGACCGGCTTTTCGCCGCCAATGCGTTCGACCGCCGCCTCGGCGACGGCCGCAAGCGCGGCGGCGCGGGCGGCGATGGTCTCGTCGGCGAGAGGCGCGGGATCGTCAGCGCAGGCCATGCTGGTGTCGAGATGCAACTTGGTGAAGCCTGCGCCGGCATAGGCGTCGATCATGTCGGCCGCCTGCTTCATAGCGTCGGCGGCAGGAAGGTGCTTCCACGGGTTCGGCCCGAGATGGTCACCGCCGAGGATCAGGCGATCGAGCGGAAAGCTGGCGTTTTGTGCATGGCCCTCAACGAAGCTGCGGAAGCCGGCCGGCTTCATGCCGGTGTAGCCGCCTTCGTGGTTGACCTGGTTGCAGGTCGCCTCGATCAGCACATCGGAGCCGCGTGCCGCGCCATGGCGGAGCGTGGCCTCGATCACCATCGGATGCGCCGAACAGATCGAGGCGATGCCGCCTTTCTCGCCCGCGGCGCGCTTCGCCGCGATGCTGGCAAATCTCTGCGTCGCGGCGCTCATGGCTGGCCCTTCCCGGCGGCGGTTGCGAAAGCCTTAACCTCGGCCAGCGGAAAGATACCTTCCATCGGCCCCTTGCGTGTGACGGCAAGCGCGCCGCAGGCATTGGCGATCCTGAGCGCCTCGGCCGGCGCCGCGCCGCGCAGCCAGAACGAGACGAAGGCGGCGCCGAAGCAGTCGCCGGCGCCGGTCGGATCGACCTCGTCGACGGCAAAGCCCGGCAAGGCAACCGTACCGTGACGGTCGTGGTAGGCGGCGCCCCCGGCGCCCTTCTTGAGGACGATGCAGGACACGCCGCGCTGCAGGAGCTCGTCGACCGCGCCCTTTTCGTCGCCGGCCGATGAAAACAGGAACAGCTCGTTGCCGCTCGGCAGGAAGACATCGGTTTGCTTGAGCACCTGGTCGAGCGCCTCGCGCATGCCGGAGGCCTGCATGATCTCGCGGCGGATGTTGGGGTCGAAGGAGACGGTTCCGCCCTTGGCCTTGACCGTCTGGATCGCCGACAGCGCGACCTCGGTGGCGCGGTCGGAGAACAGCGACGAGCCCATGACATGGACGTGGTCGGTGGCGGCCAGCATGCTCTGCGCGGCGGCATCGATCCCGACCAGGCCGGCGGCGCTGTTGCGGATGTTGAAGACAAAGTGCCGGCTGCCATCGGCCCGGTAGGTGACGAAGGCGGTGCCCGTCGCATGGCCCTTGTGGACCGCGATCGCCGACACATCCGCGCCCAGGGCCCGCAGCCGCTCGATGTTCAGCTCGCCGAAATCATCCTCGCCGACCGCGCCGATCAGGCCGGCGGGCTGGCCGAGCGCTGCAGCCTGGCCGATGAAGATGGCGGGCGCGCCGGACGGATAGGGGCCAAGTAGCGGACCGGGCTCGAGAAAGCTCTGGCCGATGCGCTCGGCCATGATCTCGACGAGGATCTCGCCGGCTGAGACCAGCTTCTTCATCTCGCGGAATTCCTCCCGGCGTTTCGCTTCCGGCCCTTGCCTCGGATGCACGGCAAGCATAGTGGCCTGCGCCATAGACTCCAAAGTGAATACGGCTTGTGCTTTTTCGCGTCAATTAATAAATTTACGCATGGCAACTGTTGAGTTTGTCTGTAAAATTTCACCTTGCGGTTGCGCGCCGGCGCACCGTATGTAGGTGCCGGGCAGCGCTAGGGAACAGCCAGGGTTGGATGTCCAAAACGCGAGGGTATCGATGGCGATGACGCACAAGACGATGGAGGATTTCGCCCGCTCCTGCGGCGTCTCCAGGCCGACCTTGTCGAAATTTTTCGACGATCCGACCAGCGTCAAGCCGGCGACGCGAAAGCGCATCGAAGAGGCGCTGCGCTCGTCCGACTACCAGCCCAATCTGTTTGCCCGCAACCTCAACCGCAAGCGGACGCGCAGCATCGGCATCATGGTGCCGACGGTGGCCGATCCCTTCTATTCGGAGATGGTCAGCCGCATCGAGCTTCGCCTGCGCGACGAAGGCTACTGGCCGATCGTGATCTCCTCGCATGGCTCGCGGGAGCTTGAAGTGGAGGCGACGCGGACCATCCTGTCGCTAAAAGTCTCCGGTGCGCTGATTGCCCCGCTTGGCCTGCGCTCGGACCGCCGCACGCTGGAGAAGCTGACGCAGGCCATCCCGGTCGTCTATTTCGACACCTATCTCGAAGGCGGAACGCCGTTCGTCGGCAACAACAACGCCCAGAGCATCTCGACCATCGTCGAATATCTGTGCCGGTCCGGCGATGCCCCGGTCTATTTCGACATCCCGCATGTCAACCACAATTCGCCGGAACGGCTGGAGAGCTACGTCGGCTCGATGAAGCGGCTCGGGCATGAGCCTGTCGTCATCGGCGACACCGACGACTACACATGGGATTTCGAACGGATCGGCTACGAGCAGACGGAAAAGATGCTCGCCAATGGCGGCCTGCCGGGCAAGACCATCCTGTGCAACAATGACCGTCTCGCCTTTGGCGTGATGGCGGCGGCTTACGCGCGCGGCCTCAAGGTCGGCCGCAAGGGCGATTGCGACCTGCGCGTAGCTGCCCATGACGATCATCCGCTGAGCCGCTACACATGTCCCGGCCTCACCACCATGGCGCAGGATTTTGCCGCCATGGCCGGGCGCAGTGTCGAGACGCTGCTCGCGTTGCTCAACGAGGACGACACGGCGGTCGCGCCCAAGGTCAGCCTCGACGCGACCTTGGTGATGCGTCAATCCGCTTAAGCCTTCCCGAAAGCCGGATCGAAGCCGCGCCATGCGGCGACCGCTCCAGCCACCGCCTGCCGTGGCGCCGGACCGTGACGACCCATCGAGACGAAGCCGTGGATCTGACCCGGCCAGCGGCGCAGCACGAGCGGCACGCCGTCCTGTTCGAGACGCCTGGCATAGGCTTCGCCTTCGTCAGCGAGGATGTCGTGACCGGCGAGGGCGACAAAGGCAGGGGCAGCGTCCGCGAGGCTTTCGGCTTTGAGCGGCGAGGCGCGCCAGTCGTCGATATCGCCAGCGTCGCGGACATAATGATCGCGGAACCAGGCCATGGTTGCCGCAGTGAGGCCAAAACCTTCGGCAAAGCGACGATAGCTGTCGGCCGTCTGCGCGGCGTCGGTGTTGGGATAGAACAACAGTTGCGCGGTCAACGGGATGCGATCACCCCGCGCGAGAAGACTGAGCACCGTGGCAAGATTGCCGCCGGCACTGTCGCCGGCGACGGCGATGCGCCGTGCATCGATGCCGAGATCGCCAGCGGCGTCGCGCATAAAGGACAGTACGGCACGGCAATCATCGACCGCCGCCGGAAACTTGTGCTCCGGCGCCAGCCGATAGGCGGGCGAGACGACGACGCAGGCCGCCATGTTGGCGAACCAGCGGCAGATCTCGTCATGCGAATCGAGATTGCCGATCACCCAGCCGCCGCCATGCAGGTAAAGCAGCCCCGGCGCGTCTGTGGCAGGCGCGCCCTGCCCGCGATAGAACCTCAGCGTCAACGGGCCACCGGGTCCGGCGATGGTCCGCTCGCTGACCGAGGCGACCGGTTCGCGCTCGCCCTGTAGATCCGGAAAGCCTTCATCATAGGCACGGCGCGCCTGTTCCGGCGTGCCGGCCTCGAATGGCGGGGCGTCGGCCCGGCGGCCGAGGTCGAGCACATGCCGGGCTTCCGGGTCAAGCCCGGACAGGGACGGTGTTGCCGAGAGGATCGATGTCATTCGAACCTCCGCGTCAGGCAAGCAGGCTTGCCGCCTCGTCCTCGCTGAGAAGCGGCGGCTGGTCGACGGTTCCATTGACGGCAACCGAGCCGCGGCTTTCTCCCGAAGCCAGGATGGCTTCCATGATCTCCAGCACATGCAGCGCCAGCTCGCCCGAGGCGCGCGGCTTCCTGCCTGATGTCAGCGCACGCGCAAGATCGGCGACGCCGAGCATGCGGTAGTTGGCGCGGTCGGGCGCGGCATAGGGCCAGTTGCGCGCGCCGTAGAGCTCGGCCTCGCTGGCGAAATCGGCCCAGTCGGCGCCACGTTCCGACAGCGAGACGGTACCGCCGAACGTGTCGGGATCGGGCAGCCTGAGCGAACCCTCAGTGCCGTGCAATTCGATCGGGTGGTTGGAATGTTTGAACACGTCCCAGGAGGCACCGAAGGTGACGGTGGCGCCGGAGCGGAATTCCAGCAGCGACAGGATGTTGGTCGGCGTGCCGACTTTGAACGTGGTGTTCTTGTAGGGACCCTCGGCGGTGATCAGGCGCTCCTCCTGGCCGCGCGTCGCCATCGCCATGACGCGCTCGACCGGGCCAAGCAGGTTGACCAGCATCGTCAGGTAGTAAGGCCCCATGTCGAAGACCGGGCCGCCGCCGGGCTGGTAGTAGAATTGCGGATTGGGATGCCAGTGCTCCATGCCGCGTGCCATCATGAAGGCGGTGCCAGTCACCGGCTTGCCGATGGCGCCCTCGTCCATCAGGCGGCGCGCGCGGCGCCCAGCGGCGCCAAGAAATGTATCAGGGGCCGAGCCGAGCAGCAGCCCGCGCTTTGCCGCCTCAGCGACAAGGCGGCGGCCATCGGCGGCCGAGGTCGCCAGCGGCTTTTCGGTGAAGACGTGCTTTCCCGCCGACAGCGCCGAAAGCGAAATGTCGAAATGCGCCGCCGGAATCGTCAGGTTCAGCACAAGGTCGATATCCGGATCAGCCAGCAGCGCATCGACGCCAAGCGCGCGGATGCCGTATTCCTTGGCGCGGAGCGCGGCCATGTCGGCCGAGAGGTCGGCGCAGGCGCGCAGCTCGACCCCGCTGAACAAAGCGGCGTTGCGCAGGTAGGTCATCGAGATATTGCCGCATCCGATGACGCCGATGCCGAGCTTTGTCTTTGATTTTCCGTGCATTTTCGAACGTACCTCCCAACGCGGAAATGGCCTGCCTCAACCGTTGCGCCGGCAACGGATCACATCTGGAACCCGCTATACAACATTTTAAATCTTGACGCGCGTAAAATTTTTATAGAACATGCGGGAATGCTGGCGCAACATCGGGAGGCTGCCAGCCCTAGGAGGAGAAAATGACAGACATGAAAAAACGGCCGACCGCCGATACGAAGCCCGTGGGCCATGCGCGCATTGGATCTTTCCGTCGCGGTCAGGGACCGAGACGGGTTCAGGCATAGATCACCTTGGCCCCGGTCATATCAAGCTCGCTGCGTATTGGACCGGGCAGGCCATCGTCGGTGATCACCACATCGACGGCCGACAGCGAAAATGCCTTGGAGGTCCCGCTGACGCCCCATTTGCTCGAATCGGCGAGGAGGACAACGCGCCGGGCCATGCGAACGAGGTTTCGCTTCGTTCGCGCCATGTCTTCGTTCACGTCGACCACATCCAGTGACGAGTCTATCGCATGCGCTCCAACAAAGACCTGATGCGCTACCAAGCCACCGAGCGCCGTATCGGCATCGGTGATCAGCGTGCTCACCGTGTCGGGATAGACCCGGCCGCCGATCATATGAACGTCGAGCCCGGGACGATGCATAAGATGCTGCACGATATTCATGGCCGTGGCCGCGACCACGACATTGCTGAGCGGCGGTAACTGCATGGCAACCTGCATCAATGTCGAGCCGCCGTCGAAGATGACCGATTGGTTGTCCTCGAACAGGTCTACCGCCGCCCGGGCGATGCGCTTCTTTGCGCCGAGGTTCGTTTGCATCCGCCGGGCGAACGCGGCCGTAGTCGAATCGGTGGTCCGGGTCACCGCCCCTCCACGGGTCTTGGTCAGTAGTCCCTTGCGGTCCAGTATCTCGAGGTCGGAGCGCACCGTGACTTCCGACACGCCGAACCCGTCTGACAGGTCCTTCGTGCGAACCTGTCCGCTGCGTTGCACCTCACCCAGGATCGATTGGCGTCTCTGCTCCGACAACATTGCCCTGCCCTTGCCTCCCTGCGCCAAGCAACCGCTCTGGCCTCGGCTCACCTTACCAAAAATACGCAAATTCGAAAGCTTTCGAAAGATTGTATTTCTCGTTTCTTTCGAAAACACTGGGTCCAGGATTTTGAAATCAAACGATTGGGGAATTTTGCACTCATGAGCCTAGGAACCAAGGTGCGTCTTGCGCGCCTCTTCTCGCATCCATCGGGGAAACTTTTTGGCGGCGCGGTCGACCACTTCGTCGGCTATGGCGACGTGCGCAAAGGCGGCCTTGCCGACCTGCCGGGTGCGCTCGCACGCGTCATGGTGGGCAAACCCGACTACGTCAGCATCCAGCCTGGCACCGCGCGCCATCTGTGGCCGCAATATGCGGGCAAAGCTTCCCTGGTGATTCAGGCGGGCTGCTTCACTCCGGACGATCGCATCAGCGAGTTGATCGCAACGCCAGAGGATGCGGTGCGCGCGGGGGCCGATGCGTTGGCCGTGGCCATTCCGGTGCGCGGCGCGACCGAGGGCAAATACATACGCTGGCTGACCGATTCGGTAAATGCAGCGGCCCGCTACGGCATGCCTGTGGTGGCGCATGTCTACCCTCGCGATTTCACCGACGGAGCAAAAATCGTCTTCACCCCCGACGAGATCGCCTATGCGGCGCGCATCGGCTACGAGTCCGGCGTCGACGTGATCAAGATCGGCTACACGGGCGATTTCGAGTCGTTCCGAGAGACCGTCCGGACCTGCCCGGTGCCGGTTGTGATCGCGGGTGGTCCGAAGACCGATACGCTGCTCGGCGCACTTCAGCAGACGGCGGACGCCATCCGTGCCGGCGCACGCGGCGCCGTGGTAGGCCGCAATCTCTGGGGGCATGGCGATCCGGAGAAGGCAGCGCTTGCCTTTCGGGGCGTCATCCATGACGGCCTTTCGGCGCAAGACGCCCTGGCGAAGGCGGGTGCCTGAACGATGCCCACCGTCCCCTCGATCCTCGGCTTCGGCGCTATTGCGATCGACGACATCGTCTACGTCGATCAGCCGTTGTCGGCGGGCAAGGGGAAGGTTCTGCAAAGTGCCCGCGCTTTCGGGGGAAATGTCGCGACGGCCCTGGCCGCCGTCGTGCGGCTCGGCGGAACCGCCGGGTTCGTCGGATGGCTGGGCAGTGCCGCGGACGACGCCGTGCTGCGCGATCTCGTTGCGAGCGGTGTTGAAACCGCATTCGCGCCGCGCCATCCCGACGCGCGCCCGGTGCGCTCGCGGATCACCGTCGGCTCGGACGGGGAACGGTTCATCGCGTATGACGACGATGCGATGCTGGGCACCGCTCCGGACTTTCCGGACGATATCCTCAGCCACGCGACCGTCCTGATCGTCGATAGCTACGCGATCCGGTCGCTGGATGTCGTGGCTCGGGCTCGCGATCTCGGCCTTGCGATCCTCGGCGATATCGAATGGAGCAACGGCCCAGCCACGGAGCGGCTGATCGCGCTCTGCGACCATCTCATTCTTCCACTCGGCTTTGCGCGGACTGCCACGGGGTGCCGATCGCCCGCCGAGATGCTCGATGCATTGTGGTTGCCGTCGCGGTCCGCCGTGGTTCTGACCGATGGTGGCAGGGGCGTGTACTATCGCGGGCGTGAAGAGACAGGTCTCTGGCACCTGCCCCCGCACCGGGTTGTGGTCGTCGACTCGACCGGCGCGGGTGACTGCTTTCATGGCGCCTATGCCCATGCGTTGACGCGCGGAGCCGACACCGCAGGCCGGGTGGCATTCGCGGCCGCGGCGGCGGCCCTTTCGATAACGGGGCGTGGCGGGCGCGAGGCGCTTCCGACCGACGACCAGGTCACGGAACTCCTGGCATCGACGAACGCGCCGTCGGCAGTCGAACTGAAAATGCGCATGTCGATACTGGAACATAGCCTGAAACTATCCGAGGAAATATTTCGCAGGTGAATATAAGCCGAGGAGAATTATAAAAGTCATTGGCTTATACTTGTGGAGAGAGGAAGATGGCAGAAGTCATTCTTGAGAATATCTGCAAAACCTACGGGAACAATTTTCGCGCAATCGACCAATTGAACCTATCGGTCGAGGACGGCGAGTTCTTGATTCTCGTCGGGCCGTCCGGCTGCGGCAAATCCACCGCGTTGCGAATGATCGCGGGATTGGAGGACATCACCAGCGGCAGCCTTCGGATCGGCGGAGTCGACGTCGTCGACATGCCGCCCAAGGACCGCGACATCGCGATGGTCTTCCAGAGCTACGCGCTCTACCCGCATATGACGGTGTTCGAAAACATCGCCTTTTCGATGCGGCTGGCAGGCAAGCCGAAGGCCGAGCGCAAGAAGCGCGTGGACGAGATCGCCAAAACCCTTCAGCTGACGTCTTTGCTGGACAGCAAACCCGCGAACCTTTCAGGCGGACAGCGTCAACGGGTTGCCATGGGCCGCGCCATGGTGCGCGAGCCGGCCGCCTTTCTCATGGACGAACCCCTTTCCAACCTGGATGCGAAACTACGTGTTCAAATGCGCGCCGAAATCACCAGCCTCCAAAAGCAACTCGGCGTAACGACCATATACGTGACCCACGACCAAATCGAAGCGATGACGATGGGGGACAGGGTAGCGGTGTTGAAAGGCGGCGTGCTGCAGCAGGTCGACACACCCAAGAGGCTCTATGAATCGCCGGTGAACGCCTTCGTTGCCGGCTTCATCGGCTCTCCTTCGATGAACCTTTTCGAGGCGACCCTGACGGGCGACGAACTGATGTCCGGCACCTTCGCCATCCGGCTGCAGGATGCAGCCTTCGTGCGCAGGCCGGGCTTGAGGTCGTATGCGGGGCGCAAGGTCGTGTTCGGCATACGACCGGAGGATCTTTATGACAGCAGCCTCGAATCCGGTCGCAAGTATCAGACGATACCCGCAAAGGTGACTTCGATCGAAGAACTCGGCTCTGAACATATTGTCCACCTGAACGTCGACGCGGTCCGGGTGGACTCCGGCGATCCGGACGCGGTGGACGATTTTGGCCTGGCATCGAACGCGGTGGCGAGATTCGAGCCGGTCAGCGCCGTCCACTCCGGCTCGGATATCCGGTTGGCCGTGGATGATGCCAAGTTCCATTTCTTCGATCCCGAGACGCATCTGGCGATCTGAATATCTGCGGCAGACCGCAGGCGAGAGCGAGGCGCCTGCGAAAGATACTCGCAAGAAGGCTTCTGAATAAACCAGACGATCGTCCGCATTGTGCGGTCGATCTTAAAGAAGGAGGAGAAAATGACGTTTCGGATACAACCCGCGATGCTGAAAATAGCCGCGGCCGCATGGTTGCTTGGCGCAACCAGCGCCATGGCAGACACGACGCTGGAATTCACCCAATGGTGGGAGCCCGAATTGCCGGCCGGCTCGCTCAGGGCAATCATGAATGACTTCGAGGCTGCAAACCCCGGAATCAAGGTGACGCTGGTCAGCGGCCCCTATGCGACCACGCGAGACCAGATCTCGGTTGGTGCTGCAACTGGAACGCTTAGCGACGTCGTCGGTCTCGACGGCGCCTGGGTAAACAATCTGAACGCGCAGAATGCGCTGGCCGACATGAACCCGATGATGGATGCGAGCGGGTTCGACAAGACCCAGGTCGCGGATATCATCAAGGTGGACGGCAAGGCGGTGATGTTTCCCGTGGCTTCGTTCGTCTATCCGGTCTTCGTGAACATGGACCTAGCCGCCCAGGCAGGCGTGACCAAGCTGCCGTCGACCCGCGCGGAGTTTCTCGAAGCCGCCAAGAAGATGACGCATGCCGACAAGAACCAGTATGGCTGGGTGCTTCCCTTGTCGCTGCAAACGCCGTCCGGTGTCCAGAACGACCTGATGTCGTGGGTCTGGGCCTCGGGTCAATCGATGATGGCTGACGGCAAGCCGGCTCTCGAGGGCAAGCCGGTCGTCGATATGCTCACCTTCGTCAAATCGCTGAACGACGCCGGCGTCATCTCGCCCGGCATTGCCACCAAGACCGAGCAGGAAAAGGTCGAGGAATTCGTGAACGATCGGGTCGGAATGATGATCGACTCGCTTGCGCACGTGAACCTCATCCGCAAACGCAATCCCAAACTGAACTTCGATCTCATCCCGGTCCCGGTCGTGGAGAACTACAACGGCAAGCGCGGCCTTCCCTACGCCTCCTGGGGCATCGGCATCTCTGCGGCCTCGAAACATCAAGAGGAAGCCTGGAAGCTCGTCCAATATCTGATGAGTGAGAAGGTGAACGCCAAGCTCGTGTCGCTTGCAAACGCCTTCCCGGGCAACGTCAACGCCAAGCCCGATTTCGTGACCTCGGACAAGGCTTTCGGCAAGGCTTTCGAAATCTTCAAGACCGGTTATCTCGCCAACGAGTTCACGGGTCTGCCGGTGGCTGAAGACCTGATGACCCAGTTCGACGTGGAAGCCCAGAAGATGCTCGCCGGCGAGCAGTCTCCGGAACAAGCCGCAGCCAACGCTCAAAAGGGCTGGATGGCGAAATTCTGAGCGGCCTGTTCCCCGTTGCTATCTTCCACCGGGTGGCCTGACTTCGGGCAGGCCACCCGTCAACAACGGACCGGCAATTTGAGATGGACCTGTTTCCGAAGCTCACCTTCTCTTGAAGGCGTATCCCAAGGTTGGCACATGACTCGGCAGAAGCGCTCCCACCATAGACTGAAACGAGCGGTCGCACCCTATCTCTATCTGTCACCCTCGCTCCTCATAATCGGCCTTCTGATGCTGCTGCCGATGGTGACGGTGATTGCCTATTCGTTCCAGAACAGCGCGGTGCTGCGTCGCGACCCGTCCTTTGCCGGACTGAAACACTACCAGGCGATCTTTGTCGATCCGGTGTTCTGGGCCTCGCTGTGGCACACGCTCTACTTCACATGCATGAGTGTCGTCTTCCACATGACCATCGGCATGGTCTTCGCACTCATGCTGAACAGCGACCGCATCAATCCGACGCTGCGCAATATTCTGCGCGTGCTCTACATACTGCCTTGGCTGTTCACCGCGGTGATTATCGCCGTGATCTGGCGCCTCCTGCTCGAGCCGAACGGTGTCGTGAACAGCGTTCTCATGCAGATGGGCATCATCGGTTCCAAGGTCGAGTGGTTTTCCTCGCCCGAGACCGCGCTGCACGCCGTCACCTTCGCCAATATCTGGGCGGGCTACCCGCTTTTCATGGTCAGCCTGCTCGCAGGCTTGCAGGGCATTCCCAAGGATTTCTACGAGGCCGCCGATATCGACGGGGCGAAGGCCTACCAGAAGCTGATCTTCATCACCATCCCGCAGCTGATGCCGATCATCATCAGCATCTCGCTGCTCGACTTCATCTGGACCATGCAGGTCTTTCCATTGATCTGGATAACGACGGGCGGCGGTCCGATCTACTCGACCGAGGTCCTCAGCACCTACACGTATAAGCTGGCGTTTTCGAGCTACAACCTGTCGCAGGCGTCGGCGAGTGCCGTGGTCATCCTGCTGATCTCTCTCGGCCTGACGCTGTTCTACATCCGCTATCAAAAGGCTCGGTAGTCACCATGAGGAAAAGGCACACGCCGAAAGACAGGCTGATCACCGTCGCGCTCCATGTCGCGCTTGCCGCAGGGCTCTTTTTCGCGGCCTTCCCGATCTACTGGATGCTGAGCAGCTCGTTCAAGTCGAATACCGAAATCTTTGCCCTGCCACCAACCGTCCTGCCGAAGGCCTTCACGCTAGAAGCGTATGCGGCCATCCTTGGCGACCCGGTAAAGCTGCGCTTCTTCTTCAACAGCTACTTCGTGGCCGGAGCGGTGACCGTGCTGACTGTGCTGATCGCCTTGCTGGCGGCCTATGGATTCAGCCGTTTCAATTTCCGCGGCAAGGGCAGCCTCAACACACTCATCATCAGCACGCAGACGATCCCGCCGATCACGCTTTTGATCCCCTTCTTCGGGCTTGTCGTCTCGTATGGCATCTTCGACACCTACGTCGCACTGATCCTGACTTACCTGGTGTTTACGCTGCCCTACGCGATCCTGCTGATGACGGGATATCTGAACACCTTGCCCCGCGATCTCGATGAAGCGGTGGCTGTCGACGGCGGCACCAGCTGGACCGCACTCTGGCGGGTGATCGTCCCGATTTCACTGCCTGGTATCGTGGCGACGTCGGTCTACACCTTCCTGTTGTGCTGGAACGAATTTCTCTTTGCGCTGACGCTGACGAAGTCAACGTCCATGCGCACCGTCCCGATCGGCATCCAGCTGTTGATGGGGCAGCACGCCTTCGAATGGAACCAGATGATGGCGATGAGCGTGCTCGGCTCGCTACCGCTCTTGCTCATCTACCTCGTTGCCCAGAGGTTCTTCCTCGCCGGCATGACCGCGGGCTCGGTCAAGTAGGATGTCCCTCCCACGGAGAACTGATGGAGTAGGCCGCGCATCGAAATCGGTGGATTGGACCTTCTCTGCTGGCAGGCGATATCGCCGCGGCCTCGGGCGTCGTCGTAGCGCCGCTGATCGTGCTCGTGCTGTTCTTCCAGCGCCACATCATCGAAGGGCCTACGCAGGTGGAATCAAGGAATGAAAGGATGAACGTGAAAGACCTCAAAGTCGGCTGCCAGACCTTCACCTGGGAAATGCTCGGAGACCGTTTTGCCGGCGGCCCCGACGACCTGCTCAAAGCGATCGCCGATGGCGGCTATGCCGGCATCGAGATCACCGACACGATGATCGGCCGCTATGCCGTCAAACCGGCGGAGTTCGCGACCGCGCTGAAGGCGTCCGGCCTGACGCTCGTCTCCTTCGCCTTCGGCTCCAAGAGCGGCTTCACGCTGAAGGAAAAGATCGGCGCCGATCTCGAAACAGCGAAACGCTGGATCGATTTCGTCGCCGCTTTTCCGCGCGCGCTTATCTCGATGGGCTCGGCGACCGTCGTGTCCGATGGCCCGCGCGACGAAAAATTCGCCATCGCCGCCGAGGTCTACAACAAGGCCGGCGAACTTGGCCGCAAGGCCGGCGTCCAGGTCGCGGTGCATCCGAGTTCGCATCACAACACGCTGCTGTTCGACCGTGCCGACTACGACCGCATCTTCGGCCTGCTCGATCCGTCGCTGGACGGCTGGGTGCCCGACACCGGCCACATACTGCGCGGCCACAAGGACATGGCCGACACGCTCACCACCTATCGCGACCGCATCCGCTACGTGCATCTGAAGGACGTCGATGCCGGCGGCACCTGGGCGATGCTCGGCAAGGGCGTCTGCGACACGGCAAAGGTGATCGAGATCGCCAGTGCCGCGCCCAACTTCAACGGCTGGCTGGTGCTGGAGGAGGAATCCGAAACCGCCGCCGCCGATCCGGCCGGCGCGGTCAAGATCAACCGCCAGACCATGCGCGGCTACGGAGCCTGAGACGATGATCCGCAAGCAAGACCGTCGCCTTCGTGTCGGAGTGCTCGGCTGCGGGCCGATCGCGCAGTTCGCCCATCTGGAATCCTGCGTGAAGGCCAGCAATGCCGATCTCTACGCGATCTGCGACGCCGCCCCCGACCTGCTCGCACGCATGGGCGCGACCTACGAGCCGGAAAAAATGTATGGCGATTACGACGCCATGCTTGCCGATCCTGAGCTGGAAGCGGTGATCGTCGCCACCTCCGATGCCTATCACGTGCCGATGTCGATCAAGGCGCTGGAGGCCGGCAAACACGTGCTGTGCGAAAAGCCGATCGGCGTCTCGGTGGAAGAAGGCCAGAAACTCGCGGATGCGGTCAAACGCTCTGGCAAGGTGCTGCAGGTCGGGCATATGAAGCGCTTCGATCCGGCGCTGGAAGCGGCGCGCGATTTCGTCCGCGACGAGATGGGCGATATCCTGGCGCTGAAGGCCTGGTACTGCGATTCCACCCATCGCTACACCAACACCGACGCGGTGCAGCCGCGGCCCGTCACCAGCAAGCTGGCGAGGAAACCGGCCGGCAATCCGAAGGCGGATCTCAGGCAGTATTTCATGCTGGCGCATGGCTCGCATCTGGTCGACACGGCACGCTTCCTGTGCGGCGAGATCGTTGCAGTGCGCGCGCGCCTCAACGAGCGCTTCGGCGCCTATTGCTGGTTCGTCGAAACCGAATTCGCCAATGGCGCGCTCGGCCATCTCGACCTCACGGTCGCCGTTCGCATGGACTGGCACGAAGGTTTCCAGCTCTATGGCGAGAACGGCTCGGTGATCGCGAAGACCTTTAATCCCTGGTATTTCCGCGCCAGCGAGGTCGACATCTTCCACGAGAAGGACGCGACCTCGCGCAAGCCGCTCGGCGCCGACGGCCATTTCTTCCGGCGCCAGCTCGAAGGCCTCGCCGAGACAGTCCTCGACGGCAAGTCGATGCGCGGCGCCAACGTCGATGACGGCCTTGCCTCGATCCGCGCCATGGTGGCGATCGCGCGCTCGGTCGAGAGCGGCGAGCGCGTCGAGATCGCCAGCGTCACGGGAGCGGTCTGATGCAAATCGGGGTGTTCGCCAAGACTTTTCCTGGCAGCGAGCCGGCCGGCGTGTTGGCCGCGGTGCGCGAGGCGGGATTTGCCGTCACCCAGTTCAACCTGGCCTGTGCCGGCCTGCCGTCGATGCCGGATGCGGTTGCGGACGACGCCATCGGCGCCATTGAGGCCGCCTCCAATGCCTCCGGCGTCGCGCTGGTGGCGCTGTCGGGCACCTACAACATGGCGCATCTGGACAAGTCCGTGCGCGACGATGGCTTGCGCCGGCTGGCGGTGGTAATCGAAACCGCCGCCAGGCTTTCCACGCCGCTGGTCACGCTGTGCACGGGAACGCGCAACCGCGATGACCAGTGGGCGCGCCATCCCGACAATGCCGATCCCTCGGCCTGGACCGACATGGCTGCCGAGATGGAAAAGGCATTGCAACTCGCCGAGCGCCACGGCGTCGATCTCGGCATCGAGCCGGAACAGGCCAACATTGTTACCTCGGCCGACGACGCCATGCGCCTCATCGCCGAAATGGGTTCGAAGCGGCTGCGGATCGTGCTCGATCCGGCAAATCTGTTCGAGCAGGCGGATGCCGCCCAGGCCCGCGCCATCGTTACCGCCGCCATCGAAACCACGGCCGGCCATGTCGCCATGGCCCACGCCAAGGACCGTTTCGCCGACGGCCGCTTCGCCACCGCCGGCCGTGGCGTCGTCGACTTTCCAGATTTCGTCGCCCGGCTCACGGCAACAGGTTTCAATGGACCCCTGGTGACGCATGGGCTTTCGGCCGAAGAGGCGCCCGAGGTTGCCCACTTCCTGAAAGGGCTGCTGTGATGAAGCGCCCGTCGACCCTGCTCCGCGATGACACCACGCTGCGGGTTTCCGATGCGGGCGACGGGCTGGCGGTCGTCTTCCAGCATGGCCTCGGCGGCGGCGAGGCGCAGGTCGCCCAATCCTTCCCTGCCAGCACGGGTCTGCGGCGCATCACGTTGGAATGCCGCGGGCATGGCGGCTCGGCGCTCGGCAGAAGCCGGCCGTTCTCCTTCCAGATGTTCGCCGACGATGTGCTTGCGGCGGCCGACCAGGCCGGCCTCGAGCGCTTCGTCGCCGGCGGCGTGTCGATGGGCGCGGGAATCGCGCTGCGCCTCGCCTGCCGCCATCCCGATCGCGTCGCCGGCCTGGTGCTGGTGCGCCCGGCCTGGACGTTCGGCAAGGCACCGGCGAACATGCGGCCGATCGTCGAGGTCGCCGGCCTCATCCTTGATCACGGCCCGGACAAGGCGCGGGCGATCTTCGCGCAGTCCGAGACGGCCGTGCAGCTCTATCGCGAGGCGCCCGACAATCTCGCTTCGCTGTTGGGCTATTTCGACCGGCCGGATGCCATGGCGTTCGCGCAAGTGCTCGCCGATATCGCCGCCGACGGACCGGAGGTTTCGGCAAAGGATGCCGAGGCTCTCGATATTCCGGCTTTGGTCATCGGCAATGCGATGGATGCCGTGCACCCGCTGTCCGCCGCCTATACGCTGGCGGCCGCCATTCCCAATGCAATCTTTGCCGACATCGCGCCCAAGGCGCTCGACAGCGCCGGGCATTTTGCCGAACTGCACGCTGAGATCACGGCCTTCCTTCACGCCCACGCCAACTTCCGGAGCCTCATTCCGTCATGACGACCAAACCCCTGTCCGGCCCCTCGGCAATAGCCGCCTTGCCGCGCAACCGGCTGATCGGCGAGTTCTCGCTGTGGTCGGCCGACCTCGCCAATATGGAGCGCGACCTGAAGCGCATCGACGCTCATGTCGACCTCCACCATATCGACGTCGCCGATGCCCGCTTCACGCCCGGCTTCCTGTTCTTTCCCGACCTGGTGGCGCGGATCGCCAAGCTGACGACCAGGCCGATCCATGTGCATCTGATGGTCGAAGCGGAGATCGTCGAGGAGCAGACTCGTCAGTTCATCGAGGCCGGCGCCGACCTGATCAGCGTGCACGCCGAAAATGGCGAGGCGGGCCTGCGCGCCGTGCGGCTGGCGCATGAGCTTGGCGCCGAGGCCGGCGTGGTGCTCAGGCTGGAAACGCCTGTCAGCGCCGTCACGCCCTTCCTGCCCGAAGTGGCCTTCGTGACGCTGCTCGGCACCTCCATCGGCGTCAAGGGCCAGAGCCTGTCCGACCAGGCGTGCCCGCGCCTGATCGAGGCGCGCGGGCTGATGCGAAAGGCCGGCCGCGAGGCCAACATCGTGCTGGCCGCCGATGGCGGCATCCGCCACGAAACGGTGCCGCTGCTGCGCGCCGCCGGCGCCGAGACCGTGGTGCTGGGCTCGCTTGCCTTCGGCGACCCCGACCTTGCACAGCGCATGGCCTGGCTACACGGACTGAAGGTCGCCGCCTGATGAGTACGCTTGCGCTTGCCTTCGATCTCGGCGGCACGGAGCTGCGCGGCGCGCTGGTCGAGCGCAGCGGCGACGTCATCGCCCGTGTTTCGGCGCCGACGATGTCGGGCGCGGGATCGGAGGCGGTGATCGGCCAGATCATTGCGCTGGCCGGCACCCTGCTGGCCGAGCATCCGCAGGCAAAGGTGGTCGGCATCGGCATGTGCGCGCCGGGGCCGCTCGATCCCAAGGCGGGGATCGTCATCGGGCCGCCGACGCTGGCCGGCTGGCACAACGTGCCGCTGATCGACATTCTCAGCCGGCAATTCGGCCTGCCGGTGCGGCTGGAAAACGACGCCAACGCGGCCGCCCTTGGCGAATGGCGCTTCGGCGCCGGCCGCGGCAGCGGATCGCTGGTGTTCGTCACCGTGTCGACCGGCATTGGCGGCGGCGTGGTTGCCGATGGCCACATCTATCACGGCAGGCGCGGACTGGCGGCCGAGATCGGCCACATGACGATTACCGGCGAAGGCGAGCGCTGCTTCTGCGGCGCTGTCGGCTGCTTCGAGGCGGTCGCTTCGGGCACCGCGCTCGGGCGGCGCGCCACCAAGCTGACGACGGCCGGCGACGGCTCGCTGCTCAGGCGCCTTTCCAATGACGGCGACGTTTCAGCCCGGCATGTCGTCGAGGCGGCGCGCGCCGGCGATGTCAGCGCACTCGAACTGGTCGCGGCGGAGGCGAAGTGGCTGGGCATCGGCTTCACCAATTTGCTGCATCTCTATTCGCCCGATCTGATCGTGATGGGCGGCGGTCTTTCCAATGGCTTCGACCTCCTGGCGCCGACCATCAGGGCGACCGTCGAGCAGCGCGCGATGCAAGCCTATCGCGACGTGCCGATCGTTCCGGCCGAGCTCGGCGACCGGGCGGGCCTGGTCGGCGCGGCCAGCCTGATCCTGTGGGAGGGCGAGCCCGGCACGGCGCTGGCGATGGTGCAGGACGACGAGACCAAGAGCGGCGCCGGCGGAAAGGCGGGCGCCAGGGAGGCAAGCCAAGGCTGAGCTCAAGCTGCGCGGCGCGCGCAAATCCTATTGAGCCGCCGAGATCATCAAGGGTATCGACCTCGATGTCGAGGATCGCGAGTTCGTGGTCTTCGTCGGCCCTTCCGGCTGCTGCAAGTCCACGCTGCTGCGGATGATCGCCGGGCTGGAAAGGATCACCGACGGCGACCTCATGATCGACGGCGTGCGCGCCAACGACATCGACCCGTCCGAGCGCGGGCTGGCCATGGTGTTCCAGTCCTACGCGCTCTATCCGCATATGAGCGTTGCCGAGAATATGGGCTTCGCACTGAAGATCGCCGGTGTGCCGCTCCAGGAGCGCGAGCGCAAGGTGAAGGAGGCAGCCGACGTGCTGCAGCTTGCGCATCTTCTCGACCGGCGGCCTAAGGCGCTGTCGGGCGGCCAGCGCCAGCGAGTCGCCATCGGCCGCGCCATTGTGCGCAATCCCAAAGTGTTCCTGTTCGACGAGCCGCTGTCGAACCTCGACGCAGCGCTGCGCGTCAGCATGCGGCTGGAGCTGATGCGGCTGCATGAGCAGCTCAACGCGACGATGATCTATGTCACCCGTGACCAGATCGAGGCCAACCATGGCCGACAAGATCGTGGTGCTGAATGGCGGCTCGATCGAGCAGGTCGGTTCGCCGCTCGAACTCTACAACCGGCCGGCCAACATCTTCGTTGCCGGCTTCATCGGTTCGCCGAAAATGAATCTTTTGAAGCTGAATGTGGCGTCCGCTGGAGCCGAAGGCGTCACTGTCACCTTGCCGGGCGGCCAGACGCTGACCGTGCCGGTCGCGGCGGTCGGTGTCAAAGCCGGCGATGAGCTGCTGCTCGGCATGCGGCCGGAGCACCTGCGTGTCTCGCCAAAGGGACCGTTCAAGGGGCAGGCCATGCTGGCGGAACGGCTGGGCGGGCTGACCATCCTGCATGTCGAGGTCACGCCCGACCTCACGCTGGTGGTGCAGGCCGAAGGCGGCGACACGACACCGCTGCACAGCCTGATCGCGCTCGATATCTCTCCTGCGGTCTGCCACCTGTTTCGCCCCGATGGCCCGGCATTGGCGCCGCTGCATCGGGTCTGAGCTGGCGCCTCCTCCCTGGAATCCATGCCGTGACTTTCGGGTGTCACGGCGCTGCAGAGTCACACAGTTCTGCACTGCTGCAACGCGTGGAACGAACGGCAGGATCCTCGGGTCTGCGCGTTCGCTTCGCTGCCGCTCCGCCCGAGGATGACGAAAAAATCCTGCTGCATCGCAGCACATCAAAACGCACTGCACACCACTTTAATTCTTGACGCGTGTCAAATTTTTCTAAAACATGCGGAAATGCTGGCAAGGCATCGGCCAGCGCTCTGGGAGGAGCAATGCCTGACACAGACGAGATCCGAACCGGGGTCGCAAGCCGCGCACCAACCGGTCACCATTTTTCCAACGCAAGCGCCGGGGTCGCTTGTGTCCTGTCAGGCATGCCGTTCGCAGAAAAACGAGCCGACAAACAGAAATCCGGAGGAGGAAAGTACATGCGCATGTTCAATTGCCTGGCGCTCGGCGCGGGCCTGATTGCAACGACATTGACGATACCAGCCCATGCCGAGGACGCGGCAAAGGTCGCGGCGATCGTGAAAGGCCTCGACAACCCGTTCTTCCAGTACATGCAGAAGGGCATCGAGGAGCAGGCCAAGGCCGACGGTGTCGGCGTCACCGTGCAGGCGGCCGCCAATATGGGCGACGCGACCGGGCAGGCCGACCGGCTGACCGCCATGGCCATGCAGGATTTCGATTGCTACCTGGTCAACCCGATCAGCGTCTCCAACCTGGTGCAGGCGCTGGTGCCTGTCGCCCAGAAGAAGAAGCCGATCGTCAACATCGACAGCACCATCGATGCCGAACAGGCCAAGGCTGCCGGCTTCGCCATCTCGACCTATATCGGGACCGACAACGTCGCCGCCGGCGCACTGGCCGGCGATGAGATGCTGAAGCTGGTGCCTGCCGGCTCCAAGGTCGCCCTGGTGGCGGGCATCGTCGGCGACGTCGGCTCCAACGCCCGCATCAAGGGCTTCAAGCAAGCCGTCGAAGGCAAGCTCGAAGTCGTCGTGATGGTGAGCGCCGACTGGGATCGCGAGAAGGCGCTGACGGCGGCCACCGACATCCTGGCGGCACACCCGGATCTCGCCGGCTTCTTCGCCGCCAACGACATCATGGCACTCGGCGTCGAGCGCGCCGTGCAGACATCGGGCAAGGACGTCAAGGTGATCGGGCTCGACGGCATCGTCGACGCGCTGAAATCGGTTGCCGCCGGCGAACTCTCAGCCACTGTCGCCCAGTATCCGTACGTGGTCGGCGCCATGGGCGTGGAAGCCTGCAAGGCGGCGGCGATGGGCAAGGAACTACCCGCCAACGTGCCGGCGCCGGTGCTCTTGATCAACAAGGACAATGCTGAAGCCTCGCTGAAGAACTTCCCGGCCCCGGGCGGCGACTATCCCGATCCCTTCCGCGAGATGTTGAAGTGAGCACACCTGAACAAAACGCGCCCGCTCGAGTGACGGCGGGCGCGGCGGAGGAGAGCCGCCCCTCCCTGTCGGCTCTCCTCCTGGATCCTTCCTTCTGGGCCGACTGGGCATCGGTCGTCGGCCTGGTCGGCCTCGTCATCGTCTTCGGCATCGCCCAGCCGGTCTTTCTCAGCGTCGCCAATCTGCAGGCGCTGCTGCTTGCGGCGGCGATCCTGGTCGTGCTGTCGATCGGCCAGACCTTCGTCGTGGCGACCTCAGGCATCGATCTGTCGCTGGCGGCAGCCGTCATGCTGGGCGCCATCATCCTCGGCCTGTTCAACGCCGCCGGCTATGGCATTTTCCTCGCCTGCGTGCTCGCCGTCCTTGCCACCAGCGCGGTGGGTTTTCTCAACGGGCTGCTGATCACCGCCGGGCGCATCCCCGACTTCGTGGTGACGCTCGGCACGCTGTCGGGCATCACCGGCCTCGGCCTCATCCTGTCGGGCGGCGAGCCGACCATGGTCGGCTCGACCTTTCTGCTGCGCCTGGCATCGGGTCATTTCGGGCCGTTCGGCTATCCGGTCTGGGTGGCGATCGCGGCAGTCATCGTCGCGCATATCGCGCTCTACCACACCCGCTTCGGCGTGCATCTCCTGGCCACCGGCGGCCAGACCGAGAGCGCCAACGCGCTCGGCATTCGCACCAACCGGGTCAAGATCGCCGCCTATACGATTTCGGGTTTCTGCGCCGGCATCGCCGCAATTCTGCTGGTGGCGCGGATCGGCTCGGCCGAGCCGCTGATCAACACCAGCCTGCTCTTGAATTCGGTGGCAGCCGTGGTGCTGGGCGGTGTCAGCCTGTTCGGCGGCCGCGCCAGCATCCTCGGGCCGGCGATCGGGGCACTGATGCTCACCGCTTTGGTCAACGGCCTGACCCTGCTCAGCGTTTCGGCCTTCTACCAACCGCTCGCCGTGGGCGCCATCGTGGTGCTGGCGGCCCTGATCATGCGATACCAGAAATGAGCGCCGTCCATCACATCCCCTCCTCGGAAGCGATCCTCGCCTGCGAAGGGCTGAGCAAGCATTTCGGCGGCATCCGCGCCTTCACCGACGTCGCCTTCCAGGCGCGACGCGGCGAGGTCACGGCGGTGATCGGCGACAACGGCGCCGGCAAGTCGACGCTGATCCGCTGCCTGGTCGGCGTGCATGTGCCGGACGGCGGAGAGATTTTCTTCGACGGCAAGCCGAAGCCGTTCGGCAATCCCGACGAAGCACGCAAGGCCGGCATCGAGACGGTGCACCAGAACCTGGCGCTGATCGACGAACTGACGGTGGCGCAGAACCTGTTCCTCAACCGCGAGATCGTGCGCCGCATCGGCCCCTTCGCGCTTCTCGACCGCAAGGCGATGAAGACGCAGGCCCGCGCCATGCTGTCACGGCTGTCGATCAACATGCCTTCGGTCAACCAGCGCGTAAGGCGCCTGTCCGGCGGGCAGCGACAGGCGATCTCGATCTGCCGCGCCGCCGGCTCCGGCGCCAAGCTGGTGGTGATGGACGAGCCGACGGCTGCACTTGGCGTGCAGGAGACGGCCAATGTCGAGGCGCTGATCCGGCGGCTGCGCGAGCAAGGCGTCAGCGTCATCCTGGTCAGCCACAATTTCGATCAGGTGCGGCGCCTGTCCGACCAGATCTGGGTGATGCGCGCCGGCAAAATGGTGGCGACTGTGCGCGCCTCGGAAACATCCGGCAATGAGCTCGTTGCGCTTGTCACCGGCGCGGCGTGAAATCAACGGCTGCTGCTCGGTCAGCACCGGACTTGAAATCAAAGGGAGTTTGCGAGTGGCACCAATCCGTGTCGGACTTGTGGGTCTAGGCGAGGTCGCGCAGTCGATCCATCTGCCCGTGTTGGCGGACCAGCGCGACCGCTGGGTGATCGCGGGCGTCCATGACGTCTCGCCAAGCCTGGTGGCGCTGTGCAAATCCGAATATCCGACGGCAAAGGCTTTCGATACGGCGGAAGCGCTGATCAATTCGGCTGACATCGACGCGGTTTTCGTGCTGTCGTCCGACGACACCCACAGCCGCTTCGTGCGCGCCGCCATTGAGGCCAACAAGCACATCCTGCTGGAAAAGCCCGCCTGCCTGACGGTGCGCGAGATCGACGAATTGCTGGCGCTGACGACGAACTACGAAAAGACCATCTTCATCGGCTACATGCGCCGCTACGCGCCGGCCTATCTGGCGGCGAGGGACGAACTGCCCGCCTTTGCCGACATCACCCATGTCCGCATCTTCGACCTGATCTCCGAGGGCCGGCATTTCCTGAAGAAGAGCCAGAACATCCTCTATCCCAACGACATCGACCCGGCGCTCCTGGCGCGTGGTGCGAAGGAGCGCGACGCGCTGATCCGCGAGGTGGTGAGCGCCGATGCACCGGCCGACCTGGTGCGCGCCTATCGCGGGCTGACGGCGCTCTCCTCGCACCACATCTCGGCAATGCGCGGGCTGCTCGGCGAGCCGGCCGGCGTGATCGCCGCGCACCGCACCAATGGCGGCGCCAACACAAGCGTGACTTTCGACTACGGCCATTTCGCATGCCTGTACGACGCGGTGGTCGACGATCTCGGCCTGTTCGACGCTATGATCGAGGTGCGTTCGAACACCAGGCGGGTGCGCATCATCTACGACACGCCGTATATCCGCAGCCTGCCGACCCGATTGGAAGTGACGGAAGCCGGCCCGCTCGGCCCGGTGACGAAGACCTTTGGACCGCTCTATGGCGACGCTTTTTCCAACGAGCTCGAAATCTTCCACCGCCACATCATGGACGGCACCAAGCCGCTGACTGATCTCGCGGACTCGCGCCGCGACCTTGCGCTGATGGCGGCGATCATCGAGCGGATGAAGGCGACCGGGGGACGCGCCTGAAGCCATCGCCGCTTTACGGTTGTTTGGGATATTCGAGCTGCATGGCAACGAAGTCGGTCGTGCGTGCGCCGTAGCGGGCAGAAATATCGCGAAGTGCCTGGTCGAGAGCCTTCGCCGGCCGCGGATCGGCCATGGAAGGAACCAGGCGCCCCGCCGGCCAGTTCGCCGCGACCTGGTCGGGCAGGATGCGCATGCCGTTGCGGCTGACGATCGCACCGTCCTTTGCGGCAAATGTGACAGCGCGGGATCGATAGGTTCGCGACCAGGCGTCCGCGACCAGCGCCAGCGACACCTCGTCCATATCGGGGGTCAGTTCGATGCCGAGCTGCTCGTGACTGAGGAAAGCCAGCGTGTTGCCGATCGCCGTCAACGCGAAGGGACGAGTGAATGTGAAGGCAGCGCTGGCATGCCGCGCATCCCAATGCGCCAGGCCAAGGTCGCGGCCAACGGCTTCGGCCTTGTCCCGCCCGGCAATGGCCTCGATCAGGGTCAGCATCATCGGTATCGACGCGGTGATGCCGGTCGTCGTCGCGACACCCTGGTCGACGACGAAGCGCCGGTCCGCGACATAGCGGATCGTCGGGTGTTTTTCGCGGATCTCTTTCAGCGAATACCAATGCGTCGTCGCCCTTTTGCCATCGAGCAGCCCGCTAGCTCCGACCACCTTGGCCCCGGCGCAGACACCGATGATGGTGGCGCCCTTGGTCGCCTGGCTTTTGATCCATACCAAGACGTCGGCATCGTCGTCCCGCATCATGGCGGGAACGATGACGTAGTCGGCGCCTTCGGGATGCTGCGCGTCGAACTCGGCTACGGTCGCATCGGGCTGGACCTGCAGCGCCGGGAACAGTTTTACGGGTCCAGGCTTGGTTGCCAGCGCCACGACGTCAGCGACATCGGCGCGCCGCAGGATGCCGTAGGGCATGAGGTAGTCGGTGGTTTCGGTGGCATCGTTGATGCCGACGATGGCGATCAGCGGCCGCTGTCGCTTCGGCGGCTTCAGTGCCGCGATGGTGGCCTCCGCCTCCTTGCCATCGATTGCCGGCGGAACGGCGGCCAAGGATGCCGAAGGCAGCGACAGCAGCCATGCGGCACCGACGACCAGGAAAAGCAGGACGATGCCCAGGCCGCTCCACACCACGATGCGCGAACTCATGACCATGCTCTCCTGATCAAGCGACTTGACCTTCAGCCTAGCGCCGTTACGCTTTGTCCGAAATGACATATATCGGGCAAAAACTGCCATGCTGCGGAAGATCGGCATCGTCATCCACCCCGGGTTCCAGCTGCTGGATGCGGCCGGGCCGGCGGCGGCATTCGAGATGGCGGAACACTTCTGTCCCGGAAGCTACGCTCTCGAGATACTGGCGCCCGGCGGCGGCGAGATGGAGAGCTCGTCCGGAATGCGGCTTTCGGCCCGGCCGCTGTCGGCAGAGGAGTCGCTCGATACCGCCATCATATCAGGCGGTGAGATCATACGTTCCATGGCGGCGGCCGAGCAGATCGTCGCCTGGCTGCGGCGCACAAATGCGCGACGGACGGCAAGCGTGTGCACGGGCGCCTATTTGCTCGCCGAAGCGGGACTTCTCGACGGCCGCAGCGCCACCACCCACTGGTGGAGCACGGACGACTTCGCCCGCCGCTATCCGAAGGTGCGGCTCGACGCCGAGCGGATCTTCATCAAGGACGGCGGCGTCTGGACCTCGGCGGGCATTTCGGCCGGCATCGACCTGGCGCTCGCACTGATCGAAGACGACCTCGGCCTGGCGATTGCGCGCCGCGCGGCGCAGCAATTGGTCGTTCACCAACGCCGGCCCGGCGGCCAGTCGCAATTCTCGGCGCTGGTCGACCTCGGCGGGCGGACAGGCCGCTTTGTCGAACTGATCGAGTGGATGCGGACAAAGCTCGCCGAGCCGCTGACGGTGGAGCGCCTTGCCGATCGAGCGGCCATGAGCCCGCGGCATTTCGCGCGCGCCTTCGCGGCCGAGACCGGCATTACCCCGGCCAAGGCCGTTGAACGTCTGCGCCTGGAGAGTGCGCGATTGGCGATCGAGACCAGCCACGCGCCTCTCGATCGCATCGCCGAGGCCAGCGGCTTTGGCGACCCGGGACGCATGCGCCGTGCCTTCCTGAGAGCCTTCGGCCAGCCGCCGCAGGCGCTCAGGCGTGCCGCGACCCGAAGCTGACGCCTGCCGCGTCCTGACGCTAGAGCGGTGTCGTCGCGGCTTCCGCGACAACTACTTCCCGCAATGGTGATCGTTGATCTTGTTCAGCGCATTCGCGTCAGGCCCTACCCTTTGGTAGGAGCAGGGTTCGCCGCCTGTCGTGACCAGCTGCTTGTCGTAGTAGCGCGGGCCGCCGAAGAGGATGTCGATGATATCGCCATCGGCGGGAACGTAGCGTTCGGGCTGTGGCCGGTGCTCGCGACTTCCAGCGTATGCCGAGCCGTGCATGCCGCAGGCTACCCCGAGAACGAGGGCGCAGATCGCAAAACGTTTCGTCGTCATCGGCAATACCCTCCGGGCCATTTGGGTTTCCATCATACCTCCAAAATCGCCAGCTGGACAAAGGTTCCCTCAGCGACCCGGGACGGAGCCGCGTGCACGCTTCTTCTCGGCCGCCACCAGCATGTCGACGAAGGCGCGCACCTTGGCCGGCCTGAAGCGCGCCGGCGGGAAGACGGCATGGATGCCGCCAGTCGGCAAGGTCCAGTCGGCGAACACCCGAACCAGCCTTCCCCCGGCGATGTCATCGCTGACGCTGTAGTCCGGAAAGATGCCGAGCCCGATGCCGGCCAGCACGCAGGCCTTCACGCCGGGGGTCTTGTCGCAGTTGACGACCAGATTGAGCTCGGCCAGCACCGTCTCGCCGTCTTTTGAAAACAGCCACTGGCCGATGCCGCGCAATTGGGCGTTGCCGACCCAGGGCAGCGACTTCGCCAGCCTGGGGCCGGCTTCCGCCGGCAGCCGGGCGGCGAGGTCCGGGCTTGCCACGACGAATTGCTGCAAGGTCCCCAACCGCCGCGCCAGATTGCTGGAATCGGCGAGCCAGCCGACGCGGATGCCGAGATCTATCTCTTCGTCGACGAGATTGCTCACCGCGTCGTCGAAGATCGTCTCGACGCGCATTTTTGGATACTTCCTGAGGTAGGCGGCGATGGTCGGCGCCACGACCATCTGGCCATAGTCGAGCGGCGCGGTCAGTCTCAGCATCCCGGTCGGCTTCGCCGCGCTTTGCGAGATGTCGCCGTAGGCGGTTTCAGCCTCGCGCAGGATGATCGCCGCCCGGTCGTAGAACAGGCGTCCCTCCTCCGTCGGCGTGACGCGCCGCGTCGTGCGCCGTAGCAGCGTCGCACCCAGTTCCTGCTCGAGCTTGCCGACCTGATGGCTGACCACCGCCTTGGCGACATCGAGCCGATCGGCGGCGGCGGTGAACGAGCCGGTTTCCACAACGGTGGTGAAATAGACGAGGCGGTTGAGGTTCAGAAGGTCGGTCATCGGCAAATTGTCTGATCTGATCAGACAGTTTGTATGATTGATCGATGTTTTTCGCAACCAGCCGAACTGCCATCCAGGTCCGAGACAAAGACACCCGGACCAGCCTGTTATGACCGATGCCACTGTGACCTACCTTTTCGATCCGCTGTGCGGCTGGTGCTATGGCGCCACGCCGATGCTGGACCGGTTGGCGGCGAGCGGCATTACGCCGACACTCTTGCCGACTGGGCTCTTCTCCGGCGCAGGGGCGCGGCCAATGGATGCGGGCTTCGCCGCCCATGCCTGGGACAACGACCAGCGCATCGAGCGGCTGAGCGGCCAGCGCTTTATGCAAGCCTATCTCGACAATGTGCTGAATGTCCGCGGCACCCTGCTGGATTCCACAGCAGCGACCCTTGCCATCACCGCTGCCGGCCTTGAAGACCCGCGCCGGCGGCTTTCGGCGCTCAAGGCGATCCAGCATGCCCGCTATGTCGACGGCCGCGACATCGTGACGGTGGATGGCGTGGCGGGCGTGCTGACCGACGCCGGCATGGCGGATGCGGCCGAGATGGTCAAGGCGCCGACCGATACGCTGATGACGGCGCATCGCGAGCTGGTCGGCCGTGGCCGCGCGCTTTTTCAGCGATTGCACGCCAATGGCGTTCCCTCGCTCGCCGTCGTCCGCAACGAGGCACCGCGCCTGATCGGCGCGAACGCGCTGTTCGGCAGCTACGACAATCTCATCGCCCATATCCAGGCGGCGTGATCCCCCTCCCCAAGCAGAAAGGAAATCACATGAAGATCGCCCTCATCGGCGCATCCGGCCAGGCCGGCTCGCGCATCCTGAAGGAACTCTCCGACCGCGGCCACACCGTCACCGCCATCGCCCGCAACCCGGAAAAGATCGCAGCACTTCCCGGCGTGACCGCCACGAAGGGAGACATCCACGACGCGAACGGCCTCGCCGCCCTGATCAAGGGCCATGACGCCGTGATCAGCTCGGTGCATTTCCTTGCCAGCGATGCCGACAAGCTGATCGCGGCGGTGCGTGCTTCCGGCGTCAAGCGCTACCTGGTCGTCGGCGGTGCCGGCAGCCTCGAGGTCGCCCCCGGCAAGCGCCTGGTCGACACGCCGGAATTTCCGGCCATCTACAAGGCCGAGGCGCAGAAGGGCGCCGACTTCCTCGACACGCTCAAGTCGATCGACGATCTCGACTGGACCTTTCTCTCGCCTTCGGCGCTTTTCGCCGCGGGCGAGCGCACCGGCCAGTTCCGTCTCGGCAAGGACAGCCTGCTGGCGTCTGAGAAAGGCAGCAGCATCTCCTTCGAGGACTACGCCATCGTGATGGCAAACGAAACCGAGACGCCCAGGCATATCAGGCAGCGCTTCACGGTCGGCTACTGACGGGCGGAGGCGGGCGCTGCCACGACAACGTTGGCGGCGCCCGCCCTATACATGATCGTGCGAGACGATTGCCCGACCGGGCACGCCCATAGGTTTAGGTATAGCCTCAACTATATTAGGGATTTCTTGACAATCTTCCAAACCTCTGGTTTCCTGATTTCGGGCATATTTAGACAAGTTCGTTGCGTTTTTTACGGACGGTGTTCGCATGTCGACCTTGGTTGTCGCGGACCCGCGGGGGGTGTATCTCGCTGGTCTGGAGTGGGTTCTGCGGAAGGCCGGACACAGTGTCGTCGCCGAGTGCCACCGCGCTATAGACGCTCTGCCGCAAGTGGAGCGTCACCGGCCTGATATGGTCGTCATCGGCCTGGATATCGCGGATCCGCAGACGGCCACTCTTTCGTCGCGGCTGAGAGCCAGCCACGATGCTCTCGGCATCATTTTCATCCTGCAGCCAAACAGCCGATTCGACATAAAGGACATACAGGCGCTCGACGTCGATGGCCTGTTGCTGGACGGTATCAGCAATCGCTATCTTGTCGAATGCGTGAATGCGGTGGCGGCAGGCAAGAAGTGGATCGACAACAAGATCGTCCAGCAGCTGCTGATGTCGAGATCGCAGCAGCAGCCCGCGTCCAGGCTGACCGGGCGTGAGTCGGAAATCGCCGACCTCGTCTCGCGCGGACTGCGCAACAAGACCATCGCCCAGCAGCTGAATGTGTCCGAAGGCACCGTGAAGATGCATCTGCACCACGTCTACGCCAAGCTTAACCTCGGCAGCCGGGCGGAGCTGGCCTGGATGGCGCATGGCAAAGGTTCTGACTCAGGAGCTGGTCAAAACCGCCTGGTCTCGTAACCTCGGCCGGGCGGCGAGGCCGCCGGCGTCAGCAAGCGCCGGCAGCGGGCCGGAAAACCAGAGCGGCGGCCGCCCAAGCTGAGCCGCACTACCGCCCAAGCCCTTGCTCAAGCGTCCGATTTTTCCAAAACCCGATATTCGCTCTTGGTCCGATGCGTTCCAGCGCGTCGACCGAGCGCCTATCCCGGCTTGATCTATCGAAGGATGTATATCGTTCGATCAGGTAGCGGCATTCACCCTAATACTATCGAAGCGAGAATAGACCGGCGCTCGAGATCGGCGACAATCAAAATTCGAAGGCCGCAATTCAATGCGCGATCTTTCCTTTGAATGGGCCCCTTCAAGAATCGATCATTAGCGTTGGGGGTGCATTTCGGCGGGGCATTTCAGCGGCCACTCATTAGGATTGGGGAGAACAAGCTATGGCGATCACCTTTACTCTCAACGGCCAAGCCGTCAACGACCAGACCACCGGGCTACAAACCGGCGACAATATCGACGACGCCTTTACCGACACCGATGTTGCGTACTCCAGTCTGCCGGCGTCGGTCCGGACCTACCTTGAGGCGACTCTCGGGCTGAACTCTGCGTTCCCGACCAGCGTCGGCGTCGCGACCAAGACGAACTCTGTCACTGTCAACGCCACCGCCGGCTCCCAGCTCACCGGCACTACGTTCACCGACGGCAGCGGCGGCGCCCTGAATGGCGACGACAGCGGCCTCAACACTGTCGACGGCAAGGACATCCTGCTCTTCGCCGACGGAAACGACACCGTGATCGGCAAATATGACAGCGACGGGATCGGCGGCGTCGATACGGTTGCCTTCGTCATCTTCAAGCAGGACGTGATAAACGCCGGCGCGACCAGCGACCAGGTAACTTTCCATATCGTCACCTATGTTCCGATCTTCCATAACGGCAGCACCAACCCGGATGACGCGGTCGATCTTGGCAACACCCTCAAGCTCGCGGCGAGCGAGACGCTCAACTTCGGCTTTGCCGGAGCGCCGTCGGGCAGCAACCTGTTCATGACGTTCGGCGATCCAAACTCCACCCAGATCGTGGTGATCGGGAAAGACCCGCTGAATCAATCCAATGGCGGAAACATCACGACCAAGGATGTGCTCAATATCAGCCAGGCCGGCAGCACCACCTCGTTCGGCGTCAACGGCAACCAGATCAACCCCGATGAGGGCGCGTTCATCACCTACGTCTCGGGCACGAACACGAACTTCCTCGTGCCCAATCTGGACCAAAACGAGGCCGACGTCGAAGCCAACATCGCCTTCCAGAACGTCGTCAATGCGACGGGGGCGTCCTTCACCGTCAACCAGACCAATCCGGGCGTCGGACCCGTCACCGTCAAGATCTCGGCCTTCAGCACCGCTGCGGAACCGGGGGCGGGGTTCGTCGACGGGCTCACCAACGATACGCACGTCGCCATCACGTCGTTCTCGCTCACCAACGTCGTGGTTAAGACAGGCAATACGCAATTTACTCCGGAGGCCTCGATCGACGCCGACGGCAATTTGATCATCACCGGCCTGAGCAGCGGCGACAAAGTCGAGTGGACCACGAGCGCAACCCACAACCGCGTGCTGATCGAAAACATCAGCAACGCGGATGGCGCTGCCGGCAACGACAACAACACTTTCGATATCGGCGGCTTCGGCATCGTGACATCCAGCGGCGCTTCGGAGTTCGTCGGCCAGCAGATCGTCATCGAGGACGACGGACCTACGGCGGGCATCGTCCAGGGTGCTCCGACGGTGGCGCATGACGAGACCGCGGGCAACCAGGGCGATGCCGACGACACGACCGCAGCCGGAGTGGCGGTACTGTTCGCAGGCGTCAGCAATGTCAGCACCGATCTGAGCCCAGCCGGCTACGCACAGGACGCGAGCCCGGTGGTCAGCTCAACCGGCAGTTCTACGGGTACAGATGGCGGCACGACTGCGTTCTCGCTGGCGGTCTCCGTCGCGGGGGTGGATTCCGGCCTCGACACGACCAACGGCACCAGCATCCTGCTGTTCAAGGAAGGCGACCTGGTGGTGGGCCGCATAGGCTCAGCCGCGGGGGCGGCGGCGTTCGCCGTCGCGATCAACAGCACGAGCGGGGTCGTGAGCGTGGCGCAGTACGCCTCACTGAAGCACCCTGGAACCGCCAATCCAGATGATTCGGTATCGATCACCGACGGCGCGTTGCTGGCGGTGGTGACGGTCACCGACGGCGATGGCGACACCGCGACCAACTCGACAGGCATCGGCGACGCCGTGCAGTTCCAGGACGACGGGCCGGCCATTGGACTTATCAGCGATGGGCTGGTGGACTTCGCTGCTGGCAGCACCGTGACCAAGACGCTCAGCGGGGTGGTCGGGGCAGATGACCCGGCAACCTATAGCATCACGGCTTCGCCGGCGACCCTGACGATACTGGACGGCACATCCTCGCAGGTAACGCTGCTCAGGGACCTTACCAACAGCAACACTGTCGCTACCTACTTCAAGGATGTTGATGGCAGCGGCACACACACCGCCGGAGACATCGATTTCTTCAAGCTGACCCTGTCGGGCGGCAACTACACCTTCGATGTCCTCCAGAATCCTCCACCCGCGGATTTGAATTTCAGCTTCGCCGGGGCACCCTCCGGCAGCAACCTGTTCATGACGTTCGGCGATCCAAACTCCACCCAGATCGTGGTGATCGGGGAAGACCCGCTGAATCAATCCAATGGCGGAAACATCACGACCAAGGATGTGCTCAATATCAGCCAGGCCGGCAGCACCACCTCGTTCGGTGTCAACGGCAACCAGATCAACCCCGATGAGGGCGCGTTCATCACCTACGTCACGGGCACGAACACGAACTTCCTCGTGCCCAATCTGGACCAAAACGAGGCCGATGTTGAAGCCAACATCGCCTTCCAGAACGTGTTCAATGCAAACAAGGCGTCCTTCACCGTCAACCAGACCAATCCGGGCGTCGGACCCGTCACCGTCAAGATCTCGGCCTTCAGCACCGCTGCGGAACCGGGGGCGGGGTTCGTCGACGGGCTCACCAACGATACGCACGTCGCCATCACGTCGTTCTCGCTCACCAACGTCGTGGTCAAGACAGGCAATACGCAATTTACTCCGGAGGCCTCGATCGACGCCGACGGCAATTTGATCATCACCGGCCTGAGCAGCGGCGACAAAGTCGAGTGGACCACGAGCGCAACCCACGACCGCGTGCTGATCGAAAACATCAGCAACGCTGACGGCATTGCCGGCAACGACAACAACACTTTCGATATCGGCGGCTTCGGCCTCAGCCAGACGCAGCCAGCGCCCGACGAGAAGCTCGAATTCACCGTGCAGATCACCGATGCCGACGGCGACACGGCGAGCGACAGCTTCTCCATTGGCATCGACGGGACCGGCATCTTCGACGACAACCACGTAGACGGCGTCGTCATAGCCTGACGCAATACCGGCCGGGCGCCAGCATTGGCGCCCGCCGGGCCCAATCCAAAGCATCGCAACGGGGGGGCAACCGTGACGCAGCCAAGACCGCAATTCCAGGAGGTGATGCATCTGGCGCGGCGCCAAGTGCCCGCCCTGCTTATCTTCAGCCTGCTTGCCAACCTTCTGTTGCTCGCCAGCACCGTCTACATGCTGCAGATCTACGACAGGGTGCTGTCGAGCGGGTCAATCGACACGCTGGTGTGGCTCACCCTAGCGGTGATCGGCGCGATCGCCGTCTACGGCCTGCTGGAGCAAGCCCGCCGCATGATCCTCGGACATATCAGCCAATGGCTCGACGACCAGCTGAGTGTCCCGGTGATCGAACGAGCCATGGAGGCTCGTCTGGCCGGCAGCAACCTCGAGGCCGGCCTGAAGGACGTGGCGGACCTGCGCGGTTTCGTTGCCGCTGACGGCATGCTGACTTTTCTCGATGCGCCGTGGACGCCCGTCTTCCTGGCGTTCATGTGGCTTCTACACCCGGCATTGGGCCTGGTCGGAATAGCCGGGGCGATCCTCTTGTTCTGCGGCGCGCTGGCCAACGACTTTCTCACTCGCCGCAAGAGCCAGGAGGCGACGCTAGGGCTGCGCCGCAACCAGGCCGCGGCTGGTCAATATGTCGATGGCGCCGAGACGCTCCGCTCGCTCGGCATGTCCGAGCCGGCGCTGCAGCGCTGGGAAGAAAAGCAGCAGTCGTTGATGACCATCCAGTCGCAGCTCCTCGCGCGCACAACCAGCATCGGCAGCTTGTCGCGCTCGCTGCGCCTGGCCCTTCAGGTGGCCGTACTGGGGCTTGGCGCCTACTTTGTCCTGCGTGGCGAACTGACGGCAGGATCGATGATCGCGGCATCGATCCTGCTGAGCCGCGCGCTCGCGCCGATAGAACGCTCGATCGGAGCCTGGCGCAGCCTGGTTACTGCCCGCACTGCGCGTCGCAACCTCATGCGCCTCTTCACCGACACCGGGCCCAGGCAGAGCGGTGGCGTGACCTTGCCGCGCCCGCATGGGCGGCTGAAGCTCGAGGACGTGTACTACTATGCGCCGGGTACACAGCAGGCGCTGATGAACAAAGTATCCTTGAACGTCGTGGCCGGCGAGACCTGTGGCGTGATCGGACCTTCGGGCTCCGGCAAGACCACTCTCTGCCGCCTCATGGTGGGAACCCTGCGCCCGTCGCTCGGCCATGTCAGGCTGGACGGTGCGGAGGTCGCCAGCTGGCCGTCGGACCAGTTGGGGATGCACATCGGCTATTTGCCGCAGCAGGTCGACCTGTTTCCCGGGACGATCGCCGAGAACATTGCGCGCCTGCGCGATGTCGACAGTGCCGCTGTCATCGCCGCGGCGCAGCTTGCCGGCATTCACGAGATGATATTGCGGATGCCAAACGGTTATCAAACCGAGGTAGGGCCGCACGGGGCACGAATATCGCGCGGCCAACGTCAGCGCATCGCCCTCGCCCGGGCCCTGTTCGGCAATCCCGCACTCATCGTACTCGACGAACCGAACACCGGCCTCGACAGCGAAGGCGAGATGGCGCTGTTCAATGTGCTTCGCCACCTGAAGGGACGAGGCCAGACCGTCATTCTCGTCAGCCACCAGATCAGCCTTTTGCGCACGGCGGACCATGTTGCTTTCATGCTCGATGGCACTGTCAAGGCGTTCGGCACGCGCGACGAGGTGCTGGGCGCGCTGGGCGGCCAGCACAAACCGACTGCCGTGCCGACGCCCGGGCAAGACAAGACCATCGTTAATGTGCCTGCAAAATTGAAGGCGGCGGAGTGAACCATGAGCGACCAATTTGGCGACCTGTCGAAGATGCTGGACATGCTGATGGCCAGCCTACGCGACGTGCTGGACAGGCTGGTCGTCGCTGCTGGCGATCTGGCAGCCACGGCATCGAACTGGTTCGAAGGGTTGGATATGCCGGCGCGCATCGGATTGGCGGCACTGGCAATCCTTCTGCTCATCCTTGCAGGGCTCGTCCGGCGGCGGTCGCGCGCATTTCGCGACAGCAGCCGCGACCTGAAGCGCCGGACGCGACCGGCACGGATGCTCGGCTATTTCTCGGCGATAATCTTTGTCGGCGGCGTCGCGGTCTGGTCGAGTGTGGCGCTTCTGGCAAGCGCCGTCGTCGCCAATGGCGTCGTCAGCCCGGAAGGCTACCGCAAGACCGTCCAGCATCTGGAGGGCGGCATCATCGGGGCTATCCATGTGCGGGAAGGCGACAAGGTCAGCGCCGGCCAGATACTGATCAGCATGCGGACGACCGATGCGCAAGGGCGCTACGATGAGCTGCATGAACGCTACATTCGCCTGCTGGCGGTCGAAGCGCGCCTTAGTGCGGAGCTGGCCGGGGACGATCAGATCACCTTTCCCAAGGAGCTGGCGTCGACTGGCAGCGAGGCCGCGCGGAAAATGGCCGCCGAGGAGCAAGCGTTGCTGCGCAGCCGCCTTGCGACCCGTGAAGGGCGCGAGCAGATCCTCCACAAACGTATCCAGCAGATAGAGGAGCAGAGCAGCGGATCCAGGGAAGTTATCGCAGCCGAGGAGGAGCAGCTGGGGCTGATCGACCGCGAGATCGCTTCGGCACAGGAAATGTACAAAAAGGGATTGGAGCGCCTGCCGCGGATCCTGGCGCTGCAGCGTGCCCAGGCCGACATCCGAGCGAACCAGGCGTCGAACCGGTCGCAGGTCGCGCGCAACGAACAGCAGATCGGCGAGACCGAGCTGCAGCTTCTCAATCTGCGGCAGCAGGATAGCGAGACCGCAAACGAGGATCTTGCCAAGGTGCGCGGCAACCTGGCCGAACTGCGCAGCCAGTTGCCATCACGCCAGGATGTGCTGACCAGGACCGCCATCGTCGCGCCGATCGCAGGAACGGTGATGAATCTGCGTGTCAGGACCGAATCGGGCGTGATTTCCAGCGGCCAGCCGCTTCTCGATATCGTTCCGAACGAGCCCAACCTGGTCATCGATTCGCGTATCAAGCCAGGCGATATCGACATGGTGCATCCGGACATGCCGGCTCGCGTGGTGCTGTCGGCCTTTCCGACGCGGCACCTGCCGCAAATCCATGGCTTGCTGACATCGGTGTCGGCAGACCGGCTGACGGACGAGAGGACCGGAGAGCCCTATTTCCTCGCCAAGGTTAAAGTCGATACAGCCGATCTCGGAAAACTCCATGATGTCAGATTGTCACCTGGCATGCCTGCGGAAGTCATGATCCTGACTGGCGAGCACACGCTGCTAGACTATATGCTGGCGCCAGTCCGCGATTCGCTCAATCGCGGATTCAGGGAGCATTAGAGTCTTCCACTGTCCCGTGTCCCGACGCCATCCGATCCTCCCAAAAGCCGCGCCGTCGAGCGATCCGGCTGGATTGTTATGGCATTGGCGACCCCGCGGCCAGCGCGGCCTCAGCCGCGTCGGAAGCGCCGCTTCGCCGGAACTGGACGATGACTATTCGAACGAATAGGTGAACCCGTCCGCGGAGGCGCCAACAGTGACCTTCGTCATCTTTTCGCCCTCGAGCGAGCGGTTCAGCACGCCGCGGCTCAGTTCCGGCAGCAGCGTGTTGGTCAGGATGGCGTCGATCATCCGCCTACCGGATTCGGTCTCGGTGCAGCGCGCCACCAACGTCGGGGCAATCGCTCGTGCCAGAAGCGCCATCGCAGAGATCGACATGCAGATCTTGAACCTCAACACAGTGAACGAGGCCGTCGAGGAGTTGAGCAAGGTCGAGGCGGAGTTGTTCGACCTCAGACAGCAGGAGCGTTCCGCCAAGGACGTGCTTGCCCGTACCGATGTCGTCGCACCAGTTGAGGGCATCGTCATGGACCTGAAGGTCCGCACGGCGGGCGGTGTCGTGAAACCCGGTGAGACATTGATGACGATCGTGCCTCTCGGACAACAACTCGTGGTCGAGGCTATGGTCAAACCAGAGGATGTCGAGACGATCGCCCCCGGACAGCCCGCGCCCATCAGCTTCCCGGCCTTTGCCCGCTACAACCTGCCGCCACTCGACGACGTGGTGGAGATCGTTTCGGCTGATCGCATGGTGGAGGAGCGCAGCGGGGCACCGTATTTCGCCGCGACCGTGTTGATCGACAAGAGCGAACTCGCCAAGCTGGAGGGCCGCAAGCTGCTGCCCGGCATGTCGAGCGAGGCGATGATCCGTACGGGGTGCCCGCACCGTGCTTTCCTACCTTGCCGAGCCGATCACGCAGAACTTCCGCCGCGCGATGCGGGAAAAATAGCCGTGGGCCGCCTCACGAATTCTTTGTCTGATTTATCTGACTGGACAAAAGACCGGCCCGACTATGGGCCGATCATGGCGCCATCGGGCCGCCACGACACGGAAACAAGGCCCTTCGCATTCCACCGCTCCCCAGCAGCGCCAAAGTAAAACACCTGATCCGGAACCGAAACGCGGGACGCGCATTTTAGCTTTAGCTGGTGGTCCGCTACGGCTGGCAGGCTATTGTTCGAACAGTGAGATTGCACTTGAATTTCATTCATCAGGCGGGTGGGCTTCCGGGGAACTCTGCCGAGCTGATGCAGGGGTTGCCCGTCGCTGTCTATACGACCGACAAGCAGGGCCACATCACGTTCTTCAATGAGGCGGCGGCTGAACTCTGGGGGCATCGCCCGGTCCTCGGCAAGGACCAATGGTGCGGATCCTGGAAGCTTCGTCACCTAGACGGCCGCATCATGGAGCATGACGAATGCCCGATGGCGATCGCCCTGCGTGAAGAGCGCGATGTCCGCTGGGGCCAGGCGATCGCCGAACGGCCTGACGGCGAGTTTATGCCGTTCAGGGCGCACCCGGTTCTGCTGCGCGATAAAAGGGGCAACGTCGTGGGCGCCATGAACACGCTCATCGACCTGCGCATGCAGACGCAGGCCGACGAGGCCCGGACGCGCCTTGCGGCAATCGTCGAATCGTCGATGGACGCAATCATTTCGAAGGACATCAACGGCATCATCACCAGCTGGAACGATGCGGCGGAACGCCTGTTCGGCTACACGCCCGCCGAGGCGATCGGCCGGCCGGTGACGATGCTCATCCCACCCGACCACCTTGACGAGGAAGTCTCGATCATCAGCCGCATACGCGCCGGCGAGCGTGTGCCGTCCTACGAAACGGTCCGCCAACGCAAGGACGGCTCGCGCGTTCCGGTGTCGCTCACCGTTTCGCCGATCCGCGACGGCATCGGCCGTATCATTGGCGCCTCGAAGATCGCGCGCGACATCAGCTCCACCAAGGAGAGCGAGCGGCGCATCCGGCTGCTCATGCGCGAAGTCAACCATCGGGTGAAGAACCAGTATTCGGTCATCATCTCGATGATCCGCGAAACCACCAAGAAGACCAGCTCGCCGCAGGCTTTCCTCGACCAGGTGCGCGCGCGGATCATGGCGCTTTCGGAATCCCACGACCTTCTCGTCAACGCCGAGTGGCGGGGCGCCACGGTCGCCGAACTGGTCGGAGCCCAGATCAGACCGTTCGCGGCGCAGGACCGGGTCTCGGTGAGCGGGCCGTTGATCGTGCTCGCGCCGAACGCGGTGCAGTATCTCGGCATTGCCTTTCACGAACTTGCCACCAATTCGGCAAAGCATGGCGCCCTGTCGCATCATGCGGGACGGGTCGAAATCGCATGGCAGGTGACCGATGGAACTGACAGCGCCGGCATGTTCCGCCTGGTGTGGCGCGAGCTGGGCGGGCCGATCGTGGACGGCATGGCGCGCCAGGGTTTCGGCACGGTTGTCCTCAAGCGGGTCGCGCCGCAGGCTCTCAGGGGCACGAGCAGCCTGGAATTCGACAAACAGGGGGTTGTCTGGTCGATCGAGGCGCCGTTGTCCTCGGTGGAACCGTCCTTCGCTGCCGCCTCGGCCTAAGCACCTTCGCGCTGCCCGAGTTGAACCGCCGTCCGGCGGTCCCGCATGCTTGTCCGCAACACCTATCGCATCTGGGCCTGGCGACGATCGGGTAGAGCGGACCTGTCGATATCCGGAGCACCCTCCCCAGGCAGTCTCTCGCTGGCTTCATCCAACACGTCCGACTGCGGGAGTATGGCGGTCAGGCCGTCGAATTCCATGGGCGCCCCATAAAGCTGGGACACTTGCACGACAAGGCACTCGATGTCTTCAAGCGCAATGTTTTCGGAGAGATTGCGCCGCCGCACCTCCTCGGCCACGGCGGCGACATTGATTATGCCGCGCGAGTGTAGCGCCGCCACGACCTGACCATTGAGATCCTCCCGCAATTGAGCCGAATATCCGTAGCGCATGGGGAACCTCTTTCACGACCTGTTTTCCTTGAGTATCAAGCATGCACCACAAACGGTCTGCCCACAAGATAAATATCCATAATTCACTATTAAAATCAATTAGTTAGTAGAATTTGCCGATCGCGCAATAAACGCCTGTTGCTCGTCGTTGGGCTTGTACGTCGGCCGCTGTTCCAGCGCTCTTGACGCCGATGGCGGTAAGCGCTAACTCTACTGTCATTGAGGCAAATACTAACTTGTCTCGTTTCGTTTCCTGCGATGGAGGCGTCAATGGCCGACTTGGAACGACCCGAACGGCTGCAGATCATGCTGACGGCCGAGGAATTGGCTGCCCTGGAAAACTGGCGCTTCGAAAAACGCATGCCAAGCCGCTCGGCCGCAGTTCGAGAACTGCTGCGCCGGGGCCTTGACGCAGATGGGTTCTTGATGGCGGCGCAAGGGTCCAAGTCCCAGGATTTTGGGATTCTGCCCGATTCCGTAGTAACCGACGGACCGGCTGACTAGGCGCAGGATCTACAAGGTCGCTTACAAGAGCCCGGCGCGAGCTGGCGGTACTGGACTTAACGACGCAGATCAGTCGGTCCGGATCCAGACGCCCTTGGTGTTCAGATATTCGTCGAGGTGCTCGGCCCCGCCTTCACGGCCGTAGCCGCTCATCTTGTAGCCGCCGAACGGCACCGCCGGGTCGAGCGCGTGATAGGTGTTAACCCAGACCGACCCGGCGCGCAGGCGGTTAGCCAGCTGATGCGCCTTGCCGACATCGCGCGTGAACACGCCTGCGGCGAGCCCATAGGGCGTATCGTTGCCGCGCCGCACCGCCTCGTCCAGCGTGTCGAAAGGCAGCGCCGAGATGACCGGGCCAAAAATCTCCTCCCTGGCGATGCGCATGTCGTCGGTGACGCCGGAGAAGACGCCGGGCGTGATGAAGTTTCCCGAACCAAGCGCGCCTTCGGTGATGCGCGTGCCGCCGGTCAGCAGCCTGGCGCCTTGCCGCGTGCCGTCCTCGATGAAGCCGGTGACGCGTTCGAGCTGCCGGGGCGAGATCAGCGGCCCGATCTCGGTTGCGGGATCGGCGCCGTCGCCGATCCTGAGCTTTGCCGCAAAGGCCGCGACCCGCTCGACGAAATCCTCGTAGATCGGCCGTTCGACGAAAAGCCTAGAGCCGGCGATGCAGATCTGGCCGGAATTGGCGAAGACCGACATCGCCGCCACCGGCACGGCGCGATCGATATCGGCGTCGGCGCAGACGATCACCGGCGACTTGCCGCCAAGCTCGAGCGAAACGCGCTTCATGTTGGAGGCCGAGGCGCGCAGGATGTTCTGGCCCGTGGCGGTGGACCCGGTGAAGACCACCTTGTCGACATCCATATGGGCGGCCAAAGGCGCGCCGGCTTCAGTGCCGGTGCCGGTGACGACGTTGACGACGCCGTCCGGCACGCCCGCTTCCAGCATCAGGTCGGCGATCAAAAGCGGTGTCAGCGGCGCCTCTTCCGAGGGCTTGAGCACGATTGTGCAGCCGGTGGCTAAAGCCGGGCCGATCTTCCAGATCGAGGCGGCGGTCGGCGCGTTCCAGGGAATGATGGCGCCGACGACGCCGACCGGCTCCTTGCGCGTATAGGAGACGATGTCGCCCGGCAGCGAATTGCCGATCGTGTGGCCGTGGATGGACGTGGCCATGCCGGCATAGAAGCGCAGCATGCCGAGCACGCGGTTCCGATTGGCGAGCGTGCGCGCGATGGGCATGCCCATGTCGGTGGTGTCGGAAAGCGCGATCTCCTCCCAGTGGCGCTCCATGAGATCGGCGATCTTCAAAAGCAGAAGCTGGCGCTCATAGGGCTTGAACCGGCTCCACGGCCCGTCGAAGGCGCGGCGGGCGGCGGCAACCGCAAGGTCGATATCCTTGGAATCGGCTTGCGGCACGGTGCCGATCACCGCGCCGGTGGCAGGATTGCGCGTCTCGAAAGTGCGACCGCTTGCGGCATCACACCATTTGCCGTCGATCAGCATCTGGCGATGCCGGCCGTCGATGGGCGTGCGCAAGGATAAATCTCTGGCAGATGCCGTCATCTTGCAAATCCCGATTTTCGGATGGGCTCAGCCTAGATGAAGACCGTCATTCAGAGTAGCACCGATGATAAAGCTTGCCGCCGAAAAGCTGATTTTAAACCTCGGCGGGATTGGCACGTAATGCGTCATCGAACGCTCCGACGATGGCCTTGATCAGCCGTCCCGTGATCCTGTCCTTCTGCCACAACGCGGTCATCTCGACGGGTGACGACTGCCAATCAGGCAGGACAGGAACAAGCGCGCCGATTGCCATGGCGTCCTCGATCAGGAAGTTCGGCAGATTGGCGATGCCAAGTCCGGCGCGCGCTGCGTCGACGAGAATGGTCTGGCGGTTTGCGGCAAAGCCGATCCGGGGGCGTATGATTGCGCGTGTCCCGTGAGTATTTTTCAGATCCCATTCGACCAGATCGCGGCGGATCGCAAGGGCCGGCAGCATCTCCAGATCCTGTGGCGTGCTCAGGTCTGGATGTTCGGCGAGGAAGCCCGGGCTCGCGACCAGCGCGCGCGGCAGATCGGCGATTTTCCTGAACATCAGTTCGGAGTCCGCAACCGGTCCCATGCGAACGACCAGATCGTATCCTTCCTCGATCAGAGAGACCCTGCGATCGGCCAGCGTCATCTCTATCGTGACGTCGGGATAACTGGTCTTGAAGCCGATCAGCGCCGGAGCAAGAACCGCGGTCGCCATGTCTGGGGGAAGCGACAGGCGCACTGTGCCCGACAGCGCGACGCGCTCATCCTGAACCTCGGCAACAGCCTGCTCGGCCAGCATGAAGGCGGCCTGGCCGCGCTCGAAGAGTTGCTGGCCCTGCTCGGTCAGCACCACGCCCTTCTTTGTCCGGCGCGCCAGCCGGACGTTCAGCGTCTCTTCCAGCGCCGACAGCCGGCGCGAGAGCGTGGCCTTCGGGATACCGGTCGCGCGTTCGGCCGAGGCCAGACCGCCAGCCTGCACGATGCGGACAAACAGCGCGAGACCGTCGAAATCGCCAAATGTCTTCATGTTCCACTTATGGAACATAACGACGACAATTTTCGAGTCTCCTCGAGACTTCGTTCCATCTCTACCTTCCATGGCGAGCAATGACGCTCACAACGAGTCGGGAGGCAAACCATGAGCACGAGATTCACCGCCGAGAATTCCGCGCTTCTGCTGATCGACCATCAGGTCGGCACGATGCAGCTCATCAAGAATATCGACGTCGAACAGGCCAAGCGCATGTCGCTCGCGCTGGCCAAGGCCGCCAGCATCCTCGGCATCCCGACCGTCCTGACCTCAAGCCAGGAGGATCGTCTGCAGGGGCCGCTTTTGCCGGAGTTGAAGGACATCCTGCCGGAGGCCTTCGAGAAGCGCATCAAGCGCGAAGGCATCGTCAATGCCTGGACCGACGCCAACTTCAAGGCGGCCGTCGAGGCGACAGGCCGGAAGAACCTGATCATGGCCGGCGTGACCACCGATGTCTGCCTCGTCTTCCCGGCGATCGACGCGGTTGGCGAAGGCTACAACGTGCAGGCCGTCATGGACGCGTCGGGATCGCCGTTCGAGCTTTCCGAGGACATGTCGCGCCGCCGCATGCAGGACGCCGGTGTCGTTCTGACCGCAACCAACACCATGATCGCGGAGCTCGCCCAGAACTGGGGCACGCCCATGGGACAACAGCTCGTCCAGTTGCTGTTCACCGAGGTTCTTCCGCCCATCCAGTCGTAACCGGCGCCGAGTTCGCACGAAGCCTGGAGTAAAGACGATGACCTTGGAAGCCATGACCAAAGACACGGTGAAATCTGTCCCACCTGAAACCCATTTGGTCAGGAACCACGGCCCATTCCAGCTCCGCCGGATCCACACCGGTGTCGGGTTGGGACGGAGCGACGACGCCGGTTTCGGTGGGCTCGGCCTTATCGATCATGCGCGGCTGCAGCCCGGCCTTGTCGTCAGGATGCACGAGCATCGCAACGATGAGATCATCAGCTATCTGCGCTCGGGCCGCATGCAGCACACGGATTCAGCCGGCCGCAGCGAGGTCATCTCGCCCGATCGTTTGATGGTGATGAATGCCGGGGCAGGCTTCTCGCACGAGCAAGCGGTGCTCGGGGGCGATCCGATCGAAATGCTGCAGATCTTCGTGCGGCCCGAAGCCGCGAACATGGAACCGGGAGTCCAGGTCGTCAGTCTCGACAGAACCGAGAGCATCGATCGCTGGCGGTTTCTGGCGGGGCCGATGGGCTCGGCGGCGCCGGTCTTCGTGCGCCAGGCCATCTACCTCTACGACACCCACCTCTCGGCGGGCGCAAGCATCGACCTGCCGGCGATGCCCGGGTTCGATCGCTGGCTCTATGTCTTCCGCGGCGCGGTCTCGGTCGGAGACCAACAAGCCGAAACGCATACGGCGCTGACGATCGGCGCCGACGAAACCGCGCTTGACGTGGCGGCGATACAGGAGACGGACCTGGTCCTGTTTCTGGTCGACCGGCAGGCGCCGTTCTCCCGCGCAGGCACGATGAGCGGGTGATCGTCGAAGCCCGGCTGTCTGCATTCGATGCGACGCGCGAGCCTGCGCGTCGCATGGACATTTCTGTAGCGTCGGAGCGTTCTCAAGGAGCGGCGCCCAAGGGCCAGAATTTCCGAGCCATTGCGCGGCTAGTTTTTGCTTGTGAACGCGCCGGCGGATTGTAGCCTGCCCCGTGAGCCGATCCGGCAGGGGTAGTTCACGAGATGACCGCCAGCAAAATTGCCATGCACCCACCATGCCTCTGAAAGCTGCCGCTCACATAGAGGCCATGTCCGCCTTCGCGCTGGCGAATTTCGGCGGCTACGACCGGCCAACCCTTGCCCAAAACGAGAGCGCCTTTCCGCCCAGCCCTGGGGCAATCGCCGCCGGCCAGGACGCGATTGCCCGCAGCCAGCTTTATCCCGACCCGGACTGGACGGTGCTGCGCGAGGCGATCGCGCAGGCCTATGGGGTCGAGCGCGAGCTGATCCTGTGCGGTGCCGGTTCGATGGACCTGATCAGCTGCACCATCGCGGCGTTCGCGGGACCGGGCGACGAGGTGTTGGGCACCTCGTATGCCTATAATTTCGCGGCGTCCGCTGCGGCGCGCGCCGATGCGGTCTATGTCAAAGCGGCGGAACAGGATTTCGCCGTTTCGGTCGACAGCATTCTCGCTGCCGTGACGCCAGCTACGCGGATCGTCTTCGTCTGCAATCCCGGCAATCCGACCGGCACCCGCATCCGCAACGCTGAACTGCTGCGCATGCGCGCCGCCTTGCGGGGCGACGTGCTGCTGGTGATCGACCAGGCCTATGGCGAGTTCGACGACCAGGATTCGCGGCCGGTCTTTGCGCTTGTCGCGCGCGGCGACACCGTCGTGCTGCGCACGCTTTCCAAGGCCTATGGCCTGGCCGGTGCGCGCGTCGGCTGGGGGCTGTTTCCGCCCGCGGTGGCGGCCGAAGTGCGCAAGATGCAGAACTCGAACCAGGTCACCACGCCGAGCCTCGCAATGTCGGTCGCTGCCGTCGAGGACCAGGCCTATATGCGCGAAACGGTGGCCCGTACCGCCGGGATTCGCGACCGGTTCGCGCATGATCTGAGGGCTGCCGGATACGATGTTCCCGAAAGCCGGACGAATTTCGTGCTGATCCGCTTCTCCGATGCAGCCGCGGCTGAGGCCGCCGAGAAAGCCTTGCGCGGCGCCGATGTCATCGTGCGCAGCCTCGGCGGCTACGGCCTCACGGACTGCCTGCGCGCGACGGTCGGTCCGCAAGAGATGATGGACCGGGCGCTGCGCATCCTGATCGGCATGCGCGATAGATAGTTTGGCGACCGCGTTCGAGGGGAGAGTTGAGCATGCCGTATCTGCCCGTCCGTGACTTCGTGGGCTATGGCGACAAGCCGCCTTCGGCCGAATGGCCCGGCGGCGCCAAACTGGCGCTCAACATCGTCGTCAATTACGAGGAAGGCGCCGAATACAGCATCGGCGAAGGCGACGGCGTTTCCGAAGCAATCCTGTCGGACCTTGCCGTATCGCCGGCGCTGCCGGGCCTGCGCAACCGCAACATGGAATCGCTCTACGAATACGGCTCGCGCGTCGGCGTCTGGCGGCTGCTGTCGCTGTTCCGCGACAAAGACATCGTTCCAACCTTCTACGTGGTCGGACGGGCGCTGGATCTCAATCCGGATGCCGGCAAGGCGATCGCGGCACTCGGCAGCGACATCGTCTGCCATGGCTGGCGCTGGATCGACTACGCGCCGCTGAGCGAGGCGGAGGAGCGCAAGCATATCGCGATGACGGTGGACACCGTGCAGCGGATCACCGGCATCCGTCCGCTCGGCTGGTACACCGGCCGGCCCAGCCTCAACACGCGCCGGCTGGTGGTGGAGCATGGCGGCTTCCTGTTCGATTGCGACGACTACAATGACGACCTGCCCTATTTCGTCGAGGTCGATTCCAGGCGGCATCTGGTCGTTCCGCATAGCTTCGACAACAATGACAGCCGCTTCTCGCGCGGCTCGGGCCTGGAGACCGGCAGCCAGTTCTTCGAATATGTCGGCGATGCGGTCGACTGGCTTCTGGCGGAAGGCCCGACGACGCCACGCATGATGACGGTCTCGCTGCACTGCCGGCTGGCGGCACGGCCGGGCCGCATGGTCGGGCTGGCCCGCTTCCTCGACAAGATCAAGGCCAATCCCGACATCTGGATCTGCCGCCGCTCGGACCTTGCCCAGCATTGGCTGGATCGGTTCGGCGGCTGAGGATCGTACGGCGGTGTAGACCGCCGAACGGCCTTGGAGCGTCGGCTACGCCCGCAGTCGCTTGCCTTCGGGATCGAACGGCGGATGCGACAGCAGGATCGCCTCGTGCGGCCGCCCGAGTATCGCGACCGATACTTTGTCGCCGGGCCTCGCCGAGCCTGCCTTGACATAGCCGAGCGCCAGCGACTGCTCGACGAAGTAGCCATAGGCGCCTGATGACACCTGGCCGATCGGCGTGCCATCCGGCAGGAAGATCGGCTCGCCGCCCGTCGCATCGGCATCCCTGGCGTCGATCGACAGCATGATGAGTTCATCGCGCGCCGGCCTGTCGGCGATGGCGGCATAGGCGTCGCGGTTGAGGAACTCGCCCTTGTCCATTTTGACAAGCCGGTCGAACTTGACCTCCTGCGGCCAGTATTCTGGCGAGTATTCGCGGCTCCAGCTGCCATAGCCTTTCTCGACGCGCAGCGACATCAGGGCGCGCGAGCCGACCGGCCCGGCACCGACTTCGCTGCCGGCCTTGAGCAGGGCACTGTAGAGCTCGATCTGGCTGGCGGCCGGGCAATACAGCTCCCAGCCAAGATCGCCGGTGAACGAAACCCGCAGCGCCACCACATCGACACCAGCGACCGTGATCTGGCGCGAGCGCATGAACGGAAACGCCTCCGTCGACAGATCGGCATTGGTCAGTCGCTGCAGCAATTCGCGTGACTTGGGACCGGCGACGTTGAAACCGGCCAGTTCCTCGGTGCGCGAGCGGAACGTGGTGCCTTCGGGCAACGGAACCGCCTTGAAGAACCTTTGATGGAAGCGCTCGGCCATGCCCGAACCGAACACCATGAACTGGTCTTCGGCGAGCTTCGTCACGGTGAAGTCGCCGGCGATGCCGCCGCGCTTGCCGATCAGCGGCGTCAGACAGGAGCGGCCGATTTCCGTCGGCATGCGGTTGGCAAACAGCGCGTTGAGCCAGGCTTCCGCGCCAGCTCCCTTGACCTCATATTTGGCGAAGTTCGACACGTCGATGATGCCCGCATGTTCGCGCAGCATGCGCGCCTCGCGGCCCACAGGTCCCCACCAGTTCTGGCGGGTGAAGCCGATCGTCTCCTCGCGCGGCTCGCCCTCGGCGGCGAACCAGAGTGGGTGCTCCCAGCCAAAATTGAGGCCGAAGGCGGCGCCCATCTGCTTTTGCATATCATAGGCGGGGCGGGTGCGGACCGGCCGCCCGGCGGCGCGTTCCTCGTTGGGGAAATGGATCTTGAAGCGGTGGCTGTACTGATCCTGCACGCGGGCCTTGGTGAAGGCCTTGCCGGCCCAGTGGCCGAAGCGCGCCATGTCCCAGGCGAACATGTCGAGCGAAGGCTCGCCCTCGATCATCCACTCGGCCGCCAGCTTGCCCATGCCGCCCGACTGCGAGAAGCCTGGAATGATGCCGTTGCAGCAGAAGTAGTTCTGCAACTCCGGCACCGGACCAAACAGCACGGCGCTGTCAGGCGACCAGATCATCGGGCCGTTGATGACGCGCTTGACGCCTGCCGTGCCGACAGCGGGAACACGGGCAATGGCGCGCATCATGTTGTCTTCGATGCGGTCGAGATCGTCGGGAAACAGTTCGTGACCGAAGTCGAGCGGCGTTCCTTCCTCGGCCCAGAACTTCATGTTGCGCTCGTAGGCGCCGATGAGCAGGCCGAGCCCTTCCTGGCGCAGATAATATTCGCCGTCGCGGTCGGCGACCGAGGGCAACCGTCGGCCCATAGCCGCGATTTCCGGGATGGTCTCGGTGACGAAATACTGGTGCTCGGTGGGGATCAGCGGCAGTTGCAGGCCGGCCATTGCGGCGACCTCGCGGCCCCACAGGCCGGCGGCGTTGATCACCCATTGCGTGCGGATATCGCCCTTCGGCGTGCGCACGATCCAGCTGCCGTCAGGCTGCGCCTCGGTGGCGGTCACCGGCGTGAAGCGATGGATCTCGGCCCCGCGCTGGCGCGCGCCAGTTGCATAGGCCGCGGTGACGCCTGACGGATCGACATTGCCGCCTTCCGGCTCGTACATGATGCAGCGTATGCCGTCGAAATCGACCAGCGGATGCAACCGCTCGGCCTCGTTCCGGTCGACTTCGTAGAAATTCATCTTGTAACGCCGCGCCTTGGCTTCCTGGAGCCGCAGCTGATGCTCGCGCGCTTCGGTCTGGGCGAGATAGAGCGAGCCCGGCTGGAAGATGCCGCAGCCCTGGCCGGTCTCGGTCTCCAGCTCCTTGTACAAGGCCATGGTGTAATGCTGCAGCCGGCTGATGTTGGTGGAATCATGCAGGCCGTGAATGTTGGCCGCCGCATGCCATGTCGAGCCGGACGTCAGTTCGTCTCGCTCCAGCAGGACGACGTCGGACCAGCCGAATTTGGCGAGATGATAAAGGATCGAGCAGCCGATCAGGCCGCCGCCAATGACGACGGCTTGTGCATGAATACGCATGTCCTGAATTCTTTCCTTTGTTCTCTATTCCGGCGCTTTGACCAGCGCCTTGCCAGTTTGTGTTGCCATGGTCGACTGGGCCGATGCTGCAGTCGAATTTGCTCCTCAAGGAAAGTGCTAGCAGTTGCGACCGCTAGTGCCGAGCGCGAACCGTTTGGTGCGTCCGGCGAAACCCAGGGGCGCCGGGGCACCCCTGGGCATCCATCGCGACGGCTCGCTATGCCTTGTCGAGCCAGACCTTATCCAGCTGCAGCTCGAAGGTCTGATGCATCTTGAGGTTCTTCACATAGACAGCGTGGTGACGGTAGAGCGAGCGCCAGAACGACTGCACGAGGACACCTGAGTCCTGCAGGATAAACTCGACGTCCTTCATCAGCTCCTTGCGCTTGGCAGGATCGGCGACGGCAAGTGCGGCATTGAGCTTCTTGTCGAAGTCGGGATTGGCATAGCCGGACTCGTTCCAGGCTTCGCCGCTGCGATAGGCAAGCGCCAGCACCTGCACGCCGAGCGGACGCATGCCCCACTCGGTGGTCGACCACGGATATTTTGTCCAGTCGTTCCAGAACGAAGTGCCGGGAATGATGGTGCGCTTCACCTTGAAGCCGGCTTCCCGCATCTGCGCGGCGACGACATCGCCAGGATCCTTCACATAGTCGGCATCGTAGGAGATGAGCTCGAACTCATGATCCATCTGGCCGGCCTCGGTCATCAGCGCCTTGGCCTTGGCCAGATCGCGCGGCACTTTCGGCAATTCAAAATATTCCGGATGGATCGGGCAGACATGGTGGTTTTCGGCGACCTGCCCAAGGCCGCTGTAGCCGAGCTTCAGCACGGTCTCGTTGTCGACGGCGAGCTGGATGGCGTTGCGCACCCGTTTGTCGTCATAGGGTTTGTTGGTCACATTGGTGCGCAGCACGATCGTGCCGGCGGTGACGACGGATTCCTTGACCAGGCCCATGCTGTCGTAGAGGTCCACGGTGCCGCCGACCGTCTGATAGTTGCAGTCGATCTCGCCGGCCTCGAAGGCGCTGCCGATGGCGGGGTTCGAAGCGTCCGACCCGTAATCGGTCCAGTCGACACCGTCGAGATAGGTCTCGCCGCCGAACCAGGTGAAGTCCTTGCGCCGCCTGACCGAGGCCGACTCGCCGACCTTGTACGAGATGAGCTCGTACGGACCGGTGCCGGGCGTCTTCGTCATGTCAGCGCCATCCTTGTCGAAGTTGCGGTGAACGATGATCGCCGGATAGTCCGCCATGCCCGGAATGATGGTGACGTCGGACTGGCTGCATTTCAGCTTCACCGTATGCTCGTCGACCTTGGTGATGGCGCCGGCAATGGCTTTCTTGGTGGCCGGGTCGATCAGCGTGCCCATGCGGCCGGCCATCGAGTTGCCCTCGGCCGCCTTGTCGCACCAGCGCTCGATGTTGTGGACGATGTCGTCGGCATTGAGCTCGTCGCCGTTCGACCACTTCACGCCCTTGCGCACATGCAGCGTGTACTCGGTGGCATCGTCACTGACCTCCCAGCTCTCGATCAGATGGCCCTCGAAGGTGAAGTCGGTGGTGTAGCGGATCATGTAGTCATTGCACTGGCGCATCACGTTGGCCATTTCCGACCAATCCCACAGGCGTGGGTCCTTCATGTCCTTGATGATCATCTGCATCTTCAGGATGCCGCCCTTCTTGCCCGGTTCCGGGGCAGCGGCCCGGGCGGGTGCGATGCCGACCATCGAGTATGCAAGGGCCGTCGAGGCGCCCATCGCGCTCGCCATAGCCAGGAATTCGCGGCGATCCATCCTGCCGCTTTTGACTTCGTCCGCGTAGCTTTCGATGACGGCCGGGACGCGGTCACCGTTGCTCTTGAAAATCGTCATTGTGATTCTCCGGTTTGGGCTTTCCGCCCGTTACATTCCCCATTGCGTCGAGGATGTTAGAGGCGATGCAAAAATCCCGGAAGGGCTCAAGCCCGAGCAAACCGCAGAAAACCGGCTATTGAGGCCTAATAAAACAATGCCATTGACGTCTCAAATTTTTTCGTGCGAAGGCGATCCCCGACAATCGACACTTCAGGCGCTGTCCTCCTGGGCGCGTGAAAGGATCCATTCCCGCACCGTGCGCGCGATGGTTCCCTTCGAAAGCTGGTTCTCTGTGAGGTAGTAATTCCAAGGGCTCGGCGGCCGGATCGGGAACGGTTCGACGAGCAGTCCTCGCCGCAAATAGGCGTGGGCAAGCGAGCGCTGGGTGGCGACGAGCCCGGCCCCCATGGCGGCCAGTTCGAGCGCGATGTTGGAGGCGTTCGTGGTCAGGCCCTTGTCGTAATCCTCCATGTCGACGCCAAGCGCCGACGTAACGACCTGCCAGTATTCCTGGCGGCCATGCACGAAGATCCAGTCCACCTTGAGGATGTCCTCCGGCACCTTCAGCGCGTGCTCGCCACCCAGCAGTGCCGGCGCGCAGAGCAAAACCAGATCGTCATTCCAAAGCGGGATGCCGGCTGGCGGACGGTCGTCGAAACGCCGCGTCGAAATCGTAATGTCAGCGATCTGTTCGCTGAGATCCTCCCAGATCGTGCCATGCAGCACGATCTCGATTTCGGGATGCTTCTTGCGAAAGGCGGCCATGCAGCCGGCCAGCCAGTTCTCCGCCAGGCTCATCGGGCAGGACACGACCACCGTGCGGTTGCGCGACGAGGTGACGATCGCCTCCGTCGCCTGATCGATCTGATCGAGCGCCTGGCGCAAAGTCGGCAGGAACGCCTCGCCCATCTCGGTCAGCTTGAGGCTGCGCGGATAGCGTATGAACAGCTGCCGGCCGATGTAGTGCTCGAGCGAGCGGACATGCGTGCTGACCGCTGCCTGCGTGTAGCCAAGTTCCTTGGCAGCCAAGGTGAAGCTCAGATGACGGGCCGAACTCTCGAAGGAGCGGATATAGTTCAGAGGGGGCGGCGGCTTCATCTCGAACTCCTGCGACATATGTGGGAGGTATCCTACGGGGATAGGTATCCCACGGACGGGCCGCCGTTCAATCGCGCGCAGGCGACGAGACGTAGATATTTTTGGCCAAAGCCGCCAAACTAATTGCGTGAATGTGCGATGGACCCAAATTAATGATGTCGTGACGACAGAGGGAGTGGAGCCAGTGGCAGTGTCGCCCCATCGGCGTGAAGGGCCTGATGCGAGTGCCGAAATTGCCGTTCGCCTGGCCGACTTCGTGTTGCGGCGGCCAGCTTCGGTTTTCCCGACAGCGGTGCTGGAACAGGCGCGCTACCTGCTACTGGACACGATCGGGATTGCCATTGCGGCCGGCCCGATGGAAGCGGGCAGGATCGCTCGCGACGCCGCAACCTTGCTCTACGGCGCGAGCGACCCACAGCATTCGGCGCGCATGCTGTTCGACGGCCGCCGCGTCAGCATAGCGGGTGCTGCCTATGCGGCGGCGACCCAGATCGACAATCTCGACGGTCATGACGGATACAGCCCGACCAAGGGTCATATCGGCGTCGTGGTGGTGCCGGCGCTGGCGGCACTTGCCGAGGCGCTGCCCGACCTCACCGGCCCGGATGCGCTGGCGGCGCTGGTCGTCGGCTACGAAGTCGCCGGCCGGGCCGGCATCGCGCTGCATGCGACCGTGTCGGACTACCACACCTCAGGCGCCTGGAATGCGCTCGGCGTGGCGGCCGTTGCAGCGCGCCTGCGGCGGCTCAGCGACGGGCAACTGCGCGAGGCGCTTGGCATTGCCGAATATCACGGCCCGCGCAGCCAGATGATGCGCGAGATCGCCACCCCGACGATGCTGCATGACGGCTCGGGGATCGGCGCCTTGGCCGGGCTGTCCGCCGCCGTGCTTGCCGAACGCGGCTTCACCGGCGCGCCGGCGATCACGGTCGAGGCACCCGAAGTCGCATCGCATTGGCAGGATCTCGGCGCCTTCTGGCAGGTGCTGCACCAGTATGTGAAGCCCTATCCGATCTGCCGCTGGGCGCATGCGGCCATCGACGCGACGCGCGGGCTTTGCCTGGCGCATCATCTCGCGCCGACCGACATCAAGCACATTCAGGTCAACAGCTTCCACTATGCGGCAACGCTGTTCGACGGCATGCCGGACACGACGTCGAAGGCGCAGTACAGCCTGCGCTTCGCCGTTGCGACCTTCGTCATGCATGGCCGCATCGGGCTGGAGCACATTTCCGGCAACGGGCTCGAGAATGCTGCCGTCGCCGATATGCTCAGCCGCATCACGGTCTCGGAGTCCGAACGGCACAGTGCCCGCTTCCCGGCAGGCCGCTGGGCCGACGTCGTCATCACCACGACCGACGGGCGGGTCCTGATGTCGGGCGACGTCCATGCGCGCGGCGGGCCGGAGGCGCCGCTGGCGGATGCTGAAATCGAGGCCAAATACATGGAATTCGCATCGCCTGTGCTCGGACAGGGCCGCGCCGGTGCGATCCGCGACGCGGTGCTCTCGCTCGGCGAGCGCGACAGCCTCTTCTCCGATCTCTCGCCATTGCTCTACGATCCTCCGGTGATCACCAAGATGCTCCAGCGGCCAGCGTGGTAGTAGCCGGACGGCAGTAGCGGTGGTCGGACACCGCACCGAACACCATCACGCACAGAGGACATCCATGACCCGCCCGCAAGGAACCATCGCACCGATCCTGACGCCGTTCGACAATGACGGCAGGATCGCCCGCGATCTCTGGGTATCCCATGCCAAATGGGTGCTCGACCAGGGCGCGCATTTCCTGTCGCCCTTCGGCACCACGGGCGAGGCGCTGTCGGTTTCGTCGCGCGAACGCATGCAGGCGCTGGAATGGCTGGTCGAGGCCGGCATTTCGCCGGGACGGCTAATGCCCGGCACCGGCGTCACGGCGCTGCCCGAAACCGTCGAACTGTCGGCGCATGCGGTCGGTCTCGGCTGCGCCGGGGTGATGGTGCTGCCGTCGTTCTTTTACACCGCCGCCGGCGACAACGGCCAGGCCCGCTACTACGGCGAACTGATCGAGAAGGTGGCGAACCCTGCGATGCGGATGATCCTCTACCACATCCCGCAGAATTCCGGCGTGCCGGTGAGCCCGGCCCTGACCGCCCGACTGAGCGAAGCGTTTCCCGACACCGTCGTCGCCTACAAGGACAGCGCCGGTGACTGGAACAACACGGCGGCGGTGATTGCAGCAGCACCAAAGGTCGCCGTCTTCCCGAGCTCGGAAGCGCAGCTGACCAAAGGCCTCGCCAGCGGCTCGGCGGGCTGCATCTCTGCGACCGTCAACCTCAATGCCGCGGCCATCCGGGCGGTCTACGATGCGGCGCGTGCCGACAAGGATTTTGCCGAAGCGGACGCGGCGATCAAGGCGTTCCGGAAGGTGATCCAGGATGCCGGATTGATCCCGGCGATGAAGGCAGTGCTTGCCGTGCGCTCCGGCGACAGGCGCTGGCTGAACCTGCGCGCGCCGCATGAGAATGCGACGCTCGAAAGCGGCGAGAAACTGCTCGCCGCGCTCGGTCCTTCGGCCGATCACATCGGCCGGAGCTGAGACCGGCATCATGTCCCCTCGCCCGTCCGTCATCCTGCATACCGACCGACCGGAAGCAGCACTTGCCGTGCTCAAGGAGACGCACCCGGATCTCGCGGTCCATGCCTGCGACAGCTACGCCGCTCTTCCCCAGATGATCGAGCGCGTGGCGGCGGAAGTTGTCTATTCCGTCCGCTTCGACGGCACGCCGCGATATCCGCGCCAGGCCCTAAGCGAAAGCCCGACGGTGAAATGGGTCTCCGTCGGCGGCTCGGGCACGGATCACCTCGGGCCCTGGGATCCGAAACGGCTGACCGTCACCAATTCCGCGGGCGTCGCCGCCGGCATGCTGGCGGAATACGCGCTTGGCGCGATGCTCTCCTTCTCGCTCGACTTGCGCGGCTTTGAACGCCGCCAGCAGGCGCGCCTCTGGGGTGGCGGAGGCCGCGTCGAGCCGATCGAAGGCAAGACGGCTCTTATCATCGGGTTGGGCAAGACGGGCACGGCCGTCGCAGGCCGCGCACAGGCGATGGGGTTACACACGCTAGGCATTCGCGCGCGTCCAAAACCCATGCCGTGCCTCGACGAGGTGCATGGGCCAGACGCTCTGCTGGCGCTTACTGGACGCGCCGATTTCATCGTCTGCTGCGTGCCGCTGCTGCCCAGCACACGCGGCCTGCTCGGCAAGGCGGCGTTTGCCGCGATGAAGCCTTCCGCCGTGCTCATCGATATCTCGCGCGGTGGGGTGGTCGAGGAGGTCGCGCTGCTCGAAGCCCTCGACGGCAAGACGATCAAGGGCGCCGCGCTCGACGTCTTTGCGACCGAGCCGCTGCCGGCCGACCATCCTTTGTGGGGCTACGACAACGTCGCCGTTACCCCGCATTGCGCGGCGATCTATGACGGCTGGGACGTCAAGTCGGTGCGCATGTTCGCCGACAATCTGACGCGCTATCGCAGCGGCGCGCCGCTGGAGAACGTGGTCAATCCGGAGCGCGGCTACTGAGCCGGGAGGAAGGCAGTCTTATGTCACAGGACAGGCGCGGCGGCGGCCGCAGGTCGAGACTGGAACGCGGCGGCGGCGGCATCGCGCAGCTGCCGTGGCAACATGTGGAGAACCCCTACCCGCCCATGCAGCTTCTGGATGAGGAGCGGATTGAGCGGCTGCACGACACGTCGATGCGCATCCTGTCGGAGCTCGGCATCCGCGTCATGAGCGATCGCGTGATGGACCTGTTCGCCGCGGCAGGCGCCATCGTCGACCGCGAGAACAAGACCATCAGGGTGGATGAAAGCCTGGTGGCCGAAGCGCTGCGGGCGGTTCCGTCGTCCTTCACGCTGACCAGCCGCAATCCTGAGAAGCAGGTCCATCTCGGCGGCAATTCGCTGGTCTTCGGGCTGGTGGCCGGCCCGCCCAACGTGCATGACCGGATCAATGGGCGCCGCCAGGGCAATCTGCCCGACTACCAGAACTTCATCCGGCTGGCGCACCACTTCAACGCCATCCACATCATCGGCAACCAGGTGGTTGCGCCGATGGAGCTGCCGGCCAATTCGCGCCATCTGGACACCTACCACGCCAATTTGACGCTGAGCGATCTCTCCTTCCACTGCACGGCGATCGGCCGCGCCAGGGCGATGGACGGGATCAACATGATGGCGATCGCGCGCGGCATCAGCGTCGAGGAGATGCGGACGTCGCCGGGCGTGACGACGATCATATCGATCAATTCGCCGCGCCTGTTCGACGACGCCATGGCCGAGGGCCTGATCGCAATGGCCGAGCACGGCCAGCCGGTGACGGTCACGCCCTTCACCCTGATGGGGGCGATGACGCCGGTGACGCTCGCGGCAGCCCTTTGCCAGCAGAATGCGGAAGCGCTGTTTGGCGTGGTGCTGACGCAGTTGGTCAATCCGGGCACGCCGGTGATGTATGGGGCCTTCACCTCCAATGTCGACATGAAGTCGGGCGCGCCGGCCTTCGGCACGCCGGAGAATGCCAAGGCCAACATCATCGCCGGACAATTGGCACGGCGCTACAAGCTGCCCTACCGAACCTCCAATGCGAATGCGTCGAACGTGGTCGACCTGCAGGCGGCCTACGAAACCGAGATGGCGACATGGGGCGCGGTGCTCGGCGGCGCCAATTTGATCTACCACGCGGCGGGCTGGCTGGAGGGCGGCTTGACGGCTTCCTATGAGAAGCTAGTCCTCGACGTCGAGATCCTGCAGAACATGATAGAGTTCCTGCGGCCGCTGCCGTTCCAGGAGGACGATCTCGGCTTCGAAGCCATCAAGTCCGTGCCGGCCGGCGGCCATTTCTTCGGCGCCGAGCACACCATGTCGCGCTACACGACCGCCTTCTACCAGCCGATGCTGTCCAACTGGCAAAACCATGGCGCCTGGCAGGAAGCGGGCGGCAAGGACGCGCTCGAACGCGCGACAGAACTCTGGCAGCAGGCACTGCATGACTATGAGGAGCCAGCCATGGACGCTGCGATCCGCGAGGAGCTCGACACCTATGTCGCACGCCGCCGCGAAGAGATCGCTGCCAATCCGGAAGGCTAGGCGGCGGAACGAGGAAATGCCTGATGCCCCATGACCTCATCCTGCGCAATGCGATCTTGATTTCAGGCGACGGTTCGGCGCGTTTCGAGGCAGATCTTGCCATTGCCGGAGACCGGATCGCCGCCATCGGCGAGTTAGGTGATGCGCGCGGCGTGCAAGAAATCGACGCTTCACGCAAGATCGTCGCGCCGGGCTTCATCGACGTGCACACCCATGATGACGGCGCGCTGCTGGCGCCGCACGGCATGGACCCGAAGATCAGCCAGGGCGTGACGACGGTGATCGCCGGCAATTGCGGCATAAGCCTCGCCCCGCTGCTGCTGGACAGTGCGCCGCCGCCACCGTTCACGCTGGTCGGCGGCCAGGAGAATTTCCGCTTCGAGCGTTTTGCCGACTACGTCGCCGAGCTGAGGCAGCGCGGCATCGCCACCAACGCGGCTCTGCTCATCGGCCACACGACCTTGCGCCAGCGCGTTATGCCGGTGACTGACCGTGCGGCCAATGAAGCGGAGACGGCGCTGATGCAGGAAGCCGTCGCGCAGGCGATGGCCGAGGGCGCCTTCGGGCTCAGCACCGGTCTCGACTATCCGCCGGCCGTCAACTCCTCGACCGAAGAGGTCAAGGCGCTGGCAGCCACAGCAGCAAGCCTCGGCGGACCCTATGTGACTCATACGCGCAACTATTTCGAGACAATGGACGAGGCGATCGAGGAGGCCATCGACATCGCCGACCATGCCGGCGGCAAGCTGGTCATCTCGCACCATCAGTGCACCGGCCGTGCGAATTTCGGCAAGAGCCGGCCCTCGCTCAAGCGCATCGACCGCGCGCGGCAGACGATGGACATCGGCATGGATATCTATCCCTATGCGGCGAGCTCGACCGTGCTCAGGCTGGAGCGCTGCGATACCGGGCTGAAGATCCTCATCACCTGGTCCACGCCGCATCCCGAAATGGCCAGGCGCGAAATTGCCGACATCGCCCGGGAATGGAATTGCACCGAACGCGAGGCGGGCCAGCGGTTGCTGCCCGCGGGCGCCGTCTATTTCCAGCTCGACGAAACGGATGTCCGCAACATCCTCGCCCATACGCGCACCATGATCGGCTCGGACGGCCTGCCGCACGACATCCACCCGCATCCACGCCTGTGGGGTACCTTTCCGCGCGTGCTTGGCCACTATGCCCGCGATGTCGGACTGTTCAGCCTGGAGGAGGCCGTGTATCGCATGACCGGCTTGCCCGCTTGCGAATTCGGAATCGACCGACGCGGTATGCTGGCGGTCGGCAATTTCGCCGATCTGACGATCTTCGACCCGCAGACGGTCATCGACACCGCGACCTTCGAAGAGCCGCGCCAAGCCGCCGCCGGCATCGAGCATGTCTTCGTCAATGGCGTATCCGTATGGCGCGACGGCAAGGCGACTGGAGCGCTGCCGGGCGCGGTCCTCAAGCCCTCCGCCTCAACGAAGCCCATCACAGCGCTTCGTAGAGCCGGTCGACGGTTTCCAGCGTGTAGGTGAATTCCACCGGCCGGGTACAACGCCAGCCGTCGAAGGTCTGGCCGACCAGCGCCTTCAGTGCCTCTGGCATGCGAAGGATGCCGCCGCCATAGAGGCGGTTGGCCATGTCGAGCATCCCGGTGCGGTGCATGGCCTCGGTCATGCTGCCGCAGGCCTCCTTGACCAGCCAGACCCGAAAACCCTGATAGACCGCGTCGAAGACGCTCTCGCTCACGCAGCTGTCGGTCAGCACGCCGGTGACCATCAGGCTTTCGATCTTGAGGTCGGCGAGGCGCTGCATGAGATCGGTCCTGCGGAAGCAACTCGGCCAGTGCTTGTGGATGACGATGTCGCCCGGCAACGCCGCCACCTCGGCGCAGATCTGCGCGCCATTGCTGCCGGCCACGGCCGAACGAAATTCCTCGGTCAGGATTTCCTCCTGCCTGGCATAGCCATCGCGCTCCTCCGGCTTCACCCAGGCCTGGGCGTGGATGACCGGAACTCCCGCCGCACGGGCCGCGGCGATCAAGCGGGCGGCATTGTCGAGCACTGTGTCATAGCCGACGACCGGCCACGCGGCGCCGGGGCGGTATTCGTTCTGCAGGTCGATGACGAGCAAGGCGGTCGTGGCAAGGTTCATGGCTGTTCCAAATTGTCGTAGTCGGTGACGAAGCGAAAAAGCAGACGGATCGCCTGGTCGAGATCGGCGATGTCCATCGCTTCATGCGGATTGTGGCTGCCGTTCTCGTTGCGCACGAACAGCATGGCGGTCGGGACGCCGGCGGCGGCAAAGGTGGCCGCGTCGTGCCCCGCGCCGCTCGGCACATGCGGCACGCGCATCCGCAGATCGCTGGCGGCGCAGTCCAACCGCGTGATCAGTGTCGGCGACATGGTTGCGGGCTCCCAGGTGAAGCGCGGCCCGGCTTCGAAGGTGACGCCGCGCCTGGCGCCGACTTCGGCGAAGAGCGCGTGAAGCCGCGCCTCGATCCGTTCCAGCACGGCGGCGTCGGCGCTGCGCACATCGAGCGTGAAGCGAAGTTCGCCGAGCACGCGGCTGCCGCCATGCTGGCTCGGATCGGATTCCACCCGGCCGAAGGTGATGGTGGCTTCATGGCCTTCGCGCTCGAGCGCGTCCCATTCTTTTTCCAGGCCGGTGACCAGATCGGCGAAACCCAGCACGCTGTCATGCCGGGCAAAGCGCGGCTCGGCGCCCGAATGGCCATAGGCGCCGAGACACCTGGCATCGACATAGCGGAATCCACCGGCGATCCCGGTGACGATGCCGACCGGCACGTCTGCGGCAACGAGGCGCGGACCCTGCTCGATATGGACTTCGACGAAGGCGGCGATGCGGCCGGCGTCGATACCGGCAACGCCGCGCCTGACAGCGTCGGGATCGAAGCCTTCCTCCCGCATATGTTCGGTCAGTGTCCGGCCACTGTCCGATCTCCGCGCTTCCAGCGCCTGCGGCTTCAGCAGACCCAGCGCCGCCTCGCTGCCGGGATAGGACAGCGGAAACCACACCGCCTCCTCGGCCCGGGTCGCCAACAGGATGAGATCGCGCGCGGGCTGCATGTTCTGACCGACCAGTTCGGCCATCACCGCAAGCCCTGCGACGACACCGGCAGCACCGTCGAAATTGCCGCCATGCGGTACGCTGTCGAGATGCGAGCCGATAACGATCGCCGGCAGATCGGGGTTGCGGCCTTTCAGCGTCAGATAGAGATTGCCGGCGGCATCGACACGCGCCGATGCGCCGAGCTTTTCCGCTTCGTCGCGGACCATTGTATGGGCAAGCCGCTCACCCGGACCGTAGGCGACCCGGGTTATGCCCGGTGCGTCGGTGGTGGCTTCGGCCAGCCTTTCCAGCACCTGCCCGGCCAGCCTGCCGCCCGCCGTCAGGCTGGTCATGACGCGGAAGCTTTCCGAAGGGCAGCGCTTCGCAGCCGTTGCGGCGTCAGGTCCGCAAGCGCGACGCCTTGCCTTGCGACATCATCCGGAAGGCCGCCGCCCGCCATCAGGCTGGCGCAGACGCGCGATAGCGCGGGTGAGGTCTTGATGCCGTAGCCGCCCTGCCCGACCAGCCAGACGAAATCCGGAACCTCGTCGTCGGGCCCGACGACCGGCGACCCGTCGGCTACGAAGGTCCTCAGGCCGGCCCATGAACGCGACACGCGCTGCACCTCAATCGTGGTCGCCTGGCCGAGGCGCTCGGCGCCGATCGCGACATCGATATCCTCGGGATAGGCATCCATCGGCTCCGACGGTGTCGCATCGGCCGGCGAGGCCAGCAACTGGCCGGCATCGGGCTTGAAGTAGAATTCGGCGCCGACATCGTTGACTAAAGGCCAGTCGGTGATGCTGACGCCGTCGGGCGCCGGGATGTTGAAGGCGGTGCGGCGCTTCGGCTGCAAGCCGATCGGGCGCACACCGGCCAATTCGGCGACCTCATCGCCCCAGGCGCCGGCGGCATTGACGATAAGCGGCGCGAGGAATGTTCCTGCCTGGGTTTCGACCCGCCATTGGCCGCCTTGGCGGCTGATCGCCTTGACGCCGGCATTGGTGACGACCCGCGCGCCGCGCGAGCGGGCGTTGCGCAGATAGCCCTGATGCAGGCCGTTGACGTCGATGTCCATCGAATGCGGTTCGATGTAGGCCCCGGCGAGATAGTCGGCGCGCAGCACCGGCACGCGCGCAATCGCCTCGGCAGGCGTCATGGCGACGATCGAGGGAACCAGCGCCTGCGCCGACTCCAGCTCCTGATGCAACAGGTCGAGTTGATCGCTGCGCGCCACGGTGATCATGCCGCGCTTGCTGAGCAGCGGGTAGTCCGAGAAGCCGGCCGGCGGCTCGGTCAGGAACGCACGGCTTGCCAGCACGATGCGGCGGATGACGCCATTGCCGTAGTTTTCGGTAAAACTCGCCGCCGAGCGGCCGGTGGTATGGTAGCCGCAATGGCTTTCCCGCTCGAGCAGCAGCACCTTCTTGGTGCGCGAAATCTCAAAGGCGGCGCCGGCACCGGCAATGCCACCGCCAATAATGATGACCTCGGTTTGCTCGGCGGCGCTCACAAGAACCCTTCCTTCAACATGGCTGCACCGGCATCGTCACGCGATACGGCAGGCGGCTCTCCCAGGCGTCCGCGCCGGGCACGGTCGCGGGCGCCGCGGCCCTCGGCGAGATTGTCGGCCGGCGCATTCTGCCGAGCGCAATCCTCCAAGGCGAGATCAGTCACCACAGGCACCGGCTTGCCGGCGATCTCGACGCCCTTCAGCCGCGCCCACACGGCACGGCGCTTGCGCACTTGATGCGATTGCAGTTCGCCGAGCTCGGCAAAGCTGGTCTCGCGCTTGGTCGTCAGCGCGCCGGCGGCAACGGCCGCATCGAACAGCTCCAGCCCGCGCCTGGTGCGCACGATGATGCCGTTGAGCGGCTCATCCTCGACCGCCGGCCCGCCATTCAGCCAGGCGTCCGAGACGGCGATATCCGCCACCTGCCCGATCGCGTCGGGGCAGATCTTGCAGCGCGGCTGGATCATCCACTTGTCCTCGTCTTCCCACAGCTGCCGGTAGCTGAGTTCGAAGCCGCGGCCGTCCCTGGTCTCGATCCGGTTGAGGCCGGGATTGCCATGGCCGCGGTAGCGGAACAGCGCGAGCTCGTCCTCGGTGAGGCCAAAGCGTTGCAGCGCCTGTTCCGATTTCGACAGGTCGGAGGCGCCGCCGCAGACGAAGGCCAGCGCATAGCGCATCAACTCGTCGACGCGCCGATCGAGCCGCGCCAGATTGCGCACCGCGGTGACGTCACAGGGCTTGGCGATCAGCGCGAAGGGCTCGCAACGGTCGAGGATTTCGCTGAAATCCACCAGTGGTGCCGCAGGCCCATAGCGCGAGCCGGCGCCTTCGAGCACCGAGGCGGCGTCGAAGCTCAGGTGGCGTTCGCTGCGCATCGGCGCCGACCGCGATGCCGCGACATGCAGGATGAACTTCACGCGTCCGGAGTTGAGCAGGAACTGGCCAAGAGCCGTCAGCACGCCGCCGCCCGAGCCGCGAAACTGCACCGTCGGATCGCCGGCGCTACCGAGAACCAGCCGTTCGGCGGGACCCCAGACGGTGTCCATCAACCTGGCATCGCTTGCCTGCGCCGGTGGTGGACCCGCGATCCGCGTTCCCGGGCAAACAGCATTGATCCGCATCAAGGTCGACATATCGAGCGCCTGCCGGGCCACCGGCCGCTCGCGTCCTTCGGGCGTCATGACCATCTCGACCGCACCGAGACCGGCAAGCGACCGGCAAAGTCCGCAGCCGATGCACAGCCCGTTCTCGACGATCTCGCTCAACGACAAGGGATCGGACGGAGTCCGTTCCATGCGTTGCAACCGACTGGCTTGACTGAGGCCCACCGGCGTCAGACCTGTTCCGCGATCAAGCGATACTGATCCGGGCGACGATAGAGCGCGAAGTCGAAATTCACCTTTCGACAAGTCGTGATCAGGTCGAGATCGGCGCGATGGAGGACGACTTCGTCTTCGAGCGACAGCGCCTGTGCGGCGATCTCGCCTGTCGGCGCGATGATGCAAGAGCCGCCGATCAACGCCTGGCCGTCCTCGAGCCCGGCCTTGGCGGCGGCCGCGACCCAGAGCGTGTTCTGGTAGGCGCCGGCCTGCATCGGCAGATGGTTGTGGAACATGCGCAGATGCGCCAGCGCCGGCGCCTCGTCGAGCAGCAGCGGCGTGTTGTAGCCGAGCAGCACGACTTCGGCGCCGTTCAGGCACAGCATCCGGTAGGTTTCCGGCCAGCGGCGGTCGTTGCAGATCGCCATGCCGACGCGGACGCCGCGATAGTCGAAAACCGGGAAGCCGAGATTGCCCGGCTCGAAATAGCGGCGTTCCAGATGCGTGGTCGTGCCTTCTTCCGGCTCGGCTGAGCCCGGCACATGCATCTTGCGGTAGCGGCCGATGAAAACGCCGTCCGGTCCGACGAGGTCCATGGTGTTGAAACGGCGAGTGCGGCCGTCCTCATGCGCGAGCTCGCAGTACCCGAGTGCGAAGCCGACCTTGAGACGGGCTGCGGCATCGTAGAGCCGCTGCGTTTCCGGCCCCGGCATCGACCGTTCGAAGAAGGACTCGATCTCGGCGGTATCATCGATGCGCCAGCGCGGAAAGAAGGTGGTCAGCGCCATTTCGGGGAAGACCGCGATCTCCGCGCCGGCGGCTGCGGCCTTCTCCAGCAGATGGACAAGGCGGCCGACAGTCTCGGCACGCGAGGCACTGCGCTGGATGGGGCCGGTCTGGCAGACCGCTATGGTCAGGCATCTAGCCATGGCGTCGTCTCCTCGACAGGTTTTCCAGATTGAGCCGGATCGGCGGCGGTGCGCGGCACGAAACGGCCGAAGCCCGGCTGCGACCGAAGCACGCCGTCGGCAATCACCGGAACCCCGCGCACCAGCACCGTCGTCGGCTTGCCGGTCACGTTTCTTCCCTCGTAGGGCGTGAAGTCGACGCGCGAATGCAGGGCGGCATGGCCAAGCGCCCAGCGCGCCGTGGGGTCCCATATCGCCAGGTCGGCGTCGAGCCCAACTGCGATCCTGCCCTTGGCGTGCGCTAGTCCATAGATCGACGCCGCTTTGCGCGACGTGAGATCGAGATAGCGGGCAAGCGTGAGGCGACCGGTCACCAGCCCTTCCGAGAACAGCAGCGGCAGGCGGGTCTCGATGCCGGGAATGCCGCTCAGCGTCGTGGTGAAGCCGGGCGTCTCGGCCCTGCCGACCTTGTCGGCGAAAAAATAGGGGGAGTGGTCAGAGGACCAGAGGTCGATACCGCCATCGATCAGCTCCCGCCATAGATGCTCCTGGCTGCGGGGCGAGCGCGGCGGCGGCGAAAAAACGAAACGGGCGGCATCCTTGCCCGGACGGTCAAGATCGGCCGCGCCGACGAACAGATATTGCGGACAGGTCTCGGCGACCACATCGACGCCGCGCGTGCGCGCCCGCGCAATCTCCTCGGCCGACTGCCATGAGGAGACATGGACGATGGTCATGCGCGCGCCGGTCATTTCGGCGAAGGCCAAAGCGCGATGCGTCGCCTCGCGCTCCATGGTCTCGCTGTGGGCGACGACATGGTAGCGTATGTCGGTGCGGCCGAGATCGATCAGCCGTTGGCGCGTGCGCCGGATGGCGGCGTCATTCTCGGCATGGACCATGACGATCCAGCCGAGGCCGCGCGCGGCGTCGAGGATCTTGAAGAAGAGATCATCGTCGACCGCGAAGCCCTGATAGGTCATGAACAGCTTGACCGAGGCGATGCCGCGGCCGGCGAGCTGCGCAAGCTGTTCCTCGACATCGGAACCGGTGCCCATCGTGACCACGGCATGCAGCCCGTAGTCGATCACCGCTCGGCCCGCGGCACGGTCGAGGGCGCGATCCACGGCGCCAATCGTGGTCATGTCCGGACCCGGCATGCCGAACGGGACGATGCAGGTCGTGCCGCCGAACGCCGCCGAGATGGTGCCGGACTCAAAGTCGTCGGCATTGCCCGCCCCGCCCCAGACCGGCTGGTCGAGATGGCAGTGGGCGTCGATGCCGCCGGGCATGACCCAATGGCCGCCGGCGTCGAGCTGGGACTGACCGGCCAGGCCTGTTCCGATAGCAGCGATCCGGCCTTCGTCGATGCCGATGTCGCATTCGGCAAAATCGTCGTCGAGGGCAACGCGACCGCCTTTGATCACCAGCTCATGCATTGGTTTTGCCGCCCCCTTCGCGGACAGGCCCCTCAGCCGACGGCCGCTGTGACCATGATCTCGACGCGGTACTGATCGCCGGCGAGGCGCGCCTCCACCGTCGCGCGCACCGGCATGGCGCTGCGGTCGATCCAGGCGTCCCATGCCGCATTCATCATCTCGAAATCGGCAATGTCGCGCAGCCAGATCTGGGCACTCAAAAGCTTCGACTTGTCGCTGCCGGCCTTGGCCAGAAGGGCATCGATCTTGGCGAGGATTTGCTTGGTCTGCGCGGTGGTGTCGCCGGAAAGGTCGTCCGCCGTCAGGCCGGCGACGTAGACGGTGCCGTTGTGGCGAAGCACCCGGCAGAAGCGTTGGCCGTTCTCAAGACGTTCGATCGTCATGCAGTTTTCTCCCTTGGCGGCTTTCGATCATGGCAGATTGACCATGGTACGGAGCGGACAAAACGACTGTAAAGCCTGGGAAGCGGCATGGTGCTGCTTTCCGTGACAAGGATGGCCAAAAAAATTAAGGTCATAGCCGTGTCAATCTTCGTTTGTGGCGCGCTTGGCGGGGTATAGCTTCTGCAACCAGCCGCGGATCAGCGGCACCGCCAAGGGGGAGCCGCCGTAATGCATGACGATGCCGTGCCGATTGTCTGGGCCGCGCCGATTGTCGTGCCCGGGCCGATTGTCGGGCTCGTCTCCCGTCGCCGGCGCGCATCGTAGCCGGCCGACAGCGGCATTCATGGGATCGATCGCTCAATCCGCGATGCGCTTGTGGCGGAACGCCGAGCGCTCCCGCGCCATGCTGCCGATCATGGTCAGCATCTGTCTCGCTTGCATAGGCAGCGCCATGCTGACGACCGCGGTTTCGTTCTATCTGGGCAAGCCCGGCATCGCGCCTGACATGGTGCAGATCGTGCTGACCGCCTATCCGATCGGCTTCCTGATCGGATGCCTGGTGACGCGCCCGCTGGTGGCCCGCTACGGCCATGAGCGAACATTCGTGCTGATCCTTGCAACCGCACTGCTGTCAGCTGCCGGTTTCGTCTTCACCGACTTCGTGCCGAGCTGGTTCTGCTTCCGACTGCTCGGCGGCATGTCGATGGCCTCGATGTTCGTGATCTGCGAGAGCTGGATCAACCTCTATGCCGAGCAGCACAATCGCGGCGCGATGTTTTCGATCTACATGCTGACGACGGCGATCGCGGTGCTGCTCGGCCAGATCCTTGTCGCGCTTGTCGGTCCGACATCACCGCATCTGTTTTCCGTCGCGGCGGCGATGGTGCTTCTGGCGTTCGTCCCCAAATTCGCCGGCCGGCGCTGGCCGGCGCTGCCTTCGGTGCCGGCCGAACCGGCGCAGACGACCGGAGCCGACAGAAGGCTCGGGCCGCTGGCGCTGTTCAGGCTGGCGCCGGTGACGGTCGTCGCCATTTTCCAGGGCGGCATCACTAACATGAATGTCTTCGTGCTGACGCCCATCTATGGGACGCAGATCGGACTGTCGGCGGCGGCGACGGTCTGGCTGGTGACCACGATAAGCATTGCCGGCATGGTCGCGCAGACCCCCGTCGGCTGGCTGTCGGACCGGTTCGACCGACGCCTGATCCTGCTGGTGCAAGGGCTGGTATCGGTGACGGCCTGCGCCATGATCGCCTGGGTCGGAGCTGTTTCGGTGCCGCTGCTGTTCGTGCTGTTCTTCGTCTATGGCGCCATGGCGTTGACTATCTATCCGGTGGCCATGGCGTTCGGGGCATCGCAACTTCATAGCCGGCACATGGTCGCAGCGTCCGGCACGCTGCTTCTGCTCTATTCGATCGGCAATGTCGCGACGCCGGGCGTTGCCGCCGGACTGATGGCGCATATCGGGCCGCCGGCGATGTTCCTGCTGCTTGGCGGCGGCGCGGTGCTGGTCACGCTTGCGGCCTGCTACAATCTTCTGCGCCGGCCGGTCGCGACGCCGATCGTGCAAGCTGTCGAGGACCAGGTCTGATGACGAACAATCCCGCGACGAACCGCCTGAAAGACAATGTTGTCCTGGTCGCGGGTGCCGCAAGCGGTATTGGCGCGGCAATCGCCCAGCGCTGCATTGCCGAAGGCGCAAGCGTGGTCTGTGCCGACTACGATGCCGGGGCTGCAACGGCGCTTGCCGACAGGCTTGGCGCTTCAGCGATCGGCTGCCGCTGTGACGTAACCGACGCTCTCTCCGCCAGCAGCGCCGTCGACATCGCAAAGGAGCGCTTCGGCCGGTTGGACGGGCTGGTGCACAACGCCGCCGCACCGTCGACGAACGCCACCGTGGTCGATCTCGATGAGAGCGCATGGCGACGCGAGCTCGACGTCAGCCTGACAGGCGCGTTCCTGATGAGCAAGTTCGCGGTGCCATTGATCGCCGCAGGCGGTGGCGGCTCGGTGGTGTTCATCGGCTCGCAATTCGGACGCGTCGCCACCACCAGGGCCGTTGCCTACTGCGCCGCCAAGGCCGGGTTGATCCATCTCGCCAAGGCGATGGCGGTCGACCATGCGCCCGACAAGATCCGCGTCAACAGCCTGTCGCCCGGTGCGGTGGCGACCACGCGGCTGTTGCGCAGATTTCCAGACTTCGATGCGGCCAATGCAGGTCTCGGTCCCGCCCATCTGCTCGGCAGGATCGCAGAGCCGGATGAGATCGCCGCGGCGGCGACCTTCCTGCTGTCGTCGGACGCATCCTTCGTCACCGGCTCCGACATGCTCGTGGACGGCGGCTATGCGACACGCTGACCTCGACACTCTTCATTCACGTTCAAAGGAGTTCCCATGACCCTGCTTGTCACCGGCGGCACCGGCTTTGTCATGAGCGTGGTTGCGCGCGAATGGCTGGACCGCGACCCGCAAGCCCGCGCCGTGATCCTGGATCGCTCGGGGCTCGACGCGATCGCAGAGACATTCTTCGCCCCGGTGCGCGACCGCCTAACCGTGCTGACGGCGGACATATTGGAGCCTGCCGCCTGGGCGGCAGCGCTCGATGCGCAAAACATCACCGGGATTGTCCACGGTGCGACGGTGACGCCGAATTCGCGCCCGAGCGACCCGCAGATGCAGCCGGAGGCCCACGATCCGGCTTTGATTGTCGACGTCAATCTGATGGGCACGGTGCGCATGCTGGAATGGGCGCGCAGCCGTCCCGGCATCAAGCGCTTCGTCTACGTCAGCTCCGGTTCGGTCTATCGGCATAACGGGCCGGACTGGAACGGCGAGCCGCTGCCCGAGGACGGCTATGTGGCGCCGCTGACGCTCTACGGCATCTCGAAATTCGCGGCCGAGATGGTCACCAACCGCTACGCCGACCTGTTCGGCCTTTCGGCCATTTCGGTCAGGCTGTCGTCGGTCTACGGCCCGATGGACCGCGTCACCGGCAGCCGCAGTGTCCGTCATTTGCCGAACCGCGTCGCGCATATGGCGCTGGCGGGCGAAACGATCCGGCCAATCAGTTTTGAGCCGCTCGGCGACTATGTGCTGTCGAGCGACGTCGCCAAGGCGATCATGGCGCTGCTCGATGCCAAAAACCTGCGCTACCGGCACTACAATATCGGCAGCGGCACAACGGCAACGGTCGGCGATTTCATCGGCTGGGCGGCCGAGCGCGTTCCCGGCCTCAAGGCCGAGGTCAGCGCGACCGAGGGAGCCAACATCGTCATGAACCCGGCGCTGAAGACGGGCATGTGGGGCGAATACGACCTTGCCCGGATCGAACGGGACACGGACTGGCGGCCGAGGCCGGCCAGGCAGGCCTTCCATGATTACATGGACTGGATCGCCGCCAACGAAGCCTGAGGAGGACAGCCGATGCCGACCGATCACCAGCAGCCACGCGACTTCGTCGGTTACGGGCCGCATCCGCCTTTCATGACCTGGCCGGGCGGTGTCAAGCTCGCCATCAACCTGGTGCTCAACTACGAGGAAGGCTCGGAGTATTCCTGGCTCGAGGACGGCCGCAACGACAATTGGGGCGAATACAATCTCGCCAGCAGCCCGCCGGTGCGCGACCTCGGCACCGAGACGCATTTCGAATATGGCAGCCGCGCCGGGGTTTGGCGGCTGGCCCGGCTGTTCGACCGCTATCAGATCCCGGTCACCATCTCCGCCTGCGCCGTAGCCCTGGAGCGCAATCCGGCGGTGGTCGAATGGATGAACGCGCGGGGACATGACCTGCTCGGCCACGGGCTGCGCTGGGTCGACTACACGACGATGGAGCGGAGCGAAGAAGAGCGCCAGTTGCGCGAGGCGGTGGCGCTCTATGAGAAACTGATGGGCAGGCGGCCTTTGGGCTGGAACTGCCGCTCGTTTCCGAGCGTCAACACGCGCGACCTGCTGGTGCGGGAGGGTGGCTTTCTCTACCACTCCGATCCCTGCAATGACGACCTGCCCTATTTCCTCGACCATCAGGGCACCGAGATCCTCGTCGTGCCCTATTCCAAGGCCCTCAACGACAGCCGCTATCTGGTGGCGCCAGGCTACAGCAATCCGCGCGACTTCGCCGAGGATTGCCGCTCGGCGATCGACTACATGCTTGACGAAGCGGACGAGACCGGCGGCCGCATGCTGACGATGGGCATCCACGCCCGCTGGATGGGCCAGCCCAACCGGGCGTCGGGGCTGCGCGAGGTGATCGAACATGTGAAGCAGAACCCGGCCGCCGCCTTCATGCGGTGCGAAGATATCGCGCGCTTCTGGCTCGAGAACCATGCGCGCTGCGAGCAGCGCGGCTGACGGCATGTTCGAGACGCTGATCAGGGGCGCCACAGTCGTGAATGCCGATGGGCTCGACCGGCGCGACGTCGGCATCGCCGGCGGCAAGATCGCGACGCTCCTTCCACCTGGCGAAAGAGCAGAAGCCAAGACGGTGCTGGACGCTTCGGGCAGCCTGCTGCTGCCTGGCCTGGTCGATGCCCACGCGCATCTGCGCGAACCAGGCCTGACGCACAAGGAGGACTTTTCCTCCGGCACGCATGCCGCGGCCCTCGGCGGCGTGACGACGGTGCTCGACATGCCAACCGACGAACCATGGACGGCCACCGCCAGACAGCTTAGCGACAAGATGGCGATGGCCGACGGCCGCATCCATGTCGATGTTGGCTTGCAGGCGGTGGTCAGCCACGACCTGTCGCTCATCCCTAGCCTGCTCGAGTTGGCGCCTGTCTCGTTCGAACTGTTCACCGCTGATGTGCCCGAAGACTTCCTGTTTCCAACCTTCGATGCGGTTGCCGGGGCTCTGCGGAGTTTCGCTGGGGCCGACACGCTAATCGGCATTTCGCCTGGCGATCAATCCATCCTGGCCAGCAGCATTGAACGCAACCACGCGGGAAGCATCGCGGCCTTTCTCGACAGCCGGCCGCCGCAGGCGGAAGCCGGCGGCATAAGGCGGGCGGTGCTTGCCGCCGCCAGGACGGGGACGCGTGTCCATGTCCGGCAGATCAACTCGGAACTGGGCGTGGAGGCCTGGAGCCGGCTGCGCGACAGGGCGGATGCCAGCGTCGAGACGACGCCGCAGAACCTGTTCTTCAGCGCCGAGGACTACGAGACGCAAGGCGCCAGGCTGAAGGGCTCGCCGCCCTTGCGGTCGCAGCAGGACGTCGAGCGCCTGCGCACTGCGCTGAAGGCCGGGCTGATCGACTTCGTCGCCACCGATCATGCTCCGCATGCTCCGGCCGAGAAAGCAGCCAGCTACGCGGCTTTCACCGACATTCCGGGCGGCATGCCGGGGCTGCAGACGCTGCTTCAGACCATGCTGAAACTCGTCGACGACGGGCTCATCACACTTGCCGATGTGGTGCGCCTGTGCGCGCGTAATCCAGCGGAGCGCTTTGGCCTCGGCCGGCGCAAGGGACGGATCGCTGCCGGCTATGACGCCGACATTTTGATCGTCGACCCGCGACAATCCAGTTCCATCTCGAATGCGGAGCAAGTTTCCCGCGCGGCGTACACGCCGTTCGACGGCTGGACGGTTAAGGCGCGGTTGACCAACGTCTTCCTGCGCGGCCACGAGATCGTGCGCGACCAGAGGCTGGTTGGCCTGGCGCAGGGAAAGATCGTCACTCGGGAAAGCTGAGCAAGTAATGGCCCTCCTCAAAGACAAGGTTGCGATCGTCACCGGCGCTAGCTCGGGCATCGGCCGCGCGATCGCCTTGAAGTTCGCGGCGGAGGGCGCCGCGGTGATCATCGCCGACACCGTCGAGACGCCGATCGAGGGCGGCGGCCAGAGCACCGCCGCCCTGATCGAATCGAGCGGCGGGACGGCGATGCATAGCGCGACGGACATTTCCGACTGGAACGCGGTCGATGCGCTGGTCACTGCCACCGTCGCCCGCTTCGGGCGGCTCGACGTGATGGTCAACAACGCGGCGATCTACACCAGCACCAACCTCATCGAAACCTCGCCCGAACAATGGAGCCGCGTCATCGGCGTCAACCTGACGGGCTTCTTCTACTGCTGCAAACGCGCGGTGATGCAGATGCTTGCCCAAGAACCCGTCAATGACGTGCGCGGCCGCATCATCAACATTTCCTCGCAGCACGGCATGGTCGCCTGCCCCGGCGATTTTCCCTATTCGGTGAGCAAGGGCGGCATCGTGCAGATGACGCGACAGATCGCCGTCGATCACGCCGACGACCTGATCGTCTGCAACGCCATTGCGCCCGGCAAGATCATCACCGGCAAACCGGGCGTCGCCAACGACCCCGGCGCGCTCGACTATTCACGCAGCCGCACACCCTGGCCGCGGCTCGGCAGTCCGAACGATGTGGCGGGCGCCGCCCTGTTCCTTGCCAGCGACATGGCAAGCTATGTCACCGGCATCAACCTGATGGTTGACGGCGGCTGGATGGCCGGCTGACGGAAGAAGCAATCAGACTTGATCTCTCCTGTCTCTTCATGGCAGGCGATCAAGTGAGGTCTCTTGCGCAAGCGCGCTCCTCTGCACTTTCGGAGCATCCCATGGCCACCCCTCGCGTTGTTGTCACCCAGCGCTTCTTCGATGACGAAACGACCCACTATCTGCAGGCGAATGGTTGCGAGGTCAACATTGCCGAAGCCTCGAAGGTCAAGGGCGACGGCAACCTCTCGCACGACCAGCTGGTGAGTATTCTGAGCGGCGCCGACGCATGGATCGTCGGCCACGCACGGGTGACGCGGGAATTGCTCGAGGCCTTGCCCGAACTCAAGATCGTGGCGCGCCGCGGCGTCGGCTACGAGCGGGTCGATGTGGAGGCTGCCCGCGCACTCGGCCGCGTGGTGACGATCGCGGCCGGCGGCAACGATGCCTCGGTCGCCGACCATGCGCTTGGGCTCATGCTGGCCGTTGGCCGGCGGCTGCGCGAAACACAGATGAACATGGTTGCCGGCAACTGGACGATATTGATCAGCTCGGATCTGTACCGCAAGACGGTCGGCCTGATCGGCCTCGGCCGTATCGGCCGCAACGTGGTCCAGCGGCTCAAGGGCTTCGAGGCGCGTATCCTTGTGTCCGCTCGGACGGTGGATGAAGCCTATGCCGAGGCGAACGGCATCACCTATGTCGATGTCGATACGCTGCTTCGCGAAAGCGACTATGTCAGCCTTCATGCTCCGCTCTCGCCGACGACGCGCAACCTGATCAACAAGGACACGCTGGCGCTGATGAAACCGACCGCGGTGCTGATCAACACGGCAAGGGGCGGCCTGGTCGAGGATCGGGATCTTCTCGAGGCGTTAAAGGGCGGCACGATCGCAGGCGCCGGCCTCGACGTCTTCTTGAGCGAGACCGACGCCGCTTACAGATCCGTGTCCGACGAATTGATCGCGCTGCCCAATGTCGTGGCCTCGCCCCATTCGGCGGCCTCCTCGGTCGAAGGGCTGGCGCGCACCAACATGGTTGCGGCGCAATGCGTGATCGCGGTGCTGAACGGCAAAGACCCGCCTAGCGGCTGTGTCGTCGCCGACGGCCGCGGGCGAGCATCTCGCTGATCGCCCGGGCACGCCGAGGCATCACATTTCCACGGGATGGGCGCTGACCTGGTGCCTGGTGAAGCGGGGCAGCAGTCCGGTGGCCAGTACCAGCAGGACGATGATCGCGAACTGGATTGCGATGACGATGCCAAAGGCCTTCGAAATGCTCGCCGGCTCCAGTGCCAGATAGAAGGTGCCGAGGGTTGCGACCCCGAGTGCCAGGCCGGACTGCTGCAGCGTGATCAGAACGCCGCTGCCGACGCCGGCGAGGTGTGCCGGGACATCGGCGAGCACGGCGCGGAACAGACCTGAAAACAGCATCGACTGTCCGGCGCCGATCAGCATCAGCGGCCCAGCCAGTTCGATCAGGCTCACATTCGGCCAGCCCAAGACCATGATTGCGACCAGCAGGGCCAGGCCAAGCGCCTGCACGATGCCGCCCGCTACCAGAGCTCCACGGCCGAAGCGGTTGATCATGCGCGGGCTGACCATGGAGCCGATGAAAAACATGATCGCCATCGGCAGGATGGCGAGACCGCTTTCGAATGCGTTGGCGCCGAGTCCGTTCTGGACGGTGAGCGCGAAGACGAACATGAAGGCGCCGAAGCCGACGCTGAACAGCGTGATCATGGCGAGACCGCGCGACATCGAGGGCAGCTTGAGCAATGACGGCGGCAGCAGCGGCACCTCGCCGCGCGCCTCGGTCGCCCGTTCGACGATGACGGTCAGGATTGCAAGCACCACGGCTGCAGCCAACATCATCCAGGTCCATGCAGGCCAGCCGAGCGAATGGCCTTCGGTCAGCGGCACCAAAAGTGCGGTCAAGGTCGCAGCGAAAAGCACGGTGCCGGGCAGGTCGATGCCGGCCGGGTGCGGCGAGCGGTTGGCCGGCACGACAAGCCGCGAGGCGAAGAACACGATAATGCCGAGCGGGATGTTGATCAGGAAGATCGGCCGCCAGGAGGTGCCAAACAGGTTGGCGCTGACCAGCAGTCCGCCGGCGAGCTGGCCGACGACCGCCGCAATGCCGGAGGTCGCGCCATAAAGCGCGATGGCCCGGGTCTTGCGCTCGCCTTCCAGCGTCGCCTGGAAGGTCGCCAGCACCTGGGGCACCAGCATGGCCGCCGTTGCGCCCTGCACCAGGCGGGCCGTGATGAGGACTTCGATGCTGGGTGCCAGGCCGCAGGCCAGCGAGGCCAGGATGAAACCGCAAAGTCCAACCAGAAACAGGCTATGGCGGCCGAAACGATCGCCAAGCCTGCCGCCCAGCACCAGCATGGCGGCATAGGCCACGCCATAGACGGACACCACCAGCTCAAGTGCGGACGGGGTTGCCTTCAGCGAAGCGGCGATCGTCGGCAGTGCCACGTTGACGATGAAGAAATCGGCGATCGGCAGGAAGGCGCCGGCGAGCAGCACGTAGACGCCGAATCCATGCAGGCCTCCGGCGCGCGCCATGGAACGGGGAGAGTGCCAGGCCGGGTTTGGGGAATAGGCGGGAGTCATTCGAGTCTCCAGATATGTATGTTGACATAGTTATGTATACATAATGATTATACACATATACATACCCGATAGGAGGCTGTAAACTCCGCAGTATGAAAACCGATCGTGATTCATCCGCACACAAAGCTCCACCCGCGGCTATCCGGTGGGCGGATCTGGCCGACCTGATCCTCATCATTGCCCGCGAGATCCAGTTCCGTGGCTACCGGGATGATCGGGTGTTCCTGCTCTCGCAGTCGGAGGGCATGGTGATGCGCCATCTGGTGGCGTACGCCTCGGCCACGCCCAGCCAGATCGCGGCCGCGACGGGGCTGCAGCGCACCAACGTCTCCACGGTGCTGCGCGACCTGGAAGGCAAGGGGCTGATCGAGCGCCATGTCTATCCGGATGATCGCCGGGGCGTCAGTGTCCACCGCACGCGGCGCGGGGCCGACAACTACGCCCTGGTGCGCAAGGAATGGGGCGACGCCGTCTCTGCCGCCGCCGGCGGCGACACCAGCCGCCTCGACGATGCGTTGGCGCTTCTCAGGTCCATCGAGGCCGGCCTCATCGCGACGCGGCCGGCCGAAGGCGCGGCACGTGGTTCTGCCCGCCGCCAGAATATCTAGCGTCGAACATTGCCGAACTCGGCAGAAGTTACCCTGACCGTTCGACTACGGCTTTGTCAGAAGCGCGAATGCCCGGCCCGACAGGTCAGGTCCGGGCCAATCGCTGCGGATGGCAACGGGTCAAAGGCGTGCGCCGCTTTGCCTGTCGAAGATGTGGACCCGGCGCGGATCGATCTTCAGCCTTACCTCTTCGCCGGGACGGACGGTGAGCCGGTCCTTGACGATGGCGTCAATGGCGTCCTCGCCAAACCTGGCGAAGATCTGCGTCTCGGAGCCGGTCGGCTCCAGCACCGAAACCGTTGCCGGCAAACCGTCGGGCGCGATGTCGATATGCTCCGGTCGGATGCCGTAGATGACCGGCTGGTCGCGCTGCGCCCTGCCCTCCTCGACCGGCAGGACGGAACCGGTGTCCGAGACAAAGACCTGCCTGCCGTCCTTAGCTTCGATCTTGCCCTTGATGAAATTCATCGCCGGCGAGCCGATGAAGCCGGCGACGAAGACATTGCCCGGATTGTCGTAGAGTTCGAGCGGTGCGCCGACTTGTTCCACCTTGCCGTCCCGCATCACCACGATCTTGTCGGCCATGGTCATCGCCTCGATCTGGTCATGGGTGACATAGACGATCGTCGTGCCGAGGCGCTGATGCAGTTCCTTGATCTCGACGCGCATGGCAACACGCAGTTTGGCGTCGAGGTTCGACAGCGGTTCATCGAACAGGAAGACCTGCGGGTCGCGCACGATGGCGCGCCCCATGGCCACACGCTGGCGCTGCCCGCCAGACAGCTGTTTCGGGAACCGGTCGAGCAGCTTGCCGAGATCCAGGATCTCGGCTGCTTTCTTCACCTTGGCGTCGATCTCGGCCTTCGGCCTGCCCTTGATCTTGAGCGAGAAGCCCATGTTGTCGGCGACGTTCTTGTGCGGATAGAGCGCATAGTTCTGGAACACCATCGCTATGTCTCGGTCTTTCGGCAGCACATCGTTCACCACCCGGCCGCCAATGCTGATCTCGCCGCCCGATATGGCTTCGAGACCGGCGATCATGCGTAGCAGGGTGGACTTGCCGCAGCCCGACGGGCCGACGAGGATGACGAACTCGCCATCGGCGATGTCGACATTCACACCATGGATAACCTGCGCGCTGCCATAACGCTTGACGATATTCCTGACGGTAACCTCAGCCAACTTGCATCCCCTCTATTGCGGCAAGGCAATCTGCATCTTCACTTCGCCTTTTGGGGCGGATGCGGCGATTTCAAACGCGCGAACGCTGTCTTCGAATTCGAATGTGCGGGTGATCAGCGGCTTCACGTCGATCGCGCCGGAGGACAGCATGGCAACGCAGCGCGGGAAGACGTGGGCATAGCGGAAGACATGCTCGACGCGCGCCTCGCGCACCATCGCCTTGCCGACGTCGTATTTGATGTCGTGCATCTGCACGCCGACGAACACCACCCGGCCAGCCGGACAGAGCGGATCGAAGACCCCTTCCGCGGCGCGCGGGCTGCCCGAGCATTCGAACACGATCTCCACGCCCCAGCCATCGGTTGCGGCGAGAATTTCCCTGGCCAGATCCTGACGCGCGACATTGATCGGCGTGATCGCGCCTAGCTTCGCTGCGAGCTCGAGTTTGGTGTCGTCGACGTCCGATACGAAGACACGCGCACAGCCTGCCGCCAGCGCCGAAAGTGCGGTGACCAGGCCGATCGGCCCGGCGCCCATCACCAGTGCGATATCACCCGGCTTCACCTGCGCCTTGGTGGCGGCGTGGACGCCCACGGCCAGCGGCTCCACCATGGCCGCCTCGGCGAACGAAACGTTGCCGGGGAGCTTGAAGGTGAAATTTTCCGGATGCACGACGCTCGGCCGCAGGACGCCATGGATCGGCGGCGTCGCCCAAAAACGAACCGCCGGATCGATATTGTACAGACCCATGCGCGTCGCGCGACTGTTGGGGTCAGGAATGCCCGGCTCCATGCACACCCGGTCGCCGACCTTCAGCGACGTCACCTCGGCACCTGTCTCCGCGACAATGCCCGACGCCTCATGGCCAAGGATCATCGGCGCCTTCACCTGGAATGGGCCGGCCCCGCCATGCGTATAGTAGTGCACATCCGAGCCGCAGATGCCGACGGTGTGCAGTCTGATGCGCACGTCGCGAGCGCCGAGCACCTCCTCGCGCTCGATCGGGAAATCGCGCAGCGACAGTTTCAGCTTTTCTTCCAGCACCAACGACTTCATGAGCCTGCGTTCCTCCTCTTGTCTCCCGCGCTAACCACGCCAGACGATCAGCACGCCCAATACGATCGCCAGGACATGGCAGACGGACAATGGGATCGACTGTTCGAGGAACCGCATCCAGAACAGTTCGAGCGCAACGAACAGATAGATGCCGACAAAAACCCGGTCGAACCAGTTGGTGACGATCGGCAGAAAACCGGTGCGTTGCGGGCTTGCGACGATGGTGTTGGCTTCGTCGTCCGCCTCATCGAGATCGATCATGTGTTCCATGGAACTACTCCTTGACCGCGCCAAAGGTCAGACCGGCCACGATGTGCCGCTGGACAACCGAGAAGATCAACAGGGCCGGGACAAGCGTGATGATGGCAATGGACGCCATCGTGCCCCACTCGGTTCCGGTCGTCGTGACATACTCCGACAGGCCGGTGGTGATGGTGCGCGCGTTGAAGCTGGTCAGCGTCGCGGCGAGCAGGAATTCGTTCCAGGCGAACACCCAGGTCAGGATCAGGGTGACGGCGAGGCCGGGCCGCGCGAGCGGAAAGATCACTTCGCGGATCACCTGCCAGGTCGTGGCACCGTCGACGGTTGCGGCCTCGTCCAGTTCCTTGGGAATTGCGTCGATCGTCGGCCTGAGCGTCCAGATGGCGAAAGGCAGGTTGAAGGTGCAGTAGAGCAGGATCATGCCGGTGCGCGTGTCGTAGAGCTTCCACTCACCGATGGTGAACACCTGCGTGAAGAGCAAGAAGAAGGGCAGCAGGAACACCGCGGCCGGCGCCATGCGGTTGGTGATCGTCCAGAAGAAGATGTTTTCCTTTCCGGCCAAATCGAAGCGCGAGAGCGCGTAGCAGGCCATGAAGGCAAGAACGGTCACCAGCACCGCATTGCCGGTCGAGATGACGATGGAGTTGAACATGTAGCGGCGCAACGTGTCGTCGCCGAGAACCTTGACGTAGTTCTTCCAGTAGACGGTCTCGAGCAGCACGCTTGGCGTGGTGAACAGCTCGACCGCTGGCTTTACCGAGATCACGAACAGCCAATAGATCGGAAACAGCGTCAGCAGGCTGAGCAAGGTCCACAGCAGGATGGAGAAAACCGGACTGTTGGCGCGCATCAGGAAGGCCTCTTCTGGTCGCGCCGGGCGACAAGGGCGACATAGAGCAGCCAGCACATCACAAGTGTGAGGTACAGGACGATGATCGACGTGGCCGAGCCGTAGCCGTAGTCGGTCTTGGGAAACACGATCTTCCAGATGTGCAGGCCGAGATAGCGCGTCGCGGCGCCGGGGCCGCCGCCGGTCAGCATCCACACTTCATCGACGGTGCGCAACGCGTCCATGAGACGAATGAAGACCGTCGCCAGGATCGCCGGGCGGATCATCGGCAAGGTGACGTGCCAGAAGATCTGCCACCTATTGGCGCCATCGATCTGGGCCTGTTCGAACGGCTCCTTGGGGAGCGAAACCAATGCGGCAAGCAGCGTCAGCGTCACCAGCGGCGTCCAGTGCCAGATATCCATGATGACGGTGAGCGCAAAGGCCATGGTCGCGTCACGACCGATATTGAGGTCGTAGCCGAACCAGGATTTCAACAGGTACGGGATGATGCCGATGCTGGGCGTCGTCATTAGGCGCCAGACTGACCCGACGACGATCGGCGCCACGATCAGGGGCAGGGTGTGGATCGTGCGGAACAATCCCCGGCCGGGAAACTCACGCATGAACAGCTGCGCCAGAAGGTAGCCAAGGATGACTTCGCTCACGACGGCGAAGAAGGCGAACTTCAGCGTGAACGCGATGGAAGTCAGGAACTCGTTGTCGAAGACGAGACGGCGGAAATTGTCGGCGCCGTTGTAGATCATGTAGGGATTTGCGCCGAACGGGTTCCATTGATGGAAGGCCACATAGAGCACGTACAGAAATGGGACGATGCCGAAGATCCCCAGGATCGCAATCGTCGGGGCGAGCATCAGCCATCCCACTCTGTTTGATCGCATCAAACCACTCCCCTGGCAGGCATTGTCCACGACATTCTCGCGAATTTCGCGAGGCGGCGAAAATACACTCGGGCCGCCGCTTCACGGCGGCCCGAGGTTTAGGTTCGCGAAGCTACTTGCGGTAGCCGAGGTTCTTCAGTTCCGCCTCGGCGGCAGCAGCCATCTGGTCGAGCCCATCGTCGGACGACACCTCGCCCAACAGGATCTTGTAGAAGATCGGCGCCGTGGCTTCACGCACCTGCGCGTGGAACGGATAGGGCGGTGCGCCGGCAAACAGCTTTCCGTCGTTCTTGAGCATGGTGTAGTAGCCGTTGAGCTTCTTATCCATCTCGATCACTTTCGGATCGTCGTAGGTTGCCGTGTTGGTGATGCGGGGTGCTGCCACCGCCCAATCGCCCTGGACCGAGTCCTGGCCGATATACTGCAGGAACAGCAGCGCCGCTTCCTTGTTCTTCGAAGTGACCGGAAGACCGAAGGCGCCGCCGTCATAATAGCCGATATAGCCCTTGCCGGCTTCAGCATCCTCCATGACGCCGGGAGCCAGCGGCGGCAGGGCGACGCCGACATTGCCCACGACCTTCGACTTTTCCGCGTCGGCGGCAATCCATGCCGCGTTCTCGCCGTAGACCAGGCCCTGTGCCGCGCGGCCCGCCGCGAAGGTGGTGCCGACTTCGGTCCATGTGCTGGCCGGGGATTCCGGCGGGGCGATATCGCGCAGATGCAGCCAGTATTTGAGTGCTGCCTTGGCCTTGTCGCTGTTCATCGTGCCGCCATTGGCGACCGACGCCGAGTAGTTTTTCGAAGCGTCGATACCCCAGTTGTAGACACCGAAAGTGGGCGCGATGGATTCGAAGAACTCGTACCAGGAAGCAGGGTGGCCGGTATGCGCCTGCGCCGTGGTGCCCCACAGTTCCAGATTGTGGTCCTTGCCCCATTTGGTGAAGAACTCCGCGATCTGCGTGTATTCCTCATGGGTCTTGGCCGGCACCAGGTCCTTGCCGGTTTCCTTCTTGAAGGCTTCCTTGATCGCCGGATCGTTGAACAGATCGGTCCGGTACAGATAGAGCTTGATGAAGGCTTCCATCGGAATGCCGAAAAGATCGCCGTCGGCATTTTTGAAATAGTTCGCAAACGTCGTGAAGTGGGTTTCGTCGTACTCCGGCGCTTTCAGCGACGGGTCGTCCTTCAGGGATTTCGTGATGTCGACCAGGAAGTCGCGGGCAAGGTAGGCGTAGATGATGTCCTGCTCGATATAGACCATGTCATAGATGCCGGTCTTGGCTTCCATGTCCTTGATCGCCTTGTCGTACATCTGGTCCCAGGAGGTGGTCTCGATTTCCACCTTGATGCCCGTCGCCTTCTCGAAAGCGGGGGCGAGAACGTCCTTGATGTAGTTCGAAGGCGGGGTGCTTTCGGTCACGCCGTGCAGCGTCACACCCTTGTATTTCGCGCCGGCATCCGACCAGAAATCGGCTTTGGCGGGCATCACGCTGGTCATCAGGCTTACTGCCAATGCGGCAAGGCCCATTCTGAGTTCATGTTTCATTTTTCACTCCTCCAACAAAACATTGACTGTCAGTCGTCCATTCTGCGATCGCCGTGTTCCACCCCTCAGGAACGGCACCTCCTGGTCACCCGGACATGGCTGAAACCCGTTTCAGGCCGATGCGCACCGGTCCGTCCTGCCGGAAAAGTGGCACCCGGAAAGAGAACTCCCCGGGTGCCGGCCCTGGGAGGCAAATCCAAGTCTACGGGCTCGAATGCAGTGGCTCCGTCGCGCGTCGATCGTGGCGCCATTCGCCGATCCCTGCCGGCAGTGCAGTTGCCATGACGCAGAACTTGGCGCGGCGTGACGCCTTCAAGACAACGAAACGGCCTCTGTGGTTCCCGCAAAGACATCCTCCCCGACCGGTGCCTGAGATTGAAAGCTCAGCGACACGGATCCTCCTGCGTTCGAGAATTTGTTCTGCCTGCGGCCTCGCTCCCCTGGGGCATTCCGATGAACTTAGTGCGGGGACATCCCCCCATGCCACGCGTGGTTTGCAGGCGATCTATACTTTTTCGCCGACTGCGCGCGAGCCGCCTGACCAGGCGCGGATCTCCCTGAACGGATCGGCGCGCGCCTCAGTCCCGATCTTGTGGGCATTGCGCCGGTAGTCCGACGGCGTACGCCCGCAGATCTTGAAGAACTGTCGGTTAAAATTGGCGATGTTGTTGAACCCGACTTCGAAGCAGATGTCGGTAATCGGCCGATAAGTCTGCGTCAGCAGTGAGCAGGCTGCATATATGCGCGCAAGGATGACGTATCGGGCAAATGTGTGGCCTGTCTGCCGCTTGAAGAAACGTGAAAATGCTTGCGGTTCCAGCCCGCAGAGCCTTGCAACGAACGGCAGGTCGATATCGTCGCTATAGTGGTCCAGAACATAGCGCATTGCCACGTCGAGTTCCGGCGGCAATTCCGCCTGCGCGGAGGTGGGCGCCAGCCGCGAGAGCCTGCGGCGGTCGCCAGGATTGCGGGCCAGCGTGATCATCAATTGCAGAAAGAGCACCACACGCTCGGCACCTTGGGCGGCGCCGATCTGTGCGAGCAGTCGCTGCCCAGCGAGAGCGGTGGCCCCGCGAAACTCCACTCCGTAGACCGCGTCGTCATAGAGCGGCCGGATAGTTCCGAGTTCAGGACAGAAGCCGGTGACCCGATCGGCCCATTCGCGGCTGAACTGGATCAGCATGTCGCGATTGCGAATTGTCTTCCCGGGTTCAATATCGCTGACCCAATTGTGCGGGACGTTCGGCCCGGTCAGGACCAGGCAGCCTGGTGCGAATTCTCCAATATGATCTCCCACCATCATGACGCCCGAAGTCGTTCGCGTCAGGTGCAGTTCGTACTCCGGATGATAATGCCACTTGGCTTTGAAGAACGGATAGTCATGCATGCTCCAGCGGAACGATTCCGCCGGGGGACATATGATCATTTCGAAGTCCGGAACGATCTTCAGAGCGGGCTTCATTGAGTGGCTCCTTCCCGCTAACGCAGCGACCGCTTGATCCGCAGTCTCCCTAGAGCGGTTCAGCTTTTGATGGAATCGCCGCCCCGCTCTAAGTATTTGTTTTACGCAATTCCGGACGGAAAACCGCTGCGCACTTTTCCTGGAATTGCTCTGGCCCTTCGGCAAGGGGTTCTCCCTCGGCGGCAGACCAACACCTCCACTTGCCCGGGGCTTATCGAAGACCGTCGCCGACCGGACGGTGATCAATCCTCACAGCCTTGCAGGTCATTCAGTGCGCACAGGGTCACCGAACAAATACAGTGAACGACGCCATCAGGCGAAACATGACACAAGGTACCGCGCACTCAGGGCGCCGGCTCGACGGATCCTCCTCCAATGCTCTGGTGCTTTTTCCAGGCTTATATGTTGCTTAATGAGACAAATTAGAGCTTTCCGTTGAGCTGTCAATCATTTTTGTTCGAAAAGCGGAATCAGACGGAACCGTCGCGCGCTTCGTATGACTCTTGACATGAACCTGGTTTGGATATTTTGTTGTGCTATGCAACATAGATTGCGTCTTGGAGGAGCTGCACATGCGCAGATTGGGCATTCATTCATTCGTTTGGACCGGCGGCGGCACCCAGGCCATGCTCGAGGAGGCGATGGAGAATTCGGCCGCATGCGGCTACCATCTGATCGAGTTCGCGTATCTGCGACCCGAAAAGTTCGACCTCGACCGCCTCGCCAGGAAGGCTGAGGCGCTGGGCCTCGAAATCGCCGTCACGATGGGCCTTCCGCTAGGCGCCGACGTGTCAAGCGAGGATGCCGCCGTCGTCAAGGCCGGCGAGGACTTGCTCACCGGCGCGGTCGCGGCCGTTCGAGATATCGGCGGCACCAAGCTTGGCGGCATTCTCTATTCGGCCCACACGAAATATTCGACCATGCCAAGCGATCGCGGCCGCAAGAACAGCATTGCAGCCATTGCGCGGACGGCCGATGCGGCAAAGACGGCCGGCGTCGATCTGGTCCTTGAGGTCGTCAACAGGTTCGAGACGAACCTCTTGAACACGGCGGCTCAAGGCCTCGACTTCATCAAGGCGACCGGCTCCGATCACGTCAGGCTCCATCTCGACACGTTTCATATGAACATCGAGGAAGCGAACCCGGCGGCGGCCATTCGTCTGGCCGGCGACAAGATCGGCTATTTCCACATCGGCGAAAGCAATCGCGGCTACCTCGGCGACGGGGTGATCGATTTCGATCGCATCTTCGATGCCTTGCTCGATATCGACTACGAGCGCGACGTGACGTTCGAATCGTTCTCCAGCGCCGTGGTCGACGAAGGTCTTTCGCTGGCATGCGCGATCTGGCGCGATACCTGGACCGAGAACATGCCGCTGGCAAGCCACGCAAAGGCCTTCATCGACCTAAAAATGGAAGAGGCGGTTCGCCGGCGAACGACGAACGCCCGTCCATAGTTGCCGCCCGCTTGAGCGGCGTGTACCAAATGAGGGCTTGCGATCGCTTGCAACTGGCGGATCGCAGGTAGCCTGGAGAGACCTACGTGAATGACCCGGCGTTGACCGCCAGTTCGCATCGCAGAATTCGACAAAGCAATGAAGTGGCGGCTCTGAGAGCCCTTCACCAGTTTGGACGACTGAGCCGAGCCGAACTCGCACGCAAATTGCGTCTCAACCGCTCTTCGTCGGGGCATATCATCGCCAGCCTGACGGCAGACGGCCTGGTGCGCGAAGCCATCGAAGATCCGCCCGAACAATCCGGTTATGCCCGGGTCGGCCGCCCCGGCATCATGCTCGAACTGGTGCCGGATGCCATATTCTTCCTTGGGGTGGAGATCGGTGTCGAGCATATCAGCACGGTCGAGATCGATCTCGGGACCAACATCGTCTCGACGAATGTGGAACCGTTTGACGGGCCGTCGATCAGCGTCGAGGCCGCGGTCGATCGCGCGGTAAGCCTGGCCCTCCAATCCATTCCGGCGTCGAAGCTGGAGCGATGCGAAGGCTTTGGCGTCTCGACGCCGGCGCAGATGGACAAGCATGGCCTGGTCCGCCTGGCGCCGCTTCTCGGCTGGCGAAACGTTCATCTCGCCGAGCTGGTACGGGACGTCCTGCCGCTGCGCGTTCCGGTGCTTGCAGAGAACGATGCCAACGCATTCGCCATCGGCGCGACCTACGGGCGCAGCGAGGCGCATTCAGGCGTGACGCTGTTTCTCGTGATGGAGAGCGGCGTCGGCGGCGGCATCATCATCGACGGCAATCTTTTTCGCGGCGCCAACGGGCTGGCAGGCGAGATCGGGCACCTGATCATCAGCGACGCGCCAGGCCCGCGTCGCAATCTGGAGCAGCTGATCGGCCTTGAAACCATCATGGGCGAATACCGCAAGACCTCAGCCCTCAGTCATCCGTCATTCGGCAACTTCCTTGCTGACGTCCAGGATCGGCTGCCCAGCGCCGTCTCCATTGCCGAGCAGTGGGCAAAGGCCCTGGCAACAGGGCTTGTGCAGGCCTGCCGGATCATCGACGCCGACCGGATCGTGCTGGGCGGTTCGGTCGCCGCACTCTATCCGCTGATGGCTGCCAGGGTGGCCGCACATATCCACGCCATTCAGGAATCAAGCTTCCCGTTCCCATCGATCACGGTGAACGATGAAGGAACTGTCGGTTCCGCTTTCGGTGCAGCCTGCATGCTGCACCAGCGTTATTTGTCCCTGGAGAGCCAGCGCTTCGCCGACGACACGGCCGAATTCGAAGAGCCACAGGCAGCGGAAGGGTGATCGGCGCCATCGTGAAGCCGCTGCAAAAGCGATCGCGCACTAATCACTGCAAACTCTCGACCCGATTAATATGTTGCATAAAAATACAAATGTCCATAACGTGCTATTTGGAGGAATAACAGCGCATTCCATCGTGGCCCGTCTCGGCCGCCGTTCGCTGCCAGTATCGGCGAGCAGCGCGTCCGCGAGACCTGCGGCAAGCGCGCTCCGATATCGACGTGCCCAACAGCCGAGCCATGCGATGCAAGCGGATGCGAATTCAAGCCAGACCAAGCTCGCAGCGGACGCACTCGGGCCGACCGTCGTCATCGGCGAGATCCTGGTGGAGATCATGGCGAAAAGCCGTGGCGACGGGTTCCTCGAACCGATCGAACTCATCGGCCCCTACCCCAGCGGCGCGCCGGCGATCTTCATCGATCAGTGCGCCAAGATCGGCGGCTCGGCGGCAATTGTCGCCTCGGTCGGCGACGATGATTTCGGCCGCATCAACATCGAACGGCTCCGGTCCGACGGCGCGGACATATCAGCTATCTCGGTCAGTCCCGACTACCCGACCGGAAGCGCATTCGTCCGCTATCGCGACGACGGCTCGCGCGACTTCGTCTACAACATCGGAAAATCCGCGGCCGCCCTGGTCAGCCTGACGGCTGAGGCGAAGGCGCTGTTCGCGCGGGCCGGACACCTCCATGTCATGGGTACCGCTTTTGCCATCCCGGGTGTCTGGGAGATGATGGATCATGCCATCGGCGTTATTAAGCAGCGCGGCGGATCCGTTTCCCTCGACCCCAATCTGCGCAAGGAGTTGCTCGGGCACGGACAAACGCGGGAGCGCTTCGCCAGGCTCGTTGATGTCGCCGACCTTGTGCTGCCCTCGGGCGACGAATTGTCCGTGGCCGCTGGTGTCGAAGGCGAAACCGCCGCGGTCGCCGCGCTCTTTGCCCGTGGCGTGACGGAGATCGCTCTCAAGCGCGGCGAACACGGAGCGACATTCTTCGGCGCCGACGGCACGCGGCTCGATTGTCCGGCATTCAGGGTTGCCGAGGTGGACCCGACGGGCGCCGGCGACTGTTTCGGCGGCGCTTACGTCGCTTGCCGGCGCCTCGGCATGCCTGCGTTCCAGGCGCTTGAATATGCCAATGCCGCGGGCGCTCGCAACGTCACCTTGCAGGGTCCGATGGAAGGTGCAGCGTCACGCCAGCAGCTAGACGAATTCATCGCCGCGACCCCGAGAGACGTCCGATGACCGGCCGCCTCGAGAGCCCGGCGAGGACGTGGCGCAATATTTGGCCGACAAACGTCACGTCGAGAGCGGACAACGCAATTCTGCACACGGCCGCGCGAGGCCAAGCAGGTAAACTGGAGGATTGATATGGGTCAGGATCTGTCGGGAAAAGTCATAGCAATCACCGGTGCGGCGTCCGGTATCGGCCTGGCCTGCGCCAAAGCCTGTCTTTCTTCGGGCGCACGCGTCGTCCTTGTCGACTATGCCGAGGATCGGTTGAAGAGCCTGTCGTCGGAACTGGGCCCCAACGCGATCCCGCTGGTGGTCAATCTCACCGACCCGAAAAGCGTGGCGGGCATGATGCCGGCCATTCTGGACAAGGCCGGCAAGCTCGATGCCTTCCACGCCAATGCCGGCGCCTATATCGGCGGCGATTTTATGGACGGCGATCCGGACGCCTTTGACCGGATGCTGAACCTGAACGTCAATGCCGTATTCCGAACGGTTCACGCGGTCTTGCCGCACATGATCGAACGCGGCACGGGAGACATCGTCGTCACCAGTTCCGTTGCCGGCCACACCGCGGTGCCGTGGGAGCCGATCTACACCGCTTCAAAGCACGCCGTTCAGGCGTTCGTCCACGCGCTGAGGCGGCAGGTCGCGAAACACGGCATCCGTGTCGGCGCGATCGCCCCCGGGCCGGTGCTGACGCCCCTCGTCGAAGACTGGCCGAAGGAGAACCTCGACCGTGCGATCGCCGCGGGGACCCTCTTTGACCCGAAGGAAGTCGCCGAGGTCCTTGTTTTCATGCTGACGCGATCGCGCACGGTAACAATCCGGGACGTCGTCATCCTGCCGGCCAACTTCGATATCTGACAGCGCGGCAAGCCGTCATCGGAATTGGGGAGGACGACCATGTACCAGGCTCGTTTCAGGGTGGACAACGAGGTCGCCGTAGTGACCGGCGGTGGCCGCGGCATTGGCCTCGCATGCGCGGATGCGCTTGGCGAAGCCGGCGCTTCCCTGGTGATCATCGAGCCGGACGAGCAGGTCGGCAGCGCCGGAAGGGATGAGCTGATCGCCAAAGGTCACAAGGCCGAACTGGTGATCGGCGACGTGACATCGTCGGCAAGAGTGACCGAGATCGCCGACTTGTTGGCTGGCCACGGCACGCCGGCTTCGATCCTCGTCAACAATGCCGGCATCGGCAGCAGCGGCATTTCACTGGAGGATGTGGACGACGAACTGTGGCTGCGCATGATGGACGTCAACGTCAACGGCGTCTTCCGGTGTTGCCGCGCGTTCGGCAGGCACATGATTGCCGCCCGGCATGGCTCGATCGTCAATCTCGGATCGATGTCCGGCACGATCTGCAATCGACCCCAACCGCAGACGCCTTACAATGTCTCGAAAGCGGCCGTCCATCATTTGACCCGCTCGATCGCCGCCGAGTGGGCGCCGCATGGGGTGCGCGTCAACGCGGTCGCGCCGACCTACATCGAAACGCCGATGGTTCTGGCGATCCCGGAAAACAAGACGCGGATCGAGGCCTGGCTGCGAGACACGCCGATGGGCCGGATGGGACAGGCGCATGAAGTCGCAAGCGCCGTGCTGTTCCTGGCTTCCGACGCGGCCAGCCTGATGACCGGCGCCGTCGTGCCTGTCGATGCCGGATTTACGTGCTGGTAGGACGGATTGGTCCCACGGTCATCTTCCGAGATCGCCGTGGCGATCGCCAGGCACAGTGCGATGCCGCCATTGGCACTTGAACGGTCAAGTCGGGCAAGCGTAACATCCCGCTATCTAATTGAGTCTGCTTCATTCGTCCGGGCTAATGCTCGGAATGGTTTGGATACTTTCCTTGAATACGCAAGCCATCGGCGGCGCGCCGGAGCGCGGCAAATCGTTTGCCCATGTGGCGGAAGCCTCCTGGGGCAAGGGCCTCAGCACGCTGCTCCGTATCGTGCGCATGACGCTGCGCCATCCCTGGCAAGTCGCGATCACCATCGTCTCGACCTTCATCGCCGCGACGCTGCAGCTTTTCATTCCGCGCTTGCTGGGACGTGCCATCGATCAGGCGCAGGGCGTGATGGCGGCGGGGGCCGGTACTGCTGCGGAGCATGCGCTGTGGAACACGGCGCTGACGCTGCTCGTCGTCAGCATCCTGCGCGGTCTCTTCACCATGGCGCAGAACTACTATGGCGAGGCCGTCGGCCATCAGACCGGTTATGAACTGCGCCTGGCCTTCTATGAGAAGATCCAGCGCCTGAGCTTTTCCTTCCACGACAGGGTCCACACCGGCGATCTGATCACGCTCGGGCTGCTCGACCTCGACGGCGTGCGCATGTTCTTTTCCACCGGCATCCTGCGCGTGGTCCTGCTTGGCGTGCTGATCGGCGTCGGCGCCTATCTGCTGATCAGCACCGATCTCGTGCTCGGGCTGCTCAGCCTGAGCTTTGTGCCGTTCGTTGCCTGGCGATCCTCGGTCACCCAGCTTGCGTTGCGCAGCACCTGGCTGACCCTGCAGCAGCGCCTGTCGGTGCTGAGCCGGGTGATGGACGAGAACCTCGGCGGCATCCGCGTGGTGCGTGCCTTTGCGGCGCAGCGGCATGAGCTGGAGAAATTCGACCGCGCCAAGCAGGATGCGCTGGACCTCGCAACCGAGCGCGTCGACATTCGCGTCAGCAACACCAGCGCCATGAACTTCTCGTTCCTGGCCGCCATGGGTCTGGTGCTGTGGTTCGGCGGCCAGAAGGTGATTGCAGGCCAGATCAGCGTCGGCACGCTGGCCCAGTTCCTCACCTTCATGACCATCCTGCAGATGCCGGTGCGCCAGCTCGGCCTGATGGTCAACTCGTTCGCGCGCGCCTCGACCTGCGGCACGCGGCTGTTCGAACTGCTCGACGCCGAGCTCGATATCCAGGACGCACCTGATGCCAAGGACCTCGTTATAACCGACGGTGTGCTGCGCTTCGACAATGTCGGCTTCCGCTACGCGGGCGCTGGCCGCGCGACGCTGTCCGGCATCTCCTTCGAGGCTAGGTCCGGCGAGACCATCGGCATTGTCGGCCCGCCCGGCAGCGGCAAGTCGACCATCGCGCATTTGATCCCACGCTTCTACGACGTGACATCGGGCGCGATCACCATCGACGGCCAGGACATCAGCAAGGTCACGCTGCAATCGCTGCGCAAGGCCGTCGGCGTCGTGCAGCAGGACGCATTCCTGTTCACCACCTCGATCGAGAACAACATCGCCTATGGCAATCCCTGGGCGCGCGAGACCCGCATCGGACAGGCAGCCGAATACGCCCAGCTGCACAACTACATCATCGGGCTTCCGGCCGGCTACACCACGGTCGTCGGCGAACGCGGCGCGTCGCTTTCCGGTGGCCAGCGGCAGCGCCTGACCATCGCGCGCAGCCTGATGCTGCGGCCATCGGTTCTGGTCTTCGACGATTCCACCGCCGCCATCGACGCCGGCACCGAGCAGCGAATCCGGGCGGCGATGAAGCGCTTCGCCAGGGACCGCGTGACGCTCATCATCTCGCACCGGCTGAGCTCGCTGATGCACGCCGACCAGATCCTGTTCGTGGAGGGCGGCCGGATCGTCGAGCGCGGCACGCATGAGGAGTTGCTGGCGCTGGGTGGACGCTACCGTGCGCTCTACGACCTGCAGCTGCGGCCGGAAGACGACCGGCCTGCAGCCATGGGAGCAGCATGATGTCGGCACAGAGCGACGACGAGAAGGAAGACACCAGCGGACGGCCGACAAAGGCTGTCGTCGGCTCGCACCGCGACGAGGAAGAGGTTTTCGGCAAGGCCTACGATCCGCGCATCGTGCGGCGCATCTGGAGCTTCGTAAAACCCTATCAGGGCCGGATTTTCATCTCGGTCGCCGCGGTGCTGGTGTTCACGCTGACGCAGCTGGCGATTCCGCTGGTCATCCGCTACGCCATCGACCACGGCATGGCGACGGGCAGGCTCGACCGCTCGGTGATGGTCTGGGCGACCGGCGCCTTCGCGGTCATTATCCTGATCAACTATGCCGCCAGCTATGTCCAGGAGAGCGTCGTCGGCAAGGTGGCCGAGAACGTGCTGTCCGACCTGCGCCGCGCCATGTTCAGCCATCTGCAGCTAATATCGCTGAGCTTCATGGACAAGACCGAAGTCGGCCGGCTGATGTCGCGCCTGCAGGGCGACGTCAATTCGATGCAAGAATTCCTCGAGACATCGGTGATGTCGGTGGGCGACATCGTGTTATTGTTCGGCATCGTCAGCGTCCTGCTGTGGCTCGATTTCCGGCTCGGGCTGCTGACGCTGTCGACCATGCCGGTGCTGTTCATCGTGCGCCTGTTCTGGCTGCCACGCGCCAAGGTCGCCTTCATGGCCGCGCACGAAACCAATTCCATCGCCAACGGTGCGCTTGCCGAAGGCATTCATGGCGTGCGCACCGTGCAGAGCCTGGAACGCCAGCACGTCAATTTCGACCTCTATGACGAGAAGGTGCTGGCCAATCTCCGTGCCCATCTTCGGTCGGCGAAATATGCGCAGGTGATGGTGCCGATCGTCGACACGCTGACCGGCATCGCCATGGCGACGGTCATCGTCGTCGGCGGTTCGATGGTGCTGTCGCACAGCCTCGATGTCGGTGTCATGGTGGCGTTCCTGTTCTACATCCAGCGCTTCTTCGATCCGATCCGCTCGCTCACCATGCAGTACAGCGTGATGCAGCGCGCCATGGCTTCGGGCCAGCGCATCTCCGAAGTGCTCGACGTGCCGGTGGACGTCAGCGACAAGGTGGGTGCGGTTGCGCTGTCACGCGACATGGACGGCTCGGTCGAGTTCAGGAACGTGACTTTCGGCTATCGACAGAACCTGCCGGTGCTGAAGAACGTCTCCTTCCGCGTCAATCCGGGCGAGACCGTAGCACTCGTCGGCCCGACCGGATCGGGCAAATCCAGTTCCATGGCGCTGGTGCATCGCTTCTACGATGTCTGGTCGGGCCAGGTCCTGGTCGGCGGGCACGATGTCCGCGACCTGACGCAGGATTCGCTCGGCGAGCAGGTGGCGATGGTGCTGCAGGAGCCGTTCCTGTTTTCAGGAACAGTGCTGGAGAACATCCGCTATCACAAGACCGGCGCCAGCCGCGAGGAGGTGGTCCGCGCCGCCCAAGCCGTCGGCGCGCACGACTTCATCGAGCATCTGCCTGATGGCTACGACACCGAACTCGAGCAGCGTGGCGGCAATCTCTCGCTCGGCCAGCGCCAGTTGATCAGCTTCGCGCGGGCGCTGGTGGCGGACGCCAAGATCCTGGTGCTCGACGAGGCCACGGCCAGCATCGATTCCTACACCGAGATGCTGATCCAGAAGGCGCTGGTCAAACTGCTCGAAGGCCGCACCGGGCTGGTCATCGCCCATCGGCTGGCCACCATCCGCGGCGCCGACCGCATAATCGTCCTGCAGAACGGCGAGATTGTCGAAAGCGGTAACCACGAGCAATTGATGGAAAGAAAGGGCCTCTACGCCCGCCTCTACAACATGAACTACGCTTCGTTCGACGATATTTCAGAAGGCGAGATGGAACCGGAGGCGGCGGTCGGCAAGGCGACGTGATTGGCGCAGGTTCGCGCGTGGGGCATCACAATCTGGAACGATTTGAAGCCGGCAAGCCGCTGGCGCTAACCACCGTCACTTTGCGCTCGGCGGAGCGCAAGGACGAAAGTGCATCCTGGGAGATGCCCTCGTCGGTGATCACCTCGTCGATCTCGGAAATATCCGAAAGCGTACAGAAACCAGGCGCGGTGAACTTCGAGCTGTCGACGAGCAGGATCGTCTTGCGAGCAGACGAGATCATGGCGCGCTTGAGCGACGCCACCTCCAACGACGTCTCCGTCAGCAGCGTGCCGGTCACAGCCGAAGCACCGGTCATGCAGAGGTCGGCATGGAGCGTCTTGATGAAGCTCTCGCCCGGCTCGCCGGCAAGGTGCCGGTAGCCGGGACGGACGGTGCCGCCCGGCAGGATGATGCGCCAGGATTTGATGTCGGCCGCGAAATCGGCGATCTCGAGACTGTTCGTCACCACGGTCAGTGGCAGATCACGCTCGGCGGCGGCGCGCACCACCTCCATGACGGTCGAGGAACTGTCGAAGATGACGCTGTCGCGGGCGCTCAGCCGCTGCGCTGCCTCGCGGCCGATCGCGACCTTCTCGGCGTGCTGCAGCTCGGCATTGACGGTCATCTCGCGTTCGAAGGTGGCGCGCATCGGCTGCAGCAGATGCGCCCCGCCATGGGTGCGCTCGAGGTAGCCCTTTTCCACCAGATGTTCGAGATCGCGCCGCACCGTCGATTGCGATCCGCCGATCGTGTCGGCTAGCTCCTGGATGCTGGCCGCGCCGCTGACGCGCAGGTGCTCCAGGATAAGAGCCTGCCGCTTGGCGGGAACGATATCGACGCGTTTGCTCGGAGACTCCATGCTTCACCCGCTTGGCGGCCCGACAGCGAGGCCGACAGATTTCATGCCAAATCGTTCAATCTCTACCAAATCGTATAACCGCAATCCACAACCACGACCGCGCCGGTCATGGCGCTCGAGGCATCCGAGGCGAGGAAGAGAATAGGCGCAGCAATCTCGTCCGGACGCGCAACGCGCTTCATTGGCGTCATCTCCATCCACACCGGCATCAGTCTGTCGTCGGTGAAGCCGCCGCGCGACATGACCGTATCGACATAGGTCGGCGCCACGCAGTTTACCCTGACGCCGCGATCGGCCCATTCTCCGGCAAGGCAGCGTGTCATGTGGTGCACGGCGGCCTTCGCCGAATTGTAGTGCACCTGGCGTTGCGGCTTGTTTGAGATCAGCCCGGACATGGAACCGAGTGTGACGATCGAGCCACGGCCGCGTTCGAGCATGGGTCTGGCGAATTCCCGACAGGACCAGTAGGCGCCGTTCAGGTCGACGTCGACCACTTTCAGCCATACCTCGTCGCTCATCTCCTCGCTGCCTGTGTCGGGCCAGGCGATGCCGGCATTGGCGATGAGGATATCGACCGCGTGACGCTCGTTGGCGGATCGCGCAGCCGCGGCAACGGACTTCGAATCGGTCACGTCGAGCTGTACCGCCTCGACGTCGTGCCCCTTCCGCTTCAGCTCGTCACGTCCTGCCCCCAGCACCTGCGGATCCATGTCCGATATGATGACCCGAGCGCCGGCCTCGGCGAGCGCTTCAGCCGTCGACAGGCCAATGCCGCGGCCACCGCCGGTGATGAAGGCTGTTTTGCCGTTGAGGCGGAACCGTTCGAGAAACATGGAATTTGTCCTTCAGGCGTGTTGGAGGGTGGGGCCGGCGTCGGCGTGGCGATTGCGTCCGAGAATAAGCAGGCAGCCGGCGGTGAAGCTGTCGCCCAGGCCGAGCGTCGTCACGGGCTTCTCCACATAGGGAGACGCGCAGGCAACGAAGGTCCAGCGCCCCTTTCGGACAGGTGTCTGGAAGGGAAGCGGATGGAACTCGGCCGTCGGCGCGATCGCGATGGTTCGTGCGGGTTCCCCATTCGCTGCCCTGGCGCTGGCGATCGCGCAGCCTGCCATCAGCGCGCGTTCCTCTTCCTTCGGATCGTTCAGGGTCACGGCAGCGGCCCATGTGTCGGCATGCACGCAGACCCGCTCGAGATCGAGCCGCTCGCCGAGCGCCACGAGAGCCTCCATGGGATGATGGGCGGACGGCCTCATGGCGAGCAGTTCGGAATGGCTCATTCCGAGCGAGGTGATCGCGCCGTTTGCATGGGAAAAAAGCTCCTCGACTGCCTGCTGCGTCGCATAGCCCGCCAGCTCGAAATGGATCGTCCTGAGACCGGCTGCCTTCCAGTCGCGGCTGAGCGCGAAGACGTGCCGGCTGGCAGCGCCGACATTCTCCACCGCCTCGTCGTTCAGTCCCGAAAGAAGCCCGGCTGCGGCCGACGGCGCCAACCGGCGCGACATGGTCTCGAAATCCTTGTCACGCTGAATGCCGCGGTCGCGGAAGCGGATGATGACACGCGACGAACGGGTCGGCATGACGGCGCCGATCGCGTGGCCGGCCGTGAATTCGAAGATGAAAATTTCGGGGATGTGTGGGCCAGCGGCCGATACCGCGTCCGCCGTCCTGAGCGTGCCCCCTTCCGCCAGTAGAACGCCGGCCGGGATCTTACGCAGCATTGCCGCATAGCGATCCTCGATGGCGACCAGCGAGCGGACACCAAGTTGCCCCAGCACCCAGGCCGCCTGAGGACCGGTACCGCCCAGCGCATAGCGCAGCGGCAGCCGTTCGCGCAGCCATGCCGGGCCTTGCGGCCAGTCGAACCGTACCTCGCCGCCCACTCCGCGCGCAGCACGGGAAAGAAGGAGATCGGCAAGTTGCGCCGCGGGGCTGCCGGCGGACGCGTCCAGAAGCGGCTGCATGTCGTGCATCTCGACCCGCGCATCGATGCATGCGCTGATGCCGCACAGGAAAAGGCCCGCCGACGAAAGGGCGTCGGTGCCAAGCGGGCCGGACCTTGGATCGATCAGGGCGGAATAGCGCTCTGCGCACGATGCCGCGAAACCATCGCTCATGGCCGCGCTCCTCCTCACCTGGCGACGCTGCCAATTGCTATCATTATCTTCCAAATCGTCAATGTGAATTTTGCCGCCTCGCGCCAAAATTGCGTAAATGTGCCATCGCAAAACCTCATCGTTGGGCGTTGCAGCAAGAAATTTTGTGCAAATGCTCAAATTTCTCCATTTGTTAGGAAGTATGAATTTTATGTTGTAAAAACATATAGTTACTCCACGTCGAGCTCGCGGTGAATGACACAAACCCGGGCACCTGGCTGCCAGGCAGCTCGCATCGGCGCGGAATTAGAAAGAATTAGATAGCTATTGACAGATTATGAGAAATATCTGCATATGGCGACGAGCCTGGAACGGCGAAGGAAGCGCGCCGACAGCGGACCCCGCACAAACATTTCTACCGAGGAACATCCATGGTCACGAGACTCGACAGGAAGCTGGCGAACATCCGCGCGGGCTTCTACAAGCCGACCGATTTCATCATTGCCGATGCCAAGGACAGCGATGTCGGCGCCGGCGTGACCGCCACGGGCTTCGACTATTCGGTCAAACCGCCGCGCCGCCGCAGCCGCCAGGAATTCATCGCCCAGATCGAGGCAATCATCAAACAGGACATCGTCGACCTCATGCTGGTGTCGCAGTCCAACCTCGACCTTCTCGACGAGCGCGGCGCCTTCTTCGGCAGCGAAATGAAGCCGGCGATCCGCGGCAATCTGGAAACGATGTGCTGGGGCGCCGTGCGCCACGGCACCTACACGCAGAAGCCCTCCGTGCCCTTCCGCGACACCAATCTGTCGCGCGCCATCGCCGGCTATCCGGCACGCGGCACGGACCTCGCCCTCTATTCGGTTTCCTTCAGCAACGATCTCGAACTCGACATCCGCACGCTGAACGCCTTCGCCGAATTCCGCGCCGAGGCGGCCCGCACCAATTTCAAATATTTCTATGAGGTCTTCAATCCGAGCGTCGAGATCGGCCTCAACCGCGAGCAGATCGGCGAGTTCGTCAACGACCACATCATCAAGTCGCTGGCGAGCGTGCCGAAGGCCGAGCGCCCGCTGTTCCTGAAGACGCCCTACAACGGGCCGAAGGCGCTGGAGGAGCTCGTCAATTTCGACTCCGAGCTGATCGTCGGCGTGCTCGGCGGCGGCGCCGGCACCACGCGCGACACATTCGAGCTCGTCGCCCAGTCGGAGCGCTACGGCGCCCGCCTCGCGCTCTTTGGCCGCAAGATCAACCTCGCCGAGGCGCCGCTTCACCTCATCGTTCTGATGCGGGCGGTCGCTGACGGCACGATCGGCCCAGAGGAAGCGGTGCGCGCCTATCATGGAGAGTTGCAGAAGCTCGGGCTGACGCCGAACCGCCCGCTCGCGGACGACCGGGTGATCACCGAAGACGTGTTGACGGTCGCGACCGCCAAGGCCGCTTGAGCCGGGTAGCGATGGCGACCAGAGGCCGTCACGCCCAGCGATGGCGGCAGGAGCCGTCACGCTTTGAAAGTGACCCTTCAATGGGTCGCCGCGCCCGCGAGTAGGAGGCTCGCGACGCGCATTACGTGGGAGAAAAAGGGAGGAATATGATGAGGAAAATTCTGTTTCTTGCGACGACGATCCTCGCCGCCGCTCTTTCCGCTGCCTCGGCGAATGCCGAGCAGAAAGAGGTGACTGTCTGGTCCTGGTTCGTCCAGAGCACGATGGCCAAGTCGATTGCCGCCTTCGAGAAGGCCCATCCGGACATCAAGGTCAAATATACCTATTACAACTACTCGCCCGAATACATCACCGCGCTCAAGGCGGCGGCGGCCTCGGGGAGCCTGCCCGACGTGATCGGCCTGCAGCCGGGTTCGCTCACCCAGCAATACCGCGAAAATCTCGAAGCGGTGAACGAACGCGCCGCCAAGCAGTGGGGCGACAAGTGGGCGGAGAAGGTCTTCCCCGTCAACCGCAAGCAGATGCTGATGGGCAATCCGAAAGGCAACGAAAACTATTACATCATCCCCCAGGAATCCCAGGTTCTGTGCATCTGGTACAACCGCAAGATCTTCGAAAAGCTCAATCTTTCGGCGCCAAAGACCTATGACGAGCTGAAGGCGGCGGCCAAGGCGCTGACCGACAACGGTTATATCCCGATGTTCCAGGGCGCGGCCGACGGCTGGCAGAACGAGAACGTCTTCCTCATGCTCGCCAACCAGTTCTCGCCGGGCATAGTCGACAAGGCCCAGGCCGGCGAATCGCCCTGGACGGCGCCGGAACTTGTCGCGGCCATGAAGGCCTGGAAAGGTCTCTTCGACGACGGGATCTTCCAGCAGGGCGCGCTCGGCGCCCATGCCTATCCGACCGGCGCGCAGCTGTTTGCACAGGGCAAGGTCGGCATGATGGCGCTCGGCTCCTGGTGGATGCAGGAAAGCAAGTTCCCGCCGCCGCTGTCCGAATTCGTCCAGAACATGGACGGTTTCGACTTCTTCTACCTGCCCCCGGTCAAGGACGGCAATTCCGCCAGCCCGCCCGTCGGTGGCATCGACATCGGCTACGGCCTGACCAAGAACGGCGGCAAGAACCCGGAAGCCTGGACCTTCCTTGCCGAACTCACCAACGGTGTCGGCCTGCAGGAAGCGCTGAACGACCTCAACGACCTTCCGGCCTTCGAGGGCAATTCTCCCAAGGGCGACATCACCGATCACGTCAAGGAGATGTCGGCCCGCTTCATGGCGGACCTTCCCAAGGCAGAAAACCAGCGCTTTGCCTCGCCGGCAGTCGCCGAGGCGCTCGACAATGCGCTTGCCGGTGTCGCTGCTGGAAGCATCGAGCCGGAAGCGGCACTCGCCGCCGTTCAGGCGGCTAACGAGAAGGCTCTTGCCGCGAAGTGAAGCGGGACGAACGACCGGGCGCGAAAACGCGCCCGGTCCCTTTTTGGTGTAAAGTGGCGAGCATCATGAGCGCAGAGGCCATGCGAGCCGGATCCGTCACAACGGCGGTCGAACGGCGATCGGCATCGAGAGCTTCGAGGCTCTATCTTTTCGCTCTGCCGGCGACGTTGCTCTTCGTCGTCTTCATCGCCTATCCAATTGTCTGGGTCGCCGGGCAGAGCTTCTACGCAGGCACGGCCGATCGCGGAACGGTTTTTGCCGGACTTGCCAACTACACGACCGTCCTTAGCGATCCGACCTTCTGGACCGTGGTGCGCAACATGTTCCTGTGGGGCATCATCACCATACCGGTGCAGATGCTGATCGGCGGGCTGCTCGCCTATTTCATCGAGCGCCACACCCATGCGCTCCGCGGCTTCTTCCGCACCATGTTCTTCCTGCCTGTGGTGACCTCGGTCTCGGTCATCAGCCTGGTGTGGGTGCAGATCTACGCGCCCTACTATGGCATCGCCCAGGAATATCTGAAGCACATCGGCATCGTCATGATGACATCGCCGATCGGCGACCCGAAGACCGCGATCTATGCACTGATCGTCGTCAACATCTGGCAATGGACCGGCTTTTCGATGCTGATGTACATCGCCGGCATCGCCAACCTGCCCAACGAAGTGCTCGATGCCGCCCGCATCGATGGCGCCAGGGGGTGGCGGCTTGCCGTGCATGTCATCGTGCCGATGCTGGCGCCGGCGACGAAATCGCTCTTGCTTCTCGGCGTCATCGGCACGCTGCAGACCTTCCCGATCGTGCACCTGATGACCGGCGGCGGCCCGAACCGGGCAAGCGAGGTCTTCGGCACCTTCATCTTCAAGCAAAGCTTCGTGCTGGGCGACACCGGCAGCGGGGCAGCCCTCTCCGTCATCGTGCTGGTGATCGCGCTCGTTCTGTCATTGATCCAGATCGCGGTGCTGGGCGCCCGCCTGTCGCCCGCGGGAAAGCAGGACCCATGATGGCACCGCTCGTCCGCAACCGCATCCGCGGCATGGTCATCCATGCGGTTCTCTTCATCGTGCTTGGCTTCTGGATGGTCCCGCAGGTCTACATGCTGTCGATCGGGCTGCGCACCCCAGCGCAGGCCTTCGACGCCCAGCTCTTCACCTGGCCGGTGACCTTCGACAACTTCGTCACCGTGATCAGCGACAATCCGCTGGGGCTGATCTTTCTGAACAGCCTGATCATCACCGTCGCGACGGTGGCGATCGTGGTCGCGGTCTCTTCGCTCTTTGCCTTCGCCTGCGCGATCCTGAGGCTAAAGGGCTCGATCTTCCTCTACACGACGCTGCTGACGACCTTGATGGTGCCGCTCGCCTCGATGGTCCTGCCTTTAGCCATCCTGCTCAAGAACTTCGGCTGGGTGAACACCTATATCGGCCTCATCCTTCCCTATGCGGCGCTCGGCGTGCCGTTCGCCATGGTCATCCTGAAGTCCTTCATGGAGGATGCCCCGCGCGAGCTCTTCGAAGCGGCGCGGGTCGATGGTTGCAACGCCTGGCAAACCTATTGGCACGTGGCCTTGCCGCTGGTGCGGCCGGCCCTGGTCTTCGTCACCATCTGGCAGTTCATCGTGACGTGGAACGAGTTCTTCCTCGCCCTCATCGTGCTCACCAGGAGCGAGATGAAGACGCTCACCATCGTGCCGATGCAGTATTCCGGCCTCTACATGGCCAACCCCGGCGCGCTCTTCGCGATCCTGACGCTGATCGCGCTTCCGCTCATCCTCCTCTATGTGCTGGTGCAGCGCGCCTTCGTGCGCGGCCTGCTCGCCGGCGCGGTGAAAGGCTAGGCCCATGGCGACGCTCTCGATCGACAAGATCACCAAGGCCTTCGGCCACACCACGGTGATCCCGGAACTGTCGCTAACCATCGAGGATGGCGAGTTCTGCGTGCTGGTCGGCCCATCCGGCTGCGGCAAGTCCACGCTGCTTCGGATCATCGCTGGGCTCGAGCCCATCAGCTCCGGCCGCATCCTGGTCGACGGCGTCGATATGAGTGGTGCCGAGCCACCGGAACGAGGCGTGGCCATGGTGTTCCAGTCCTACGCGCTCTATCCGCATATGGATGTCGACCGCAACATTGGCTTTGGCCTGAAGATCGCCCGGACGCCTGCCGCCGAGATCGTCGAACGCGTGGGGCGTGCGGCCGAGAAATTGCGGCTCGGCTCCTATCTGAAGCGCAAGCCGCGAGAGCTTTCCGGCGGGCAGCGCCAGCGCGTCGCGATCGGCCGCGCCATGACGCGGAAGCCGAAACTTTTCCTGCTCGACGAGCCACTCTCCAATCTCGATGCGGCGCTGCGCGTCGGCATGCGCGTGGAGATCGCGCGGCTGAAGGTGGAACTCGCGTCGACCATGGTCTACGTCACGCACGACCAGGTGGAGGCCATGACGCTTGCCGACCGCATCGTGGTCATGAACAGCGGGCGCATCGAACAGGTCGGCACACCGCTCGACCTTTACCACCGGCCGGCCAATTTGTTCGTTGCCGGCTTCATCGGCTCGCCGGCGATGAATTTCCTGAACGGCAAAGTGGTTGCCAGTCGAGGCATGGTCACGACCGTCGCTCTTTCGATGGGTCCGACGCTGGACATTGCGGTCGAGCGGCATATCGAACCCGGCGACAGCGTCACGCTCGGCATTCGGCCGGAACATATCGCGCTTGCGGGAGAAGGACAGGCCAATGCCCATGTCGTGCAGGCTTCGATGGTCGAATTGCTCGGCAGCGACACTTTCATACATGCCAATGAGGGGGAAGAAAGCCTGGTCATTCGCGACAGCCACGGCCGGATCGCAAGGGCGGGCGACCGCGTCGCGATCTCGCTGCCGGCACGCGTCTGCCACCTCTTCAACAGTAATGGGGACAGAATTTCCGATGCCACCGCGGCGCATGCGGAGCCAGTTCCACTCTCCCCCGAAGAACGCGTCGACTGAATTAAAGCAATACGGCAAATCGATGGGCGTTGGACATCGGACGTCGTGGATTGCCCGGCACAAGCTCAAACAAGGACGAAGAGGAAACCATGACGGATTTTCAGGGAAGAAACATCCTGGTGACCGGCGGCAGCGGCGGTATCGGCGGCGCCACGGTGCGGCACCTGGTGCGGGCGAATGCCAAGGTCATCGCCGCCGGACGCTCTCGCGAAGCGCTCGATGCGATCGCCAAGGAAACGGGCTGCCGCACGGTGACCTTCGATCTCGCCTCGGAAGACGAGATTCGCGATGCACTCAAAGGCCTCGACCTCTGGGGCGTGGTCAATTGCGGCGGTTTCGGCGGCGAGATCGCGACGCCGATGGACACCGACATCGCCATCTTCGACAAGGTCATCACCATCAATGCGCGTGGCGCGCTGTTGGTGACCAAGTATGCAACGCAGCAAATGGTCCGCATCGGCAAGGGCGGGGCGATCGTCAACGTCTCCAGTCAGGCAGCGCTGGTGGCGCTCGAGGGGCATATTTCCTACGGCTCCTCGAAGGCGGCGCTCGAAAACATCACGCGCTGTTCGGCTCTGGAACTGGGCAAATACGGAATCCGCGTCAACAGCGTCAACCCAACGGTGGTCATGACGCCAATCTCGTCGGGCCACTGGAGCCAGCCGCATGTCGCCGAACCTTTTCTCAAGCAGATGCCTCTCGGCCGATGGGCGACAGAGGACGAAATCGCCGGCCCGATCGTGTTCCTGCTCAGCGACGCGGCCTCGATGATCACCGGCATTTCGCTGCCTATCGACGGCGGTTATACCTGCCGATGAGGCCCATCGAAGGCTGATCCACGGGACAGGGACCGTTGGCCATCGCCATGATTAAGGCTGCGCATCATCAATGGATGATCCGGCCCTGGCGGCGGCTGACTTGCGGCGGCGCGAGTGGTGTTCCGCTTCAGCATATTGGCTTCGAAGACCGCGACCCAGTTGAGGTCAAGCCATACATTATTCACCGTGATGATGAGAGTTCCAGCGTTTCCAAATTGGACGCGTCCAACCTTGTGGGTGATGGTTTGCCCAGAACGCCTCTGCTCTTAACGCCACCATGTGGAACCGGTGCGCGGGCTGCGTGCCTGCCGATCGATGAGCAGACATCGATGGCTGTCGGGACGCGCGATCGGACCCACGCTGGAGCGGATGTCGATTTTCGGGCTGGCAGGCAGAAGGCACTGCTTGCCCAGGCGAAGTTGAATAAAGAGTTGGTCGGCTCCCGTAAGAGTTGCCTTTCGACCAAGGAGTGATCGATGAAATCGGCTTTCCGGTACCTGATGTTCGCCGCGGTTTTGCTGTCGCCAGGGGGGATGGATTCAGTCCAGGCAGCGGACGTTCCAATGCCACTCTTTGTTGCGACGCCCCAGGAACTCTCCATCACCCGGAGCGCATCCGAGACGACTGGCGTGTCCCAGGTCAGCGGCCAGAGCGCCACGGTGCTCCATGGGGATCCGATGAAGCCTGGATTGTATACCGTGTTGCTGCGGCTCGAGCCGCACAAACGCATCATGCCGCTGTCGCACCCCGATTCCCGCTTCGTGACGATCCTATCGGGAACCTTCTACGTTGCGTTTGGCGACACATACGACGAAACCAAGCTCAAGGCCCTTCCGCCGGGTGGCATCTACACTGAACCGGCCAAGGCAAACCACTTCGGCGAAACGCGCGACGAGCCAGCCATCGTCGCGATCACCGGCTATGGGCCGAGCGGCACCACCTATGCCGCGCCGACGACACCCCATACCGCGACCAAGTAGGCCCGATGGCGACGACTGGCAGTCTGGACAGCGGTATGCGGTCCCGACCAAACCACTGACGCCCCAGAAACCCTCCATCGGCGGCAAGGATGCCAAGGCTTTTGTGGTGATCATCCCTGACCGCGACGCAGTTGCAGGAACCAAGTAAATTTGGCCAGATCGGGCTAAGAGGAGGCCATCGCCGCACGCCATCTGCGCGCGCCCTCGCGCCGGATGGTCTCGGGCGCGCGTGCGGTCTCAGCCTGAGCCACCTTGGCGACTGCGCCCATTTCCTGAACATCAATCTTAGGATACATGCAGGGCATGACGCTCAGAATGATAATGCTCGACGCCAAGCCGCTCGGCGCGGCGGATGTCGCCGAGATCGCACGTCGCAACGCCCGCCTGGTGTTGGGCGAGGAGGCGATGCGCCGCATCCGCGCGAGCCGCGCCGTCATCGAGCGTCTCACGCAACTCGGCAAGCCGATATACGGCGTCACCACCGGCCTCGGCGCGTGTGTCGACACGCCGCTTGCGCAGGCCGATCTGATCGCCTTCCAGCATAGCGTGCCGCTCAGCCACAGCATGGGCATCGGACCGGCTCTTCCGACCGAGGCGGTGCGGGCAATGATGGTGGCGCGCATCTCGGGAATGGCCGCGGGCGGCACCGGCGCCTCCGAGCGTGTGGTCATGGGCCTGGTGGCGGCGCTGAACGCCGGCGTGCACCCGGTCATCCCAGCCTGGGGATCGATCGGCGCGGCGGACCTTGCGCCTCTCGGCCATATGGCGAGGGCGCTGCGCGGCGACGGCGAGGTGGAGTTCCACGGCAAGGTCATGCCATCCGCCGAGGGGCTGGCACTTGCCGGGATCGAGGCGCTCGACTTGCGCGAGAAGGACGGCCACGCCATCATCGTCGCCAACAGCCTTTCGACCGGAACGGCCTGCCTCTACCTCGAAGACGTCGCTCACCTCATCGACTGGTCGATGGCCGCGGTGGCGCTCAACTACGAGGCATTCCGCTCATCGCTGACGGCAATCGACGAGGACGCGCTGTCGGCGCGACCGGCGTTCGGCCAGCGCGAGATCGGCGCGCGCCTGCGGGCCGAGCTCGAGGGAAGCGGGCTGTGGAAGGAGAATGCGGCGCGGCGCATCCAGGACCCGCTCAGCTATCGCTGCGTGCCCCAGGTCTGGGGCGGCCTGCTGCACGCGTTGGAACAGGCAAGGCTGGCGACGGAGATCGAACTGACCCATTCGGGCGACAACCCGGTGATCCTGTTCGCTGCCGAACGGGTCATCTCGAACGGCAATTTCGACCTCACGGCGTTGACGCTGGCCTGGGAACAGCTCGGCCAGGCTCTCGCGCATTGCGCAGTGGGCACCGCCAACCGCTGCATGAAGCTGATGTCGCCGACGGTGGCGGAACTGCCGCGCTTCCTGTCGGCCAGGGGCGGCAGCCGCCAGGGCTATGCCGAATTGCAGAAACCGATCGCCGGCCTGGAAGCCGAGATCCGGCATCTGGCCAATCCGATGTCGCTCAGCCCGCTTGCCGTTTCGGACGGTATCGAGGATCAGTCGTCGATGGCGCCGCGAGTGGTGGCCAAGACGGCCGAGATCATCGAGCGCCTGCGCTATCTGGTTGCGATGGAACTGATCTTTGCGGCGACGGGCGTGGAGCTGCGCGGCGTCGTCGACAGTATGGGCGAAGGGCCGCAACGCACCTATGCCACCGTGCGCGCGCTCGTCAGCCCGCTCGACGACGACCGCGAAATGAGCGCCGACATGACGCGGGTTGCCCGGATGGTGGCTGGGCCTCGGTGCTGAGCCGGCGTCCTAGTAGACCTTGAAAGCGCCCGCATCCGCTCGTGCATCCACGTCGGTGATCAGCATGTGCCCAGGCGAAACCGTGATCGAGATCGCGAGTTCGGCACGAGCAAGAGCGTCCTGGGCGGTCAGGCTGCTGGCCCAGAATACCGGGACCTCCCCTGCCATGATTTCGACCGCATCGCCCCAGTCGGGAGCCATCACATCCCTTATTCCGATGATCGATGGATCTCCGACATGGACGGGAGAGCCGTGGGCATGAGGGAAGCGTGCAGTCAGAGCGCGTACCTTGTCGACGTCGCATCGTCTTGTCGGGCGCATGGAGACAACCATTTCGCCACCAAATGGTCCGACGTGGGATGTCTGGATCCTGGTTCGAAATTTGGGGGAGGCTTTGCCGTAGCCGATCCGGCGGAGCTTCACGCCCTTTTCAGCAAGCGCAGTCTCGACGGTAAGCCAGCTGCCGAGCGCAAAAGCGGCAAAATCATCCCGCCACAAGTCGATGATGTCCGTTTTCCGACGGATCACTTCCCCGAAGCAGTAGATATTATACTGAGGCGCATCGGTTCGGATATCGATATCACCGAGGGCTGGAAGCAATGGGCTGCCGGCACGGCTCACGGCCACCAAAGGACAGGGTTTAGGGTTGCGGACGCAAAACTGATGGAAATCGCTGGCAAACCTGCGGGGCACAATCACAACATTGGCTTGCAGCTTACCGCGCGCAAGCCCTCCCGTGTACCCTTCATAGGCACCCGTCCTAACCAGTCTGCGCAGCTTATCCGCATCGACCAGTCGTAAATTGTCATAGATCAATGCGGTGGTCTGGCGAGCCATGGCCTTCGGGAGTATGCACTTTTACAGACACGTCGGGAGGGCGTAAGATCATCGGCGGGTCACCCGCTTGTCAAATTGTCAGAATCTTTCATCAACGATAAATTGTATTTATTGGCCGGCCAACAGAGACTGCCGTTATCATTAGCGTTTGCGAATAAATCTTTTGGCCTCATTGGCATGTGCGGCAGCCGATCGCTTCTATCTGGCGACCTGCCTCGTGCAGAAAACCGAGGTCGCGGTTCATATAGAAGAGCAGGAAAGCCGCGTAGAGGACAAAGACGAGGCTGAAGACCAGCGTCTTCACGACCAGCGAGAGCGCAAAGACATTCAGGTGCGGCGAGGCGCGGGCCAGGAAAGCCAGCACGATGTCGGACAAGAGCATGCTGATGACGAGCGGGAAGACAAGGGTCAACGCCATCATCAGGATGCGGTTCAGCAGACCGAGGAAGATTTCGGCTGCATCCTTGCTGAACACGGGCAGAAGTTGGTCGATCGGCCAAAGTCCGTAGCTGTCGTAGAGGCTGGTCAGGGAAAGTTGCAGGCCGCCGGCTGCCAAATAGAGCGTGACCATGATGACGGCGAGCAATGTGCCGGTGGCACTTGTCTCATGCGTCATCATCGGATCGATCAGCGTCCCCATCGTGGAACCGCGCTGCAGGTCCAGTATATCGCCCGCGGCCTCCGCCGCCCAGAACGGTATGCCCATTGCCAGCCCGAGTGTTACCCCGACCACGACCTCCTTGAGCATGTAGAGCACGATCATCGTCGTCGTGATGTCGGTGCTCGTCAGTTTGTTCACGATCATCGGAAAGACCGGAACCGCCAGCGCCAGCGCCACGCCGTTGCGCAGAAGTCCGGATAGCGGCACGCGCGAAAAGAGCGGCATCAGCAGCATGAAACCGGTCATGCGTGCGAGCGCGAAAGCGCCTGCCAGAAGATAGAACTGAAGCTCTTTGACCGACGTGAAGAGTGGTTCGACCGGCATCCGCGTGCCTCAACGCGTGACGATGGGGAATTCGTCCAGCGCCGTCGAGGCCTGCTCGGCGATCTGCTGGCCAAGCAGCGGGCCGAAGACGATGATGACCAGCAGGATCACGACCAGCTTGATTGTCTGCGGCAGCGACTGATCCTGGATCTGCGTCAGCGCCTGGGCAAGGCCGACAAGGATGCCGACGGCCAGCGCTGCGATGATCGCCGGGCTGGACGCGAACAGCACCGTCAGAAGCGCGCTTTGGACCTTCGCCAGGATGAAGTCATTGCTCATGCAAAACCCCCAGCGTCAGCCGTAGCTCAGGATGAGGCCATGCATCAGCCGCGACCAGCCGTCGATGGCGACGAAAAGGAACAGTTTCAGCGGGATCGAAATGAGAACCGGCGAGACCATGATCATGCCGAGCGTCATCAGGACGTTGGCGACAACGATATCGATGATGAGGAAGGGAAGATAGAGCAGGAAGCCGATCTCGAAGGCACGGGTAAGCTCGGATGCGACAAAGGCGGGAACAAGGATCGACAGATCGTCGTCCTTGAGATTCTGGCGCGCCTGTTCAGGCCACAGACGGGTCGTTCCATCGAGAAAGAACTGCCGCTCCTGCGGCTGGGTGAATTTCATAAGGTGTCGCTGCAATGGTTCCCTGACCAGTTGCGCCGCCCTGGCGAGGTCGTCCGTGGTCTGGAACTGGACCTGCCCTTCCTGAAGCCGGCCCGACATCTCGCTCAGCAACGGCGTGGTGACATAGACGGTGAGCACGAGCGCTATGCCGTAGAGCACCAGATTGGGCGGCATCTGCTGGACGCCGAGCGCGTTGCGGATGAGAAACAGCACGACCGAAATCTTCAGGAAGCCGGTCATCGTGACGACCGCCAGCGGCAGCAACCCGACGACGCCGACGGCGATCAGGATCCCAAGCAGATTGGGCGAATTCTCAAGCATTGTCGAACATGCGGACTATCCGCACGCCCAGGCTTTCCCCGATCCGTACGATCTCGCCACGGCCGACACGCTTGCCGTTGGCGATGATGTCGACAGTCGCCTCCTTCACCTCGGCGAGCGCAACGACAGCGCCGGGCGCAAGCTGCCTTACTTCGCCCAGAGGCATTGCCGTGCGGCCGATCTCGAAGGCAAGCTCGACCGGCAACTCGTCCAGGGTCGATTCTTCCAAAGTCTGGCCGGCCCGCGGCGGCGTGTTCTGGTTCATGGTCCACTCCCAATTCGATCCAGCGATTGCAGTCGGCGCGGCAAGCAATTGCGGCCCGCCTTCAGTCAAGGCCACTGGCGCATAAAAGCGCTCGGCAATGATGAGTGCCGCCATGCGTTCTTCTTCCGCATCCCGGAAAAGCACCACATCGTCAGCCTGCAGGCTTCGAAGCTCGCCAAGGGTGATCGCGAGCGCGCCACGCCGAAGGCAGACCGGCAGCGGAAACTCAGCCGGGATCGGTGGCCTCGCCTTGCCGATCTCGTCGAGGAGGTGGCCGATCCGCACCGCCAGGCCGGCGTCATTCGTGTTCAAGACGCAGTCTATCGTTTCATTCTTGCCGGTCAGGACAAAGGCGAATGGGGGTTCGCCCGAAACGGCATCTGCCTGTTCGACCGAGATGATCGTGATCCTCTCGCCCAGCTTGCCCTCGATCCATTCGAGATCACCTTCTAACGCGGACTCCAACAGCAATGCGGCGTGAGCGGGTGCCAGTCGTTTCATGTCGACCAGTTCGTCCGCCCTGGCGAAGCCCCGTTCGACAAAGGAAAGCGGCAGGTGCAATTTGCCCGCACTGTCTCCGACCGTGAACGCGATGGTCCACAGCCGCTGGTCCTCAGGGTTCGGCGCCGGCCAGACGGCTGCGATCGCCATGGTCTTTCCCGCAATCGTGATCTCGGCGGGAGCACGGCGGCGGTAGAAGGCGTTCAATGCCGCAAAGTCCCCGGACGCTACGGATTCCAATTTCAGCCGCTCGCCAGCGCGCGACCGTGTGGCCGCACGTTTCGCTGGTTTTACCCGCGCTTTCGTTTTTGCCGACGCGAAGGCTTGAGGCATCACATCCATATTCACGATCACGGATTGGGCTATCGTTCTGTAGGCAAGCGCGGTGGGCCGCGCTCCTCTTCCTCGGAAAGCTCGGCAAGCGCCAGGCGACGCCGCGCGGTGCGTTTGGTCAGATGCTCCAACAGGCCGTCCAGCTTCGACACGGCCTTCATGCTCGCGCGATGATCCTTGCGGGCTGCCGACAACTCCACCTTCCGTCGCTGCTCGGCGACGCCGGCCATCTTCTCGCTTTCTCGCAGCTGCTCGGTTTTTCTGGCGGCGATTTCGAACCGTCCCTGAAGCCCGTGGAGGCTGGCCGCCTTTACCGGCTGTCCGACCAGCGCACCGAAGGCTGCATCTTCGGCGTCGACCGTGCGCTGGAGGTGCTCCGTGACGGCAGCGGCCGCCTCCTGCCCCTCCCTTGCGGCCCGGCGCGCGGCGGCGTGTTTTCTGATCACCTCTTCCTTTGCGCGCTCTTCACGGCGGTGTCTGAGGTCGCGCAATCGAGCGATCATGTCACGCTCCTTCATTGACGATCTCCCGCATGCGTTGACGTGTCTTCTCGATGCTCTCGCGCGTGGCGGACGCCTGGCGCAGGAAGGCGTTGATGGCGTCGATCTTCGCCACCGCCTCATCCGCCACGGCATCGCTGCCTTTTTCGTACTCGCCGACGCGCAGGAGAAGTTCGATATCGGCGTAGCGTGCAAGCAGCTCGCGCAGGCGGCTGGCGTCGGCCCGATGTGCCGGCGGCACAACCGCATCCATCAGGCGGCTTCGGCTGCGCAAGACGTCGATGGCGGGGAAATGGTTGCGTTGGGCAAGTTCGTTCGACAGGAAGACATGGCCATCGAGAAGCGCCTGAATTTCCTCGGCGACCGGATCCAGCGTGCCGTCGCCTTCCAGAAGAACGCTGTAGAGGCTGGTGATGGAACCGACGCGGCCGGGGCCGGAGCGCTCGAGCAGACGCGGCAAGACCGCGAACAGCGAAGACGGAAAACCGCGACGCGTCGGCGGCTCGCCCGAGGCCAGGCCGATCTCGCGCTGCGCGCGGGCAAACCGCGTTATGTTGTCCATCGCAAGCAGCACGTGCTTGCCCTGGTCGCGAAAATATTCGGCAATGCTGGTCGCCACATAGGCGGCCTTGACGCGCTCGATGGCAGGCCGGTCGGAGGTCGCGACGACGACGATTGCCCGCTGCCGCCCTTCCGGTCCAAGCTGATGCTCGAGGAATTCGCGCACCTCGCGCCCGCGCTCGCCGACAAGGGCGACTACGGCAACATCGGCATCGGTGCCGCTGACGATGTCGGAGAGCAGGATCGACTTGCCGACGCCGGGTTCGCCGAAGATGCCGACGCGCTGCCCGCGCGCGCAGGTGAGCAACCCATCGAGGGCGCGGATTCCAAGCTGGATCGGCTCGGAAATCAAACTGCGCTCGAGCGGAGACGGCGGATAGGCATTGACCGGATAGCTGCCGACAATGCCATCGGGCGCAAGCGGTTTGCCGTCCAATGGCTCGCCGAGGGCGCTGATCACGCGACCCAGAAGGCCGGGCCCGACGGGCACCAGTTGGTCCTTTCCGGTCGCAACGACTTCGGTCAGGCTCGATAGACCGGTCAGATCGCCAAGCGGGACAAGGATCGCCATCTCGTCCATGAGGCCGACGACTTCCGCCTTGGTCGTCTTGCCGGTCCTGGGGTCGACCAGTTCGCATATCTCGCCGATCCGGGCCTCCTCCACGGTCGCGTGGATGACCGTGCCGGTCACCCGCCGCACTCGGCCCTTCCTCGGCCGGCTGGCATCGTCGCGCAGACCGGAACGGAGGTTTGGAATGATGGAGGCCAGGCGGCTTTCGATGTCAGCAACGGGCGCCGTCATGGGACCTTAGCCTTTGACGAAATCGCGGCCGCTATGGCATTGAGCTGTGCGTCGATGCTTGCGTCGACGACGGCAAAGTCCGTCGAAACGATGCAGGCTCCGGCCGCCAGCGCATCGTCGGCATCAATCTCGACCGTCATGCCCAAATCGCTCTCGCGCAAGACCGCGTCCAGCTCATCGCGAACCCTGTCGACGGAAGCGGGATGAACCCGGACTTTCAGATATTTGGCCCGGCGAATTTCAGACACGGCCTGCCTCGCCGCCTTGGCGACAAGCATGCTGACGTCGAATTCTCCCAGCATTCGCCTGACGACGTCGAGGGCAAGGCTGATGACTTCGGCTTCCAGCCCACCAAGATAGCGATCCACCTTGACTGTTGTTTCGCTTACCAGCTGCGTGGCATCCGCATCGCCTCGCGCCTTGCCGTCTTCATAGCCTTGCGCATATTCGGCCGCGTAGGCTCGCCGGGCGGCGTCACGCAACTGTTGGGCATCACGCCTCGCCTCGTCGAGAACGGCGTGTCGGTCTTGCCAGGCGCGGGCATCCGCGGCGCGCAGGATGCGGGCGTAGGGGCGCCTTGGCGTGTCAGTGGTCGCTGTGCCCGGTTCGACCATCACGCTAACCCATCGCCCGTCGGACAAGCGCCGGACCGGCTTCGACAAACGGCTCGGGCGTCTGATCGACAAGCTCGTGCGGCATCAGCTTGAGGCGAACCCGCATGCTGGTCTCGCCAGGCACCGCCTGACACCACGCGCTAAGGCAACTCAGGCCGTCGGCATAGACACGGGAACGCATGTCTTCCAGCTGCTCCAACGGCCGCATTGGACCGGCCAGATCGCGGTTGGCGACCGCGAAAGTGCAGAGATCGGCGCCAAGTGCTGCCTGCAACGCATCGGCCTCGCGTCCGTCAATGACAGCTGCCAGGCTAGCGGCCCAGTAGATCGCGCCCGAGCGAAGCGCGAGTTCCTCCAACTCCTCGCTCGACGACAAGGCGATCGCCCGATCCACCTCGTCGGCCGGTTCATCGACTGCGCAAGAGAGCCCGTAACGCTCCAGCAGAACCTTCGACAATCGCTGATGCAGGCGCGCCGAGTGCAGCATGCGCTCGCAGGCGGCCTCGCTGATCGTGCCGTCAAAGCATTCCGCCAGCCGGGCCGCATCCGCATAGGATGCGGGGTTGGAAATGAACGCCTGCCATTCCGGGCTGGCAGCCTGCTCCGAGCCGGTCTGGGTCATGTCTTCTTCACCGGCATTGCCGAGGCCTCGAGCGCATAGACATCGGGCCGCCGATACCACTGGAGGTAAGCCAGCCGGGCAGCCAGGGCGAGGATGGCCGCCGCCATGCCGTAAAACAGCCACATCGCGGCGGCGACGCTGTCCGGATGCAGCCAAAGGCCGAGGAAGGTTGTGAAGCCTGCCTCGCCGGTTTCCTGCTCGGGGGCCGGCGCGGCGACCGGAATAAGGGTGACGGAGACGTTGTCATAGGTCAGTCCGGCGATACCCTTGGACACCAGCATCTTGACCTGCGGGATCAGCTCATTCATCGGAACGGATGCGCGATGCCGGATGAAGACGGAGGCGGACGACGGCACCAACTGCTGTCTCAGCGGATCGTTTTCGGGCAGGACGAGATGAACACGCGCGGAAAGCACGCCGTCAATGTCCGAGATCGTCTGCGAAAGCTCCTGGCTCAGGCCATAGATCATCGTCGCCCGCTCTTCCACCGGCGAGGACACAAGCCCATCTCTCTTGAATACCTCGCCGAGCGTCTGGAATTCCTGCTTGGGCAAGCCGCTTTCGTCGAGAATCGCCATGGCTTCGGCGAAACGGCCCTTCTGCACGGAAACCGTCATCTTGCCGTCCTTGCCGGCTTCGCGCTGGGCCGGAATCCCGCGACGCATCAGCGTGGCCACGATCTCGTTGGCCTGCTGCTGGTTGAGGTTGGAATACAGCTCCACCGAGCAGGCCTGGAGCACAAGCATACCCATGACAACGAGCGCGACGCGGCACCGGGCGCCGCATCGGCTCAATCGCGTTGACCGCCGCGGCGAGGCTAATCTGGGCACGAACACTCCGCGGCGCCTACTGTTGCTTGATCAGCGTGCTGGTGGACGACGTGACGGCCGTCACGCTGCTCGTCACAACTTCGAGATTGGCTGCCGCCCACATCACCGAAATCGACCGTTCGAGAAGTTGCTCGGCGTTCTGTGCCGGGGCGTCTTCGCCATCTTTGCCTGACGTCTTGTCGGCGGCATCCTGCGTGGCGGCCGTTTCAGCATTCACGGGGACGTTCGCCTGACCAAGGGCTTTCTGGACCTGCTGCATGGTTCCTTCCAGCGACTGAACGGCAGAACCGAACAGAGCCGATGGATCCGTGAACACCCCACCCCCAGACTTCTCTACCTCGGCCAGATAGTCGAAGAGCCTATGTTCGACGATCGGCTCGGTCTTTTCCGATTTGGAGGATTGTCCGGACATTGCCGGATTGGTGCCGGACGATGCCTGCGACACCTGCTGGCCTGCGCGTGTGGCGACATCGCCGCGCTCAGTCGTGTTGACCTTCGCGGCATCGTGTTTTTCCTGGTTGGCGCCCACCATTCGGTTAGCCGGCTGCGCTGTCGCGCCGGCGGTGATCTGTTGTTGCGCGCTTATGCTGGTGGTCAAATTTGCCAGCGTGGCTTCCAGGGCTCCAATCGGCGCGATTTGCATGGTCCTGCCCTCCTGTTTCCTCAGTTCGGTTTGCCGGAGGGGACATTCTGCGCCTCCGCCTGCTTGCCGCGGAAAACGCGGACCGAAACGACCTTGCCCGGCTCCTGCTTCGCGCTCGCCATGGCAGGAACTCCGAGCGTTTTCCTGACGAGTTCGATGTAGGACGGCGGCCCCGATACCGAGACGACGTCGTCCTGCTTGGAAACCTTGATCGGAAACTTCGGATCAAGGACGCCCAGCCGCGAAAGCCGATCTTCCGCGCCGGCAGCCGTATTGGCATCAAGCGGAATCATCTCCGTCTGGACTTCGGCTTCGGTCGCGACGTTCATGACGATGCCGTCGAAATGCCAGACCAGCCCGTATCGATTGCAAATCTCTTCCAGAAACTCATGGGCCGTTCCGACCGGCATGCCGGCGCTGAGGCGCCCTTTTACAAGCTTGCTGACACGCATCGGCACCCGCACGTTGCGGCCAAGCTCGACCAGCGCGTCTGTCACCGACTGGTCGACGGTGATGTATTTGTAGGGGCCGGGAGGCCAGTGTGGTTCGGAAGCATAGGCGGGCTGCGCGACAAGGCCGAACGCTAGGACCATGGCGAGGCCGCAGGCGGCAAAGGCAGCCTTTGCTCCCGACAACCGATCCGCGTGGCAGATACCGCGTCCCGTCAACGTCAGTCCTATCGCAAAGGGACGCACGTGCGACGGCACGCGTCGCTTGTCCCATGGTTACCCGCCAATTCACTCTATCGTGGGCATCGTGAAATTGGAAGTCCAATTGGATTGTGCCTGTGTATTCAGTGCCAAATGTTGCGAACAGTGAGCAAAGCGATATGGTGCGCGCTGGAATCAGCTGAGACCGGTCCATGATCACCGGTTCAACGCCAGGATGCAGAAGGGGATGGGTCTCGGTGGCGGTAAGCAAGATCCTGCCTGCGGGCCTGACTGCTGCAGTATTGTTTGCGGCCATGGCGTCGGCACAGGCCCAATCGAACAGCGGCTATGACCCCAGAAGTTGGACTTACGATCAGGCGAGAAATGTGCTGGTCTCCCCTTCGGTTCCCGACCAGACGTCGGACGAAGTAACGCTGCCGGCGTGGTCGGTGATCCCCAGGCAGGTCGTGAATTTCAGCGAGGCTCAGCCAAAGGGATCAATCGTGATCAACACTACGGAGCGGCGCCTTTACTACATGCTGGGGGACGGCAAGGCGCTGCGATACGCGGTGGGCGTTGGCAAGGAGGGTCTGGAGTGGTCCGGTCGCGACACGATTTCGAGCAAGAAGGATTGGCCGGATTGGCGGCCACCGGCAGAAATGCGATCCAGGGAAGCATCGAAAGGCCGCATCCTGCCCACGCGCGTTGCGGGTGGGCCGAACAACCCGTTGGGGGCGCGCGCGCTGTATATCGGCAATACGCTTTATCGCATCCACGGCACCAACCAGCCATGGACCGTCGGACAGGCCAACTCCTCCGGATGCATCCGCATGACCAATGAAGACGTTATCGACCTTTATGACCGGGTAAAAATCGGCGCCCAGATTATTGTCCGGCACTGACTCGTGATCCCTTTCAACATCAAGCAGCTCGAAACCTTTCTCCTGGTGGCGACTTTCGGAAGCTTTCGAAAGGCGGCGGAACGCCTGAACACAACGCAGCCGGCGGTATCCACGCGAATCGCCGGGCTGGAGGAAGCGCTGGGCGCCAAGCTGTTCGAGCGGCAGAGCAGCATCGTCAGGCTGACCGCCGAGGGACAGCGGCTGCTGCCACCTGCTCAACGGGTGCTGCGCGTAGCCGAACGGCTGCAACTGACGGCCAGCTCTCTTTCAGAGACGGCCGGGGTGCTCAGGCTCGGGGTTGCCGAGACCATCGTGCACACCTGGCTTCCGGATTTCCTGAAGGAATTGCAGGTAAACTATCCGCTTGTCGACACGGATATCGTCGTCGATGCGACGACCACCCTTCGCAACGAACTCATGTCCCACCGGCTCGATCTTGCGGTGCTGATGGGGCCTATTCTGGAATACAGCATCGAGAATATCGAGCTGCCATCCTTTCCGCTCGTCTGGGTCTGCTCGCCGCAATTGAAACTGCAGAACCGACGCAAGCTGACACTGACTGATCTGATGCAGTTTCCGATCATCAGCTATGCGCGCACCACCAGACCCTACAGCGAACTTTACCGCAAGCTCACCGGCGAACTGGAAGAGACGCCGCGTATCTTTCCGGCCAATTCGCTGGCCGCTTCCATCAAGATGACACTCAACGGTATCGGCATAGCCTCCCTCCCCGAGGAAGTCGTCCAGGACTACACCGCTAGCGGCCAACTGCGCATCGTCGACTGCGAATGGCACCCGTCCGACCTGCAGTTTACCGCCTCCTACCCTTCCGAACCATCCAATCCGATAGCCGAGCGGGCGGCAAAGCTGGCTGCGTGCGTTGCGCACGCCTATGCCGCCAGAACCGCAAGGCGCAGCCTGTAGACGATCGCTAAAACTGGGCCGGCTGTTCCTCAGCCTACCGAAGTGACCGGCAGATAGATGCGATCGCCTGAGAAGATCATATCCGGGCTCACGATATGATCCATGTTGAGCACGACCGTCTCCGCCACGTCCGTTGAATGGGTCCTGGCGATCAGGCGTATGCTGTCGCCGTCCTTGACCTCGACCCACTGATAGCCGTCTTTCTCCAGCGTTGGATTGGTGCGGCCCTCGGGATTGCTGCTGCCCGCGGGATGAGCCTCCACATAGTCGCCGGAGACCCAGCCGCTGTGCATTTCGCCGTCCGGTCCGAAACCTTCGACGGATATCCAGGCTTCCCCCGAACTATCCGTCGACGGCTTCGCGGTCTGTTCGACGAACGCTCCGGGTTGCAGGACGGTCACCACGGTCGAATCGCCGTCCGGCTGGGTCCGCAAATTCAGGCCGTCATCCGCCAGCACGACAAGTTGCGGGAAGTCTTGCGGCGGCGTTTGCGTCCCGGGATCAGGCTTGTCGGTCTTGTCGTCCGGCGGCGTATCATCCACGCCGGAAGGATCGTCGCCGGGCGTGGCGGGATCGGTACCGGGTGTCGTGCCGGAATTGTTCCACGGCTGGTCGTCCAGGCTGTCCCAGGCAAAGAGCAGCATGCCGATGCCGAAGGTCACGCCGAGCGCGATGCGGTCGGCATTCGCCCAACGCCCATCGGATTTCGCCGCTGCGTCGATTGCCTCGGGCGTCCTCGGCACAGACCGGCGATTCGTCCGGTCGGTCCTGTAGGCGGATGCCCAGAACTCGGCGCAGCCGACGGTGAACAAGGCGCCCGCTGTCGCCGCCAGCGGCGAGTGCAGGTTCTGAAGCGTGTAGAAGGCCGAGCCCAGAACATAGCCGGGGCCGGCGATGTGCTCGGCCACGTTCCGGAACACCGGCCGGCCGGTGATCGCTTGCAAGCCGGATTTCGTGCCGTAAACCACATTGCCGAGGCTGAAAGTGCCATTCACGACAATGTTCTCGCCACGCAGGAGACCCACTGTTGAACCCGGGGCGGCAAAGATGAACGTCGCCGCACTCGTGGCGTTGAGAGCGCGTCCCAGCGGCGTGTGATTTGCCGTGGCGTTCGGAAAGATCGACTGCGCGCTAAAGACCACGCCGCGCACGCCGAACGCCACGCCGGCAGTCGTGGCGGCCCAATGCGGCGGCAGCATTTGCCACAGCGTGTAGGACGAGCCGGCCATTGGACCGAAGGTCGCGACCAATTGCGCGTTCTCTTTGATGCGGGCATGGCTCAGTGCCTGGTCGACGGCAGCGGCCTGATCCGGCGTCATGGCCCCCTTGTGGGTTGCCCGGAAGGTCGTCACCTGCAGCACAGAAAGCGCGTTCGTCTGCTCCGTCGACATCCAGGCAAACTGCGTTGGCGTGAACTTGCGCAACTGGCCGGGGCTCAACTCGCCCAGCTGCTTCGGCGTGAGAGCCGCTATCTGCTGCTTCGTCAGCGCCTCGATCTGATGAATGGTCAGGGCGCCAAGCTGCTCACGCGTAAGCGCCGCGATGTGGTCCGGCGACAGCTTCGCCGTTGTCACGGGATTGCGTGCTGCAACGAGATCGGGATTCAACGCCGCGAACTGCGTCGCATCGAGATGGCCGAATTGGGCGGGCCTCATGGCGGCGAACTGTTCCGACGTGAAGGCGTTGCGCTGCTCGTCGCTGAGCTTGGCGATCTGGTCGGGCGTCAGCTTGCGCACTTGTTCGATGGTCAAGGCGGCAAGTTGCTCGGGTGAGAAGGCAGCAACCTGATCCGGTCGCAAGCCGCTGATGCGGCCAGGGGCAATGGCCTGCAATCTGCTTGGCCTGATCGCCTGGAGCTGTTCGGCGCTCAGCGCCCGCAACTGCTTCGGCCGCAGCGCCGCAACTTGATCGAACGTCAGCTGCCCGATCTGCTCGGAGGTCAATGCAGCAACCTGCTCGGGCGTCAGCTTGGCGATGTGCTCCGGCTTGATCGCGTGCAGTTGCGCGCCGGTCAGCGCTGAAATCTGATCGGCTGAAAGCGCCCTGACCTCCGGCCCGGTCGGCGCTCGCACAGGTTCCGCATATCCCGGTTCCGCCGCGGAGCTCACCGGAAGCTCGAGGCTGACGACCTTTCCACTGGCAGGGTCGAAGACTGCCCTGCCGCGGTCAGGCGCGGGCGGCCATGCGGCACCCGCGGACGATGCTTCGGCGGCAGTGTTCACCACCTGCGGCGTTTCACTGGCGTGAGGCGGCGCCTCGTTGACCACGGCCTCGGTTACCGGCGTCTCCGTTGGCGTGCTGACATCCCAGAATTCGTCGGCTGGCCGCAGGATGATCTGTGGGCGTTTGGGCGTCGATGCGCCCGGAGCAACGGCACCCTCGTTGCGGGTGAAACCGCCGACGAAGTTGCCGTCAGGATCCATCATCCGCCAGCCGTAGACCTCGCTCCACGGTATGCTGCCGTCGACCGCGGTCTCATCGACGCGGGCCATCCTGTCGCCAACTGGCCGGCCCATCGCCTCGAACTCGGTCGGGACGTGGAGGCGCGGTCTGCTTGGATTCAGCGTGTAAAGATAGGTGTAGCCTTGCTGGCGCGCGGCTCGCGACTCTTCCGCTACGAAGGTCTTCGCCCCGGAGACCGACTGGCTCGTACCGACGAAGCGGCCATGGGTATTGCCCATGACATAGTTGCTCAGCGTGATGCCTTGCGGATTGTCCACCCAGATTCCTGTCGGCGGCGATGGCGAGAAGCCCCCCGCGTCTCTGATCGCGCTCGGTGTGCGCGTATCGGCGCGGAAAACATAGGGGCCGACATTGCCGCGCGACGGTCGGCCGGCATTGCTTGCTTCCTCCGCTGCATTGGCAGGCTGACCGCCATCTTCCGGCAGCCTTCCCGGTACGTGGTCGTCGGATGCACCGCGTATCCAGGGCAGCACCACGGGCTCGCCGGTGTTGGGGTCGTGCATCAATATGTGCGTCTTGTCGGCCACCTCCGGCGCGTCGGCCGGCGCGCGCGGTCCATCGGACGGCGGAACATAGACCAGTTCCGGCCCCCTTGGTTCGGTGCCAAGCATAGCCGCGATGATCACCTTGCCGCTGTCGTCTTCGAGCCGCAAGGTTCGGCCCGGATTGGATTTGGTCGTTGCAGACTGAGGTTGTTGCGGTGTTGCCGCGGCCGGTTTGTTGTGTCCGAAGATGTTGCCGACAATCCCCGCATCGTCGAGCGCCCGCTGCAACTCCGCTGAAGGCGGCGCGTCGAGGAAGACCCAGCGCGGTTGATAGCCCGGGTTCTCGTTGCGCAGCGCCACGTCCTTGTTGATATGCTCCTGCAGTTTCGGCGTGAGCGGCACTTCGCGCATCTGGGCGACACCGTTGATCGTCGTCCAGCGATGGTAGGTCTTGACTTCGATCGCCTCGATGACGTCCTGGCTCTTGAAGACAGGCGCATCCACGTATCGCCCACCTTCGCCAACGACCGGGTGGGGCCCGCTCGGGTTGGCCTCGACCGGGAAATGCACTTCTCCATTCGATCCATTGAGTTCGCGCGTATAGGTCTCGCCGGCTTTCCATTTCTCGGGCTGCCGCATGTTGCGGACCTGTTGCAGCGAGTATGTGGTCGGGGGCGCCGCCTCGATTGCCTTCCTGGCCGGCGCCGCCTCTGTCGCCTTTCTGGCCGGCGTTGCTTCCGGCGGCACGGCATCTTCCCGCGGCCGTCCCTGGCTGCCCGGCACATGGTCCTGCGAGGCGCCGCGCACCCATGGCAGGACATAGGCTTCCCCCGTTTCCGGGTCCCGGTACAGGATATGCGACTTGTGCATCAGTTCCGGTTCGTCGCCGCGCGCTGGCGGTCCGTCGGCTGGCGGTACATAGACGTTCTCGGCGCTCCTTGGCAGCGGCCCGTAGCGCGTGGCCGTCACGGATTGTCCGTTCTCGTCCCTTATCTGGATCGGGCCGCTCCTGCGGCCGCCCACCTGCGAGGAGAGGAACGTCAGCACGCCGTCGGCAATGTCCTGGCGCATGAAACCGCCATCGACGATCGATGGGCCGAAATCGGTTTTGAACTGCTCGATCGCGGCGAGCTGATCCGGCCGTGCCGTCTTCTGAAGTTCGCTCAGGAACTGGTCCAGGGAGGCTTTGCCGCCCTTTGGTATGCCGGTCGAAGCTCCGTCGCGCGACATATCCAACGCATGGGCGAGCCAGGCCGGGATCGTCAGTTGCTCATTTTGCCCGTCGGCGCGATTGAAGGTCAATGTCGCGGTTTCGTTCTTGGCGATCGAAGGGGCGACCTTGGCCGCCTTGGATTTGTACTGGATCCTCACCTCGGCGCTGTAAGCCACCACGCTTGCCGGAACAGGAGGCGTCGACAGTGAAAACGTGTAGCGCGTGGCGGGCGTGCCATCCGAACCGTAGAGATTCTTATAGATGTTGCCGGCGCTCGGCATGTAGCGGGACTGCGGTGATCCGTCGGGCTGGAACCGCGCCGGAAGCCATGACTGTACTTTTGATTTTACCTTGTAGGTCGCTGAAGTCGTCATCCGATCCGGATTGAAGCCCAATACGCCAGGCAGCCCGTTGCGATCGTTGAAGATGACGTCGACCAGCATCGCCTCGGGGTTTACAGCGCGAACTTTCTCGCCGGTCAGCAGGACGATGTCTGCCGTAGGCGCCTTGCCGGGCACGGCCGAGAGCCGCAATCCACTCAGCGTCGGTTCATCGACGAGAGAAACCGTGTTCGACGGGTCGATCTGACCGGACTTGACGAAGTCACGGATCGACTGGATGCCATCACCCTGTCCGATGGCCGCGACGACTTCGGATGCCTTCGCCGGGTCCTTGACCGCGAACTGTATCTTGAGGGTTGTCGAGCCGAGGGCGGACTGAATCTGATCGAATGCCTGCGTCGATACGATGTCACCCGGTTGCAGCGTATCCTTGACAGCCAGTTCCGGACGCTTCTCGAAACCGACCCGCGGCATCTGGTCGACAGCCGCGACATGATTGGCCACGACCGGCAGGCGTATGCCGACCTTGGTCTCGGTCATGATGCGATCGAACGGAAGCGCGCCTTCCAGCTTGACGTGGCCGGAACTGTTTTCCGCCGGCACGCCAAAGAAATCGTGCTGGCCGGGTGCGAGCGTGACCTCCGAGCCTTTGAGCGAAGGCGTGTAGGTCATCTCGATCACGATGCCTTCGCCGTCCGGCGTCGCCCCGACAATGGCGGCATCGATCGGCTTGGCGTTGTAGCCGGTCGCGTCGCTGAATATCGCCTTGCTCGCCGCCGCCGAGAGATCGTTGCTGCGAACCGGAAAGGCCGTCTGATTGGACACCGGCCAGACACCGGCCTGGAGGGCGGTGATGTTCCTGTATTCGCGTGCCCGGTAGGATACGACGCCCTGCGTGCCGAGCGCGTCCTTGAACGGTGTCATGCTGCGCTGGCTGACACTGTCGACGATCGACCATCCGATCATGCCGAAATCGGTCTTGGTTCCGACGCCGAAGCCAACAGCCGCAACCGTTGGCGAGCCTATCCCGAATGCGTCGCCGGTGTTCAGCCGGGCCCGGAAAGTGACGCCGACACGGAAGTCCGGCAGTATCTCGCGAAGCGGCGTGCGCGGTATCTGGACGCCGTCCGGACCATAGCGCTCGGCCATCTCGCGGCTGGAGTAGTAGCTCTTCTCCTGCTCGTAGCGGGCCACAAGCTGCTCGGTGGTGAGCCCATCGAGATAGGCCGAGGGCGTCTTCGGATCCTTGCCGCTGGTGTAGACGTAGCCGCTCGTGTCGGGTTCAGGCATGCCGGCGAAGCTGCGTGTCTCCGGATCCCAGACGAGGTGAATCGGTCCGTCTTCTCCTGTCGGTTCACCCGGCACGATGATGGGATCTCCATCGGCGGGATGCGGTGTACCGGGCGCGGTCGACCCATGCGGATCGCGGCCCGGCATCATTGTCGAGCCATTGCCGCCGGCGTCATCGGTCTTGATCACTTCTCCCGGAATGACCGGGTAGCTGGGATCGTGGAAGACCTGCTCTCCCGTCGGCCTGTAAACGCCGTCGGCGCCCATCTCATGGACATTCATCGGACGCCCAGAGGGGCCAGGTTCCAGCGCCGGCTGCGGTCCCTTGCCGCCTGGCGGCTGCTGGTGCGGTCCGCCGCTGCCCGGCGGTGGGTTGGCGCCGGGACCATTGGAGCTCGCCTGCGTGCCGGTTCCCGGCCGCAGCGTGCGCAAACCATGGATGCCGAGCCCCGTGCCGGTGATGCCGGTGCCAAGACCCGTAAGCGCGTTGGCAAGCTGGAGACCGTTCATCTGGTCTCCGTTGACGGCGAGATCGTAGGCGGATGTCGCCAGCAAAGGTGCGCCGACAATCACCGAGCCGACATCCATTCCCCATGCGACTTTGTTGAGCCCGGCGGAGGACTGCATGTAGGTGCGGGTTTCGGCTGCTAACGCCCAGTTCGACTTGGTTGCGCCGATGCTGCCAGCAAAGGCGCGCGGACTGGCAGCCAGGCCCCTCAAGAATGACTCACTCTTCGCCGCCATGCCAATGGTGCGCACGCCGCTGGAAGCCATGGGCAGAACCGTGGTCGCCACGCTGGCGACATTCATCAGTGACTCGGTATCGTCCCACTTGCCGCCATGTTCCAGATGGTTGACCTGGTTTATGACCGCTCTAGTTCCGAGATAGGCCGCGCCCGTATAGGCCAGCGGTGCCGCGACAGGCGCGGCCGGCGTGAACGACAGGATGGTGGCTATGCCGGTCCCGATGCCAACCAGCGGATCGACAACCTTGTCCCAGACCGAAACGTTGCGCGCCTTAACGACCTCAAGCGCGACCTTTCCATCGTCTCCCGCCTTCATCTCCAGGCCTTTGGGAACGACGAGCTTGCCGTTCTCGCCAAACTGGCTGTTGTTGTCCTGGAAATCCCCGAGGTCGTCGAACTTCTTGCCGGTGACGTCGACATAGCGCGTGTTGCCGTCTCCGTCGCGCACGGCAAAGATCGTGACCTGCTGCGTCCCGACCTCGTCGTCGACATAGAAGATCGGCACGCTGCGCACATACGGATTGTCGCCGCCGATATCGCGGATCTCCTCCGTCACATTCTCGAGCGCCTCGCGGCCTTCCTCGGTCGAACTATTCAGGCCGAGTTCTCCGGAGACCTTTTCCTCAAGGTCCGTGCCGACCTGTTCCTGGAATTCGTTGTCGTAACCGCTGGCGAGCAGTTGCTGGAACTTCGGCTGATAGATGCCGTCGAGCGTCTGCTGCTCATGCTCGTCCAGATAGGTCTTGTCCACCGTGCTGTTGCGGTCGGCCAAGAGCGAAGGATCGCTGAGCCGAAGCTCATGATAGTCACTGAAACCTTGCACCACCCTGCGCAGATCCTCGGCCTGCGTTATCTGAAGCCTTGTCGCATCTAGCTTCAGCTTGGCGACCGCCAGTTCGGGATCGACCCAGCGTCCACTGGCATCGTCATCCTTTGTATCGAGGTCGATCCAGACTGCCTTCCCGCCCTCGGTCAGCGCATCGATCCCTATCTCGTTGTATTTCTGGGCAATTTCGGGCGCCACCTTGATCGTTTGTCCGCCGACATTGATCTCGACCGGCTGCACGCCATCGGGCAGCGTGCCAGCGGGGGCATCCACCGTTCCTGGCCCGTGTTCCGTCAACGCATTGTTGAAGTTGGTCTGCAGCGTCGTCAGCTTGGAGTTCAGGTCGGTAATGCTGTCGCCGAGCTGCTTGTCCAGGACGTCGTTCAGGGTCTTCGCCGCCTGCTCCTCGCCGGCCTTCGCTGCTCCAAGGCCATTGGCCGTGCACACCGGCCCGCTGGAGTTGGCGCCGCTCAGAAGCTGCTGCCAGTCCTTGTTGAGTTGGCGGTCCCGGTACTCGTCCCTGACGTTCTCGTCGCTCAAACTGTAGGTGAGCTGCTGCTCTGTCGTGCCCTCTTCGAACTGGTTGACCACCCACAGCTGGCCGTCGCGGATCTCCAGTTTTTGCGATTGGAAGAGACCCAGATAATCGCCACTGACTCTTTGATGCTTCTTTCCCTGTTCGAACAGAAACTGGTGCTCGTTATTGTATTCGGCGAGTAGCCTTTGCTCGAGACCCGTCTGCTGCGCGCCCACTTGCGTGGCATTGGCATGGGCGTCGAAGTAGTCCTGGTAGGCCTGCGCCAATTCGAGCTGACTGCCTGCTGTCGTCTGCAGGGCCTTGAGGTCCTTGTATTCCTTCGAATCCGTGGGAACGCCGTTCAGTTCGGCCTGCCCGACCAGGAAGTCGATGGTGAGCTTGTCGCCCTTGCTCAGATGCAGGCCGACTTCGGAAAACAGCTTGTCGACATTCGCATGGTCGGCGAGCCCCTGTGCATATTCCGTCTGCCGATCAGGGCCAGGATTGTCCGTCGACGTTACGGCCTGCGCATTGGGATCAGTCAGCGGCGTAAGTTCGCTCTGCTGGGCGATCGCATCCGCAAGAACCCGGCCGGCGTTTTCGTACTCCCCACGCGCATCCTGCGCGTTCTGCAGCAAGGTGTTGGCCTTGGTCAGCCGTTCCCGTGCGTCGGCAAGCGTGCCCTTCGGTTTCTGCGCGGTCCATTGCAGGCCATGAGGTGCCAGCGCCTCGTTTATGATGGTCTGCGCGCCATCGACGGCATCCTCGTAGGCTGGATCGAGCATATGGACGTTGAACTGCTCCTGCCGCTGGCCGGCCAGAGCTCGCGTCTCGGTGATGCGCGACAGTGCGATGTTCTCGGTGATGATGGCCTGGGCGACCTGGGGATCGACCCAGGTCCAGACGCCGTCGACCTTCATCGGCGTCCACTTTCCACCGGAAGGTGCGTTGCCCTGCGGCGGATCGCCGAACGGATCGACAACCCTGTTCTCACCGTCCAGCTTGGGCTCGATGACGGTACCCCGACCATATTTCGTCATCAGGTCCGTCTTGTCTTGTCCGGCTTTTTCCGCCGCGTCGATGAGACTGGGCAAGGCCTCGCCCGCCAGCAGCCCTTCGACGAAGGTCTTCACGACCTCGCCCTCTTTTGCCTCCTTGGGATCGCTGCTGTTGGGATTCACCGCCAACAGCGTCTTGGCCAACGCCTCCTGCGTGCTTCCTGCCTCGATCTTCAGGTCGGTGCCGGTGGTGTTGTTGTGCAGCGTCGCGCTGCCGTCAGGCCTGGTGGTCAGCGTATAGCCGTTGAAGGTGACCTCCACGGTCGTACGCGTGCCGTTTTCGATGGCGATCTTTTCGCCCGGATGGATGATGTCCGGGTCGCGAGGCGAATCGAATAGCTCCGGATTCGTGCGTCTGAGATCATCCAGCGTCACGCCATGTTGCTCAGCGATCAGGGTCAGGTTGTCGCCCGGCTTGACCTCGTACTCGACCGGCTTGCCGCCATTGATCTTCTCGGTGGTGGTCGTCGTCACCCGGCCGTCCTTGTCGGTTACGATCTTGGTTTCGGTCCCGGCCTTCGGATCGACGATCGTGGTCGTGGTTTCGCCCGTTTTGGTGTCGCGCACACTGCTGCGGGTCTTGCCGTTGCCATCGACGGAGTGAGACGTTTCCTTTCCGTCGGCCGTGGTCGTGACGGTGCGCGCGTCGTGCTGATAGTCGTGAGAGTAGACGGTCTTGTCGCCGCTGTGCGGGTCGACGATTTCGACCGACTGCACGTCCCCATTGCCGCTCGTCGGCGCCTGCGTCTTGACCTGATAGCCGGCGGCCTGCAATTCCGCGATCACCTGTTCGCTGGTGAGGCCGTTTTCCTGCGCGATCTGCTCGATGTTTTTCCCCTCGGCCAGACCGTCTTTGATATTCTGCGTGCTTGTCCCGCCCGGATCCTGCGCGGCTGCCAGTATGGTCTTGCGGCCGTCGGGGCCGGTGACGGTGGTCACGGGAAGGGACGGACCGGCGCCCGGTGTCACGGTTTCCACCGAAGCACCGTTGGGAAGCGACGTCCGCTCGGTGACGGTACCCGTGCCAAGATCGTCTTCATAGCGCGTCGTGATAGCGCCGGTATCGGGATTGTAGCTGCTGGTTTCCTTGCGTCCGAGCCCATCGCGGACCGGCGTGGTGGTCGCCGCGCCGTTGGGCTGTTGCTGGACGCTCGTATAGTAGCTGTCGTGCTGGTAGTCGTAGTATTGCGTGACGGTGCGGCCGCTGGCGTCCGTGATTTTCGTCGTGTGCACGTCGCCGTTGCCGCCGGTCGGGTCGGTGGTCGACACGCTCATCCCACCAGACCTGAGCGCGGCGATAACCTGTTCGCGCGTCATGCCGCGGGCAGAGGCAATCTGGTCGATGCTTTTGCCGCCGGTGACATCGTTGACAATGTTGCGGGCGGTCGTCGCTTCCGCGGCGTTGTCTTCGGGCTTGCTTCCGTCAAGTTTCACCTGCGTCAGCGTGGGTGCCACGAGATCGGGCCGCACGTAAAGAGCCGGAGTCACCGTCGTGCCGTTGCCGGATGTGCCATTGCTGGCGCTCACGACGTTGACGCCCGGCCCGGCAACCGGCGGCGGTTGCAGGGAACTTAATTCCGTATTGACCTGTGCCAGTTGCTGGCGGGCCTGTGCCGCCCAATCGCGCTCGCCCATCCGGTTGGCAAGCCTGATCTGCTCCCGAAGCTGCGCTGCCTGCGCCTCCAGCCGCGCGACCTGCGCGGCATTTGCCGAGGCGTTGACCTTTTGCGGCTGGACTGGCGGCTTGATGAGCGTTATCGGGCGAACCATCTGGACGACCTCCGGAAATCACTGTTGCCGGCAGCCTGGCTGCCGTCACGCCCGCCCGATTGCAACCTTTCAGGTCTTATCGAGGGGGCTTCCAATAAATGCCGAAAGCAGCAAGCTGTTCTTCCGACTGTTTCACCCGTTCTGCGGCATTCGTTTCAGACTGCACTGCCGTCAGTGCCGCAAGAATCTCGACGGCGGCGAACGCCGGCGCCATGCTTCGGAAGAACGACTGCGAATTTGACGTGACGATGATCGTTTCCCGCGCGATCCGAGTCAGCGGCGACACGCTGCTGTCAGTGATTGCCACCACGCCGACGCCCTGCCGAGCCGACTGGCGCGCCACGTCGATCGTCGTGCGTTCATAAGGCGACATGCCCACAGCAAGGAGCACATCGCCACGTCCCGCTTGCTGGAGAGCGTCCAGACCCTGTCCGGCCATCTCGCCGACAAGCGCCACCTTGCTGTCACCGCCAGCCACAAACGACATGATGTGAACGAAGTGGCTCGCGACCGGATAGGCGGAGCGCGAGCCGAGAGCGAACAGATTGCGTGATCGCGCAAGGAGCCCGGCGGCGGCGATGAATTGCATGGCATTGCCGTATTCACCGAGACTTGAAATCTGAGCCGCGAGTGTGTCGGCAACGACGCCGGCAGTCGAATATCCCGGAGCGCCATGCTGTTCGATACCCCGTCGCGCCGGCTCACCGGCGATTGTCTCACGCAACGCGCGCGCATAGAGGCTGCGCATGTCCTCATAGCCATCAAGGCCGAGCCATCGCGCCAGCCGCATCATCGTGCTGTGCGAGACACCGGCGTGGTGCGCCTGCTCACGCATCGACATCAGTGCGACATCCTTGGGATGATCCAGCACGAAACGAGCGGCGACACGTAGTTGCGGCGGCATATTTTCGAACCGTTCGACCAACAGCTCCGCCAAAGGACCTTTTTCCATCCTGAAATACCCCATTCACCCGGTTCGAAGGTTACTCCTGGAACGCCGGCAACGCAACAGTTGGAACTGAAGTGGACCAAATATTCCAACTGGACTTTCAATTTCGGTCATGCTGCCTTAAGTTGGTTTCGCAACCTGCCGGATCGCAGCGGTGTGAGTCCGGAGTTTGTAACTTGAATAGTCCCTCAAGGAGACAATGATGGCTGCTACCCCTCCCATTACGTCCGGCTCGGCTGGGTCGCCGGAACAGAACCTGGACAAGATGATCAAGCACCAGGAGCGCATGTTTGGCCTGGAGATCACGAAAGAGATGGCGAAATCCCAGCATGACATGCTGATGAGCACCGCAAGGACGCTCGGCCAGTCGGCTGAAAAGGCCTAGCGCAAAGACTCTCGAACCCATACGCCGCCGCAAGCAACCGGCGGCGTACTTGCACGGCAGAAATCGTTCAACGCCGTCGTCAGGCTGCATTTGAAATCGTCATCGGCGGGAGATGAAGTGGCATGACCGCTAATCCTATCGGCAGATATCTGGATGCGGCGCCAGCGCGCCTGCTCCGAACGATTGTCGCCCCCTCCCCGGCATCCGGAGGTTCCGTTGCGCTCAGCGTAACCCACGGATTTCATGCCGGCGCCGAACTCAGCCTGGTCGGGCCACTGTATACGATCGGCTCCAGTACCGAGTCGGACATTGTGCTCAGGGATGCCGGCATCGCGCCGATCCACGCAAGGCTGCGGCGCAAGGGCAACCAGTTTGAAATCGAGGCCGTCCGCGGTGATGTCACTCTTGCCACAGGCGAGACCATCCACGAGGGACATGGCAGAAGCTGCAGGCTTCCACTCACCATCAGCGTCGGCGACGCCCGTATCCGGCTGGTCAACCCGGAACGCCCCCCGAGCCGGTGGTCCTTTTCCCATCGCTCCGTCCTGATTGCGGGCAGCGTTCTCTTTGCCGTATTCGCTGTCTCCGTCGCCGCGAACGGGTTCTCTTTCGCCAAGCCCGACATCGGCGCAAAGGCATCCTCTCACGACGGCGAACCGATCAGAATGGCCTTAGCCGGCGAGCCGGGCCAAGAAGTCCTGGACGATTCGTCGCCGGCGCAAATCCAGAGTGCCGCCGAAGCGGAAAGCCAGCTCAAGCTCCGTCTCGAGCAATCCGGCATAAGCACATTGACCGTTCAGCAATCACCGGGACGCCTTGTGGTCTCGGGCATGATCCCGAATGACAAGAGTGGCGCCTGGACGGAGACGCAATCCTGGTTCGACCAGGCGTTCGGCGCGCACATTCCCCTGGTCTCCAACGTCATGATCGGCAACGCGCAGCAGGCTCCGCGCCTGACGCTGCAGGCGATCTGGTATGGCGATCGGCCTTACGTCATCGCGGCCGACGGCGCGCGCTATCACGAAGGCGCCTTCACCAATGACGGCTGGACGATCAAGCATATCGGTGAGACGGAACTTCTCCTGACCAAGGGCGGCGCCACGGTCGCGCTGAAATATCCGTGAACCGCCGGCTTGAAGGGCCGCGACTCGATTCGGCAAGGATGGACGCAGCCGGCCGCGAAGTGCGGCAGGCGGAAGGCGTGCGCGGTCAGGCAATCAACCGGCGACGGATGAATGGCGTCGACAAAGCCGCAAACCGTGCTCAAGGGACGAAATCGGCCGCTGCGGCGGAAAGGCCGGAAACCGCGGAATTCCAGCCGTCTCAAGGTGCCGCCGGCGAATCGCTCGACGAGATACTCGCCAACTTCGTCATGCCCGTTGTTCCCGAGCCAGCCATCCTGCGTCGCTCCGTCCCTATTCTCCAGCATTTTGTAACGCACCTGGTCCCCGGCCTCGAGGGCGGCGAGCAACTCAAGACGTTAGCCAGAACGCTGATGGAGGATGAAATCGAGCGTCATCGCGAACTGCTTGGTCGCATGCAGGGAGGAATCGGAATCTGACCGACCCGCATGACACGGTCCATCTGCTGCATGTCCTCGGCTATCTCTACGGGTGTCATGGGCAGGCAAAGCGGGGCGCAGCGTACCTGCTTATCGCTGCACAGCTCTCGCCGGGAAATGCCGGCGTGCTCAGGACATTGGCGCATCTGCTCATACTCGATGGCGAGGCGGAAAAGGCGCTGGCCACGATTGCCAGGCTGGAGACCTTGGAAGGAATGGACAACCCGGCGCTTGCATTGCTGAAGAGCCGCGCCTTGCTCGTGGCCGGGCGTAAGACAGAAGCACACAGTGCCTTAATCAGTTTCCTGTCGCAACGAGGCGTCGGATGACCTTGTCGGAGCGACTTCTGCAATTCCTTGCCAGGCTGTCACGCCGCAGCGATCTGGTCATTGCCGTCCTGATGCTCGTCGCGGTGGTGATGATGCTCATTCCGCTGCCGACGTTTCTCGTCGACATTCTCATCACCGCGAACATCGCCATCAGCGTGCTTATCCTGCTGGCTTCGTTTTACGTTTCTCATCCACTCCAGTTCTCGTCGCTGCCGTCGGTCATCCTCATCGCCACCTTGTTCCGGCTGGCGATAACGATCACGACCACGCGACTGATCCTGCTCCAGGCAGACGCCGGCGAGATCATTACCGCGTTCGGCACCTTCGTCGTGGGCGGCAGCATCGCGGTCGGCCTCGTCATCTTCCTGATCATCACCGTCGCACAGTTCATCGTGGTTGCGCGGGGTGCGGAGCGCGTCGCTGAGGTCGCCGCGCGTTTCACGCTCGATGCGCTGCCGGGCAAGCAGATGAGCATCGATGCCGAGTTGCGCAACGGCGACATCGATCAGGCGGAGGCACGCCGTTTGCGCCAGCAGCTGGAGCGTGAGAGCCAGCTGTTCGGCGCGATGGACGGCGCCATGAAATTCGTCAAAGGCGACGTCATCGCCGGCATCGTAATCATTCTGGTCAACCTGATCGGCGGTTTCGCGGTCGGAACGCTGCAGCACGATATGTCCGTGGGGGATGCGGCAGCGACCTACACCCTGCTCACCGTGGGCGACGGGCTGGTGGCGCAGATACCGGCGCTGCTCGTCGCCGTGGCCGCCGGCACGATGGTGACGCGCGTCGGCAGCGCGGACGGAACGGGCGATCTTGGCCGGCAGATAACCAGCCAGCTCCTGCGGGACTCCCGGGCGCTCGGGCTCGCTGCGGTGATCATGGTCGGCCTCGCCCTGGTGCCGGGCTTCCCTTCCATCGTGTTCCTGATCCTTGGTGCCTGCTTCGGAGCGGGCGCCTATGCAATCAATCGCCGCACCGCAAAGGAAGCCGAGTCCAAAGAGATCGGCCAGATCGCCGTGCACGAGCAACCGGAAAATGCCGCGTCGCTTTCAGCAATCCGCGCCGGAACGCTGCCTCCATCCGACCGCGTCGTCGTACGCCTCGGAACCGAACTCGCACGCTCGATCCCGGAGCCCGAATTTGCCGCGCTCGCCGACGGCGTGCGCCGCGAACTCTTCGGCGATCTCGGCGTCGACGTTCCGGCCATTGGCATGCAGGTAGACGAGATGCTTTCACCACGAAGCATCCGCATCGATCTGGAGGGCGCACCAATCCTGGATGCCGAAATTCCTGCCGACCGCGTTCTTGTCGAAGCGGACGCAACGCATCTCGAACTGCTCGAAGTAACTTACGAAAAAGGTGCTTCGATTGCCGGTCAGCGCAAATTCGTGTGGGTTGATGACAGCCAGATATCGGCACTGAAAGAAGCCGGTTTCGTCTTCTCCACACTGGCGGAAACAGCGGCCAAATGGACCGGAAATGCGCTTCGGCTTTATGCCGGCCATTTCGTCGGGATCCAGGAGACGCGCAGGCTGCTGTCGGACATGGAACCGGACTATGCGGATCTGGTCAGACAGGCACAGGAGATCGTGCCGTTGCAGAAGATCGCGGAAGTGCTTCGCCGGCTCGTCGGCGAGAACGTGCCGATCGGCAATCTGCGGCTGATCCTCGAAGCCCTGATCGAATGGGGCCAACGCGAACAGGACGTCGTCCTGCTGACGGAATATGTCCGCACATCCTTGAAGCGCCAGATCAGCTTCCGCTCCGCCGGCCGCAACAACATCATCGCAGCCTATGTCTTGCAGCGCTCGGCCGAGGATATCTTGCGAAACGCAGTGCAGAGCACATCGACCGGCACATTCCTGAACCTTTCGGACGATGATGCGCAGGCTTTGGTCACCGAAATCGAGCGGGCGCTGTCGCAGAACTCCACCGACGTCTCGCCAGTCGTCCTCGCCGCGATGGATGTGCGCCGCCATATGCGCAGCCTGCTCACGCACAATGCCATCGAGCTTCCGGTTCTGTCCTTCCAGGAACTCGCGCAGGAATTCAACGTCCAGCCATTGGCCACGATCGCCGGCCGCTCCGGCAGAGCCGGCGCGCGAAATGTCTCGCAGTCGCTGCCGTCGGCTCAGACGAAAGCCGGGCAAGAGGCTGCCTCATGACGCCAGGCGGACGGAGGGGGACAGTTGGGGAATTCAAATGCTCAGGAGAGGAACGGCATGACAATCCACGATACCGCAGCAGGCGTTCGGTCCGCCGCTTTCGCAGGGCGGACGGATATGCGCTGGCTCGCTATCGCGACGGTCGGCTTCTTGCTGGCGTTTTTGTTTACACCTGCAGACGCGACGGCACAGAACGCATCGCCATTGCCGAGCAAGCCATCGCTCGACTTGCCGGTCGGGCAAGGACGCTTGCTGCGGTTCAATGAACCGGTCGAATCCGTCCTGGTTGCGGACACCACGATTGCAGACCTGCAGGTCGTGTCGCCGAGCATGGTCTATGTCTTCGGCCTCAAACCCGGCCTGACCAACCTCATTGCAGTCACCGCCGATGAGCGGATCGAAGCAACGGCCCAGTTCCGCGTCACGCCCGACATCACGCCTGCCAATGAAGCCAAGCGTGCAATGCAGCCGAACTCGGCGACAAATCTCCACATTTTCGGAACCCGCATCGTTACCACAGGCGAGGCACGAGGCGTCGATGAGGCAACGGATATGGACAATGTCGCCCGGACCTTCTCGCCGCCGGAACAGCCGCCGCTGAACAATATGACGGTGCAGGGCTCGCAGCAGGTCAATATCCGGGTTCGCTTCGCCGAGGTCTCACGCACGGAGTTGCAGTCATACGGCGTCGACTGGTCGGTCGGATACAGGAGCGGCGGCTTCGAATTCAACATGTTCCAGGACAATGGCGTGCCCTCGGGCAACGGCAATTTCGGCTTGAACCTGGATCAGGCGCACGGCATCAACTTCGACATTCTGGTCGAAGCGCTGCAACGCAATGGCGTCGTCAAGATACTGGCCGAGCCGAATCTGACGGCGGTGACCGGTCAGACGGCAAGCTTTCTCGCCGGCGGCGAAATTCCGGTTCCGATTCCGCAAGGAACCGACGGCGTCACCGTCCAGTACAAGCCTTTTGGCGTTTCGCTCGGGTTCACCCCGACGCTGATCGGCCGCAATCGCATCGCGCTGCATGTCCAGCCGGAAGTCAGTTCCTTGTCGGAGACCGGGTCGGTAAGTGCCAACGGCTTCGCCATGCCAAGCTTCATCGTGCGCAGGGCCGACACCACGGTCGAAGTGGCGAGTGGTCAGACCTTTGCGATCGCGGGCCTTTTCCAGCAGCGGACCTCGCGCAATCTGGAGAAATTTCCGGTTCTCGGCGATGTGCCCGTGCTTGGCCCGCTCTTTCAATCGCAGCGTTTCCAGCACGAAGAGACCGAACTGGTTATCCTGATCACACCCTATCTGGTCGCGCCGGTGCGCGACAGCCTCGCCACGCCGCTCGATCGTCCGGCAGCCAAGCGTGCCAGTCGCAAGCACGCCAATGACGCGTCGGCGACGGGTCTGATCATCAAGTAGTGGGGGAAACGACCATGACACTGCGCATCGCCCTTTGCTCCGTTCTTCCAGCTCTGTTTCTGGCCGGCTGTGTGAACAGCCCGCAACAGCGGCAGGATTATTCTCCCGGCTACAGCTATGTTTCGACAGATACGGGCGGCTCCGAGAAGGGGGTCGGCGGCTCCGTCCTTGCTCCCAACGCATGTCTGGCCGAACCGGCCGATGACGACAATTCTGCCGCCAGGACCGATCTGACAATCGTCTCCGGCGTCGGCTCCCACCTGCCGCCCGGCTGCGCCAATGCCTACAATCTTCAGCGCATGGCCGAAAGCCAGCGTGACCTCGTCGAGGGCCAGCGCATGGGGCCGGCGGCAGCAGCACCCACGGCACGTGCGGCCCGTCGTTACCTCGACGGCGAAGAGGCTCCGACAGGCGGAGCCAACAGCGCGCCGTCGACGCCGCAAACGACGCTCCCGGTCGAGTGAGCCGATGCGGCAATCGCTCGCGTAGCACTGCTCTACGCGTCGGGCCTGGCGGAAGACCGCTTCAGGGTTTCCGCTGCTCCGATCCACTAGAGCTGTTCATCGTTTCACGGAAACGCAGAACCGCTCTATCTTTTTGTTTTGACGCAATTCCGGACGGAAAACCGTTTCACACTTTTCCTGGAATTGCTCTAGCCGAGGATGGAGCCGAGTGCTTTCGCTTTGGCCTGGGTACTGCCTTTCGACCGGATGGTCCTGGCACGCGCAAGCAAGGTGGCAACCTCCTTGGTCGTCAGGCCAATGGGCGGCGAGGCCCTGACCTGATCGGCCTGGCCGAGAAGTCCGTAGACCATCACCAGATTGCGCTTGTGGTGCAATTGCGCGCCAGGTGCGGCGGCAATCTTCTGGACCAGCGGCAATGCCGTGGCGGAATTGTCTTCAAGCGCTGCCGCCAGCGCCATGTTGGTCTCGACGTCGAGATCGCCCGGCGCAAGTTTCAACGCCTGGGCGAACGTCGTCTGCGCCTCCCCTGTCTGGCCAGCAAATGTCTGCGCCACGCCCAGACGATTGTAGGCGCTGCTGGTATTGACCAGCGGCGCGGCCTGCGCGAGCGCGCGCATGCCGGCATCGATATCGCCCGCCTCTATCATCGCCGAGCCAAGCCCGAGCATTGCCCCGCCATCATTGGGCGCTTTTGCGAGCGCGCCCTGATAGGCTTTGGCAGCGTCTGCGGGATAGCCCGCCTTCATATAGGCGTCGCCCGCCTTGACGAACGCGATCGGCTTGGCGTCCGGCATCGCTGCCGCGCGCTGGTAGAGCGCGATTGCGGTGTCACTTTCTCCGCGCGCATCAATATCGTCGGCAAGCTTGATCAGTCGCTCGGATTGCGAGGACGGGCCCTGGGCCTTCGCCTGCACAGAGCCAGTTTTGCTCGTCTGGCAACCGGTCAGCGCCAGCATGATGATGACGACTGGCAAGAATACGACATGCAACCGCATATCCACCTCTCGGTATTCAAGCCCGCCCCACCTTACACAGAGCGTCGGCCGACTGGAACCACAACAGTGCGATAAGATTGCAACATGGCCGAAGAAGCTGAGGAAAAGAAATTACCGGCGTCCGACAAGAAGCTTCGTGACGCCCGCCGCAAGGGCCAGGTTCCGCAGAGCCGCGACCTGACCTCTGGCTTCACTTTTTTCGCAGCGCTCGCCTATGTCTATTTTTCCTGGCCGATGCTGTTCAAGCACTTTTCGGAACTCGTGCAGACCGTGACGGCGCCCGGCGGCTCGTTCGCGGAGGTCAGCCTGCGGGCCATCCGCCATTCATTCTCGTTGCTGATGCTTGCCACATTGCCACTGGTCGGGATCGTTGTCGTTCTCACCGTGGCCTTCGGCATGCTGGGGACGTTCGGGCCGGTCTTCTCGTTTGAGCCGCTGAAGCCGCAGTTCGATCACATAAACCCGGCGAAGGGCCTTCAGAAGATCCTGTCGCTGCGCAACGTCATCGAGTTCACCAAGGGCCTGATCAAGGTGGTGCTGCTGGCAAGCCTCTTCGTCTTCATCTTGATCGCGTGGCTGCAGCCGCTCTTCGATGCGCCAGGCTGCGGTCCGTCATGCCTGGAGCCTATCATCAAGGCGGTGCTGACACCTCTTGGCATCGCCGCCGCCCTGGCCTTTGTCGCCATCGGCGTGATCGATGTTCCACTTCAGCGCTGGCTGTTCCTTCGCGACATGCGTATGACAACGACCGAATACAAGCGTGAGCACAAGGATCTCGAGGGGGATCCCTTGATCCGCCATGAACAGCAGCGGCAGCGGCGCGAAGCGGTGGTGCAACCCGCGAAGCTGGGCGTGAAAAATGCGGTCATCGTGTTCGTGTCCGGCGACCGTGCCGTGGCGTTGCGCTACGTCAAGGGCGAAACGCCGGTGCCGACGGTCGTCGGCAAAGGCCAGGGCCGCGCAGCCGACGAGATAACAACGCAAGCGCGCCAGGCAGGTATTCCCATAGTCGAGGACGCTGCCGTCGCCGAAACACTCTTTGAGGATGCGAACACCGGATCCTATATCGGCCAGCAGATGTTTTCGCCGGTCGTTCGCCATCTCGTCCGACACGGCCTCACTTGAGGCGAAGATTCGCGGTCGTGCTTCAGTTCCCGATGTGGCAGCGAACCTTGATGCGAACGCGTGTGCGAGGCTGGCGCCGCGATCCGCGTCTTGCAGCACTCGCCTTTATCCTTGCCAGAAGGGCTTGGCGAGCTCTGCCTCGACCTGTCGTTTCGTCAGACCGATATCGTCGATCAAATGCGGATTGTCCTTCGACATTTGCTCAAGTTCCCAGCGAAAGCGTATCCGCTCGCGCCAGGTCCGATCGCGCCAGGTCGCGATAATGCTTCGCAGGGTCGTCAGGCGCCGACGCGACGCCGGCCCCACAGACGTTCCCGGCCGCGCTGCCTGATGCGGGGCCGACGCAAGGATATTGTTCATGGCAACCTCCATATCGTTTGAGGGTCCGGGGACCCCCCACCTGAAAGAGGTTGAATTCTGCAGGATACGAACAGCGTCGTAATTAAGCCCTCCCAAATAGTTCTCAAAACTTCCAAACGGGCTATAGATGCGCCGTATGCAGGGATCGCGCTTTGCCTTTGGTCCGTTCGTGCTTGATTCCGACGCGGGAACGCTGCTTCGGAACGATGTCCCCGTTGCCGTTGGCTACCGCGGGCTAAAGCTGCTTGCGGCGCTCGTCGGACGGCCCGGCGAAATCCTGGGCAAGGCCGAGTTGATGGACGCGGCGTGGCCGAGCACGGCCGTCGAGGAAGGCAACCTCACCGTCCAGATCGCACAGCTGCGCAAGCTGCTTGGTCCGCCCGCCGACGGGGGTGAGTGGATCTCCACGGTTCCGCGCGTCGGCTACCGCTTCACGGGGGCGATCGAACAGCTCGGTGGCGCGAAGCGAAAACCTTTGCCGCTGCCCGACAAACCATCGATAGCCGTGCTGCCCTTCGTGAATTTCAGCAATGATCCCGAGCAGGACTCCTTCGCGGATGGGTTGACCGAAGACCTGATCACCGATCTGTCCAGGATCTCCGGCCTGTTCGTCATCGCGCGCAACTCGACCTTTGCCTACAAGGGAAAAGCGATGGACGTGCGCGAGATCGCTGAGGACCTTGGCGTGCGCTACCTGCTGGAAGGCAGCGCAAGACGCGCCGCGGGGCGCGTGCGCATCAACGCCCAGCTGGTCGACGCGGCGAGTGGTGAACATCTATGGGCGGAACGCTTCGATCGCAGCCTGGAGGATATCTTTGCCGTTCAGGACGAGGTGACGGCCAAGATCGTGGAGGCGTTGCTCGGCCGGCTGCGCGCGCCGCCGCCGCGCAATCGACCCAAAAATCTCGAGGCTTACGATCTCTGCGTGCGGGCGCGCAAGCTGATCGATGATTCGCCGCAGACGGCGCGGGAAGCGCATCTGATGCTAACCCGCGCGGTGGCGCTCGATCCGGAATACGCCGAGGCCTATCGATGGCTTGCCATGAACCACTGGATGGGATGGGTGCATTGGGGCGAACCCATCGAACCTAACCGTAGCGTTGCTTTGGAACTGGCGCGCAAAGCTGTGGCGATCGATCCCAACGATGCTGGCTGCCATTGGGTGCTGGCCAACCTACTTGCCTATGAGCGCAGCTTCGCCGAGGCGGACGCGGAATTCGCCAAGGCGTTCGAGCTCGACCCGAACGAGGCCGACGCCTGGGCGACATTATCCGACATCGCGGTCTTGGCCGGGCGGGTCGAGGAGGGTCTTGAGCACATTCGCAAGGCGTTCCGGCTGAATCCGTTTCCGCCAAGCTGGTACTATCTGACGCTCGGCGCGGCGCAATATGCGGCCGGCGAATACAAAGCCGCTGTCGAGACACTGCGCAGGGACGAGACTTATCGAACAAGCTCACGCCGTTTCCTGGCGGCAAGCCTTGCCCAACTCGGCCGACTCGACGAGGCGCGTGCAGAGGTTGAGATGTTCCTCGTCAGCAACCCGCATTTCACAACCCGCCACTGGGTCATGACGGAACCTTTCCGCGATGCTGCGACGCTTGAGCATTTCATCGATGGCTTCCGCAAGGCCGGCCTTCCGGAGTGACGTGCCGGCGTGATCTTCCAAACGACTATCCGAAAGCTGTCATGCGTGCGGCCTACTCCTCAAAGCGACCTGTGGCGTCACGGTCGCGTTCGTATCGTCTCGTGAGCGGAAACGGCGGCAACCAGGACTCGCGGCGAACGGTCCACAGTTCATAGGTTGGCTTCAGCTGGTCGGGGGCATCCAGGGATCCCAGGTGCACCTCGATTTCATCCAGGGTGCGTGCGAAAACGGACGAGCCGCAGCGGGGGCAGAAAAACCGCCCGGCGTAGTCGCGTGTTTCGCCCTCGATCGTTACTGCATCCTGAGGGAACACTGCCGCGGCATAAAAAAGGGCGCCATGATGCTTGCGGCAATCGAGACAGTGACAAATACCGACCCGGTATGGGAGGCCCGACGCCACAATTTTGACGTTGCCACAGAGGCAACCGCCGGTGAATCGGTCCATGCTGCGTCTCCTCTAAGATCAGGCGGCCAGAATGGCTACAACGAGCAGCACTGTCATTGCAATTGCCCGCTGCCTGCGGAAACGCGTCGCCCCGACGGTGCAACAACGCTCAATCTCACAAATGCGGGCTTGCGCTATCGGTAGGACGTGCGGCTAGTATGCGCAGCCTGATCACTGGACTTCGAAAGGCCAGCCATGCCGCCGAGCGAAACGATTCCCCGCGAGCCGAGTGAGCAAACTGTTCTCTCTGTTCAAAATCTGACCGTGCGCCTGCCCGCAAACATGGAGCGTGAGAACGCAGTCGAAAACATATCCTTCGACATGCTCAAGGGTGAGATGCTCTGCATCGTCGGCGAGTCCGGCTCCGGCAAGTCGGTCACCGCAAACGCGATCATGGGCCTGCTGCCGTCTTCAGTGCGGATTGCGCAGGGAAGCATCCGGTTCAAGGGCCACGATCTCGCCAGCGCCGGCGAAGTCGTGATGCGAAGCCTGCGCGGCCGTTCGGTCTCCATCATTTTCCAGGATCCGCTTTCAGCACTCAATCCGCTGATGACTGTCGGCCAGCAGGTGGCGGAGGTCATGGAAGCACACCGGTCCGGCACCTCGGCGACCCGCGCCAAGGCGGTCGTCGACCTGCTCGGCGAAGTCGGCCTGCCGGAGCCGGAGGTCCTGCGGCACCAGTATCCGTTCCAGCTCTCCGGCGGGCAACGCCAGCGCGTCATGATCGCCATGGCGCTGGCGCTCGAGCCCGATCTTTTGATCGCCGACGAGCCGACCACGGCTCTCGACGTCACCACCCAGGCGCAGATCCTTGCCCTGATCCGGCGGCTGCAGCGCGAAAAGAACATGAGCGTCATGTTCATCACGCACGACTTTGGCGTCGTCGCGGAAATCGCCGATCGCGTCATCGTCATGGAGAAAGGCGCGATGGTCGAACAAGGCACCGCCGCCGACGTGCTTGGCAATCCGAGCCATCCCTACACCAGGCGGCTGATCGCCGCCGTCCCGCATATGATCGAGAGCGAAACGAAGGCGCGTGACGATGCTCCGATCGTGCTGGAGGTGCAGAAACTCGACAAGACCTATCGGCCGGGCATCGGCTTCTTCTCGCGGTCCCGCATCGTGCATGCCGTCAAGCAGGTCAGCTTTGAAGTGCGCCAGGGCAGAACGCTCGGCATCGTCGGCGAGTCCGGTTCCGGAAAATCGTCGCTGGGCCGCGTCCTGCTAAAACTCCTGGACAGCGACGGGGGCAGCATCCTGTTTGACGGCAAGGATATCGCTGCGCTTTCGGACTCCGAGTTCCGGCCGATGCGGCCGCACATCCAGATGATCTTCCAGGATCCATTCGCCTCGCTCAATCCACGGCAGACTATCGCCAAGATCCTCACCGTCGGCCCGATGGCGCATGGCCTGTCCGCCCAGGAAGCGCGCGCGAAGGCGCTGCAACTGCTGCGTCTGGTCGGGCTCGACGAGGGTGCCTATGGCCGCTTTCCGCACGAATTCTCGGGCGGCCAACGTCAACGGATCGGCATCGCACGGGCCCTGATGATGGACCCCAAGGTTCTGGTCGCCGACGAGGCGGTCTCAGCCCTCGACGTCTCCATCCAGGCGCAGATCCTCGATCTGCTGGCGAGCATCCAGGAAGAAATGAAGATCGCCATGATCTTCATCACGCACGATCTGAGGGTGGCGAGCCGCATCTGCGACGAGATCCTGGTGATGAACCGCGGCGAAGTCGTGGAGTGCGGTCCGCCTTCGCAGATATTCCGGTCGCCACGTCACCCCTATACGCGGCAACTGATCTCCGCCATTCCCGGCAAGGAATGGGTCCCCGCCGCCTGAGCCGAAGGCGATGCTGAAGATCCCCTGACCTTCCCTGAGCCATGAATGGCCGTGCCGGCAAAGGCGCGGCTGCAAGCCCGTTCTTCGGGGCGCCGACGCGTGCTCGTCCAGATCTGCTGTCGAGCAGAATAGTTGCGTTTGTCCACTAAAAGTAGTTGCATTTATCCACTACCGGCTCAATCATGCCCTGGAAGATCCTCGACAACCCCGGATTGGGGCTGCGGCGACCTCGATGAAGGCGGTCAGCAAGCCTCGGGAGAGTGTTCGGTGCCGGCAAAGAAGAAAGGCCCGCCTCATCCAGTCGAAACGGTCGGGCTGGACGTCCTTGAAGACACGTTGAGCTTCTATATCCGGACCATCAACATAGCGCTTTCGCGTGATCTCGATGATCGTCTGGAAGGTCTCGACGTCGCCCGGGGAACCGGCAAGATCACCACCTTGCTGCTTGTCGACAGCCATCCGGGGATACGGCCTTCGGTCATAGCGCAGCTTATCCTGCGCGATCGCTCCGCCATGGGCAGGCTGGTCGACCAGATGATCGACCATGACCTGGTGACGCGCCGGAACGCGCCGGACGACGGACGTGCACAGGAGCTCCACATCACCGAAAAAGGCGCGGACCTCGCCCGCAAGGTGCGCGAGATCGCCACCAAGCAATCCAGCGATTTCTTCGCCGGTGTGCCCGAGGAAGATCAGAAGCGCCTGCTGGACATTTTGCGGCGCGTCTATCGCCGAACCCTGGGTCTCGACCAATGACGGCGCCGGCGGCAGGCGCAGAGCGAGCCGGCCAGCGTGTGGCGCTCGTGTCCGGCGCCAGCCGCGGTATCGGTGCGGCTTGCGCGCGGCACCTGTTCGAAACGGGCTGGACATTGTCGCTGGGCATGCGCGAACCGATGCAGCCAGACTGGGCCAATGGCGAGCGCGTCCGTGTGTTCCCCTACGATGCCACGGAGGCCGGCAGCGAACGGACATGGGTCGACGGCACCGTCGATGCCTTCAACCGAATCGACGCGGTTGTCGCCAGCGCCGGCATCATGATTGCGAAGTCGGTCATCGACATCGACGACACGGATCTCGATCTTATGTTCGAGGTCAACGTCAAAGCGCCGCGCCGTCTGGTGCGCGCGTCATGGGCATCGCTTGCGGCGAGCCGCGCGGGCCGGGTGATCATTCTCGCCTCGCTGTCGGGCAAGCGGGTCAAGTCCGTGACAGCCGGCTCCTACTCGATCTCCAAATTTGCCGCCGTCGCGCTGTCCCATGGCATCCGGCAGGCGGGGTGGGATCTTGGGATTCGGGCGACGGCCGTCTGTCCAGGTTTCGTCGCCACAGACATGGCCCGCGGCATCACCGATCGCGCCGATGCGCTGATGACCGACCCCGACGACCTCGCACGGATCATCGGGCTGCTTCTCGACCTACCCGATCATGCGAGCGTCGCGGAATTTTCCGTCAATTGCCAGCTTGAGGAGTCCTACTGAGCATGCCCGGACCGTTCGTCGTCCCCGTTCATGGAGATACCGAGCTGCCACAGGAGGTGGACTGCGTCGTCATCGGCGGCGGCATCATCGGCACTTCGACGGCGCTGGAACTGGCCGAGAGAGGCTTGCGGGTAGCCCTGTGCGAGAAGGGCGGCATCGGACACGAACAGTCCAGCCGCAACTGGGGTTGGGTTCGCATTTCCCGGCGGGATCCGCGCGAGCTTCCGCTGATGGCGGAAGCCCTGCGGATATGGGCGAGGCTCTCCGAACGGACGGGACGAGACACGGGCTATGCCCGGGCCGGAATTGTCTTCACCTGCGCGGACGACAAGGAATACGACCAGCACGAACGCTGGGGACGCCATCTCGAAGGCTATCAGTTCGAGTCGCGAATGATCGGCGCCGGCGAATTGCGTGACCTCTTGCCTGGCTCCAATCTCGATGTCAAAGGCGCGCTCTACACGCCCGCCGACGGTCGCGCGGAGCCGCAGAAGGCGGCGCCTGCAATTGGCGAAGCCGCACGCGACCGCGGCGCCGCCATATTGACGGAATGCGCAGTGCGCGGCGTCGAGACGACGAACGGCGCCGTTTCGGGCGTCGTGACCGAACGTGGCTTCATCGCCTGCAAGGCGGTCGTCCTTGCCGGAGGGGCCTGGTCGAACCTGTTTTGTGGAACGCTCGGTCTCGACCTGCCGCAGCTGAAGGTCATGAACACGGTTCTTCGCACGACCCCGGTCGAGAACGGACCGGACCAGGCCGTGTGGGCAAACAACTTCGCCATACGCAAGCGCCAGGACGGCGGCTACACCGTCGCCTCCAGCATGAGCAATCTCGTCGATATCGTGCCGAACTCCTTTCGCTATGCGCGCGATTTTCTTCCGGCCTGGAAGACGGAGTGGCGATCGCTGCAATTCCGCCTGGGGGACCGTTTCCTCGACGAGGCAAGGATGCCGACACGCTGGGCGATGGATGAGGCGAGCCCCTTCGAATACTGCCGCGTGCTCGATCCTAAGCCTTCCAAAAAAAGCTCGGAGCGCGTTCTTGCAAATGCCCGCAAGGCATTTCCTGTTCTGGAAAAGGCAGAAGTGGCGCAGCGCTGGGCCGGCTATATCGACGTCACGCCCGACGCCGTTCCCGTCATTTCCGCAGTCGACGACGTTCCCGGCTTTCATGTGGCGACCGGTTTCTCGGGCCATGGTTTCGGCATCGGGCCCGCGGCAGGCAGGCTGATGGCGGACATCGTCACCGGACGGCCACCGATCGTCGATCCCAGGGATTTCCGGTGGTCGCGGTTTTCGGACGGATCGAAGGTCGCACCGATCACTGGATTATAAGCGCTCCGACAAGAGAGCGTGACGCAGCGAAAGTGGAACACTAAAAAAGGAGCCTCCAATGTCAGACAAGAGCAGCAGCACTTTCTTTCGACCGACGCGTCGTCAGGCGCTTGGAATGGCAATCGCCGGTGCCGCCGGCCTCACCATACCCAGCCTGACGGGAACAGGCAGGGCCCTCGCGGCAACCCCGCCGAGCGAGCCCAAGGGACAGGTGATCGTCGGTTTTTCCCAGGAACCCACCGTCTTCAATCCGCACCTGATACATATCGAGGTCGACGAAGGCATCCACTTCAGCGTGTTCGATTCGCTGTTTGGCGTCGACCCGAAAGGCAATTTCTTCCCCGCGCTCGCCAAGGAGGTGCCGACCGTCGAAAACGGCGGTATCTCTGCCGACGGGCTCGAGTGGCACGTCAAGCTGCGCGACGACGTGAAATGGCATGACGGACAGCCGTTCACCGCCGAAGACGTCAAGTTCACGCTCGAACTGCTGGTCGACCCGAATTTTCGCAGCTGGCGACGTGCCGGTCACGAACTTGTCCAGGATCTGACTGTCGTCTCGCCAACCGAGATCAAGTGGAAGATGAAGGAGCCTTACGCGCCCTACCCGTCGATCCTGGCCGCGACCTTCATCGTTCCCAAACATGTGCTCGGTGCGGCGGAGGACAAGAACACCGCGCCGTTCAACAATGCCCCGATCGGCACCGGCCCGTTCAAGTGGGTGGAACGCATGGCCGGCGATCATATCGAACTGGCCGCCAACACCGACTACTTCGCCGACGGCCCCTACCTAAAGAGCCTGATCTACAAGTACATTCCGGATCTGACCGTGCTCTACACACAGTTCAAGACCGGCGACATCGACGTTATCGGACTGCAGTGGATCACGGCCGACCACTATGACGAAGCCAAGGCATTGAGCGGAACCGCGGTCGCCGTCATTCCCGCCGCCACGATCGAATCGCTCAGCTTCAACATGGAGCGCCCGCAGTTCAAGGAACTCGCCGTTCGTCAGGCGCTGTACCATGCGCTGGACAAGAAGACGATCATCGACGCCCTCTACTACGGGCTGCCGACCCCGACCGAAACCTACATGCCGCAGCAGTCCTTCTACTACAATCCCGATTTGCCGAAGCAGGAATACGATCTGGACAAGGCAAAGAAACTGCTGGACGACGCCGGCTGGGTCCCTGGTGGGGACGGCATCCGCGTCAAGGATGGTGTTCGCCTCTCGTTCAAGAACTCGACCACGGCCGGCAATCATATCCGCGAACAGGCGCAGCAGTTCATTCAGCAATCGTATCGCGACATCGGCGTCGAGGTGGTGATCTCCAACCTGCCGCCGGCGGTGATGTGGGGCGACTACTGGATGAAGTCGGAATTCGATTCCGTCGTCGTCGGCATCAACTTCCTGACGGGCTCCGATCCCGACACTTCGGACTACCTCAGTTCGAAGTCGATCCCGGCCAAGGGCGGCTCCGGCCAGAATACCTGGCAGTATGCCAGCCCGGAGGTGGACAAGCTGCTCGAAACCGGCGGTGTCGAATTCGTACCGGAACAACGCAAGAAGGCTTACCTGAAGATCCAGGAGACCGTGCGCAACGACCTGCCATTCCTGCCGATGTTCCAATACGCGACGGTCCGCGGACACAAATCCGGTGTCGAAGGCGTCGTGCCGAACATCAATGTGCGCATCGACTCCTGGGACGTGGCCACCTGGTACTGGGCATAGACGCACAAATGAGGCCGGGCCGGCAATGACCGGCTCGGCCTGGGCGCCTCTCTGGCGCGACTGTATCCGATGGACAGCAAAACGGAGACAACCGGCATGGTTCGCTATCTGCTGGGACGCTTCTGGCAAAGCCTCGTCCTGCTCCTGCTGGTTTCGGTGATCGGCTTTGCCGTCCTGAACCTGGCTCCGGGCGGACCGCTATCGCAATTCACCCTGACACCAGGGATGACGCAGGCCGACCTCGATCGCATCGCCTCGCAAATGGGGCTCGATCGACCTCTTCCCGTCCAGTACATCGACTGGCTGGCACACCTGCTTCGCGGTGACTGGGGGCGTTCGTACCGGGACGGCAGGCCCGTGCTCGACATCATCTGGGAGCACCTTGTCGCGACATTGCTGCTGATGGGCGTGTCAACCGCGATCGCCATCCTTGTCGGCACTTGCATCGGTGTCCTGGGCGCGCTCAGACGATATTCGATCTTCGACTACGCCGCGACCGTCGGCGCAATGGTGGCGCTGTCGATCCCGACCTTCTGGTTCGGGTTGATCGCGATCTACATCTTCTCGCTGCGGCTCAGATGGCTGCCGGCCGGCAACATGTACACGATCGGCGACGGCTCGCTCGGCGATTACGCGATCCATCTCATCATGCCGAGCGTCGTTCTTGCGCTGGTCAATATCGCCGTGTGGAGCCGCTACATGCGCACCGCGACGCTCGACGTCATCAGCCAGGATTTCGTCCGAACGGCCCGGGCCAAGGGGCTGAGTTCCCGACGGGTGTTGATCCGCCACATTCTCGGAAACGCCCTGCTGCCGATGATCACCCTGCTGGGGCTGCAACTGCCGACAATACTGGGTGGCGCTCTGGTGACGGAAACGGTCTTTACCTGGCCCGGCATGGGGCGGCTGTTCCTCGATAGTCTCGGCTACAGCGACTACCCCGTCGTGATGGGTCTGTTGATGATGTCCGCTGTCCTCGTCCTGGTCGGCAATCTGGCCGCGGACCTCACCGTCGCATTCGTCGATCCGCGCATTCGATTGAGCTGAGGAACGAAAGATGACCCAGTCGGATTTCCTCATCCCCACCCACGCCAGGCAACGCTGGTGGCATAGCCGTAGCGTGCGCCGATTTGCCCGTCATCGACTGGCGATGTTCGGCCTGGTGATGATCATCGTCCTGGTCCTCGCCTGCGTCTTCGGACCTTGGCTGCTGCCCTTTGACGATCTCTATATCGACCTGCGTGGCCGGTTCTCGCCGCCGTTCACGGGCTATCATTTCTTCGGCACCGATCCGCTTGGACGCGACATTGCGGCGCGCCTGTTCATGGCCGGCCGCATTTCGCTCCTGGTCGGGTTCGCTGCGATGGTCATCAGCACCGTCTTCGGAACCGTGCTCGGGATTGCTGCCGGCTTCTTCGGTGGCCGCATCGGCACGGTGCTGATGCGTTTTGTCGACGCGATGCTGTCCTTCCCCAACATCTTCCTGCTGCTGGCGATGGCGGCCTTCATCAAGCCGAGCCCGATCATGATCACGCTGATCATCGCGGCAACGAGCTGGATGGAAATCGCGCGCATCGTCGAGGCGGAGGTGCGTTCGCTGCGCGAACGCGACTTCGTCGTCGCCGCCCGGATGCTGGGGCTCAGCAACAGCCACATCATGTTTCGCGAGCTGCTGCCCAATGCAATCGGCCCGATCATCGTCGCGGCCACGCTTACCGTTGCCCGGGCCATCCTTCTGGAAGCCTATGTCAGCTTCCTCGGCTACGGCATCCAGCCTCCGCTGCCGAGCTGGGGAAACATGCTGAACGGCGCCCAGCAATATCTCGACAGCGCGCCGTGGCTGGCAATCGTTCCCGGCGCCGCCATAACCCTGGCGGTCACCAGTTTCAATTTCATCGGCGACGGGTTGCGCGATGCGCTCGACGCGCGAAGCGACATGCTGTGAGGCCGCCCGGCATGGCAAGGTTTTCGCCGTTTGAAGTCTCGCTCTGGTATGCGACCGCGGCGCCACCGCCAAAGACCGGCTCGCTGCAAGGACGCAGGCGGGCGGATGTCTGCATCGTCGGCGGCGGCTACACCGGGCTGACCACTGCACTCGACCTTGCCCGTGACGGCATAGACGTGGTTCTGCTCGAAGCCCAGGAGATCGGCTTCGGCGGCTCGGGGCGCAATGCCGGCCACTGCACGCCAACCTTCACCCACTACAGCCTCCCCGAACTGCGTGCCATGCTGGGCGAGCCATGGGCCGAAAGGTTGATCGCCCGGCAAACAGGGGCCAACAGACAGGTCGCAGGGATGATCGAGCGCTACGGCATCGATTGCGAATGGCAGCAGAACGGCTACGTGATGGGTGCCCTTACGCCAGGCGCCGTCGCTAGGCTCGAGGCAAAGGCGCAACAGTACAATGCGGTCGGCGCCAAGACGCGGTTGCTTGACAGGCAGGCTACCGAGGAAATCACCGGCAGCCCGCGATATCATGGCGGCTGGTTTCATTCCGAGGCTGGTCACCTCAATCCATTGGGATACGCGAGAGGCCTTGCCCGTGCCGTCATCGAGGAAGGTGGCACAATTCACACGAGGTCGCCGGTCCGCGATGTCGTGCGGCAGGATGGTGCCTGGACAGTTCATGCCGGCGAAGGGAGTGTGGTCGCCGACAAGGTCATCTTTGCGACCGGCGCCTACACCGTCGACGGATGGCCCGGCCTCGACCGGACCTACAAGATCCAGAGGGTGTTTGTCGCCGCCACCCAGCCGCTGACCGCCAGCGAACGCCAAACCATCCTGCCGCGCAACACGACGATGCATGACGGCCGAGGCGACATCTTCGTCTACAAGTACAACGGCGAGGGACGCATCGTCGCCTCGATGTTCCCGATGGGCCGGCGCGGAAGCGACATGGCGTTCACACACCGCCTCATGTCCGATCGCCTGCGCTGGCTCCATCCGCAGTTCGGCAGCGACTTGAGATGGGAGTATTTCTGGTTCGGCGAGTTGGACATGCAGAAGCGCACCATCCCGCGCTTCTATCAACTCGCGCCGGGTGTCGTCGCGCTGACGGGCCTGTCCGGCCGTGGCGTGCCGACCGGAAGCATGCTTGGCGGCATACTGGGCGAATGGGCGAAAAGCGTCCCCGAAAAAGACCTGGCGCTGAAGCTCGAGCCGCTGCGACGGGCACCCTTCTTCATGTCCTTCGCTCCCGCCGCCATGTTGCGATACTATCGCGTCTCGGACTGGATCCGGGCAAAGGCCAGCGGGTCTCCACTTCCACCCCACGCTTAGCTAAGGTTTCTCTCGGACAAGAACGCCCGATCGTCAGGGTCGGTCGGCTCGCCACGGATCGTGTCCGGCCCGAGCCGGTAGAGGCCTTTCTTAAGGCGGCGCGACGTTGCGGCAAGCTGGCAATGGGCCGACTGTTCCTCCCTGGAGGACGCACGCCTGGTCACTGGATGCCGGGGTCGACTTCGTCGGAACGACGCTGAAATGCCGAGGCCAGGAACTTCCGGCTGTTGGGACCGGACGAGACCTCATCCAACGCCTCGACGACGTGACCGTAGTCGAGACCATGACGATCATGCGTGCCTCGGCGTTTTGTCCCGCCGGCGACAAGCTATTGCGCAGCGCCAGCGCCTGGATGATCTCCCGACAATGCGAGGTCTGCGCCGATTGCTCGACGAAACATTTCGGTGCGGCCTGGAATGCTCAGGATCGGAGGCGCGAAGACCGAGATCGCCTTTGGGTGAACCTTGAAATGGGCCGGTGTCGAGGTGACGATCTCACCATCGGTGTTGACCGGCATCGGCTTCTCCGTCTCGATGTTGAACTCGACGCACCTGGCCGTGCGTACCTCACGCCAAGCGCCATGCGTTCCAGAACGGAACGAGCGGAGCATCAGCGCCAGCTTCCAGAGATTCGTCATTTCCAAGCTATAGAGATCGAGATGTCCGTCATCGATCTCGGCCGTCTCTTCCACAACGTTGCCGCCGCCGTAGTGCCGACCGTTTCCAACCGCGATCTGGTAGGTTTCGGCTTCGATCGCCGCGCCTTTCTCGGTAATCTTCGCGTGAAACCTCGTGGCCCGCGTCAACACTTTCATCGCCGCCAGCGCATAGCCAAGCCTGCCGAAACGCTTCTTCAGAGCGGGGTCCAGACCCTGCGCCAGTTCGGTGCTGAGTCCGATACTCGCGACGTTGAAAAAGGCATGACCATTAACCGTGCCGACATCGATCAGCCGGGCTTGGCCTCGCGCGATCACATCGGCAGCCTGCAGGAGATCCATCGGAATATTGAGTGTGCGAGCGAGGTCATTCGCCGTTCCCATAGGAATAATGCCCATCGGCAGGCCGCTTTCCATCACCGCCATCGCCGCCGACGATACCGAACCATCGCCACCGCACACAACCACAAGATCGGCCATATGGCGTAAGCGAACGATGTCACGAGCGATCTCAGGCAACGCCTCGAACGTCTCGACGGTGACAGAAAGCCGACCTCCCTCCAGCCGCTCCACAACTGGCGCGATCAGTTCCTGGCCGCGCCGCGCCTTGGGATTGAGGAGCAGCAATGCGCGCCTTTTGTCTAATTTGCTCATTCAAAGAACGGTCCGATGGTTCATGGGCTCAACGCACATAAGGTGGCTGCTTCCAGATTGCGACCGCAACCGACGCTTTTGACCCATCCGGACACACCAGCGCCACGCAGGCTAGTTCCGCCAAGTGGGGAGTGAGATAGGCGCTAAGCAGGAGCTTTCCCGAGCACTGGTCATCGCGCACAGTTTCAAAGCGCTAGGAGGATTGTCAGGAGATGGCGGCCGACGGCATCCGCGGTGACCTTGTCTCCGCCGCGACATCACGAATGTCGGTGGTTGCGGGGACGCGACGTCTGATCACACGGAACGCAAGGCGCGACCACGGTGAGATAAGTCCTAAATCGTTCGAGATGCGGACACGTCTGCGTCTCGATTGTATCGCTCATCGACCTTCGGTTAATGCATGCCGCCGGTCTGCGTATGCTGCCCACCGGGTCGCGAGATGGCGGCCAAGGTTTCGCCGGTGCGGCCGCTGCCGTCCGAGATCGCGAGATCGCCCAGCGAGACGATGCCTACCAGCCGCTTGTCGCGGTTCAGGACGGGAATGCGGCGGATCTGCTGATCGCCAAGATTGCGGCATACATCAACGGTGTCTTCGTCTTCGAAACAGTACCTGACATCATTCGTCATGATGTCGCCGACCTTCGTGTCGGGACCCTTGCCTTCCGCCACGGCACGGATGGCGATATCGCGGTCGGTCAGCATACCGACGAGCCGGTCATTGTCGCCGACCGGAACCAGGCCGGCGTCTATTTCAGCCATGATGCGCGCCGCCTCCTGGATGGTCTCATTCGCATTGGCGACGCGGACGTCGCGGGTCATTACTTCGCTCACTCTCATTTCCAGCGCTCCTGTTAATTGGCCGAACGGATGCGGCAGGCACCCGTCCTGACCCCCAACTCGTGTGACGCCTCGATGTTCCGAAAGCGGGCCACGGCCAAGCGCAATGACGTCTGGCCGAAAAGGTTATCCGACACTGATCGGGAACACTCCACGCCTCCAAGGGTTTGCCTCGATGACCGACGCGGGATTCCGGATACGGGGCTCGAGCCATGGCGTGGGACCGGCTGACCGCGCGTATTGGCAAGATGTGAAACATTCGGAGCGCGGCTCCAGGAGAGCCCGCAATCGAACCCGGGAGACCACCATGAACCGTCCTGATCCGAATAATCCCGTACCGGCGCCGGACAATCCCAATCCAGAGCCGTCCCGGCCCCCCGCCCCGCCGGAAACTCCACCCGGCGAGCCGCCGGGCGTGCCTCCGCCTTCGCCTGACCCCGTTCCCGAGCCGGGAAGAGGACCGCCAGAGATCCCGCCGGGCACGCCGCCGGAAATTCCTACGGAGCCGACGTTCCCCGGCCCTACGGGCGGAGACCACGAATGGTTGCAAACGAGAAGGGTTTAGTCACCCGTGTGCTCGATCATGCCGATTACCTCCAGAATGTCGCGCGGCTCGATTCCGACTTGCCTCAGTCCAGGCAGGTCGATCGCCGCCACGTTGTCGACGCGCATGAGGTCGACCTGGTTGCGCTGGATCAGTGCGCCCGGAACGAACTCAGCCACAGCAGCGATGGAATTCCACACCGCAAATGGCATCGGCACGCGCTCGCGGCGCGTCGCGTGAACGAGAAGGGCCACTACCGCCAGCCAGATAAAACCGCCAGCAGTGGCCATGAGCCAGAGCAGTTGAGCGATCTGGCGCGCTTCCTCGCCAGCCGGATCGAGCGCCGACTGGGCGCCTGCGCAGCTGGAACAAACTCCCAAGGACAAGCACACCGCGAGCACCGCAGCGCGTTTCGCGATGTCAGTGCTTATCCCTGGAACCGTCGGCGAACCCATCCCTCCAATCGACGCAGCCATTGCGCACAAACGCGCCCGCCACGGAGTGGTTGCGCCAAGACTTTAACTACGCAGTCTGGCAATTGACGATGGGACGTCTGGCGGAGATTTTGAGGCAGGCTTCAAGCCAGCGCTGCGGTGATCCTCGGCGCAAGGTGCGAAAGCGCCAAGGGCCACCCTTGGCGCGCTGCCAAGGTGCGGCCAACAAATGGGCAGAGTTCTACCTTGGCAGCTGCATTTTTGGGCTTATTCCGACACCGGCAAATTGCCCGACGGCCGCGGGACATTAGTTACCGGGGTTGCCTCTATTCGGCCTTCGGCGGCACCTCTTCCTTGATATCTGCCGAAGTCGACGTGTCGGCTTTTTCGACGCTCGCGGTCTTCGTCTGCGTGTCGACCGACGCCTGCACCTTCGAATGCCCGGGGCACTCTGCGGAAGCGGCGGATATGGTGAGGCCCAGTGCGGCGGCTATTGAGAGGAACGTTTTCATTCGTCATCTCCTCTTTCGTTGACGACACAGCGTAACGCGTCTTCCCTCCCGCCGCAAAATCACATTTGGGAGGAACTGTCTCGCCCTCCTCTCACGGGCGGACCAAGATGTTCCGCCGGCGACGTTCGCCTTGTTCAAAGCCGCCTTTGCCGGGCCCCCATTTCAATGATCACATTCGCAACCGCTTCGCTTACCGACTAAAGCGAAAATGAAGAGGAGCTATGAAAGCCATTCTGACGAAGGGGGGAAGCTCACGGTTCGCATACAGCAACTAGGAAGCGGTGAAGGAGCCAAATGGTGGTGCGCCAAGCCTACATTCTGGCATGTCCACGAAGCGCTTTTGCAGCGGCGGTCAACCTGGCACGGTCGCTTCCGCATTTTCTTAGGAGCTGATGCACTTGCGCCGGCGTGATGCCGTTCTCCCGAGCAAAATGTCTGATTATGTAAGCCTCGCTGCCAGAGATTCGATCTGGGTAGCGAGGGTAAAGTTGTGCCGGGTCCGCTGGCATGACGGTCTCCTTTCCATCATGCCAACGCAGGAAAGGCCAGTTAGTTTCCCACTATGTTGGCAAGCCTGGTGGTCTGCTTCGCGCAGCTTGCCCAGCCGTGGCCGTCGCTTTGGTCTCAGACCACCGTCGAGCGGGTACCACTCGCTTGCTGGAGAAAAAGCCGTAGGCGACGTCGCGGAAACGAACCCCCACCCATTTGGTGAGGAGCCGTATCGCCCACTTCATTGTTGGCGCCGCCTGGGTCGGCCAGGGTGGATGCCGAAATGAGACCTAAGTCCGCAATTGGATGCGACTGAGGGCCAGCCACGGAACCCCTTGAAGCTACTCCACGTTCGGCACCCGAAGGTTTTGGGCTGGAAAGGAGAAATGCTACGGCTGACGGCCCAATTGCTGTAAATGCCACGACGACGCACGAGGCTTGTCGTCATCCCAGTGCTAGTGCCGCAATGGGATCGTCAGATTTGGCCTACTGCCGATGAGCACCCGAGGCGCTGACTTTCTGCACAAGTGGATTTCCGAACATATGCCGGAGGGGCCAATCGACGACCCTGGCCGGTTTGTGACCGATTTGGCAGACCGGGCAATGCGGGCTGCCAACGCCGAGGGTATTTCGATTCAGGAGATCGATGAAGAGATTGGCAGCGTCTATGAAGCGATCATTCATGCCGTCGAACATCGCGAAGGCGGTCTAGCGGATTGACATGCCAACTTTGTAGTGGGTGCTTATGCGATGCTCGGGACGCGAGGCTGCAGGCGAACGTCGATCGATCGAGTGTGTGAGCAATGCAGCCTCCTACATCGACGAGCCGCATACAAAATTTCTCTAAATTAGGAATGACTTATGGAACTTTGGGACGCGCGTTTCATTTCAACCGCATGCGAAGCTCTGTGCTCCAAACCATAAGGACGGGAGTAAACGCGCCGTCGCTGCCGCGGTACTCGCTGGTCCTGCCGATTTACAATGAAGAACAGGTTTTGCCTCGGCTGGTCGAGCGGATCAGGTCGCTGATCTCCCAGTTGGACGGCGAGACGGAGGTGATTTTCGTCGATGATGGAAGCCGCGACGGCAGCGTCAGATACCTTCGTCGTGCGGTCGGAGCCGAGCCTCGTTTTCGGCTGATCGAGCTTTCCCGCAATTTCGGGCACCAGATCGCCATCACAGCCGGCATGGACGCCGCCGAAGGGGAAGCCGTCATCGTCATGGATGCCGACCTTCAAGACCCCCCCGAGGTCGTTCTCGATCTGGTGGCGAAGTGGAGGGAGGGTTTCGAGATTGTTTATGCACGCCGCATCAAGCGCGAGGGCGAATCATGGTTCAAGCGCCTTACTGCAAGTCTGTTCTACCGCCTGCTCGAAAAGATGACCTCTGTTGACATCCCGCGCGACGTCGGGGATTTCCGCTTGGTCGGCCGCAAAGCGCTAGAGACTTTCCGGCAAATGCCCGAACACGACCGCTTCGTCAGAGGCTTGTTCGGCTGGATGGGCTTCAAGCAGACGGCGGTGCCTTTCGAACGCCCAGCACGGACCCTTGGCCAGACCAAATACCCATTCTGGAAAATGGTGCACCTTGCGGTGCACGGCATCGTTAGCTTCTCGGAGCAACCGCTGCGCCTGGCACTCTGGGGCGGCTTGACCATTTCCGCGCTTGCCGTGGCCTTTGGTGCTTACGCCATCTTCGCCTGGATTTTTGAAACCGGCATTATTGCCGGCTGGACATCCACCGTGGTGATCGTATCGCTCCTGTGCGGGATCAATCTTTTCATGACCGGCGTGGTCGGACTTTATGTCGGCAGCATTCACGCCGAGGTGAAACGGCGCCCCCTTTACGTGATCGATCGCCTCACCGGCTTCGACGAGGCGATACGTGGCGTCCCGGGTGAGAACCGCCGATCCTTTCGCAAACCCCGCAATGGAGTCTCGGCCCATGTCCGAACTCTTCGACAGCTATAGATTCAATTATAGCGAGGCGGTCCAAGGGTCGATCCGCTTTTCAGGCCTTAAACACGACTTCTTTCTCTTGGCGAAGGCCGACCTGCTGCGACGCGTTGTGGTCGAGCGAGGGCTTCGTCACGTCGGCTCGGGTGTACGGGCGCTGGATGTCGGCTGCGGCGTGGGTGCGCTCCATCCCTATCTCGAAGGCGCCTTCGAGTGCCTTGACGGCTGCGACGTCTCGCAAGAATCGATCCTGCGTGCCAGCCAGGAAAATCCAAACGTCGCCTACAGAGCCTGCACCACGCCGAACCTGCCATACGACAATGGCACGTTCGATCTGGCTTTCGCCAGTTGCGTCGTCCATCATGTTGCGCCCGCCTCCTGGCTCGATTTCCTTCGGGAGATGCGGCGCGTCGTGCGCCCGGGCGGTGTCGCCTGCATCATCGAGCACAATCCCTATAACCCGCTGACGCGTCTCGCTGTGTTCCGGTGTCCCTTCGACCAAGACGCGGTCCTGCTCAGCGCAGCCAAAACAGCGTCCCTCTTTCAAGAAGCAGGCTTCAGGAACATCCGATCCGAGCACTTCCTGCTGCTGCCGTCAGGCAGGCCCTTCGCCCGAAAAGTTGAGCGCACGCTCGCCCCCCTGCCGCTGGGAGCACAGTATGCGTGTAGTGCGCATGTCTAAGCATCGGTCTGCCGGCGGCGGCCTGAAACTTCTGGCGCGCTTCGGCTTTGTCGGCATCGCCGCCACAATCCTGTATGCTGCTTTGGCTGCCGCTTTTACCAAATCGGAACGGATCGGCTTCACGCCCATCCAGGCCTCGCTTGCGGCATATGCCACAGCCACTCTGTTTTCGTATCTCGCTCACAAATCCGTAACTTTCGTGTCTGGCGGATCGCATCAATCTGAAGCCCCGCGGTTTCTTCTGCTGGCGGCGACAGGCTTGGCCATCGCCTATGGGGCGCCGGCCCTGTTGACGGTGAAGCTCGGCTTGCCGCTCGTCATTCCCGTTCTGGTTACCTGCTTGCTTGTCCCCGCGATCAATTTTTTCGTGCTCGACCGATGGGTCTTTGCCGCGCGCATTCCCGGTCAGCACGGCGATCGCTCCCGCCAGAGGCAATAATGCTCTAAACGGCGTCCAGTCGGAACGACACCAACTTGATGGAGCGCTTGTAAATGTTGCTGGCGGCCTGGCTGGGCGGAATCCCGTCGAGATAGTCAAAGGCCATTTCGAACGTCCTCGCGTTCGAAAAAGCTGCGTGCGGAATGACGAACGAGACTGTCGTCGGTTCTTTGCCCGACAGTGTGACCTTATGCACCGAAACGCCATGCACCGAGATCATTACCCTCTGCGTGATCTGTGGCGGACGAATGACGGCGGCCATTTGTAGCGTTGCCTTAAGGCCGTTGCGAAGCGGCGGTATCTGCAGGCGAAGCCGCGAGGTCTCGCCCAGCGAATGCGTGCCGTCGGCTACTGGCCCCGACCAGCCACAAACTATCATGCCGGCTGCCAGTTTGGCGCCATCGGACCGGAAGGACACTGTCTGGCCGAGTGAGTAGCTGCCAATGGCATCGCGGTTGAGGCATGTCGTCGTGCGATCGATGTAATAGGCACGATAGTCGGCGTTGACATTCGGATGGAGAGCCAGCGCAAGGATGACGATTTCGGACACGGCCAGAACGGCCGCGAGCGAGTAGCCGCCAAGCGAGATGGTGCGTCCATAGGGGTCAAGGGTGTCAGACCAGGGCAAGGTAGCCTCCAATCCATGCCAGCGTCATGAAATAGCAGGCGCCCAGGAAAAGAACCAAAGCGGCGAGCCAAGTCAGTTTCGACGCAGACAACAGGACGGCCATCAACATTATCAGAGGCGCAAGCCCAATGACGTATCTTACCATGGAGGCCAGATTCGTTATCAGTGGCAGGACAATGCAGATCGCGCAGAAGACCCCAGCGCCATATTGCTTGCGAGCCACTAGCACGACTGATAGCGCCAGCCCGGTGATCGCCGCGAGCGCGCTCCATTGCGGCGCCGTGGGCAGCCATCCGGTCGTCGGAACCGCTGACAGCCCGTCCCATAGAAACAGGAGCGGATTCCCAGCCACCCGTCCAAACGCGCGCTGGACGTGTAGAAACGCAAAGCCGTCGCCGACAGTGACATACAAAAACAGGATGTAAGCGAACAAGCCGGCAGGCGAGATAAGGACAGCAACGAGCAGATCCGGTCGACCGAGCACCCAACGTGGAAAGGAGAGTGTCGACCCGCCCCGTTCGCGATGCTGCTGGAACATTTGAATGACGGTCGCAAAGACAACTAGGACCCCGACAAGCCTCGTTGCCGACAGGAGCGCGGACGAGACGCCCGCGACGAGATAGCTGGAGCGTTTGAGTGCCAGAAAAACGCACGAGGTCAGGAGCACGAAAAGAGGTTCTGAAAGGAAAGTGGTGAAGTGGAAGGAGAACGGGCCGCTAAGCAGAAATGCGCAATACAGCACATAGGCCCGCATGTTCTTCTCCAGCAGCGGCCATGCCACCAGACATGCAGCGTAGCTGCATGCAATCGAGGTAATCGTCGCGACCAGTATCGTGGGGAAAGGGAAAGCCCCCCGGATCACCGCTACCAGCATCGGATAGAATGGAAAGAAGCCCCATCGTCCGACATTGCTTTGGTTCGGAATGGGAAAGCGCTCGTAGCCACGCTCGGAAATATCCACATACCAGTGGCAATCCCACCGGCAGAGCGCACGAGCATAAGACTCGAAACCTGGTTCCACCGACATCGAAGCAACAGCGGCATAACGAATGGCAAGTCCAGTGATACCGAACATTAGCGGCACGGCCACCACTGCTGCCGCTATCAGGTGGTGCTCGTTGATCCCCTGCCAGTAGTCACGGAAAATCTCGAAATGCTTTGGGTCCTTTACCCACGGCGCATGGCCGGTGCTCTTGACAGTCGTGACTGGATTGTTGGTCCTACCTTTGCTCATCGCCAAGCACCGGCCGGACGCACTTCCATTTCGTCAGGGAATCCTGATCGACCGTGAGCAAACCGCCGACCTTCCCGATCACCTTGCCATCTTCGTCATCGACCCGCGTGACGTGTCTGGTGAGATCCAAATCGTGCGACGGCTTTGCCTTCTTCGGCGCGTCGATCAAGAAGGGGAAGTGGTCGGTCGGAACGGTCACGCTGGCCCCGCCGTTGTCGAGCAGTTCCAGATTGGTGACGCCTATCGTCACCTCGTGGCCAATGTCGATGCCCCTATGTTCCCGCACCATACAGAGATTCTGGAGCACGGTCGGCGGTCGTCAAGAGGTTGCTAATATTCGGAATTGCAACAAACTCTTTCAGCCCGGTTTCACATACCAGTTCACTCCGGGCATTGGGACCTTCGCGTGTCCCAGTTCTCCTTGACTGCACCTTCCTCGAAACGCCGCGCAGCCCGAGGGGGTCCGGTTCGGAAGCGCCGGATGAACGGTCGGATAATCATGATCGAGACAGGAACAATGTTTGACGCAAAGCCGTTCCAGCATTGGCCAACTGCGGCCTCTGACTTCAACTCGGCGAAGGCATGCGATCTGCTCTGAAAAACAATGGCCTCGTGCTCATGATGCTGGCTATTTTCCTGGCTTGCCTCGTTGGCCAGGCGCTGACTGGCTGGGCTGCGGACAATCAGGAACGCGCCCTCCATGGCGAACCGCAGCGCAGTATTTCAATGTTTCTTGGTTCAGGCTCCTTCCTTTCGGCGCTCTTTGAAAATTGGGAAAGTGAATTTCTGGAAAAATGGGCCTTCGTCATGCTGACCGCGTTTTTGATCCAGCGCGGATCTGCCGAATCGAAGGATCCGGACAAACCCTCCCCTCAAGATCGCGATCCGGCTCTGGACAAGGACCGTACCGATGCGCCTTGGCCGGTATACGTACCGGCGGCTGGGCCAGGGCAGTGTATTTGCATTCGCTGGGCCTGGCGCTATGGCGCTTTTCATCGTCACCTTCGTCCTCCATGTCTGGAACAGCACGCGCCGCGCCGCCGAAGAAGCGCTTCAGCATGGCGCACAACCGATGACCATGTGGCAGCACGCTTTCTCCGGTGCGTTCTGGTTTGAGAGTTTTCAGAACTGGCAAAGCGAGTTTTTGTCGACCGCCATCCTCATCCTGATGGCAATCTTTCTTCGTGAGCGCGGCTCGCCGGAGAGCAAGGCTGTATCCGACCCACATAGCAATACAGGCCATTGATCGCGTTAAACTGCCACCGGGGCATTCCGTGGGTACAGGAGGTTTCTCTGCCCAAGTTCCGCTTTGAGACCATCGAAGTCGGCAAAGCCACGATTTTCGAGGAAGAGCTAGCCAGCGCAGACCTTGCCAGCCCGAGAGCAATCGAAATCGCCCGCGCAGCTATCGTGGGCCCTCCGACCGGCGCCGATCAATCAGGCTCGACAATCAGGGTTTATGATGAAGCAGGCTATTTGGTTGCTATCGTTAATTTCTCCGACGTAATGCGCGACAGTTCCGAGTTGCAACGGCCGAGCGGCGATCCACCTGCCGAGGAGCCGGGTGTCATGCGGTCTGGCTGATCAAGCTTCAACAAAGCTGGAAATGTCAGCGCGGCATCTGGAGATCGCGGCTTCGCCTTCTGCGCTCGATGCTTCGCGCATTTCGACGAGCAGCTCGGAGTTCAACAAGCGTCGGTTGCCACCAGCCCCTGCAGTGTTCGCTGGGTCGGGCGACCGTCGAGCGGGCCACGTTCTGACGAGTTCGGGCGGCGTCGCCGAGCGCCATCTGCCCCAACCGTAGTCAAGGTTTGCGCGCAGTGCATAGGGATAGAAGGTGGTCAATTCTAACGGCTCAACGAAGCTCCCTGGCCGCAGGCAGTTAGGAGGAAAAGGCTTTCGGCACCTGAGCCTCATTCGATCCAGACAAATTCACCTGGAAATTGCAGACCAGCCCTGATTTTTCGAATGTCAGCACAATTCGACCAGCGGAATCGGAGGCGAATACACGCTCCAGCAGCTGGGTGCCAAATCCCTTGCGCTCGACAGGCCCGACGGTCGGGCCGTTCTTTTCACGCCAGTCGAGTTCAAGTCGGCGATGACGTTTTTGACTGACGAGCTTCCAGGATATCGAAACACTGCCCTTCGCATTCGACAGCGCTCCATATTTAATCGCATTTGTCGTGAGTTCATGAATTGCCAACGCCAATGAAAGCGCGACGTTGGGCGGGAGCCAGACCTTCTCTCCGCTGATTTGAAAGCGCTCCATCGGCGCGTGCGGGTTGATTGACGCCGTGATCAGATCATTGAGATCGGCGCCGCTCCAGTTCTTCTGCGTGAGGAGGTTGTGCGCCTTTGCCAGGGAGACAAGCCGGCTGGACAGGGTTCGCCCTGCCTCGGGCAAGCTGGTGGCGTTGCGGATCGTCTGGCTTGCGATGGATTGGACCACTGCAAGCGTGTTCTTGACGCGGTGGTTCAGTTCGTTGGCCAGCAATTTGCGGTGCTCTTCGCCGCGCTTGCGATCGGTTATGTCAAGGCTGATCTGGACAGCGCCTATGATGCTACCGCCCGGATCGCGGATTGGCCGCGCGCTCGAAAGCAGGAAGCGCTCTATCCCCGACGGAAGGATATAGGCGAATTCTTCGTTGTCGGTCAGCTCTCCGCGCATTGCCCGGCTCAATGGTCGGTCCTCACGGCTCACGGTGTGACCGTCCTTGACTGCTACGGTGTTGATCACGAGGTCGGGCGCGCCAAACGACTTACGGCCGTCCGTCGGCAAACCCATGAGTTCCGCTGCGAAGCGATTGCGGATAACTTGGAGAGCCTTCGGGTCGTAGGTAAACCAGACCGCAGCCGGCACCGTCTCCAACACCGTTTCCAACTCATACCGGCGCTCAGCGATGGCATGCTCTGCGTCAACCAACGCCTGCGCGACAGCAGCGAACTCGGCAACCGAGGTTGACATGGGTTCAACTGTGCGGCCATGCCCCAGCGCCTCAGCGCGAGCGGCAAGCTCGGCGGTCGCTACAGTGAAGCGCTTTCCAACGACGTACCCGAGGGCCATTGACACAAGAAGCGCGAGCAGGCCGATCCCGCAAATCGCCGCGAGCGAACGCCAAAGCGGCGCTTGCACCACCGAAAGCGGCACGTTGGCGGTATAGAACCAATCGGAATACGAGGATCTGTAGTAGCCTGCCAGCAGCGTCGTGCCCTCGAAGTTGCGGGATGTGAAACTGCCGGAGCGGCCGACGATTTTTTCCAGATATTCGGGCAATCCGGGCTTACCGGTCATCTCCTCATGCGACTTGGAACGCGCCACGTAAGTTCCATCGCGATCTCCAATACCTACGGTCCAGCCCTCAGGCACTGCTGGCATCATCACATCACGAATGCGGGCGGTTGGGACAGAGATCGAAAGAAGCAGGTCTTCGCCCGTCAGAACCGGCACCGCTATGGCAACGGAGATGCGATGGTCTTGAGGGTCCTTGCTGGCAAAGACATTGCTGACGAAAATTCCAGAAGCCTTGAGCTTCTCGCGATCCCTCGCCGACATCGGCTCGACTGGCGGCAGCTGCGCGCCGTAACCGATCTCTGTATTCAACAGTTGATTGCGACCAAGATCGCGCAGGACAATGATCCGATCCGTGCCCTGGACAACGCGGAGCGCCTCGCCACGAAAGCCTGCCAGGTCGCCATTCGCGAGAGCGGCCGATTTCGACAGGCCGTCGAGAATCGTTTGCAGATTGGCGATTTCGCCTTCGACAACAAGTGAGACCTGGCGGGCCGTTTGCAAAGCATCCTGCTCGAATCGGGATCGCTCATGCAGAGCATATTGGCCAAGCAGATAGGCTGCGAAGAGCCAGACGGGTATCACCGCGGCTGCGATCAGACCGAGCAGGTGCGATCGAGCTGGTCGACGAGGCAAATCCGTTTCCCCTGCCGCCTCAGAAACTCGCCAACCATAATCGCAAGCCGGGGAACGGCAAGCGTTAGTTCATGCATTCAACCAGACTTGGTTGGATCGGGCGGAGAAGGTGAGGCCCACCTCCGGCAGCTAAATTGGTCCCGGCAGTGTTGCGCGCGGCCCCCGGGGAACCAGATAAGGCCTTGCTGCGTCATAGAGGAAGGCTTCTGGTTCCTGAGGAGTAGCTTGGATGATCAGACTTCTTCTCGTCGTGGCCGCGATGCTTTCCCTCGCAAGCGGCGGAACAGAGGCCGCCAAGCTGGACCCTGCCGTTGTCAATCAGGCCCAGTTCACCGCCGCCGAACCGAAGGGCGTCGACCCCACCATATTGAAGGCGCAGATTCTTTTGGATCGCGCGCGCTTCTCTCCAGGTCTGATCGATGGCCGCCTGTCGGAAAATTTCACCAAGGCGGTTGGAGGCTTCCAGGCGGCGAACGGCCTGCAGTCCGACGGCAAGCTTACTCGGGAGACCTGGGACCGACTGATGGCGACCTCCGCCAGCCCTGCCCTGGTAACTCATGAGCTGACACGCAAGGATGTGAGTGGCCCGTTCACCAAGCGTATCCCGCCGCGGATGGAGAGGATGGCCCGTCTGTCGAGGCTGGGCTATCGCAACGCGGTCGAGAAGCTCGCTGAGCGCTTCCATGTCAGCGAGCAATTGCTGAGAAGGCTCAATCCTGGCGCCAACTTCCGCAAGGTCGGCACGGCCTTGGTCGTACCCGACGTTGGGCGGAGTGATCTTCCCAAGGCGGTTGCCAGCCTCGAGATCGACAAGAGTGCCCGCCAGGTGCGGGCCCGCGCTCCTTCCGGCAAAGTGGTCGCAGTCTACCCCGCCTCAATCGGCAGCGGGGAAAAGCCGGCGCCGAGCGGTATGGCTGAGGTCAAACGCGTGGTGCACAACCCAACCTATCACTACGATCCGAAGTTCGCTTTCAAGGGAGTGAAAGCCAAACGGCCGTTCACTATCGCCGCCGGGCCAAACAATCCCGTTGGATCAACCTGGATTGACCTCTCGATCGAAAGCTACGGCATCCACGGCACGCCCGAACCCGGAAAGATCGGCAGGACCTTTTCGCATGGCTGCATTCGTCTTACCAACTGGGACGCCGAAGACTTGGCATCAATGGTAGACAAGGGCACGAAAGTTAGCTTCGAAGGCGAGATTGCGAACACTGGCGGTCTTCAGTCCCAGTAACGCTTCGAATCATTGCTCTATGAACATTCCGCAGAGGTTGAAGAAATCCGTTCAAAAAAAGTCGCCGGAAAAAGCATGGCGTGGCAAAGCAACTCTCACGAATCCGCGCGGCGTTGAAAGATAACGCTGCGGTGACTGAGCAGAAACTGCGGGAGGCGTTCCGACTTATCCCGATAGCAAAACGGCTTCGTGGCAAGAGCCAGGCCGCCGCATCACTGCTGTCGACTTTGCTGGACCGAGGCAGAGAACGAGTCCCCAGAGAATGAGCAGTCCGCTTTTCCGGGTGCTCGTTGACACAGACTCGGAGAATCTGGTTGCCTAGCGGGTTCTGCGGAACCCTCCGTCAAAACCGCTCGGGCCACTCCCCGCCTGCCCGTTCGAAGGCGGACAGAGGTGCAGATTTGTTAGGCGGCCTAGCGGCCCCGGCGGTCTTTTCGGGACAACCGGTCGAGCAGGGCTCGAAGCCGATCGGATAAAAGGGGTTCAACTCGAAAGAAAGGCCAGGCGCGCAAATGGCGCCTTACCGCCTCATTCGAAAACTGGCGTCGCAGGAACTCGGCAATGGCCTCGGAGCGGCGTTTATCGTGAGCCATCGTGTCTATCCACTAACAATCCCGAAACAGTCTCAATCTGGAATTGTTCCTGCGGACAAGCCTTGCAGACGCCAGCACGGCGAAGGTTCAACTCCAGGCAGAGGCAAGAGTGAGCGACGCCTCGAATATCTGTTGCCGGTTTTCATCCCGAACTTTGACGCTGATCACCATCAGATCGCCAGTCGGCATCTCGTCGTGGGCAACATCATGCAGTATCCGCAGCGCTTCGATCCTCGCGCGATCGCGCGTCGGGAAAAGCTGCCCCTCACGATCCATCTCGGGCCCCTCCGAGTTATACAAGTCGAAATAGAAGCGTTCCATTGGTACAGCATCCGAGACCGCATTAGATTCAGAATTCCCGTCCGGGATCATTGTTCCAAAGAGTTAGCCTCAAAGGTAGCGATCGACGCCCCTTGCCGAACGTGTCGGGGAATGCAGTCCGTAGCTGCCTGCAACCACCCCCGATCTCCGGCGTTTGACCTAGGCCGTCGAACACAGCAGGGAATTTGATGCTAGAGTCCCTTTATCTGAACCTTGGCCAGCACGACGCCCTCTCGGAACATGAAAAGGCGCTGCTCGCTGGTGCCATGTCGGTCGAAAAGGACTTTGCCACGGGGCAGGATATTGTTTCGGAGGGCTCAAGGCCGACCTACAGCACCCTGATCCTTGACGGTCTGGCTGCGCGATACAAAGTGCTGGAGGATGGCGGGCGGCAATTCACGTCCTTGCAGGTGCCTGGGGATTTTGTGGATCTGCACGCCTTTCTGCTGAAGACCATGGACCACGGCATCATCGCCCTGTCACCCTGCCGGGTGATCGTTGCCGAGCATAGTCGGCTACGTGCCATCACCGAGGAAGCGCCCCATCTGACCCGCCTTTTGTGGTTGGATACACTCGTGGACGGCGCCATTCATCGGGAATGGATCGTGGCCATGGGTAGGCGGTCAAAAACGTCTCACTTGGCACATCTTGTGTGCGAGCTCTTTGTTCGACTTCAGGGCGTCAAACGAACGATCGGCATGAGTTTCCGGCTTCCTTTGTCTCAATTGGAATTGGCCGACGTGCTTGGACTGTCGGTCGTCCATATGAACCGAGTTATCGCCGCGCTACGCAACATCGGGGTCATTGGCTGGGCGAACCATACAGTAACGATCCTGGACTGGGAGCGGCTTGTACAAATAGCCGAATTCGACCCCACCTATCTCAGCATGAACCGCGAGCCTAGATGATACCAAGGTTCCACCTCAGGAAGGGCACCGCTTCTTGGTTCAGCGCGAACCGTTGCGTGATGGCTTCCACGCTAAGACGGACACGATGTCGACGGTGACCAGGCCGCCGACCTTTATTGTCACCCGGCCATTGTCAAGGTCGACGCCAATGACGTGGCCAGTGACGGCAACTCGGTCTCCCGGTTTGGCGTTCGCTGGAGGGTCAATAGCAAAGGGGAAATTATGAGTAGGAATTTTGACACTCGCTCGACCACTCTGAAGCAACTTCAGGATGGTGGCACTCAACGTCACCTCGTCGCCGATATCAAGGTTCAAAGCCATGTGATGATGACCGGTCAGCCTCCGTCTCGGGACCACAATTTGTCGAGCATCGCAAGCGCAGCGCTTGTGTTCGCCGGTTTCAGCAGCCCTTGTTCCTTGGCTGCTTCCTTAAAAGCGGCGAAAGCAACCGCCGGGCGGCAAATCCCGCTCAATGCGTCGTCCACCAACCGGACGGCTGCCCCATAGGCTATCGCTTCCTTGTTTTTCCACCGTCCGCCAAGGGCTTTTTTAGCACCGGCGATCGATGAAACCACCGTCGTGCTGCCGTCCACAAATTTGATCGTAACGGGAAGAAACCTGGTCATAGATTTACCACCCAAACCAATCTCTTGTTCGCCACAGCAATCCAACGAATGGCGCCAACAAAAATAGAGCGGCGCCCAAAACCACGATGGGGCTATTTCTCTGTAGCGGCTTCAATTTTTGCATCGAAGAGGATTGGCCGTGGACATGTTTGTTCAATTCCCTTGTTGGATGCTTGCGTGACCGCTCCAAAGGAGATTGCAGCGGGTCGAGCTACATATTGCTGGCCGGTCGGCAGGGGCCGTGGTCTGTGTGGTGGCAATTGGCGCGGCCTTAGCGGGACGTTGGCGAGCGAGTTGCGGAGGGGCCTTTCGGACGGCGCCGGTGACGTGGCAGCACGGCGGCGCAGCAGCGCGGCCGACAACCTGCCAAGAAAGTCTCGAATTTCCATGGGCGTCTCCTGCATGAGCGCCCCCGCCGAGCGTTGGTTAACACCTGGCGCCTATCGCCTGCATTTAACTTTGATATATCCCCGCTCGAATCTTTCCATCGCGGTTGCGGCGGCTCGGCAGCCATTGATGTCCTCAGCGCAACCCCCGGTCCGTTTGCGCCATTGGGCAGACCGGTTGTCGTATCGCTATTTTGTCCAAGCCCTCCCCGATGAGAGAATGTGACTGTTTGGTTTGGAGACCATCTGCGAAAGGAACATTAGCGGATTCGAATAGTTGGGCTCATGCTTTGGATGCCGCTGCTTGGCTCCTTAGCCGGCTGGTGCGCAAAACATCGGCCGGCCCGCGCCATCGGGCGCCCGTGGTGCGGGCTTGGCTTGTCAACCGATCCGGGTCCAAGGGTCTTTTAGTAGCCGCTAACGGAACCGAAACAGCCGTGCGATATTTAAGGGGATGCCTCGGTATTTCTTCGACTTGTCGGACAGCTGCCTTCAGTTCCCTGACAAAAAAGGGACCGAACTTCATTGCATCGATGACGCGAAAGACGAGGCGGTCAGAGCGCTCGTGGATATCATCAGGATCTTGCCAGATGGTGCCTACCGCGAACTGGCTTACACGGTCCGCGATGATAGCGGGCGCCAACTTATGCAGGTCGCGATCAAGTTCGAGCTGCAGCCGGTCCAAGGCTAGCTCTCTTTGTGAGCATTGACCTGTCAGATCGGCTTTTGATGCAACGGCGTCGTTCCTCGCGGCCGGCGGTACTTCGCCACCATCTGGACAGTCGCAGCATCGACCGTCACGCGTCCCAGCACCTGAACAGTGACCCGATCCAATTCCTCGTCGACGTGTACGGCTTCGCCCTCGAACCTGATCTTGTCGCCAGGCTTGGCCTTCGGGTCGACGATCGAATAGGGAAAATTGGCGGTCGGGATGTGCAGGGTCACGCGATCCTCGATGCGCTTTCCCGCCGTGGCGAGGATCGCCACCTTGTCACCAATGCTGATCTCCCGCGCCATATTTTAGATTCTGGAGCAGTCGAAAGCTTATTCAAGTGATAGCTAATATATGGTCAATTATGCTTTGGGCTTTTGCGCGATGACTGGCCGCGGGAGGTGACGAGAACTCGCTCACCGGACGTCCACGTTTGATGCATCAGGCCAACGGCCAGACGATCATCAGGACCGGCACGGCGACGATTATGACAATGACGGAAAGAGGCAGGCCGAGCCGCGAATAGTCTAAGAAGCGATATCCGCCGGGGCCCATGACCAAAGTATTGCATTGATGGCCGACAGGCGTCAGGAAATCGCAGCCGGCGCCGATTGCTACTGCCATCAAAAACGCTTCGGGCCTGTAATGCAGGCTGGTCGCAAACCCAGCGGCGATCGGAGCCATAACCAGCACAGTCGCGGCGTTGTTGAGGAAAGGCGTAACCGTCATGGCGGCGATGAGGATGAGAGTCAACGCTCCGTAGCCCGGCAGGGCGGCGCCCACGTCAGCCAAAATTGAGGCTATGACATCTGCTGCACCTGTGCGGCGCAGCGAGTCGCTGACCGGGATGAGAGCCGCCAGCATTACCAGGATCGGTCCGTCTACCGAGGCGTAGATCTCTCGTATGGGTATTACCTTGAACAGCACCATCATGACGGCGGCCGCAAAGAATGCCACTGGCACCGTGACGACGCCGAAGGCAGTTGTGCCCATCGCAGCCAGCAGGATCAGAAGCGGCACAAGACCCCGTCTGGCACTGCCGAGCAGAAGTGGGCGCTCCGCCAGTGGCAACAGCCCGAACTCGCGCAGAAAGTCAGGCATCGATGACTGGTTGCCCTGAAGCACAATGATGTCGCCGATCCTTAGCTCGATCGAGCCAAGCCGCTGGTCCAGCCGTTGGCCCTTGCGGCTTACCGCAAGCAGATTCACGTTGAACCGGTCAAAGAGGAGCAGGCGCTGCGCTGACCAGCCGATGAGGCTCGAAGTCTCGCTAACAACAGCCTCGATCGCTATTGCTTCGACGCCAGCCTTTGTTTTGTCCGCCAGTTTCCGGCTGCCTTCGAGGCTAAGCTTTGCGTGTGCGACCAGTCTGTCCAGCGCCGCATGGTCGCCTTCAATCAGAAGGATGTCGTCGACGCGGAGGACGGCATCGGGGAACGGCGTGATCCGCAAGCCGCCAGATCGCAAGATTGAGGTGACAACAGCTTCGCCGGCAGAAATTTTCATCAGATCGGCGACGGTCTGGCCAACGACGCTCGATTCCTTCACGACCTTTGCCTCCGCAGAGTAGTTCTTGATGTCGAGCGCTTCGTGAAGCGAGGCCTCCTGCCGGGTCCGCTGCGGCAGAATCCAGTAAAACAGGATCAGAAAGATTGACCCGGCCGCTGTTAGCGCCAAACCGACTGGGGTAAAGTCGAACATCGTAAAAGCAGTACCCGTGATCTCCTCGCGGACCCGCGATACCACGATGTTTGGCGAGGTCCCGATCTGGGTCATCAGGCCCCCGAGCAGCGATGCGAAAGCCATCGGCATCAGGAAGGTCGATGGCGAGGTGTTGGAGCGCCGGGCGAACTGGAATGCGATTGGAATCATGATAGCCAGTGCACCAATGTTTTTCAGGAACGCTGACAGAACTGCGACCAGTATGACCAACAGGGCAAGCTGAGTTCGGACTGAACTGACGCTGGGTGCATAGCGCTGAATAGCAAATTCCATGATGCCGCTACGCGCCACTCCGGCGCTGACCAGCAGGGCGCTGCCGACAATAATGACGATGTCATCGCTGAATCCGGTGAACGCTTCGTCGAGCGGAACAACGCCGACCGCCAGGGCGAGCAGCAGAGCCAACGCAGCGACAAGGTCATAGCGAAAACGGCCCCACACGAAGGCTCCCATCATCAACGCAATGACCACAAAGGAGAGGGTCTGAGATAAAGTAAGCATGGTCGGCCTTCGCGCTTGGCGTTCAGCAACGGCCTTAGCAATATCTCGTTGCTGCAGCATCCAGGTTCAGAGCAGAAACGTACTCGAGATTCGAGCCGGATGAAATTTCCCCATGATCAAACGATGCGCGTCGTTCGTCGTGCGGAATGGCTCGCCGAACAGTTCATGAGCAGCAATTTGGGCTCTTAACATGATTTTGGCATCGAGCAGACGGAGCCGCTCTCCTGCCGTCCAGACCCGATCTCCCCTCCTCCCCGCCGCCGCTCGACCGCAACGCCCGCTCCAAGTCCATCATGTTGTCGGAAGATGGGGCGCGTCGAAATCGACGCGGAGCGGACCCTAGGAAGCGGATCGCCTGATTAAAGACCGTAGCCCAAGTGCCGCGAGCACAATCGCGACCATGACAAGGGGCAGCCAGGCCTGCCGATCATCCATGGTCCAAAGCGTGACGCCGCTGAGCAGGCACCAAAGCGAAGGAATGGGAAAGAGCAATGGAAGCAATTTGCCGCGGGCCGCAAGCAACAATCCCAGCGTCACGATCACTGTGGGATCGGGCGCGATGCCAAAGACTTCCGCGCTTGTCCACGGTCGTCCGACGAGGGGCGGGAAAAGCGGATAGAGGACGAGGCCGGCGGCTGCGAACAGCAGCCCGGTCCAGCCGGCGACGTCCCGCCGATCGAGGCGCAGTCCGCCGGGCATGATGGCGGCGATCAGCAGCACAACCGCCTGGAAGGCGAAGAGCGGGGCGACATAGAAGATCGCCCAGTTGATGGCCACGTAGCGGTTCCACAGGAAGGTCCAGCCGACGAAGACCCAGAGTGCCGCGAGGAGAAGCCCGATCCATCCACTATCACGGTTCGGTCGCCGGAGCAGGAACATAAAAATCGCCAGGCCCGCGGCGACCGTGACAAGGTGCAATGACCACAGCGCCTCATTCTGCAGTTCGAACATGCGCCAGTACACGCGCGGGGAAAATAGCAGGAAATCTTCAGGCCGATATGTCCACCACTCCGACATCAGAGATCGCGAACGTAAGCCGCCATCTGTTCACGCATGGCGGCGTCGGGAAAAACACCGTACGCGGCCGCCACGTTCTCGCGGACATGATTGACCCGGGTGGTAGCTGGGATGGCGACGGTAATGGCGGGATGCGAGAGAATGAACTTCAGGATGAATTGAGCCCAGGTTGTGGTGCCGATCTCTTTGGCCCATTCGGGCAATTGATGGCCATCAAGCTGTCGGGTGAGCGCGCCCTGACGGAAAGGCCGATTGACGATCACGGCAATGCCGCGTTCGGCTGCCAGCGGCAGGAGCTGCTCCTCCGCCTCGCGATCCACGATGTTGTAGGTTAGCTGCACAAAATCGAGAGGATGAGAACCCATGATCTTTTCGAACAGATCGTGGCGGCGCCCTTCCGATGTCGTGATCCCGACATAGCGGATTTGTCCGGCCGCTTTCATCTCGAATAGCGTCTGCAGATGCGCTTCCCAGGCGACGAGATTGTGGACCTGGACAAGGTCAAAGCGCTGAACACCCCAGAAGCTGCGCGATCGTTCCAGCTGGGCGGCCCCGTCCGCGGAGGACGATGCCCAGACCTTCTCAGCCGCGAACAAGGTCTCCGGCCGGCCGAGCCGGTCGAGGCCGTAGCCGATGACTGGCTGGGACGAGCCGTACATGGGCGAGGAGTCGATCATGCGCCCGCCCGCCTCAAAAAATACGCCCATCACGTCGGCGCATTCATCTCTGAGCGCCGGATCGTCACCGACATTGAAGGTGATCCACGTGCCGAGCCCGATCGCGGGGATTTGTTCTCCCGAGGACGGAATAGGACGCATCATGGGTGCGGTGGCCTGGCCGATCGCGGGCGCTGGCAAGATCGCCGCGGCCGCGGCGGCTGCCGCGGCGGCTTGAACTAATGTTCTTCGGCTGATCGTCATATGCATCTCCGTTGGGCGCAGTCACGTTGTTGTGGCAAGACGACCTGAAGCGCCGGAAGCGTATATCAGGCGAACATTCCGGTCATGGCTCTCCATTTCTGCCGGTGGAAAAGGCGTCTCCTCCAGAGTAACAGAAAAAGCCGTTCAAGCCCGTTCCGAACGGCGCTATCAAGAACGGCCGCCCATGGCGCAGTCCTGACCTGCACTCATTTTTGCCGGGCCGGTGTCGGATCACGCCCAAAGAGCGCTCGCAAGGGCGGCACCCAAGAGCGTCAGGGGAATTTGCGTACCCGGGCAGGTCCGTGAAGGCGAGCACGGCGGCCTCAACGCGCCACCGCCGCCAACGACGCCATGGCCGCGGTTGGAGCGCGACATCAGATGGCACCGACGCAGGGAATTATCCGCAACGGGGAATTTTTTCGCATCCCTTGGCGTTAGTGAATTAGTTCGCATTGAAAGTGCTTGAAATCAAAACCATGGCTGGTGGTCGGCCGTGCAGGCGAGGAAAGGCACTAAAATGAAAAAAGCTCATGGCGACGGTCAGAAGTCGAGAATTCGTGACCATCTGACCCCCGTACCGGTCTGACCAAAAACTGCACCTCAGCGATCACGCTGAGGTCGTTTGCGTGCAGGAGGTTGAGTTGATTTCGTTTCGGCTGAATGGAAAGGACGTAAGCGTCGATGCGCCTGAAGAGGCCGACCTGCTCTATGTTCTATTGAACGATCTCAAGGTGAATGGCCCAAAGCTCGGATGCGGTCGCGCGCAATGCGGATCCTGCACCGTGCTGCTCGATGGAGAGGCTATCCGATCCTGCGTTACCCCGACGAAGGCGGCGGAAGGCCTTGAGGTGACGACCCTTGAGGGCCTCACGACTGATGGTCGCCCGAGCCGGTTGCAACAGGCTTTTATCGACGAACAGGCAGCTTAATGCGGCTACTGCACGGCCGGCATTATCATGGAAGCTCACGCTCTCCTTGAGCGCAATCCCCACCCGACCGACGCCGATGTCCGATCTGCCCTCCAAGGCAATCTATGCCGGTGCGGAACGCATAACCGGGTCGTTCGGGCCGTTTTGCGTGCCGCCAACGAGGCATGACGCGATGGCACAACAATTCAGGCTCAATAGGCGAGACTTAATTCGCGCAGGGGGCTTCTTGACGCTTTCCTTCGGGATCGCCGGCAATCGCAGCCACGCTACCGCGGCCGAAGCGGTGAAGCTTCCTGGCGATCTGGAGGATACGCCCCTCCTGAGTGCCTGGATTAGGATCGATGCCGACGAAACAGTTGCGTTGATGATCGGCAAGGTCGAACTCGGCCAAGGGGCCGTCACGGCCGTTGCGCAGGTGTGCGCCGATGAACTCGACATTGACTTGAAGCGTTTGCGAACAATCTCGGGGGATACCGCACTGGTGCCGAACGAAGGTGTTACCGCCGGTTCACAATCGATGCCCAACTGCGCGTCTGCCGTAAAGCAGGCGGCGGCGGAGGTACGGCACATTTTATTGCAACTGGCCGCTGAGAAACTGAAAGCCCCGATCTCAAGCCTCAAAGTAGAGGACGGGACGATCAGCGGCGAAGGCGAATCCAAGATTACCTATTGGGAGCTCGTCACCGGGCGAGAATTGGAGCGCAAGGCTACCGGCAAGGTCAAACCAAAGGACGTCGCCGACTATAAATACATCGGCACATCCGTTCCGCGCCTCGACATCCCGGCCATCATGACGGGGCAAGCACTGTATATCCAAGAGCGAAGACCGGACGGCATGGTTCACGGCGCAGTTGTCCGCCCCCCGACCTACAAGGCGAAGCTCAAGAAGGTCGATACTTCGAAAGTCGGAAATATGCCTGGCGTGCTCAAGGTCGTGCGCAACGGCAGTTTCCTCGGGATCATCGCCAGCCGACAGGACCAGGCCTATGACGCCTCATCGGCACTGGCCAAGGTGGCCGAATGGGACGTCGAGAACGACCTGCCGGGCGATGAGGGAATTTTTGACTGGCTCCTTAGCGCGCCGACTCGTGACGAAGAAATCATGAACGAGACGGCGGGCGCCCCACACACGCCGTCAAGAGTTTTCGAGGCGACTTACGAACGGCCGTATCAAATGCATGGCTCGATCGGTCCATCAGCGGCTATCGCCACACTGTCCGATGGTGGGATGCTAACAATCCAGACCCACAGCCAAAGCGTTTTCGAAACTGCAAAAGCGATTGCGCGAATGCTCGGTCTCGATCCTGCGAAAGTCCGCTGTCAGCACATCCCCGGATCCGGCTGTTACGGTCACAACCTGGCAGACGATGCCGCCGCGGACGCAGCACTTCTGGCAATGGAGATACCTGGCAAACCTGTCCGCCTGCAATACACCAGGCCGCAGGAACACAAATGGGAACCTTACGGCTCCGCCATGGTCGTCAAGACAAGGGTGGGAGTGGATGATCGCGGCGACGTGCTCACCTGGAATCTGGAACTCTGGTCAACCCCGCATGGCACGCGGCCGGATGGTGAGCCTGGCAATCTGCTTTCGGCCCGCTATCTCGCAAAACCGTTTGCGATGCCAATGCCGAAGAACGGCGGTCCGCCCAACTACGCCGCCGATCGAAACGCCATAGCGCTCTATGATTTCCCGGCCCAGCGCGTGGTCACGCATTTCATCAGCGAGATGCCGCTTCGCGTGTCTTCCACCCGCAGTCTCGGGGCCTACGCCAATGTGTTTGCCATCGAATCGACTATGGATGCGCTTGCCCATGCGGCGGGCGCCGATCCGGTAGAATACCGACTGCGCTTCCTCAAGGAAGAACGTGCGCGAGACGTCTTGAAATCGGCAGCGCAAAAGTTCGGCTGGGATCAGTGGCGCAAATCGGAAGGCCGAGGCCGGGGAATCGGCTTTGCGCGGTACAAGAACCTTGCCGCCATGACAGCGGTGGCGATTGAAGTCGAGGTCAATCGGAAGAATGGTCGTATACGCCTCATCCGCGTTGTCGCCGCCAACGACAGCGGCCAGACCATCAGTCCCGACGGCATCACGAATCAGATCGAAGGCGGAGTCATTCAATCGTTGAGCTGGACGCTCAAGGAGGAAGTCAGGTTCGACAAGACGAGTGTGCTGTCGGAGGATTGGAAGAGCTACAGTTATCCAATCCTCACCTTCGAAGAGGTGCCGCCCATCGATGTTACCTTGATCAATCGGCCCGGCGAACCGTTTCTCGGCACGGGTGAGGCAGCGCAGGGACCAACCGCAGCCGCTCTTGGGAATGCCGTATTCGATGCAACCGGGGTGAGGTTCCGCCGTATCCCGTTCACGCCGAAGCGGATCCTCGCGGGCTTGAAAGCATGACCTGATCAATCGGTTCTGTGGCGCAAGAACCTGCCACGTCTTCATCAACGGCAAGCCCGCCTGCCGCACCGCCATCACCTGGCGACACCATTCGCGGGATCGCTGGAGACGGTGGTGGAAAAAGCGGTGCTTGTTCCGAGGTGAAAACGCTTTTTGTAGGAGGAACTTTGGTCAAACAGTTGTGACGAAGCGGCTAGAACGGTTCTGCTTTTGATAGAATCGCAGATCCACTCTAAGTATTTGTTTTTACACAATCCCGGGCGGAAAACCGCTACGCACTTTTCCTGGAATTGCTTGTCTTATGACATTCGCTGCCGAACGGGGCAGAAAGGAACCGCTGGGAGAGGGTAGCCGCCCTCCCGCAGCGGCGAGGGTCGGATCGGTGGAATTGCCGACCGTTTGACGGGTCGAGCTAGAGTCGGATCGCCCTCGTCTTTCCCTTGAGGCCTGAACGGATACCCGGAGTTCGGCTCCGAACGACAAGCACAGGACAAGCGAAAGATGACCAACGATACCATCGGGGTCGACATATCGAAAGACCATCTCGATGCCCACAGGCTGAGCGACGGTGCGAGCCGGCGCTTCGCCAACGACAGCCGCGGCCACAAGGCGTTGATGGGCTGGCTGAGCCCGAGCCAGTTGGACCCGCCCAGCGTCCGCATCGTCTACGAGCCGACAGGTCCCTATCATCGGGCCTTCGAGCGGGGTCTGGCGGCAGCGGGCCTGGCGTTGGTCAAGGTCAACCCACGCCAGGCCCGGCGCTTCGCCGAGGCCACCGGCAGGCTCGCCAAGACGGACCGGCTGGACGCCGCCATGCTCGCCCGCATGGGCGCGCTGCTCGATCTGGAGGCGCGGCCGCTGCGCGGTCCGCTCCTCAACGATCTCAAGGACCTGCAGATGGCGCGCCAGGCGCTGGTGAAGAACCGGACGGCGGCGAGGAACAGGGCCAAGGCGCTGACCCTTCCCATCCTCAAGCGCCACAATGCCGAGCAGCTCAGGCAGATCGATCGTCAAATGGCTGCTGTCGAAAAGGAGATCATGGCGCTCATCCAGGCCGATCCAGATCTCTCCCGCCGCTTCGCCATCCTCGTCTCGATTCCGGGCGTCTCGGCAATCACCGCCTGCGCGCTTCTCATCGACATGCCCGAACTCGGCACGCTCGGCCAGGCTCAGGCCGCTTCCCTCGCAGGCCTCGCTCCAGTCGCCCGGCAGTCTGGACAATGGACCGGCCGCGCCTTCATCCGCGGCGGGCGGGCCATGGTCCGACAGGCACTCTACATGCCCGCCCTCGTCGCCATGCGCTTCAATCCCGATCTCAAGGCAAAATACGGCAAGTTGAAAGCCGCCGGCAAACCCTCAAAGGTGGCTCTCACGGCAATCATGCGAAAACTCATCATTCTCGCAAACACCCTCCTTAGGGACCAACGAAACTGGACCCCAAACCGGCCTTGACCAACATGGATACTTGTGGGTCGACTCAATCGCCTACCGAACGCCGAGGCGGCCGCGTGGATCAGCGGGCGGACGATATGCCGACAACTTCCAGGACCGTCTTTGCGACTGTTTGATGAGAATGGGACGATGAATTCTGCGCATGAGGTTATGCGCATTCGGCACTTGCAGTGCTGCGGATCTGCCGAAAGAACTAAGGGATGCAAAGTAATACCTTTTCGCACGGCCTGTGGGAGAAGACCGCGCCGCCTGCCCCGCGGACAGGGCGGCTTGCGGGCGAGAAGCATGTCGACGTGGCCGTTGTGGGTGCGGGCTTCACCGGACTGTCCGCGGCCCTTGATCTCGCGCGGTCCGGCGTTTCCGTCGCGGTGCTGGAAGGCGCCGGGGTCGGGTTCGGCGGCTCCGGCCGCAATGTCGGGCTGGTGAACGCCGGCCTATGGATCATGCCCGACGAGGTTTCGGCCATACTTGGCGAGGAGTATGGCCAGCGGTTGCTGAAGACGCTTGCCGACGGACCGGCACTGGTCTTCGATCTGATCCGTGAGAATGGCATCGACTGCGAGGCCGAGCATGCTGGAACGCTGCATTGCGCGGCCGACAGGAAAGGACTGCGGGAATTGGAAGAGCGCGCCCGGCAGTGGCAGGCGCGCGGAGCGCCCGTGCGTCTTCTCGGCGGGGATGAAACGGCCGCGCGCGTCGGCACGATAGCCTATCTCGGATCGCTGCTCGATGAGCGCGCCGGCACGATCCAGCCGCTGGGTTATGTCCGCGGGCTTGCCAACGCGGCGCTCCGGGCCGGCGCGGAGATATTCACCGCCTCCCCGGTGAGCGGGACCGAACGGGAAGGCCACGGCTGGCGCGTCCGCACAACAGAAGGAAGCGTCAGGGCGGAGTGGGTGATCGTCGCCACCAACGCCTATACCACTGCTCCCTGGCCACAGGTGCGCGCCGAACTTGTCCACCTGCCCTATTTCAACTTCGCCACCTCACCACTTTCCGAATCCGCGCTGAAACGCATCCTGCCAGGCCTGGAAGGTGCCTGGGACACGAAGACGATCCTGAGTTCGCTGCGCCGCGATCGACAGGGCCGCCTTATCTTCGGCAGCGTCGGCGCACTACGCGGTCCGGGTGCGGCAGTGCACAGCGCATGGGCTCGACGCAGCCTGCGCAAGCTCTTTCCCTTCCTCGACGACGTCGCCTTTGAAAGCAGTTGGTACGGCAAGATCGGCATGACGGCCGATGCCACGCCAAGATTCCATCGCTTCGACCGGAATGTGGTTGGCTTCAGCGGTTACAACGGACGCGGCATTGCCCCGGGCACTGTCTTCGGACAATACCTGGCCCGTCTGATCCGCGGCGAGATCAGCGAGCGGGATATACCCTTGCCGGTGACGGACCCACGCGAACAGAGCTTCCGTTCGCTGCGCGAAGCCTTCTATGAAACCGGCGCACAGCTTGCGCATTTCGTCGGTGCGCGCGTTTAGGAAACCTTGCCTGGATCGATCGGGAACGCGTTCGTGCCGACCTGCTCCAGAAGCCAAGATTGGAAGGCGCGTCCCACCGCGCTCCCCTGCCTTTCTTCCGGCAGAACCACGTAGTAGCTGTTGTCGGTCGTCATCGGCCTTTCGAAGACGACGCGCAGCCTGCCGGAGGAGATCTCGTCCTCGATCAGATAGAGCGGCAGAAGGGCGAAGCCGAGGCTGCGGACCGCGGCCTCGATGATCATGGCAAACTGATCGAAACGGTCGCCCCGATAGGCTTGCTTCTGGCTGAGGTCGTTGTGCTCGAACCATTCAGCCCACAGCTTCGGCCTCGTCGCAAGATGCAGGAGTGGCTTGTCTTCCAGGTCTTCAAGACGCTCCACTGTGCAGGATCCGATCAGGGAAGGACTTGCGACAGGCAGGATGATCTCGCTGCAAAGATATGTGCATGTGGCATGCGCCCAGACGGGCTGGCCGTAGTGAATGGCGAGATCGAAGTCTTCGGCGGAAAGGTCGAAAGGCTCGGCGCGCGATGCCACGTTGATCGCTGTGCCGGGATGGCGCCGCTTGAAATCCGGCAGGCGGGGTAGCAGCCAGCGGCTGCCGAACGTCGGAAGGGTGGCGATCGAGAGAACCTCCCTGCCGCCGGCGGACGCCCTCGCGCGCACCACCATCTCCTCCGATTGGAGCAGCAGCCGCGACACCTCAGGCAACAGCTTGCGGCCCGCCGCCGATAGGACGACCCGCTTGCGGATCCTTCCGAACAGAAGCACACCCAATTGGGCCTCGAGTATCTTGATCTGACGGCTGACGGCGCTCTGGGTCAGGTTTAGTTCGGCCGCCGCCTTGGTGAAGTTCTCGTGGCGGGCGGCACATTCAAACGCCTGCAGCACGGCGAGGTCGGGTATCAGTGCTCTGCTCAGGTTCATTCCCACCTCGCATCAAGTCAGTCACAGCTATCACAACAAACGGCCGATCTGTCGCTATATGATTAGTAATCAGAATGACCTTGTGCAACCTTTTCGAGGTGAGGACCATGCCGGAAGGCTTTGTCGCTGCCGACGATATCCGTGCCGCGTTCTCGGCGGCGATGTCGGCCATGTACTGCAATGAGGTGCCGGCCTACGGCACGCTGATGGCGCTGGTCGCCGAGGTCAATCTGGAGACGCTGTCGGCCGATCCAGCCCTGCAGGCAAGGCTTGAAGCGACCGATTCCCTGACCCGAATTTCGGAAGAGCGCCACGGCGCGGTCCGCCTCGGCACTGCGCAAGAACTTTCGATGATGCGGCGGGTCTTTGCCGTCATGGGCATGGTTCCGGTGGGCTACTATGACCTGTCGAGCGCCGGCGTTCCCGTCCACTCCACAGCCTTTCGGCCGGTCGAAGAGTCGAGCCTGAAGCGCAACCCATTTCGGGTGTTCACCTCGCTGCTGAGGCTGGATCTCATCGCGGACGAAGCCCTCCGCAGAGAAGCGGCTACGGTTCTAGCGGCGCGAAAGATATTCACGGATGGCGCGATCGAGCTGGTCGAAAAGGCCGAGCGCTCCGGCGGCCTCGACGCGCCCGATGCCGCTCGCCTCGTCCAGGAGGTTGTGGAAACCTTCCGCTGGCACGACAAGGCAATCGTCGATGAGGCGCTGTATAGGCGCCTGCATGACGCGCACCGGCTGGTCGCCGACGTCGTCTCTTTCAGGGGACCACACATCAATCACCTCACGCCGCGTACGCTCGACATCGATAAGGTGCAAGAGCGGATGCCTGGAGAAGGCATCGTGCCCAAAGCCGTGGTCGAAGGGCCGCCGACACGCAGGTGCCCGATCCTGCTGCGGCAAACCTCATTCAAGGCGCTGGAGGAGCCAGTTTCCTTCATTGGTGAGAATGGCGCGTGGCAGGCGGGCTCGCATTCGGCGCGATTTGGCGAGATCGAACAGCGCGGCGTTGCGCTGACGCCGAAGGGCCGGACGCTCTACGACAAACTCCTGAGCAAGACGCGGGCCCTCGTGACTCCGGCGGCGGACGGGTCGAACGTACACGAGTATATGTCGACGCTCACCAGCGTCTTCAAAGCGTTCCCCGACGACTGGAACGAAATCCGCAGGGCGGGGCTCGGCTATTTCAGCTACTCGCTGACGGAAAAGGGCCGCACTGCAAGCCGCCGCGCCGACCTCGAAACCGCGATCGAGGAAGGGCTAATACAGTTCGATCCCATCGTGTACGAGGACTTTCTGCCAGTGAGCGCCGCAGGTATCTTCCAGTCGAATCTCGGCGACGAGGCGACGCAAGCGTTCGTCGCGAGCCCGAATCAAATCAAGTTCGAGCGCGATCTCGGCGCTTCGGTGCTGGACGAGTTCGCCCACTACGCCGAGATCGAGCGGGCCTCGATCGAAGCCTGCCTCGCCGTGATCGACCTGACGACGGCGGCGGAGTGACGGACAGCGATGATCGATGCCCGCCACATTGCGGCGCTGCGCGGACTGGTCGGCGAGAAGGGCCTTCTCGACAAGCCTGCCGATATCGCCGCCTACGAGACCGGCGCGCGCTACGACAGGGGAAGGGCCGCTTTTGTCGCCCGCCCCACGTCGACCGCCGAAGTCTCGGCGGTCGTCTCCTGGTGCGTGCGCAACAGCATTGCGCTCATCCCGCAATCCGGCAACACGGGTCTCGTCTCGGCCTCGACTCCCGATATGAGCGGAGCGCAGGGCGTACTCAGCCTCGACCGCATGACGGGTGGCTTTGAGCTCGACCAGGTCAACCGCACCGTGCGAACCGGTGCCGGCATGTGCCTTTCCGACCTCAACGCAAAGCTTGGGGAATACGGACTGTTCTTTCCTGTAGATCTCGGCGCCGATCCGCGTCTCGGCGGCATGATCGCCACAAACACCGGCGGTTCGCGCTTCCTGCGCTACGGCGACGTACGCCGCAACACGCTGGGCCTTACCGTAGTCCTTGCCGACGAGGCGGGAACGGTGCTCGACCTTTCCTCGCAGCTTCGCAAGAACAACACTGGGGTCGACTGGAAACAACTCTTCATCGGCACGTCCGGCGCGTTCGGCGTGGTGACGGAATGCGTGCTCAACCTCGAGCCACTGCCGCGCCAGACCGCCACTGCGCTGCTGGTGCCATCGTCCTCGCAGACCATCCCCGCCCTCCTGACGGCGATGGAGGACGCGCTGGGCTCGTACCTGTCCGCCTTTGAGGGCATGTCCGGCAACGCGGTTCGCGCCGCGCTCGAACATGTCCCTTCCCTGCGCAACCCGTTCGGCCGCGGCGTTGTGCCGGATTTCGTGATCCTGACTGAAGTCTCGCGCATAAACGCGCCACGCAAGGGCGAACAGAAGCTCGATGCGGCGCTCGAAGAGGTGCTGGCCGCAATCTGGGAAAACGAAGACGCACTCCTCGCCGACGCCTTCGTTGGCCCGCCGAGTGAGCTGTGGGCGCTGCGCCATGTCCTGTCGGAGGGCGTGAAGCATGCCGGGCGGCTGATCGCCTTCGACCTCTCCTTCAGCCGCGGCGACATCATGCGTTTTCTCGACCGGATGAAGGCCGAGATTCCGCAACGCTTTCCCGGAATTACCATCTGCGATTTCGGCCATGTCGGCGATGGTGGGGTGCACCTCAACCTCGTCGTCGCGAAGGACGATCCGCGCCTGGCAGACGAAGCGTTCGAGGCGGCGCTGCGCGAATGGGTCTTTTCGGTCTGCGTCGAGGATTTTCAGGGCAGCTTCAGTGCCGAGCACGCCATCGGCCGCAAGAACCAGAGCTTCTACGACCGATACACGCCCGCGAAACTGCGGCGGCTCGCTGCGGCGCTAAAGGCGGAAGCATCACCGGGTCCGCTCGGCTCTGTCGCATTTTGAGATAATGGCGGCGGCAACGTCGCTGCGAAACAACGAAACATTGGAGAAAACACGATGAGCAAGGCAGTCGACGTCAAGCAGGAAACAGCGAGCATCCTCGACGGGCTTGGCGTTTCGCGCGACGCCTGGACAGGCGGCGACATGCGCTTACAAAGCCCGGTGACAGGCGAACAGATCGGCGCCGTGACCATGATCTCGGCGTCGGGTACGGCCGAGGCGATCGAACGCGCCGACAAGGCCTTCCGCGCCTGGCGGCTGGTACCTGCACCCAAGCGCGGCGAGCTGGTGCGGTTGCTCGGCGAGGAATTGCGCGCCCACAAGGCCGAGCTCGGCCGGCTGGTGTCGATCGAGGCCGGAAAAATCCCTTCCGAAGGTCTTGGCGAAGTGCAAGAGATGATCGACATTTGCGATTTCGCTGTCGGCCTCTCGCGCCAACTCTACGGCCTGACCATCGCCACCGAGCGCCCCGGCCACCGCATGATGGAGACGTGGCATCCGCTGGGCGTGGTCGGTGTCATCTCGGCGTTCAATTTCCCGGTCGCGGTCTGGTCATGGAACGCGGCGCTGGCCCTGGTGTGCGGCAACGCGGTTGTGTGGAAGCCGTCGGAGAAGACGCCACTGACCGCGCTCGCCTGCCAAGCGATCTTCGAAAGCGCGGCAAAGCGTTTCGGCGACGCGCCGGAGGGATTGTCGGAAGTGCTGATCGGCGACCGCTCGGTCGGCGAGGTTCTGGTCGATAATCCCAAGGTGCTGCTGGTTTCGGCAACCGGCTCGACCCGCATGGGCCGAGATGTCGGCCCGCGGCTCGCCAAGCGCTTCGCCCGCGCCATCCTGGAACTTGGTGGCAACAATGCCGGTATCGTCTGCCCGTCGGCCGATCTGGACATGGCGCTGCGCGCCACCGCCTTCGGCGCCATGGGCACCGCCGGCCAGCGCTGCACGACTATGCGTCGGCTGTTTGTGCATGAGAGCGTCTACAACCAGTTGGTACCGCGCCTCAAGAGGGCCTATGAAAGTGTGTCGGTCGGCAGCCCGCTGGAGACCAAGGCGCTGGTCGGTCCGCTGATTGACAAGGCCGCTTTCGACGGCATGCAGAAGGCTCTGAAGGAAGCGACCGCGCATGGTGGCAAGATCACTGGCGGCGATCGCGTCGAAAACGGTCACTCGGGGGCGTATTATGTCCGCCCGGCCCTGGTCGAGATGCCAAAGCAGGAAGGCCCGGTGCTGGAGGAGACGTTCGCGCCGATCCTTTATGTGATGAAATATTCCGATTTCGACGAAGCGATCGCCGCCCACAATGCGGTCGGCGCCGGCCTGTCCTCATCCATCTTCACCCGCGACATCATGGAATCGGAACGCTTCCTCAGCGTCGACGGCTCCGACTGCGGCATCGCCAACGTCAACATCGGCACGTCCGGCGCCGAGATCGGCGGCGCTTTCGGCGGCGAGAAGGAGACCGGCGGCGGACGCGAGAGCGGTTCCGACGCCTGGAAGGCCTATATGCGCCGCGCCACCAACACGGTGAATTATTCCAAGGCGCTGCCACTCGCCCAGGGCGTCTCCTTCGACATCGAGTAGGATCTTTGAACATCGCTTCCAAAGTTTCCGAGACGGGCTTCAAGCCCGCCTCGCGCATCGCCTCCGTGGGCGTCTCCAGGATCCTCCAGATCGGTGCCCGCGCTGCGGCAATGAAACGCGAAGGTCTGCCCGTCATCATCCTCGGCGCGGGCGAACCGGATTTCGATACGCCCGCCAATGTCAAGGAGGCTGCAAAAGCTGCCATTGACCGTGGCGACACAAAATACACCGCGCTCGATGGCACGCCGGAGCTGAAAAAGGCGATCGCCGACAAATTCCGCCGCGAGAACGGTGTCGACTACGCGTTGGACGAGATCACTGTCGCAACCGGCGCGAAGCAGATCCTGTTCAACGCCTTCATGGCGACGATCGACCCGGGCGATGAGGTCATCATCCCTACGCCCTACTGGACCTCCTATTCGGACATCATCGAGATCTGCGGCGGCGTGCCCGTGCTGATCCCCTGCAACGCCGAAGCCGGCTTCCGCCTCGAGGCTGACCAGCTCGAGAAGGCGATTACGCCGAAGACGCGCTGGGTCCTATTCAATTCGCCGTCGAACCCTTCGGGCGCGGGCTATGGCGAGGCGGACTACCGCCCCCTGCTTGAAGTGCTGCTGCGCCATCCGCATGTCTGGCTGATGGTCGACGACATGTACGAGCATATCGTTTATGACGGGTTTCGCTTCGTCACGCCTGTCGCGCTCGAACCGAAGCTCAAAGAGCGCGCGCTGACGATCAATGGCGTGTCGAAGGCCTATGCGATGACGGGCTGGCGCATCGGCTATGCCAGCGGCCCGAGGGCGCTGATCAAGGCGATGGCCGTGATCCAGAGCCAGGCGACATCGTGCCCCTGCTCGGTCAGTCAGGCGGCCTCGGTCGAGGCGCTCAACGGTCCGCAGGACTTCCTCAAAGAGCGCCAGGAGAGCTTCCGCCGCCGCCGCGATATGGTCGTTTCGGCGCTGAACGCCATTCCCGGCATCGACTGCCGCACACCTGAAGGTGCATTCTACACGTTTGCCGGTTGCGCAGGCCTGCTTGGCAAGACGACACCCGCCGGCAAGTACATCGGAACGGATTCGGACTTCACCGACCATCTGCTTGAAGAGGCCCATGTCGCCGTGGTGCCAGGCTCGGCCTTTGGGCTCTCGCCTTATTTCCGCATTTCCTATGCGACCGGCGTGCCCGAGCTTGAGGAGGCGTTGCGGCGTATTTCAGCGGTCTGTGTTGCGCTTGGGTAATGGCCCCGAGGCTTCGACCAGTCCGGCCAGCAGGAGGAGCTGTCAGTGAGCACAAAGGTCGCGATCCGGATCGAACTGGAAGTGGTGAACTCACAAGAGAGCGAGATTTTCGAGCGCTCTCTTCGGGGCCATCCGATGATCGAGGAATGCTACGCCGTGACAGGCAACACCGACTATCTACTGTTCGTCGCGGTCGACGGGATCGAAGAATTCGAAGAGGTGCATCGGAACATCCTTTCCAGACTCCCAGGGGTCAAGAAGATCAAGGCCGACTTCCCTTTGCGACGCGTTCTTCCGACTTGACGGGGAACTGCGCCGCGATCTCAGCCGACACGCGACACTTGCATCATGCCGACCCCGCCGATTGCCGAACACACTTTTCGCGAGGTCGTTTCGGCGGTGCTTCACGTGCGTCCCGTCGATCTCGTGGACGTGACGATCCGGGTGCGCAGGGTGAAGCCCGGCGGCGACCAGCCGTCCTCGACGAAGCGCTCGGGGTGGATGCACGACAGGCCCTGAACTGGTCGCGTTCGACCAGTCCGTGCATCCTTATTTCGCCTCGTCGGTCTGCGCGCTCCTATGCCTGCCGGTCTGGACGCCAACTACGCCTGTCAGACCCGCAAAACAGGACAAAGACAACGGCGGCGCCCAGCACCATCAAAGCCAGCCCAAACCACGTCACGGCATAGACCAGATGGTTGTTGTGGAATGCGATAACTGTCAGACCGCCCACAGGCCATCCGCCCGGATTGGGTGTGGCGTCGGCATCAATGAAGTAGGGGGCGGCCTGAGGGATGCGCAGTGTTGCGGCGATCGCCTGGACATCGCGCGAATACCATCGGTTGGCTGCCGCATCGTTGGCACGCAGGAAGCCGCCCTTCGGCTCTGTCATGCGCAGCAGACCATGAACCACAGTGCGATCGCCTGACGGTCGGGCTCGCTGACGCGTTGCCGGATCACGCTTGTCCGGCGGCACGAAACCCCTGTTCACCAACACGGTGAAACCATCATCCGTCCGGAACGGCGCCATCACCCAGAAGCCACCGCCGAGATCGGTCACCGCCTGAACCAGCGTTTCTCGGCCATCGACGAACCTGCCCGAGACGGCAAGCTGGCGATACTCGTCATCCCCGGCGTTGATCGCCGGCCAGGCCGAAGGCCCCGGGGCGGCCACGGGTACTGCCTTGAGACGCTGGTCGACACGGTCGATCAGGTCGAGCTTCCAGACCCGGCGCTCCAGCTGCCAGATCCCAAGCGCTGAAAACCCGGCCACGCCGATGGCGAAGCAAAGGCAAAGCGACAGCAGTGCCCATTTCGAACGCGGTGCGCGCCGGCCATCGCCGGGACCGGAATGCGGCCGCGTCTGCGCCTCTTCGTGCAAGCCGCCAAGCCTCTCAGGGCATCTGGCTCATGTCGTGGCCAGGCATCATGTTGATGTTCAGATGGTACATAACCCAGAGCGATCCGGTCAGCGCGATGACCACCAGAATGAGGGTGAAGATCAGCGCCATCATGGTCCAACCGCTCTCCGAGCGGGTGTTCATATGCAGGAAGAACACCATGTGGACGACGATCTGCACCACGGCAAAAGCCATGATGGCGATCGCCGACGCCATCTGGTTGCCGAGCGCGTTGCTCATGACCAGCGCGAAGGGGATTGCGGTCAGCACCACCGACAGGCCGAAGCCGGTCAGGTAGCCGCGCAGCGAGCCATGATCTACGCCGTGATCCGCATGCCCGTGTTCCTTGGTGTCGGCGTGGTGTCCGGCGCTCATCGCAACATTCCCATCAGATAGACGAAGGTGAAGACGCCGATCCAGATGACGTCGAGGAAGTGCCAGAACATGCTCAGGCACATCAGCCGCCGTTGGTTCGCGGCGATGAGCCCATGCCGGGAGACCTGGACCATCAGCACCACCAGCCAGACCAGACCGAAGGTGACGTGCAGGCCATGGGTTCCGACCAGCGTGAAGAGCGACGACAGGAAGCCGCTGCGCTGCGGCGTCGCGCCTTCATGGATCAGATGCGCGAATTCGTAGAGTTCGATGCCGAGGAAAGCGAGGCCGAACAGGCCGGTGACCACCAGCCAGGCCTGCATGGACCCGACGCGCCCTTTCGCCATCTCCAGCATCGCGAAGCCGTAAGTGATGGAGGACAGGAGCAGCATGGTGGTGTTGAGCGCCACGAGCGGCAGATCGAACAGATCCTTCGGCGCGGGCCCGGCTGCATAATTGCCGCCGAGAACGCCGTAGACCGCGAACAGCATCGCGAAGATGAGGCAGTCGCTCATCAGGTAGATCCAGAAGCCGAGCATGGTGCTGCTGCCGCCCTCGGCAAGCCCGTGGTCGTCTTCCAGGTGGAAGATCGTGTCGTCGCTCACATCATGCGCAAGTGCCATTGTGTTCACCCCACCTGACCGTTGGCCGTTAGCAGGCGCGTGCGCTCGTCCTCGACCCGCGTGACGTCGCTGGACGCAATGTGGAAGTCGCGGTCGTAGTTGAACGTATGCGCGATGGCGTAGCCGATCAGGGCGACGAAGCTGACGATCGCCAGCCACCAGATGTACCAGATGAGCGCCACAGCAAGCACCACGCTCAACCCGGCCAGGATGACGCCGGCTCCGGTGTTGCGCGGCATGTGGATGTCGCGGAAGCCCGTCAACGGGCGCTGGTAGCCGCGTTTCTTCATGTCGGCCCAGGCGTCGCCGTCATGGATCACGGGCGTGAATGCGAAATTGTAGGCCGGCGGCGGCGAAGCGGTTGCCCATTCGAGCGTGCGTCCGTCCCAGGGATCGCCGGTGTCATCGCGCAGGTCCTCGCGCCGCCGCACGCTGACGAAGATCTGGATGAGGAACGACAAGATGCCGAGCAGGATCAGGAATGCGCCGAACGCGGCGATGATGAACCAGATCTGCAGCGACGGATCGTCGAAGACACGCAGCCGGCGCGTCACGCCCATCAGGCCGAGGATGTAGAGCGGCATGAAGGCGAACCAGAAGCCGACGATCCAGAACCAGAACGACATCTTCCCCCAGAACGGATCGAGCCGGAAACCGAACGCCTTGGGGAACCAGTAGCTAATGCCGGCGAACAGGCCGAACAGCACGCCGCCGATGATGACGTTGTGGAAATGCGCGACCAGGAACAGGCTGTTGTGGAGCACGAAGTCGGCCGGGGGAACAGCGAGCAGCACGCCCGTCATGCCGCCGACCACGAAGGTCAGCATGAAGGCTACCGTCCACATCATCGGCAGTTCGAAGCGGATGCGGCCGCGGTACATGGTGAACAGCCAGTTGAATATCTTGGCGCCCGTCGGGATCGAGATGATCATCGTGGTGATGCCGAAGAACGAATTGACGCTGGCGCCCGAGCCCATGGTGAAGAAGTGGTGCAGCCAGACGAGATAGGACAGGATGGTGATGACGATGGTGGCGTAGACCATCGAGGTGTAGCCGAAGAGGCGCTTGCCGCAGAAGGTTGACGTCACTTCGGAGAATATGCCGAATGCCGGCAGGATCAGGATGTAGACCTCGGGGTGGCCCCAGATCCAGATCAGGTTCACGTACATCATCGGGTTGCCGCCGAAATCGTTCGTGAAAAAGTTGGTGCCGACATAGCGGTCGAGGGAGAGCAGCGCCAGCACCGCCGTCAGCACCGGAAAGGCAGCGACGATGAGCACGTTGGTGCAGAGCGCGGTCCAGGTGAAGATCGGCATCCGCATCATGGTCATGCCAGGAGCGCGCATCTTGACGATGGTGCAGACGAGGTTGACGCCCGACAGCAGCGTGCCGACGCCTGCCACCTGCAGCGCCCATATGTAGTAGTCGACGCCGACATCCGGACTGTAGCCGATGCTCGAAAGCGGCGGGTAGGCCAGCCAGCCGGTGCGCGCAAACTCGCCGACGAACAGCGACATCATGACGATGACCGCACCGCCGGCAGTCATCCAGAAGCTGAAATTGTTGAGGAACGGAAACGACACGTCGCGCGCGCCGATCTGCAGCGGGACGACGAAATTCATCAGGCCGGTGACCAGCGGCATCGCCACGAAGAAGATCATGATCACGCCGTGCGCGGTGAATATCTGGTCGTAGTGATGTGAGTTCAGGTAGCCTTCCGAGCCGCCGAAGGCCATCGCCTGCTGGAGGCGCATCATGATCGCGTCGCTGAAGCCGCGCAGCAGCATGACGATACCGAGCACCATGTACATGACGCCGATGCGCTTGTGGTCGACACTGGTGAACCACTCGCGCCACAGATAAGACCAGAGCCGGAAATAGCTCAGCGCGCCGACAAGGGTGATGCCGCCCAGCGCGACGACAACGAAGGTTGCCACGACGATGGGCTCATGGAGTGGAAGCGACTCGAGCGTCAGGCGGCCGAAGATCGCCTTGAGAAGTGTGGGATTGTCGAACATGTCTTGCGTGGCGCCTCAGGAGTTGAACGGCGACCGAAACGCGCCGGTTGCGGAGCGTGATGGCAGTCGGATCGACATGGCGGGTGGCCGTTGCAGACCTGCACCGAGGATTGGCGTGAAGGTTGTCGGCAAGGCGGGTTGCGCCGCGTTCGTGGCTGCCGCCAGCGCTTCCTCTGTTGTGCATATGCTGGCGACATAGGATGGAGCGGGGCCGAAGACCGTGCCGCGCCGAGCGAACTTGTCGTATAGCAGCGGAACGGTGTTGTAGATGCCGGCCAGGCCAAGGCCGCCCTTGGCGTCGATCTGCGTCATCTCGCTCATGCACATCTTGCCGGGCTCGACGCACATGTTGAGGACCGCCTTGTACAGGTCTGACTGGATGGAGGCGTAGCGCCGCGCCGGCTCGTTCTCGCTGGGCCGCTCGAGCTCCAGATAGCTGCTTCGGTCGAGCTTGCCGCCGCCGTCTTTCGCCTTCGCAACCCATGCCTGGAAGTCAGCATCGTTCAGCCCATGGAATGCGAAGCGCATCCCGGAAAAGCCGGCGCCACTGTAGTTGGCGGAGAATCCCTCATAGTCGCCGGATTTGTTTATGACGGCGTGCAGCTTCGTTTCCATGCCCGGCATCGCATAGATCTGTCCGGCGAGAGCGGGGACGTAGAAGGAGTTCATCACCGATGCGGAGGTGATGCGGAAGGTGATCGGCCGATCGACCGGCGCGGCGAGTTCATTGATCGCGGCGACGCCGTATTCCGGGTAGATGAACAGCCATTTCCAGTCGAGGGCGACGACCTCGACCTCGAGCGGACGCGCGCCCGGCGTGAGCGACTTGCCGGCAGCGACACGGCCGATCGGCCGATACGGGTCCAGCAGATGCGTACCCATCCAGGTTACCGCGCCAAGACAGATGATGATCAGGAGCGGCACTGCCCAGATGACGAGTTCGAGATGGGTCGAATGGTCCCAGTCCGGCTCGTAGCGCGCCTCGCGGTTCGACTGGCGATAGCGCCAGGCGAAGAATATGGTGAGCGCCATCACCGGTATGATGACGATCAGCATCAATGCCGTGGATATCACCAACAGGTCGCGCTGCTGCGCGGCCACGTCGCCAGACGGGTTCATGACCACCATGCTGCAGGAACCGAGCGATGCCAGCAGGGGCAGCAGGACGAGGGTGCGAAGACGGCTCAATGGATGACCTGTCGGTTGTTCCCCCAAGTGCTAGCTGCACTGCAGCAATGAAGGCATTGGACAATTTGTCCAATGCCGCAATCATGCGCCAACCGGCATCAAGGCATCTGGCCCGCGCACATGGCACGCGATCGCATCTGAATGTGGTGCCAGACGCGTCTCCCGGGCAACGGAGAACGCTGTGAGTCCAACTTCGAAGATCGAGGCCGACGCGAGACGCATCACCGCGCGCCATCATGAGGTGAACCCCGGCGAAATCGCCGTCGGCGTCATCATCGGACGGACATCGGAGTTCTTCGATTTCTTCGTCTATGCGATCGCTTCCGTCATCGTCTTTCCAAAACTCGTGTTTCCCTACCTCGATCCGCTAACAGGCACGCTTTACTCGTTTGGCATCTTCGCGCTTGCCTTCATCGCGCGGCCGTTCGGAACGACCATCTTCACGGCAGTCGACCGGGCCTATGGACGCAGCGCCAAACTGACCATCGCTCTATTCCTGCTGGGCACTTCGACGGTCGCAATCGCCTTTCTTCCGGGTCATGAGCAGATCGGCTCGGCTTCCGCCTGGCTACTGGCATTGTTCCGGATCGGCCAGGGCCTGGCCCTTGGCGGCACCTGGGACGGGCTTGCCTCTCTGCTGGCCCTGAACGCACCGGGAAATCGTCGCGGCTGGTACGCTATGATCCCGCAGCTCGGCGCACCGCTCGGACTGATCGTCGCCAGCGCGCTGTTTGCATTCTTCGTCGGCAATCTGTCGGCAGAAGACTTTTTCAGCTGGGGCTGGCGCTACCCGTTCTTCGTCGCTTTCGCCATCAATGTCGTTGCCCTGTTCGCGCGGCTGCGAATCGTCGTGACGCCCGAATACACCAGGCTGTTCGAAAGCCAGGAGCTGCAGCCTACTTCGGTGAGCGAGACATTGCGGGCGGAAGGGCGCACCGTCGTGCTTGGTGCCTTCGCGCCGCTGGCAAGCTTTGCCCTGTTCCACATGGTCACGGTGTTTCCGCTGTCCTGGATATTCCTGTTCACGCGCGAAGGGCCGGCACGGTTCCTGGTCATCGAGACGATCGGAGCCATCTTCGGTCTTGCGGCAATCGTGATCTCCGGCTTCGTCGCCGACCGGGTCGGACGCTGGCCCCTGCTGGGCGGCTCGGCCGTTGCCATCGCAGCGTTCAGCGGCTTTGCTCCGCAGCTTCTCGATGGCGGCATTCTGGGCGAGGCCGCCTTCATGGTGCTGGGCTTCATCCTGCTCGGCCTGTCGTTCGGTCAGTCTTCTGGCGCGGTGGCATCGAACTTTTCCAGGACCTACCGCTATACCGGCGCGGCGTTGACCTCCGATCTCGCCTGGCTGTTCGGCGCCGGCTTCGCGCCCATCGTCGCCCTGTTCCTCTCAAGCCATTTCGGACTGATTTCATCGGGCGCCTATTTGCTCTCAGGGGCAGCCTGTACCCTGCTGGCACTCAGGCTGAGCCAGCGTCTGGACCGGACCGCTGCTTGAGTCGGAGGGTTCCAAGACTTGCGCTGTCTCGCCCTGGCCGATCAAAGGGCAGATCGGAAGATTGGAGTTGTCCCGACAAGCATATCGACCGATTGGCCAGTAGATTGAAGCCGGGTACCGGAACCGACCTGAATGACCCTGCACGATAAAACCAACAAGCAGAATTTCCTGCTTCTGATTCAATTGCGCTGGATTGCGGTCGGCGGTCAGATCGTGACGATTCTCTTCGTCCGCTACGGGCTCGGCATTGGCCTGCCGCTCATCCCTATGGCGGTGGTGATCTTGCTATTGACCGCGCTCAACATCGCCAGCCTGCTTCGGCACAGCAGCCGGGACGCCATCACCAACACGGAGCTCTTTCTCGAACTCCTGCTCGATGTCGCAGCATTGACTGTTCAGCTGTATTTGAGCGGCGGCGCGTCCAACCCCTTCATTTCCCTCTATTTGCTCCAGGTCATTCTGGGCGCTGTGCTGCTCGAGACCTGGTCGGTATGGGCGCTGGTTCTCATCACCAGCGCGTGCTTCGTCGCGCTGACCAGCTTCTACCGGGAGATCAGCCTGCCGCATGCGCACGGTACCGGGCTGTTCAGCCTGCACATCCAGGGCATGTTCATCTGCTTCGTCCTGGCGGCCACGCTTCTGGTGCTCTTCATCACTAGGGTCCAGCACAACCTTCGCACCCGCGACGCGCATCTGGCCGATCTGCGCCAGCAATCTGCGGAGGAGGATCATATCGTCAGGATGGGCCTTCTCGCCTCGGGCGCCGCGCATGAACTCGGCACGCCACTCGCCACGCTTTCCGTCATCCTCAACGATTGGCGGCGCATGCCGACCCTCAAGGCCGATCCGGAGTTGACGCAGGAAATCCGTGAGATGCAGGGCCAGCTGGATCGCTGCAAGAAGATCGTTTCGGGTATCCTGATGTCGTCGGGTGAACTGCGTGGCGAAGGAACCGTTCGCACCTCCGTAGATGCCTTCCTGGCAGAACTGGTGGCCGAGTGGAAATCCACACGGCTGCCTCACGTTTTTGAATATAGCAACGGTTACGGAACCAACCAGGAAATCGTTTCCGACCCCGCGCTCAAGCAGGTGATGTTCAATGTGCTGGACAATGCACTCGAAGCGTCGCCTCATTGGGTCGGGCTGGTCATCAGCCGTCAGGTGGACAGTCTCGTTGTCGAAGTGGCCGATGCGGGGCCGGGATTTGAAAAAGCCATGCTTGCGGAATTCGGCAAGCCCTACAGTTCGACGAAGAACCGGCCCGGCAGTGGGCTTGGCCTGTTTCTCGTCGTCAACGTCATCCGCAAGCTGGGGGGTACCGTCGCCGTAAGGAACAGATCCGAGGGGGGAGCTTCGGTCACGTTGCAGCTACCGCTGGCTGCTCTGTCCCCAGAAGGCCACCATGCCGACTAAACGCGCGCTGTTGATCGTCGAGGACGACACCGCCTTTGCAAACGCGCTGCGCCGGTCCTTCGAACGACGCGACTACGATACGCATATCTGCCAGAGCGTCGATGGCGTGCTGGCGCTCGTCGGCAGGGTTGCGTTTCGATATGCCGTCGTGGATCTCAAGCTTGCCGGCGGTTCTGGCCTCGAATGCGTCAAGGCACTGCACGAACACGACCCGGAGATGAGGATCGTTGTCCTGACGGGTTTCGCCAGCATCGCCACGGCTGTCGAGGCGATAAAGCTCGGCGCCTGCCAGTATCTCGCGAAGCCCGCCAATACGGACGACATCGAGGCTGCTTTCGGCAAGGTCGACGGGGACGCGTCAGTCCCGCTCACCGAACGGCACACCTCGATAAAGAACCTCGAATGGGAGCGCATTCACGAGACCCTTGTCGACACCGACTTCAACATTTCGGAGACGGCGCGGCGCCTCGGCATGCATCGGCGAACGCTAGCGCGGAAGCTCGAAAAGAGACGCGTGACGTGAAGGACCGAAATTAGGAAACACCAACGGCCGCCGGTCTGTATCCAAGCGTCTTGATGACCACCTCGGCAACCAGTGCAGCACGGTGCCAATCAGGGCGCCGAGAATGACTTCGCATCCACGATAGACCCCGACCATGGCCGTAGAAACGGAAGGCTCGGGCCGGACGTCCATCGATCTGAAACGGAGGACCATCGCGTCGGCACGGGCGCGATGGCCCACTCATCGCGTCGTCAGCGCCTTCGTGAACTCCGCGAGCTTCCGATCGGTGCGACATGAGAATCATCCTGTTAGGGTTGGTACCGACGACAAGCCACCTAGCTCCGAGCAACGTCGTGACGACGCCCACAATCCAATTTGAACGCAACCTGGATCATCCACGGCTTTGGGACGTTAGGTATGCGGTCCAATGTCACCCACGATCGAGGGAAGGTCGCGGCCACCGCCCCCTTCGCGGCTGTCGGGCTTCCGCCCGTCTACAGTTGCGAACAGAGACGGTAGGCCTCATAGATCGACGAGTAGATATCCCGGCTGGCAACCGCGTCCCCAATGCGGTGTAACTCGAACGATCCCACGATTGGGGAGGGGGTGTCCCCCTTCGCCCTCACTCCCGTCATCAACGCAATGTCGGTGACGCCGTCGTTGGAAGAGCGGGCACGCAATTCCTGATAGACGTCCTCCATGGGGACCGTGCCACGCTCGATGATGAGTTGGGCAGCACTCAATTCAGTTTCTGCACCTGTGAGCTCATGCCGGAACCTGGCGATGATCCCGTTGTCTTGGCGCGCTGCCTTGGCCAACCGGACATCACTGACGACCCGGATGCCGAGTTCTGACACGCGCTTGCGGAAACTTACCCTATCCGGGTAGGGGGTCTCGATCGCCAGCGTGTCGTCCGCGATGGCGAGTGTAACCGTGCGCCCCAAACGGGCGAGATGGAGGGCGCAGGAGACAGCGGCCTGGCGACCGGTCTCGTCGTAGATGAGCAGATCGTCCTTCGCCGGCACGACCCCGCTCAGCACGTCCCAGACGCTGTCGCAGTGTTCAGCGCCTTCAAGCCATTCCATGTCCGGAATGCCGCCTGTGGCGACAATCACCGCGTCGGGATTGTCGGCAAGGACGATCTCCGCAACCGCATATGTGTTGAGGCGGACATCCACGCCAAGGCGGGCGAGTTCGTCGCCACGCCAGTCGACGATGCCGATGAGATCCCTGCGATCGGAGGCGGAGGCGGCGATCAGCAACTGGCCACCAAGCCGCGCCCCGGCTTCGAGCAGGATCACGCCGTGCCCGCGCTCGGCGGCGACCCGTGCCGCTTCCATCCCGCCCGGGCCCCCGCCGACCACGACCACCCGTCTCGGTGTTTCGGCCCGGTCGATGATGTGGCTGACGATCGTTTCGTGGCCGCTGGCCGGGTTGTGGATACACTGGACCTTCTTGTAGAGGCAGTAGGATGCGCCGACGCATGGGCGGATGCGTTCTTCTTCCCCGCGCATTACCTTGTTGACGATATGCGGGTCGGCGATATGCGCCCGCGTCATACCGACCAGGTCGACGAGGTTCTCGCGGATCGCATGCCGCGCCGTGGCTACGTCGCGAATGCCTGCGGCGTGGATGACGGGGAGCCTTGTTTCGCGCTTGAACTGTCCAACCAGCGGCAAGAACGGCGCGCTCTGGCTGAACATGCCGGGCATATTCTGTTCGGCCAGGGACAGGTCGGTGTCCATGCGGCCGAAGATGCAGTTGAAGAAATCGATATGGCCTTCCCGTTCGAACAGACTGGCGAAGGCAAGGCATTCCTCGAAATCCGAGCCATCCTCGACCGCCTCGTCGATCACGAACCTAATCCCGACAGCAAAGTCATCGCCAACCGCTCGACGGATCGCCTCGTGCACCATCAGCCCGAAGCGCACGCGATTTTCGAGCGAACCGCCGAAGGCGTCCGTACGTCTGTTGGTCCTGCGAGAAAGGAATTGGCCGATCAGATGTCCGCCGGTAACAGTCTCGACGCCGTCGAGATCGCCATCGCGGCAGCGCCTGGCGGCACTTGCGTAATCCTTGACGATCCTGCTGATGTCCGCAGCATCCATCTCCTTCGGGAAATTCCGGTTTCGCGTCTCGCGAACGCGCGACGGCGCCACCGGCGGGAGCCAGTTGCCAGAATAGGCGGTGGCGCGCCGGCCAAGGTGCGACACCTGGCACATGACGGCGGCACCATGGCGATGGATTCGCTGCGACAGCGACTGGAGATGCGGGACGATGCGATCGCTCGAAAGGTCCAGCTGACCGCCACCCCAACTGGAATCCGGCGACGTCATCGCCGAGCCGCCTGCCATTGTCATGGCGAGGCCGCCGCGTGCCTTTTCCTCATGATAGCGCTGGTAACGCTCAAGCGGCAGGCCGCCGTCGTCCAGCATCGAAGCGTGACTGGTGCTTATGACGCGGTTGCGTAACACCAGTCCCTTGAGCCGAAACGGCTCAAGCAGAGGATCCCTCGATGCCGCCGGTGTTTTTGACTGGGGCGCCGTTATGATCACGTTCTGCTCCGAACCATTCATGAAAGTTATAGTCTGCTATTTGCGGTGCCGCAGAAAGCTTGAAAATTCTTGGGGTAGCTATACGCTTGGCGTATGGCTGGCTTCGCAAAACTCGTTTCTTCCGCACGCGGACTTCTGGTCTTCGAGTCGGCTGTCCGGCTGGCAAGTTTCACGGCCGCCGCCCGGGAATTCAACGTCACGCAACCGTCCATCAGCCGCAGCATCGCCCAGTTGGAGGCCGATCTTGGCGTCGCGCTTTTCACCCGGGGCACGACGGGTTTGACCCCGACCGCGGGTGGCCGGGCGCTCTATGCGGCGGTGCGCGAAGGATTTGACGGAATCGAGGAGGTCATCCACGGGATCAAGGAGAAGAATGCTGCAAAGCCGGTCGTGACGCTCTCCCTTTCGAGTTCGCTGGTGACGCATTGGTTCGTTCCGAGGCTGAGCGCCTTCAACACAAGATTTCCAGATGTGGACCTGAGATTCGAATTGATCGCGGGCGTTCTGCGCGGGCCGGCCGAAAACGTCGACCTTGCCACGAGAATCCTGGCCGATGACGACACGAGCTATCATCGTTGGGCGTTCTCGCCGGAAATCATCGTTCCGGTATGCAGTCCGTCCTACCTGTCGGCTCGTGGCCCGTTGAAGCACGACGCGGACGGTGGGGGTCATGTCCTGCTCCATCTCACCGATCCCAAATTGCAGTGGCTGGACGCTTGGGGCCACGTCGCCGACCGCAAGGCCAGCAGGGCAAAGTGGCTCGAATTTTCGGACTACGCGGTTGTGCTTCAGGCCGCGATGAACGGGGAAGGTGTCGCGCTCGGCTGGCTCAGCAATGTTTCGAGGGCTTTGCTTCAGGGAGCACTTGTTCCGGCTTCGGACCGACAGATCAACACCGGCCGGACTCATCACCTGATTGCGCCGCGCTCAAGGCTGCTGCGGCCTGTCGTCTCCGAGATCTGCGCTTGGATGATTGCCGAGATGCAAGCGGAGTTGAAGGCTTTGCACGCAACATTGCCGCCGGACGTCTGGCAATCGGGCTGAACGTCGGACTGGCTCTCGGAGCGCGTTCTGGGCTGAACTACCCGAGAGTTTGACTGGCAAGGGCATAGGCCCTCGGTGTAGCCGCGCCGCCGACGGAAAAATCAGCGAGGCGTTTGCCCAGCGACATGGTCAGCACCGTGTCAAAGACCGGCATTCCGCTGTGCGGCAGAAATGCGGCGAACTCGCCGCTTTCCATATGAGTATCCACCCGCAGGAAGCTGCCCGAATGGTCGGCCACGTGCGGCCGGACCACCGCGATAGCATCGGTATCTCCTTCTGCCATGACTGGGCCGATGACGTGGCCACGGCCGAAGGGCCGGCAGAGGGCAAAAGCCTTGAGCGCGCCCTCGTCGAAGAGCCCGTAGCCAACGGACTGGTCGAACAGTTTTTCGACAAGTGCTGATCTATGCACCCCGAAACCAGCCGCATCGAGTGCGATGATCGCCGGCAAGTGCTCGGCCCACAGCCGACGGACCTCGCCACGCGGCTTGTCTATTTTAGCCGCCCAGGTAGCGCGGGCGATCCCCTGGCACTGATAGACAGTCTTCTCCGGCTTGAAGTCGAGCGAAAGATAGAGCCGCTTTGCCGCCCGGGTCGCATTGAGGCGCAAGTCGCGCCCGACCACATTGTCGAAGACCCGCTTCATCAGCCACTGACCGGCTCCCAGCGTCTGCAGTCGCGGCGAGGTGATGACCATCCCGACGGTCGCGAAACCGGCGCCATGCGCGAACCACATGGCTGAACCGAGGACCCGGCCGATGTCATCGAGCGCCACGAGCCCCTGTCCCGATTCGCGCAGGATTTGCCAGTCCTCGGCCCGATGCGGCCATCCTACGGACAAAGATAGCGCGTGCAACCGATCCAGTTCGACGCCTTCGATGGCGCCAATGCGCATCGAGAAGGCATCGATTTTCAAGCTTCCGGACGGCTTCAATTTCATGCCTCTGAAAGATCGCGTAAAGGGTGCCACACAATAGCCGCCCTTGCCCCTGCCAACGCTAGACGACCAAGACCGATACGATTTGGCTGAAAGCCACGCGCCAACGCAAGATTCGACTGAAACATTTCCGCTTTCGGCACGCAATCGCGAAGGAAGGCGCACATCCTCACCCGAATTGTTGCAGCACACGGTCGACGGCACCAATCCCGGCGCACCCGAATGCTTTGAGGGCTGGAATGGACGTCTTCGACATCCTCGACCGTCTCGTCGCCTTTCCATCGGTCGCCGGCAAACCGAACGGCGACATCGCTGGGTGGATCGAGGCCTACCTCTCAGGATACGGAATACAGATCGCCCTCCTTCCAGGACCGGAAGGCGACCGTTCCAATCTTTTCGCGACGATCGGCCCCGCCGGTGTCCCGGGCTACATCCTGTCCGGCCACATGGACGTCGTGCCCGCCAACGAGCCGCAATGGAGTTCAGCCCCTTTTACACTGCGCCGGGAGGGCGAGCGGCTCTATGGGCGCGGCAGCACAGACATGAAAGGGTTTCTTGCCGCGGTGCTCGCGGTCGTGCCTGCGCTGGCGAAACTGCGCCTCGCCACACCGATCCACCTCGCCTTCTCCTACGACGAGGAGGTGGGATGCCGCGGCGTGCCGCATCTGATTGCCCGCCTCCCCGAACTCTGCGCGAAGCCGCTCGGCGTCATCGTCGGTGAGCCGAGCGGCATGCGCGCCGTGCGCGGCCACAAGGGCAAGGCGGCCGCCCGCGTAATCGTCAAAGGGCGCTCCGGCCACTCCTCGCGGCCCGATCTCGGGCTCAACGCCGTCCACGCCATGGCCGGGGCGCTGAGCGCGGCCGTAAGCGAAGCCGAGCGGCTGACGCGCGGGCCGCTCGACACGGCCTTCGAGCCACCCTACTCCTCGCTGCAGGCTGGCGTGGTCGCGGGCGGACAGTCGGTCAACATCATCCCCGACACGTGCACGCTGGACCTGGAGGCCCGCGCCATACCCGGCGTCGACCCGGCCAGCCTACTCGCGCCCGTCAGGGCGAAGGCCGAAGCCTATGCAACTGAGGGCTTTCAGGTCGAGTGGACGCCGATCAGCGCCTATCCGGCGCTGTCGCTGCCGCAAGACGCGGCACTGGCGGGACTGCTGCGCGATCTGACCGGCGAAGCGCCGCTCGCCGCCGTCAGCTACGGCACGGAGGCCGGGCTCTACCAGGCCGCCGGGTTCGACGCGATCATCTGCGGCCCCAGTGACATCGACCGCGCTCACAAGCCGGACGAATACATCCTCGCCAGCGAACTCGCCGCCTGCCAGCGAATGATCGAGGCGCTCGGCGCCCGCTGCACGATTTAAAGGAGCAGCGGCGATGACATTCCTGTTCAATTCCGACGCGCGCCGCGGAGCGATCTTCGCCGAAGCGTTCGCCAAAGAACTTCCGGACGTCCACTTCACGATGGATGCCGCGACGGTCGATCCCGACGCCGTACACTATCTGATCAGCTGGACCGTGCCGGACAACCTCACCCGCTACAGGAACCTGGAAATCCTGTTTTCCATCGGCGCTGGCGTCGACCAGCTTCGCCTCGATGCGGTGCCTCCAAACGTGACGATCGTGCGCATGATCGAGGAAGGCATCGTGCGCATGATGCAGGAATATGTGACGCTGGCCGTGCTCGCGCTCCACCGCAATCTGCCGGCCTATCTGGCCCAGCAGCGCGCCGGCGAATGGAGCGATATCACGCAACTTCAGGCCGGGTCGCGCCGGCTCGGCGTGCTCGGCCTCGGGCAGCTCGGCCAAGCCGTCCTCGACCAGTTGAAGTCCTTCGGCTTTCCGCTCGCCGGCTGGAGCCGCTCGCCGCGGCGGATCGAGGGCGTGACCTGTCATCATGGCGAGCTTGGGCTGGCGGAGATGCTCGCGGCCAGCGACATACTGGTCTGCCTGCTGCCACTGACCGAAGACACGCGCGGCTTCCTCGATGCCGACCTGTTTGCGAAACTGCCCAAGGGCGCGGCGCTTGTCCACACGGGCCGAGGGCCGCAGCTCGATCATGAAGCGCTTGTCGCCGCGCTCGACCGCGGCCAACTTTCGGCGGCGATGATCGACGTCACCGATCCCGAACCGCTGCCGGCCGGCCATCCTTTCTGGTCGCATCCGAAGATCATCCTGACCCCGCATGTTGCCAGCGTCACCCAGCCCGCGAGCGCCGCGCAGGCCGTTATCGAAAACATCCGACGCCACCGCGCCGGGCTCGACCCCATCGGGGTCGTCGACCGGTCGCGCGGCTATTGAACTCCAACCTGAAAGGCCATCCCTTGTCCCTGCTCAAAACCGTCGACACCAGCCCAGCCTTCCCGCCGCGCGAATCCAGGGCGCTGCCCGAACGGCTGATTGCCGGCAACCCTGCATTCAAGACCTGGGCGCAGGATATCGCCAAGGGCGACCTCGTCCACACCGGCGTCTGGGAGGCGACGCCGGGCGAGACGCGCTCGATCAAGGGTGACACGTTCGAGTTCTGCCACATCCTCTCCGGCGTGATCGAAATCACGCCCGACACCGGCGAGAAGGTGACCTACCGCGCCGGCGACAGCTTCGTGATGAAGCCTGGCTTCACCGGTGTTTGGAAGACCATCGAAACGGTGCGCAAGATCTACGTGACGGTGGGATAACCGTATCCGCGTGAGGTGCTGGCCCCCGCCGAAGATTTTGCCGTCCTCCAGGTCTGGCACGCAACATTCGTCGGCGGCGGATCACCGAACGGTGCATGCTGCGTGCCAGCACGCGCTAGGCTCGGGTCGATGCTGCCAGAGTGATTGCCGATGAGCCTGAGCTTCGATCCCGATACGATCCCCCTTCCCGTCGGCCACTTCATCGGCGGGAAACTGATTTCGGCTGAGGGCGGGATCGAGATGCGCCGCCCTTCGGACGGTAAGGCATACACCGCCTGCCCCGTGGCTGGCCTCGGCATGGTCGACCGGGCGGTGGAAAGCGCCAAGGCGGCGCTGAAGGCCAGCAACTGGGGCGGCGTTCGGCCGCGCGAGCGCACCAGGGCGCTTCACGCCTGGGCCGACCTGATCGAGGCGGAAGCCGAAACGCTCGCCAGGATCGAGGCGTTGTGCTCGACCCGTCCTGTCGGCCAGGTCATCGCCGGCGACATTGCCGTAACCGCAGAGCAGATTCGTTTCTTCGCCGAATTCGCCGACAAGGAAGGAAGCGAGCTCGTGCCGACTGACGACGCGAGTCTCGGCATGATCATCAGCGAGCCCTACGGCGTCGTCGGCGCGATCACGCCCTGGAATTTTCCCATCTCGATGGCCGGCTGGAAGCTCGGCCCTGCACTGGCCGCAGGCAACGCCATCGTCCTGAAACCCTCAGAAATGACGCCCTTCTCGAGCGTCTATATGGCGCAGCTTGCCGTCAGAGCGGGTTTGCCGGCAGGGCTTATCAACGTGGTGCTCGGCGATGGGCCAACCACCGGCACGGCACTGACCGGCCATCCGGAGATTGCCAAGGTGAGCTTCACCGGTTCGACCCGCGCCGGATCGGCCATCATGGAGAACGTTGCCCGCACTGGCGTCAAGCCGATGACGCTGGAACTCGGGGGTAAGAGCCCGCAGATCGTCTTTGCCGACGCCGATCTCGACAAGGCGGCGACGGCGATCGCCGGCAGCGTCACCTTCAATGCCGGCCAGGCCTGCGTGGCTGGCACGCGCCTGATCGCCGAGAAGGGCGTGGCCGAAAGACTGACGACGGCCATCATCACGCAGATGAAGGCCGTGCGTTGCGGTCCGACCTGGGACGAGGCCACCCACTATTCGCCGATCATTTCGGACCTGCAGCGGACACGTGTCGATGGCATCGTGCGGGCCGCGGTCGAGGGCGGCGGCGAATGCCTGACCGGCGGTGACGCCATGGATGCTCCCGGCTATTTCTACGAGCCGACGCTGATCACCAATGTCGACCAGGCCAATCCGGCGATCGTCGAGGAGATCTTCGGCCCGGTCCTGACCGTCCAGACCTTCGAGACCGAGGAGGAGGCGCTGGCGCTGTCCACCCATCCGACCTACGGACTGGCCTCCGGCCTGTTCACCTCCGACCTCTCTCGCACCATTCGTCTCGCGCGCAAGCTCGAAGCGGGTACCGTCTGGGTGAACCGCTACAGTCGCTCGCGCGACCACATCCTGCCGACCGGCGGCTACAAGCGCTCCGGCATCGGAAAGGATCTCGGCCGCGAGGCTTATCTTGCCAACCGCAGGACCAAGAGCGTCCTGATCAGCCTGTAAAGAGATACCGATGAAGTCCTACTCGATCGCCCTGATCCCCGGTGACGGCATCGGCCGCGATGTGACCGCCGCCGCTTGGACGGTGCTGGAAACAGTGGCCAAGCACTGCGGCTTTGTCCTGACGGGAACCGAATTGCCCTGGTCTTGTCGCTTCTTCAAGGAGACCGGTCGCATGATGCCGGAGCACGGCATCGACACCTTGCGCGGCTTCGACGCCATCCTTCTCGGCGCCGTCGGCTGGCCGGCGGAGGTGCCGGATTCGGTCTCGCTCCACGGCCTGCTGCTGCCGATCCGCAAGGCGTTCGTGCAATATGCCAACATCCGGCCGCACCGTCTGCTGCCGGGCGTAAAGGGCCCGCTGCGGGCAGAGAGCTTCGACATCCTGTGCATCCGCGAGAACACCGAAGGCGAATATTCGGGCGCCGGCGGGCGCGTGCATCAAGGCACTCTGAACGAGGTCGCGGTGGAGACCTCGATCTTCACCCGTGCCGGCGTCGAGCGCATCCTGCGCTTCGGCTTCGAGCAGGCGCGGTCGCGGCGGCGCAAACTGGCCTCCGTCACCAAGTCCAACGCGCAGAAATATTCGATGGTGTTCTGGGACGAGATCACGCGAAAGCTGGCTGCGGATTATCCGGACGTCGATGTAACCAGCTATCATGTCGACGCGCTCGCCGCGCGCATGATCATGGCGCCGGAGAGCCTTGACGTGGTCGTTGCCTCCAACCTCTTCGGCGACATCCTGACCGATATCGGCGCGGCGATCCAGGGCGGGCTCGGCTACGCCGCCTCCGCCAACATCAATCCCGACCGCTCGGCGCCTTCCATGTTCGAGCCGGTGCACGGCTCCGCGCCCGACATCGCCCATCTCGGCATCGCCAATCCGATCGCCACCATCTGGTCCGGCGCGATGATGCTCGATCATCTCGGCGAAAAGGCTGCGGCCGGACGCGTCATGAAGGCGGTAGAAGCGACGACCGCGCGAGGCATTGGAACAACTCCCGGCAAGGACAACACGGAAGCCATTACGGCCGCCATCGTTGCGGCACTCACCTGATTGCAAGGTCGTTTTCGATGAAAAACCTGAAAGACAAAAGTCTCTTCCGCGAAGCCGGCCTGGTCGGCGGTAAATGGGTCGCTTCCGGTTCCGGCAAGACGGTCGATGTCGTCGATCCGGCGACCCAGGCAGCAATCGGCACGGTGCCCGACATGGCCGGTCCGGAGACCCGCGCGGCTATAGAGGCCGCGGCTTCCGCCTATGGTGACTGGAAGAAGAAGACCAACGCCGAGCGCGCTGGCCTCCTGGAGGCCTGGCATGGCCTGATGCTTGCGCATCTGGACGATCTGGCGCTGATCCTGACGACGGAACAGGGCAAGCCGCTGGACGAGGCCAGGGGCGAGATCCGTTACGGCGCTTCCTTCGTCAAATGGTTCGCGGAGGAGGCACGCCGCATCAACGGCCATACCATCCCCTCGCCGACGTCGGACCGACGCATCATCGTGCTGAAGGAGCCGGTCGGGGTGTGCGGCATCATCACGCCGTGGAATTTCCCCAACGCGATGATCACCCGCAAGGTCGCGCCGGCGCTGGCGGCCGGCTGTACTGTGGTCATCAAGCCGTCCGAGTTCACGCCCTACTCGGCGCTGGCGCTCGGCGTGCTTGCCGAACGGGCGGGCATCCCCGCCGGCGTCATCAACATCGTCACCGGCATGCCGGCCGAAATCGGCAACGAGATCATGGCGAACGAGACCGTTCGCAAGATCTCCTTCACCGGCTCGACGCGGGTCGGTTCGCTGCTGATGCGCGGCGCGGCCGATACCGTGAAACGGCTCAGCCTCGAACTCGGCGGCAACGCGCCCCTCATTGTCTTCGACGACGCCGATCTGGATCTCGCCGTCGAGGGCGCGCTTGTCTCGAAATTCCGCAATGGCGGCCAGACCTGCGTCTGCGCCAACCGTATCCTTGTCCAGACCTCTGTCTACGAAACCTTCGCCGCGAAGCTTTGCGCCCGCGTCAACGCCATGACGGTGGGACCCGGCACGCAGCCCGGCGTCACCATCGGGCCGATGATCAACATGGCGGCAGTCGAGAAGATCAACCGCCATGTCGAGGACGCGCTCGCCAAAGGCGCGGCGATCATCACCGAGAAGACGGCGCTGCCGGAGGGTCCTCAGTATGTCGCGCCGCTAGTGCTGACCGGCGCCACAAAGGACATGCAGCTCGCCGGCGAGGAAACGTTCGGCCCGGTCGCACCGCTTTTCCGGTTCGAGACGGAAGGGGAGGCGATCGCGCTGGCCAATGGCACACCCTACGGGCTTGCGTCCTACTTTTACACCGAAAACCTTAAACGCGCTTGGCGCGTCGGCGAGGCGCTGGAGTTCGGCATGGTGGGGCTCAACACCGGCTCGGTCTCCATGGAAGTGGCCCCCTTCGGCGGTGTCAAGCAGTCCGGCCTCGGCCGCGAGGGAGCGCAGGCCGGCATCGAGGAATATCTCGAGATGAAAAGCTTCCACATGGGTGGGCTGGGCTAAAGACCCTGCTGGATCGACGATCATTGAATCCGGTCGAGCGCCTTGTAGTAGAGGCCGACCATCGGCAGGAACCAGGGCTTGCCGGAATAGCCGGGAATGGAAGGCCAATCGAGCCCCTTCATCGGATTGCGGTCCTCGCGGCCGAGCATGGCATCGGCCAGGATCATGCCGAGATGGGTGGAAAGCTGTGCGCCGTGGCCGGAATAGCCCATCGCGTACCAGACACCGTCGTGGTAGCCGGCCCGAGGGAAGCGGTCCTTGGTCATGTCGACCAGCCCACCCCAGCAATAGTCGATCTCGACCTTGGCGAGTTGCGGGAAGATCGCCGCGAGGCCCGCTTGCAATATCTGTCCGCTCCTGGCATCGGAGCGCTGGTCCGATGTCGCAGAGAAGCGTGCGCGGCCGCCAAAGATCAGGCGCCTGTCCGGCGAAAGCCGGAAGTAGTTGCCGATGTTCATTGAGGTTACGCATGTCCGGTTGCCGGGCATGGTCGCGGCGATCTCAGTGTCGCTCAACGGCCGCGTGGCGATGATGAAGCTACCGACCGAAATGATCCTGCGGCGGAAGTAACTGAAATTCGGCGTGGTGTAGGCGCCGGTCGCCACCAGCACATTATCGGCACTGATCCGGCCTTGGGAGGTAGTCAGCTCATGCCTGCCACCGGCCTGCTTGCGGTCGGTCACAGCCACGTTCTCGTGGATCACCGCACCGTGGCGGGCGGCGGCCGTGGCCAAGCCTGCCACATAGCGGCCCATATGCATCATGGCGCTCTTCTTCGACAGCATCGCGCCATAGAAGGGCGAGCCAATCTCGGATCTGAGATCGGCCGCAGACAGCAGTGCCGTATCCGGATCCACTTCCGCATGAAGGGCTTCGAAGTTGCGGGCGATCGCTTCGAAATGCTGCGGCTTGGAGGCGAGCTTCAGCTTGCCGGCGCGGCGGAAATTGCAGTCGATGCCTTCCTCGGCGACCAGAGCTTCGATGGTGTCGACGGAGTCGTCCAGCGCCCGGTAGAGCGCGATCGCCCGTTCCTTGCCGAGCTCCGCCTTGGCCGAAAGGTAGCTGTGGGCGAGGCCGTTATTCAGGTGCCCGCCATTGCGACCGGATGCGCCCCAGCCCACCCGCTCCGCTTCCAGCACTGCCACCTTCGCGCCGGCCTTCGCCAGTTGCCGCGCCGCGGCGAGACCGGTGAAGCCGCCGCCGATGATGGCGGCATCGTAGTGCCCCTGGACCGGGCCTTGCGCCCCGCCGGTAAAGACAGGGGCGGTGTCGTGCCAGTAGGAGACCAGTTTCATCGGCAATCCGCCTGTTTCAGAGACCGACCACGCCTGGAAGACCCGAAATGTCGGCGATCTCGACATAGCCGTAGTAGGGGTTGGCGGGTTCGTGGCCACGGTTGACCCAAACCTTGTTCTTGATGCCGAGGTCATGTGCCGACATCAGGTCGTAGCGGAACGAAGACGAGCAGTGAAGGATGTCCTGCGGTCCGCAGCCAAGCATGTCGAACATGTATTCGAAGGCTCTGAAGCGAGGCTTGTAGGCCTGCGCCTGCTCGGCCGTGTAGACGGCATGGAACGGCGCGCCGAGCTTCTCGACATTGGACATGATCTGCGCGTTCATGGCGTTGGAGAGGATGACCAGCGGAATTTCCTTGGCGACCTTGGCAAGGCCGGCCGGCACGTCGGCGTGAGGCCCCCAGCTCGGGACACGCTCATAGACCATCCTGGCGTCGTCGGGGCTGAAGGCGACGCCGTTGCGCTTGCAGGCGCGCTCGAGCGCATTGTGGACGACGTCGGCATAGGGCTTCCAGTCGCCCATGATCTCGTCGAGCCGATACGCCGCGAAGTTCTTGATGAACTCCTGCATGCGCGGCTCGTCGAGCCGGCTGCCATATAGGTCGCGCGCCGCTTCCGCCATCTGGAAAAAGGTCAACGTGCCGTAGCAGTCGAAGGTGATGTATTTGGGCCTGAAGGAAGCCATGTCCGTCGATCTCCGGTGGAAGCACATCCGCATTGGGATGTATTTCATCATATGCCGGTAGGCGGCGAGCCACCTGCCCGAAATGGGCCTTTCGAAAGCAGAAAGTTCCGTATCCGGCGTCCGGTTTGGCACGCTGTAGCATCTTGCTGGTCGATACCCGCGCCGCGCGCGCCGTGAAGCGCATCCGCCGGGGACAGCACCAGCAGAAGATGCGGCGCATCGCCCGCGCTACGGCGAAAGATACCGCCGCAATCGAAGTCTTCAGACGATCTGTGGCGCGGCGATGGTCGAGACTTGAGCGCAGACGGAAGGACGCCTCATGCAGCAGGAAGAGATCGAAATCCGGGACTTCGGACCGGACCATATCGAGGGCGCCGTGGCGCTTTCTCGTCAGGAGAATTGGCCGCATCGTGCGCAAGACTGGCAGATGGCTCTGCAGCTCTCGAGGGGCGCGGTCGCGATAAGCGACCAGGGTCGGCTCACCGGGACCATTCTGGTAACGCCCTACGGCGCGGATTGCGCCATGATCAACATGGTGATCGTCGATAGGAACGAGCGTGGCAAGGGGCTGGCGCGCCGGTTAATGGAAAAGGCTTTCGCCCTTGCCGAGGACCGTCCGCTGCGGCTCGTCGCGACGGCGGATGGCATGCCTCTCTATCAGAAACTGGGCTTTGTGCCCTCGGGCACGATCCTGCAGCATCAGGGCAAGGTTGCGGCGCTTGGCGCGCCCGGCGGCGTGGAAGCAGCAGGCTCGGACGATGTTTTGGAAATCAAGGCGCTGGACCGCGATGCTTATGGCGCCGACCGTGAAGCTTTGATCAATGCGCTGGCGGAGCGCGGTGAGTTCGCGGTCATCCGCCGCGACGGCGCCATCGAGGGCTATGCCGCAATCCGCCCGTTCGGACGCGGCGAGGTGATCGGTCCGGTCATCGCGGGAAGCGCCGTTGACGCCAGGGCTCTTGTTAGTTTCTTCGCCGCAAACCGTCCCGGCGCCTTCCTGCGCGTGGACACTGACAGCAGGAGCGGCATTGCCGACTGGCTCACGGAAATCGGCCTCGCCCATGTCGGCGGCGGCGTGGCCATGGACCGTCCGTCCAAGAAGGACGCGCAACAGGCCAGGCCAAAAGTTTACGCACTCGCCAACCAGGCGCTCGGTTAGTCCGGAGGACAACAATGCTCGCCAATTCCCTGATCGAACTCGACCGCGCCCATCTCATCCATCCGGTCTCGTCATATCGCGGCCATGAGGCGCTCGGCGTGCGCGTCTTGAAATCGGCGAAGGGCGCGACCGTGACTGATGCGTCCGGCAAGCAACTCGTTGACGGTTTTGCGGGGCTATGGTGCGTCAATGCCGGCTACGGCCACGACAGCATCGTCGAGGCGGCGGCCCGGCAGATGCGCGAGCTTCCCTACGCCACCGCCTATTTCGACCTCGGCTCGGAGCCGGCCATCCGCCTCGCCTCGGAACTGGCCGAGCGGGCGCCTGGAGACCTCAATCACGTCTATTTCACGCTTGGCGGGTCTGACGCGGTCGACAGCACGATCCGTTTCGTCCGCTACTACTGGAACGCCCGGGGCGAGCCACAACGCGACCAGTTCATCTCCATCGAGCAGGGCTATCACGGGTCGTCAGTGGTCGGCGCAGGGCTGACCGCACTGCCCGCCTTTCATGCCGGCTTCGGAATTCCCCTCGAATGGCAGCATAAGATCCCCTCCCCCTATCCCTATCGCAACCCGGTGGGCGAAGACGGGAACGCGATCATTGCCGCGTCGCTCGCCGCGCTGAAGGCCAAGATCGAGGAGATCGGACCGGACCGGGTTGCCGCCTTCTATGCCGAGCCGATCCAGGGCTCGGGCGGTGTCATTGTCCCGCCGAAAGGTTGGATCAAGGCGACGCGCGAACTCTGCCGGGAGTACGGCATCCTGTTCATCGCCGACGAAGTGATCACCGGATTCGGTCGCACGGGGCCATTGTTTGCCTGCACGGACGAGGACATCGTTCCCGATTTCATGACGACGGCCAAAGGGCTGACCTCGGGCTATGTTCCCATGGGCGCCGTGTTCATGGCCGATCATGTCTACGACGTCATCGCTGACGGCGCGGGCGCCTCGGCGGTCGGGCACGGCTACACCTATTCGGCCCATCCCGTCAGTGCCGCCGTCGCGCTCGAGGTGTTGAAGCTCTACGAAGATGGCCTTCTGGAGAATGGCATCAAGGCCGGCGTTCGCCTGATGGCCGGGTTGGCAAGCCTCAGAGACCACCCGTTGGTGGGCGAGGTGCGCGGTCGCGGCATGCTAGCCGCACTCGAACTGGTGGTCGACAAGCAGAAGAAGACACCGCTTCCCGCGTCGGCCATGCCGGCGCGGCGGGTCTTCGACAGGGCGTGGGACAACGGCCTCATCATCCGCGCCTTTGCGCACGGGGTAATCGGCTATGCCCCCCCACTCTGCTGCACCGATAGCGACATCGATGCGATCGTCGAGCGCACACGCCGAACGCTTGACCAGACGCTGGACGATCCCGATGTCCGCCAGGCCCTGGCATGAAGGATGACGAATATGTCGTGTCTCGAAATATCGCTGGGGCAGATGATTTCGCAATTTTGTGCCGCAGCCCTGCGCCTTTTCGGCGAATCCAGCGCGGGGGAAGTGCCAGACTGCTTTTAAGACAAGGCCAGAAGGCTCAAATTTCCGGGCTTTTGAAAAGGCCGACGCCCCGGACAGCACGGAATTTTGTTCTGTTCAGCACCATGCAAATTCGGCCGCGCGCACAGGAGATCTAGATTTGGCCAGGGGCTTTAGCGAATTCAAATACATGACCTTCGATGTCGTCGGCACGCTGATCGACTTCGAAGGCGGCATCACGGCCAGCCTGGCAGGGATCGCCGCCGACGCCGGTCTTGCCATCGACGGCGAAGCAGCGCTGGCCCTGTACCGGCAAGCCCGCTATATGCCCGACGCGGGCCTGTTTCCCGACGATCTCGTACGTGTCTACATGGTCATCGCGCCGCAGCTCGGCCTGCCGGCCGAGGAAAAATATGGTGCCCGCCTGCGCGATTCCGCCAGCGCCTGGCAAGGTTTCCCCGACAGCGCAGCGGCATTGGCTGACCTTGCAAGATCCCACAAGCTGATTGCCATGACCAATGCCCGGCGCTGGGCGCTCGACCATTTCGAGAAGCAACTCGGTTCGCCCTTCTTCGCCACCTTCACAGCCGACGACACCGGCACGGAAAAGCCGGACCCGGCCTTCTTCCAGGCAGTCTTCGATTTCGTGGCCTCCCGGGGCGACAGCAAGGACGACATCCTGCACGTCGCGCAAAGCCAGTATCACGACATCGGAATATCGCGGGCGCTCGGCCTGACCAATTGCTGGATCGAGCGCCGGCATGCCCAGAAGGGCTATGGCGGCACGATCGAGCCCGAGCGCTTCACCGTGCCGGACTACCACTTCACCTCGATGGCCGCCTTTGCCGCGGCCGTGCGGGAAAGCCTGAAGGAACGAACCTGAACCCAAGCCCGGAAAGCCGCAGCAAGACGAGCATCCCGACCAAACCAACAGAAAGGGGAATGACATGACCGACAAGATCACCAACTGGACCGGAGCAGACGATGCGATGGTCGAGAACGCGATTCGACGTGGCGCCAGCCGCCGCGAACTCCTCAAGATGCTGCTGGCCGGCGGCGCCGCGGTTGCCGCGGGCAGCATGGTGCTTGGTCGTGCCACTCAAGCCCTCGCCGCCACGCCGGTGTCCGGTGGAAATTTCAAGGCGGCCGGCTGGTCGTCCTCGACCGCCGACACGCTCGATCCGGCAAAGGCGTCGCTTTCCACCGACTATGTGCGCTGTTGCTCGCTCTACAATCGCCTGACGTTCCTCGACAAGGACGGCGTCACGCAGATGGAACTGGCCGAGAGCTTCGACAGCAAGGACGCCAAGACCTGGACCGTGAAGCTGCGCAAGGGCGTCACGTTCCACGACGGCAAGGACCTCACTGCAGAAGACGTTATCTACTCGCTGAAGCGCCATCTCGACAAATCGGTCGGCTCCAAGGTCGCCAAGATCGCCGCGCAGATGACCGGCTTCAAGGCGGTCGACAAGTCGACAGTCGAAATCACCCTGGCCGATCCGAATGCAGACCTTCCGACCATCCTGGCGCTGCACCACTTCATGATCGTGGCGGACGGCACCACCGACTTCTCCAAGGGCAACGGCACCGGCGCCTTCGTGCTGCAAACGTTCGATCCGGGCGTGCGTTCGGTGGTCACCAAGAACAAGAACTACTGGAAGTCGGGCAAGCCCTATCTCGACTCTTTCGAATTCATCGCCATCAGCGACGACAGCGCCCGCGTCAATGCGCTGCTGTCCGGCGACATCAATTTCGCCGCTGCCATCAATCCGCGGGCGATGAAGCTGATCGGAGGCCAGCAGGGCTTCGAACTGTCGAAGACGACCTCGGGCAACTACACGGACCTCAACATCCGGCTCGACATGGATCCAGGCAGCAAGGCCGACTTCGTGGCCGGCATGAAATATCTCGTCAACCGCGAGCAGATCGTCAAATCGGCATTGCGCGGCCTCGGCGAAATCGGCAATGACCAGCCCGTCTCGCCAGCGAACATCTTCCACAATGCCGATCTCAAGCCTAAGGCTTTTGATCCGGACAAGGCGAAGTTCCATTTCCAGAAAGCGGGCCTGCTTGGTCAGTCCATCCCCGTGATTGCCTCCGACGCCGCGACCTCGTCGATCGACATGGCAGTGATCATCCAGGCGGCCGGCGCCGATATCGGCATGAAGCTTGACGTCCAGCGCGTCCCCTCCGACGGCTACTGGGACAATTACTGGCTCAAGGCGCCGGTCCACTTCGGCAACATCAATCCGCGCCCGACGCCTGACATCCTGTTTTCGCTCCTTTACGCTTCCAACGCGCCCTGGAACGAAAGCCAGTACAAGTCCGAGAAGTTCGACAAGTTGATGATCGAAGCGCGCGGCTCGCTCGACCAGGCCAAGCGCAAGGAAATCTACGGCCAGATGCAGACGATGATCTCCGAGGAGGCCGGCACCATCATCCCGGCCTATATTTCCAATGTGGATGCCCTCTCCAGCAAGGTGAAGGGTTTGGAAGCGAACCCGCTCGGTGGCATGATGGGCTACGCGATGGCGGAATACCTTTGGCTCGAAGCCTAAGGGGCGCCAGCCGGGGCCGGTCAACCGGCCCCGGCACTGCATCGCGCAAGATTGTTCGGCCGAACGCAACCGCAGGGAGCGCTTCCATGACGTCTGGGGTTCTAAACCTCGTGCTGAAGCGGCTGGCGGTCGCGGTCGTCACCCTTTTGATCGTCCTGTTCGCCGTGTTTTTCGCCACCAGCATGCTGCCTGGCGACACCGCCTCGATTCTGCTCGGCCAAGCCGCGACTCCCGAGGCGGTCGCCGGCCTGCGCGAGGCCATGCATCTCAACGATCCGGCGATCCTGCGCTTCCTGCGCTGGCTCGTGGGCCTGCTGCACGGCGACCTCGGCACCTCCTATGCCAACGACATGCCGGTCGCGGCGCTGATCGGCGGCCGCTTTATAAACACCATGAAGCTCGCCGGCATCACCACGCTGATCTCAGTGCCGCTGGCGCTGACGCTCGGCATCACTGCCGCGACGTTGCGCGGTTCCGTCTACGACCGCACCGTCACCGTGCTTTCGATCGGGGTCATCTCCGTCCCGGAGTTCATGGTCGCGACCCTCGCGGTCCTGGTCTTCGCCGTCTACCTCAAATGGCTGCCGGCGCTGTCCTCGGTCAACGAGGCGCATTCGCTGACCGATCTTGTGCGCATCTATGCGATGCCCGTGATCACGCTCACCTTCGTCATCTCCGCCCAGATGATCCGCATGACCCGCGCCGCGGTGATAGAAACCCTCTCCACGCCCTATGTCGAGATGGCGCTTCTCAAGGGCGCCTCTCGTAGCCGCATGGTGCTAAGGCACGCGCTTCCAAACGCGCTTGGGCCGATCGTCAACGCGATCGCGCTCTCGCTGTCCTATCTGGTCGGCGGCGTCATCATCGTGGAGACGATCTTCAATTATCCCGGCATCGCCAAGTTGATGGTCGATGCGGTCGCAACCCGCGACCTGCCGCTGATCCAGAGCTGCGCGATGATCTTCTGCCTCGGCTATCTCTTGCTCATCACGGCCGCCGACGTCATCGCCATCATGTCCAATCCGAGGCTCAGATGACAATGGCGCGCGCGGCATCCTCCCGACGGTCCTTGCTTGGCCACAGCTACAACCTGGTCGGCGTCGTGGCCTCGCTGGTTATCCTGGCGTGGACGCTCGTCGCGATCTTCGCGCCCTACATCATTCCCCATCCGATCGGCGACATCATCGACGACGACTATTTCGGGCCGATGCGCCAGGGACTGTGGCTCGGCTCAGACTATCTGGGCCGAGATATGCTCTCGCGGGTTCTGATGGGCGCACGCTACACCGTCGGCATATCGCTTGCGGCCGTCTCCATCGCCTGCTTTTCGGGCGTGGTGCTCGGGATGATAGCGGCCGTCACCGGCGGCTGGCTCGACACCTGCCTCAGCCGCTTCCTGGACGCCATGAACTCCATCCCCAGCAAGCTGTTCGGCCTCGTGGTCGTCGCCGCGGTCGGCTCGTCGATCCCGGTGCTGATCCTGACGCTCGCCGTCATCTACATCCCCGGCGCCTACCGCTTCGCGCGCGCCCTCGCCGTCAACATCAACACCATGGACTTCATCACCGTCGCGCGCGTCCGTGGCGAGAGCACAGTCTATCTCATCGGGTCCGAGATCCTGCCCAACATCATCCGCCCGGTGCTGGCCGACTTCGGCCTGCGCTTCGTCTTCATCGTGCTTTTGCTCTCCGGCCTGTCCTTCCTGGGGCTCGGTCTGCAGCCGCCGCTCGCCGACTGGGGCGCGCTGGTGCGCGAGAACATCGGCGGCCTGCCCTTCGCGGCCCCCGCCGTCATCGTGCCCTCGCTGGCCATCGCCAGCCTCACCATCAGCGTCAACCTGCTGATCGACAACCTGCCGCAGAAGATCAGGGACCGGGACGCATGAGCAATCTCGTCGAGGTCAGGAACCTGAAGATCGAGGCGAAGACCGACTCCGGACGGCTTGTCGAAATTATTAAGGGCATCAGCCTCGACATCGCCGACGGCGAGATCGTCGCCCTGATCGGCGAAAGCGGCTCCGGCAAGACCACGGTGGCGCTTTCACTCATGGGCTATGCGCGCCCCGGCTGCCGGATAACCGGCGGCGAGATCAACGTGAACGGCAAGAACATGGCAGCACTTTCCGAAAAGGAACGTGCCAGGCTGCGCGGCACCGATATCGCCTATGTTCCGCAAAGTGCCGCCGCCTCCTTCAACCCCTCGTCCACGATCATGGAGCAGGTGATCGAAGTCACACGGATCCACAAGCTGATGCCTCCTGAACGGGCGCAAAAGCGCGCAGTCGAACTGTTCAGGGCCTTGTCGCTGCCGGATCCGGAAGGAATCGGCGCCCGCTATCCGCACCAGGTTTCGGGCGGGCAATTGCAGCGGCTGTCGGCGGCCATGGCGCTCATCAGCGATCCCAAGCTGGTCATCTTCGACGAGCCGACGACGGCACTCGATGTGACGACGCAGATCGACGTGCTGAAGGCCTTCAAGTCGGTCATGCGGGCGGGCGGGGTAGCGGGTGTCTATGTTTCCCACGACCTCGCGGTCGTCGCCCAGATCGCCGACCGCATCGTGGTTCTGAAGGGCGGCGAAGTGCAGGAGACCGGCACTACGGCGGCAATCCTTTCGGCTGCCCAACATCCCTACACGCGCGAACTGCTGGCCGCCTTCGAACCGAAGCCGCGGCAAGCGCGCGCGGACGCAGATGCCGGGACAAAGCAACTGCTGCGCATCGACAATGTGACGGCCGGCTATGGCGCGGTGCGAGCTGACGGCCTGCCACTTATCCGCGCGGTCGATTCCGTCAGCCTGGTCGTCGAGAAGGGCCGCAATCTCGGCGTCATCGGCGAATCCGGCTGCGGAAAATCGACACTGGCGCGCGTCATCGCCGGCATCCATCCGGCGGCGGCCGGCGACATCGTCTTCGACGGCAAGGAACTGCAGCGCGCCGCCAGGAAACGCAGCCAGGACCAGCTGCGCGAGATGCAGATCGTGTTCCAGTATGCCGATACCGCGCTCAATCCGGCCAAGCCGGTGGAAGACATCATCTCCCGTCCGCTGGCCTTCTATCACCGGCTCGACAGGCAGGCGCGCTCGAAGCGCGTCGACGAGTTGCTGGATATGGTGCGCCTGCCGAGAACGCTGCGCTACCGACACCCATCGGAGCTCTCGGGTGGCCAGAAGCAGCGCGTGAACTTCGCGCGCGCTCTGGCGGCCGCCCCCAAGCTCATCATCTGCGACGAAATCACCTCGGCCCTCGACACGGTGGTGGCATCCGCCGTGATCGACCTGCTCAAGGAGCTGCAGCGCGAGCTGGGACTCTCCTACATCTTCATCAGCCACGACCTCTCCGTCGTCGAGGCCATCTGCGACGAGATCATGGTCATGTACAATGGGGAGCGGGTGGAGCAGATCACGCCCGACAAGCTGAAGGCGCCCACCCACCCCTATTCCAAGCTTCTATTCTCCTCGGTGCCGAAGCTCGATCCGACCTGGCTCGACGGCCTCGTGCGCGACGCCGAGCTCGTCAGCCAGTACGGCCACCGCTGACTACATCGGAAACAAGCTGGGCAGCGGCATGTGCGCCTTGACTATGGGCGACTTCAGCACCACGAAGCTGAAATATTTGTCGATGCCGATATCCATGTCGGTCAGCCGCTCCATGATCGTCTGGTACTCACCGATGCCAGCGGTCATGAATTTCATCAAGTAGTCGTAGCCGCCCGACACGAGGTGGCATTCGATGACCTGGTCGATCTTCTCGACGACGGCGAGAAAACGGGCAAAGTCGATCTGACGGTGGTTCTTCAAGGTGATTTCGGTGAACACGGTCAGCGTCTGGCCAAGCTTGCCGATGTTGACCTGCGCCGAATAGCCTTCGATATAGCCTTCCGACTGGAGCTTCTTCACCCGCATCAGGCATGGACTCGGCGACAGATGCACCAAATCGGCCAGTTCCACATTGGTGATGCGGCCGTTCTTCTGCAGTTCGTGCAGAATCTTGATGTCGATCCGATCCAGTTTCACGGCCATCTCCACAGAACGCACGCCACAGCACAAAATGCCGCGTTGCCAATCGCCGTCGACACTACCACAGCCCTGTGGCCTGTCCATGCGAGCGAACACTGCTTTGAAACGCAGGGACTCCCGATTTCAACAGGACGGTCGAAATAAAATTCTGCCCCGATCTTAACTGCAGCAGCGGCTGCGTCGGCAACGCGGTAGACTGACGCTTTAAGGCTAAGAGGACCATGCGCGCGCCGCTGCAGCAAATCGAGACGTCCGGCGAACTGCCGCAATCCGCGGACGCAGTGGTGATCGGCGGTGGCATCGTAGGTGTCTTTGCGGCCTACTATCTGGCACGGCGCGGCATGAAGGTCGCACTTGTCGAAAAGGGGCGCATCGGCGCCGAGCAGTCCAGCAGGAACTGGGGGTGGTGCCGCCAGCAGAACCGCGACGCCCGCGAGTTGCCGATGGCAACCTGCAGCCTCGACCTTTGGCAGCGCTTTGCGGCGGAAACCGGCGAGGATACCGGCTTTCGCCGCTGCGGCCTGCTTTATCTCAGCAACGACGAGGCGGAACTGGCCGGTTGGGCGCGCTGGCGTGACTTCGCCAAAACGGCCGGCATCACTACGCATATGCTCGACAGCGTCGAGGCCAGCGAGCGGGGCCGAACCACCGGGCGGACCTGGCGGGGCGGCGTCTTCTCGCCGACCGACGGCACCGCCGATCCGTCGCGGGCCGCACCTGCGGTCGCCCGCGCCATCCTCGAGCTTGGCGGCACCGTACACCAGAATTGCGCCGCGCGCGGCATCGAGACCGAGGGCGGAAGCCTGAGCGGTGTGGTCACGGAGAGCGGAACGATCCGCACGAAGGCGGCAATCCTGGCCGGCGGCGCCTGGGCGTCATCCTTCTGCCATCAGTTCGGCTTTCGTTTTCCGCAGGCGTCGGTCCGCTCCTCCATCCTGTCGGTCTCGCCCGGCGCGGAGGGCCTGCCGGCGGCGCTGCACACGGCACGGATTTCGGTCACGCGTCGCGGCGACGGCGGCTACACGCTCGCCATAAGCGGACGCGGCCGCGTGGACGTGACACCGCAGCAGCTGCGCTTCTCGTCGCAGTTCCTGCCCATGTTCCTGAAGCGGTGGCGAAGCCTCGCGCCTGGCGGCCTGCAAGGCATGCGTTCGGGCCACGAAACACTCCAACGCTGGCGGCTCGACCGGCCGACACCGATGGAGCGGGTGCGCATCCTCGATCCGGTCCCGGATCAGGCGACCATCCGCCTGACCCACGCCCGAGCGCTCGAACTGCTGCCGGCTCTGCGCCAGACCAGGATCAGCGCGGCATGGGCCGGTTACATCGACAGCACGCCGGACGGCGTGCCTGCCATCGGTGAGATCCACACCGTTCCGGGGTTCTTCCTGGCTGCCGGATTTTCGGGACACGGCTTCGGCATCGGGCCCGGCGCCGGGCATCTCGTCGCCGATCTGGTGACCGGATCGGAACCGATCGTCGATGCGAAGTCCTATGATCCACGGCGCTTCGAGGCGTCGGCCTGGGGCAAGGTCGCCGACTTCTAGAGAGCGACAGAATCCCAGCTCCGTTAGCGATGTGATGTTCGCATCAGCCATCTCGAAGAAAAGCAGCGATTGGTGCCGGCCGGACTGGAGCCTGCCCGCGAAACCGGCCTACAGCATCGGGCGCGCAGCCAGCCTGCGCCGCGACGAGTTCGACGGCAGCCAACTGGCAATAGCGCCCCTGGCAACGCCCCATGCCGACGCGTGAGAGGGATTTCATCCTGTTCGCCTCGCCGCCGCCGAAATCCGCGCTCTCGCGCACGGCTTTGGCACTCACGTTTTCGCAGCGGCAGACGATCGCGTCGTCGGGCAGAGCCCGCACCATTTCGTCCGGCCAGGGGAAGGCGCAAGCCAGACCGCGGGCAAAGCGCTCGAGCCGCGCGAGCTTGCGCAGATCGGCGCTGACGGGAGGCGCCGGACGTCCGAGATCGGAAAGGCACGCCACCGCGGCAAGGCGTCCCGCGATCTCCGCGCCGTCCGCTCCAAGCAGACGGACCCCGTCGCCGGCAAGGTACACGCCGTTGCCGGCCCGACCCATCTCATCCGTCTTCGGCAGCCATTGCCGCCACTGCTCGTCATAGATGAAGGCGCATCCTGTCAGATCGGCCAAATGCGTCTCCGCCCGCAGGTGCCAGCCCATGCCGATCATGTCGCAAGGCGTGAGACGTTCCCGGCCGCCGGCATCGCGCCAGCGCAGCGCTGCCACGCCCGAGGTGTTGGCCTCGATCCGCTCCAGCGTCACACCCGCATGATAGCGATCGCCCAGCCTCGCCCGCAGGACCAGGCCGCGCAACGCGACGACCGGCCGGGAGGCAAGCTGCCAGAATGCTTGCAGTTGCTGGCGCCAGGAGGAGGTGTCGAGCACTGCCGCGACATCGGCTCCAGCCTTGACGAGTTGGGCACCGACCAGGGTCAGCAAAGGCCCCGATCCGATCAGGACGATACGCCGCCCGAGGGCCACGCCCTGCGCCTTGAGTGCGATCTGCGCTGCGCCAAGGCTATAGACGCCGGCACTTTGCCAGCCGGGGACAGGCGCGACGCGGTCGGATGCGCCGGTAGCAAGGATCAGGCGGTCATAGCTGATCACCTGCACGCCGCCCTCCCCCAGCACGTGCAGTCGATCCTTATGCGTTGCGATGACGGAGCTACGTGTGCAATGGGTGAGCCGTCCCTCTTCGGCCAACTTGTCGAAGAGCACGTGCAGCGCGCGCGCCTTCGTCGCCTCCGGTCCGTAGAGCTGTTCGGGCGTGCGGGTAAACCCGGCAGGCGGGCGGCGGTAGATCTGCCCGCCCGCGCTATGCCCTTCGTCGATCACCACCGGGTGGAGCCCAGCGTCGACCAGCGTCGCGGCGGCCCTTATGCCGGCGGGACCGGCACCCACGATCGCGATCCGCGGCGCTCGCGTCTCGATCACGGCCAGGTCTCCGGCGGCGTCGTGCGCAGCCGCATGCCCTCGACGACAAGTGTTGTGCACGCGCGCAGACGCGGTCCCTCGTCCTGCCACACCCAACAATCCTGGCACGCTCCCATCAGGCAAAAGCCGACTCGCGGCTCGGGCCCGAACTCGGAGCTTCGTAAGGCGTAGCCTGACGCCAGCATGGCGGTCAGCACGGTGTCGCCGGCAAGCGCGCTTCGCATCTGTCCGTCGAGAACAAACGGCATCTCTGCCCGGTCGCGCTCGGCCAGCCGGACGATGCGGCCAGCGGTGATCATTCCGCGGCTTCTCGCACCGGGTCTGGACGAGGCAGCTCGGGGAAGCGTTCGCATACCGCATCGAAAGCGGCCTGGACGCCCTCCGGTCCGGAGCGCTCCTTCATTCGACGAAAGATCTCCGTCTTGGCGAAGAACCGCCAGTGGATCGGCAAGGCGTCCAGCACGGCGTGGAGCCGATCATAGGCCGCCGGAGTCCACTGCGCTTCGTAGCCTTCGCGCTCCGGGCCGAAATGGAAATGGCTGGCGGATGGCTTATGCCGCGCGCGCAGTTGCTCCGTGGCCTGCTCGTCGACCTCGCCGCCGCGCATGACGACGCCATAGTCGCGCTCGGCCGCTGCCACGGTGACATAGCCGCGCCGCACATCCTGCACGACCCGCCAGGGCTCGCGCAGATGCGGATCGCCGCGCCCGCCGCCTCCGGCGGAGCGGATCTCGAGCACGTCGCCGGGCTGCAGGACCGCCGTGTCGATGTTGCCCAGCCGCCGCTCGTGCTCGGTCCCCGGATTGACGACCATGTCCGACAGGCCGGCCGCCTTGCCGCCCAACACGCCCCAGGGACGGAAGAAGCTGCGGTCCCGGTTGCGCGCCGTGATCCTGGAATCGGGGGCAAAGACGCGGAAGGCCATCTCGGTCGCCAGCCCGCCGCGCCAGCGGCCCGCGCCACCGCTGTCCTGAGCGAGCCCGTATTTCACGAATTCGACCGGGGTCTCGGTCTCGGTGATCTCGATCGGCGTGTTCTTCAGATAGGCCGCGTCGGCGCCCGATCCGTTGGTCCCATCCCGATGCGGCATCGCGCCGCCGCCGCCCACCACGGGGTTCACCGCCGCGATGACGGTTCGGCTGGTCCGTTCGTCCGTGGTCATGACATTGACGATGCAGTTGTTGCCGGCCGGAGCGGCAGGCAGGCGCTCCGACACCGCTTGCGAGAAGGCGCCGAAGATAACCGACCGCAGCCGGGCGCAGGTGAGCGAGCGCATGCCCACGGCAGCGGGGTGGACCGGATTCAGCACGGAGCCTTGAGGCGTGATGCAGGTGAAGGGCCGGGTGAGACCCGTGTTGAGCAGGATCTTCGGGTTGAGCGTGTAGAGCACGTAGTAGACGCCAACTAGCAGCATGGTGTGGCGCGGGTCGCCGCCCGAAGGCACGTTGAGCGAGGAGCCGAGCTGCGGATCGGAGCCGGTGAAGTCGAGCACGGCCTCGTCGCCCCTGATCGTCAGCGTCAGCTTAAGCCGACAGGGATTGGCCTCGACCGAATCCTCGTCGGCATAGTCAGCGAACTCCCATGTGCCGTCAGGCATGGAGCGCAGCACGTCACGCGCCTGCGCTTCCGCATGGTCGAGAAGAGCGGAAACGCCTTCGACGAAACCGGCCTTGCCGAACTTCCTCACCATCGCCTGGATCTTGCGCTCGCCGGTGTTGAGCGCGCCGACCAGCGCCTTGATGTCGCCGATGTTGAGGTCGGGCTTGCGCACATTGGTGCTCATGATCCGCAGGATCGTCTCGTCGAAGACGCCCTCCCTCACCAGCTTCATGGGAGGAAATCGAATCCCTTCCTGATGGATGTCGGTCAGCGCCCGGCTGAGCGAAGCCGGCACTGCCCCGCCCATGTCGGTGTTGTGAATGTGCCCACCAGTCCAGGCGACGATCTCGCCATCGACGAAAACCGGCTTCCACAGATGCGTGTCGGGTGCGTGCGTGGCGACGTGGCCGGAATAGGGATCGTTGGTGAACGCAACGTCCCCCGGCCGGTAGTCGTCGACCATCGCGATCGCACGGTGATACGTAAGTCCCGGATACCAGGTGGCGCCGAGCTCCATCGGCACGGCGAAGGTCGCGCCTGAACGGTCCATCAGCATCACCGTGAAGTCCTGCGTCTCCTTGACGAAGGCGGAGTGCGCGGTGCGGTGCAGCGTGTGGGCCATGTTCTCGGCGGCCGCGCGGGCATGATTCGCCAGAACCTGAAGGTTTGTCCGGTCAAACAAGGCGTCACTCCGAAAAAGTCAGAAGAAGGTTGAGGTGACGGTCGACCCGTGCCTGGGTTCCCGCGGGAATGGCAAAGGTGGTGTCTTCCTGAACGACCACGGCAGGCCCGTGGAACGTGCTGCCCGGCACGAGGACTTGCCGGTCGTGGAGGTCGATGGTCTCGACGCTCAGGCCCGTGTAGACCGGCAGCCGACGCGCCGGAATGGCCGGAGCCTCGATCGCGTCGATCTCCGGGAAGAAGAGTTTCGGCCCCGCGCCTACGGCGGACAGCCGGACATTCACAAGTTCGATCTCGCCGTCCGGGTCGTGGAAATCGTAGAGCCGCTCATGGCTGAGGTGGAAGGCCTGCTCGATGGCGGCCATGTCGCCGTCCGCCAGCCATTGTGGCAAAAGGACAACCTCGATTTCATAGCTCTGCCCGATATAGCGCATGTCGCAGGAGAGATTGAGTTCCGCCGCTGTGTCGTGCCCCTGCGCCACGAGCCAATCACGGCCCTCACGCGCGAGTGCCTCGAAGGCCTCGCGGATCCCGGGGAGCGACGCAGCCGACAGCGGGGTAAAGACAGTGCGAATGAAGTCGCCGCGCAAATCCGCCACCAGTCCGCCCAGCGCCGAGACTACGCCGGGGCGGCGGGGCGCCATGACGCGCTTCATGCCGAGCTCGCGGGCAAGGAAAGCGCCGAGCATCGGGCCGCCGCCGCCGAACGGCATCAGCGTGAAATCGCGCAGGTCTACGCCGGCCCGCGAGGCGAGTTTCTCGACCTCGACGAACATTTCCGACACCGCGATGTCGAGGATCGCCTGCGCGGTCTGCTCGACCGGGCGGCCGAGCCGGGCGGCAAGGTCACCGACCGCGCGATGCGCCAGTCCAGTATCGATCCGCAACTGGCCGTAGGCCATCTCGCTGTGACCGAGCCATCCGCAAACCACCATGGCGTCCGTCACCGTCGCCTGCTCGCCGCCACGGCCGTAGCATGCCGGTCCTGGCGTCGAACCGGCCGACTCCGGCCCGACGCGTAGTACCCCTTGAGCGTCGACACTGGCGATCGAGCCGCCGCCGACGCCGATCGAGCTCACCGAGACGGAAGGGATATGGAGCGGAAATTCGCCAATCAGCTCGCCGGTCCCGAACTGCGGCTCGCCACCGATGATGAGCGCGAAGTCGGCCGAGGTCCCACCGATGTCGAGGGTAAGGACTTTGTCCTCCCCGGCCTGACGCGCCAGCCACGAGGCGCCGATGACCCCGGAGGCCGTTCCCGACAGCAACATGTTCACGCAGGCGCGTTTGCCTTCGGCGGCGTTCATCAGGCCGCCGTTCGACTTCGTCAGCATGGGACGGGCCGGCACGCCGCGGCCCTTCAGCCGCTCTTCCAGCGCCGTCAGATAGCCTGAGACGCGCGGATGGACATAGCCATTGAGAATGGCGGTCGAGCTGCGCTCGTATTCGCGGATGACCGGCCACACCTCGGCCGAGGAGAAGACGAAGAGGTCGGGCGCAAGACGCGTGATCGCCGCCTTCACCGAGGCCTCCTGGGCGACGTTGCGCCAGGAATGGAGGAAGGACACGATGATCCCCTGCGCCCCGTTCGCTTTGGCTACCGCGACCGCCCTCTCCACGGCCACCATGTCCGGCGCCCGGGATTCACTTCCATCGGCACGCATGCGAGCCGGAATGCCGAAAACCATGTCGCGCGAGATCAGCGGGTCAGGCCGCGAGCAGAACAACGAATACATGTCCGGCATTCGAAGCCGCGCCAGTTCGATCACGTCCTCGAAGCCGGCATTGGTGAACAGCGCGAGCGGCGCGCCCTTGCGCTGGATGATCGTGTTGATGCCAACGGTCGTGCCGTGCACGAAGCGCGTCATATGGGTAGGATCAAAGCCTTCGCGTTCGGCGAGAAGGGTGAGGCCCGTCATCAATTCTGCGCCCGGGTCTTCCGGCGTGGTCAGCACCTTTAGCGAGGCGACCCGCCCGGAATGGGCTTCCAGTGCGCAGAAATCGATGAATGTCCCGCCGATATCGACGCCGACCTTCCAATCGGCCTCGTTCCGCACCTCATCCGCCGCGCGAGCGATTGCACCGTTCATCATGCGTCCCTTCCTGTCTGCCAACCAAAGCTGGCACGACTGGATGGTCCGGGTCCAAGATGTATGATGAGCAAGGATATAAGTCTTGCTTATGCTTTTGCGGGATCTTCATCCAGGACGGCAAAACAGGCTGCGCGGATTTCATCGCGCATCATCTCATCGGCCCGTGAAAGCCCTCGTGCACGCGAGGTAAGCAGCGAGATCGGAAATTCCGGTCCCGCCGCAAGCGGCCTCACGGCGAGCCCTGCGAACTGGTGCCACGGCAGCAGCCCGTCGACAAGGGCGATGCCCAGACCGGCCTGGACGAAACCGACCGCGGAGATGGATACGTCAATCTCGAGCGACGGCGAAAGCGTGACACCGTGCGCGCGGGCTGCATGAGCCAGTTCGTCGGCAGGGCGGGTGTTTCCGCGATAGGATATCAACTCCTGCCCGACGAGATCGGCTAGCGTCAACTCGGTCTTCTTCTGCAACGCGTGCCCGGCGGGCAACAGGCACACGAAGCCGATGCTCCCGATTACCTCGGCCGCGATGTCGGGAGGTAGGCGATCGTCCATGGCCACGCCGAGGCTGGCATCGCCGGCGCGCAGCATGTCGACGATCGCGGCGATCGGGGCGCTATGGGAACGCAGCAGAACATCAGGATGCTGTGCCCGAAATTTGGTGAATGCGCGCGGCAATATCGCCATGGCCGGCGGCGGGGACGCCGCAACCCGCACCAGCCCGGCGCGCCCCAGTCGCAGATCCGTGGTCTTGCGGCGCAGCCCATCGAGCCCTGCCGACAGCCTCTCGGCATCGGGGAATATTTCCAAAGCGTCCGGAGTCGGGCGTAGCCGGCCCTTCACCCGCTCGAACAATGCGAAGCCGAGTTCGTCCTCTGTGTGAAGCAGGATCTGACTGAGCGCAGGCTGGGAAATGTTCAGCATCCGCGCCGCGGCGGTCACGGTGCCCGCGCGCATGACGGCGATGAACACTTCGAGCTGACGCGCCCGCATTGCCACTCCATAGGTAAAGCTTATGGCTCTTGTTCAAACCCATCTTTGACGCAATGCGGCGGCGCGGACAAGATTGGCGTTCAAGGATCATCCGCTGTGCACAAGGAATGACTATGGATGTGATCGTGCTGGGCGGCGGATTGATGGGGACGGCTTCGGCCTATTTCCTTGCCAGGCGCGGCGCTCGCGTGACGCTGATCGAGCGCAATCGGATCGGCACCGGAGCCACCGTCGCCTCCTTCGGCAACATCCGGCGCACGGGGCGTCATCTGTCCCAGCTTCCGCTCGCCCACCGCTCGCTCAAGCTGTGGGGCGAGGCTGATAAGATGCTGGGCCGTGACGTGGAATTCCGCGCCAGCGGTCATATCCGGCTGATCTTCGATGAAGGTAGTCTTACCGACATGCGGGCTTATGCCGAGGCGGCGCGGCCCTGGGGGCTCGAACTGGAGGAACTCGGACAGAGCGAGATACGCGCCCGTTTTCCCGGCCTCGGTCCCGACGCGATCGCGGCGTCATTCTCGCCGCACGACGGCAGCGGCAACCCACGGCTGATCGCGCCGGCCTTCGCCGAAGCCGCCCTCAAGCTTGGCGCGGCGATCGTCGAGGATGCCAAGATCGAAAGGATCGAGCGGACCGACTCCGGTTTCCTTGTCGCCACATCAGAGGGCACGTTCGCTGCCGAGTGCCTGCTCAATACCGCCGGCGCTTGGGGCGCGCGCATCGCCGCGCAGTTCGGCGAAGAAATTCCGCTCGACGCCCGCGGCCCGCAGATGGGCGTGACCGAGCCACTGCCGCATCGGATCCTGCCGGTGGTCGGCATCTGGACGCGCGACAAGGACCATGGCGCCTATCTGCGCCAGGTCGAACGGGGCAACATCGTCTTCGGCGGCGCGGCCGAAAGGGTGCCGGTGGACCTCGATCCCGGCCACGCGGCCGCCGATCCCACGCGCCTTCCGTTGCAGTTGCGCGCGGTGGCGCGCCTCCTGCCGGCGATCGCACAGGTTGCGATCATCCGCACCTGGTGCGGCTGCGAGGGCTATATGCGGGACATGCTGCCGGTCATGGGTCGCTCGGCGACGACGGAGGGGCTGTTCCACGCCTTCGGCTTTAGCGGACACGGCTTCCAGCTCGGCCCAGGCGTGGGCGACGCCATGGCCGAGCTCATCACGACCGACCGCTGTGAAACGCCGCTCGATGATTTCAGGGTCGATCGCTTCAGCCGCGCCGCTTAAAGAAATAACTGCCGACCATCCGCACTCCATGCTTCCTTTGCGGGAAAATCATTTCACTTGTCCGAATGACCGCTTGTGGGCGACTGGCAGGCTGGCAACAGGCCGAATTGGGGAGCACGCAGAAGGTGCGCACCGCCCTGTAAGCCGGTCTGGGACAATCTCGCGCGACAGGTTGAGCGGAAGGTCGGCGGTGTCGACCAGGCCCCTCACAAACCGCAGGTAGCGCGGTAGAAGCTCGGCATCGTCGGCGATGAAGACGCGCTTCTCGTAGAGCGCTTGTTCAGCCGGCTACCCGATTAAACAGCAAACGCTTGCCTATTTGGTATGCTGGTATAATGTGTACCTGACATGGCGTCATTCTCAGCATAGGCCATGCTCGGCTATCTTTTGGGAGGAAAACATGAGACTTTCAATCGTGGCGGCGCTTGCTAGCGCCGCGCTGGCAAGCGTTTCCGTGCTGCCGGCAATGGCGTCTCCGGACGCGCCGGTCATCGCGCTGGCTAACGCCTACTACGGCAACACCTGGCGGCACCAGATGGTGGAGGCGTTCGAGGCCTCGGCCAAGGAAGCCAAGGCGGCCGGACAAATCGCCGACTACATCGTCATGAACGGCGACGGCTCGGTCGCGCAGCAGAATAGCCAGATCGCCGAACTGATCCTCAAGAAGGTCGACGTGCTCGCCGTCGACGCCGCCTCGGAAACCGCTGTCAACGGCATCATCGAAAAGGCCTGCAAAGCCGGCATCATCGTCATCTCCTTCGATTCGGTTGCTTCGGCGCCCTGCAACTACCAGCTCAATTTCGACTTCAAGGGCTACAAGGCAACCCAGGCCGAGGCCGTCTTCAAGATGCTCGGCGGCAAGGGCAACGTCATTCAGGTGCGCGGCGTCAAGGGCTCGGCACCCGACAACGACATGTTCAACGCACAGAAGTCGGTGTTGGCCAAATACCCCGACATCAAGGTGGTGGCGACCGTCTATGGCCAGGCGACCGCCTCGGTGGCACAGGCGGCGATCGCCAATGTGCTGCATGTCGACGCCGTGCTCGGCCAGGGCGGCAGTGACGATGTCGGCATCGCGCAGGCCTTTGTCCAGTACGGCGGCGACTACGCCGGCAAGATGCCGATCATCGAGGGTGGCGGCGGCACCGACTTCGTCAAATGGTGGGCCGACGAGAACGCCAAGAACGGCTACCAGACGGTGTCGATGAACACGACGCCCGGCATCGGCGGCGCCGCCTTCTGGCTCGGCCTGTCGCTGCTGAAAGGCGCCACGGCGCCCAAGCTGATGATCATGCCGGTGGCGACGGTCGACGCCGGCAACCTCAAGGAATACGCCAAGCTGCCCGGCGGCCAGATCATCAGCCCGAGCTATTCGCTGGACTGGGTGAAGCAGAACCTGCTCAGCAAGTAGCGCGACGAGACTATGGATCGGGCGCTGCCGATGGCCGCGCCCAATCCTCGCTTGCGAAGAAACGGAGGACGAATGTCCCATCTTGCCGTTGCCGATCAGGAGAGCGCGGCTGCGCCGATCGCTCCGATCCGGCAAAGCGTCGTCGCGCTCGGCCAGATCACCAAGAGCTTCGGACCGACGCTCGCCAATACGGGGATCGACCTCTCTGTCGGCGCCGGCGATATCATCGGGCTGGTCGGTGGCAACGGTGCTGGCAAATCGACGCTGATGCGCATCCTGTGCGGCTCGATGTGGCCGACGCTCGGCTCAATCTCTTTTGCCGGCGAAGAGGTGAATTTTGCCGACTACGGCACGGCCGAAGCGCAGAAGCGCGGCATCCGCATGGTGCATCAGGAGCTGTCGCTCTGCGCCAATCTGTCCGTCGCCGAGAATTTCTTTCTCGAGACTCCCGGCGACTCGGCAAGCCGGCCCGGTTGGCGCTCGCTCTATCGCACCCGTGCCCGCTCGGCGCTCGATGCGGTCTTCCCAGGCAACGGCGTCGATGCCGACGCCGAGGTCGGCCATCTCTCCATCGCCGAACGCCAGATGGTGGAGATCGCGCGCGCCGCGGCGACGCCTGGGGTCAAGCTGATCGTGCTCGATGAGCCGACCTCTTCGCTCGACCTCGACCGTTCGAAACAACTGAGAACCTTCATCCGCGAGCGGGCGAAGGCCGGCCTCGCCTTCATCTTCATCAGCCACAAGCTGCAGGAGATCATCGACATCGCCACCGAAATCGTGGTGCTGCGCAATGGCCGCACCGCATGGCAGGGCAAAGTCGCGGATGCCTCGATCGGCAAGCTTGTGCAACTGATGGGCGGCGATGCCAATCCCGTCCATCAGCACACAGTCTCGGCCGCCTCCTCCCGGGACATATTGGTGCGGCTCGCCGGCCCGCTGACGGCGGAGCTCGGCCGCGACATCGACATCGTGCGCGGCGAAATCGTTGGGCTGGCTGGCCTCGAAGGCAGCGGCCAGAAGGAACTGCTGCATGCGATCTTCAGCCCCGACCGCAGACAGAGTGCTTCGGTGATAAGACATGCGGAGGCCGGCTTCATCGCCGGCGACAGGCAGAAGGAAGGCGTGTTCCCGCTGTGGAGCGTGCTCGGGAACATCAGCATCGGCGCCGTTGCCCGCCGCCCGGCGCTCGGGTTGGTTTCCGATCGCGCCAACCGCGACACGGCCGCCGATGCCGCCGACCGGCTGCGGCTCGACGACAAGCGCTTTCAGTCCAACATCACCGAGCTCAGCGGCGGCAACCAGCAGAAGGCGCTCGTCGCCCGGGCGCTGGTCGCAGACACGCCGATCATCCTGCTCGACGACCCGACGCGCGGCGTCGACATCGCCACCAAGCAGGATTTCTACCGGCTCTGCAACGAGATCGCGCGCGGCGGCCGCAGCCTGATCTGGCATACGACGGAAGATGCCGAGCTGCTCGCCTGCGACCGCGTTCTGGTCTTCTCCGGCGGCCGGATCGTTCGGGAACTTTCGGGCGAGGCGATCACGGAATCAGCCATCGTCGGTGCCTCCTTCACCCAGCCGGCGCACAAGCATGCCGGCGCCGGGCGCAAGGACGCGGCCAAGACCGGACTTGCCCGACGGCTGGTGAACGCCGCGCCCTTCATCGGGCTGGCCACCGTGCTGGCGGTGATGATCGCGGCCAATCCGGCGGTCGCCTCGAGCTTCGGGCTCGACCTGCTCTTGATGCCGGCGCTGTCGCTGGTGCTGGTGACGGCGGCGCAGATGTTCATCGTCGGCGGCAGCGAGATCGACCTCGGCGTCGGTGCCTTCGCCGGCCTGGTCAGCGTGCTCAGCGCTACGCTGCTCTACGACCAGCCATGGCTCGGCGCACTGGCACTGGTGGCAGCGCTCGCCGCCTATGCCGGGCTTGGCGGCGTGATCCAGGCGCGCAAGATCCCGGCCATCGTCGTCACGCTCGGCGCCTCCTTCATCTGGGTCGGGCTCGGCTATGCGCTGCAGCCGACGCCCGGCGGCGCCAGCCCGGAATGGCTGTCGGCGCTCTTCAACTGGTCGCTCGGCTTCGTTCCCACGTCGATCATCCTCATCGCCGCCGTCGCGCTGATAAGCTTGGTCATCGACCGGCTGCCGCTCGGCGTGGTGCTGCGCGGCTTCGGTAACAACCCGACGGCGATGATCCGCTCGGGATGGTCATCGACGCGCTATGCTCTGGTGCGCTACCTGATCGCCGGGCTGTTTGCGGGTGCAGCCGGCCTATCGCTGACGGCGATCAACACGGCGAGCGACATCAATTCCGGCAATTCGTTCACGCTGCTCGGCGTCGCAGCCGTGGTGATGGGCGGCTGCTCGCTTCTTGGCGGCGTCATCTCGCCGATCGGCGCGGTCGCCGGCGCTGTGACGCTTTCGCTAATCGGTGCGCTGCTCGGTACGCTCAACGTCAGCAGCGACTATAACGCCGCCACGCAAGGCCTGATCCTGGTCGCGCTCTTGACGCTGCGCAGCCTGACCGCCGACCGCAGGAGCGAACAATGAACGCGCTCGCCACCTTCAGCCTCTGGGCGCAGAGGAACCGCTGGGTCTGGGCGGCGATCGGCGTGCTGCTTCTGTGGCTCGTGCTTTCGGTCGTCACCAACCGCTTCAGCCTGTCCAGCCTGTCGGGCATCGTGCTGTCGGCGTCTTTCCTGACGGTCGTCGGCGTCGGCCAGATGTTCGTGGTGACGACCGGGCGCGGCAACATCGACCTCTCGGTCGCCTCGGTGATCACGCTCAGCGCCTTTGTCGCGCTGCTCACCATCAGGGGGCAGGATGCCAACCTTGCCATCGGCCTTGTCGCAGCAGTCCTGCTCGGCCTTGCCGTCGGCGCGCTGAATTCACTGCTCGTCGTCGGGCTCGGCATTCCGGCGATCATCGCGACGCTGGCGACCGGCTATGTGCTGGCCACCGCGACGCTGCTGTCGAACAAGGCGATACCCGGCTTCGCCGTCAGCCCGGCGCTGAAGGATCTGGCGACGGGCCGTGTTTCCGGCGTGCCGATCATGGCCATCATCGCGATCCTCGGCGTAGCAGCAACCTCCTTCGTGCTGCGCTATACCGTGTTCGGACAGTTGCTGTCGGCGGTCGGCCAGAACCGTGCCGCGGCAAGGCTCGCTGGCATCCGGAACGGACCGGTGATCGCGTCGGCCTTCATCATCTCCTCGGTGCTGGCCTCGCTCGACGGGCTGCTGCTCGGCGCCTATATTGGCGGCGCTTTCCTGGAGATGGGGCAGCCCTATCTGCTTCAGTCGATCGCCGCGGTGGTGCTCGGCGGGACGCTGATCTTCGGCGGTTCGGCAACCGCTGTCGGAACCTTGTTCGCCAGCATCCTGCTGATCCTGATCGTCACCACCATGCAGATCATCGGCCTGCCTCCCGGCGCCCAAGACATCGTGCAAGGCATCGTCGTCATCTTCGTGCTCGCGCTGGCCGGCCGGCAGGCAATTGTGAGGCGCTCGGCTGCCGATCCAGCCGGCAACGATGGTGCCGCCACCTCAACGGCCGGGCGGCCGTCATGAGTGCACCGCATTCACCACTATCCGATTGCCAAAATCTGGTAGTGTGATTATACCAGTTGATAAGTTGACGATTGGCGAGAGCGCCGGAGAGATCAGGAGTAGTGACCAGATGACAACGATTGCGCTGTTCGGTGCCGGCGGCAAAATGGGTTACCGCCTGTCGACCAATTTTCGCAGCTCGCCCTACACGATACGTCATGTCGAGGTCAGCGAAGCCGGCCGTGAGCGGCTGAAGACCGGACTGGGCTTCGATGCGGTCAGCGCGGACGAGGCGCTCAAGGACGCCGATGTGGTGATCCTTGCCGTTCCCGACACGCATATCGGCAAGGTGGCGGAGAGCATCGAAAGCAAGCTTGCGCCGGGCACGATGGTGGTGGTGCTCGATGCCGCCGCCCCATTCGCCGGTCATCTGCCGAAGCGGCCGGACCTCACCTATTTCGTCACCCATCCCTGCCATCCGCCGATCTTCAATGACGAGACCGACATGGCGGCGAAGAAGGACTTTTTCGGCGGCGTCAAAGCCAAGCAACATTTCGTCAGCGCGCTGATGCAGGGGCCGGAGGAGCACTACGCCAAGGGCGAGGAGATCGCCAGGATCATCTGGGCGCCGGTGATGCGCTCGCACCGCGTGACGGTCGAGCAGATGGCGCTGCTGGAGCCCGGTCTGTCTGAGACGGTGTGCGCCTCGCTGCTGGTCGTCATGAAGGAAGCCCTCGACGAAGTCGTGGCACGCGGCGTCGACAGGCAAGCGGCGCTCGACTTCCTGCTCGGCCACATGAACGTGCTCGGCGCCGTCATCTTCGGCGAGACCAAGGGCGTGTTCTCGGATGGCTGCAACAAGGCTATCGAGTTCGGCAAGCCGGTGCTGATGCGCGACGACTGGAAGCGCGTCTTCGAGCCGGAAGAGATCGCGGCCAGCATCCGGCGGATTACTTGAGGTGGGTCAAATGGTCGATCTCGGCGCTGCGCCAATTCTCGCCAGTCAGAAGCACACCAATCGAAGTCGCTCAGATACACATCATATGAATTAGTGGTTGACTCATCATACCAGTTAGCATTAGCTAATAACGGATCGATCACGCTTCGCAGGGAGCTCGAAGCCGGGACGAGTGGAGGACGGCGGGGAATGGGAGCGAGATCGGTTCGGATGAAAGCCGGCGAACGGCTTTTCAAACCCGAGCGACGCGCTGCCTGCACTGCCTGACGAAATTCAAAGCAGACAAGGGCCTTGGTCGATCGAGGCACGGTTTTTTCAACGGGAGGACTTCATGAAACTCACTCGCAGAATGACGCTTGCGGCTTTTGCCGGCGTGCTGGCGCTCGGCACGGCGATGCCTGCCTATGCGGCGGATCTCATCGCCATCATCACGCCCTCGCACGACAATCCATTCTTTAAGGCGGAAGCCGTCGGCGCCGAAGCCAAGGCCAAGGAGCTCGGCTACGAGGCGCTGGTGCTGGTCCATGACGACGACGCCAACAAGCAGTCCGAACTGATCGACACGGCGATCGGCCGAGGTGCCAAGGCGATCATCCTCGACAATGCCGGCGCCGATGCCACCGTCGCCGCCGTGCAGAAGGCCAAGGACGCCGGCATCCCCTCCTTCCTGATTGACCGCGAGATCAACGCCACCGGCGTTGCCGTGGCGCAGATCGTCTCCAACAATTACCAGGGCGCCCAGCTCGGCGCGCAGGAGTTCGTCAAGCTGATGGGCGAGAAGGGCAATTTCGTCGAGCTCGTCGGCAAGGAATCCGACACCAATGCCGGCATCCGCTCCAAGGGCTATCACGACGTCATCGATGACTATCCGGACCTGAAGATGGTCGCCCAGCAGTCGGCCAACTGGAGCCAGACGGAAGCCTATTCCAAGATGGAATCGATCCTGCAGGCCAATCCCGACATCAAGGGCGTGATCTCCGGCAACGACACGATGGCGATGGGCGCCTATGCAGCCCTTGCCGCCGCCGGCCGCAAGGACGTCATCGTCGTCGGCTTCGACGGGTCGAACGACGTGCGCGACTCCATCACCTCCGGCGGCATCAAAGCGACCGTCCTGCAGCCAGCTTTCGCGCAGGCGCAAATGGCCGTCGTGCAGGCCGACGACTTCATCAAGAACAAGAAGTCTCCCGCCCAGGAAAAGCAGCTGATGGACTGCGTGCTGGTCAATGGCGACAATGCCAAGAAGCTGGAGACCTTCGCGCTCACCAACTGAGCCGGCGTCACATCAATCGCAAGGGACGGACCTCCGGTTCGTCCCTTGCCTCCATTTTTCGTGGGTGCTTCCTGACCGCCATGCCGAACAAGCTGACCTGGTTGAGCTTAGCCGTGCCAATTCTTGCCGGAATGGCCGGTCTCGGGCTCACCGCCTGCAAGATTCTGCCGACGCCGTCGGCGCAAAACGGCGGTACAGCGCCGGCCTTCAACCCCGACAAGATGGTCGAAGATATCTGGGCGGCGAAGGTGATCCCCTATCTGCAGCAGAAAAGTGGGCCGTTCCCCGAAGTGCACGCTTTGGCCACCGCCGATCCGGCCGCAGCCGGCGCCAAATACGGCAACCCGAAGAAGCAGGCGAATTCGCCATGGACCTTCGCGGTGCGGGTGGAGGGCAAGATCGTTGCGGCAAATACGCAATCCCGCGCGGCGACCATCGATGTCGATGTCGACGGCGACGGCAAGGCGGATGCGCGGGTGCAGATCGGCCCAGCGGTGCGCGGTACCGCGCTGCGCGACAGCCTGGACTTCATCCAGTTCAACGACTTCACCAATCAGATCGACTTCGCCCAGTTCGGCAAGGCGTTCAACACCTATGCCGACAAGATGGTGCTGTCCAAGCTGCCGCGCGAGTCCCTCGAAGGCAGCAGTGCCAAGGTGCTCGGTGCCTACACGCTGAGCAGCGGCCAGGACCTGCCGCTGGTGACGCCGGCGGAGGCAGAGATCGGGCCGAAGCCATGAGCGCGGAAACCGAACGCGAAATCATCCTCAAACTGGAGGATGTGTCAAAGGTCTATTCGGGCACCGTCGCGGTCAAGCATGCTAATTTCGAGGTGCGCAGGGGCGCGGTCAATGTGCTGGTCGGCGAGAATGGCGCCGGCAAGTCGACGCTGATGAAGATCATCGCCGGCGTCGAGCGGCCGACGGCCGGGCGCATCCTGCTCGAAGGCGAAGAAGTTTCGTTCGCCTCGTCCGGCGATGCGGTGGACCGCGGCATCGGCATGGTGTTCCAGGAACTTAACCTGTTTGGCAATTTGAGCGTCGCCGAGAACATCTTCGCCACCCGCGAGATCACTAACCGGTTCCGTAAGATCGATCGCAAGGAGCAGGAGCGCCGCGCGGCCGAATTCCTCGAACGGCTACAGGCCGGAATCCGCCCGGACGTGCTGGTCGAGGATTTGCGTATCGGCCAGCAGCAGTTGGTCGAGATCGCCAAGGCGGTCTCGCTCGACGCGCGCATCCTGATCATGGACGAGCCGACCTCGGCGCTGAGCGCGGCGGAAGTCGAGATCCTCTTCAAGGTGATCGCCGACCTCAAGGCGCGCGGCGTCGCCATCGTCTACATCTCGCACCGGCTGGAAGAGCTGATCCGCATCGGCGACTACATCACCGTGCTGCGCGACGGCCGCATCACCGGCCAAGAGAAGATGAAAAACGTCGACACGCAGTGGATCGTGCGGCAGATGATCGGCTCCGACGCCAAGGATTTCGCCAAGGCCGACGGCCATCTGCCTGGCGAGGAGATCTTTCGTGCCGAGGAGATCTGCTTGCCGCGCGCGACCGGCGGGCTTGCCGTCGACCATGTCTCGCTGTCGCTGCGCGCCGGCGAGATCTTGGGCATCTACGGCCTGATGGGCGCAGGACGCAGTGAACTGTTCGACTGCATCATGGGCCGCCACGTGCATGCCACCGGTTCGATCTTCATCGCCGGCAAGAAGGTGCGCGAGCGTGACACGACGCGGCGCATCCGGCGCGGCCTGGCGCTGATCCCTGAAGACCGCCAGCGCGAGGGGCTGGTGTCGATCCTTTCGGTCGCCAGCAACCTGACGCTGGCCAGCCTGTCGCGCTTCGCCCGCCTGTTCCATATCCGTGGCGCCGAGGAAAGACAGGCGGTGACCGGCATGGTGCGCGAACTGGCGATCAAGGTCGCCGACCCGGCGCAGGAGGTCTCCTCGCTGTCGGGCGGCAACCAGCAGAAGGTGGTGATCGGCAAGGCGCTGCTCACCGGACCGAAAGTGCTTTTGATGGACGAGCCCAGCCGCGGCATCGACGTCGGCGCCAAGGCCGACGTCTTCCGCACCATGCGCAAATTGTCACGCGACGGGCTCGGCATCCTCTTCGCCACCTCCGACCTCGACGAGGTTATGGCGCTGTCCGACCGCATCGCGGTGATGAGCAACGGAAAACTGACCGGCATGTTCGATCGCGCCGAGGCGACGGAAGCGGCGATCGTCGCCGCATCGGCGCTTGGCCACGGACCCGCAGGGCATACGGAGACAAACGTCCATGACTGACATTCCAGCCAAGGCGGCTGCCCCTTCCGCGTCCAACGGCTCTGTGCTGCTGACGCTGATGAAGCTCAGGACCTTCATCGCGTTGATCGCGGTTCTGGTGTTCTTCTCGATCGCGGCGCCGAACTTCCTGTCGGCCGCCAATTTAATCCTGATGGCGAAGCATGTGGCGCTCAATGCCTTCCTGGCGATGGGCATGACCTTCGTCATCATCACCGGCGGCATCGACCTCTCGGTCGGCTCGATCGTCGGCCTGTGCGGCATGGTTGCCGGCTACCTGGTACTGAACGGCATCGACCTGCAAATCGGCTACACGATCTATTTCAACGTCGTCGAGATCGCCTTGATCACGCTTGCCGTCGGCATACTGATCGGAGCCGTCAACGGGCTGCTGATCACAAGGCTCAACGTCGCGCCGTTCATCGCCACGCTCGGCGTGCTCTATGTCTCGCGCGGCCTGGCGCTGCTGTCGTCCGACGGCCGCACCTTTCCCAATCTGGTCGGCAAACCGGAGCTCGGCACCACCGGCTTCGGCTATCTCGGCGCCGGCAAGCTGCTTGGCCTGCCGGTCTCGATCTGGATCCTGATCGTCGTGGCGCTGGGCGCGGCATATCTCGCCAAGTACACGCCGCTCGGCCGCCACATCTTCGCCGTCGGCGGCAATGAGCGGGCGGCGCGGATCTCGGGCGTGCGCGTCAACATGGTGAAGATGTTCGTCTACATGTTCTCCGGCTTCTGCGCGGCGATCGTCGGCCTGATCATCTCATCCGAGCTGATGGCATCGCATCCGGCGACAGGAGAGAGCTTCGAGCTCAATGCCATCGCGGCGGCGGTACTCGGCGGCACTTCGATGTCAGGCGGACGCGGCACGATCGGCGGCACCATCGTCGGCGCCTTCGTCATCGGCATCCTGTCCGACGGGCTGGTGATGATGGGGGTCAGCTCGTTCTGGCAGATGGTGATCAAGGGTCTCGTCATCATCGTCGCCGTGGTCGTCGACCAGGCGCAGCGCCGGCTGCAAAGCCGCGTGACGCTCATGCAGATGGCAAAGGTGGGCTGAGCATGGCGACCTTGAGCGGAGCGCTGATTGGTTGCGGCTTCTTCGCCGTCAACCAGATGCATGGCTGGCGCGACATCGTGGGCGCGTCGATCGTCGCCATCTGCGACCGCGATCCGGAGCGGCTGAAGATCGTCGGTGACCAGTTCGGCATTGCGAAACGCTACACCGACGCGGCGGAGATGTTCGCCAGCGAAAAACTCGACTTCGTCGACATCGCCACCACCGTCGTCAGCCACCGGCCGCTGGTTGAGTTGGCCACCGCCAACCGCGTTCCGGCGATCTGCCAAAAGCCGTTTGCGCCGACGCTCGCCGACGCCAAAGCCATGGTGGAGGCCTGCATTGAGGCCGGCGTGCCGCTGATGGTGCATGAGAATTTCCGCTGGCAGTCGCCGATCCAGGCGGTGCGTGCTGTGCTCGACAGCGGCGAGATCGGCACGCCGTTCTTTGGACGGATTTCCTTCCGCTCGGCCTATGACGTGTTTTCCGGGCAGCCATATCTGGCGACCGGAAAGCGCTTCATCATCGAGGATCTCGGCATCCACGTCCTCGACATCGCCCGCTTCCTCCTGGGCGATGTTTCGACGATCACCACGCGAACCGCGCGGATCAATCCTGCCATTGCCGGCGAGGATGTCGCGACCATGCTGATGGATCACGACAGCGGCGCCACTTCTGTTGTCGACTGCAGTTACGCGACGAAGCTTGCTACCGAGCCGTTTCCGGAAACACTGATCGAGATCGACGGCGACGCCGGCACGGTGCGGCTGGCGCAAGGCTACCGGCTCACCGTCACCGGCAAGAGCGGCACGGCGGTCAGCGACGTGTCGCCGCCGCTGCTGCCATGGGCATCGCGGCCATGGCATAACATCCAGGAAAGCGTCGTCGCGATCCAGAAGCACTGGGTCGAGTGCCTCGCGAAGGGGACAGAGCCGGCGACCTCGGGCGCCGACAATCTGAAGACATTCGCTCTGGTCGAGGCAGCCTATGCTGGTGCTGCAAGCCGACAACCAGTGCAGATCGACGCCTTGCTGAAATGACTGCCGACGCCTTCCTCCTCTATGGCACGCATGCGGTCGAGGCCGAGCCGGTCAGGCTGAGTGCGGGCGCGCTCACTGCCGACTTCGTCAACGGCAATTTGCGCACGATCCGCCATGGCGGCACCGAAGTGCTACGCGCAATCGCCTATATCGTGCGCGACCGCGACTGGGGTACCTACGAGCCCGAACTGACCGATCTTGTCATCGACCAGGGCCCCGACGCTTTCTCCGTCAGCTATTCGGCAAGCTGCGTTGGACCGGGCGCAAGCCGGCTCGGCTTCCGCGCCACCATCAAGGGCTCAGCCAACGGCAAGCTGGTGTTCGACGTTGACGCGCTCCCCGAAAGCGACTTCGAGACCAATCGCTGCGGTTTCTGCATCCTGCATCCGATTGCCGACCTCGCTGGCAGCCCTGTGACGGTCGAACATACGGACGGCAGCGTGGTGGATACCAAGCTGCCGTTGCTGATCGATCCCTGGCAGCCCTTCAAGGACATACGCGCCATCACCCACCAGGTTCGGCCCGGCGTCAGGGCCGAATGCCGGATGGAAGGCGACACCTTCGAGATGGAGGACCAGCGCAACTGGTCGGATGCTTCCTACAAGACCTATGCGGCCGCTGGCATTGCCATGGCCCTATGTGCTGCCCGCTGGCGAGCCGATGCGCCAGTCGATCAGCCTGCGCATCACCGACGACACCAAGGTGGCTGCCGCGACAGCGAACGCCGGACCGGTCCGAATCGAACTTGGCGAGGCCGGACCAAGGCTCCCTGATGTCGGCGTGGTCATCTATCCGGAGGATGTCGAATCGGCGCTGGCGCATCTGCCGATGCTGTTAAGGCTCGGCCCGCAGCAACTCCTCCTCCATTACGACCCGACACGCGGCCATGGCCTGGAAGCCTTGCGTGCCCATGCGCGGCTCACTGCTGCCTATCCGGCCCGGGCAACGCTCGAATGCGTGGTCGCCTGCGCGGGCGATCTCGACGCCGAACTCTCCGGTGTTGCCCAGATGGTGCGCCGGGCAGGTCTGCGGCTCGATGCCATTGCCGTCTCGCCTTCGGTCGACCGGCAGTCGACGCCGCCGGGCAGCGCGTGGCCGCCCTGCCCGCCGCTCGGGGACGTCTATGCGGCGACGCGCCGTGCCTTCCCGGACATTCGCCTTGGCGGCGGCATGTTCAGCTATTTCACCGAGCTGAACCGCAAGCGCGTTCCCGCCAGCCTGCTCGATTTCATCACCCACTGCACCTGTCCGATCGTGCATGCGGCGGACGATCTCAGCGTCATGCAGTCGCTGGAGGCGCTGCCCTTCATTACCCAATCGGCGCGGGCGATCTTCGGAGAAAGACCCTACCGGATCGGGCCGTCGACGATCGCCATGCGCCAAAACCCTTATGGCGGCGCGACCAAGGATAATTTTGATGGTCAGCGCATCGCCATGGCCAATCGCGACCCGCGCCATGCCGGCCAGTTCGCGGCGGCATGGACGATCAGCTATGCCGCGCGAGTGGCATCAGCCGGGTTGGAGATGCTGACGCTTTCCAGTTTCGCCGGGCCGTTTGGTCTGCTGGCGGCATCCGGAGAACCGGTCGCAGAAGGATCGCCGCGGCCGATCTTCCAGGCCATCGAGGGGCTCTGTGAACTGGCTGGCCTTGCACATGTTGTGGCAAGGACAAGCGATGAGACCAAGGTGCTGGCGCTGGCCGGGCGCACCGCTTCGGGCGAGACCATTCTATGGCTGGCCAACCTGACGGCGGACGACGTGCCGGTCGACATTTCAGCACTTGGCCGAAGCCAGCTTGTGATGACGCCTTACGCCATCGCCCGGATCTGAGGCGGCGAAGTCACTTGTCGGTGTTCATCACGTAAAGCGCGCGTGAGCGCTCGAGATGCTTGATCATCGCCTTCTCCGCGCCTTCGGCATCCTTCTTCTCGATGCGGCCGATGATCTCTTCATGCTCGGTCAGCGTGAACTTTTCCTTGCCGGTCCAGATCAGCATCTCGGTGTGATATTCCTTCAGCCAGCCCAGCATCGCCTCGCTGACGGCGACATAGATCGGGTTGCCGGAGATCGCCGCGATCTGGGTGTGGAACTTCATGTCGGCGGTGATGAAGGCTTCGGAATCGCCACGCGCGGCGCGCTGCTCGGCGACGGTTGCCTTCAGACGCTGCACGTCCTCGGCCGTGGCCTTCTCTGCGGCCTCCTTGACCATGCCGCGCTCAAAGAAGATGCGCGCGCTCTTCAGATGCTCCAGCGTGTCCTTCGACGACGACAGGATGATCTTGGCTGCGCCGTCGACCTGCTTGATGATCGACTTGGCGGTCAACTGCAGCACCTTGGCGCGCTCGCCATGCGAGATCGCCACCAGCCCCATATTGCTCAGCGCCTGCATCGCCTCGCGGATCGCGGGACGGCCGACCTCGAAGCGCTCCATCAGTTCGCGCTCCGAGGGCATGTCGTCACCCGGCATCAGCTCGCCGCTGGTGATCAGCCGCTTCAGCCGCAAGAAGACTTCGTCGGAAAGCTTGCGCCGGACGATCGGTTCCGAACGGTTCATCGTCGCGAATCACTCCCTTGACCCGGCCCTATCTAACACTGCCGACGCAATTCCCGGAATTGCTGTCGCTCGACCCGAGCTGAAACGTCCAGCCGGATATTGCTTGCAATACTTATGTACTCATTATACCAGATTTCGAGGGCCGGTGAACTTTTTTCGAACGCTTCGGCCTGAGACAGCGGACCATGATCACCCTCACCTATCGTATCGAGACATCAGGCAGCATCGAAGCGCTGGCGGCCAAGATCGCCAGCGATCAGTCGACCGGCACCTTCGTTGCGCTGCCCGGCGAGACCGCGGAGTTGAAGGCGCGCGTCGCGGCGCGCGTGCTGGCGATCCGTCCCCTGCCCGATGCGGAGCGGCCATCCATTCCTGAAGTGGGCGACGGGCCGTTCAGGCGCGCCGATATCGACATCGCCTTTCCCTTCGATGCCATCGGCACCGACCTTGCGGCACTGATGACCATCGCCATCGGTGGCACCTATTCGATCCGGGGTCTCACCGGCATCCGCATCGTCGATATGAAGCTACCGGAGCAATATCGCGGCGCCCATCCGGGTCCGCAATTCGGCGTCGCCGGCAGCCGCAGGTTGACTGGCGTCGAGGGCCGTCCGATCATCGGCACCATCGTCAAGCCGGCGCTGGGGCTAAGGCCGCATGAGACCGCCGCGATGGTGGGTGAATTGATCGGGGCCGGTGTCGATTTCATCAAGGACGACGAGAAGCTCATGAGCCCCGCCTATTCGCCGCTGGCGGAGCGGGTGAAGGCGATCATGCCGTTGATCCTCGGCCATGAGCAGAAGACCGGCAAGAAGGTGATGTATGCCTTTGGCATCTCGCATGCCGACCCCGACGAGATGATGCGCAATCACGATCTGGTGCTCGAAGCCGGCGGCAATTGCGCGGTGGTCAACATCAACTCCATCGGCTTCGGCGGCATGGCTTTCCTGAGGAAGCGCTCCGGGCTGGTGCTGCACGCCCACCGCAACGGCTGGGACATCCTCACTCGCCATCCCGGCCTCGGCATGGATTTCAAGGTCTGGCAGCAGTTCTGGCGGCTGCTCGGCGTCGACCAGTTCCAGATCAACGGCATCGCCTCGAAATACTGGGAGCCGGACTGGTCCTTCATTCGCTCCTTCGAGGCGGTGACGACGCCGCTGTTTTCGCCTGATGATTGCGCGCTGCCGGTGGCGGGCTCCGGCCAGTGGGGCGGGCAGGCGCCGGAAACCTACGCGCGTACCGGCCGCACGGTCGATCTCCTCTATCTCTGCGGTGGCGGCATCGTCAGCCATCCGGATGGGCCGGGCGCCGGCGTGCGCGCCGTGCAGCAGGCCTGGCAAGCCGCGGTCGATGGCATTCCGCTGGCGGAATTCGCCCGCGCCCACCACGAACTGGCGCGGTCGATCGAGAAATTCGGCGACGGCAAGGCGGCCTGAACCATGCAGGACCTTCTCCTCAGCTACTATGGCGACGACCTCACCGGCTCGACCGATGTGATGGAGGCGCTTGAGCTCGGCGGCGTGCCGACCGTGCTATTCATGCGCCAGCCGGACGATGCGCAGCTCGCGCGCTTCGCCCATTGCCGCGCCGTCGGCCTCGCCGGCACCAGTCGCAGCGAGACGTCGCAGTGGATGGACACGCATCTCAAGGACGCCTTCGCCTGGCTGAAGACGCTTGAGGCCGAGATCTGTCACTACAAAGTCTGCTCGACCTTCGATTCCAGCCCGACGATCGGCAGCATCGGCCGGGCGATCGAGATCGGCCGCTCGGTGTTCGGGCAGGACAGCGTGCCGCTGGTGGTCGGCGCGCCGCAGCTCAAGCGCTACACCGCCTTCGGCCATCTGTTCGCCGCCTATCGCGACCAATATCACCGCATCGACCGTCATCCGGTGATGAGCCGCCACCCCATCACCCCGATGGATGAAGCGGACCTTCTGATCCATCTGTCGCGGCAGACCGGGCTTGCCTCGGGACTGCTTGACCTGGCGACGCTGCAGTCCGCCGCGCGGTCGGAAGCGTTCGACCGCCTTGTGGAAAATGGTGCGGCTATCGTGCTCGTCGATGTTGACAGCAGAGAAACCCAGGCGCTTGCCGGCAAGGAGCTATGGCGCACACGCAAGCCGGGCGGTTACTTCGTCGTCGGCTCCTCGGGTATCGAATATGCGCTGCTCGCTGCATGGGCGGAGACCGCGATTGTGCACGCCGAGCCCAGCTTTTCGCCGCCGGGCGTGGCCGACCGCATCGCTGTGGTGTCCGGCAGTTGCTCGCCGACGACGGAACGGCAAATCCGGCATGCAATGACCGATGGCTTCGACGGGATCGAGGTCGACCCGGTTGAGCTGGTTTCGGAGAGTTTCGAACAGGCGATCGCGCGTGCGACGGCAATCGGCCGCGCCAGCCTGCAGGCCGGGCGAAGCGTCATCTTCTACACCGCGCTTGGCCCCACCGCCGACCGGGGCGCCGAGATCGACCGCCAGGAAGGCGCCCGCCACAAGCTCGGCCGCGGCCTCGGCGCGCTGCTTCGCGAACTGACAATCGAACAGAAATTGAAACGTGTTGCCATCGCCGGCGGCGACACGTCGAGCCATGCGCTCGGCCAGATGAGCGTCGATGCGCTGACGGTACGGATGCCGCTGCCAGCCTCGCCAGGCTCGCCGCTCTGCGTTGCTCATTCGAGCATCACGACGATCGATGGGTTGGAGGTCGCGCTGAAGGGCGGACAGGTCGGAACCGACCGCTATTTCTCGGCCATCCGCGACGGCCTTGGCGGTTGACAGCGGCGTTGCGCACTCACCCGCTCGCTGGCAGTAGGGGGGACTGATCAATGACACAAAGGCCTTAAGTCTAGATCGGTACAAGTTGGAGAATGAACAAGGCTCTCGCGGGGGCGCGTGCCAGCGGGCTGCTCGCCGACACCTCGCGCGTCCAGCTCTTCGTTATCGCTCCCTTCACGGCAGCCTCTCCGGCATAGGTCTCGCCGCCGAGCACGCTGACGTCAAGGAACCCAAACAGGCCCAGCCTGTAGTTCAGTGAAGCGACGACGATGTCGCCTTTGCCGGCAAGCTCGTCACCATGATAGTCAGGCAGCCGGCTGCTTTCGAGATAGTTCGCGCCGCCGTGTATCCATATGAACACCGGCCTTCGCTTTTCATCGCATGCCGGTGTCTAGACATTTAGCGTCAGGCAGTCCTCGCTGCGGCGCCGTTCCTGAGGTGTTCCAGGTCCGCAAATTGCTCGTTCGTCAGCAGGCCCAGCGCATGTGCGGCCTTGATGCGGGATGATAATGTTCCCAATGGAGCGTGAACCCATCCAGCAGCTCGCCCGATGCCTTCACATCCACGAGAAAGGCCCGGATGAGACGGCCCAGCAGATCTTCAGCAAACGCCGAGGCAGCGAGCACCAGCCCTCGTTCGTCTTCCAGGTGGAGCAAGGTAGTCACGCGGTCAAGGCGGTCGCGGAAATTCTCAGGTGCCGGTGCCAAAGCAATTCTCCTGCTAGGGAGCCTTCCTGGTAGCCTTCTTTCGCCGCTTCTCCCAGCCGCTACCGGCCCACGGTCGAGCGCATAGTACGTCTCGCTGCCGAACTCAGCCGCCATCGCTTCGGCCTGCTCGGGCTCCTTGAAGCGGAAGGCCAGGTAGCCACAAAAACAAGTGCCATCGCTGACCTCCTGCCTGCCGGTACCAAAAGCGTAAACCAGTCCCGAACACGATCGGGATCGGCATTAAATTGAACTACCTGGGTACGGTGTAGAACTCGTGGGTGTTCATCTGAGCATTGATCCCCGGCATGCCGTCGGACTGGAAGGAGCCACCGGCGACATGGAACTCGCTGCCAATGAAACCGGCTACGAAGCCGTGCCGGGCAATCTGCATATGCGGTAGGGTCTGCCAGGTGTCAGCAGCGGGATCGTAGGCCTCAAGGGCCCAGAATGTGCGCTTGCCCGCCGGGTCCTGGTACTCGCCACCCGTCACATAGATCTTTCCACCATAGGCACTGCCCGACACCCCACCCCGCGGTGTGGGGGAACGGCCCTTGTAGGTCCAGGAATCGGATTTGGGATCGTATTCCTCGACCAGATCGGTGACGTCGCTCTTGGTCACGAAGGGCAGACCAATTCGACCGTCAATCGCATAGATCTTTCCACCAACAGCAGCGGCGAGAAAGTGATTGCGGCCGGTCTGCATGGGAGCCCGCATTGTCCAAGTGTTGGATGCGGGGTCGTAGACCTCAACAGTCCTGCCGACGATGTTGGGAACGTCGGCCCAAAGGGGCTCCTTCATGTCGCGGCCATGCTCATGGGCATGCGCGCCGCCGACGACGTAGATTTTTCCGTCGAGCACCACAGCCGCTGCCGCTCCGCGGGCAGTTGGCATAGGTAGAAGCTTGGACCAGCCGTCGGTCTTCGGATCGTAGACAAAAGCATCAGCGGTCGGTTGCCATTCTTTGGTGCCCGGCTTTCCGACGAAACCACCGAACACGTACACTTTGCCGTCGTAAGCCACAGTTGCAGTATGATGGGCCGGCTCAGGCATTGCCGCTCTCTTCGACCAGGTCTTCGTATTTTCGTCATACATCACGACCGTGCCAACGGGCATAACCTCCGGCACGTCGATGCCGCCAATGACGAACCACTGATTGCCCACCACAGCGCTGGAATTCTCGCTCTGAGGCTCTGGCATCGGCGTTCCCATCTGCCACGTGCCCTCCTGGGCGAACGCTGGTGCGAGATTGAGTGCCAGACTGATCATCGCAGCGGAAACCAGCAATTTCGACTTCATCGGAAGCTCCTTGGTTGCGGTTAGGCGCCGACCTGGAGTCGCCGGAGCTCGCAACGGGAGGTAACTGACCATATGAGCAATGAGAATTATCGATTACGGAATGGACCCTTTGGACCCACCAAACAATGCTATGCTCAACCTAGCTATTCCGAAGCGCCCTTGGCACAAGGCTCGGCCTGCGACGCTGCACCGGTCGGGAAATTGAAACTTGAGCAGTTACCGAATCGTCATGGAGGGAGGTGCCACGAACTATCGCACCAGCGTCACCGCCAGTATCGTCAAGCCCGGCGACCTCGCGGCTACCGCAGCGAGCGTGTGTTCATCCGCAATTCCATGCATGCGCCTCTACCGCCCAATGCCGTGCGGGATGCGATGCGGGTCCTTTTCGAGATGCTCGAAGCCGAGCAGGAGCCGGCGGTGCGTGACGTCCTTGGGCCCTGCTCCACCGTCTAGCATCTGGGCGGCGTATTCGAGCACCGCACCGATCGCCGCGAACTCTTCCGCCAGCGGATCCGGCTGCTCATCCGCCTGCTCGCTGAGTGCTTCCTAGAAACCGTGAGGACGATGTTACTCCGAAGCGGTCGGGCAGACTAAGCCGTCCGACCAATGGAAGACCGGCGCCAGGTGACACAGTGGACGAGGGACTGACCACCTTCAGTCCCGATTGCCTAGGCAATCAGGCGGCCTTGCGTTCCTTCAAAGCCTTCTCAAGGGCATCCTTGATCGGCTTGGACACGTCCTCAGTAGCTCTCATCATCACGGCCTGTAAGGTCTTGGCCTGCTCGGCGGAATTCTCGATCTGTTTGCTCAGGAAAGCCGTCTGCAGTTCGAAGAACTCGGACAATGACTTCACGGCAACCAGTGCTTCGAGGTGCGTGAAGCCGGCTTCGGCATTGGCTCGCAGAGCGGCAATCGTCTTCAGGGACACCTCATTGCCGGTGGTCTTGGCCATTTCAAAGGTCGACTCGAAAGCCTTTTGAGTCGTTTCGGCGCCCGAGCTCAATTTGGAAAAGACTTCCTTCGACTGCTCAATGCTCTGATCGGCGACAGCGCGGACTTGCTCGGCAGCCTTGGACGGGTCGAAGGTAGGGAATTCGACGTTTTCGATCGTTTCGGTCTTGCCGGTGATCTTGGACATTTTTGCATCCTTTTTTCCAGGGGCGGCGGCATAACAAAGCCGTCTCCTTCATGTACGAAACCGTCGCAACGGATTTATGAAACTGACATGAATTTGCGCGCGGGCTGCGCCGAGTGCTGCGCAAATAGGCTCAGCGACGGCATGACCACGGAACCGGGGATTCCTTGGCACCGCGCGACTTCGAATGTCCAGTTGCCACCCGTCTGACGACGCTGATGCAGTTCGGGGGCCACGGTCTGCTTCGGGTCAAAAAAGCCGTCAAGGGGCACGGTGGTCCGTGGTTAGGAACGAATTTGTCGCTAAACAATTGATGGATGCGAGCTAGCCGAGGACGGTCGCATGCCAAAGTTCAATGATAAATGGAAGGTTGGGCCCCACGGTCAGCTAGAAAAGTTGGACGAGGGTCTGCTGACTGTCGAGGGCGAAATCCGTATGCCGCTCGGCAACTTTCCTCGGCGAATGACCGTGGTCGGATTGACCGCTCAACGAACGGCGATCTGGAGTTCCATCCCGTTGGCGGAGCCTCAAATGCGAGAAATCGAGGCCCTCGGCGTCCCCAGCTTCCTCATAGTCCCTGGTCCCGGTTACCGCCTCGATATAAGGCCATGGACGGCTCGCTATCCAATGGCGAAGGTTATCTGTGCGCCAGGTGCGCGGGGTGCGGTGGAGAAAGCTGTTAAAGTCGATGCAACGAGCGATATCTGGGCGGATCCGTCCGTCCAGCTAGAGACCGTGCCGGGCATAGCCGGCAAGGAAGCTGCCCTTCTCATCCGGCGCGAGGGTGGTACGACCCTTGTGATCAACGACCTTATCGCAAACGTACGCCACCCTCATGGGATCGGCGCTCACATAATGGCGCGCCTGCTTGGCTTTGGCGTGTCGCATCCCCAGATACCGCGCGTCGGCAAATGGATGTTTGTCAAAGACAAAAAGGCGTTGGCCACGGCGTTCCGAAAATGGGCAGATGAACAAGACCTCAAGCGAATCGTTGTCAGCCACGGCGATGTCATTGCCGATGAACCGCGCAAAGTACTTCAACGGGTTGCCGCCGATTTAGATGTTTGAGAGAGAATCGGTCACGGAAATCTCCGGAGGCCCCTTCGACGGAGAAGAGAAGCAGCGGGGGTTTCGGACAGTACCGTGAGCAGGTCCTCTGATCGGTCGGCAAACTCACGTCGGTCCGCAACGTCGCGGGATAGCCAATCTCCCCGTCGGCGGCATCCCAGCACGCCTGATGCGCCGCAAAATCGGCGTCAGCCTTCGCGCGGGTCGCCGCGTAGAGGTGACGGCGCAGCAGTCTGATGTTGCGATTGTTATCGGCGTTGGGATGACGCCTCGAAGCCGCTGATGGTCTATTGCGGCGCCAGAGCGGAGGCGTTTCAACCAATCCGCTCACTATCGCTGCCCCATCCCGAAGTGCTTGCATGTTTCGAGTTGGCTGCATCGAATTCGTCAATATTATTTGGCGAAGCCTAATAGTCCATTTCGAACTCCGTCATTCAGTACTGAGGTCGCGGGGCATATTCATTCATCAAGACCGGCGGATGACGTGAGAACCTCGTCAACCGTCCGGCCTTCTCAAAAGCCGGATCGATAGCGAGTGCAAAGCGAGCCGATCAGAATGGTGAACGAAAGGAAATGCCTATGTCTATTTCCAAATGGAGCACAATGGCCGCCGTCAGCCTTCTGTGCATGACGTCGCTGGCGCACGCCGACGATGAGCCTAAATACGGCGCGGACATCCCCGTGGGTACCGCCAAGGTCATAGCCGCTGCAGCAATCAAGGAATGCGCTGCTCACAGCTGGCCAATGGCTGTTGCAGTAACCGACACACACGGTGCCCTTGTATACTACGAAAAGATGGATGACACCGAACTCGGCAGCGCTCAGGCCGCCGTTGAAAAGGCAGCCGCAGCAGCCCTCTACAAGCGCCCGACACGCGCATTCTACGACGTAACTGCGAAAGCCGGTCCGTTCATGCTGACCATGCCTGGCGTCCTTGCTGCTCCTGGCGCGTGGCCGGTGATCAAGGACGGTAAGATCATCGGCGCTCTCGCAGCCAGCGGTGGTTCAGGAGATCAAGACGACGTTTGCGCCAAAGCTGGCCTAGCCGCTCTCTAACGGTCATAGGGCGCGAGAATGCGCTCCGCTTTCAAGGGAATAGGATCATGTTCAAATTCAATCCTGTCGATATTGCGTTGACCGTCGCACTGATCGCGACTCCGATCATGGCAATGACCCCAATGCCAACCCCCGCTGAGGCCGCTGAAAACTTCAGTGGCAGCAACACTGACGTTCGCACCGTTCTGGCTTACAAAGCTTCCACCGCTGCTTTGGAGAAGTTTCTGCCTGAGGGCTGGGAGCTTAGCCCGATCACGGAAGGACCCTCTGCGGGTGCGAATCTGCAGGTCGAGTTCGTAGATCAGCTGTTTGCAGTTGGGACTGACGGGAAAGTCGGTGCGCCATACCGATATGTGCTGTTTGGGATTCCCGTCCACAAAAAGGGCAGTAGCGAAGATGTCCTGATGCTGTTCGACGGCTTGTCGCGGGGCGGCGCAGGCCCATACGAAATCGCGGAAAAAGCTACTGACGACGTTACACGTTCGGTGAAGTACAGCTTGAATCCATCGGTGGTCACTGAATCGTGGACATTCGAAGGAGGCGGAGAGAAGGTTTCTCTGCAAGCAGAGTTTGAGCGCGGTCCTCTCAAAACAGAGAAGGCTGAGAGCCATGTATATTCGCAGTTGAAGCCAAGCTTCTCCCGCATCTACCGGTACAACGAAGCAGCTGACGTCGTTCGGGCTGAAGGTGCGAAGTCGGAACGTCTCCGCTCGTTTTCGCTCAAGGCAGAAGGCGGAAAACTTGCCGCTGTCTTCGACGGCTCGCAAAGCCTCGTTTCCGTTGTCTCGCTGCCGGTTTACTCCCGCGACATCTTCGTGCCCGCGCCGTAATCCCCCCGCCGTGGTGGCAATCAGCGGGACAGCCAATTCCCGCCACAGGCCGGTTGTTACCACGAGTGTCGCAGGCCGCAGCCTCTCTTGGCTTCGGCCTGCGATTGCTTTGTCCCTCAACGGTTCCGCTACGGTTTCAATCCGAGTATCTCATGACACACCAACCACACACACGCTTGCAAACGCTCGCGGCGGAATCGGCGATGATCCTGGGAGCATTTCTCCTCGGCACGTCCGAATTCGCCGCCATGGGCCTGCTACCCGAAATGGCCCGCGATAGCCACGTCACGATTGATGTTGCCGGAACCTCTGTCACTGCCTACGCTCTTGGCGTCGTCATCGGCGCTCCGTTGATCGCAACAATGGCGGCTAAAACGTCACGTCACATGCTGCTGGTCTTTCTCCTTCTCTTCTGCGCGGCCGGAAATGCATTGTCGGCACTTAGTGGTAGCTTTTCGACACTGATCGCAGCACGTTTCATGTCCGGCCTTCCTCATGGAGCATATTTCGGGATCGCATCCCTCATTGCAGCAACGTTGGCTCATCCGGGTAGGCGAGCGCAAGCCGTTGCCCGAGTTATGATGGGGCTAGGCCTTGCCAACCTTATAGGGGCTCCGCTCGGGACTTTTATCGGAGAGCATACGACGTGGCGTCTAACGTACTTCCTGTTGGCAGTGCTGGCGGCCCTTGCGGCTATCATCTGTCGGGCCAGCGTTCCGGCAATGCAGGCTGCGCACGGCTCCGGTCCTCTCAAAGAATTGAGCGCTTTGGCAAAACCACAGGTTTGGCTGGCTTTCGGGATAGGTTCAGTCGGCCTCGGCGGCCTCTTCGCGGTATATACCTATTTGGTGCCAACCCTGATCTCCGTCACTGGAATATCCGAAAGTGACGCCCCGCTCGTTTTGGTCGTGATCGGGCTTGGTATGTTCGTTGGAAACTTCTTAGGTGGTTGGCTCGCGGATCGAGGCATAATGCGGGCGACAGGCATACTGCTGGTCTTGAACCTCGTGGCCTTCGCGATCTTCTTCTTTAGTGTTCACAACACGATTGCGATCTCCGTCAGCGTCTTCCTTGCTGGATTGGCGGCGCTCGCTCTCGTGCCGCCGTTGCAGGCCCGTCTTATGGACGTCGCTGGACACGCACAGGCGTTGGGCGCCATGCTAAACGGTTGCGCGATCAATGTTGCCAATGCGCTTGGTGCTGCCCTTGGCGGAGCCGTTATCGCGGCTCACCTCAGTCCGGCATCAACGGGACTGGTCGGCGTTGTGATGGCGGCACTCGCACTGGTCATCTTCTTTGTCGCATTGAGCATGGAGAAGCACCTTGCCCTCAATCCTTCACAGGGCCGATAGCCAACCTGGACCGGGCTTGTTCTCTCGCATGAACTTAATGAACGCGCCAAGGGCGGCAGGCATCTGCCGTCTGCTCGGATAAAAAAGATAGATGCCTGATACCCAGGAACTCCAGCCGTCGAGGACCTGGACAAGTTCTCCCGACGCCAACGCATCTTTGACAAGGACTTTGGGAAGCAATCCGATCCCCCCTCCGCCCCGAACGACCGAAGCTAGAACCCGCAAATCGTTGGCGACAAAGCGCGCACTTTTCGAAGGTTCGATCTTTTCCTCACCTTTTGTGAGCACCCACGGACGGACAGTGCCGTTCCAAGAGGACCGCAATCGGATGCACCAATGTTCGCTGAGGCTAGCAGGGGTATCTGGTTCTCCTTGCTTCTGCAGGTACTCAGACGAAGCCATAAGCACTTCTTCGAATGGATCGACGAGGCGCACAGCGACCATATCCTTCTCGATCCGCTCACCGACCTGGATACCGGCGTCGATCCGACTTTCGACCAAGTCAAGGTGAAGATCGTCGACCAACATCTCCAGCTCGATGTCGGGATGAGTAGAAAGAAAGCGTCCAATCAAGGGGCCGACAATGAGCGTCGAAGCGGTCCTGGAGCCAAGAATCCGTAGGCGACCACCGGTCTCACTGCGAAATCTGTTTAGTCCGTCAAGCGCTACATCAAGGCCCGCCAGCAGCGGCTCCAAGGAAGCTAGGAAATCCGTCCCTGCGTCAGTAAGGGAGACGCTGCGGGTCGTACGCGTTAAAAGGCGCACACCGAGCTTCTCCTCCAAGCCGCGAAGGGTCTGGCTGAACGTTGGAACCGAGACGCCGACATTGGCGGCGGCTCGGGTGAAGTTGAGCTGGCGTGCGACCTCTACGAAGGCAATAAGCTCGCGCATTTCAGGTTTGTACAATGAGCGGCTCCCTGCCTAGACCGACCCGATGTCAGTTGTAGAGTGCCCCACGGTAACGGGGATGTCACGCAAGTGCGCGATTTCGCGAGGGCTGATGACTGCCTCCGAGCACGCGCACGCCGGGCAGGATCGACACGATGCGTCAAAGCCCCGGAAAGAGAGAGCACCTACCCCGGTAGAAGCGGGGGCGCGACGTCATCGACGCGATCGATCGCAACATCGCGATCGTTCCGCTCGCCAAGCAGAGCTCGGTCGGTTAGCGGCGCTTCACAAAACCGGGCACCGCTCGTCGGGCGCTTAGGGGGCCAAGAGCGGGCGGCGAACCTCATCGCCTTCCTGGTCTCGCCCGAGGCCTCCTATGTCTCCGGCGCCGTCATCCCTGTCGATGGCGGCGCGGTCGCCCACAGCGCCGGCATGCCATTCCCCAAGCGACCTGACGGATCGGCCAGGCATTCAGTTGCTGACGCCAACTAGCTGCACACCGATGTCCTGAGGGGGGCAGCATGTCAGGCCCGGAGTCAATGGCAAATTTCGATAACCCTCAGGTTAATGAAACATGGCAAAATATCATTTTACCGAACCAAACGCTTAATGCAATTTGGCGTCTCGGCCTAAGGTTTGCATGGATCACCGGCGACAACGCGTGTCAACGGCTGCCTCGAGGCCTCGATCAATGCCGAAGTGCTCGGCTTCTGATTTTTGCGACGTTCCATCGGGAGCGAGGGAGAGAGAACAATGGACATCGGACTTCTGATCGACGGCGATGAACGGGCGGCAACGGGTGCGGCCTCCTACGAGCGCATGGACCCGTTCACCGGCAAGCTGGCGACGCGCGCCGCCGCGGCCAGCGTCCCCGATGCCAATGCTGCGGTAGAAGCTGCAGCCACTGCCTTTCCGGCGTGGTCGAAGACCGGCCCCGGCGAACGCCGCGCTTTGCTGTCGAAGGCGGCCGACGTCATGGCTTCGAAGGTCGACGAATTTACGAAGCTGATGATGGAGGAAACCGGCGCGACCGGCCCGTGGGCCGGCTTCAACGTCATGCTGGCGGCCAACATGCTGCGCGAAGCCGCCGCCATCACAACGCAGATCTCCGGCGAGATCATCCCGTCGGACAAGCCGGGCACGCTTGCCATGGCGATCCGCCAGCCGGCCGGCGTCTGCCTCGGCATCGCGCCGTGGAATGCGCCGGTCATCCTTGGCACCCGCGCCGTGGCGATGCCGCTCGCCTGCGGCAACACGGTGGTGCTGAAGGCCTCCGAAATGTGCCCAGGCACGCATCGGCTGATCGGCCAGGTGCTGGTCGAGGCCGGCCTGCCGAAGGGCGTCATCAATGTCGTCACCAACGACCCGAAGGACGCGGCAGAAATTGTCGAGGCGCTGGTCGCCCATCCGTCGGTCAAGCGCGTCAACTTCACCGGCTCGACTAAGGTCGGCCGGATCATCGCCGAACTCTCCGGACGCCATCTCAAGCCGGCGCTGCTCGAGCTCGGCGGCAAGGCGCCGCTGCTGGTGCTGGACGATGCCGACATCGATGCGGCAGTGAATGCCGCGACCTTCGGCGCCTTCATGCACCAGGGACAGATCTGCATGTCGACCGAGCGCCTGATCGTCGATGAAAAAGTTGCCGACGAGTTCGTCTCGAAACTTGCGGCCCGCGCCTCGAAACTGCCGGCCGGCGACCCACGTGGCCATGTCGTGCTGGGTTCGCTGATCAGCAGCCAGGCCGCCGACAAGATGGAGGAACTTGTTGCGGATGCGCTCGCCAAGGGCGCCAAGCTTGTCGCCGGCGGCAAGCGGACGGGCACGGTGGTGGAGGCGACGCTCCTCGACCACGTCACGCCAGAAATGCGCGTCTATGCCGAAGAATCCTTCGGGCCGGTAAAGCCGGTGATCCGCGTCAAGGGCGAGGACGAGGCCGTGCGCGTCGCCAACGACACCGAATACGGTCTGTCGTCGGCCGTGTTCAGCCGCGACATCAAACGCGCCATGGCGGTCGCGGCGCGCATCCAGGCCGGCATCTGCCACATCAACGGGCCGACCGTCGGCGACGAGGCGCAGATGCCGTTCGGCGGCGTCAAGGGCTCAGGCTATGGCCGTTTCGGCGGCAAGGCCTCGATCGCCGAGTTCACCGATTTGCGCTGGTTGACGATCGAAGACCCGAACCAGCACTATCCGTTCTGATTGGCGTGGGCGTCGCCCGGCAGCCTGTCCAGACATCGAGCGCCTGCGGACTGCCTTTGCTCGACTCCTGCGTGGCCGTGATGACTAGCAGAGCGCCTTGCGGTGAATTTGCCGGTGCAACCGTCGGCAAGCCTCAGATTGTGGTCTTCGGATTGTCGGAGCGATCGACGACTCTTTCGGATAGTGTCTCAGTTTGAAATCGAACGCGCCAATCTCACCATGCGCATGGCAAACCGCCGTTTCACGCGCCTCACCAATGCGTTCTCAAAGAAGTTCGAAACCCACGTGCATATGATCGCCATCTACACCGTCTGGTACAACTTAATTCGCATTCACAAGACGCTGAAAATGTCCCTGGCGATGGCCGCTGGCGTTTCGCAAACGCTATAGTCAATGTGCGACCTTTGCGACAAGATGGATGCTGTTGCCCCGAAGCCGGGCAAGCGCGGGCCGTACAAAACGAAAGCCGTCGCCTGATGCCGATAAAAGATAGCACCGGGAGGGCCGCGTGAAACGCGCGTTTCTATTTGGGCTCGCGGCCCAGCTAATCTTCATTAGCGCGATCTTTCTAGTTTTTGATGATCTAATGCTGCCAATGACGCGGTCTCCGGTCATTGGCATTGTCGCATTGGGTTTGGGCGTCGCGAGCGCATTTTTCGCTTGGAGGGCGACCCCTCATTCGTCCTGGCTGGTCAAAATCGGGATGTGGATTGCCAGCTTCCTTGTCATCTACGTGGTAATCCCCCTCATCGAAGTCGTCGTCGTGCTGATCATTCCGCAAATTTCAAACTGAGACACTTCTCTATTCGGCGTGTTGAGGTCAATCGCTATCGAGCTTTTGCGTGTCTCCGGCGTTTTGACGTCTTTCGCAGGGCCTTGCTTCTCTTCGGGATCGGCGTTTCGCCCTCCCAGTATGGGGTCAGGAGAATGAGGCGGCACAATCTACCAAGCGTCTTGATCGCGTGTTGCAATCGGTACGAGTGTCTCAGCGAACTCGCCTCATCCATCGTCCTGCGAAGGACGTCCGTCCGCCAGCGAGCGGAACTCTGTCTCTCTCCTTTCCGGCCTTCTGGATCAGATGGCTGACGCCATGGTTTCCCTCATCCAGCGGAACTCGGTGCCGTCCAGCCACATGCGATGCATGACGACTGCCAGGCGACGTGCGAGCGCGACAATTGCTTTGCCGCTTGGCGACGTTCATCGCCCAGGCCTTGAGCCACGACCATTTCGTCACGCGAGTCATCAGCGTTTGTGCTGCCTCATAGAGCAACGTCCGCATCATGCCGTCCCCGCACAGGGATATGCATCCAACGCGCTTGCTTTCCCCGGACTCGTTGAGCTTCGGCGTCAGTCCCAGGATGGGTCCCACCGCCTTGGAGCTTCTGAACCGCTGCGGAATGTCGATTGTCGCGGCATAGGCGAGCGCCACCACGGGGCCGACACCGGGAACCGTCATCAAGCGCCGGCAGGTCGCATCACTCCTGGCGATCGTGAGCACTTTTTTGTGCAGGCGAGCAAATTCGGCACGCAGCTTCCGCCGGGCGGCCAGCAGCGGCTCCATGATCTCTTCGAGATCGGGTATGCCTTCGACGAGCTCGCAAATCCGCTCCTCGAACTTCACCGTTCCCACAACACCGACCTTGAGGCCGAAGTTGCGCAGAAGACCGCGGATGTCGTTCTCGATGGCGATCGCCTTTCCCTGCAGCAGCTTGCGGGCCGTCAAGAGTGCCCGCCGCTTCTGGCTCGTGAGCGTCTTCACATGCACCGGGCGGTACAGGTTGACCCGCATCATCTGCGCGATGCCGCGCGCGTCATTGCGATCCGTCTTGTTCGGCTGCGCCTTCAGGAACGCTTTCACATGACGCGTCTCGATGCAGATGACCGGCAACCCGGCGCACGCCAGCCCCTCGAAAAGCCATTGCGACAAGGGCCCGGCCTCGAGACCGACCCGTTCTGCGCTTCCTTTCCTGATGCCTGTGGCTGTTTGGACAGACCACGTTCTATCATCAGCTCGAAGCGCAGCACCTTCCTGCATCACCGTTGAAGAAGGGGCGCAAGCCGAATACCCCATCTACCTCTTTCGACTATCGTTGGCCGGGGGAAATTTCCGCAGTTCATGGGGTCGCCGAACCCCCAGCAGAATCTGGCGATGCGTTTCGCCTCTAGCCGCACCGCATAGTTGTCAGGCCTAACGTCACAACGGGAGAAAGGCGTCTGGTCGTTCGGCCCGCCGTGCGCACTCCCACCAGAGGCTGGCATGCGATCACATGCCCCAGACCACCGCTTGCTCATGGCGCTTGATCAGGTGCTTGAGGTTGTCGAAGCTCTGGCGGATGTGCTGAGCGAAAGCGTCGACGGCCGGCGCGCGCGGGGTATCGGCAAGCCTGAGCAGACCGAGTGCTCGCTCGGGATGTGGAATGGCCACCGGAAGCGCTGTAATGAACTTCTCTTTGCGGAAGGTGAAGACGACGCTGTGCGGCAGCACGGTTAGCGCGTCGGTTTCTTTCATGTAGTTGATGGCGCTGGTCAGCGATCCCCCGGAATAGCGTATCTTTATTTCGGTGGCGCCAAGCGACAAAAGCAGGCTACGCAGATCCTCGAGCAGCGGACTGCCGGGCGGTGGCGCGATCCAGGGGTAGTCGAGCAAGTCACCGGTCTTGCGACGACCGGATGCGCGCCGCCCTCACCCAGATGGCGCGTCAGCATCATGGTGCGCAATGTCGTTTCGATGGGCCGTTGCGGGTCGGATAGGAAGTTGGCGACGCCGGCGAGCGTCTTGTCGTTCTCGGCATAGAGAACATGCAGGATAGCGCCGACCAGCAACCCGTGGCTGGTTTTCTCCCAATGGTTCCTGCGTTCCAACGATCCTTCCGGATCGACCAGCACATCGGCGACGTTCTGGACGTCGCGGACTTCCCATTCGCCGCGCCGCACCTCGAGTAGTGGATTGTAGGCGGCCGAGGCCGCATTGGTCGGATCGAACAGAAGGACGTGGCCAAAACGCGACCGCCACCCGGCCGTCAGTTCCCAGTTCTCTCCCTTGATGTCATGGACGATCGCCGAACCGGGCCAGGTCAGCAGCGACGGTACCACGAGGCCGACGCCCTTGCCACTTCGTGTCGGCGCGAAGCACAGAATATGCTCCGGGCCATCGTGGCGCAGATAATCCTCATCGAGCTTACCTAGCACGACACCATCGGGGCCGATCATGCCTTCGGCCAAGACTTCCTCCTGCGTCGCCCAGCGCGCCGACCCGTAGGTGGCCGCGGTCTTCGCCTCGCGCGCACGCCACACCGACATGCCGATGGCGACCGCGATTGCAACGAAGCTTCCGCTCGCCGCGATCAGTGCCCCTTCGAGAAAAACCGCCGGCGCATAGGCGTCATAGAAGAACCACCACCAGAAAAATGCAGGAGGTGGGTAGACGGACTGACCCGCGAAATCGAACCAGGGCGAACCGAGCTGTGGTTGGAAGCCCAGTCGCCATGCCGTCCACTGTGTCGCGCACCAGGTGGTGCCGAGCACGATCAGGAGCACGGTGAGAACCTGGCCCCACAATATCTTGGTCGCCGGCACTTCTCTCTCCTCGGGATGAACAAGCGTGAGCAGATAGAAAGTGTCGAGGTTTCGGACGCGCAAGAACAAAGGGCCGGCCAGGACAACATGGCGCGGACCGACGTGGAAAAACTTGCTGGCTACGGTGCGAGGCTCACGCATTCAGAGGTGCGTTTGCCTTTGAACAGGCAGCAACCTCTACGTGTGAGAGATCTGGCTGTCGCATTTGGTGTAGAAATGCGCCGACGCGAGGGGCAAAGACCAAGACGTGGTCGAAATGCGCTGTCCTGGACGACGTTGACGGCCAGCAGACAGCAGTTCACCTTTCGCTCACATTGGTCCCTTCGGGGTGACTTTATAATTGGAATTCCATCAGATCCCTATGCAAGACAAGACAACTCTGGCGACAAAGCGCGCCGCGACATCCAACCGGGGCCAGGCCGTCAGCGCGGATCTGATCGCCGTTGTGATCGCCGTGACAAATGGTGAGCCACGCGTGCTGACCATCGGACAGGCCGCCGGCGCTTTGCCGTCGGGTCCCTTTGAACTCGACCATCGCTCCTTGCAATCGGGGCTAAGAGCCTGGGTAGAGCGACAGACCAATCATCCGCTGGGCTATATCGAGCAACTCTATACCTTCGCCGATGCCGACCGGATCGATGACGAGCACGTGCGGCGCGTGATTTCGATCAGCTATCTCGGCCTGACGAGGGAAGAGCAACCAGAACGTTCGCCAACCCATGGTTGGCATGGCTGGTACGACTATTTTCCGTGGGAGGATCACCGTGCGGGCGTGCCTCCCATCCTGCCTGACATCCTCGTGCCCAGACTTCAGGCCTGGGCTGATGAAGCAGGGGCTCCAAACATGCGCGGCGATCGCCGGCAACGCGTAGAATTTGCCTTTGGCCTGGATGATCGCGGCTGGAACGAGGAACTCGTCCTCCAGCGATACGAACTGCTTTACGAGGCCGCGCTGGTAGCGGAGGCCATGCGAGGCCAGCACAACGGGCATACACCGGCTATTCCCGGTCGGCCGATGATTGGCGACCACCGCCGAATTCTGGCGACCGGAATTGCCAGGCTTCGAACCAAGATCAAATACCGCCCCGTCGTCTTCGAACTGATGCCGCCGGCATTCACGCTGCTGCAGTTGCAGCGCACCGTCGAAGCGCTCGCCGGCCAACTCGTGCACAAGCAGAATTTCCGCCGTCTCATCGAACAGCAGGACCTGGTCGAGGAAACAGGCGAGACGGTTTCGGAAACACGAGGACCTCCGGCCAAACGTTTCCGCTTCCGCCAGACGGTTCTGGCGGAACGAACTGTCGCAGGGACGAAATTGCCACTTTCACGCGCTTGACATTCAATATGCTCAAGTTAAGCATATACCTCAATTATACTCAACAAGAGCATAATGAGGGCAAGGCATGCTCAACGCCTCCACGCGCACAGCCGCGCTCTACGACCGCGTGCGGCGGGTCATCCCGTCCATCGAGTGGCCAGCGTTCGCCGATGATATCGAGGCCATCCTCGATCTGAAGCGGCAGCGAAATGCCGTCATCCTGGCGCACAACTATCAGACGCCGGAGATCTTCCATTGTGTCGCCGACATCGTCGGCGACAGCCTGGCGCTTGCGCGCAAGGCGATGACGGCCGAAGCCGATGTCATTGTGCTGGCAGGCGTGCATTTTATGGCCGAGACGGCAAAGCTGCTCAATCCGCAAAAGACGGTGCTCATTCCTGATTTGCGCGCAGGCTGTTCGCTGGCCGACTCGATTACCGCCGAGGACATCCGGCTGCTGCGGCAACGCTATCCGGGCGTGCCTATCGTCACCTATGTCAACACATCGGCCGAGGTGAAGGCAGAGTCCGATATTTGCTGTACCTCCGGCAATGCCAAGGCCGTCGTGGAGTCGCTGGGTGTTCCCCGTGTGATCATGCTGCCGGACGAATATCTGGCCCAGAACATCGCCGCCCAGACCGATGTGCAGATCATTGCCTGGAAGGGTCACTGCGAGGTGCACGAGCGGTTCACGCCCACCGACATCCGCCAACTGCGTGAAAACCATCCGGGTGTGACCGTGCTTGCCCATCCCGAATGTCCGCCGGAAGTGGTCGCGGAAGCGGACTTTTCTGGTTCGACCGCTGCCATGTCCGACTATGTCGGAAGGCAAAAGCCGGCGCGGGTCGTGCTGATGACGGAGTGCTCGATGAGCGACAATGTCGCGGTCGAGCACCCCGAGGTCGAGTTCATCCGGCCCTGCAATCTGTGCCCGCATATGAAGCGGATAACGCTCGCCAACATCCGCGCAGCACTTGAACAGAACCGCCATGTCGTCACCATCGATCCGCAGATCGCCGGGCGCGCGCGGCTGGCCGTCGAGCGGATGCTCGGGCTGGCAGATGCTACGCCACTTGATCGCTTCGCACCCGCCAGCCCAAAGGTGCACCAGTGAGCGTGGACGTCCGCGATCTCGGCGGCCGGCCGGTCATCATCGGCGGCGGCATAGCCGGACTGATGACCGCGCTGCAGCTGGCGCCTGAGCCGGTGCTTCTCCTGTCGAGATCGCAGCTCGGCGCGGACGCATCGAGTGCGTGGGCACAGGGCGGGCTTGCCGCCAGCCTGGGCGGCGATGATGAACCGGCGCTCCATCTTGCCGACACGCTCGCCGCGGGTGACGGTCTTTGCGATGCGCAAGCAGCAAGGCGCATCGTGTACGCCGCGCCCGCCGCGATCGCCGATCTGGCGCGCCTTGGGGTCCGCTTCGATCGGACGCCGGCAGGCGCTCTTCGTCTCGGGCTGGAAGCAGCGCACAGCCGGCGGCGCATCGTTCATGCCGGGGGCGACGGGAGCGGACGGGAGGTCATGCGCGCCCTTGTCGCAGCCGTTCGCTCTATGCCGACGATAGAGGTCGTCGAGGGCATCGAAGCGCGGCGGCTGACCGTGGAGGACGGCAGGGTCACCGGCGTGCTGGCGAGCAGTTCGACAGGTCCTGTGTTTTTCGCCACCGGACGGGTCGTCCTCGCCACTGGCGGGATCGGCGGCCTGTTCCACGACACGACAAATCCACTCGGAAGCTGCGGACAGGGCCTGGCGCTCGCAGCGCGCGCGGGTGCTGTGCTTGCCGACCTGGAGTTCATCCAGTTCCATCCGACCGCGCTTGACGGGCCGGGCCGTCCGATGCCGCTCATCAGCGAGGCTGTTCGTGGTGAAGGCGCTGTGATCGTCGACGAGACGGGTCGACGTTTCCTCGACGGCGTGCGAGGTGCGGAACTCGCACCGCGCGACGTCGTCGCGCGCGCCGTCTGGCGACATCTTGCGGACGGCCACCGCGTTTTCCTCGACGTACGCGAAAAGCCAGGCGCGACATTCGCACTGCAGTTTCCGACGATCGCCTCAGCCTGCAGCAAGGCCGGCATTAATCCGGCGCGTGATCTCATTCCCATCCGCCCGGCGCAGCATTACCACATGGGTGGTGTCGCCGTGGATCTGGCCGGGCGCACATCGATTCCCGGGCTTTGGGCGTGCGGCGAAGTCGCCTCGACCGGACTGCACGGCGCCAACCGGCTTGCCAGCAACTCGCTGACCGAGGCCGTCGTTTGTGCGCGCGGGGTTGCCGAAAGCGTCGCCGGGTCGTCCGAGGGCGGTGGAAAGCGAGCGATGGCACCTGACCTGCCCGCGCCGGATCCAAGGCCTGTGCGGCCTCTCCTGTCACTTGCCCTCGGCGTCACGCGGGATGGCGAAGGGTTGAAAGAGGCTGCTCGGGCCTTGCTGCCCTTGTTGCAGCAGCACGACGCGGCATCCGATCCCGCCGTCGTCGGGCTGATGATCGCAGTTGCCGCCTTGCTTCGCCGGGAAAGCCGCGGTGCTCATTTCCGGACGGACTTTCCCCATCAGGCGGCCGTCGCCCGCCGTTCCCAGACTACGCTCGATGCGGCCATTGCCGCAGGTCGGGACCTCGCACACTCGCCAGTGCTGGAAAGCGTCCTGTGATGAACCTCTCGCCACTTCCTGCAATCATGCTCGAGCCTCTGGTACGGGCAGCGCTTCTCGAAGACCTGGGCAGAGCCGGCGACTTGACCACCGATGCCATCGTGCCGAAGGACCATCACGCGACAACCGTGTTGGCGGCGCGCCAGGCCGGAATTGTCGCCGGGCTCGACCTGGCGATGCTCGCCTTCCGGCTCGTCGACCAGGACGTCGAGATGACGGTGGAGCGAGCGGACGGCAGCGACGTCGCGCAAGGAGAGATCATTGCGTCGGTGAGCGGCCCGGCCCGGGCCATACTCACGGCGGAACGGACGGCGCTCAATTTTCTCTGTCATCTGAGCGGCATTGCCACGGCGACGGCATCGGTCGTCGCGGCGGTGCGCGGCCATGGTGCGAAGGTCGTCTGTACGCGCAAGACGACACCCGGATTGCGAGCAGTCGAAAAATACGCCGTACGCGCCGGTGGCGGTTCCAATCACCGCTTCGGCCTCGATGACGCCATCCTGATCAAGGACAACCATATCGCCATCGCCGGCGGGGTTCGCCCGGCCATCGAGCGAGCGCGAAGCAGCATCGGCCATCTCGTCAAGATCGAGGTCGAGGTCGATACGCTGGCCCAACTGGAAGAGGTGCTTGCTCTGGCCCCCGACGCTGTCCTGCTTGACAATATGTCGGTCGACGAGCTTCGCCAGGCGGTAGCCATGGTTGCCGGCCGAGCCACAACCGAGGCGTCTGGCAGGATCACCGCCGCGATTGCGCCAGCCGTTGCCGCAACCGGTATCGATCTGATTTCCATCGGCTGGTTGACTCACAGCGCGCCGATCCTCGATATCGGCCTCGATTATCGTGAGCCTTGATCGTCGAGGCTGACCATCTAGCCTACCCAGCTTCTCTCGACCGTGATCCGCCATTTCAAGGCGCCTGTGTCGCCGCAACGCAAGGAACAGGATGGAAATGCACACAGCGATTTCGGAAAAAACCCCGCCTGAAGCTCAATCCTTCGACCACCATCGGGTGTGGACATTGGAAGAAGCCCAGGCGCTCCACGACGCGCCGTTCAACGACCTGCTGTTTCAGGCGCAAACCATTCACCGCCAGAATTTCGATCCCAACAAGGTCCAGCTCAGCCGCCTTCTCAGCATCAAGACAGGTGGTTGCCCGGAGGATTGCGGCTATTGCAGCCAGTCGGCGCATCACGACACGGACCTGAAGGCGTCGAAGCTGATGGAGGTCCGGCGCGTCATTGCCGAGGCGACCAAGGCGCGTGATGCGGGCGCGACCCGCTATTGCATGGGCGCGGCCTGGAAGAACCCAAAGGCGCGCGACATGGATGCGGTGGTGGCGATGGTCGAAGGCGTCAAGGCGCTGGGCATGGAGACCTGCATGACACTCGGCATGCTCGATCTCGAGCAGGCCGCTCTTCTGAAGCAGGCAGGCCTCGACTACTACAACCACAACATCGACACCTCGGAGCGCTACTACAACGAGATCATCTCGACCCGGACGTTTGCCGACCGGCTGGATACGCTGGCCAATGTCCGCGACAGCGGCATCAAGGTCTGCTGCGGCGGCATTGTCGGCATGAGCGAAGAGCCGGTGGACCGGATCGACATGCTGGTGACATTAGCCAATCTGCCGGAGCATCCTGAAAGCGTTCCAATCAACATGCTTATCCCGATCGCCGGCACCCCGCTTGCCGACGCCAAGCCGATCGAGCCGATCGAATTCGTGCGCGTGATCGCGTTGGCGCGGATCATGATGCCGAAATCACATGTCCGTCTATCCGCCGGCCGCACCGCCATGACCGACGAGATGCAGGCGCTGTGCTTCTTTGCCGGCGCCAATTCGATCTTCGTCGGCGATACGCTGCTGACGGCGGATAATCCCGGCGAGGACAAGGATACTCTGCTGTTCCGGCGTCTCGGCATCGAGCCGATGGAACTCGAGGTGCAATGAACGGGGCACCGCTTGCCCGCTATGACGCGACCTTGCAGGGGCTGGCGCGCAGGGACCGGCTACGGACGCTGTCACCGCGCGCCGGGCTCGACTTCTCGTCGAACGATTATCTCGGGCTTGCCGCCTCCAAAAGACTTGGCGACGCGGTTGCGGCGGCGATTGCGCGCGGCACACCGGTCGGCGCCACCGGGTCGAGGCTGTTGCGCGGCAACGCACCGGAGCATGAGCAACTGGAGGCAGACGCGGCGACGTTCTTCGGAGCGGAATGCGCACTGTTCTTCGGTAGCGGCTACATCGCCAACTTCGCCCTTCTGACCGCGCTGCCGCAGAAGGGCGACCTATTGATCCTCGACGAACTCGCCCATGCCAGCATGCATGAGGGTGCGCGGGCAGGACGAGCCGAGTTCAAGCTGGTAGCGCACAACGACGCCGATGCTTTCGAGGATGCGATCACGCGCTGGCGCGCCGAAGGCGGCACCGGGCGCGTCTGGATCGTGGTCGAAAGCCTCTACAGCATGGATGGCGACCGCGCGCCGATGGAGAGCCTGGTCGCGCTTGCCGATCGGCACGAGGCATTCATCGTCGTCGACGAGGCGCATGCCACCGGCGTCTGGGGACCGGACGGCCGCGGCCTTGCAGCTGCTTTCGAGGGTCGCGACAACATTGTCGCGCTTCACACATGCGGCAAGGCGCTCGGCGCGTCGGGCGCGCTGATCACCGCTCCACGAACGGTGTGCGACTATCTCGTCAACCGCTGCCGGCCATTCATCTACGCAACCGCGCCATCGCCGCTGATGGCCGTCGCGGCGCGCGAGGCGATTGCCATGCTGTCCGACGAGCCGCTGCGCCGCGTTCAGCTGCATGAACGCGTTGCCTTCGCGGGTCGCCAATTGGCCGAGCGCTGCGGCGTGACGCCGAGCGGCTCGCAGATCCAGCCCTTCGTCATCGGCGATAACAGGCGCACCATGACGCTGGCGGCAGCGCTGCAGGCGCGCGGCTTCGACATTCGCGGCATTCGCCCGCCGACCGTGCCCGAGGGCACATCGCGCCTGCGCATTTCGCTGACGCTCAACGTCGACGAAGCTGACATTTCGGCCATGGTCGAGGCCCTCGTCGAAGTGTTGGGCACGGCATGACCAAGCGCATCGTCATCACCGGAACGGACACCGGCATCGGCAAGACGGTGTTTTCAGCCGGGCTCGCCGGCCTCCTCGACGGCTTCTACTGGAAGCCGGTGCAGTCGGGCCTCGATGGCGAGACCGACAGCGAGGTCGTTGAGCGGCTTGCCGGCCTACCGCCGGGGCGCGTGCTGCCGGAAGTCTACCGCTTGAACGAGCCGCTGTCGCCGCATCGTTCGGCCGAACTCGATGGCGTTGCGATAGACGAGGCAAGGCTCTCGCTTCCAGTCTTGCCGGGTCCGCTCGTCATCGAAGGCGCCGGCGGCCTGATGGTGCCGCTCAACCGGCAGACAAAGTTCATCGACATATTCGCGCAATGGCAGCTGCCGGTCATCCTGTGCGCTCGCACCGCGCTCGGCACGATCAACCACACCCTGCTGTCGATCGAGGCCCTGCGGGCCCGCTCAATTCCGCTCATCGGCCTCGCCTTCATTGGCGACGAGGTGGCCGATACGCAAAGGACAATCGTGGAATTCAGCGGCGTGCCGCAGCTCGGCAGGCTCCCACTCCTCGATCCGCTGACGAACGAAACGCTGAGGGACGCGATGGTTGCCGGCTTTGACCTTGCCTCGATTGCCGGAGGCGGATGATGTCGCAGTCTCAAGTCTGGCATCCGTTCACACAGCATGCGCTCGAGCCGGCGATCCCCGAAATCGTCCGGACGGAAGGCGCCTACCTCAATAAGGCCGACGGCACGCGCATCCTGGACGCCATCTCTTCCTGGTGGGTCGTCACCCATGGCCACCGCCATCCCCGCATAATGAAGGCCATCGAGACGACCACGGCGAACCTCGACCAGATCATCTTCGCGGGCTTCACGCACGAGCCGGCCGAAAGCCTGGCCAAGGCGCTTGTCGGCCTCGCTCCCTCTGGACTCGACTGGGTGTTCTATTCCGACAGCGGCTCGACCTGCGTCGAAGTCGCGCTGAAGATGGCGCTCGGCTATTTCCGCAACACCGGCCCGCCGCGCTCGCGCATCGTCGTCATGGAGCACAGCTATCATGGCGACACGATCGGCACGATGAGCGTCGGTGCCCGCGGTGTGTTCAACGCCGCCTACGAGCCCCTGCTGTTCGAGGTCGACACCATCCCCTTCCCGGCCACGGGACGCGAGCAGGAGACGCTCGATCGGTTTGAGGCTGTCAGCCGCGACCGGCGCGCCGCCGCGCTGATTGTCGAGCCGCTGGTGCTTGGCGCCGGCGGCATGCTGATGTATCCGGCCTGGGTTCTGGCCGAATTGAAGAAGATTGCCGAAGCCTCCGGCACGCTCCTGATCGCCGACGAGGTGATGACCGGCTGGGGGCGCACCGGGACCATGTTCGCCTGCGAGCAGGCGTCCATCTCACCGGATATCCTGTGCACCTCGAAAGGCTTGACAGGCGGTGCCATCCCGCTGGCGGCAACGCTTGCCACCGACGCCATATTCCAGGCTCACTATTCCGAGGACCGGAAGAAGACCTTTTTTCATTCGAGCTCCTACACCGCCAATCCGATTGCCTGCGCGGCCGCACTCGCCAATGTCGAGATCTGGCAGGACGAGCCGGTGACTGACCGGATCGCGGCCTTGAGCGCGAGGCAGGCCGCCGGGCTTCAACGCTTTCGCGACAATTCCTGCTTCACCGACAGCCGGGTGACCGGCACGATCGCGGCCATCGATCTGCGCACAGGCTCAGCCGGCTATCTGGCCGAGATCGGGCCAAAACTGCGCGCTTTTTTCCTTGAGCGCGGCCTGCTCGTGCGCCCGCTCGGCAATGTCCTCTATCTTCTGCCGCCCTATTGCATCACCGGCGACGAACTGGACGGGCTCTATGATGCCATTGAGGAGGCCGGCGAACGCTTCGGTCCGAGGCCATGAGCCGATCGTCGCGCATTCTTGGGTTTGGTCATCATGCGCCGTCGCGCAAGGTGGAGAACCCGGAAGTCGAAAACCGTCTCGGGCTCGAGCCCGGCTGGATCGAGCGGCGCACCGGGATACGGTCACGCTTCTGGGCAACCGACGAAGACACGCTGTCCGGCCTTGCCGCGCATGCCGGCGACATGGCGCTGACGAATGCCGGCATTGACCGCAGCGACATCGGTCTTTTGTTGCTTGCCACCTCGACGCCCGATCACCTCCTGCCGCCCAGCGCGCCGCTGGTCGCGCATCGGCTGGGGCTCGTCCGCGCCGGCGCGGTCGATCTGACCGGCGCCTGCGCCGGCTTCATCTATGCGCTGATGTTCGCCGACGGATTCACCCGACTTCACGGCAAAGCGAGCCTCGTCGTAGCCGCCAATATCCTCAGCCGCCGCATCAATCCGGCCGAGCGCGCCAGCGCCGTGCTGTTTGCCGATGCCGCCGGCGCCATGGTGATCGGTCCATGCGATGATCCGGACCGAGGCATTCTCGGCGCCTCGGTGGATTCGGACGGCTCGCGCTACGGGTTGATCCAGATCCCTGCTGGAGGAGGCAACACGCCGTTCCACGGCGACCTCGACCTCGCGCAAACTCGAATGACGATCACCGATGGCCGCGAAGTGTTCGCCAAGGCCGTCGAGATGATGACTGCCTGCTCGCAGGACGCGCTCGCAGCAGCCCAGATGCAGCCCCAAGACATCGATCGGTTCGTGCCGCACCAGGCCAATGCTCGCATTTTCGACGCGGTTGGGAGGAACCTCGGCATTGCGGATCATGCGATCGTCAAGACGATCGCCGAATACGGCAACTCTTCCGCAGCGACGATCCCGCTTTCCCTGTCGCTGGCCCATCAGACGCAGCCATTCCGGCAGGACGAGAAAATCCTGCTGGCAGCCGCGGGGGCGGGACTCAGCGGCGGGGCGCTTGTCGTCGGGATCTAGCCGGGCGACGCATGCGCGCAGGACATGAATGGCAATAGGACAAGGGCACCATGCGAAAAATAGTCGCCGGCAAGCTGCACGGCATCCACGTCACCGAAGCGAACCTCAATTACCATGGTTCGATAACGCTGGACCCTGACCACTGCGAGGCAGCAGGAATCCTGCCCATGGAATTCGTGGAAATATGGAACAAGAATTCCGGTGCGCGGATTTCGACCTATGTCATTTTTGGCGAGCGCGGCTCACGGTGCTGCATCCTCAACGGAGCTGCGGCCCGCACCTGCCAGCCCGGCGACCAGATCATTGTCTGCAGCTCCATCTATCTGGAAGAAGCGCAAGTCACCTCGCTGAAGCCGCGGATTGTCACCTTCGACCAGGACAACCACATACGCGACCGCCTGAGCTACTCGGTCGGACTTGACGCGCACGGGCGATACAGTTTCTCCATCCTTGACGAGGCGAATGCGGCTTTGGCCATTCCTGCCCTGGTATCCGGGGCGTGATTTTGTCCCGACGCATGCGCGAACTCCCACCCGGTTTGACTAACCACCGGCCCAAGGCGCCCGAACCCGCTTGACAAAGCGGCGACGGCCCGCTCAATTCTAGGCATTCACCAGGGGAGTCCCGGCAAGGGGCTGAGATACTGCTGGCTTTCGCGGCGCAGTGACCCGTTGAACCTGATCCAGTTCATACTGGCGTAGGGACGGTGCAAGCGCTTTGCGGGAGTTTACGCCCGAGGTCCTGTTAAAGCAGGGCGGCCAAAGCGTCTTTTCATCCTTCCGGCACAGAACTGGGTCTCCAATGCATGAGCAAGGAGCCTCAAGATGAATGCCCTCACCCCCGCCGTCTCGACGGGACCGCTGCCCGCCTCACGGAAAATCCACAAGTCCGGCGTCCTCCACCCGCACATCAAGGTGCCAATGCGCGAAATCGCCGTCCATCCGACGGCTGGCGAACCGCCCGTCACCGTCTACGATCCGTCGGGGCCCTATACAGACCCGACTGTCGAAACCAGCATCGAAAAGGGTCTCGCACGGCGTCGGCACGAATGGATTACGGCGCGCGGCGACGTCGAAGCCTATGACGGCCGCCATGTCCGGCCGGAAGACAACGGATTCGCGGCGGGCGAGCGCCTGACGCCGGAGTTTCCCGTTCGCAACCGCCCGCTCAGAGCCAAGGCCGGCAAGGCGGTGACCCAGCTTGCCTATGCGCGCGCCGGCATCATCACGCCCGAAATGGAGTTCGTCGCCATCCGCGAGAACCTTGGACGGGCGATTCTGCATGGCAAGCTCGAGCGCGATGGCGAAGCCTTCGGCGCGGCGATCCCCGATTTCGTCACACCCGAATTCGTGCGCGACGAGGTGGCACGCGGGCGGGCGATCATTCCCGCCAACATCAATCATCCCGAGAGCGAGCCGATGATCATCGGCCGCAATTTCCTGGTGAAGATCAACGCCAATATCGGCAATTCGGCAGTCACCTCTTCGATGGCCGAGGAAGTGGAAAAGATGGTGTGGGCGATCCGCTGGGGCGCCGACACGGTGATGGATCTGTCGACGGGACGCAACATCCACAACATCCGCGAATGGATCGTGCGCAATGCGCCAGTGCCGATCGGCACGGTGCCGCTTTACCAGGCGCTCGAGAAGGTCGGCGGCATCGCCGAGGACCTGACCTGGGAGGTCTACCGCGACACGCTGATCGAACAGGCCGAACAGGGCGTCGACTATTTCACCATCCATGCCGGCGTGCGGCTGCACTACATCCCGCTGACCGTTGACCGGGTCACGGGTATCGTTTCTCGCGGCGGCTCGATCATGGCCAAATGGTGCCTGCATCATCACCGGGAGAGCTTCCTCTACGAGCATTTCGCGGAGATCTGCGACATCTGCCGCGCCTATGATGTGTCCTTTTCGCTCGGCGACGGCCTTCGTCCCGGCTCGATCGCCGATGCCAACGACGCGGCGCAATTCGCCGAGTTGGAAACGCTCGGCGAACTGACGCAGATTGCCTGGGCCAGGGATTGCCAGGTGATGATCGAGGGGCCCGGCCACGTGCCGATGCACAAGATCAAGGAGAACATGGACAAGCAACTCGCCGTCTGCAGCGAGGCACCGTTCTATACGCTTGGACCGCTGACGACCGACATCGCGCCGGGCTACGACCACATCACCTCCGGCATCGGCGCCGCGATGATCGGCTGGTTCGGCACCGCCATGCTCTGCTACGTCACGCCGAAGGAACATCTCGGCCTTCCCGATCGCGACGACGTCAAGATCGGCGTGATCACCTACAAGATCGCCGCCCATGCCGCCGATCTGGCGAAGGGCCATCCGGCGGCGAAAGTCAGGGATAATGCCCTTTCCCGCGCGCGCTTCGAGTTCCGCTGGGAAGACCAGTTCAACCTTTCGCTCGACCCCGAAACCGCGCGGTCCTTCCACGATCAGACCTTGCCCAAGGAAGCGCACAAGCTGGCGCATTTCTGCTCGATGTGCGGGCCGAAATTCTGCTCCATGCGTATTTCCCACGACATCCGGGCGGAGGCCCAGAAAGAAGGCATGGCGGCGATGGCGGCGAAATACCGCGAGGGCGGCGATCTCTACGTGCCGGCGGGCGAGACCGGCGCACCACTCATGCCACGGGCGCGTGAGCGATCATGAAGGTCCTGGTCAAAGGGGCCGGCGTCGCCGGCCTCACAGCGGCCTTCGAACTCGCCGCCCGCGGCGCGACGGTCACAGTCGCCGAGATCCGGTATGGCCTTGGTGGCAATGCGTCGTGGTTCGCCGGCGGCATGCTGGCGCCATGGTGCGAGCGTGAAAGCGCCGAGCAGCTAGTGTTGGATCTCGGACGCGATGCCGCCGACTGGTGGGACACGGTAACACCCGGCCAGGCGACGCGGGCCGGAACACTGGTCGTGGCTGCGCCGCGCGATGCGGGCGAGCTCGACCGGTTTGCCAGCCGTACGTCGGGCCATCGGCGTGTCGATGAAGACGAAATTGCGCTCCTGGAACCCGACCTCGCCGGCCGCTTCCGTCGCGGACTGCTGTTTCCCGATGAGGCTCATCTCGACCCGCGCCAGGCGATGGCGGCACTTCATGACAAGCTCGCTGCCATGGGTGTCGAATTCCGCTTCGGCGCCGATGCCCAGCACATTTCCGGTTTCGATCGTCAGATCGATTGCACGGGGATGGCGGCAGAAGACTGCGGGCTGCGCGGCGTTCGCGGCGAGATGCTGATCCTGCGCATGCCGGACATTTCGCTGTCACGCCCGGTCCGGCTGCTTCATCCGCGCCTCCCGCTCTACGTGGTGCCGCGTACCGATCACCGTTTCATGGTTGGCGCGACGATGATCGAAAGCCAGTCCACAGGACCGGTCACGGCGCGTTCGATGATGGAGCTTTTGGGCGCGGCTTATGCTCTCCATCCGGCCTTCAGCGAGGCTGGCATCATTGAGACCGGCGCCGGTGTTCGTCCGGCCTTTTCTGACAATCTGCCGCGTGTCGAGGCACGTGGAACTACCGTCGCGATCAATGGACTCTATCGCCATGGCTTTCTTCTCGCCCCCGCCATGGCGCGCCAGGCGGCCGACCTGGCTTTCAATCAAGACGAAACCAAGGAGGTGGCATGAAACTGATGGTCAACGGCGAAGCGCATGAGGTTGCCGCCACCACGCTGGCCGAGCTGCTTGCCGCGCTCGACTACGAGGGCGATTGGCTGGCAACGGCCGTCAACAGCGACCTCGTGCACAAAGCCAACCGGGCGGAATTCCAGTTGAGCGACGGCGACCGGATCGAAATCCTCTCGCCCATGCAGGGAGGTTAGCATGTTCGATCTGCTCGGAACGAAGCTTCCCTCCCGCCTGCTTCTCGGCACGGCTCAATATCCTTCGCCTGCCATCCTTGCCGATGCGGTCGAGGCGTCGGGCACGTCGGTGGTGACGGTCTCGTTGCGGCGTGAGATGGCAGGCGGCAGGGCTGGCGAAAAATTCTGGTCGCTGATCCGCGCGCTCGGCACAAGAATCCTGCCCAATACCGCCGGCTGCCACTCCGTCAAGGAAGCGGTTACGACCGCGAAAATGGCGCGCGATGTCTTCGATACGACCTGGATCAAGCTCGAAGTCATTGGCAACCACGACACGCTGCAGCCGGATGTGTTCGGCCTGGTCGAAGCCGCCCGCATCCTGTGCGAGGACGGCTTTTCGGTCTTCCCCTATACCACCGACGACCTTGTCGTCGCTGAGCGGCTGCTGGAGGCGGGCTGCAAGGTCCTGATGCCGTGGTGCGCGCCGATCGGTTCCGCCCTCGGCCCGGTCAACATCATGGCACTTCGCTCGATGCGCGGACATTTCCCTGGCGTCCCGCTGATTGTGGATGCAGGGCTCGGACGGCCGTCGCACGCGGCCACCGTCATGGAACTCGGCTTTGACGCCGTGCTCCTGAACACGGCGGTCGCCAAGGCGGCTGATCCGGTCAGCATGGCGCGTGCTTTCGGCAAGGCGGTCGAGGCCGGTCGTGAAGCTTTCAGTTCGGGAATGCTCGAACCGCGCGACGTCGCCGTGCCATCGACACCGACGATCGGCAGGGCAGTTTTTTCATGAAGCTCGATGCCTTCTACCTGATCGTCGACAGCGCTGCCTGGATCGAACGGTTGGTGCCGCTTGGCGTCAAGCTGGTTCAGCTTCGCATAAAGACCATGGATGAGGCCGGGTTGCGCGCGGAGATCCGCAAGGCGAAGGCTTTATGCGCCCAGCACCACTGCCAGCTCATCGTCAACGACCATTGGCGCCTGGCAATCGAGGAAGGCTGCGACTTCGTCCACCTTGGCCAGGAGGATTTGCAGACCGCCGACCGTTCGCGGATTCGGGTAGCCGGCGTGAGACTCGGACTGAGCACACATGATGATATCGAGCTGGAAACGGCGATGGCTGCCGCGCCCGACTACATCGCGCTCGGCCCCATTTACCCCACCATTCTGAAGAAGATGAAATGGGCGCCGCAAGGGCTGGAGCGGATCAGCGAGTGGAAGCGCCGGGTCGCACCGGTTCCATTGGTCGCCATTGGTGGCCTCAACCCCGACCGGCTCGACGGTGTCTTTGCGGCTGGCGCGGACTGCGCGGCAGTGGTCACCGACATCACGCTGAACGACGACCCCGAAGCGCGCACGCGAGAATGGATCGAAAAGATAGACCGATGGCGCTGAGGCGAGAACCGCATGTGCTTGTCGTCGGCGGATCGGACTCCAGCGGGGGCGCCGGTATCGCGCGCGACATCGAGACGATCTCTTCCATTGGCGTGCGCACCTGCCTTGCCGTCACCGCGCTGACGGTGCAGACACACGAAGCTGTCCTGGAAATCCACCCTGTTCAACCAGGTCTGGTAGCCGATCAGATGCGCGCAGCGCTGCAGGCCAATAAGGTGGCGGCCATCAAGATCGGCATGCTCGCAACCGCAGAGATCATCGTTGCCGTTGCAGGCGTGCTGCGCGAAAATCTGCAAGTGCTGGCAGTACTCGACCCGGTGCTGGCCTCGACCTCAGGCCGGCCGCTTCTGGAAGCAGGCGCCATCGCCGCCATGAAACGTGATCTGATGCCACTTTGCCGTCTCGTCACACCCAATCTCATCGAGCTGGCGCTCCTTGTCGACACAGAACTCTGCGTCGACGAGGATGGCGCAGTCGGGCAGGGCCAGGAACTGCTGGCCGCGGATACGCAGGCCATTCTGATCAAAGGCGGCCATGCATCGGGACCCCGATCGACCGATATTCTGTTGCGCTCCGATCAAGAGCCAATCCGCTTCGACACGCCACGCCTTGCCGCATCGATGCGCGGGACGGGCTGCATGCTGGCCAGTGCGATCGCTGGGCAACTGGCGAATGCGCGATCGATCGAGGATGCCGTGCGCCAGGGCAAGCTCTTTGTGTTCGAGAAGCTTCAAAGGAACGTAGCCGAATGACCGTGACTTCGCGTCCAGTCAAGCTTAGGCGACGGTCGAGGCCGTTCAAAGCCCCAGTCCTCGCTTCCTTCCGAAACTCCAATCGATGCCACCGTCCGCGCGAGTGACGCCGGAGAGGTGACTGCCAATTTTCTTGTCGAGCGACGGCGACCACGGCACCAGGGTGAACCCGACCCCATCGTCGATCATGGCAAAGCGGCCAGAGGCCAGCGAGAAGCGTCGCCGGTAGATACCGGTTACATTGTCGCCGTCCGCAGCGGTTGTGAAAGGAAGTCCGGTCTCTGTTGCCACCTGCGCGCCGACAGTGGCGATCTCCCGGCTACGCGGCGTATCGATAAGGTTGCGCGCAAGGATGACACGCTGACCCTCGCGCCGGGCGAGCCCCTGCTCGATCAGATAACCGGCGCGATCCTCCAAGGCCTGCCTGATCTCCCTACCGAAGCCAGTTTCACCGAGTTCGGCGGACTCGCGCGCCAAAAGCTGCCGGTCGAGCCAAGTCGCGCCATCGGCGCGGACCTGCTCTTCGACAGAAAGGTCTGAACGGACGGCGAGCGCGACACGACCACGGCCCCTTGCATCCTCGTAGCGGCGCAGTTCAACGATCGAGCCGGGCGCGGAATCTCCGGTGGCGTCGAGATCATTGCAGCGAATGTGATGGACCCGTCCGTCGACACCATCGACGATGGCATAGGCCGAGCCGCGCAGTTCGTCATCCAGGCCACGCTCGAGCAGCCGACCAATGACTGGTTTGTCGATCTGTTCAGCCGCGAGCACATAGTCGGCCGCGCCTTTGTCGATGCCTTTCCCGGCGAGACTGCGATGCATGCGCTTGATAATGTCGCCGCGCTCGCCGAGTGCGCGCAAGGTCGGCTCAACCTCTTCGCCCAGCATCCACTGGCCAGGACGAATCTCGTTGGCGAGGCCAAGACGTTCCAACTTACGCAGCCGCCCGATCTTCACCGTCAGGAACTCGTCGGGCTGGTGGCTGCTAGGCGGCGCGAGATCGATGACGCCAAGGCGATCGGCATCGCGAACAAGCTGGCGGTCGAGCTGTGTCCAGCGCTCGGTGTCGATCTGTCGTTCGATCGTTCGGCGGATGTCGTGATCGGTCCGTGGCCCTAGCGACTGGGTAAGGATATCGCTTGCTCGATCGCGCATCCCCTGACGGATGTAGTCGCGCGAGATGACAAGGTTCTCGCCGTCATCGGCTACACCGCGCACGAGAATATGGACGTGAGGATGTTCGGTGTTCCAATGGTCGATGCCAATCCAATCGAGTTTCGTGCCGAGATCGCGCTCCATCTCGACCAACAGGTCGCGCGTGAAGCTTTTGAGGTCGCCCAGTTCGTGGGCGTCCTCCGGTGAGACGATGAAACGGAAATGATGCCGATCGTCCTTGCAGCGGACGGAGAAGGCATCATGATCAGCCTCATTCCTATCCGGCCCAAACATCTTCGCGTTCTTGCCGTCTCGCGTCACACCCTCGCGACGAAGATAGCTGAGATGCGCGGCAAGCGGCGTCGATCCCCTGAACTGCCGGACGACGCGTGCCTTGACGACCGCGCCACGCGAGCGGCTGGTGATAAGGCGGTTGGCGCGGACGCTCGCCGACCGGCCGCGGCCAAACGTCGAGGCGCGTGGAGAAACGATCTTTCCCTCGCGTGAGATACGTCCCCCTGCCCGTTGTGCCGCGGCCAGCGCCTGGAAGATGAAGGGGCGCGCACGCTGGCCGGCCCGGGAACGGATGCGGCCAGGACGGACCCGGAAATCGTCATCACTTTTCATGGGCGCAGATTCTGCGAGGTGCCGCTTTCCTTGAAAAATTTGACAAATTGCTGACCGCGCACATCGCGGATTTGCCACGCACATCGCGGATGTGAAGTGTAAGCCCTTGAAATCCCGTAACCCGACCGAGCCGCACATCGCGGCCCTTTATCTTGCCCTCGCTCCCCGCACCCCTTGGAAACCAACCCTCGCGCCGCAATTCCCGCGACGGAACAGGCCGGAATGCGATTGACAGCGGCAAAGCCGCCGGCCGAAAGCTGGAGCGGCCCGTGGCCGTGATGACCGCTGGTGCGGCTCCTCCCGCGGCGGTGCTGAAGGAGACGGAAGCGCTTGGCTTCGTTGTCCGTCATGTCTACGGCTCGACAGAGCTCCACAGCGTGACGACGCTTTGTGACTGGCACCGAGAATGGGACAATCTCGACCCCGACGAGCGATCAAGGAAGATGGCGCGCCAGGGTGTTCGGACCGCCGTGACCGACGCCATGCTGGTCGCGGATCCAGTGACGCTGGAGCCGGTTCCACACAACGGCTCGGCCATGGGCGAGATTTTGTTTCGCGGCAGCATCGGCATGAAGGGTTATCTGAAAAACCCGGAGGCCACGGAAGAGGCCTTCAAGGGTGGTTGGTACCACACCGGCGATCTCGCGGTGGTTCACGAGGACGGCTACGTCGAGATCAAGGACAGGACGAAGGACATCATCATCTCGGGGGGCGAAAACATCTCCTCTATCGAAATCGAGGACGTCCTCTTCAAGCACCCGGCTGTTTCGTACGCGGCTGTTGTCGCCATGAAGAGCGATCGATGGGGCGAACGGCCGTGCGCCTTTGTTGAGCTCAAACCAGGCTCCTCAAGTGAATTCGCAGAGCAGGAGCTGCTCGATTTTTGTCGCGCGCGGCTGGCCAAGTACAAAGTCCCCGATCGTGTGGTTTTGGGGCCGATCGAACGAACGGCCACAGGGAAGGTGCAGAAATTCAGGCTGCGCCATCTCATTCAGGAAAGCGTACAGGGCGCATGACGCGCGGAAATGGAGAAGTCTATGCGAGGACTCAATGAGCGCGTCGCCATTGTCACCGGCGCCGCGGGCGGCATCGGTCGAGCGATCTGCGAGCGGTTCGTGGACGAGGGCGTTAGGCTCGTCGCCGCCGACATCGATGAGAAAGGGTTGACCGAGCTCGCCGACCGGCTTCGCGGCCGCGGCGGCGACGTACTCCCGCTGGCCTTCGACATCACCCGCTTCGACGACGTCGCGGCAGCAGTCGCCCGTGCCGTGGCGCATTTCGGAAAAATAGACATCCTCGTCAATAACGCGGGTTGGGATATCGCCAAGCCGTTTCTGGATACCGACCCGGACCTTTGGGAAAAGATCATCGCGATCAACCTGCATGGGCCTCTCAACCTGCACAAGGCCGTCCTGCCTCACCTTGTCTCTGGTGGCGGGGGCAAGGTCATCAACATCGCGTCGGATGCTGGTCGAGTCGGCTCCTCAGGCGAATCCGTCTATTCGGCGTGCAAGGGCGGGCTGATCGCGTTCTCCAAGACCCTGGCGCGGGAATGCGCGCGCGACAATGTCCGGGTCAACGTCGTCTGCCCCGGCCCGACCGACACTGCCCTGCTGCGCTCCTTCGTCGGCGAAGGCGAGTACGGCCAGAAGATCTACGATAAGCTTCAAAAGGCGATCCCGCTGAAACGCTTGGGACAGCCAGACGACCTGCCCGGCATGATCGCCTTCTTTGCCAGCAATGACGCCGATTTCATCACTGGCCAGGTTATCAGCGTCTCCGGCGGCCTGACGATGCACGGATAAGGATCAAGAGATGGACTACCAAGACATCACATACGAAGTTCGCGAGGCCGCCGCCTGGATCACCATCAACCGGCCGGAAAAATACAACGCGTTCCGCGGGCAGACCTGCGAAGAGCTCATCCACGCCATCAACAAGGCGGGATGGGACAAGGCCATCGCCGCGATCGTTTTGACAGGCGCCGGCCCGAAGGCGTTCTGTACCGGCGGAGACCAGTCGGCGCATGACGGCGCCTATGACGGACGCGGCACGATTGGTCTTCCAGTCGAGGAACTACAGAGCCTCATCCGCGATGTGCCGAAGCCGGTCATCGCCCGTGTCAACGGTTTCGCCATCGGCGGCGGCAATGTGCTGGTGACATGCTGCGACCTGGCAATCGCCTCGTCGACTGCGGTCTTCGGTCAGGTCGGCCCGAAGGTTGGCTCCGTCGATCCCGGTTTTGGAACTGCCTTGCTTGCCCGTGTGGTCGGTGAAAAGAAGGCGCGTGAAATCTGGATGCTCTGCCGACGTTACTCGGCCGAGCAAGCTTTGCAGATGGGTCTGATCAACACGGTCGTTTCACCGGAAGATCTCGATAGCGAAGTCGATCGCTGGTGCGCGGAAATCGCTGCCCTCAGCCCGACCGCGATCGCGATCGCGAAGAAGTCCTTCAATCTCGACTCCGAATCGATCCGAGGGATTTCCGGCATCGGCATGCAGGCGCTCAGCCTGTTTTATCAGACCGAGGAATCGAAAGAGGGCGTGAAGGCTTTTCTCGAGAAGCGCCCTCCCAAATTCCGGTAACAAACGTCGGTTTGTGCGCTTTTATGCAAGGTTCTGCCTATCCGTGCGGAACATTGCAGGCTTCGCGTTTTGTCGCCAAGCGCGCAGGCGGGTCGGGTATTTGGTACAAATTTGAAATGGCGGAGTGTAATTGGTGATAGATGAAGGCCGATAAGGAAATCGAAACTGCAGCCGCCCTTCATCGGCGAGATATTGACGGGGGTTCGAATAGCGAAATGGCTGGGCTGCGTCGCACATCTTCCCATCATCGCCATTCGTCACGCGGTAATGACGATGCCAGCCATGATCTCTCCACCGAACTGCCGCCGCCGGCGCGCAATGCCGGCACCGATCAGCTCAACAACCGAATGTTCTTCCGTCTTTTCCAGCTTGGCAACGAGTTGCAAAGGCAGGCTGTCCAGCAATTGGGCATCACCACCGTGCAATGGGCAGTGCTCGGTGCGCTTTCACAGGAACGTTTTTCGTCCGGTATCCCGCTGGGCAACCTTGGCGACTATCTTGTGGTCACGCGGCAGAACCTGGATGGGGTACTCAAGCGCCTTGAGCGCGACGGCCTCGTGCAGCGGGTGACCGGCGATGGCGACAAGCGTTCCCGTGTCGTTCAGTTGACGCCGCGTGGACGGACGTACTGGAAAGAAACGCTTGAGCGCATTTATCAATTCTATGACCAGGCCACCTGCCACTTCTCATTCGACGACCGCGTCGCCCTCGTCCACTACCTCAATGCGCTGCAAAAGGACCTCGCGACGGTCGAACTCCCCAAATCCGGCTTGCCGAAAAGAAACGGGGGCTGAGAACTTCAGCCCGCCGCGTTCTTGACTTTTGACCGATAGACCTCCGCCTCGCCCGGAAAGCTGCGGTCCTTCACCGCAGCGGCGTAGGATCTGATCGCCTCGTCGGCGGCCTGGCCTAAGTCACCGAAACGACGCACAAAGCGCGGGACACGCTCCGAAAACCCCAGCATGTCTTCCAGCACCAGGACCTGGCCGTCGCATTTCGAAGAAGCACCAATCCCGATTGTGGGAACGGACAGCACGTTGGTGATCCGCTCCGCGAGCGGCTCCAGCGTGCCCTCCAGGACAACGGCGAAGGCGCCGGCGTCGGCTACGGCAGCCGCATCGGCTTCTATCCGTGGCCAGTCACTTTCGTTCCGCCCCTGAATCTTGAAACCTCCCAGCGTCATGACCGCCTGGGGCGTGAGCCCGACATGGGCCATGACGGGAATGCCTCGCCCCGTCAGAAAATCGATGGTTTCCGCCATCCTGGCGCCGCCTTCGATCTTGACGGCCGAACAGCCAGTCTCCTGAAGGACACGCGCTGCGCTTTCGAAAGCCTCTTTCGGGCCGGCCTCATAGGAACCGAACGGCAGGTCAACGACCACGAGCGCACGGGTCGAGGCTCGCATCACGCTCTTGCCGTGAAGGATCATCAGGTCGAGTGTGGCGCCGAGTGTCGAGCTCATGCCGTGTTCCACCATGGCGAGACTGTCACCCACGAGGATGATGTCTGCATGTGCATCCACCAAGCGCGCGGTTAGCGCACTGTAGGCGGTGAGCGCAACGATCGGGTCCGTGCCTTTGCGTGCCCGGATTTCTGGAGCGCTTATTCTGTTGTGGCTAGTGGGCTTACTCACCTCGACCTCCTCAGGCTGCAACGCAAACGATAGCGCCTGCGCAGCGTTGGCAAAGTTCCTCGCTTCCGGCGAGTTGTCCGACTTCGGGTGCAATCTTCCAGCAACGCTCGCATTTCGATCCGTCCGCCAGTCGCGTGGTGACAGCAACATTCGGAACATCTTCAATTCGAAACGCATCGCTGGGACTATCGCCGGGCTGTAGCGTTACCGCCGAGGTAATGCAGATTTCCGCGAAATCGATCGTCTCCAAGACTGCGAGGTCGTCAGCGGCGGCATGGACCGTCGGATGGGCCTGAAGGCTCGAACCGATGCGCTTCTCGACCCGTTCGCGCTCCAGCCCAGCGGTCACGGCTCGACGGATTCGCCTAATCTTTTCCCATTTCGCAGCAAGTTCCAGATCAAGCCACTCTTCTGGGATAGCGGGGAACTGCTGCCTATGAACTGATCCGTCGCTGCTCGGAAAGCGGGTCAGCCAGGCCTCTTCGGCCGTAAAGCAGATAACTGGCGCCAGCCATTTGACGAGGCATCCGAACAGGTGGTCCAGAACCGTGCGGGTAGCCCGCCGGCGCAAGCTTTCTGGCGCATCGCAATAGAGTGCGTCCTTGCGAATGTCGAAATAGAAGCTGGAAAGCTCGATGGCGCAGAAATTGTGAAGCGCCACGTAGAGGCGGTGAAAGTCATATCTCTCGCAACTCTCCGTTACGATACGTCCAAGCTCGGCCAGCCGGTGCAAGATCCAGCGTTCGAGTTCGGGCATCTGGTCATAGGGAAGTTTCTCTGCCTCCGTGAAGCCGGCGAGATTTCCCAGGAGGTATCGTAGTGTGTTGCGCAGGCGCCGGTAGGCATCCGATTGGGACTGGATAACGGTCTTCCCGACGGTCAAATCTTCCGAGTAATCGGAGGAAACCACCCAGAGGCGAAGGATGTCGGCTCCCGTTTGCTTGATGACCTCCTGCGGCTCGATGGTATTCCCCAGCGATTTGGACATCTTGCGGCCCTTCTCGTCGAGGGTGAACCCGTGTGTCAGCACGGCCTCGTAGGGTGCTGTTCCCCGCGTGCCAGCGCTCTCCAGCAGCGAGGAGTGGAACCAGCCTCGGTGCTGATCCGAGCCTTCCAGATAGAGCGAAGCGGGCCATTTCAGGTCAGGCCGCTGTTCGAGCACAAAGGCGTGGCTCGAACCGGAGTCGAACCAGACATCGAGGATGTCGGTGACCATCGTCCAATCGGCCTTGTTGTACGCGTCTCCGAGAAAATCGTCGGGCGCTGCTGTAAACCAGGCATCAGCGCCCTTCTCTCTGAAAGCCGTGAGGATGCGTTGGTTGACAGAATCGTCGCGGAGCAATTCGCCGGTTTCGCGATGCTCGAAAATGGCGATGGGAACACCCCATGCTCTCTGCCGGCTGACGACCCAGTCCGGCCTTTGCTCGATCATGGCACGCAAGCGATTGCGGCCGCGCGGCGGATAGAAAGAAGTTGCATCGATGGCAGCGAGCGCTTTCTCACGCAGCGCGTTGCTTGCCATCGAAATGAACCATTGTGGCGTGTTGCGGAAGATCAGCGGGGCCTTCGAGCGCCATGAGTGGGGGTATTGGTGACGCAGCCGGCTACGGCCGAGCAAAGCCCCCGCCTCCGTCATCACCTCGATGACGCGAAGATTGGCGTCTGCTTCTTTCCCGTTATCATCGAAGATCCGCGCGGGATTGTCGCCACCGAAGATCGGTATGTGGCTGAAGTAGCGGCCATCCTCGTCAATCGTCTGCGGGACGTCAAAGCCATGCGCGGTCAGCAGGATATAGTCATCAGCCCCATGCCCCGGCGCCGTATGGACGAATCCGGATCCCGTCTCCATGTCGACAAAATCAGCATGGAGCACCGGCACGTCGTAGTCGTAGCCTTTACCGCGCAACGGATGAGCGCAGATCGTCCCGAGAACATCCGCGCCCTTGACCGTGCCGAGCGTCGAGAATGCTTCAATGCCGCACGATCGCGCGACGCTTTCAGCCAAGACAGAGGCAACGACGATCTCCTCGCCGACCCTTGCCAGGCTGTTCTCGCCAATGGCTTCCACACGCAGGCGGCAATATTCCTCGCGCTGGGACAGCGCGAGCGCGCGATTGGCGGGAAGGGTCCAGGCCGTGGTCGTCCAGATCAGGATCGTCGCGCCGTCGAGTAACGGCACCGAGGGTTTGACAACTGGAAATTTCACGAACAGCGCGTGGGATGTGTGTTCTTGATACTCGACCTCCGCTTCGGCTAACGCCGTTCGTTCGACGGTCGACCAGAGCACCGGCTTTGATCCCTTGTACAGCCCACCATTCATCAGGAATTTGTGAAGCTCGCCGGCAATCTGCGCCTCGGCCGCAAACGCCATGGTCAGATAGGGATTGGCCCAATCTCCAATCACCCCCAGGCGTTTGAACTCCTCACGCTGGACGTCGATCCAGTGCTGCGCAAACTGCCTGCATTCGTTGCGAAATTCTGCGACCGGCAGGTCGTCCTTGCTCTTTCCCGCGGCCCGATACCTTTCCTCGATCTTCCACTCAATCGGAAGGCCATGGCAGTCCCAGCCGGGGACGAAGTTGGCATCATAACCCATCATCTGCTTTGAGCGGTTGCTGACATCTTTGAGAATTTTGTTCAGCGCATGCCCGATGTGGATTTGGCCGTTTGCATAAGGCGGTCCATCGTGGAGTATGAACTGTTCGCGGCCCTTGGAGTCCGCTCGCAGCTTTTCGTAGAGACCGATCTCCTCCCAGCGGCGCAGTATTTCAGGCTCCCTGGCAGGCAACCCCGCCTTCATTGGAAATTCTGTGGTGGGAAGGAAAACGGTCGATCGATAGTCTTTGGCCATAATTCTCTCGTGCGCGAAGGCCCGCCCTTGGCGGAAAGCTTTTAACTTCTCGGGAAATGAGCCGCATTTGCCGTCTCAGAAAGAGCGGGAAGCTCGCCTGGGCGGCAATCGACTCCGGACGCTGATCTGTTTCACTACGCCGAAAAAGACGGCCTCGCTCCCATTGCCACGATCTTATTGCGAAGGTCGTGAAACGCGGCTGCGAACTTCGCTGACATTCGACGATTTTTGGCGTCGAAATGCGTGAACATGGAACTTTGTAGTTTCCAGTGCCAATCTTTCGAATAGTGGTATAGCCCCCCGACGCTTGGTGCCCGGCGAAGAAGGTCGTTCCAACAAGCAGGTAAGTCGGATGCAATGGGACCAGGAAGAAACGAGAGACCATGACCGCCAGTTTGCTATCGCTAAGTGACTACGCTCAACGTATCCTTACCGCGCGGGTCTACGATGTCGCGATCGAGTCGCCTCTTGACCCCATGTCTAGCCTTTCGAACCGAATCGGCAGGCCTGTTTTCCTGAAGCGTGAGGATTTGCAGTCTGTATTTTCCTTCAAGCTGCGCGGCGCCTACAACAAAATCGTCAGTCTCGAACCGGCCTCTCGTGCGCGAGGCGTCATTTGCGCTTCCGCGGGCAATCACGCTCAAGGGGTCGCGTTGGCGGCACAAAAGCTTGGTATTCAGGCAACCATCGTGATGCCGCGAACAACGCCTGCCATCAAGATCGGTGCTGTAAAACGGCTTGGCGGCAACGTCATCCTTGATGGTGATACGTTCGATGACGCGCAGTCCAGAGCTCGCGAGCTCGAAAACGAGCACCATCTGACCTTCGTTCATCCTTTCGATGATCCAGATGTTATTGCCGGTCAGGGAACGATCGGCCTGGAGATTCTGCGGCAACATCCCGATCCGATCGAAGCGGTATTCGTTCCCATCGGCGGTGGCGGCCTTGCTGCCGGCGTGGCGGCGTTCGTCAAGTTTCTCCGTCCGTCCATCAAAATCATCGGAGTAGAGCCTTCCGACGCTGCCTCAATGGCAGCCGCGATCGCCCACGGGGAGGTCGTGGCGCTCGACCAGGTGGGGCTTTTTGCAGATGGCGTTGCGGTGCGAAAAGTGGGCTTGGAGACTTTTCGTCTATGCCGGGACTTGCTCGACGAGATCATTACAGTCGACGTCGATGCCATGTGTGCGTCCATCAAGGACATCTATGATGATACGCGATCGATCGCGGAACCCTCTGGAGCGTTGGCTCTGGCCGGACTGAAGGTCTATGCGGAGCGGCAGACAACGCGCGTCGGCAGTCTGATCGCGGTCAACAGCGGGGCAAATCTGAACTTCGACCGGCTACGCACTATCGCCGATCGGGCCGAGGTCGGAGAGCATCGCGAAGCGCTCCTCGCGGTGACCGTTCCAGAGAAGCCCGGCAGCTATCGTCGCTTCATCCGCATTCTTGGTTCGAGGGCTGTCACGGAGTTCAACTATCGATTCGCGGATGGCTCAATGCCCGCGCAGCTTTTCGTCGGCATCGCGCTTTCAGGCGGAGAGGCCGAGAAGAAGGAAGTGATCGATTATCTCGAGGGAGAGGGCTATCCGATCCTGGATCTGAGCGACAACGAATTGGCCAAGGCGCATGTGCGCTATATGGTTGGGGGTCGCGCACCACATCTGGAGAACGAGCTCATCTACCGTTTCGAGTTTCCCGAACGTCCCGGTGCGTTGTTGCGGTTTCTGGAGAGTCTCGCTCCTGAGTGGAACATATCGCTGTTCCACTATCGTAACCATGGGGCGGACTACGGTCGTATCCTTGCTGGAGTGGAAGTAAGCCCCGACGCGCGATCCCGCTTCGTGAGCGCCCTCGACTCGCTCGGCTATCCCTATTGGGATGAGACTGACAACCCGGCTTATCGCATGTTTCTTTCCGCGCGGAACATCTCCCACGATCCTAAATAGAGCGATCGCGGGGTTTGTCGGGAAGTCGAAAACGCGGCGGACCGTCGGAGCGGCAAGGCGGTTCAGCGGCATTGGGGGCAAGAATGACCCCCGGTCCCGTCAAACAGGCAGTTCCCAGGTGCGTTTGATCTCCTGCAGAGGGATGTCAGCCTTCACCCGCAGGACGCCCGCCATCCGGGCCAAATCCTCTGTTTGGAACTTACGATAAGCCTTCAAGTCAGCGACAACGACCCGGACGAGAAAATCGGCGTCCCCGGCCATCAGATGGCATTCTACGACTTGCGGAAAGCCCTGAATATCGTTGGCAAAGCGGTCGACCATTGCGGCGGACTGATTTTCTAGCCAGACACGGACGAACACGGTCAGGCCAAGATCTACTTTTTCAGGGTCTAGCAGCGCCGCATAGCGTTCGATCACCCCGGCATTCTCGAGGAGTTGAACTCGCCGATGGCATGGCGAGGTCGACAATCCGACCTGCTTTGCCAGATCGCTGTAAGCGATACGGCTTTCAAGCTGAAGAACCTTGAGGATACCGCGATCCACGCTGTCAAGGGCGACCGGCGCCGCCATGCCGCCCTCTGCCGACCGAAAAGCAAACGATGGCAACTTGGAGTTCATACAGGCAGCTCCGACGTCAACTTTATCCTCTGCATCGGAATATCCGTCTTTACGTTCTGGACGCCCTTTATTCTAGTCAGGTGATTGATCTGGAACCGGCGATAGTCGTCGAGATCCGCGGCAACGATGCGGAGCAGGAAATCGCAATCGCCGGCCATCAGATGGCACTCGACGATTTGTGGAAGGCGCTTCACTTGTTCGGTGAAGTGGTCAACCGTCTCCACGTCCTGCCCGGTCAGCCATATTCGCGCGAATACTGTGAGGCCCATACCGATCTTGCTCGCATCGACCAGGGCAACGTAGCGTTCGATGACGCCGGCCTCCTCAAGCAGTTTCACCCGGCGCAGACAGGGCGACGGCGATAGCCCGACCTGCTCCGCCAGCTCGGTGTTCTGGACACGTCCGTCCTTTTGCAAGGCCCTGAGAATCCGACGGTCTATGTCGTCCAGCTTGCTCAATGCGAAAGTCTCCTATTTGAGAGCAGCATAGAATTGCGCAATTTTCGAATTTCTGCGGTGGCGATGCCAAATTGTGTTCTCAATCGAGCATATTCGCCGCCAAATGCCAAGCGAACTGACGTAGCAATATCATCAAAGGCGATGCGTGCAGCAGGAAGGGATCCGTCGTGGGCAGCAATGGTGCGTTGACGTTTGATGTAGAAAAAAATCCAAATGCCGTCCCTGCGACTGAAAGAGAGGCGCTGCTTCAAAACCCCGGGTTTGGGAAGGTGTTCACCGATCATATGGTGACCATCCGGTATTCCGAAAACACGGGTTGGCACGGCTGGAAAATTGAGCCGAGGCGGCCACTCGCCCTCGATCCGGCGACCCTGGTCTTCCACTACGCTCTGGAAATCTTCGAGGGGATGAAGGCCTATCGGCTCCCCGACGGTGGCGCCACGCTTTTTCGACCAGATGCCAATGCACGTCGATTCCGTAACTCCGCTGAGCGCCTCGGAATGGCGCAAATGCCTGAAGATCTCTTTGTCGAATCCTGCAGGGCACTTGTGAGATTCGATCGCGACTGGATCCCATCGAGCGAAGGTGCATCGCTTTATCTTCGCCCCTTCATGATCGGATCGGAGGTGGCGCTCGGAATGAAACCTTCATCCGAATTTATCTTCTGCGCCATTGCCTCACCCGTCGCCTCCTACTTCAAAGGCGGCGCATCGGCTTTGACGCTGTGGGCTTCAGAAAATTTCACGCGGGCCGCGCCTGGCGGCACGGGCGCCGCAAAGTGCGGCGGCAACTACGCCGCAAGCCTGGCGGCACAGGCTGAGGGCCTGCGGGAGGGCTGCGACCAGGTGGTCTTCCTTGATGCCGTCGAGCGCCGTTGGGTGGAAGAGCTGGGTGGCATGAACATCTTCTTCGTCTTCGATGACGGCTCGCTTCAGACGCCACCGCTCACTGGCACTATCCTTCCGGGCATTACGCGCGATTCCCTTATCACGCTCGGACGGGACATGGGGCTGACCGTCCGGGAGGAACCTTACGGGATGGATCAGTGGCAAAAAGATGCGGAGAGCGGTCGCCTGCGCGAGGCCTTTGCCTGTGGCACGGCGGCGGTAGTGGCCCCGATCGGCAAGGTGAAGGGACGCCAACATAGCTTCACCATCGGCGATGGCAATGCCGGTCTGATCGCTGGCCGCCTCAAGGCGGCGCTGACCGACATCCAGTTCGGCCGCGCACCCGATCAGCACAGCTGGCTCGACCGGCTTTTCTAAACTCGTCGATCAAACGAAGAAGAATGAATGCCTCGTGCTCCGTCACGTCGTGGCGTTGAAAATCTCAGACCAGCGTCAAAGTGCCAAACCAGCTAAATGGAGGACCCATGGCGCAGACTTCAACGTCAGGCGAGAACGTCGTGAAACAGAAGATCGAACGGTCGCTGGATGATGTCTATACCCGCACAGAGGGGCGCATCTTTCTGGGCGGCATTCAGGCTCTGGTTCGTTTGCCGATCATCCAGGTTCAGAACGACCGCGCGAAGGGGCTGAATACCACGGGCTTTATTTCGGGATATCGCGGGTCACCGCTCGGATCTTATGACTCCGCGCTGATGAAGGCCAAAAAATTCCTTGACCCCTACGAGATCGTCGTACGCCCGGCGGTTAACGAGGAACTTGGTGCGACCGCCGTTTGGGGCACGCAACAACTGCATTTATCACCTGGCGCAAGAAAGGATGGCGTGTTCGGCATCTGGTACGGGAAGGGTCCTGGGGTGGATCGCTGCGCCGACGCATTCAAACACGGCAATGCGGCCGGGACTGCCAAACATGGCGGCATTCTTTGCCTGGCCGGCGATGACCACGGCGGAAAGTCCTCGCCTCTTCCGCATCAAAGCGACCAGGCATTCATTGCGGCCATGATGCCGGTGCTGGTTCCTTCCGGCCCCCATGAGATCGTCAGCATGGGTCTCCTGGGTATTGCCATGTCGCGGTACTCGGGCGCGTGGGTCAGCATGAAGGTGATCGCCGACACAGTCGAAGCGAACGCGGTCGTCGATCTATCCGCAGAGCGGCGCCAGCTGGTGCTGCCCTCGGATTTTGACATGCCGCACGACGGCCTGAACCTTCGCTGGCCGGACGATCGCTTCAGCCAGGACCAGCGACTGCACCTCTACAAGATGGATGCAGCGATCGCGTATGGGCGGGCCAATGGCGTCGACCGTGTGACCCTGGCTTCGCCGCGCAGCCGGTTCGGGATCGTCGCGTCTGGGAAGGCCCATGAAGAGGCTCTGGACGCACTATCGCTCCTCGGCATTGACCGCAAGCTCGCTCAAGAGATCGGCATATCCGTCCTGAAGATCGGCATGGCGTGGCCTATCGATCCCGTCCCCATGCAAAGGTTCACGGCAGGGTTGGATGAAGTCCTTGTGGTTGAAGAGCGGCGCGAGATTATCGAACACCAGATCAAGCAGCAGCTCTTTAACCAGCGGCGTGATTCCTGGCCACGGATCGTGGGCAAGACCGATGAGGACGGCCAGCTGCTGCTGCCGCGATACGGCGACCTGTCGGTCGAACTCATCGCCAGGACGATCGCGGGACGTTTGGAAAGGATGGACCTGCCGGAAGACGTCATCGGGCGGATCCGCAACAGGGCGGAGATGCTTGCGGGCCGCCGGAAGAATCTCGCTCAATACGAGACGCCCGTTACGCGAACTCCCTACTTTTGTGCCGGCTGTCCTCACAACACCTCGACCAAGGTTCCGGAAGGAAGCCGTGCCCTGGCGGGTATTGGTTGCCACTTCATGGTCCAGTGGATGGACCGCAAGACCGAGACCTTCACCCATATGGGTTCGGAAGGCGTGACGTGGGTCGGTACGTCACCGTTCACCGACGAAAGACACATCTTCGTCAATCTTGGGGATGGCACCTATTTCCACAGTGGCATCTTGGCAATTCGCCAGGCCGTATCCGCGAACGCAAACATTACCTACAAGATCCTCTTCAACGACGCCGTTGCAATGACGGGTGGACAGTCTTTCGACGGCACCCTGAACGTGCCGACGCTATCGCACCAAGTGGCGGCGGAAGGCGTGAAGCACATCTATCTCGTGTCGAATGCGCCGGAAGCCTTTGACCGAAATACCCTCGCGCCCGGCACAGTCGTCAAACATCGCGACAAACTCGACGAGGTGATGAAGCACCTGCGCGAAGTCGAGGGTTGCAGCGTAATCATCTACGATCAGGGTTGCGCAACGGAAGTGCGTCGCAAGCGCGCGCGCGGCAAGCTGCCCAAGCCCAAGGAACTCGCCTTCATCAACTCCGCGGTATGCGAGGGATGCGGCGATTGTTCAGTGCAAAGCAATTGCGTTGCGATCGAACCACTCGAAACTGAAATGGGCCGCAAGCGCGAGATCAACCAGTCGGTCTGCAATGTCGATCTTTCCTGCCTCAAGGGATTCTGCCCGTCCTTCGTTACCGTTGCGGGGGCACGTCCGAAGAAGCAGACCGAGGTCAAGCGTCCTGACGCGATCTTGCCGGACCCTACGCTCAAGGCGGTTGCGCGCGAGCCCTACAACATCGTGGTGACTGGTGTGGGTGGCACCGGCGTTCTCACGGTAGGTCACATTCTAGGCATGGCCGCTCACATCGACGGCTCCGCCTCAATGGTTCTGGATATGGCAGGGCTGGCGCAAAAGGGCGGGGCGGTCACGAACCACGTGCGGATTTCGTCGGATGTCGAGGCTGTTCGTTCGCCTCGCGTCGCGACCGGCGAGGCGGATCTGCTGATTGCACCCGATCTCGTTGTCGCGGTCTCATCGACCTCCGTCGATCTCTTCGACGCAGACCGGTCGAGCGGTGTGGTGAACTCGCATATCACGCCGGTTGCCGGCTTCATCGGGAATCGCGATTTCGATTTTCGACAGTCGTCGATGAAGAAGCGCCTCATCGAGCGGCTCCGATCACCCGCCTTTCTCGATTTCCAGCGCCTTGCCCTGAAGACCCTCGGCAATGCGATCGCGGTCAACATGATGATGGTTGGGTATGCCTGGCAAAAGGGGCTCATACCGATTACCGAGGGGTCGTTGCGCAATGCGATCACGCTGAACGGCGTATCGGTTGACTTCAACCTGGCCGCGTTCGAATGGGGACGTTTCGCCGCCGCATACCCTGAGCGCGTAGAGCAGACGATCAACCAGGATCGACGCAAGCCCTTGAGCGACATGGGCCTGGATGAGATCGTGGGGCACCGCGTACGACATCTGACAAGCTATCAGAACGCGAAGCTTGCGGCCCGATATCAGGAAAGGGTCGAGCGGATACGCAAAGCTGAGCAAGCCGTCTCGGGCTCAGACAGCCTCACGAAGGCGGTAGCCGTCAACTACGCGAACGTCCTCGCCTACAAGGATGAGTACGAGGTGGCGCGTCTCTATTCGGCCCCGGAATTCCGTCGCGAGTTGGAGCAGTCCTTTGACGGCAATCCATCGCTGAAGTTCCATCTCTCGCCGCCGATCCTCGCCCGCATGGACCACAGCACCGGGCGGCCCAGAAAGATGGCCTTCGGGAAATGGGCGCTTTCATTGTTCAGATTGTTGGCGATGGGCAAGCCTCTTCGTGGAACGCCATTGGATATCTTCGGATACACGCTTGAACGAAAGCATGAGCGCGGACTGATTACCCGCTACGAGGACATGATCGACGTCATCGCGGCCGGCCTGCGGACCGCAAACCATGAACCGGCGGTGAAGCTGGCGGAGTCCGTGGGAAAGATACGCGGATTCGGACCGATCAAAGAGCAAAGTCTTGAAGCGTTTGCGAACGAATGGCCCAAGCTTTTGAAAAACTTTCAGGAGCCGTCTGTCCAAACTGACTCTCAAGGCAGAGCCACCGAAGCAATGTCGGCATGACCTGCGCAAGTCGAAGCTCAAACATCGTGTCCCGGTTTTGCATAGGCACACCTATTCCCGGCGAGACCCTGGCGGCCGCGCATCTACACCCCTTTGAGCAGAGAACGGAGCAAAAGAGATGGCCCAAGTTGTCAGCATCCACAGACATGGTGGCCCAGAGGTTCTGAAGTATGAGGAGCAGGACGTCGGCGCCCCAAAGGCCAATGAAGTCCGTATTCGCCAGTCGCACTGTGGCGTGAACTTTATCGACACATATTTTCGCTCCGGACTTTATCCAGTCCAGTTGCCCTTTGTCTTGGGACAAGAAGGAACCGGCAAGATCACCGCGATCGGATCGGGCGTTACCGATTTCGTGGTTGGCGATCGTGTTGCCTATTCCACAATGGCTGGCGGTGGCTATTCCTCCGAGCGTCTTGTCGACGCTGAACTGGCGTTCAAGATCCCGGATGGGGTCAGCGAGGAAATGGCCGCGGCTTTGACCATGAAGGGGCTTACGGCGCAGATGCTGCTCCGCCAGACCTTCAACGTTCGACCGGGCACCATCATGCTGGTTCACGCCGCTGCCGGCGGCGTCGGAACAATTCTGTCCCAGTGGGGCGCACATCTTGGCGCTACTGTTATCGGCACGGTGGGCTCGGATGAAAAAGCCTCAACTGCACGGGAAAATGGTTGCCACGAGGTCATTGTCTACTCCCGCGAGAATTTTGCCGAGCGGGTAAAGGAACTGACAAAAGGCGAGCTCTGCGACGTCGTCTTCGATGGAGTCGGTAAGGTGACTGCGATGGGCTCGCTGGATTGCCTGCGGCCGCGCGGCATGTTTGTCAGCTACGGAAACGCTTCTGGTCCCGTCGATAGTTTCAGTATGCTCGAACTGGCGAAACGCGGCTCCTTGTTTGCGACCCGGCCGATGATGCCTCACTACGCATCGACCCGAGCTAAACGCATCGCGATGGCAGATGAATTCTTCGCAACTCTGCAGAACGGCAGCGTGAAAGCCCCACCGATCCAGCAGTTCGCACTGCAAGACGCCTCAGACGCACATCAACACCTGGAGAGCCGGCGCAGCACCGGCTGCCTCGTGCTTGTGCCGTGATGCGGTCTTTTGTCTATCCCACGTAGAGTGCAGTCGTAGTCAACCGTGTATTCAGAGGAGAAAGAAATGGCAAAAGGATACTGGGTCGGTCTCGTCGACGTCGACGACCCCGAAGCATACAAAGCGTACGTCCGTGAAAACGCTTTGGCGTTTAATAAGTATGGTGCACGGTTTTTGATTCGCGGCGGTCAAGCGAATAAGGTTGAAGGAAAACCCAGGGCTCGCACCGTAGTTATAGAGTTTAGCAACTACCAAACCGCCCTCGATTGCTGGAATTCGCCCGAGTATATCGCGGCAATAGCTTTGCGCGAGAATGTATCAACGGCCGATATCGTCGTTGTTGAAGGATATGACGGACCTCAGCCGACAGATATGTGAGCAGCTCGCTCCCGAGGGGTTGGCCCCCGGGAGCATTCGTCAGCGCCTCCGGAGGAGGCATTTGCGACGCAGCGGCCGAGAGCCTCGTCATGCCCGCGGTGCCACCGAAGGTGGAGCTCAATTCAGAACAATAGAGACATCGCGACGACAGGCCAATTTGCTCGTCTCGTAACGGCTCTCACGAGCGTTTTCCGAGGCCACCAAGTGTCGGTTAGATCTGGATTGTAACTCTGGTCCCGGTCGAGTTGCTCTCGATTGTGACCTGACCGCGGTGATTTGTGACGATCTGCTTGACCAGACTCAAACCGAGGCCCGCACCCTTGCTTCGGGGCGTCACACGGTAGAACGGCTCGAACACGAGTTCTTGTTGATCATGAGGTATCCCGTGCCCCTGATCCGCAACGACGACCTGCCCGCTCTCCGAGACCGAGACCGAGATCATGCCAGCATTTTCGCCATGATCGATTGCATTTCGCACCAGATTGCTGACCGCTCTCGGCAAAGCTGAAGGACTGCCCAGCCGCTCGAACTTGTCCACCTCGCTCTCAAACGATATCTCGTAGCCTTCGGCGATCGCGAGCGGTGCCAAGTCGGCCACCACGGTTCTTGCAATGTCGACCAGGTCTACCGTCTCATGGAGGTCAGAGGCCTGGTCGTTGCGCTCGAAATCGAGAAGTTGTTCGGCTGTCTCACCCAGACGCGCGACGTCGTCCAACAGCCGCCTGCGGTCCTGCCCGCCAGACATGCCCTCAATTCGGGTCTGCATGATGGCGATGGGCGTTCTGAGTTCATGCGCTGCGTCGATCAGGAATCGCTGGCGTTTCTGGAATTCGTGCTCGAGCCGATCGAGCACCCCGTTGAACGCTACCACCAGCGGAGCGACCTCGCTCGGGATTCCTTCGGTGGGAAGACGTGCCCCATGTCGGCGCGGTTCAATCTCGGACGCCTTGCGGGCGACCTCGCTCACCCCGGCAAGAGCACTCCGAACAATTCGGGGAACGGCAAAGAAGATCGCGGGCAGCGCAAGAGCGAGCAGCGGCACGTAGATCGGATTGGTGGCCAGGAGAATGGTGAGGAAGGGCCAGTACTCGCCTGAACCCCCGCCAAATAGGATCCTCACCTCACCGGCCGTGGTCTGAGCGGTGTAGATTGATGCAATCTCGGCCGTATCAGCAGACCCGCGAATGTCCGCCTCTCGGAAAAGATGCACGAGCGGCACAAGCTGGACATAGGATACAGGCACGCCACCGTAGGTTCGGTACGTGCCGTCGGTGGTCGCGACCACATACCAAAGGTTCGGGTTCTTCTGTTTCAGGGCCATGAGCCTCGGCGTCTCTGTTATCTCAAGCCGGCCATGAGCATCCTGGGCGACTGCCTCCGCCATTATCGGGCCAATAGTTCTAGCCATTGCGACGTTCGGAGATAAGGTCATCGCACCATAGATGCAAAGACCAATGATAACCGTGGCGACGACAGCTGCGAAGATGAAACTAAATTGCCGAGTAAGACGCCATCTGAGTGACGCTCTTTTTTTGTTCATCATTCTTCCCTCAGAAGATAGCCGACGCCTCTGATGTTATGAATCAATACACCAGCGCTGGCATCCTGCAGTCGCTTCCGCAATCGTGAAATATGCGCATCGATCGCATTCGACTGGATTTCTTCTTCGTAGTTGTAGACAGCCGCTTCCAGGATAGAGCGAAGAACGGTTTTGCCTTGCCGCTTTGCTAGGGCCACGAGGATCGAGAGTTCTCTCCTGGGCACATCGATCGGATTCGAAGCGATGTTTACGCTCAAATGCAGTGGATCGATGATCATTTGGCCCACCGTGATCTGCGGTTCCGCCAGATTTGCGGGTCGTCGCAGAACAGCGCGGACCCGAGCCATCAATTCCTCAACCAAAAAGGGTTTTCCCAGATAGTCATCAGCCCCGATATCGAGACCTTCAATCCGTTCCATCGGCTCATTGCGTGCTGTTAGAACGATGATCGGCGTGTCTACGCCTGCTCTTCTCAGCCTTGGAATGAATTTCAGTCCCTCACCGTCGGGCAAGCGACGATCGAGCAGGATTGCATCGTATGTGTGCTGACGTACCAGCTCGAGCGCGTCATCCAGGAACATGATGTGGTCGATGACGATACCCTGTTTGCTCAGCGCTGCTGAAAGCGCCTCAGCCATCTCTTTTTCGTCTTCTATCAGCAAGATTCTCATGGTCTCTGCCCTTTCATGTTCTCGTTCTCAACGAGAACAATTGCAGCAGCATTGCCGAAGCCACGCCGGTCTGCCGGTAATGCTGTCGCAATGGTCGCTGCCTATCCTTTAGCGCGAAATGGCACGACAAGAAGGCGTCCATTGCTCGGGCAAGGTTGAGGCTGAATCCAAAGACATGAGGGCGACCATGGGGCACGTGACCGCGCCGCTCGCGAAATCCGGCTTCTTAAAGCGCGGCGGATGAGGTTCACTTGGGTGTCGGCTACTTTTCTACAGGCTCAGAAAGCGATTTTCAGCTTGCCGGCATTAACGTTGGTGCCCATCGCCGCCGCTTGCGGTGTGAGTGAAGAATTGCAGCAGCATTACAAAGTTCTTGGGTGGCGGCGAAAGGCAAGCAAATCGACTTGCATGCTGAGGCGACAAGGTATGGTCATTGCATGGCGGCGAACGGTGCCCGTCAATTTTGTCGCACGAGCGCACAGCCATCACGCCAGTCTTCAGCCAATATGGAATCTTGAAAGGATTGCGCGTAGTGATTGCAAGCAGCCCAATCGGTTCATCGTATACAAACTCCAAGTTCACCGAAAAATTTCGGTGAACTTGGAGCTGCCGTATAGGCCACGGAACATGCGCACGTCACTGCTCTTAAAAACCATCGCAGCTGGAACGACTACATCGATCGACCGTGAACTATATCCATCGGCCCTCTCGATAAGTTCCTATCGACGAGATCCCCCTCGCGATCCAGTGCTGCTGTGACCGTTGCCGCCTGAAACACCACTCCTTGCTCGACCTCCAGCCTGCGAAGCATCGCTTCTTGCACGATCTCTGGCCTGCGAAGCTTCATTCCTCGCACGATCACCAGCCTGCGAAGCATCGCTTCTTGCACGATCTCTGGCCCGCGAAGCGTCATTCCTCGCACGATCTCGAGCTTGTGTAAGATCGCCTTTTGCTCTGGCAATATCCTGCGATACTTGCTTTTCTGCATCGGCGCGAGCGCGCTCGCGATAATATTGATGGTCGAATGCAAGCGCAGGCGTGCTGAGAAATGCAATAATGATGCCTGCTACGATGGTATTTTTGCTTGTCGTTTTCACTGATATCTCCTGCTTACGATCCAATTTCATCGCGGAACCCAGAAATATTCCGAAAGTCTCTGAAGGCACCTGGACGAAACCATCCGACGGAACCTGCAGGAGTACCATTGCAGCAGCATTACGAGCGCGCCGGCGTGTCTCTCATGACTTCCCTACCCCCGCTCATGGACATCCAACGCACTATCGAGGCGGTTCGCCGGCCGAGAGGCGCGACCTCGACATCGTGGCCGATACTATCGGAGGCCGACCTACGAGGCCCCGTGGCGCGAGCGGCAGGCAATTGCCGATGCTCCTCGCCTGATGATCGCGGATGGGGGCGGTGAAGAATGGGATACCCTGCGTCGGCGACGCTTGAGATCATCCGAATCGTCGAGCAATCAAGGCCGGCCGATGAGTTCAAGGACAAGACGCCCGCGTCGGGGCTAGTTCTACCCTTCCACCATCCTCGGCGACTTCTTCCGCCACTTGTCTCAAAACGCTGACGACGGACACTCAGCGCCATGCCTAGCGGTCGAGGACCAGGCTCTCTGTTCGGGCACGCGAGACGCAAGGGAGGATCAAGGTGCCGTCCGCCTTCTCAGCCTCGGTAAGGAAAGTGTCGCGATGTTCCGGTGTGCCTTCGAGTACCCTGGTCAGGCAGCTCCCGCAGAGTCCTTGCTCGCAGGACACCTCGATGTTTACGCCTGCCTCTATCAGGGTCCGTGCAATACTGCTGTCGGCGGGAACGATAATCGTTCGGCCGGATGAAGCGAGGACCACTTCGATATGTCGATCGCCGCATTTTGCCGTCTCAGCTGCCCCGAAGTTTTCGCTCCGGATGGAACCGGTAGGCCAGCCGGCCAAGGCTGCAATCTGTTCGACCTGTTCCATGAAAGGCATCGGTCCGCACATGTAAAGGGCGCGCTTGCCCGGCTCCGCGAGGATGTCGCGGAGCAGCGATTTTTGCCGGTCGATCTCCAGGCCCTCGTGGAGAAAGATCTGGCCACCCTTGTCCGCGGCGCTGAGTTCCTCTCGAAACGGTGTGTGCGCGGCGGATCGACTGAAGCAGTGAAGCGTGTAGGTTCGTCCGGTGTGGGCAAGTGTGCGTGCCATGCTCAGGACGGGCGTCAGTCCGATGCCGGCACCGATCAGAAGCGCCGACTCGGCATCGCCCTCCAAGGGGAAGCTGTTGCGCGGGCCACCGATTGTCACGAGGTCACCCTGGCGCAGATGATCGTGCATCCAGTGCGATCCGCCGCGCGACATGGGCTCCCGCTTGACGGCGATGACGTATGCCCTGCGGTCGAGCGGGCCGTTGCAGAGCGAGTACTGGCGTACGAGCCCCGTGCCGGTGTGCACGTCGATGTGGTCGCCGGCCGTAAAGGCCGGCAGCTCTCCGCCGGCCGGATCTGCCAGTTCGAAGGCGCGAATTCCGTCGGCCTCGTCACGAAGGCTGAGCACCTTCAGGATCATCGTGCCCATGGCTGTTCCTTTTGATCTGTCCTACCCGGCCGTCCGTCACTGGACACGCACCGGAAGGTGGGCGAAGCCGCGCAGGCTGTTGTTTGGAACGCGGCGGGGCTCGCCGGCGAGTTCGAACCGCTCGACCCGCGGCAGCAGCGCGGTAAGCAGCGCCGTGACCTCCAGCTTGGCAAGGTTCATCCCCATGCAGGTATGGACGGCATGGCCGAAGGCGAGGTGATCGCCAGCGCGACGCTGCAGGTCGAACTTCTCCGGGGTCTCCCATTTGCGTTCGTCGCGATTGGCGGAAGCGAACATCATCAAGGCACGTGCGCCCTCCGGGATCGTGACACCCCCGACATCCACTTCACGGGTGACATATCGGGAGAACTGCTGAACCGGCCCTTCCAGACGCAGGATCTCGTTCAGCGCCTGAGGCAGTTTTTCCGGGTTCTGCCGCAGCCAGGCCCACTGGTCGGGATGGTTGGCGAAAAGCCAGATCGCACTCGATCCGGCAAAGATCGTCGTATCCAGCGCCGGAGCCATATAGTCCGTCAGGAGGGACCCGCATTCGGCACGGGTGATCTCGCCCCTGGCTTCCGCCGCGAAAAGCTGGTCCGCCCAGCTTCCGGGCGCCACCTTGGCCGCTAGCGCCGGGTCGAAGGCGTAGTGGGCCATCTCCGCGGCAATCGGCAGCGCGTCGATCGTCAGTCTTGAATCGGCCGGACCCATCGAGTTGAAGGCGGCAGCAGCCCAGTCGAGCATGCGGTCTCTGCCTTCCACCGGCATGCCGACAAGTTCGGCCACCACGGTCAGAGGCAGGTGGGTCGCCATGTCGGCCACCGCGTCGAACGTTCCCTGCTCGACGAGCCGAACGACCAATGCCTCTGCCGAGGCCGCCATCGACGACCGGAGTTCGGCTAGCCTGTCGGGAGCCAGCGGTCGCGAAACGATGCTGCGCAGGCGCGCGTGACCCGGATCGTCGCTGCCGAGTGTCGTACCGGCCAGGCGTTCGTTGGTCCCGGGGTTCAGCGAAACGCCGCGAGCCGACGAGAAGACGGTGGGATTGGCGAGGGCGGCGCGTACGTCCTGATAACGGCCGATCGCGTAGACGTCCCCATAGCGCGTCAGGTGCACTGCTGGCCCAGCGTCCCGGATCCGGCGAAAGGCCTCGAAGGGGTCGATTAGCAACGTTTCGTCATAGAGCTCAATGTCCAGCTTCGGTGCCACATGTGTCATTGATTTTCCCTCCCAAAGGGCAGTCCCGCCTGCTGCAGGATCGCCGAGTGCATTGGATCGTTCAGGACCGTGGCCCGACAACTGGATTGCGCTGGCACCCAAGCCCGTCGATCTCCGTCTCGATCACGTCTCCAACCTTCAGGTATGTTGAACTGCCCTGGCCGACACCGCCGATCGTGCCGGTTGCGAAAATGTCGCCGGGGTGAAGAGTCATCCTGGCCGATGCGAACTCGATCTGCTCCTCCGTCCCAAAGATCATCTCTCCGGCGAGCCCGTCTTGCTTCAACTCGCCGTTGACCTTGAGCGTGATCCGAAGCGCGCTGTGATCGGGCAGGAACGCCTTCGGCACGAGGTAGGGGCCGGTCGGCGCGAATGTGTCGAAGGACTTGGAAGACAGCCAGTCCGTCCGGAAATTCTCACGGTCCTTCCGGAACAGGCGATTGCGGCAGGAGACGTCGTTGAAAACCATGAACCCGGCGACATGGTTCATGGCTCGGTCTGCTCGAATGCCTTTGCCAGTCGTCCCGATTACAACAGCGAGTTCGGCCTCCCAGTCGATCTGGTCGTCTTCGCTGGGCAGCACGATGTCGTCGAAAGCCCCGCAGAGCGCGCTAGGCGCCTTAAGAAACAGATAGGGTTCCGCACCATCTTTCTTGCCGCTGAAGGCCTTGGCCGGATCGAGATTGTTGGTCGTCGTGTAGCTGCGCATCTCCTTGACATGCCCGCTGTAGTTGGCCGCCGAGTTGAGGATCTTCGAAGGGTGCGGCACGGGCGGCAGAACGCGCAGGTCTGCCCACGCGTGGGCCGCGTCCTGAAAGCCACCACGACCTTCGGCGGCGATCTTGCCCGCCAGTGTCTGCAGTATCTCGAAATGGCGCTCCCAGTCGCCAAGGATCGCGTCCATGCTACCGAGGTCTGGTGTTGCAGGCGGCTCCCAGCCTGTATGCCGGCGGGCGGAAGCGAGGGCCTCAGCGACGTCGACAACAAGGTCGCCGATAACGAGGCCTGCGAAGGGTCGTCTGCCGCCGGTGGAAAACGTTCCGATCTTGAATGTGATGTCGGTCATTGGTCTTTCCGCTGATTGTTTAGGACGCCAGTCGCGAATGGCTCAGTCGAGGAAGTCCGGAGGCGGCATCGGACCCCAGAGGTTCGAGGCGGCGGGATTTGACGGCCAGACCTTTGGCTGCTGCGGGCGCTGCCGATGCCAGGGCCTTGGCTCGAAATAGCCGAGTTCCTCGCGCATCTGGTCGAGCTCTGCGAAGAGTTCGATGATGTTGCCGTCAGGATCCCGGTGATAAGTGAATATGTTGTGGCCGCAGCCGTGGCGCCCCGGGCCCCAGATCGTCGGATAGCCTGCCTTGCTGAGGAAGTCGCACGAGGTCTGCAGATGGTTCCAGTCCCGCACCTCGAAGGCGAGATGATGCATCTTGATGCGCTTGCCGCGCACAAAGTTTACGCTGTGATGGTTCGGATTGCAGCGAAGCCAGACGAAGAAGTCCTCTATCGCGTCCGAGAAGCGAAAGCCGAGAACGTTGCAGTAGAAGTCGACGGTCGCAGCCACGTCCTCGACGTTGAAGGCGACATGACCGATCGTCGTCGGTGCGGCTCCGACGCCCCCGGTGGTAGGCACCGGCTGCTCCGGCTCGTTGAAAACCGTGATCATCGTGCCCTTCGGATCGGTGAAGACGAGGCTGTCCGCGACACCTGGCTGCGAGTCGCTCCGTCGCTCGACGACGACGCCATTGCTTGCGAGCTGTGTCTGCAGGGCCGAAAGATTCTCGTGATGGGCTATGTGCAGGCCGAGCTCTGTGCAGGCCGCACGATCGCCGCTGCGCAGGATGACTGAATGCCGGTCGAGGGCCGCGTGCAGGAAGATTGTCTTGCGATCGCTGTATCCCGCGGTCAAGCCGAGGACCTCTCGATAGTAGTCGCTCTGCCGATCGAGGTCGGGCGTTTCGATGGTTGCATAAGCGAGGCGGTTGATTCGGATCATGGATGGTGTCCTCAGGTGGTGACGCGCTTTAGGCGCCTGCTGTCTCAAGATGCTGACCGAAAAAAGCGAGCGAAAGCGCCAGCGCCCGTTCCGCTTCGGGACGGCTGTAGGTGCGGCCGCCATGGCGCGCGAAGGCGTGGTCGGCATTGGGATACTGGTGGATGGTGACGAGCGGATTGGGCGAGAGGCGACGCATCAGAAGGTCGTTGACCTCTGCCTGCACCCATCGGTCCTTCATGGCCATATGCAGCATAAAGGGCCGATGCAGCTTTTCCACTTCGCGTATACGGTGCTCGATGTAAGTCCCGTAGTAAGCGACAGCACAGTCGATCTCGCAATTGCAGCACATGAGATAGCAGAGCTTGCCGCCGAGGCAGTAGCCAACTGCGCCGACTTGCCCGTTGCACTCGGGCAGGGTCTTCAGATAGGCGCCGACCTCTTCCATGTCGGCGACGGCCCGGTCGTAGTCGAAATCGTAGTAGAGGTCGAAAGCCTTCGCGATGTCGTCAGAATTGCCGTCGGAAAGTTGAACGCCGGCTTCCTGACGCCAGAAAAGATCCGGGACGAGGCAGACATAACCGGCGGCGGCGAATTCGCGCGCGTGATAGCGCATCGTTTGATTGACGCCCCAGATTTCCATGATCGCTATGATCGCGCCGGCAGGCTTGCCCTCCGGCAGCGCCAGAAACGCGCCCATTGTGCCGTCCCTCATCGGAATCTCGATGTCGTGTTCGATCATGATCTCAACCCTTGGTCTTGGTGTTGTGAGAAATGCGGCCGACGGCGGCGTCGAGACGCGTCCGGTGATCTGGGGTGAAGTGAGCCAGCGCCTGGAAGGCAGCAGAAAGCTCCAGCAGCGTATCCAGCCGAGTGTGGAGCGCCTCGCGCATCAGCCGCTTGGTCATGCGCAAGGCATCGCCCGGATTGGCGGCGATGCGCCTTGCCATGGCCATGGCCTCGCCGACGACCTCGGCATGCGGTACGACCTTCAGAACAAGCCCGCAGGCCAGGGCTTCCGCGGCACCGATCAAATCGCCGGTGAAGGTCATTTCGGCTGCTTTCTGGGGGCCGATGATGCGCTGCAGGAGCCACGCGCCGCCATCTCCAGGGACGATGCCGAGTTTGACAAAGCTCTCCGCGAAGACGGCCTCCTCCGAGGCGATGCGCAGATCACACATGCAGGCGAGATCAAGCCCGGCGCCGATTGCCGGTCCGTTCACCGCGGCGATCGTCGGCACCTCGAGTTCGTAAAGCGCTTTCGGCAGACGGTGGAAGCCCGACTTGTATCCGTAGCGCTCGTCGATCACCTGCGCGCCGGGTGCCGTGATGCGGCTGTACATCTGCTTGATATCGCCGCCTGCGCAGAACGCCTTGCCGGCCCCGGTCAGCACCAGCACGCGGATCGAGCGGTCAGCGGCGATATGGGCGCAGAGTGCGTCCATCTCTTGGAAATGAGAGGCGTCGCCGAGGGCGTTACGGGTTTCAGGTGAGTTGAGCGTCGCTAGCGCGACGCCGTCCTCGATAGATACATCGATGAAGATCTTTGCTTCGGCCATCAGATGATTCTTTCCGTTTGAAGGGTCTCGATGTCGACTGGCCCAAGACTCAGCCAACCCGCCAGAACCTCGGCGGTATGCTCTCCGAGCGCCGGCGGCGGCGTGTCGTAGACGACCGGCGTCTGCGACAGTCGCACGGGACTGGCGACGAGCGGGACGCGACCGGCCTTTGGGTGCGGCAGTTCCACTTTGATACCGCGAGCCTGGACATGCGGATCAGCGAAGACCTCGGCGATGGTGTTGACGGGTCCGCAGGGGACGTCGACCGCTTCAAGTGCAACGATCCAGTCGGCCGTCGCCCGCGCTCTTGTCGCCTGCGCCAACATTGGAACCAGACGCGCTCGGTTCTCCACACGGCCGCGATTCGTCGAGTACAGCGGATCGGTCGCCCATTCCGGCGATCCCATGATCTCGCAAAGCCGGGAGAACTGCGCGTCGTTTCCGACCGCGACGATCACTGCACCATCCGAGGTCGGAAAGTCCTGGTAGGGAACGATGTTAGGGTGCGAATTGCCAAGCCTGATCGGTGGTTTTCCAGTTGTGAGAAAATTCATCGACTGGTTGGCCAGGCTCGCCACCTGCGCATCGAGGAGCGCGATGTCGAGATGCTGGCCCTCGCCCGTTCGGGTGCGAGCCGTTAGTGCCGCAAGCACCCCAACGGTCGCGTAAAGCCCGGTCACGATATCGGTGATGGCGACGCCGGTCTTTTGCGGTTCGCCGTTCGGTTCGCCGGTGATGCTCATGAGACCACCCATGGCCTGGATCAGGAAGTCGTAGCCGGCGCGATCCGCATAGGGACCGGTTTGCCCGAACCCCGTGATGGAGCAGTAGATGAGACGGGAATTGACCGCGCGCAGCGAGGCGTAGTCGAGCCCATACTGGGCCAGGCCGCCGACCTTGAAGTTCTCTATCAAGACGTCCGCATGCTCGGCGAGCGCGCGCACGAGTGCCTGCCCTCGCGGCTTCGCGATATCGATCGTCACCGACTTCTTGTTGCGGTTCGCGCAGAGGAAGTAGGACGCGACGTCCGTATCCTGGCCCTGCTCGTCCTGAAGAAACGGAGGGCCCCATCCTCTCGTGTCGTCGCCTGCTTGGGGACGTTCGATTTTGACCACCTCGGCACCAAGATCGCCGAGGGTCTGCCCGACCCAAGGGCCGGCAAGTATCCGCGACATATCGAGCACCCGGATACCTTCGAGCGAGCGCGGAGCGGACTCCGTCCGCTTGTCGGCGGTCATCGTCCGACCTCCAGGCGGAACAGCGCTCGAGCATTGCCCTCGAAGATCTTGGCCCTGGCGGCCTCGTCGAGATCGAGCCCCCGGATCGCGGCAATCGTACCCGACAGGAGATGCCGGCCGTCGACGGGATCAAACGGGGCGTCGGTCGCGAAGAGGCATCGGTCCGTGCCGAAAAACGCATGACCGCAGGCTGCCGCAGCCGCAGAGCCGTTCACGGCGGTGTCGGCATACAGCATGCGGAAATAGTCGATGGGCGGCCGCTTGAGGCCGGCCCGCTCACCCACTGGATTGCGTTCCAGCGTCCCGAGGAAGATCTGCGAAAAGCCGAGTGCGATCTTTTCCGCGAAGTACGGGATCATGCCGCCCATGTGATGGGTGACAATCTTGAGGCCAGGAAGCTTGTCGAACAGGCCGGAGTAGATCAGTCGAGTGACGCAAGCACTGGTCTCGTAGGGCCAACCGAACGTGAACCAGACTTCATTCTGCGAAGCATCCTCCGAGGCGTAGTCGGAAAAGGCGGCGCTGCGCATCGGGTGTATCAGGATCGGCAGGTCGTGCGCCGCCATGGCTTCGAAGAGCGGCAGGTATGCGGCATCGCTCAACGGGCGTCCTGCGACATTGGTGAAGACCTGGATGCCGACGGCACCGAGATCGCGGACGGCGCGTCCGGCCTCCGCCACCGCGGCCTCGGGGTCGGCCATCGACACCGAGGCGACGAAGGCCGGGAAATGATGCGGATTGCGCCGGCAGGTTTCCGCAAGTTCGTCATTGACGAAACTGGCCAGGTCAATCCCGTCCTGCCGGCTGCCGATGAGCTCCAGCGGCGGGTTCGAAAGGCAGATGATCTGCCGGTATCCTTCGACCTCGTCCATCATAGGCAGGCGAACGTCGAGGTTCCAAAGCGCAGGGAGCCGCTCGAAGAAGGGGAGGATCGGAAAGGTTGGGGCGAGCGACTCAATCCGATCGAGGACCGGACGCGGCAGGTAGTGGTTGAAGGCGTCGAGCATGGTTTCGTCCCATTGGACTGCCGATTGGCAATGCATGACCTTGCGGCGCGGCGATCGTCCGGCCGTTGGTTCGTTCTTGTGGTGAGAATTGATGAGGGCTCGGCCTATCGGCCAGCGCCTGCGACCTGCCGCGTCATCGTCGACGGACATCGCCATCGAAGCTTGTAGCGGAGTTCCGAGACGAGATCTTCCAGCCCCTCGATCGTCATCGCCGCCCCGAAGACGTAGAAGTCCGGTCGGACGATGATCGCCTCGATGCTGTTTTCGACAAAGTAACGCTCATATGTGCCGTCAGCGTCGCAAACGCCGGACCCACATTCACCGCTTTCCGCCATCGTCAGAACGGCGGTATCGAGCTGATCTAAAAACGCTATCGACTCGTAGGACAGGATGGCCGACGGATCGGTTCGACAAATGAGCTGCCATCGGCGGCCGCCGACCACGTCGTCGGCAAGAGCCGTCCCGGTCCCGGTCCCGGTCCCGGACGCGATGCGACCCTGGGGACCGAGCCGCCCGGCAACACGCCTCCCGCTTTCTTCGTCGGACACGACGCCAGTCGTCAACCACGGGAACGGCGCAGGCGGCTCGGCGTGACCCTCCCGGAAATGCGCGTCGCGATCTTCCGCCTCCCGCGGATCGGTCGTGCAGGTAAGCCGGCCGATCTCGACGGAGAGGTCGATGACGGTCCGCACATGTGGCGCGCGCTCCTCGGCATAGGTGTCGAGCAGTGTGCGATCGCTCTCGCCGCGAAGCACGAGATCGAGCTTCCAGGCAAGGTTCGTCGCATCTCGGAAGCCGGAGCACATACCTTGTCCCATGAAGGGTGGCATGAGATGGGCCGCGTCGCCGATCAGGAAAATACGATCGGCGCCCCAGGAGGAGACAAGCGCTGAGCGGAATGTATAGACCACGCTTCTGACGATCTCGGCATCATCGGGGCCTATGAGAGGTCCGATGAGGTTCCATGCCGCCTCGCGCGTCTCCATCGATGCCTTGATGTCGCCGGGAAGCAGCATGAACTCGAACCTGCGATGCTGCCTCCCGAGTTGGAACATAGAGCTGGGCCGTGCCGGATCGCACACGCTGCCATTGTCGAACGCGAGGGCGACCGGTTTCTTCATCTTCAGATCGACGACGAGCCAGCTCGCGTTGAATCCCAGATCCTCGTAGTGCACTCCCATCGTCTCGCGCACGAAGCTGTTGGCACCGTCTGCACCGATCAGGTAGCGGGCCCGAACCGTCTTCGTCTCGGGAGCCTCCGCCTCGGCTTTATCGGGTCGGCTGCGCTTGACCGTCAGTCGCACAGACGACGCCTCGCTGGAGACGACAGCAGCCTCCCAGCCCTGGTGGACCGACACAGTGGGATGACTGACGACGACCTTGTCAAGCAGTGCTTCAAGGTCGGGTTGGTAGAACAGGTAGTCCGTTCCCCAGCCTGAAATTCCCTCGCCATCCCAATCAAGGGAAAGGAGTATCTCTCCGCCACGGTTGCGGAGGACGTATTTCGTGAAAGGCACGGCGCTGGCGAGGAAGGCATCCGCCGTACCGAATGATTGCAGAAGGCGCATGATCTCATGATCGATATGCGCCGCCCGAGGAAGTCCGTAAGGGCCCTCATGCCGCTCGAAGACGCCGACCTTCCAGCCTTTGGCGCCGAGGAGCGCTGCCAGGATCTGTCCGCAAGGCCCGTAGCCGACGATGACGACGTCGTAGTCCAGCTGAAGCGACATCATTCCACCTATCCTGCTACCGTGGCGGACCGGCCTTCGGCCGAATATTGCCCGACCGTGTTGGACCGATACCCGAGAAGGGCGACCAGTCCGATCAGCGTCGCGCCAAGGCCGATGAAGAGGATAGAACGTATGCCGTAGTGCTGTGCCGCGAAGCCCGCGACGATCGGGATAACGCCGCTTCCGAAAATCTCGCCGACCCCGATCACCAGTCCGGAGGCCGTGGCGCCGATATGAGCCGGAACCGACTCTGCGGTCATCGTTCCGAGTGTCATTCCCATGAGGTTGTAGAGGAAGAAGGCTATGCCGAAGAGCGCGCAGAACAGCGGAAATGGCTCAGGACCCAGCACGGACAGAAGGATGATGAAGGTGGCGGTGCCCAAGGCATTGATCGATGCCACCGTCTTCCGGCCGATCCGGTCCGACAGCCAGGGCATTACGAATCCACCCAAGGTGGCGCCAAAGCCGGTGGCGGACAATACGTATCCCATCCTGGCGAGATCGAGGTGGAGGTAGTCCATAAGGTAGCTCGGCATAAGGGCGCTCGTGACGATCAGGCAAGCCATCCAGCAGCAGATGCAGAAGAGGTTGACCTTGACGTTGCGATAGGAAAGGGCCTCGCGCCATCTCGCGACCGTCGTCTCATCGCGGAACGCCTGCAGTTCCGCCGGGTCCGCCCCACCCCGCTTCAGCGAGCGCCAGAGGAGAAGCGCAGTGAGGAAGCCCGGTATCGCCAGGAATGCGAAGACGTAGTGCCACGCCACCACCGTGAGAAGCTGCGTGACGATGATGGGTGCAAGAGCGAGACCGAAGAAAGGAAGAGCCGCCTGCATCATACCGATGTTTCGACCGACATGCTCAGGCTCCGAGTGCTCGAAGTTGAGCATAAGCGCGGCTGGGGCGAAGGCGCCTTCCAGAAGTCCGATCAAGGCTCGCAGGAAGAGAAGCGAAAGCAGCCCGACCGCGAAGCCGCTCAGGCCGACAGCGAGCGAAAAGGCGATGAGGGACGCGACCACGATGACGCGGCGCCCGAGCCAGTCGGCAGCATTGCCCATCAGGACGGACGAGATCCCCCAGGCGATCGAAAGTATTCCTGTGATCAGCCCAATATCCTGGTAGCCTATTCCAAGGCTCTCCCTCAAAACTGGGAACATTGGAAGGATCATGAAGCGATCCAGACCAACGAGTCCGAAGCCAAGACTAAGAAGAATTATGACCTTGTAGTCGCTTCCCGAACGTATATTCATCGCTTCTCCTCCCAGAGATAACAAAAAATACTCAGAGGTTGGCCAGATATTTTGCGTCCAACCCTGTTCCCGCTCGTTGAGATATCTGTTCAATCGCAAATAAGAAAATGATATATTTTTATCCGAAACATGAATTTCCTGCATTCCATATGATGAGCATCGACGCTATCTGTGGTGGCTCAAGCTGGCGGCTGGGCGCTATCCGGCTCTCGCCGACGAAAGGCGAGCGCCAATTCATGTATCCTTTTTACGCAAGTAGCTTCTGCTGACGTCATTCACATCGAGCCGGGCAGCCTCATGAGCGACTTTGACTTGAACAAGTTCGACATCAACCTGCTGGTCGTCTTCGACGCTGTCTGGGACGTGCGCTCGGTCACCAAGGCCGGCGTCCGGCTCCATTTGACGCAACCTGCGGTCAGCCATGCACTCGGCCGTCTGCGGGTACTTCTTGGTGATCCTCTTTTCATCCGAGGACAGGGAGAGTTGATGCCGACCGCGCGAGCTGTCGAGCTGGCCGCGGCCGTTAAAGATGTTCTTCGCGCGGTGGAGAAAGCGGTCGGGCCTCCCCGCTTCGATCCTCAAAAGACGACACGGACCTTCACGCTTGGCGGAAGCGAGTTCACATCGATTACGCTGCTTCCCCTGCTTGGTCTGGCATTGCACAGGGATGCCCCGCATGCGGCCCTCAGACTTCGCATGATTGACAGCGCCGTGCTCGATCTTCTGACCGAGGACCAGCTCGATCTGGTTTTCTGGGCCACCGAGCCACCTGGCGACCTTATCCTCAGCGCCGAGCTGTTTCGGGAAAGCCATCTGGTCCTTGTAGGAGCGCAACACCCGCTGGCGGCGGACAAGGACCGTCGGACGATCAGTCTTGAGGACTATCTTGCCTTTCCGCATCTCAGGGTGAACTTCACGACCACGGCGCCGAGCTTGATCGACAACGCATTGGCATCCATCGCCGAACGACGCTCAATCGCGTTCGAGACGCCCTACATCGCAGCAACGCTTTCCATCATCAGGAGCTCGACTCTGATCATGACGGTGCCATCGAGGCTGGCCAACGCTTTTGGTGACGAGGGGCTGGTCTTCTTTCCGGTTCCGTTTCCCGTACCGGAACTGGTCTATCGCATCATTTGGCACCAGAAGAATGACAAGGACCTGGGGCTGATCTGGCTCCGCCAGAAGGTCCTCGAGGCCACCCGATCACTGACGCAGCGTGAACAGGTGACCTCATCCGCTTCGCTCTAAGGCGGAAAACTCCGATCCGTCCGACGTCAACGCCATTGAGACGCCGCAAGATCGGCATCAAGACGACTTGACATCGAGGCTATTCTGCTCGAACGGCCCGCCTTCTGTTGCATGGGGCGCGGGCTGATCGTTTTCTGATAGGATGAACCCTTACCTCCTGTTCAAAGGAGCCGCTGTCGAGGGCACCATCCCAAAAGGGATGATCACCCTCTCGCAGATGGCATCTGCGAAAACGAGGCGATGATCGCCTCGAGCGAGACGTTCAACGCGTTGGAAAAGGTCCTGCCCTTCTGCCAGATCGCAACGTAGTGGTAGAGCGCGGACGGCTCCACTGGCCTTATTCCCAAGTGAAACGCCGCGTATTCACGCGCAATGATCTCATTGGTTATCGAAATGCCTAGGCCAGCCGAAACGTATCCGGCTTCGTGACCGTTACAATCGAATTCCACCAGTATGTCTGGCTCAACGCCGGCGAAGCGCAAAGCATTGAAGTTCATTTGGTGGGCGGCGAACTGGGGATCGATATCGACGATCGTTTCGCCTGCCAGGTCTTGCGCCTCGATACAGGTCTGTTTTGAAAAGCGGTGGTCGGGATGAAAGATGCATACGTTACGGGCTGACCCAAGGGGCGCCCATCCAAACAGACTTGGGTCCAGGGGCAATCTCGATATTCCAAGATCCGCCCGCCCAGCCAGGATGTGCTCGCCGATCTGCTCGTAGCTTCCAGAAATCGACCGGACATTCGAAGCGGTCTTTGAGTGGATGATCGCCACGACCTTGGGCAAGGTCACGAAACCGAAAACAGAAGGCGCGGCAATCGCAACCCGCTGCTTTTCGTCATTCTTCATCGCGAAGATCGACGCCTCCAGGCGATCCAGAGACGTCAGGGCAAGTTCTACGTTTCGCAGAAGTTCCCAGGCTTCCTGCAAGGGGACGATGCGGTTGGCTGATCTCTTGAAGAGAGTGATGCCGAGCGTGGTCTCGAGTTGCTTCACATGTTGACTGACGGCCGGCTGGCTTATCCCGAGTGCTGCCGCCGCTCGCCTTGTCGAACCGGCCCGCAACACTTCTCGGAAGACCTTCAGTTGACGGAGCTTCAGGTCGCTCTGCAGCAACTCCATTCCCCGCGCTCCTTTGCCTGATAACGCCCACCCGGGAAGCAGATACCGCCAACCTGGGGAGCAACGAACCGCCTCAGTATATAACGGTGCGTTATAGATAAAATAATAAAAATTATAGATTGAGTGTGTAATTTCAAGCGCTAGAATTGGCCTATATCTCAAATTAACCCCAAATTCCAAATACAACAATTCGCAACCTTGGGTCATACGACTTGGTCTGAGTGGAAAAGGCCGACGTATCTTGCGGCATTGCGAGTCGAGGAAAGCGCCCCATGGGTGGTTTTACTACTCAGTTTGTTGTCGCCCTCACCGTGACCATAAGCCTGGCCCTTGTCAGCGGCTGCCTGGGTACGGCATTTGGGTTGTTCTTGGCTATTTCGAAGGGCACGGCACAACCGCGCCTCAACCGTGTCGTGACGGCCTACACCACGGTTGTCCGTGGTGTACCAGAACTTCTCATTATCCTGCTCATCTACTTCGGCGGAACGACGCTCGCCAGCACGATCGCCGGCCGCTATGTGGAGGTGAACGCGTTCACCGCAGGGGTTATCGCGCTCTCGGTCGTTTTCAGCGGTTATGCTACCGAAGTGTTTCGCGGCGCGATTGCGGCAGTGCCAGCCGGTCAAACCGAGGCGGCAAAGTCGCTTGGGCTAAACGCCTGGCAGCGCTGGATGTTCGTCATCGGACCGCAGATGCTGCGGTTGGCGCTGCCTGCCTATGGCAATCTCTGGATTTCGCTCTTCAAGGATACCGCGCTGGTCTCGATCGTCGGCCTGACCGACATCATGCGCGTTGCGTATGTGGGGGCCGGATCCTTGCGCGCACCGTTGACCTTCTACCTTGCGGCCTCCGCTCTCTATCTCTCGCTGACCACCGTCACGCTGCTGTCGATCCGGCTGGCTGAGCGGCGCTATCCGGCACTCGGCCGGTAGGAGGGAGCGACCCATGAACCTCGGCTTGATGCTTGACGCAATGGTTGTCCTGCCTTCGGGCGTTGGTCTCACATTGACCCTGACGGTCTTGTCGCTGACGGCCGGATTTCTTGTGTCCGTGCCGCTGGCCTTCATGCGCGCGTTTGGACGTCCTGGCCTCTCGCTCGCGGTGCTTTCATACACCTACGTCATTCGCGGAACGCCGATGCTTGTTCAGCTCTTCCTGCTCTATTATGGCCTCGGCCAGATCCAGGCGGTGCGAGCCAGCATCTTCTGGGTCATCCTGCGAGATCCTTTCTGGTGCGCCCTTCTGACATTTTCGCTGAACAGCGCGGCACACACCACCGAGATCCTGTGCCGCGGTCTCCAGTCGGTGCCGAAGGGTGTCACCGAGGCGGCCACGTCTCTCGGCTTGAAACGCTTCCAGATCGCTCGCCTGGTCACCTTCCCGATCGCTTTCAGGATATCGCTTCCGGCCTACGGGAACGAGGTCGTGGGGATGATCAAGGGGTCGTCCCTGGCGAGCACCGTGACGCTGCTCGAGATCACCGGCATGGCGAGGCAGATGGTGTCGACGACGTTCGCGCCCTACGAGATATTCATCGTCGCCGGAGCGATCTATCTATCGCTGACGTCGATTGCCGTAAAAGCGATCCAGTTGTTGGAGCGATGGCTTTCGACCGACGGCAATCGTGTGCATCGACGCAAAGCCCGATTGCGTCCGCCCTTGCCTGACCCCGAGATCACGACGCCCCTGCCCTGACCGCGGACTTTTCGGCTCCCCTATCCATCCAAACCAACGAAGAGGTGCATCATGCGCATACCCCTAGCTATTGCCGTTTCTATCGCATCCCTGATCTCGGCATTCCCGGCGAGCGCGCAAAGCGTGCGCGTCATTTCGATCGCCTCCGAAGGCGCCTCGCCGCCCTGGGACAGCACCGACGCGAACGGTCAACTCTACGGCTACGATATCGATGTCGGACAGGAGTTGTGCCGCCGCATCCAGATCAAATGTACCTTCGTCCCGCAGGATTGGGACGGGATCATTCCGGCACTGCTTGTCGGCAAGTTCGACGTGATCATGTCCGGCATGGCGATCACGGAAAAGCGCAAGCAGAAGATCGCGTTCTCCGTTCCCTACGCCACCGGCTTCAACCAGTTCGTTGTGCGCAAGGACCTTGGTCTCGACGCCGGCGACACCAAGGAGAAGGTCAACCTCTCGACCATCGGGGACAAGGAGAAGGCGACCATTGAACGCCTCAGATCGACACTCGCCGGCAAGGCGATCGGGGCCCTGCGCTCGTCAAATTCGGAAGCGGTCGTGAAGGAAATCCTGGGGGATGTCGTGACCATCCGCAGTTATGACAGCCAGGACAACATGAAGCTCGATCTTGCCGCGGGTCGCATCGACGGCGGCCTCGCCGACTATTTCACCTGGCGGGATTTTCTGGAGACGCCTTCCGGCTCGGATGTGGTGTTTTTCGGGCCAGAATTGAAGGGCGGGCTCTGGGGCCCGGGCGTCGGCGCCGGCATGCGCAAGGACGATGCCGAGTTGCTCACCAAGTTCAACGCGGCCATCGACGCCGCCACCAAGGATGGGACGATCAAGGCGCTGAGCCTGAAATGGTTCAAGAGCGATATCTCACCGGCCATCTCGCAATAGGCGGCAACCGACTTCGACATTGACGTGGCGCCAGCCGGAACGCTGGCGCCCTCCCCTCCTTCAAGGCGAGCCCCATGAAAGACCAGTTCTGCGCGGTCATTACCGGCCAATCCCTGATCAAGCACGACATCCGTGACATCAAAGACGAACGCTTCATCGCGGTTACGGACTTCCTTCGCCAAGGCGACGTCGTCTTCACCAACTTCGAGTCGACAATCCTGGGCCAGCACGGCGGGTGGCCGACCAAGGGCAAATACTTCGGATATTCCAGGGCTGAAGTGCTCGACGCATTGCAGGCCATCGGTTTCAACGCGCTTGCGCTCGCGAACAACCACGCCTTCGATCTCGGAGCTGGCGGCATCCTCTCGACACTGGAGGAGGTGGAAGCGCGCGGCTTCCTCCATGCAGGCATCGGGGCCAACGAGATTGACGCGAGGAAACCGGGCCGCCACCGGCTGGGCACGCGCGAGGTCGCGCTTCTTGCCATGGATGCGGGCCCCGGCCCGACCAACATGTATGCCCAAGACCGCACGGCCTTCCGGCCGGCCCGGCCCGGCGTTAATCGTCTGAACACCGTTCGCAAGATGGGGGTGCCGGACGGACATTTCCGCAGACTGGCAAAGCTTGGCGCCCATTTGCAAAGCTCCCCATTTGAGCTGGCCAATTATGCGCAACCGGAGGATCCGGTAGAGGTGTCGGCCGGCAAGGAGATCAATTTCTACGGCACCGTGTTCACGCAAGCCGCCGATTTCGGCCGTCTGATCGAAGTCGATCAGCGAAGCGCAGCCATCCATCTGTCCGCCATCCGGCACGCGGCGGCACAAGGCGATTTCGTCATCGCCTATCTGCACCACCATCATTGGGAACCAGGTTGGCAGGACGTACCGCGCTGGGTGCAGACCTTCGCCCGGACCTGCATCGAAGCCGGTGCGAACCTCTTCGTCAGCCACGGCGCTCCGGTGCTGCAGGCGGTGGAAATCCACAATGGCTCGCCGATCTTCTACGGCCTCGGAAACTTCCTCTTCCACGTCCATCCCGACGAAAACGAATGGGATCCACCGGAAGTCTGGCAAAGCATCGTCGCCGCCTGCCGCTATGATGCGGGCGGAAAACTCGCAGAAATAGATCTCCTGCCCGTCGTGATCGGGGCGGAAGCCCAGTCTCTCGGATCAGCAACGGGAAGATTGGTGCCCGTTGCCGCGACCGGAAGCGCGGCGAGAGAGATACTCGAGGGCTTCGCGACCCGCTCTCGGGCGTTCGGCGTCGAAATCGAAGTGTCCTCGGCTTGCGGCCGCATCGCCGTGCCCGCTGCACGAAAATTCGGCTGACGGGCCCGACCTGCCGTCAGTCGGTCTTGCATTCGGCCGGCGCGGGTTCGCCGGCCGCCTCGCTATCCGCCTTTGTGTCTGGCAGGGCCAGTTCTTCTCCTAATGCTGCGATCAGGGACGAGACGCGACCGCGCACACGCGGCGGAAGTTTCACTAGCCCCTCAATCAGGCGCCGACCCTCCGCGCTGGCAATGAAATCCAGGCGCTCATCGACCGGGAGGGGCCGCGCCTCGACGCTGGCTTCATCGTTTCCCGGCAGACCTTCGAAGAAGCGGCCGACAGGAACACCGAGCGAGCTGGCGATCTCGTAGAGCATCGACGCGCTCACGCGATTCCGCGCGTTCTCGTATTTCTGAAGCTGCTGGAAACTGATGCCGATGGATCGAGCAAGCTGGGCTTGGGACACGTCCGACTGGACACGAACGGCCGCGATCTGTCTGCCGACATGCCGATCGGCAAGATGCGGTTCACTCTCTATCTTTGGCTTCGGCCCCGTCCGAAGGAGGACGATGCGTTGCGGTTTCAACAAGGCCTTTCGATCCTCCACTAATCAGCCGGATAGAGAGTCTGTCGCTACGCGCCGGGTCCTTCGCGTCGACGTTATCTGCAGTCGAATCGCCATTTAATATACCTTATAGGGTGCAAAATAACCCTATAGGTGGCAAACAATATCGGCCTGCCGATTGTGGACTCATGGTCAGTCCACGACAGATTCGAGCCGCACGGGCTTTGCTTGGTTGGTCGCAGCAGGAGCTTGCTGACAAGGCAATTGTGTCGCTGAATGCGCTGGCCCGGTTGGAAAACGGCAAGGTAGATTCCCGGATCAGCACTCTGCAGGCCATCGAGGCGGCTCTGATAAAAGCGGGTGTCGAATTCCTGTCCGCTGGTCAAAAGGGGGAAGGTGTCCGGCTCTTGGATCCTCTGATTTGAATGTCCCTTTGGCTGAAAGATAGGTTCTCGCAATTGCGATTGCCCAAAGTACCCTCCTGCGGGTGACGCGACGCAAAGTCGTGGTATTGTCGGAATCAGCCATGATCCGAGTTCGCCGAAACTTGGTTGTGGTCAAGCCTGTGCAGATACTGCGCCATCCGCCCGTCAACTAGATCGCAATTTGTCTAACGTCAGTCATTTAAGCTGACTCTCGTTTCAAAGTCAACCAAAAAGACTGATTTTAACTGATGAGCCAAATTTCCGTGGAGCAATGCAGAGGCGCCAGAGCGATGCTCGGCTGGAGCCAAGCTGAACTGGCAGAAGCCGCAAGTGTTTCGCGCGCTACCGTTGTGGATTTCGAACGAGGATTGCGCATCCCACATCGCAACAACCTCGGTGCCATTCGGGAAGCACTCGAAGCTGCCGGTATAGAATTCATTCCGGAGAACGGCCGTGGCGCTGGCGTGCGCTTGGCCAAACAGCAATAGCGGCGCCGAACGCACAGCTTCGAGCTGCGGTCCAAGCCTGAAGCCAACCTCGAGACAAGTGCTTCCGCTCTCAGAGGTGTTTAGGTGACACCCGTTGCAGAGCCGACTTCCCGCCCTCTTCACGAAAAAAAGCCATTTGAGTTCCCGGCTTCGGATGAAAGCAGTCGGACCGCTCTTGGTGGTTTAGGTGGGACAAGGTGCCGTTACCGATATGCAAGCAGCTCCAGACTGCCAATTATGCAACTTTAGATTGTAGCTGCCATTTAGTAATCGATGCTTCCTCGATGATTTCAAGCGAGACATCAAGGCCCCCTTCCTTGAAGTAGCCCATGTCACGCGCAATGAAGAGCGGGCCGTATCCGACCCAGGTCGTCATGCCCAGCTTCAAGCTACCGGCTTCGGCGTGGAGGCTCACCGAAAGGGCGCTCAGGGCGATGCCGGCCGCCAGTGCGGCGCGGCGAAACTTCGAGATTATTGTCGTCATCACGTTCCCCTGTCTTTTTCTGAGGTCAGGCGCTGTCCGCGCCAAAACAACCCGCATCGGACGCATCGCCTAAGGCTGCCGCCTGACGTTCTTTTTGTTCTCTTTCAGCCGGTGGATGGAGCAAAGCACGCTGTGTGCGATGCACAAATAATGATTTTCGATAATTCTGCTTAGGCTGGGCCTAACCAGGCCAGCGCTGAAATGTGTCTGCACCATCGGGCATGCACGACCGACGGCCCACGCGCAAAAATTGACAATGCCTATGATCTCGCCAAGCTCAATCAGGAGCGAAACACGCGGGGCAAGGTTCAAACATGGGTCAATTCTCGATGGAAATATCCTGTGTTACCGGGTCAGTGCAATAAAGGGTGCTGACGCGGGCCTGCACATCTTGGTGTGGTTCCGTGACTTGCCGGCTCGCGTGGAAATGGAATTGGTCGAGGGAGCGCTCGCCCTGGGTGTTGGAGTCTACGCGGTTTCATCGCTCTACGATCTCACACTGCCTGCCTGTCGGCCCGACCGCGTCGGTCTGGTCATGGGCTACGCTGCGTTAGACACCCGACGGATCGAGCGTGGCATCTACTTGCTCAACCAAGCCGTGAACCTGATACGCGTCTGATCGATTACCGCGGCACTTGCTTACCTGGCTTTGCGCTTTTGGGACTCTTTCAAGCTGTTGGCCACGGTGAGATAGTAGTTTCGGGCCGTCGCATTCATCTGGCGCTCACCCAACTCTCGGAGGGCCCGTACCTTTACCTCGGTCGCCAGACTATCGTTCGGATCGAGCGCGAGCAGGTAATCAGACTGTTCTGCGGCCCACTGGAACTCTTCGACCTCAAGCGCTGCTTCCGCACTCTCCAACATTTTCTCTCGACCACCGATCATAGCGACCAGCTTTTCCGCCCGATCCTTATCGGTCATCGGAAAGATTTTGGTTGGGTTACCGTCAAACCAGCCCGCATTCTGAGAGTAGATACCGCGCACCGACCATGCGACAGTACCGTAGAATTCTTGCAGATAAGGATGCTTCGCGAGCTTTTCCGGCAGTTTAATTTCCTGGACCAGCTCGTCGGGTGTCTTCCCTTTGGCAATGCCCTCCATCGTCCTGTCATAGACGAATTTGATGCTGTCGCGAGAAGCCATAAGTGCGTCTTTCGCTTCAGCGGCATTCTGGATAGTGCCCATATGTCCGGGAACCACGAAATCCGGATTAAGGGCGATCAGCTTGTTCAGGCTCGAAATCCACTTCTCCACCGGGCGAGTTGGCAAGCCCCGCAGCGGAGCGATGTTGGGGAAGGTCTTCAAGAAGACATCACCAGCGATGAGCACCTTGCGATCAGGTAGCCAGACCGAGATGTTCTCGTCAGCTTCGCCCGGCGTGAAGATCAACTTGAGCGGCACGCCCGCAATCGTCAGGTCTTCTTCATCGCCGTCAAACGTCTTGGTCGGGGGGATGAAGCCCTCGCGCGTATGAGGCGTTACCCGGCCGTACTCCAACTGCGTGCCTGCGTTGATGAAGTCCTCGTCGGGCAAGAGAGTACCGAAGGCGTCTCCCCCATCGCGTCGGCCGCGACCTGTATCAGGCTTCGCTGTCATAAGAAGCTTGTGGCTATAGATTTCAGGCTCATCGTTGCCTGCGAACACCGTCGCCCCACCCGTATGGTCGGGGTGGTTATGAGTATAGATAATGGCCTTCACTGGATGGTTCAGTCGGTCACCGAACGCATCCATGATTGCCTTTGCGTCGACGGGGTTGGCGGACGTGTCAACGATGATGGAGCCGCCGTCGCCTTTGATCAGGGTAACGTTGCTGGCCGAATATCCGATAGCCGCATAGACCCCATCGATGACTTCGACGACGCGCTTCCGAAACTCATCCGAATGGGCCGTCAACTTGTCGCGCCCGGAAAAATCATTAACCGCAAGCGCCGAGGGTGACATGCCGAGGACTGACATCATGCCGTGAATACTCCTGCCCTAAGTGTGGACGAAACTAGCACCTTGCCCGGCCGGACCACAGTGCCCGCCCGGCTGTCGTCGTCATCCGCGCGGCGCGATGGGAGCCCTTTTTCCGCGTCCCCATAGAATGAACAGGCAGATGGGGAGCAGGACGGCGTTCAGCGGCAAGGCCGACAGTTCACCACGTGAGGTATGGAAAATGACGGCCGCGATCTGCAGCAGTACGCACCCCAGGGCGGCCAGAACCGTGAGTCGGGGCAGGACGCGGGTGAGGGCAGGCAGGAGAATGCCGATGCCGCCCGCAATATCGATAAGACCCATCAGCCGCAGGAACCAGGGCGGGACCTCTCCGGGCCAGACCCACATAGCCGCCAACTGATCGATCGGCATGAAGAACTTCATGTAGCCGAATACGGTAAAGGCGACAAAAATAAGCACTTGAGCGATCCAAAGCCCGATCTGCAGAGATTTTGCGGCCGGTGGTGCTGAAAGAAGAGTTGAGCTGTGTGACATCTGATGTCTCCGGAAGAGGTCGTGAACGAGCACCCGTAGGTATGCGCAGCCAGAGCCCCTTCGGATGCCCGGCAGGAAGCGGCATGCCATCGATGAGGTGGCTTGCTGTTGATCTTACAAACGGAGATGACCAAAGAAAGTGATATAATTTCGCTTATCTCGTTCAAGAAAACTGATATTGTTGTCGTCATTTGGAGCTGATGTCGCGGGTCGCGGAACCGCTCAATCGCTTGGAATTGCTATGGATGCGCTGACCCTTGACCAGTTTCTGGTATTCGTCACTACGGTTGAGGAAGGCAGTTTTGCTGCGGCTGCGCGGCGTATGAACAGAGCGCAATCGGCGATCACCTACACTATTCAGAAACTGGAGGAGCAGAGCGGGCTCCCCCTCTTCGACCGCTCCGCCTATCGTCCGATGCCTACCGAGGCGGGAAAGGCGCTGCTGCCGCGGGCGCGACGCATCCTTGACGACGTTGCGGACTGGCGGCACCAGGCCCAGGGGATTTCAAAGGGGCTGGAGGCAGAACTTACTCTGGCTGTCGTAAGCTACGCGCCGCCGGATCTCTTAAGCCGCGTCCTAGGCGCGTTCAATGCGGAGTTTCCCTTTGTCGAAATCCGTCTTCTGACCGAAACCTTCGATGCCGCGGCGAAAGTGCTGCGTGATGGAACGGTCGATCTCGCACTGCTTGCCGAACGTCAGCCGGAGGAGTTCGAGCGCCGCGTGTGCGGACGGATCGATCTCGTACCTGTCGCAGCCCCCACGCATGCGCTCGGCCGGATCGAAGGACCATTCAGCGCTGCACGACTGCGGGACCACACCCAATTGGTTATCAGCCCCGCTCCCTCTATGGACAGTGGGCGGGACTATGGTGTGCTTGCCGCCAACCGATGGCGCGTCAACGATCTCCAGACCAAATACGACCTCATTCTTGCTGGTGTCGGCTGGGGTTCAATGCCCCGCTCGCGCGTGGAGAAAGATCTTTCGATCGGGCGCCTCGTCGAACTGAAACCGGAAAGTTGGGAAGGGTCGGATTGGATGCCATCGTTCCCACTGGTCATTGCCTACAGGAAGGAAAAGGCGCTCGGTCCAGCCGGACAGTGGCTGGTGAAGGAATGTGTCGCTCAATGGGAGTTGGCCAGTAAACCTTGAGCAACGGAGACAGGCTGTTTGCAGCAGGGCAAGGATGTGTACTGGCCGGATCGCCATGTTTTTTGGAAAATGCGGCGATCCGGCGAGTGGTTGTCCTGCTCTAAGCAAGCGCTCTCAAATAGCGAATATCGCGCCCTATGCTGACAGCTTGAGCTGCATGGATGATCGCATTGGTATCAAGTTCAGGATGCCGTTACAGGTCCGCGATCGTCCCCCTCTGCCCGAAATGCTCAACCCCAACGCCTTTGACGCGGTGCTCATAGACGCCACCGATCCAGGCGAGTGTTGCAAGTCAATCACCGAGACGATCCCGCAGTCCCGCGACAACGGCGCCAACAGACACTTGATGTGGCTCGTCGCATCGGTGGTTCCTCGCTGCCGGGCGTTCTCGCCAAGGATCGGCCTGCATTCAGGCTCATGAGAAGTCCCCGACGGGCGATGTGGTTGGCGAGATCCTCAATCGAGACGCCCGCCTTGATGTTGCGAACGTTCTTCTGCGAGAGTTCGAGCTTGTCGAAGAAAATGTCCTCCGATCGGTCGAGGGGGATCTTCTGAATGGCCTTTGGCATGTCGTTTCTCCGTGGCGGGCCGGCCGGAGCCTCTCTCCCAACCTCCAAACCCGCTGCAAACGTTCCTCCCCCCTCTCCCTCCCGGCCGCGCTCCGCCCTTCCCGGTTCGCGCTGTCTGCGGAACCGGTTCCAACCCATCCGAAAAACTCTGGGGGGACGCAGCGCCTCATCGCCATTGGCACGTGGAAGCGCTCCGACGCGCATTCTGACTGCAGATGGATAGCTATGACCCGACCAGCATCGGCAGAAACGGAGCAAGCGCTGAGGCGTCAGCAATCGATGGCAGGCTTCTTCGGTTTCGCGCCTGCTGAAGAAGCGTTCGATTCGATTTTGCTGCTTGTCGAGGTCGTGGCCGTAGGGGCCGCTGGATCGTCGACGACAGCGGCCTGCCCGGCGGCAATGAGCCGAAGAAGATGATCGAACCGCCGATTTCCGATCACCTTCGCCCCAAATCGACTTAGGTCAACTCCGTGCCCGTGGTGCGGTAATAAAATCCGGCTGGATCCCGAGGGCCTCGGTCTGAAGAGGAGTGACCAACCACCTCGCGTGCAATGACGATCGCAGGCTGGCTACGACCTGCCAACGACAGCCGGGCCGTGCTCTTAGCGGCGGGCAGCAATCAAGCCGATTTCGACCTTGGCTCCAAGTGGAAGGGAAGCCACTCCGATGGTTGTCCGAGCCGGAAAAGGCTTCGAGAATTGGCGTTCGTAGACTGCATTCATCGCCGGGAAATCCTTCATGTCGGTCAAATAGACCGAGCATGTAACGACATCATCAGCAGTGAGTCCGGTTTCAGCCAGCACAGCAAATAGATTACCGAAACACTGGGCGGTCTGCGCGCTAATATCACCTTCGATCAATTTTCCAGTTGTAGTGTCAAGCGGCGTCTGCCCGGAAAGATGGATGAAACCGTTGGCTTCAACAGCATGGGAATACGGGCCGACAGTGGCGGCACCGTTTACGTTGTAAGCTTTGCGAGGCATGGCGCGTCACCTTTGCGGAGGCTGGATTGCGAGTTCAGTGTCCCGTCGGCGTCGACCGGGTTTGGAATTGGTATGCCTCGTCAATATTCGTTGTGAACTGGGCGTGGCCTTCAGCCTTGTTCCGACTTTCGGGCGGCGGCTGCAAGCATCGCCTCACCGATCTGGTGGTCGCCTTGGGCGTTCAGAATTTCGCCAGCGTTTCGGATGTCGCGGAGTTCCTTGTTCTGGCTGAGCTTGACCTTGCCGACAAGGCGGGTCACTTCGATCTCCAGCCCAACGATCGCCTTGACCATCGCATCAATGAATTCCCGGGGCGCATCACCCATCTTCCATGGGACAGGCTGCCTCCCCTCGTGTCTATGGGTCAGCTTGGCGACATTGCGACGGACATAACGCTCGTCATCGTGGATTGTGATCCGCCCGTGTGCATGCGCCACCAGGTAGTTCCAGGTCGGCACCTGCTTGTGGAACTCCTGCTTGCTCGGATACCACTGCGGCGAGATGTAGGCGTCGGCCGCGCGGAACACCACGAGCACGTCATCGCCTGTCGCCACATCCTGCCAGACTGGATTGTTACGTGCGACGTGGCAACGAAGCGTCCCGCACTCTCCCTGCGATCGGTCGAATTCGAAAGGGATGTGATTGGCGTCGAGGCCGCTTGCTCCGTGAGTGATCAAAACGCCAAGCGCGTTGTTCTCGATCAGATCGTAAAGAACGTCTCGGTTTGGCTCATTGAAATGCGCAGGGATATACATGACTGATCCTTTCGTTGATCAAGCGTCACACGGTTCACCAACCAGAGCCTGAGGGTAGATTTTGCAATACCTCGGCGATCTCGCGCTTTGCCGCAGCAGAGACCGGCAGGATTGGGCGTGGGGGTTCGGTGGAACAAATGTCCAGCAATTCGGCGAGCGCATAGACGACGCGAAGGCTGGAGAATTTCTTGAAGAGATCCCACAGAGGCATCAGTTTGCGGTCCAGTCTGCGTGCTTCCTCGGCGTCCCCGCGCTGCGCTGCCCTGACGATTTTCAGACAGGGTTCCGGCAAGATGCCACCGAGGACGCTGTACCATGTGTCGGCTCCGGCGATCATGGCCTCGCAACAGTTCCGGTCGCCACTGTAGCCGATCGAGAATTCCTCCGGAACGATGCGTCTGTGCTCAGCCAGATGACTGTTGATCGTGTCGGTGCCATCGGTTGGATTCTTGATCGCGACGATCCCCGGCACCTCCGCGAGACGACCGACAAGTGCCGGGGTGAAGTGGAAATGCGTGGTGCCTGGATTGTCGTAAATGACAATCGGCAGTCCGCTTTCGCGCGCCACGATCGAGAAATGTTCGAACACCTCGTCGTCGGTGAGTGGCGCGTAAGAGACGGCCGCAAGCAATCCCGCTGTAGCGCCGATAGCCTTGGCGTCCTGCGCGAACTTCACTGCCTCATCGGTGCGCAGCGCGCCCACGCCGACGACGACGGGCGTTTGCCCTCCGGTTTCGCCGAGCGTCTCGGTGATGGCCCGACGTCGTTCCTCGCGCGTCAGGAACATGTAGCTGCCGGTGCTGCCGAGAAGGCCGATGGAATCGACTTGCGCTGCGCAAAGCCTGGCAACCAACTTGCGCAGCGCCGTGGCATCGACACGACCGTCCCGGTCAGTTGGCGTGATAGGGAAAGCGGAAAGCCCGCTCAGGATTGCCATTTGCATTGCTCCAGATTTCTGCATGACCGTGTCAGTGTTGAAATCGATGCGGAACTGGGCTCGTCAGAGCACGTCCAGCGCCTGCCTCAGATCGGCAATCAAGTCGTTGGCATCTTCCAGGCCGACCGAAAGGCGCATGAGGTCCTCTCCAACGCCATCGGCAAGATGCGCGTCCTTGCGTAGTCTCTTGCGAGCACGTGTCAGGCTTGCCGGGTGATAGATGAGGCTGTCAGCATCACCGAGACTCACAGCCCGGGTGATCAGGCCAAGCCCGTCCATCATCAGGCGCGCGCCTTCGAACCCCGCATGGAGGCCAAAAGCCATCATACCTGATCCCTGTGACATTTGCCTTCGAGCAATCGCCTGATCAGGGTGCGAGTCGAGAAAGGGGTAGCTCACCCAGGCCACCGCGGGATGCGCCTGAAGCGCCTGCGCGACCGCAAGCGCGGTAGCGCTGTGCCGCTCCATTCTGAGCGTGAGCGTCTTGAGACCACGCAGGATCAGGAACGCCGACATTGGTGACAGCGCAGCCCCCGTGATGTAGCGCAGGCCGGTTTCGTGCAGCGTATGAAGTGTCTCCGTATCACCAAGGATCGCGCCACCGAGGGCATCCCCATGACCATTGATGTACTTGGTCAGCGAGTGGAGCACGATGTCGGCTCCGTGTTCAAGCGGTCGTTGGAGCGCGGGCGAGGCGAAGGTGCTGTCGACCGCGACCTTCACGCCACGCGCATGGGCGCGCTCGGCGATTGAACCGATGTCGAGGATGCGGCTCAGCGGGTTCACCGGGGTCTCAAAGAAGACAAGACGGGTCCTGTCAGTGATTGCTTCATCCATGCCGCTGGGATCAGCCAGATCGACCGCAACAACCTTGATGCCGAACCGGGGGAACGCCTGCTCGACCATGGCAAGCGTGTTTGCATAGAGGGTCTTATGGACGACAAGCTCATCGCCTTGCGACAGGAGCGACAGGGTCAACGCGCTAAAAGCCGCCATCCCGGAGGCCACGACCAGGCCCGCCTGGGCCCCTTCCAGATTGGCGAGCCTTGTCTCGAGAATTTCCGTCGTCGGATTGTATTCGCGGGCGTAAAGCCTGCCGCCAAGTGCTGCGGCCGCCTCGTTCGCCGCCACACTCTCGAAGCCGTAGGTGGAGTTCAGGAAGACCGGCGTCTGAACAGCATTGGAGAAACAGGCTGGGTCATAGCCGTGATGGATCGACCTGGTGGCGAAACCGAGACCGGCATTGTGCGACGACTGCCCGCCAGCATCCATTTTTGCTTGTTCTGTGGTGCGGGTCATCGGCCTTGAAGGTCCTCTTGGATTTCAGGCAGAATGTGCTCAAAGTGGCGTATATGGAATGTCCAGTTGGCGATGAAAGAAATGGTCCAGTCCCCCAATTCCGGCTCAGCGGGTCGTTCGCACGGCATGGGCTCGCGCCAGATCTACGAAGAGCTTCGAGACCAGATCCTTGGTGGTGTCTATGAGACCGGCAGTCAGTTGCCGTCCTCACGAGGTCTTGCAAACGAAGTTGGCGTTTCGCGAACGACAGTGACTATTGCCTATGAGCAACTGGCCGCGGAAGGCTTCATCGAAGTTCAGCAAGGCGCACGTCCCCGCGTTGCATCATCCGTGCTCGACCACAACTCCAGCAGCGCCTCGCCGAAACGGGTCGTCTCGGTTCGCCTGTCCGCCTATGGCGAACGGCTGCGAACCAGCACACCCTGGCCGGATTATTTGCCGAACGCGTTGAAGGTTGATTTCCGATATGGTGACCTGGCGCCGTCCGATTTTCCGACACTGATCTGGAAACGCGCCATGAACGCCGCGATGGCGCAACGCCCTGCGCGGCTTGCCTATGACGATCCTCGCGGATCACGCCGCTTGCGCCAGGCCCTGCAGGGCTATCTCTGGCGCGCCCGAACCGTCAGCTGCAACATTGAGCAGATCATTGTCGTCAATGGTTCGCAGCAGGGCCTGGATCTAGCTGCGCGCCTGCTGCTCGATCCCGCCGATCGCTTCGTAATAGAGGACCCATGCTACAGAATGGCGCGTCAGGTCTTTGCCAGCACAGGTGCGACGCCCGTGCCGGTCGATGTCGACGCAGATGGGATGAAGACGGCGTTGCTGGCAGAAGTCGACGCACGGCTGGCATACGTCACGCCCTCGCATCAGTTTCCCCTGGGCGGTGTCATGCCAATCGCGCGCCGGCATCAGCTTCTGGAGTGGGCGCGTCACGAGGACGCCTATGTGATCGAGGACGACTATGACAGCGAGTATCGCTACGACATCAATCCGGCACCTCCGCTGCACCGGTTGGATGGCGGCAGCAACGTCATCTACCTCGGGACGATTTCCAAGACGCTCTCGCCGATGCTACGCATCGGGTATCTCGTGGTCCCCCTCGATCTGCGGGAGGCCTTCGCTACGGCCAAACAATTGGTGGACCGGCACTCTCCTGTAGCCGAGCAGGAGGCCCTGGCCTCTCTGATCGAGAGCGGTTCGTATGAAAGCCATGTGCGCCGTGTGCGCAGGCTGAACGGCGAGCGCCGCAAGACACTGCTGAGCGCATTGCAGCGAAACTTCGGGAACCGAATCGCAATCGAAGGCGTCGACGCCGGATTACATGTTGTCGTGTGGTTCAACGACCTTCCGCAAACCCTGGAAGCGCCACTGATCGCAGCAGGGCGACTCGCAGGCTTGGGGTTGCATCCGGTTTCGCCGCTTTACAATCGGCAAGAAAACCAAAGGCGCGCCGATCGAGTCGGGTTGGTCATGGGCTATTCGGCCTTGAGCACACGGCAGATCGACAATGGTGTTCGGATACTGCGGAAGGCCGTAAAACAGCTACAACAGTGAGCTTTCCGATCGCTGCCGGGGCAGCAATATCGTTCGGCCCGGAGATCGGTCGATGATTGAGGCGTGCGCCGCCAGCACGACAAAGCAGCACTGGACTGGCTGAACGTAACGCAACTGGTGCTGTTGATCACACCAGTCTCATGGCAGGTTCTTCACAGGATCGAGGTGTGGCTTCGCTGAAAGGCGGATGGAAAACGCGAAGCCGTTCCTTCGGCGAGATTCCAGTGCTCACTTGATGGTGAAGCCACAATTTTCGAGAGCGATACATGATCTGGCAGGGAAGGCTATTGCACATTCACGTCGCGCCCGCCGCATCCTACGAAATGGAGGAACTGGCGGAGGCCCAGCTCATTGCCGGAAGCGGCATCATCGGGGACCGGTACTATCTGGGAACGGGGACATATTCTCCCAAACCAGACGTTCGCGAGGTGACGCTGATCGAAGTCGAGGTCCTGGAGGCTATCGCGCGTGGCGAACCTAGGATTCCGGGCCTCAAGGCAAAGCTCGAACCGGAGGATCACCGACGCAACCTGACCACGCGAGGGGCTCCGCTCGGCCATCTCGTCGGCAAACGTTTCCGGGTCGGGGAGACCATTCTGCGGGCGGCGCGGATGAATTATCCCTGCAAGTACATCGAGCAATTGCTCGGCATTCCAGGTCTCTACGAAGGGCTTTTGAACCGCTCTGGGCTGAACTGCGCGATCGAGGTCGGCGGCACGATCCGCCCCGGTGATCCGATTCTTCCAATTGACGAGTGAACCGGCATGGCATCGCCCCGTATCATCATGAAACTGACTGTAGTCGCCGCTCGCAAGGAGCCAGGCGACGTTCTGGTCATCGATGTGAAGCACCCGCGCAAATCTCTGCTGCCACCCTTCGAACCGGGCTCCCACGTCGATGTTCATTTGCCCGATGGGAAAGTGCGCCAGTATTCGCTTTGCGGCGACCCGATGGATCTGAGCCGCTACACCATCGCGGTGAAGCGTGAGCAGGCTGGGCGCGGCGGCTCAGCCTGGATTCATGAGACAGTGGCCGTTGGATCGACACTGCCGGTTTCTGCTCCGCGCAATCATTTTCCACTCGATATCGGCCAAGGCCCGGCCATGCTGCTGGCGGGAGGTATCGGGATCACCCCGATCGTGGCAATGGCGCGAGTCATGGAGCGGTTGGGCAGGCCGTACGAGTTGCATTACTTCACTCGCAGCCGCGCACTCACGCCTCTGTTGTCGGTTACCGAACAGGCTCTCGATGCCAGCAATGTCAGGCTACATTTCGACGACGAGCCGGAGACCAGACAGGACCTTGAATCCTTGCTGGCGGGGCGTTCAGCCGATGCGCAGCTATACTATTGCGGGCCACCTGGCTTCATGGCGGCTGTGGATCGGGCTGCCGCGCATTGGCCGGACGGCACCGTACACTTCGAGGCCTTTCAACCACCGGAGCGCGACGGCGTGCCACCGGCACCCTTCACAATCGAGCTCAGGGACGGGACCGTGGTTCCTGTTGCAGCTGATACCTCCGCTCTTGCGGCACTGCGCACCGCCGGCGTGCTGTTGATGGCGTCCTGCGAGAACGGGGTTTGCGGGACTTGCGAATGCGGGATGCTGGAAGGCCAACCGATCCATCAGGATGCCGTCTTGTCCAAGGAGGCCCGCGCTCTTCGGTTCATGCCATGCGTATCACGCGCAACTGGCGTGCTCAGGCTCGATTTGTGAAGATCGCACCTGGCCGGATGCTCTGGCTGTCTGCGGGAGCAGGCAGCCGCCAAACTCAATGAGGCCATGATGCGAACCGAGACATCCACCCCTGCCCTGCTCGTGAAGGACGTTCACAAGAGCTTTGGGAAACCTTCGTAATCCCTCAAGTTTTCCAGAAGATGGAAAACGCCGTGCCTGTTCAGCGGCGACACGGCATCTAAACACTCAAGCCAACAACGAGGTTAATCAATGTCCAGACCAGACAAGCACGAGTTGTCGACGCTCGCCTTCAACACCCTTTCGGTCCATGGTGGCAACGAGATCGACAAGACGTCGGGTGCCATTCGCACACCGATCGTCATGGCCAATTCGTATCTCCTCCCCCACGACCCATCCACCATGGACTGGTCCGACACCGAAACCCCCTCCTACACGCGCAATTCCGGCC
>NZ_QZWZ01000040.1 GCF_003601975.1 Mesorhizobium waimense
AGCTTTCGCCGGCCTCGATCGCCACAACAACACGCTCACGAAGATCATTCGAAAGAGGTCGCGTCATCCGATGCTGGCCTCCGATCCAGCCAGCATCTTGAATCACAAATCAGCCAAAACGGGAATCCCCTCCGATTCTGTCAATGCCTGAACCGCTCTAGCGTTGTCGAGCGCCGGACAAGGTGCGTTTGGCGTATCGCTCCTGCGGCCGAGCTACGAGGAGATGATCTGGATCGAGTACCTTCTTACCGTGAAAGCGGATGCCTCTCGCATCCTTCGTTTGCTAGGTGCCGGTGGAGCTGCCAAGAGCGTGACCCAGCAAGCTGCGTATCTGGGACGCAACGTCTCACTGCGCCTTGGGTGGCTACCTGAGCACGTAGCGTTTCATGCTGCGAATGGCGAAGCCGTCGCAAAAGAGCTCAAGGTTCTAAAAGGGAAGCTCGGGTGGGATAAGGCTCCGCCGACGTTCAAATGGGTGCCAAAGGCCGCTGGGCGAGAGAAAGAATACGACTTCCTTTATCATGCCACTTCGTCGTTCGTGCACTTCTCAGTGCATGAACTCACGCGGCGCATCTGGGGCAACAAAGGGAAGGTGACGATCGGTTCGGGGACGTTTGCTGGGTATTGGGAGGAGTTCGCCTGCTATTGGGCAGCGCGAAATTTCGTAAACCTGATGGTCGCGACTGAGATATGGATCCAGGACGGTTCCCAAGAGGATGAGCCAAGAAATTACGAGGCGAAGCGATGGCTCGTTGGCCTGCAGGCATTGCGCGGATCGCGGCCTTGAGCGCGGCGCCCTCGCCCAGTATCGCCAACTGGTTGAACTTCACATCAAGCCACACCTCGGGGCCACGAAGCTGTCGACGCTGACAATCCCTCTCGTCAGGCAATTCGAGGATGATCTACACGCCGCCGGTCGTTCGCCGGCCATGATCAAGAAGGCGCTGGTGGCGCTCAGTTCCGTTCTGAGTGACGCCCAAGAAGGCGGCTTGGTGGTGCGCAACGTGGTGCGTGATCTTTGGACCCGCCGAACTCGCCCCGACAAGAAGCGCCACAGGGCACGCCTGCAGGTCGGCGTGGACATTCCGAGCCGCGAGGAAGTCAAGGCTGTTGTAGGTGCGCTGCGCGGTCGGTGGCGCCCGCTATTGCTGACCGCCATCTTCACAGGCTTGCGAGCCTCGGAGCTTCGGGGCCTCCGCTGGTCGGACGTTGACCTCGACAAGACTGAAATTCACGTCAGGCAGCGCGCCGATCGCTTCAACGATATCGGCCGGCCAAAATCAGAGACGAGCGAGCGGACCGTTCCGATCCCTCCGCTCGTCGTGAACACGCTACGAGAATGGAAGCTTGCCTGCCCTCGCCGCGCCACCAAGGAAATTGGTCCTGACGGGGAACCGGTAAAAGAACTGCACCTGGTCTTCCCGAATGGCCAGGGGAAGGTCGAGGTAATCGGGAACATCGTCAAGCGGGGTCTGCAACCAGCAATGATCGCAGGCGGCGTGGTGCGAGATACCGGCGAGAAGGACGCGGAAGGCAAGCCAGTGGTCGTCGCCAAATATTCGGGCATGCACGCGCTTCGGCATTTCTATGCGTCCTGGTGCATCAACCGACCGACAGATGGCGGGCTCGGCCTCCCGATCAAGGTGGTCCAAGAGCGGCTCGGCCACTCCTCAATCATGCTCACCAGCGACCGCTATGGTCACCTGTTTCCGCGCGGGGATGATGCTGACGAAATGGCTGCAGCAGAACGATCCTTGCTCAGCTGACTGCGACACAAGCGCGACATGGCTGCCGCAAACCCTTGCAAGGCAAGGGCTGCTGAAACATTCCTAATCTGTAGGTCACAGGTTCGATTCCTGTCGGTATCACCAACGATTTCAAAGACTTAGATGGAAACTGCCGTACTTTTTTTCGACCTAACCACGGCAATTAGTACGGCGAATTTCGTAGACCTACAGACTCTGGGCACACATGTTGCAAGAACGAAGCGGCGCAAATCCGTCGCGAAGCGAGGCGCTACGATGCCCAAATCGAGCCAGCTCACGGGTGTTCCTAATCACTTTGCCTAGTCTTGGATCTAGCCAGCGCGCGCCCGTTGTCTGGGTCGGCGTTATCGCGCAACCATTCGAAGAAATTAACTTGATTGGTTAGTCGTGGCATCGCACCGAGGTAGCCTCGATTTCTGAGGCATAGCGAAGATTGCTATAGCTCACCATTCATGGCACCATGAGTTATAGAAAGGTGTTCTATAGCTCATGGAATGGAATTGGGAGCAGGCTGACTGGCCGCATTTTACCTACGATAAGAAGGTATTGGAACCGCTGGAAAGCGAGTTCCTGCTGCGATCGGGCGAGTTCCTGGGCGTCTTTCGTCATGTCGGTTCCGAAGATCGCGATCAGATCCGGATTGATCTTATCAGTGAAGAGGCCTTGAAGACATCCGCGATCGAAGGCGAGTACCTCAACCGCGAGAGCCTGCAATCATCCCTGCGCCAGCAGCTTGGTCTGGGCCGCGAGACCAGGCGCATTCCGCCTGCAGAGCGCGGCATCGCTGAAATGATGGCCGATGTTTACTTGCATTTTGCCGATGCACTCTCGCATCGTACCCTCTACGCTTGGCACAAGATGGTGATGTCGGGTGAGCGGCGTATCGAGACCATAGGCAACTATCGACAGCACGCCGATGCCATGCAAATCGTTTCCAATCGGCTGGATAAGCCCAAAGTGCATTTCGAAGCGCCGCCCTCGGCGCGGGTGAAACCCGAAATGGACGCCTTCACTGCTTGGTTCAACGATACCGCTCCCAAAGACAAGACCCCGCTCCCAGCGTTGACACGCGCCGGTATCGCGCATCTTTATTTCGAGAGCATTCACCCGTTCGAGGATGGCAACGGCCGCATAGGGCGTGCTCTTTGCGAAAAGGCGCTGGCGCAAAATCTGGGTGAACCCAGCCTCATCGCATTGGCCTACACGATCGAACGCCACCGCAAGGCCTATTACGACAAGCTGGAAGCCAGCAACAAGAGCAATGCCGTTACGGATTGGCTGCTCTACTTCGCCAACACGATTCTTGAAGCGCAGCGCGTAACGCTCGCCCGTGTCGAATTCTCTGTCGCCAAGGCCAAGTTCTACGAACGCTACCGGGATCAGTTCAACGAGCGGCAGGAAAAGGTCATCGCCCGGATGTTCCGCGAAGGCATCGACGGATTCAAGGGCGGTCTCAGTGCTGAGAACTATATCGCCATCACACAAGCATCACGCGCGACAGCGACAAGGGACTTGCAGGATCTGGTTGCCAAAGGCGCGCTAACAAAAACCGGGGAGCGCAGGTACACGCGCTATGCACTCCAAATGTCGGATTCCGCTAGATAGATAAAGACAATGATGGCCCGGATGGACGTCGTCTTTCACCTCGATCCGCTCCGGCAAATGCCGGGACTAAACATTTACTTGCTGGTCGACATCACCAGCACCGGCTTGTCGCTGTAGAGGTTGGGGAACAGCTGCTTCAAGTTCGCCACCTTGGGCAGGTCATTGTGGACGATGTAGGGATAGGTCGGATTCAGCGCCAGGAAATCCTGATGGTACCCTTCTGCACGGTAGAAGGTCTTGCTCATCTCCAGCGTGGTCACGATGGGCTTCGGGAACACCTTGGCCTTGTCGAGTTGGGCGATGTAGCTTTCGGCGATTTTCTTCTGCGCGTCGCTCTCGGCAAAGATGGTCGAACGGCACTGTGTGCCCTCATCCGGGGTCTGATAGTTCAACTGCGTCGGATTGTGCGCGACCGAAAAATAAATCTGCAGCAGCTGGCCGTAGGTCACCTTGGACGGATCATAGGTGATCTCGACGGATTCGGCATGGCCGGTGTGGCCGGTGCCGACCGTCTCGTAGACGGCGTCATCCTTGGCGCCGCCGGCGTAACCCGAGACGGCCTTGCTGACGCCCTTGACATGCTGGAACACACCCTGCACGCCCCAGAAACAACCGCCGGCCAAGATCGCCGTTTCGGTGTCGCTGGCGGCCTTTTCGTCCATCACCGGCGGCGGGATCACCACCGCGTCCTCGGCCGAGATCGCTGGTGTCTGCCAGAAAACGGCGCCGGCCGCCGCCAGAGCGAGCGCGGCAACTGCGCCCTTGGTAGAATTCAGCGACTGTCTTGCGGCTGGTTGTTGAATGTCTTTCATGGCTGAGCTCCTGTGACTTTCATCGTGTGACGTCTATTGGGGGCTTGCGACGCACGGGGGCCGGCGCGCATCACTTTTCGCGTACGCCCGATACCCATCCCAGCTTCAAGCCGGGACCTGATACAGGCCGCAGGGCCTTCCAGTTGATATCCGCCGCAGATTTGACGGCATCGGCTGCGGACTTCATCGCGTTTTGTTGGCAACGGTGGCAGCACCAAGCTGGACTATGCGCACATACTTGGCTTGTCGATAGACAGCAAAGCATGTGCGCGTCGGCAAGGCGGACGATCCGTTGTTCACGGGTTCGATTGGTTTACTTCGCGGCATCCTCGATCACACGCGCGACCGCAGCCGGCTGAGAGATGACGACAGCATGGCTACCAGCCACTTCGGTCACGTTGGCGCCTGAGCGCTGATACATCCAGCGCTGAAGCTCCGGGTTCACGACATGATCCTGGGTGGTCAGGATCGCGTAGCTCGGCTTGGTTTTCCATGCAGCCACAGAGACAGGCGCTGCCAGAGCTTTCTCCGCGAGCTGCTGCTGTGAGTCGGCCAGGAATTGGGCGCATAGGGCGTGCCCTTTGCGAAAAGGCGCTGGCACAAACCTGGGTGAGCCCAGCACCTGGTGCAGACGCTCGGAATGTCGGCATAGGGTCGGTCATATCGACTAGCACTGGAATTTCGCTTAGCAGTCGCGGCCTGACCGCCATCTCGCCGCGATTGCATAGCGTCCAGGCTGGACCGCCCGGACGGCGCGTCGCTTACCGGGAGGTCCGTAGCCTGCTTGGCACCGGCGGAAAAAGGAAACAATCCTCGGCTCTTAAGTTACCACGGAAAGGCTCGCCGAGGTCGGCTGCAACACGCCTGGGAACGGCCCGATCCTGGCCGGGCGATGCCCGGACTGGAAGAGGTTGCTGTGGAGGTTGGCGACCCACTGCTTGCCTTCCGTCGTCAGCTCCAGATAGCGGATCGCGTCGCCGATATAGGGCTCGACCTGCAGCGTGAAGAAATCGGTGAAGATGGCGCCGAGATCGGCGGCGGTCCTGCAGCCGAGCTTTTCCACCATCCCGATCTCAGAGAACTCGGCAAACAGCGCCGGCAGCTTGCGGTGGTAGAAGGGATCAGCGAGCTGGCCGATCAGGTCCGCGGCCCTGACCAGCGCCGGCTCGGTGTTGGTGACCTGGTAGGCCGGATCGTTCGGCACCGGAAAGCGCGTCATCTCGATCGCCTCGACAATGCGCTCCTCGTTGATGAACTTCGAGGAAGCAAAACGTTGGCGCGTATAGATCTTGGCGCGCTCGATATGATAGGGCGCAAGTACCGCGTCGGAGGCGCCGCGCGGTGGCGTATGGCGGTCGCCGGCCTCGTTAATGACGAAGCTGTCCTCGGTGTCGCCCTGGCACACGCCGTGCACCATGCCAATGTCGTGGACAAGCAGCGCGCAGGTATAATGCAGCCAGTCATCGGGGGTCAGGGATTCCGAAAGCAGCCGGCCGCGGATGATCTGCTGGCCAGCGAGCGTAACCATCAGCGTGTGCTCGATGTTGTGATAGAGGGCGTTCGAATTGCCGATGCGCTCCAGGACTAGGCGAGCCGCCCCGCCTATGTAGCTCGCATATTCCGAATTGCGATGCGAGAAATACTGGAGATAGAGTTCTGACAGATAGTCGCCGAGCCGGTCGGCCATGATGGAAATTGGATTGAGCATGGCAATCGTTCCTGACCGCTTTGAAGCACGACATGTCGCGCCGCGCTGCGGCCATCCTAGCACGGTTTTGGCCTAGATCTTATCTACAGCGGCACCTATCTCAAACGTCTTGAACGACGGCTAATCTGTCGCTCACTCGACGAACAGCCTCGCACCAATCGCGACAAGCAGTTTTCCAGGTGTACGAAGCTGGGGCGACCTTCGCTTCTCCACCTCCAGTGCCTCGGATGCGGCGCAAGGCGAAAATCCCGAACCATACTCCAGGCCCACCAAGCCTTTGATTCCAGCGACTCCATGTTAAAGTTGCGTGTTTCTTTGAGGCTGAAGTATGGAACACAGGCTCGCTGCAGTGCTTGCAGCCGACATGGCAGGATACTCTCGGCTCATGGAAGCCGACGAGCAGGGCACGCTCGCCCGGCTAAGAACCCACCGGATCGAGCTCATCGATCCGGCAATCGCCAAGAATCAGGGCCGAATTATCAAGACCACAGGCGATGGCATGCTCGTCGAGTTCCAAAGCGTGGGGGACGCCGTACGCTGCGCCGCAGAGATGCAGATCCGTATGCGCCGCCGCAACACCGACGTGCCGGAGGACCGTCGTATCCAGTTTCGCATTGGCATCAACCTAGGGGATATCATCTTCGATGATGGCGACATCTACGGCGACGGCGTCAACGTTGCGGCGAGACTCGAGCAGCTCGCTGATGTCGGCGGGGTATGCGTCACCCAAGCCGTTTACGAACAGGTCTCCGATCGCATTGAAGTCAAGTTCGAGGATCTGGGCGAGAAGTCGCTGAAGAACATTTTACGCCCGGTGCGGGTCTGGCGTGCGGTGCTCGACGAGGCTGCTTCGGCAGCGGGCAACGGCGCCGCCCGACGTGGCGTCATCAAGCCCTCGATCGCCGTCCTGCCCTTCGCCAATATGAGCGGCGATTCCGAACAGGAATTTTTCGTCGATGGCCTGACCGAGGACATCATCACGGAACTTTCGCGCCGGCATGAGCTTTTCGTGATCTCGCGCAACTCCACCTTCGTCTACAAGGGGCAGTCGGTGAATCTGCGCGAAATCGCCCAGAAGCTGGGCGCGCAATATCTGGTGGAAGGCAGCGTCCGCAAATCGGGCGGGCAACTCAGGGTCACCGCCCAGCTGATCGACACGGCAAGCGACACACATATTTGGGCCGAGCGATACGATCGCAAGCTGGACGACGTGTTCGCCATCCAGGATGAGCTGACTGCGGCAATAGTGGCCACGCTGCCCGGCCGCCTCGAGGCCGCGCAACAGGACCTCGTTGCGCGCAAGACGCCGGCCAGCATGGCCGCTTACGAATGTGTGCTGGCGGCCAAGGTCCGCCACCATCGCAGCAGTCGCGCCGAGAACGAGGAGGCGCTGAAACTGATAACGCGGGCAGTGGAGCTCGACCCCGACTACGCGCATGCCCACGCCTGGAAGGGCTGCATCCTCGGGCAAGCCTGGGGCTACGGCTGGTGTGCCGACAAGGACGCGACCTTCGAGGAGGTTGTCCGCGAGGCGGAGTCGGCGCAGGCGCTGGACGCCAACGATGCGGACGTCCAACGAATCCTGGCGGCAATCAACATCAGCCGCAACGACCTGACCAAGGCCCGCCACCACCAGGAACGCGCTATCGCGCTCAATCCGAACTACGATCTTGTCGTGGTCCAGCAGGGCGAGCTTCTGACTTGGCTCGGCCGGGCCAAGGAAGGGGCCGACTGGATTCGCAAGGCCATGCGGCTGAACCCTCACCACCCGGAGCGCTTCTGGAGCCATCTCGGGAAGGCGCTCTTTGCAGCCCGGGAATACTCGGAAGCCGTCGAGGCCTTCATGCATCTGTCGAAGATGGATGCCAGCCAGCACGCCTTTGTTGCGGCCGCCTATGGCTGGCTGGGTGATCGGACAGCTGCGGCCGCGCACTACGCTAAAATAAGCAAGTTCGATTCGGAGTTCACGATCGACACGTTGGTCGCCACCCTGCACTACGCGAATGACGCGGACCTTCAGCATTTGGTTGATGGGCTAAAAACTGCCGAATCCGCTCAGCTCTAGGCATAGGTTCGCTGGCCTCGTGCGACGGTCCAAATGATCTTCGAGCGGTTCGAACGATCAAATCGGCAACCGCACTGGCTGGACGCTCAGTTACGAAGGTTGTTACCGGCCAATGGGGGACAGGTCGATCGAAGGCCTCTGCAAGCTGGCCAAGCAGACGGATCTGCGTCGGCGAGGATCAATACCAGTGAAATGATGCAGGTTCTTCTGGACCACGTGGCAGGCGGGCAGCCGAGCAGACGCAGCTTCCTGGCTTCAGGATATGGGCCCTCTTAAATAATACAAATTGAAAATTGCGCCCTCATGTTTCAAAACAGGTCGATAGACCCGCGAGGATGGTTTCGAATCCTGCGGCCCACGGTCCTCAAGGCGAGAATTCTAAAAGACGTTCAACAATGACCCACCACGTACAAAACGCGCGAATTCTCATGTACAGCCACGACACGTTCGGGCTCGGCCACTTGCAGCGCTGCCGGACGATCGCGCATTCGCTGGTCGAGGATTTCCGCGGACTTCAGGTGCTTATCATTTCGGGTGCGCCTATCGCCGGCGCCTTCGACTACCGCGCCCGTGTCGACTTCGTGAAGATCCCCAGCGTCATCAAGTTGCGCAACGGCGAATATACCTCGCTGGAAAAGGATATCGATCTGCATGAGACGCTGAGGATGCGCCAGTCGATCATCCGCCACACAGCCGAGACCTTCCGGCCGGATATCTTCATCGTCGACAAGGAACCGCTCGGCCTGCGCGGTGAGATCGAGGACACGCTGTCCTACCTCAAGACGCGGGGCACCACGCTCGTGCTTGGCCTGCGCGAGGTGATGGACGCGCCGCATCTGCTCGAAGCAGAGTGGGCACGCAGGGATGTGATGCGCAAGATAGGCCTGTTCTACGACAAGGTCTGGGCCTATGGTCCGCCGGATTTCTACGATCCGTTGACCGGCCTGGATGTGCCGCCGGCTGTCAGGGCAAAGATGAAGTTCGTCGGTTTCCTACAACGGAGCCTGCAGAAGAACGAGTTGCCCGGCCACCGGCCCGAGGGCGACTATATCCTCGTTACCACGGGTGGCGGAGGTGACGGCGCCGAACTGATCCACAACGTCATCGATGCCTATCAGCAGGATCCGCAGTTGCAGCATAGGGCGCTGATCGTGCTTGGGCCTTACATGCCGGCGCGCAAGCGCAACAAGCTGCTCAAGAAGGGGTCCAAGATCCCCTATATCAAGATCATCGAGTTCGACAACCGCATGGAAGAGCTGATTGCCGGCGCCAAGGCGGTAGTGGCGATGGGCGGTTACAACACCTATTGCGAGATACTGTCTTTCGACAAGCCAGCGCTGATCGTGCCGCGCGTCAAGCCCCGCGAGGAACAACTGATCCGAGCACGGCGCGCAGCCGAACTCGGCCTCATCGAGATGTTTTTGCCGGAAGAAGCCGAGGATTCCCAGCGGTTTGCCGATGCACTGGAGGTGCTGCCGGACCGGCCCCGCCCATCGCAGAGCAATCCGCATCTGACGCTGGAAGGGCTGCCTCATATTTCTGAAATCGTCGCGGAACTGCTCGACCGGCGGGCCGGCCATCACCTTTCGGTCATTGAAGGCATGAACTGAGTTGCAACATCGCAAGATCGTCGTGGTTCTGAAGGGCTATCCGCGGCTGTCGGAAACCTTCATCGCGCAGGAACTGCTCGGTCTGGAGCGTGCGGGGTTCGACCTGATACTCGTCGCGCTCAGGCGGCCGACCGACGCAAAACGCCACCCCGTGCATGACGAGATCAAAGCGCCTGTCCATTATCTGCCGGAATATCTGCATGAAGAGCCGCTGCGCGTGGTTCGCTCGCTGTTTGCTTATCTGCTGCGGCCGGGCTTCTGGCGCGCGCTCGGATTGCTGGCTGCCGATATCCCCCGCGACTTTACGCGCAGTCGCGCGCGCCGCTTCGGGCAAGCGCTCGTGCTGGCGGCCGAATGGCCGGAAGACGCGGGCTGGCTGCATGCACATTTCGCCCACACGCCGGCATCGGTGACGCGCTATGCCAGCCAGCTTCGTGGCCTGCCCTGGAGCTGCTCGGCCCATGCCAAGGACATCTGGACTTCGGCGGACTGGGATCTGGCTGGCAAGCTTTCCTCGGCGCGCTGGACGGTCACTTGCACGAAAACCGGCTTCGACCGTCTGAAAAAACTCGCTAACGGCAACTCGTCCGTGCATCTGAGCTATCATGGGCTCGACCTTGATCGCTTCGGCAGTTTCGGCGAGGCGCGAAAACAGCATGACGGCTCGGCGCCGGACGAACCGGTTATCGTTCTGAGTGTCGGGCGCGCCGTTGAAAAGAAAGGTTACGATACCTTGCTGGAGGCCCTTGCCCTCTTGCCTGGTGATTTGGCGTGGCGTTTCGAGCATATCGGCGGCGGCGAGGAATTGGAACGGTTCAAGGCGCTGGCGCAAAAGCTCGGCCTGGATGGTCGCGTCTCTTGGAAAGGCGCGCTTGCGCAGGAGGAGGTGCTTGAGCACTACCGCTGCGCCGACATCTTCGCCCTGGCCTGCAGGATCACCGCAAATGGCGACCGGGACGGTCTGCCGAATGTTCTGGTGGAGGCAGCTAGCCAGCGCCTTGCATGCGTGTCGACCGATATTTCCGGTGTGCCGGAGCTTTTATCGCCGGATGAAACCGGGCTGCTGGTTCCGATGGAAAACCCAATTGCCCTGGCACAGGCGCTGGAGCGCCTGATCCGTGATCCCGTGCTGCGCGCCCGCCTCGGCGACGCCGCAGAGCGGCGCGTGCGCGGCAATTTCGATCATATGGCAAGCATTGGACAGCTCAAGGAACTGTTCGAGCGGGAGTGGCGGGCCGCCGAATGAAGCGGCTGCGCGCTTTCTTCTACGTCCAGCACCTGCTCGGTATCGGCCATCTCGCGCGCGCCAGCCGCATTGCGGCGGCTCTGGTCGATGACGGGTTTGACGTAACCGTCGTGACCGGCGGAGCGCCGATCGCGGGGTTTCCGGGACCAGGTGTAAAATCTGTAACCCTGCCACCTGTCACCTCCGGTGATGAAGGATTTTCCGGTCTTGTCGACCTACAGGGCAAACCCATCGACGATGATTTCAAGAAATCGCGTTCAGAGATGCTGCTGCAGGCATTCCGGGATTGCAGGCCTGATATCGTCATTGTCGAGGCGTTTCCATTTGGACGCCGGCAGATGCGCTTCGAACTCTTGCCGCTGATTGAGGCCATCGACGCGGCGTCGCCCAGGCCGCTGCTGGCGACGTCCGTCCGCGATATCCTTCAGGAGCGCGTCAAGCCGGGCCGAGACGAGGAAACGGTCGATCTCATCAACAGGCATTTCGACCTGGTTATGGTCCACGGCGACCCGGCTTTCGCAACCATCGACAAGACATTTCCACTGGCTGGGGCGATCAGGGCCGAGGTCACCTACACAGGGCTCGTTGCCGCGCCGCCATCGCCCGCGGCCTCCGAGCGCTTCGACGTTCTGGTGTCGGTTGGCGGCGGGGCTGCCGGAAAGAGCCTTGTCAGCTCCACCATCGCAGCGGCGCGGAATGCCAACAACGCTTGGAAATGGTGTTTGATCACCGGCCCAAACCTGCCGAAAGACGAGTTTGATGCGATTGCACGCGATGCCACGCCGGGCCTGTCCATCTTCCGGTTCCGCGAGGATTTCGCCAGCCTGCTGACCGGCGCCCGCCTGTCAGTCTCGCAGGCAGGTTACAACACGGTCTGCGATGTCCTGCGCGCGGGTTGTCGCTCCCTGCTCGTTCCATTTGCAGCCGGCGGGGAAACCGAACAGACGTTTCGCACCCTGATGCTCGAAAAACTCGGTCTTGCAACGGTGCTGATGGAAAAGGACCTAACGCCTGAAGGTTTGGCGCAAGCGATCGAACAGGCGCTTGTGGGACCGACGCCATCCGCGCATCGTCTCGATCTGGAAGGCGCGCGTCGCTCGGCGCAAATCCTGCGCGAGCGGTATCGACATGGTCCCCAAAAGTGGAGCCCGGTTTCGAAAAAGTTCATGATCAAACAGACGATGGATCCTAGCGGTCGTGTCTGGATGAGATTCGCGTAACGCGCTTCAAACAGTTCCGATCAGCATGAAGCGCGTATAATTTTTTGTCGGCAGTTCGCCGGAGAACCGCACCTCCCGTAGCGCCGCCATTGTTTCGAAGGCTGCAAGTGAGGCCACGCAGTTGATGTGCGTCGGCTCGCTGAAATAATCGTTCGATTGCAGCAGCACATTCGAACCCCGCGGAAGCAGAGCAAGCCAGGCGCGCAGATCGGCTATGTGTTCGCAGCTCGTATTGACCGTCAGGTCGGGCCGCCCGGCCGCATAGTCGAGTGCGTACATATCTGCCGTCAGAGCCCGGAACCGGTCGCCGGCCTCCCGGTTGAGGGTCCGGGCGACCGGCGCGACTTCGGGATCGATGTCGATGCTATCGACCGCCGCGATGTCGAAGCGGGCGTCGTTGAAAAGCATTGCCGGCAATACGCCGTACCATCCGCCCAGAACCCATATGCGACCGAACTGGCCGCCGCAGCTTTCGAACAGCCTGTCGAGCGCCCACATCTTGCAGGCGACCTGCTTGTGGTTGAAGGCGTTGGCGATATCGGCTTTCGGATGCTTGGTGATGACGCGCGCCAGCCCTGCCACCAGAGGGCATTTGACATAGGCAGCAATTCCCCGCGTGAGGTCCAGGGCTTGCTCGTGCCAGTCCATGTCGGCATTGCGTGGTTGCGTGACATCCATCATATTCGTCTTGTATGTTGGGATTTCGGGCGACGCAATCTTGCCTCCCGCAAGGCTGTTTGATCCGCGGACGTGATTATGTTGCAAGCCGCTTCGCCATTGCCCGGTGCCGGAGAGAGCCGCTTGCATCTGTCCGGGCCATCGGCGTTCATCCGCCAACACCAGCCGCGCAGCTGCGGCCTCGTGCTCGGCTCTTCGCAAAAACCCTACGGAAGCCACGAAGCGTTTGAGCCCAGGACAATCTCCGTGCACTGCAGCTTCGAGCTTGTCGTTGGCGACGTAGAAATTGCCGATACGCCATTCGCCAGCAGGTGCTTTTACATCCTGCGTCCTTCCAACTGAAGGGTCCACAGTCGCATATGGAACCCAGCCTAGCCCGTTATATCTGGACGCACACCAGGAAGCAGCAGATCTGGATATTGATGATCGTCCTGCTTTCGATGATCCCGTATTTCATGTCCTTCGACCTGCCGAAGCTGATAGTCAACGGCCCGATCCAAGGTAGGGGCTTCGAGCAACCGGGCGCGATCCAGCCATTCATGAGGCTACACTATAACCTGCCGTTCATTGGTGAGGTCCAGCTCTTCTCCGGTTTTCAGCTCGACCGCAAGGAGACGCTGTTTGCCCTGAGCCTTGTGTTCCTCTTGCTAGTCGTCATCAACGGCCTGTTCAAACTCTACATCAACACTTACAAGGGCCGCCTCGGCGAACGCATGCTGCGGCGTATCCGCTTCGATCTGGTCGATCGTGTGCTGCGGTTTCCGCCGATTTACTTCAAGCGGGTGAAATCCGCCGAAGTGGCGACCATGGTGAAGGACGAGGTGGAGCCGCTGGGCGGCTTCATCGGCGATGCCTTCCTGCAGCCGGTGCTGCTCGGCGGTCAGGCGCTGACGGCCATGCTGTTCATCATGGTCCAGAACGTCTGGCTCGGAATGATAGCAGTCGTGATCGTGGTGATCCAGATCGTGCTCATCCCGCGAATGCGGCGGCGGCTGATCGTGCTCGGGCGCGAACGGCAGTTGACGGCGCGCGCGCTTTCGGGCCGGGTTGGCGAAATCGTCGACGGCATCGGCGCGGTTCACGTCCACGATACATCAAACTACGAGCGCGCCGACATAGCTGCCCGGCTCGGGCTCATCTTTAAGATCCGCTTCGATCTTTACCAATGGAAATTCATGGTAAAGTTCCTCAACAATTTTCTGGCGCAGCTCACGCCCTTTCTGTTCTACATGATCGGCGGGTATCTGGTCATCCAGGGGCGGCTGGACGTCGGCCAGCTCGTGGCCGTGATCGGCGCTTACAAGGACCTGCCCGGACCGATGAAGGAACTGATCGACTGGGATCAGGCGCGGCAGGATGTCCAGGTAAAATATCAGCAGGTCGTTGAACAGTTCACAGTCGAGGGACTCATTGCGCCGAGAATCGGGGCATTGACGATCGACGATCCCGGTCCGATGACCAACCCCCTGTCGGCGATCAGTCTGTCCATAGCAGACGATGGCGGTGCAATGCTCCTCGACCGTATCTCCCTCCAGGTCAAGCCGGGTGAGACGGTGGCGCTGGTCAGTACCGCAACAGGTGGAGCGGAAGCGCTTGCAGAAGCCTTCGCGCGGCTAAACTGGCCGGACAGCGGAAGGGTCGCTTCGGGCGCCGATGACCTGCTTGAACTCCCCGAAGCAGTGACCGGCCGGCGCATGTCCTATGCCTCGTCGGATGTTTTCCTGTTCCAGGCAAGCATCCGCGATAACCTGCTCTACGGGTTGAAGCATGCGCCGCTGACATCCGTGCCTTATGAGGGTGCCGCGGCAGACCAGCACCGCTGGAACATCGACGAGGCGCGCCGGTCGGGCAATCCCGATCTTGATATCCACAGCGACTGGGTCAACTATGCTTCCGCCGGCGCTACCGGCTCGCACGACCTCTTTGAAGCCGTGCGCCGGGTGCTCGACGCGGTTGTTCTGTCGCGCGACATTCTGGATCTTGGCTTGCGCTCTTCGGCCGACCTCACGCGTCACACGGAGCTCGCCAGGCGGATCGTCGAACTGCGTGCGGCGCTGCGAACCCGGCTGGAACACGAAGGACTGAGCGGACTGGTGGTTCCTTTCGAACCGGGCGCCTACAACAAGGAAGCAACGATCGGTCAAAACCTGCTCTTTGGCGCTGCCGCCGGCCCCCAACTGGCCGACAAGGCTCTGGCGGCCAATCCCTATTTTGCTTCTGTGCTGAGGCAAGCCGGCCTCGACCGCACGCTCTACGAAATGGGCATGGAGATCGCCGAACAGGCGATCGAGCTGTTTGCCGACCTGCCGCCCGATCACCAGTTCTTCCAGCAGCTCGCCTTCATGAGCGCCGAGGAGATACCCGCCTACGAAACCTTGCTGCAACGGCTCAAGAACCGTCCCCACGAGGCGGTTTCGGAGAACGACCGCGCCATGATCGTCACCTTGAGCTTTGCCTATATCGAGCCCCGGCACCGCTTCGGCCTGCTGAGCGACGAGCTGATGAGCAAGATCGTCGCTGCACGTAACCGGTTCTATGAAAACCTGCCGCCTGAGCTGCAAAATGCGATCGAACGGTATGATCCTGCCAAATACATTGCCGCGGCCACCGTCATGGATAATGTCTTGTTCGGGCGTGTGGGCAACAACCATCCCGACGCGCCGGACCGCATACGCTCCATCGTCTATGACATTCTTGACGAACTGGGGCTTTATGCCGAGCTTCTGGATGTCGGCCTGGACTTCAACGTCGGCGCCGGCGGCAGGCGGCTGACCGGTGGACAGCGACAGAAGCTCGATGTTGCCCGGGCCCTGCTCAAGCGTCCCGATTTTCTCATTCTCAACCGGCCTCTGTCGGCGCTCGACCAGCGCATGCAGGATAAGGTGCTGCGAAACGTGCTCGAGGAAGCCAGACGCGACGGCCGTTCGCCGGCAATTGTGTGGGTCGTGACGAATCCGGCAATGGGGATGATGTTCGATCGCGTCATCGTCTTCGACTCAGGCCAATTGGTGGAAGACGGAACACACGAGACACTTTTGGCAGGGAACGGTATCTTCAAGGAACTGCTGTCATAGAGTCTGGCAAACGCGAATTTTGGGAAGGTTTGCGACAATGCTGCTCAAGGATGAAGTTGGAATGCTGCAACGCGTTCCCTTGTTCTCTGGCATCGAGCCGACAAAGCTCAAGCTGCTTGCGTTCACATCCGATCGTGTGAGCTACAGCGCCGGCCAGATCCTTTTCCGGCAGGGCGACGAGGGAGACGCCGCCTATGTCATCCTTTCAGGCAGGGCGGATATTCTGGTCGATTCCGACAGAGGACCGATAAAAGTTGCCGAACTGGTGCCAAATTCGATTGTTGGCGAGATCGCCATATTGTGCAACAGCTCCCGCACTGCCACCGTCAGAGCGGCAAGTCCGCTGGAAGTCTTGAGAATCCGCAAGGATCATTTCCTGAGGCTTATGAAGGAGTTTCCGGAAATGACCATCGAGATATTGCGGGTTCTTGCCGATCGCCTAAGCCATACGACCGCGGATCTGATCGACGCACGAAGCGCCAAATGACGAATGACCTGCGCTCAATCCTCGCCGTCGTGACGGCACTGGCAGCAGTTGTTTGGCTACGATGGGTGACCGGGACTGCGAAGGGATAGCATGGACGACGACGTTTTCCTGGTCAGGTTTTGGGGCGTGCGCGGCAGCATTTCGGTATCGGGGCCAGAATTCTCTCGCTATGGCGGCAACACAATCTGCATTGAGATGCGATGCGGAAAGCATACGCTTCTGTTCGACGCGGGCTCTGGCCTACGGCCTGCCGGCAGGGCGCTTCGGGCGTCAGGCGTGACCGATTTCGACCTGCTTTTCACCCATTGCCACTACGATCACATCATCGGGCTGCCGTCTTTTACGCCGATCTATGACCGGAGCGTCAAGCTTACGCTTTGGTCCGGGCATCTTGCAGGACGCATGACGACCCGGCAGATGGTCGATGAGTTCATGCGGCCGCCGTGGTTTCCGGTGAAACTGGAGATCTGTAAGGCAAGCCTCGACTGTCGCGATTTCGTATCCGGAGACGTGCTTCGGCCGCGCGCAGGTGTGGTGGTCCGAACCGGCAGTCTTATCCATCCGGGCGGCTGCATAGGCTACCGGGTCGAATGGGGCGGCCGCGTCGTGGCGGTGATCACAGACACTGAGCACGAGCCGGACAAACTCGATCAAGCGGTGCTCGGCCTGATCGAAGATGCCGACCTCGTCATTTACGATTGCGCCTACACCGAGGAGGAAATGGAACGCCGCCGCGGTAACGGGCACTCTACATGGCAACAGGGCGTCAAGCTCTGTGAGGCGGCCGGCGCGCGGGGGCTTGCGCTGTTTCACCACGATCCGGCACGCACCGACGAGGAACTGGACGAGATCGAGAAACTGGCCAAAGACAGGTTCGCCGGCGCTTTTGCCGCGCGGGATGGCCAGACGCTCAAATTTCCAGTCTCATTGCACAAAAAGCGCTGAGCTATTTTCCTCTACCGGCGCTGCGCCCGATCAATGTCCTGATCGGAAGCCATGCGCAGGCTTCAGTCTTTGCAGTGACTGTGAACAGCCGTTCGAGGAAAAGCCAGGCCGATTCATCATGTACGAGATGGTGGGTTAGCAGGCCGACCGGTTCGCCGCCGTCGAATGCATGCTGCAATTGCGCGATGATAGCCTGAACCAATAGGCCATGATCGCGGCAGCCGCGCGTGCCATGCCAATCCATGATGTCGACATTGCTGTTGATGACCGCCAGTGAAGCCGGCTTCGGCGGCCCATAGACCGACAAGGCCGCAAATCCTATCGATCCAAGGTCGGCAACCAAGCCGGCGTCGATCCTGTTCCAGGGTGGCACCAGCATCGGAACGGCACGTGCGCCGTGCAGGCCGGTTACGTGCGACAGCCCGCGAGCCAGTTCATCGAGCACCGCCTCACGTGGCCGATGCGCGCCGAGCTCCTGCTTTTTCTGGTCCTCGGGCGCATGATTTCGGTGCGCCCAGCCATGGATGGCGACCGTGGCATGCGGCGCCTCTTCAAGCCGGACGACAAGCTTCTCATCAGTCAGGGCCGGAATGACGGCCAGAGTGACCGGAACCGCGAATTCATCGGTGAGGTTGAGCAGCCGATCAAGCGCAGGCGTCGGATCCACGGCGTCGTCGTCGCGCAGCCAGAACTCTGCCCTACGGTCCGCCCGTTGCCGGCACGCCAGTTCGTCCACCAAGGGCTGCCAGATCTGATCGGATGTCATGAAGCCGGGATCTTCGAAATAAGTTCGGCCAGACGCGCCGCTGCAGTACCGAGGGAACGTTCTTCAAGGATGAAACGTCTGGCTTCCGCGGCCATGACGGTTCTTTCGTCGTTATGGGCCAGAAGCCTTTCAATGGCAGAAGCGAATGCCGCCACATCGCCCGGCGGGGTGAGAAACCCGGTCTGGCCATTCCGCACGACCTCCGGCACGCCGGCGATGTCCTGAGCCACCACCGGAAGGCCGGCAGCCTGTGCTTCAAGATAGGCAACGCCATAGGCCTCGCCGTAACCCGGCCAGAGGTAAATTCCCCCACCGTAGAGGACATCCGGCACGGCGGCTGGCTCAATCGCACCAAGCCATTCGATACGGTCGGCTGGCAAGCCGGCGAATTGCGCTTTGACCTCGTCACGGGCAGGCCCGTCACCGACGACCGACATGGTCCAGGGCAGGTGGCCGATCCGACCGAGCGCTTGCGCGAGCATGCGATAGCTTTCGACTTTGTCGCCCGAGCGCATCATGGCGACGGTAACGAGGCGCGTCGGACAACCCCGTGCCGGCAATTCCTGGAATAGCGATGTGTCGATAAAGGGCGAAAGCATACCGAGAGCGGCGTCGGGAATCGCGTCTGTCAGTCCCTGACGATCCCTTTGCGTGAAACAGATGTTCAGCGCTGCCTGTTCGATGGCTCGCGCCACCAAAGCTTGCGTATCGGCCCACAATCCGGCGTTGCGCCGCCTCGAATAGGAGGCTTCCGCTGTCACATAGGGGACAGCAAAGGCCGACGCCAGCTCGGGTCCGATCAGGTCGGGCGCCTTGTAATAGGGATGATAGGAGAACCAGAGATCGGGCTTGCCGTCACGATCCCAAAGCTTGGTCAGCCGCGCGGCCTCCTCTCGGGCCTCGATCTTGAGCGCATCGAAACTCTTCGACTCCGGTTCGCGTAGATAGAAGCGCAATTCGGATGCCAGTTCGACGCTATGCCCTACATGCTCCAGCGCCTTGACCAGCATCCGTGCCATCTGGCGGTCGCCGGAGGCAACGGGATGATTGGGCGACTTCAGCGGCGCGTAGAAGGCAATTCGCATCGCCGGACCCTATCATCGGAAAGCCTTCGCAAGTCAATTTCAAGCATGATCGACTTCACCTTCAAGCAGTGGAATGTGCTATCTGATGCTCATGGAAACAGCTACCGCGTCCGACCCGTTTGTCGCTTCTTTGCCGGTTTTCGCAAAGTTCGAAAGCGTTGCCGATATCGATAACTATCGGCCTCTCCCCGATGGCTGGGCGCTTGCCACCGCCGACATCGTCGGCTCGACCAAGGCGATCGAGGCTGGGCGCTATAAAACCGTCAATATGGCCGGCGCCAGTGTCATTTCGGCGCTGCTCAATGCGCTGGGTCGGCAAGATCTTCCCTTTGTCTTCGGCGGCGACGGCGCGCTCGTGGCGTTTCCCGACTCGGCGCTGGAGATCGCCCGCAATGCGCTGGCGGCTGTCCAGAGATGGGTGGCGGACGAGTTGGACCTGACCTTGCGTGCCGCAATCGTGCCGATAGAGGACGTAAGAGCGCAAGGCCTCGACGTTCGCGTGGCGAGATTCCAGGCCTCCGAAGCGGTTTTCTATGCCATGTTCGCCGGCGGCGGCGGCAGTTGGGCGGAAGCCCAGATGAAAGCGGGGCGCTACCGCATCGATCCTGCGCCGGCCGGCGCGCGGCCGGATCTGACCGGCCTCTCCTGCCGCTGGAACCCGATCGAAGCCCGGCATGGCGAAATCGTCTCGATCATAGCCATACCGGGGGTGTCGCGCGACTTGCGCGGTTTTCAGTTTCTGGCTTCCGACATCATCGCCCTTGCCGGCAGGCAGGAACGCGATGGCCACCCGGTGCCGGTGGACGGGCCGGGCTACAGTTTTCTGCCCGCCGGCCTCGATGTCGAGGCGCGGGCCGTGGCACCGCCAGGATGGCGGTGGCGGTCGAAGCTGTGGATAGTGTTCCTGATGACGCTTACCGCCGTTACGGATAGATATGGCTGGACAATCGGCGGTTTCGATCCGAAGCTCTACAAACGCGACGTGGCCGGCAATTCGGATTTCCGGAAGTTCGACGACGGCTTGAAAATGACCATCGACGTTGACGCGGATGTGTTGCAACGGATCGAGAACCGGCTGAAACAGGCGGAAGAGGCGGGTATCTGCAGCTATGGCCTGCACCGCCAGAAATCGGCCTTGATGACATGCCTCGTCGCCTCGCCGTTGCAGCGCGATCACGTTCATTTCATCGATGGTGCGGCCGGCGGCTATGCGTTGGCTGCCGCAAGCCTGAAGGCGAAGGTGCCGGTCTGACGACGGCTTGCGGAAATCTATTTTCCGCAATATGCCTCGGCCATGGGAGCGGACAGCCTGTCCGAATTGACGGGAAAGCAGATTTTTGGACGCCTCACGATCGACATATGACCCTCTTCTGAACCGGATTTCGGCGCGCGCCGCGCAAGTCGGCGTGATCGGACTGGGCTATGTCGGGTTGCCGCTGGCGGTTGCGATCGCACGCGCCGGCTTCCCGGTTTCCGGCTTCGATATCGAAGCCCAGAAGGTCGAGAGCCTGAACAACGGCCAATCCTACATTGAGGCGGTGACGTCGACAGCCCTCGCCGGCCAGGTGGCGAGCGGACGGTTCCGCGCTACTGCGGATTTTGCCGAACTGGCCGTCTGCGATGTCATCATCATCTGCGTTCCGACACCGCTGACGAAAAACCGTGAGCCGGACCTCTCCTTTGTCAGGAACACGGCAGGCACCATCGCAAAGCATCTGCGTCGCGGCCAGCTGATCGTGCTGGAATCGACCACCTATCCCGGCACCACCGACGACGTGATCAAGCCCATACTGGAAGAAACCGGCTTGCGCTCGAAGATAGACTTCTTCCTCGGCTTCTCGCCCGAACGCGAGGATCCCGGCAACCGCAGCTTTGAAGTCGCGACGATCCCCAAGGTCGTGGCAGGCGACGGCACTGAAGCGGCGACGCTCGTGCAGGCTTTCTACCAGGGCGTGGTCAAGACCGTCGTCCCGGTTTCCAGCACGGCGACCGCCGAGGCCGTCAAGCTGACGGAAAACATCTTCCGCTCGGTCAACATAGCCCTCGTCAACGAGTTGAAGGTCGTGCTCGGGGCGATGGGCATCGACATTTGGGAGGTGATCGAGGCGGCAAAGAGCAAGCCCTTCGGCTACATGGCTTTCTATCCTGGCCCCGGACTTGGCGGGCACTGCGTTCCGATCGATCCCTTCTACCTGACGTGGAAGGCGCGCGAATACGAACTGCCGACCCGCTTCATCGAGCTGGCGGCAGAGATCAACACGGCCATGCCGCGTCATGTGGTCGATGAACTGGCGAAGGCGCTGGACCGGCGCTGCGGCAAGGCGCTCAGCCGCTCGCGCATTCTCATCATCGGGCTCGCCTATAAGAAGAATGTGCCCGACATCCGCGAAAGCCCCTCATTGCGGCTCATCGAACTCATCGAGGAGTGGGGCGGCAAGGCGGAATTCCACGACCCGCATGTTACCGAGATCCCGACCACACGGGAGCATATGGCGATCAAGGGGCGTCGCTCGGTCGAATTGACCGAGGCGGCCTTGAGGGATTTCGATGCTGTCGTCGTTGCAACCGACCACGACGCGATCGACTATCAGGCGATCGCTGATCACGCTCTTCTGATCGTCGACACACGCAATGTTTTTGGCCGCCTCGGGCTAGCCCGAGAGACGGTGGTGAAGGCCTGACTGCGTCTGAGCTGGTGAATTTTGCCCGATGTCAGGATGGTGGTTGCACTCCGCCGGCAGCCTCGCCACATATGTGCCCCAGGAGATAGATGCAGTTACGCCTGCTCCTTGCCTGCAAGGACAGTCATTCGGGAAATTCTTCGCCGGCTTTTGCCGCCGAAGCCGGCTTCATTGACTTCGAGGGTGTGGCGGATCAAAGGAGATGGCTCGTCTTCGACGGGTTTCGAGATAGCATGAGCACAGCGCAAGTAGAAATTTCCACGATTCTCATGGATAAGGTTGCCGATTGGCTGACCCAATCGGCGCTGGCCGGCAACGACCTGGAAACATTGGTAAAAGGCTTTTGTGAACGGCTGGCTGCTGCCGGCCTGCCACTGAAGCGGGTGCATCTGAGCTTTTCGATGCTTCATCCGCTTTATGACGCGCTTGGCTTCACCTGGCTTCGCGGCCAGGGCATGGAAATGGAAGGCTTCCGCAGTGAGAACGGCGTTCATTCTGACAGATTCCTGACCAGCCCATACTACCATCTGCTCACCAACAAGCTCGACCATCTGCGGCGCCGGTTGAACGCGTCGGTGCCGTCGGAGTTTCCTGTTTTCGATGAACTCAGGCTTATGGGCGTCACCGATTACATGGCTTTCGTCCATCCCTTCAGCGGCAACACCAGTCAGGGCATGCTAGGGTCCTGGTCCACCGACAGTGCTGCAGGCTTCAGCGACAGCATGATTTCGGCGCTGCTGCGCATCCAGAACCATCTCGCTATCGCAACCAAGATGGCGGTACTCACCAAGCTCGCCGACAACATGATGACCACTTATCTCGGCGGCGACGCCGGCAGGCGCGTGCTCGACGGCCAGATCAAGCGCGGCGAGGGTGATACAATCCGGGCCGCGCTGGTCATGGGCGATATGCGCGGGTCGTCAAGACTTGCCGAAACCTCCGGCCGCGAAATCTATATCGATACGCTGAACCAGTTTTTCGACGCCGTTGCCGCCCCTTTCAATCGCAAAGGCGGGCAGATCATGAGTTTCATAGGGGATGGCTTCATTGCCGTCTACCCTTGCGAAAGGCACCGCTCGCAGTCCGAGATCGCCTGCCAGGCTGCTCTTGCGGCAGCGCACAAGGCCACCGCGCGCATGATTGATCTCAATCTGCGCAGAAAGGAGCAGGGGTTGGGCGACATAAAATTTGGTATCGGCCTGCATGTCGGCAATGTGATGTTCGGCAATGTCGGGCTTACCGACCGGCTCACATTCTCTGTCTTCGGCTCGGCTGTAAACGAGGTCCAGCGCCTCCAGACCCTGACCAAGAAATATCCGCACAGCGTTCTCGCCAGCAAAGACTTTGCAAGCTATTGCGGCGCCAACAGCTGGCTGACGCTCGGCATGGAGGAACTGGCGGGCATCAAGCAGAAGCTGACGGTGCTTTCACCCGATCTGTCGGGTGCCCTCGCACCCGATGAAGACGGTGCGCTGCAGCCGATTTACGACCGAATATCGGACGCCGAGCAGGTCATGCTGCTTCATCGCGATGCCGCGCGGCTGTCGGCGGGCGACCCGAGGAAGCTCCAGTAACCGCCACGATCTGATCCGAACGCCTTTGGTGTGTAGTCCGGTCGCCGGTTCCGCCGGGGAATTCGTTTCGAATCCAAGTTGCTCTAGGCTGGCAATGCGCTAGTCTCGCTTTCTGGGCCTGCCGCCCGGCAGGCGGCAAGAGTGGGCTGGCGTGAGAATGAATTCGGGCGTTGATCTGCTGCGGATCGAGGATGTTGGCATCTCTTTTGCCATTATCGGGGGACCGTTGCATGCCGTCAGGCGGGCAAATCTTCGCGTCCTGCCCGGCAAGGTTACCGCGCTTGTGGGCGAGTCCGGTTCCGGAAAATCGGTTCTCAGCCAGGCAGTGATGGGCATTTTGCCGAAGACAGCCCATGTTCGCGGCCGTATCCTGTTTTCCGATCCTGAAAAGCCCGGCACGACGCAGGATATCCTGCAGATGCCGCGTGACGGACCCGAAATCCGGGCGTTGAGAGGCAGCCGCATCGGCAAGATCTTTCAGGAGCCGATGACATCGCTGTCGCCGCTGCACACGATCGGCAACCAGGTCAGCGAATCCCTGCAGATTCATACGCCCATGGCCCGGGCGGAGCGCAAGGCGCGGACCGAGGAAATGCTCGGCCTTGTCGGCTTTCCCAATCCCAAGCGCGCCTATGACATGTATCCCTTTGAACTTTCGGGAGGATTGCGTCAACGCGCCATGATCGCCATGGCGCTTATCTGCCGGCCCGCCCTGCTGATCGCCGACGAGCCGACGACGGCGTTGGACGTCACCATCCAGGCGCAAATCCTGCAATTGCTGCGCGGGCTTCAGACCAAGCTGAACATGGCGATGCTGCTGATCACTCACGACCTCGGCGTGGTCGCCAATGTCGCCGACGAGGTGGTGGTCATCTACCATGGCGAGATCATGGAAGCGGGACCTGTCGAAGCGATATTCCGCCGGCCGGGTCACTCTTACCTGAAGGGCCTGATGGCAGCCGTTCCGCATTTCGACCTGAAGCCTGGCGAAAGGCTAAAGGCGCTCCGCGAGGTGCCGGTGAATGTCGAGAACCTGCTCGGCAAGCAGACGGCGCCGGCATCGAAGGGGCCGGACGACATCCTGTTGTCGGTCAGAGATCTGAAAAAGACCTTCACCACTCGCAAGTCCGGATGGTTCGGCGGGGGTCATCAAACCTCTGTTCGCGCCGTGGACGGCGTGAGCTTCGATATCAGGCGGGGTGAGTGCCTGGGTCTGGTCGGCGAAAGCGGCTGCGGTAAAACCACCGTCAGCAAGATCCTCATGCGGGCTGTCACCCCTAGCGGCGGCTCTGTGATCTTCAACGGCCGCGATGCACCGATCGACGTCTTGGAAGCCGAGGGAGACGCCCTGCGCATGCTGCGCGCGAAAATCCAGATGGTCTTCCAGGATCCGGTTTCGTCGCTTTCACCTCGCATGACGGTAGAGAACATCTTGAGCGAGCCGCTGGAAATCCATCAACGTGGCAATGCCGCGTCCCGACTCGCCACGGTCAAGAGCCTGATGCAGGCAATCGGGCTTGATCCACGCTTCATCAAGCGCTATCCGCACAGTTTCTCCGGCGGGCAGCGTCAGCGTATCGGCATCGCGCGTGCGTTGGCGCTGGGGCCTGAACTCCTGATCTGCGACGAGCCGGTTTCGGCGCTCGATGTCTCTGTCCAAGCGCAGATCCTGAACCTTCTGAAGGACCTGCAGAAGGAACTGGGCCTGACCTATCTGTTCATATCCCACAATTTGGCGGTGGTGGACTACATGGCAGACCGCATCGCGGTGATGTGCGGCGGGCGTATCGTCGAGCTTGCGCCGCGCGAAATTCTGCTTAGGAAACCGATCCACCCCTACACGCGCTCATTAGTCGCCGCAGTACCTTTCCCCGATCTCGACAGGCCGATGGATTTCAAGACGCTGAAGCTCAGCGGCGCTTCCGATACCAGCGCATGGGGACCGCAATTCCGCGACGAGGGCGACGAGGATATGCTGTCGCCGCTCGATCTTGGCGGCGGCCACCTCGTGCTGGCCCGACGTTCGGCCGATGTCAGCGAGCTACGCCATTGATCAGCCGGCGCACCGTCCTTGGCCTCATGGCTTCGGCATTTCTGCCAGGCACGTTGCGCGCCGACGATCTGGAGCCGGAATTTCTTCAGCCGCAGCTGAAGGCCGGGGCTCTGCCGGCACTCACTGAGCGCCTGCCCAAGAGCCCGCGGGCGTTGAATCTCGCTGCCATGGGCCGGCAGCCCGGCCAGTATGGCGGCACGCTGCGTACGATCATCGGCAGCCAGAAAGATATCCGGATGATGACGATCTACGGGTATTCTCGCCTAGTCGGCTATGACGAAAAGCTTAACATGCAACCCGACATTCTCGAAAGTTTCGACGTAGCGGATGATCGCGTCTTCACGTTCAAGATACGGGAAGGGCATAAATGGTCTGACGGCAGCCTGCTGACGCCGGAGGATTTTCGCTATTGCTGGGAAGATGTCTGGCTGAACGATGAGCTTTCGCAAGGCGGGCTCGCCCCGGCCCTGCTGGCGGACGGCAGGCCGCCACGCTTCGAGATCGTCGATCCGTTGACGGTCCGCTATAGCTGGGATGCGCCCAATCCCGACTTCCTGCCCAAGCTTGCTGCTGCTTCGCCGCTACCGCTTGTTCTGCCGGCCGCCTATCTCAAGCAGTTCCACAAGAAATACCAGGATCCATTCCGGCTCTCCGGCCTAATGAAGGAGAACCGGGTCGAGAAATGGACGCTCCTGCATATCCGCATGTCGCGGCAGTATCGCCCGGAGAACCCGTTTCTGCCGACGCTCGATCCCTGGCAGAACCGGACCAAGCCGCCGGCTGAGCAGTTCGTCTTCGAGCGCAACCCGTTCTTTCATCGAATAGACGAGAATGGCCGGCAACTGCCCTATGTTGACCGGATTGTCATGAATGTCAGTTCGTCGGCGATCATTTCCGCCAAGACCGGTGCGGGCGAGAGCGACCTGCAATGCATGGGAATTGACTTCAGCGACTACTCCTTCCTGAAGGATGCGGAGAAGCGCTACCCGGTGAAGATGCATCTGTGGAAACGCACACAGGGTTCGCGGCTGGCGCTGCTACCCAATCTCAATTGTGCCGACCAGGTGTGGCGTGGCCTTTTGCGTGACGTGCGCGTGCGCCGCGCACTTTCGCTCGCTGTGGACAGGCGCGAGATCAATATGGCTGTGTTCTACGGATTGGCGCAGGAAAGTGCCGATACGGTCCTGCCGGAGAGCCCGCTCTACCGGCCGGAATTCGCGAAAGCCTGGGTCGCGCATGATCCAGACCAGGCCAACGCCCTGCTCGACGAGGCCGGGCTTCAGACGCGTGACGATGACGGTCTGCGGATACTTCCCGATGGACGCCCGGCGCAGATCATCGTGGAAACGGCCGGCGAAAGCACGCTGGAAACCGACGCGCTCGAACTCATCACCGATCACTGGCGCAAGATCGGCATCGCCCTGTTCATCCGGACTTCGCAGCGCGACATCTTCCGCAGTCGCGCGCTTGGCGGCCAGATCATGATGTCGATGTGGTCGGGCATCGACAATGGCGTGGCGACCGCCGACATGAACCCGAGCCAGCTGGCCCCCACCATCGACGACCAGCTGCAATGGCCGCTCTGGGGTGCTCATTACTTGTCGCATGGCAAGATGGGTGAGGCGCCCGATCTTCCGCCCGTGGTCGAGTTGATGGCTTTACTCAAGCGCTGGAACGCATCGACTGAAGCCACTGAGCGCGCCGAAATCTGGAATTCGATGCTGTCGATCTACACCGATCAGGTGTTTTCGATCGGCACGGTGAACGGAACGCATCAGCCGGTCCTGGCGTCCTCGCGGCTGCGCAATCTGCCTGACAAGGCGCTCTACGGCTTCGACCCGACTGCCTATTTCGGTGTCTACATGCCGGATACATTCTGGCTTGGAGAGTCCTGAGCGTGCTTCGATATATTGTCTGGCGCATCGCCGTTATGGTTCCAACGCTGCTGGTCATATCGGCGCTGGTGTTCACGATCATCGAACTTCCCCCAGGCGACTATTTCGACAGCTATGTTGCCGAGCTTCGGGCTCAGGGCGAACCAGCGGATTCCGATCGCATCGAGATGATGCGCAAGGAGTATGGTTTCGACAAGCCACCGATCATTCGCTACTTCTACTGGGTCGGCGGGATGCTGCGCGGCGATTTCGGCTATTCCTTCGAATATGAGCTGCCGGTTCGCGACGTCGTCGGGGACCGAATGTGGCTGACCGTGCTGGTTTCCTTCGTCACGATCATCTTCACATGGCTCATCGCCTTTCCGATCGGCATATACTCCGCAACGCGTCAATACAGCTGGGGCGACTACGGCCTGACTTTCTTAGGCCTTCTCGGCCTTGCCATTCCGAACTTCATGCTGGCGCTGATCCTGATGTATTTCGCCAACATCTGGTTCGGCACGTCCATCGGCCATCTCATGGACCAGCAGTATCTCAGCGAGCCGATGAGCTGGGCCAAGGCGAAGTCGATCCTCGCCCATCTCTGGATCCCGGTCCTGATCATCGGTACCGGGGGCACGGCAAGCATGGTCCGGCGGCTGCGCGCCAATCTGCTCGATGAGCTACACAAGCAATATGTCGTGACCGCGCGCGCCAAAGGCCTCCATCCCTTCAAGGCGCTGGTCAAATATCCGCTGCGCATGGCGCTCAATTTCTTCATTTCCGACATCGGCTCTATCCTGCCGGCCATCATCTCCGGCGCCGAAATCACGGCGATCGTGCTGTCTTTGGAAACGACCGGGCCGATGCTGATCAAGGCGTTGCAAAGCCAGGACATGTATCTGGCAGGGTCGTTCCTGATGTTCCTCGCCTTCCTGACGGTCATCGGTGTCCTGATTTCCGACCTGGCGCTGGCGCTGCTTGATCCACGAATTCGTTTGCAGGGCGGCAGCACCAAATGAACACGAATTCGCCGCTGCCCGCTCCGGGTGCTCCACTGCAACACTACATTTCCAGCGCGCCCTTCGACCTGCAGTCGGTCGAGACGATGACGCCAGAGCAGTCGAAAGTCTATCAGGCGTCGCAGTTGCGGCTGATGTGGTGGAAATTCCGCAAGCACCGGCTTGCCCTTATATCCGGCATATTCCTGGCAGCGCTTTATTTCGGGATACTGATCTGCGAGTTCCTGGCGCCCTACAATCTGCACACGCGCAACATGGACTACATCTATTCGCCGCCGCAGCGGGTGCACCTGTTCCACGACGGCCAGTTCGTCGGGCCGTTCGTCTATGGCCGCCAGATGACGCTGGACATGGACACGCTCAAGCGAAACTACATCGAGAACCAGGATGACGTTCAGCGGCTCCGTTTCTTCTGCAAGGCCGACAGTTACCGGTTCTGGGGCCTGATCGACGGTGACAGGCATTTTGTCTGCCCTGCCGAAAACGGCCAGCTCTTTCTGGCCGGCACCGACAGGCTGGGGCGCGATGTGCTCTCGCGCATCATCTATGGCGCACGCATTTCACTGACGATCGGCCTCGTCGGCATCAGTTTCAGCTTCCTGCTCGGCATCGTCATCGGCGGACTGGCCGGTTACCACGGCGGTATCTTCGACCTCATCGTTCAACGGATAATCGAAGTTCTGCAATCGATTCCCAGCATTCCGCTATGGCTGGCTCTGGCGGCGATCATGCCGATAACCTGGAGTCCGATCCTGATCTATTTCGGCATCACCGTCATCCTCGGGCTACTCGACTGGACCGGACTGGCGCGGGCCGTGCGCTCAAAGCTTCTGGCCTTGCGCGAGGAGGACTACGTTCTGGCCGCGCAATTGATGGGCGCCAGGAGCAGCCGCATCATCGGGCGGCACCTCATTCCCGGCTTCATGTCGCATCTGATCGCGACGGCGACGATCTCCATTCCCGGCATGATCCTGGGCGAGACGGCGCTGAGCTTCCTCGGGCTCGGCCTGAGGGCGCCAATAACCAGCTGGGGCATCCTGCTCACCGAGGCGCGCAGCGTCAGCGTGATCGCGTTCTATCCATGGCTGCTTTTGCCGATGCTTCCCGTCATTCTCGTCATCATGGCGTTCAACTTCCTCGGCGACGGCTTGCGGGACGCCGCAGACCCCTACAAGTGAGATCGCTATTTGCCGCGCGCCCTGCCGCCGACTCCACCCGGTATGATCCTTTTCGGCGGCCTGTTCGGTTATTGCAGTGCTCATCGTTCGCTTCTATATGCGGCAAGACTCGATCGGGGTTCAAAACGTCGCCCTCGGATTCCGCCGCGAAATGCTCTGGTCGGGGCATCGCCGATCTCGTGGACTGGTTCAGGACGTACAATCGCATATGAGTCGCCTCGACAGTTTCATCCGCAGAATGACCGCACAGCGCGACATTCTCGATCATGTCTGCGCCGAGGTGGCGAAGATGGAGGGGCCCGTGGTCGAGCTCGGCCTCGGCAATGGCCGGACGTTCCACCATCTGCGCGAGCGCCTGCCCGGACGCCGGATCGTGGCGTTCGACCGCGCACTTGCCGCACACGCCAGCTCAATTCCCGAAGCTGGAAACCTCGTGCTCGGCGAAATACGCGAGACGGCGAGCAGGTTCATTGGCATCGACGCCGCTCTTGTTCATGCCGACATCGGCACCGGCTATGAAGATCGCGATGCAGTGACCTCTACCTGGCTTCCCGATCTGATCGCGCGCCTGCTTCGCGTCGGCGGCATCGCGGTCAGCGGCACGCCGCTCGATCACCCGCAGTTGCAACGCCTCGCGCCGCCGCCTTCGGTGCCCGCCGATCGTTATTTTATCTCCAGGCGCGTGTGAGCGGCCGAGACGACCCCAATCTTCAGGGCCAAATCGTCAGGGAATCGTATAGACTGCTATCTCCCGCTCAATGCCGCGCAGCGAGACCTCGTGGGGCACGGGCGTCAGCGCGTTCCTGTGCAACAGATCGGCGGTGAGATTGTCGTCGACCACCGCACGAGTGGCGAAGATCGCCTGTGCGTTGGCAAGGTTCTGGACCCGCGAAGCAATGTTGACCGTCTGGCCGAAATAGTCCTGCCGCTCGTTCATGGACACGGCGATGCAGGGGCCGGCATGGACTCCGATCTTGAGCAGCAGATCCTCGCGCCCGCTTTTGTCATTGAGCGCACGCATGGCATCGCGCATCCTGAGGGCCGCAGCAATCGCACGATCAGGCGTCGCGAAGGTCGCCATCACCGCATCACCGATCGTCTTCACCACCGCGCCTGCCTCCGCCGCGACGATCTCGTGCAGAACCTGGAAATGCTCACGCACGAGATCGAAGGCTGAAAGGTCGCCCACCCGCTCGTAAAGCGCGGTCGATCCGCGCAGGTCGGTGAACAGGAAGGTCAGGCTGGTGATCTTCAGGCGCTGGTTGATGTCGAGCGTATCCGTGCGATAGAGATCGCGGAACGTCTGGTTGGTGAGCAGGCGCTTGGCGGTCAGGAAGGGACGGCGCTTGCCCAGGAAATCATGCAATGCATGGCCGGTGATGAAGACCGTCGGCAGCGCGCGGGTGTCGGTCCTGTTTTCCAGCGAAATGCGCAACGGGCCGGGTTGCATCTCCAGCGTCTGGTTCTGGACATGGTCGCGGTCGAAGACCAGAGAGAGGCTTCGGCGCTCCTTTGTTGGTTCGCCCTTGCCGTCGATGAACTGCGCTGAATGCGTGACCGGCTCGAAGACGATGACGAATTCGGACGGAAGCTGTATCTGCAGAACCGCCTTTTCACCGGGCGCAAGCTCGATATCCTCCAGCGAGAACGCTTCCATCTTTTTCGCGAAATCCTCTTCCGGCAGATCGACGCCGGACGCCCAGTAGATCTGGCGGAAATATTCCACCAACGGCAGTTCGTGCGGATTGTGGGCGGCAATCCTGCGCACGCGGGGACTGACGGTGAATGTCACCTCGACCATCTCGTCGAGGGTCGGCGGATAGCCCTCGGAGCACAGCGCGCAGGTGTATTCGTCCTTCTGCAGGGTTTTCAGCGTGGCGTTGGTGTCGAGCACGCCGCCACAGCCGGGGCACAGAACATTCCAGGAAATGTCGAAGATGCCCACTCGCGCCGCATGGAGAAAGGCGCTGATGGCGCGTTCCTCGTCGAGGCCATGCTTGCTGGCGAAGGCCGGCACATTGATGCGGCAAAGTTCGCGGTCCATGCCCTCCGCGATGGTTCGCTTGATCGCGTCGATTGCCTGCGGATCGACATCGGTCGATTGCCGCAGAAGCGAGAACAGATCCTGAGCTTCGGTCATCGTGCAGGCTCCGGAAAATGCGCGCCCCGAGACGGGTTGGCCGGACCGATCTTCGGCCGAGCGCTCCATCTTACGTCGAAACGGACGGTACGGCCATTCGAATGGATAGACCTGGTGACGGTGCAATTTCCATCCGGCGGATTTTCACCGGCCGCAAGCGGCACTATGATGGGTCCATGGGGCATTCATCTTTGGGGCTTTCTCCCGTGCCGACACCCGACAACCTGCCATTTCCCGCGGCCCTGCGGCTTTTCTCGGTGGCGGTCATCATCGTCCTGATCGTCGGCGCCGGCCTGTTTTTTGCGCCTGCGCTGGTCAAGCCGCGCTGGCCCTGGGCCGTCACGCCGTTCAATGCCCGCTTCCTCGGCGGCTTCTACACCGCCGAAATGGCCGTCATGGCGGCGCTGCTGGTCTGGAATCGCTGGTCGCCCGGCAGGCTGGTGCTCGTCATGGCCTTCACCTTCACCGTCATCGTGTCGGCGGCTTCGTTCGTCAATCTCGGCTATTTCAACTTCGCGCGCAAAGCGCCCTGGCTCTGGTTTCTGGTCTATCTTGCTTCGGTCGTTGTATCCGGGCTGTTCCTGTGGCGGGCCAGGGCCCGTCCTCCTGCAAAAGGCGTGACCTTAAATCCCGCATGGCGCGCCTACATGCCGGTGGAAATGGCAATCCTCGGGCTCTATGGCGTCGGCCTGTTGCTGTTTCCCCTGACGTTCGGCGGCTTCTGGCCATGGCCGATCGATGCCTTCCACGCTCAGGTCTACAGCGCCATCTTCCTCGCCGGCGCAGGCGGCACCTATCTCGTCTGGAGAAGCGCGCCGCGTGAGGAACTGCTGGTGCTCGGCCTGGCGCAGTTTCTGGTTGGCCTGCTTGCCATCCTTGGCCTCGTCATCACCGACGCCGCGGTGCACCGGATCGACTGGACGGCGACCGGGACATTGTGCTGGCTCGTCCTTTTCGGCTGGATCGGCATCAGCGGCGTCTTCAAACACTACACCGCCTCCCGATATTTTAGCTCGCAATCGGCATAGGTTGCAGAGACGGCTGGATTTTCAGGTGACGTCCGGTGCATCGTGCCGGGCCGATTGCCTTCGCCGGGAGCGCCATGACCAGCACGACTTCGCCATCCTCCAAGAAAATCCAGCCGCAGCTGCGGTCCGTCCGGCCAAGCGATGCGGAGGCGCTTTGCGCTATCTTCAACATGCCAGGCTTCCGCTGGGGCACGCTCAGGATGCCTTTCGAGATGGTGGAGCAGGTGGAGCGGCGCATCGCCAAGTCCGGCCAGGAAACCACCTGGATCGTTGCCGAGTTGGACGGCAAGGTCGTCGGCCATGGCAACCTGGTCGTGCAGGGTTCGCCGCGCCGTTCGCATATCGGCGAGATCAATATCGGCCTTGACGATGGCTTTGTCGGCAAGGGTATCGGCTCTGCCATACTTGCCGCGCTGCTTGACGTGGCCGACAACTGGCGCGCCCTGAAGCGGGTCGAATTGACCGTCTATGCCGACAACGAACCGGCCGTCCGTCTCTACACAAGCCACGGCTTCGAGGTCGAAGGCCGGCATGTGAAGGCCGGTTTTACCGACGGGCAGTACCACGACCTCCTGAGCATGGCCCGGCTGCGGTTCTGATGACCGCCGTCTTTGACCCAACCCCTAAGCCTCCGGTGGAAATTCTGGCTGCGCTGTCGCTGCTCTGCCCGGAAGTCGTGCGTGACATCGAGCAGAACTGGAACGCACCGGTTTCCGATTACGCCCGCCATCTGTGGCGGCCGGTGGCAAGGCCTGCATCGGGCCCGGCGATCGCTGCCCGCTCGATCCTGCGCGAAGTCCTGCATCAGCGCCTTGGTGTGATCATGCAGCCTGAAGAGATCGACAAGGCCCTCGAAGAATTCGAGCACAGACCGGTTATTCAGTCCGGCCTGCATTGCCTGCTTCTGATGGACCGGATCACCTTCGATGCCCTCCTGCTTGCCTGGCTCGGCGCGGTCGAAAACGGGCTGTCGGCCTTCATCTGCTTCATGGGAACGACGATGACCATGGAGACAATTGGCCGGGAGGGGCCGGGATGGCTCGATGTCGGCGACGACAAGGTCAACCTGTTTGGCATGGGGCGCCACAAACTGTGCCGAAAAAGCGCCTGCGCGGCCGGTCCCGTCACCCTCAACAAGCGCGCGCTCGAAGCGGTGGGCGACGAAACGGATGGCAGCCGCTGGCTGGGCACTCTGCTTGCCAGCCAGGACAAGGTGTTTGGAACCGCCGCCGATGCGCTGACAGCCCTCAACGAGGATCTGGTCGCCAATTGGGATCGTTCCGGCATGGCCCTGCCGGTTTTCATCGATGATCGGCTCGCCGCTTCTGCCGTGGCGCGGCATCTAGAATATGACGGCAGCCTTCTTTCCAGGTTGCTCATTGAGCCCGCAAGGCGCCAGCGTCTCGAACGTGCCTTGCAAGAGGCCGCATCGAGCCCCTTTGGCAGATTCCTGCCCAATGCCACGGCCTATTTCTGGGGCATCCGCGAGGAGCGCGTGCGAAAGCTCGTCCTCGAGAACGGGCACCTGATCGAGCCCGACAGGCCGCATGGTCTTTCCATCCCGTTCGAGCGGCCGCATCTCAAGCAGGCGCTACTGGACGGCGTGCTGCTGCCGAACTTGTTCCTGATGTTCCTCGTCCTTGCCATATTGCCGCGCGTGCGGGTTGTGGGCGGCCTGAGACAGATTGGTTATGTAGCGCTTTTCCACTCGATCCTGCTGGCTGTGCTAGATGAAAGCGTGCCGGAAGAGCGCGATCTGGCTGCGGAGCTGCAGGTTCGGGAAAATGCCTGGGGCACCCGGGTCATCGATGAAAAGATCTCGGTGCGCGAGCAGCTTGCCGGCCTGCCGGACCGGGCGCTCTTCCCGGACCTGCTCCGGCAATACCGTTTGCGGACATTTGCCGAGACGACCGACGACCTGAAACTGGTTCGCGAAAACACCCGATGGCGCAAGCTCGGCCTGGCAGAGATCAAGGCGACCTGAGCCTCGCTTCAGGCCTTGTTTCAGGTTGATTTTCTACCCGGGCTTGTGACAAAGCCGATCCAGCGCATCTCGAAGTGCAGTGGCGGCATCGCCACGCTCGTCAGGGGACATCAGCTCCGGTTCAAGTTCCAGCCTGAAGTGCGGCAGCTCGGTTCGAACGGCACGGCGAGCGGCCGCCAGATTTGCCTTCAGATCGATGACGCGGTAGGTGGCGACGGGATAGGCGATCCCCTTGACCTGGACGTGCCCCAGCTCCTCACAGTCGATTGAGTCCTTCACTTGCGCAAACGTCTCGTAGGAAATGAGGATGGCCCCCGGCGGCGCCTCCTGCTCCAGGCGCGAGGCGAGATTCACGGCGCCGCCGATTATCGTGTAGTCCATTCGGTCCTCGCTGCCGAAGTTACCGACGGTGCAGTAGTCGGTATGGATGCCGATGCGACAGCGCAGCGGTATTTCGATCCCCATGTCCCGCCAGACTTCGGCGAGCTCGCTAATCCGCTTTTGCATTGCAAGTGCCATCTGCGCGCAAGCCAGCGCGTCCTCCTTGACGCCGCGAGTCTCGGGATCGCCGAAAAACATCAGGATCGCGTCGCCGACATATTTGTCGATCGTCGCGCCGTGATCCGAAGCAATTTTCGACATTTCCGTCAGATAGTGATTGAGGAGCTGGGTGAGATCCTCGGATTCCATTTTGTCAGTGGTCTCGGTAAAGCCCGCGATATCGGAGAAGCATATTGTCAGCTTCTTGCGCTGGCTGGCGATCCTGACCTCCTGGCGGCCGGTGAATATCGAGCGATACACTTGGGGCGCCAGATACTTCGCCAGCTTGCTGGAAAGCGCCTCCAGAACCACGGATTTCTCGGCGAGGTTCTCCTCCCTTTGCTTCAGCTCAGTGATGTCCGAATAGACGGCGACCGTGCCGCCGGCGCTGATCCGCCGCTCGCTGATCATGACCCATCGCCCGTCCCCTCGCCGCTGCACCCAAGGTTCGCCAGGGTTGCGGTGCCGCGAGAGGCGCTCGGCGACCCACTCCTCGACCCGCCCCTCGGCGTCCCTGATGTAGCCGCGCTCAGCGGATCGGCGAATGATTTGCTCGAATGTCGTGCCGGGCGTCAGTTCGGTCTCCAGACCGGTGTAGAGCAATTCGCGGTAGCGGCTGTTGCTGAGGACGAGCCGGTCCTCCCCGTCGTACAGAGCGAATCCTTCGGAGATGCTTTCGATGGCATCGATGAGCCGCTGACGAGCTTCCGCAACGTCGCGCAGGTTCTTTTCCTCGACCTCGACAGCAGTATCCCGGAAGAGTCTCAGCGCTTCGGCCATGCGCCCGATTTCGTCGCTGCCCGCGGCTGGCAGCGGCGCACGAAGGTTGCCCCCCGCAATCGCGAGCATGCCCTGGCTCACGGCCCCCAGTCGGGCGAGGAGGCTGCGGTCGACATAGAGCCAGACAACCAGAACCGAACTCAGGAGGCTGAGGAAGGCGGAGCCGAGCACAACCGCGGTGCCGTAGCGCTGGACGAGCGCGGCTTCGCGACCGGACGCAGCGATCTCCTGGTCTGCCGTAGCGACCAGGCGATCGACGCCAGCGGTGAGATTGCGCGACAGTCGATTGTTCTCGGCCAGAAGCCTTTCGCCCTGTGCCAGGACAGCAAACTCGTCCTCCCGCGCCTTGGGGATGCCGTCCTCGCCGTCGGTCAAACCCTTGAATTCGTCGACACGCTGCCGGAAGCGGGTTCGCAGCTTTTCGTCGATCTCCATGGAAGCCTTTTCAAGAGCAGTGAGCGAACGGCGTAGCGGAAAAAGGATCAACGCCAGGTCGCCCGGCGTCGGCGCGTTCGCGACCTTCACCAGCGCGTCGTTGACCGCCGAGATCTCCCGCTGCGCCTTCTGCTGGGGGATGTAGGCCGCAATCGCCTGGACCAGGTCGGCCATCGCCGCTGCGCGTCGATCGGGCGACAGCGACGTGTCGGCCGCGACCGCCCGCCATTGCGGGAGCCTGGAATCCATCACCAGGATGCCGGTGGCGACAAGGCGCTGGCTTCCGGTCGTCGTCGCGGCGAGGCGGTTCAGGAGCTCCTCCTTGCGGGCGACCACGTCGAGCCGGGCGACAACAAGAGAGTCGAGCTCTTTCAAGTTGCGCCTCAGAACAATCGCGGCTTCCTCGATCTCGGCCAAAGGCACTGTGCCTAACGTGGCATCCCGGAGGTCCGTGCGCAGGGCCTCGAGGCGGGACATCTCGAGCGCGACGGCAGCCGAGACCTCGCTGTGCTGAGCCCTGCTAGTCGCTGCCAGCACCGATGGCGCGGCAGCAGCGACCCGTTCGGCCTGGCGCGACAGCTGGAGGGAGGCGAGCGCCGACGGCACTCGATCTGTGGTAATTCGGTCGACGACGTCGCCAACCTGGAGGAAAGCATAAAGCGCCGCAGCGGTTGCCAGCACCGCAAGGGCGCTGATCCCGAAAAAGGCGAGCAACAGCCGGCCCCGTATGCCGAGGCGTTCAAGCATCTCGGCGAGTCGGAACAGTCCGGCCACACTGGTCTGCATCAGACTAGACGTCTCAGCCGGCACGCCGGCGATCAGCGAACCCTATTCAACCGGCACGTACTCTCCGCCGCGCCAGACGTACCAAACCCAGTTTTGGGTCGTGAGGTCGCCCTTGTCGTCAAAGTCGATACGGCCCAACACAGTATCAAATTGATTGCCGCGCAGCGACGCAATCACAGCTTGGAGCTTTAGTGAGCCGGCCTTCTCCACCGCCTGCGACCAGGCCTGGACGGCGGCGTAACTGAACAGCGTATAGCCTGCGGGCTCGAAGTTTTCAGCCCGGAACCGCTCGACGACTGAGGCCGCTTCGGGATTTCGGCGAGCATCCGCCGGGAACGTGAAGATGGTCCCCTCGGCCGCGGGGCCGGCGATCAAGGCAAATTCCTCGGTCGCCATGCCATCGCCTGAGACTAGCTGAACCGTATAGCTGCGGTCGCGCGCGGCGCGAACCATGAGTGCGACCTCGGCATGATATCCGCCGACATATGCCACGGCGATATTCGCAGCCTTTAGCGAAGCGATCTCGGCCGAATAATCGCTCTTCGCGGGGGTGTACTCCTCGTATATCGCTTCGACTACGCCGCGCTTGTTCAGCTGTTTTCGAGTCTCGTCGGCAAGACCCCTTCCATAAGTGGTGCCGTCGTGAAGGATCGCAATCCTTTTGTCGCTCCAATTTTCGGCCAGGTAGTTGCCGGCCACGATCCCCTGCGTGTCGTCGCGACCAATGACGCGAAAAACGTTGGCGCGGCCTTGTTCAGTCAACAACGGATTGGTCGATCCTGGTGAAATCTGCAAAACGCCCGCCGCCTCGTACACCTTCGATGCTGGGATCGAGGCTCCAGAGCAGTAGTGCCCTACGACGAGCACCACACCGTCACCCACCAGCTTCTGGGCTGCGGCGACCGCTTGCTCGGGATCACAGAAGTCGTCGGCCATGATGAGTCGCATCTGCTGGCCGAGTACGCCACCCGTTGCATTGATGTCGGCCACGGCCATCTCTGCGCCACGCTGCCCCTGCTCGCCGAACCAGGCGAGCCGTCCCGTCAGCGCGGATGAAACCCCAATCAGCACCTCCGCCCGCGCGGAACTGAACACGGCCGCGAGAACTAAGATCACTATGGCGATGATGCGGTGCATGTGTGCACCCCCTTAACTGTAGCTTACGCCAATCCCGTCAGAGCCGACAGCCCCTTCGGCCAGCGCGACTATCTCGGCTGCTATTGCAGCGCCCACCCAATTTGGCGAAGCAATCATACACTGAAATGGCGTGTTATAACTTCGTTCGCTGAGGTCGGAATCGCGCGCCAAATCCGGACGTTACCACTGACCGGAGTGAGCGTCGTGATTGGGTCAAACTTCATCGTACGCCTTCTGCGAACGACCGTCCGCAAAGGGGTCGAATGTTCTCATTCGCCTCGTCGATTGGAACGAGCAAGTTGCGCCACGAGCCCAGGCGAACGATCACTACCGATGTAGAGCGGTCGTTCCTCGCAAAGAGCGCTGGGGGCTGGACTAGCCGAGACTGTCGTCGGACCGCGGTGAGTCAGAGGCTCGGACGCGGATCACATCGCTGCGTCGTTTTCTTCCATCGCCTCCGCCAGCCAACAGAGAGTGCACCAAGCTCATGGTCTTCGCAACGGAACCATCTCGGCTTCATCGGCGCGCCCCGAACCTTGCATGATTCGATTGGCTGAGCCGATTGGTGCTACACTGGCGAGCGGGCCAACGCGCAGACCCTGTTCAAGAATATGACCAAAGTAACCGCTCTACCTGACCAGATCGATTTTAACGTGGCCGCCGATGAGACCTTGCTCGAGGCGGCTCTCAGATCGGGCGTGCCGTTCGCCCATGCATGCGGCGGCCGGGCGAAATGCTCGACATGCCGCGTCTGGGTGCTCGATGGCCTTGAGGCTTGCCCGGACCGGAATCCGGCCGAAACCCTCATGGCGGACCGGTTGAGATTGGCGGATGAAGTTAGGCTGGCCTGTCAGCTCAGGCCGGAAGGCGAGCTTCGCGTCCGACGCCTGGTGCTGGACGAAACCGACATGATGATCACCAGCCAGCTTGGCGTTTCTGCCGCGACGCGTTGCGGCGAAGCAAAGCATGTTGCGGTCTTCTTCAGTGACATTGTCGATTTCACGGCACTGTCTGAGCGGCTTTCGCCCTACGACGTGATGTATCTGCTCAATCGCTACTTCGCCCAGGTCGGCGACATCATCGAGCAGAATGGCGGTTTCATCGACAAACTCATCGGCGATGGGCTCATGGCAATATTCGGCATCGACGACCAGCCCGACGCTCCGCTCCGCGCCGTGAACGCCGCGCTCCAGACCCTCGCCACAGTCGATCGTCTGAAGCCGTTCTTTAGCTCGATGTATGGCATCGATTTCGATATTCGTATCGGCCTCAACTATGGCGAAGCCGTCATCGGCACGTTGGGGTTCGCCGGACACGAACGTCTCACGGCAATCGGCGATGTGGTGAATCTGGCCAGCCGGGTCGAGGCGGCCAACAAAGATGCCGGTACGCGCTTGCTAATATCCGAGGCCCTCCGCGACCAGATCGCTGACAAGGTGGAAATCGGCGACTTCATCAGGGTGCGCCTTCGCGGTACCGGCGAGCGCACAAGCCTGTTCGAAATCGTCAGGCTGAAGCCCGAAATTGACGCCGAGCTGAATGCCAAGGGGCTTCGTGAAACCATCCGTCAGGGCGGCAGGAGGTGGATTCGCGCTTTTGCCGAAGACGCGCTTCAGCCCTACGAACGCCGGATTCTCGATTTTGACGATTACGACATCGTCGTCGTTCGCGGATCCGACAACTATTGCGCCTTCAACAATGCCTGCCCGCATCTGCATCTGCCGCTCTACGAACGCCGAAGTTCCGCTCAAGCCGAAAAGCTGAAGCTCCCACACACGGAGAGCACGATCACCGCAGATCTTGGCTTGGTCTGCCGCTGGCATCAGAGTTGTTTCGACCTGTCTACTGGCGAAATCAGAGGGTGGGCGCAGTTGCAGCAGGATGGTACTGCGCCGGGCTATGAATTCGCGGGTAACATTTCGAAAAACCGCGCAAAGCTGATCGTATATCCCTGCCGAAAGCAGGACGGCTTTGTGTGGATCGGGCTCGAGTGAAGCGACTTTCCGATATTTCAGTTTTCCGTCGCGACACAGTATCGAGAAGCGGATGCGGCATGGTCAGGCTCCTTGTTGAAGAAGCCCGGTGATGCACTGCCTCGGCCGAACCACGCTCAATGCGAACGCGACGATCGGTTCGTGATCTCTACCTCACCCCACGCGCCCATCCCGCGCAGCGGGTTCGTTCTGCGCCTAAAACAAGACACTCATTGTCTGGCGCTGAGCGGGTCAGGGAAGAACGGTAGCGGATGGCTTGCTGATATCCTCGAACAGGGCTGTCAACGCTGCTTCGACGCAAACGACGGCCACGCAGCCGCCCGAATCGGCCGCGCTCTGCCACCGGACCCACACTGATCGTACGATGCCCATTTGCGCTGCCGCTTGCTGGTCGACGGCTATCGGTTCATCCTTGTGTGAATACCCCGGCCGTGAAGTGCGTAGCGAGATCACGCCGTCACGGCCCCTAGTGAGGTCTTGTTCGATGGACTGCTCGGGCTGCGGTTTCGAGGTTGAGGGCGGTTACGCTTTCTGTCCGAGGTGTGGCAGGCGTCAGCCCGTGCCATGCGCCAGTTGCGGCTACTCCTGCGCACCTGATTTCGAGTTCTGTCCGAAATGTGGGGCAAGCGTCGGTGCGCCCGCAAAAGCCGTCGAACGGCCTGCTCCGACACCAAGCCGGACCATTGTGCCGCCTTCTCGAACTCCGTCGCTGCTTCCGAACATCGAAAGCGAAGATGGGCTGCATCCCGTCTCTGACGCCGATCGCCGAACGGTAACGGTTCTGTTCGCCGACCTTTGCGGCTTCACGACACTCAGCGAACAGCTCGACCCCGAGGTCATGCAAGCGCTGCAGAACGAACTGTTCAAGGAATTGACGGCGGCCGTGCGAAACTTTGGTGGTTTCGTCGACAAATTCATCGGCGATGCACTGCTCGCTTTGTTCGGTGCGCCGGTCGCGCACGAGGACGATCCGGAACGTGCGCTTCGCGCCGCCCTCGACATGATCGCTCGGACGGCGCGGCTCGGCGAAAGCGCCCCCCACTCCGGCACGCCTCTGTTGCTCCACATCGGCATAAACACTGGTCCGGTCGTTACTGGCGGATTGGGCATCGGCACCGCCAAATCCTATTCGGTGACCGGCGACACAGTGAATACGGCGCAACGCCTGCAATCGCTGGCCGCGCCGGGTGAGGTGCTGGTAGGCGAGCTCACTCACAGGCTGACCCGGCATGCCTTCGCTTACGAGTCGCTGGGTGATGTCGTGCTTCGCGGCAAGGCTGGCAGTGTGCTCGTCCATCGACTGGATGCACCGCTTGCGGCGCCGCGTGCAGCGCGTGGACTCGAGGCGCTCGGCCTCAGCGCGCCGATGATAGGTCGTGGTTCGGAGCTCCATAGAATGCTGGCGAGCCTTGACCAGGCGTGCGGCGGCTCGGCCCAACTTGTCCGCCTCGTCGGAGAAGCCGGTATCGGGAAATCGCGGCTGGTGAAGGAGTTCGTCGCCCGCGTCGGCGACGAGGATCGTTTTCGCAACGTCGCCGTGCGGCAGGCCACGTGCTCACCGCTGGGTGAACAGTCATTTGGTGCCTTGGGCGCAGTGGTGCGCAGCGCTGCCGGGATGATGCAAAACGACAATGGGGACGAAATGCGGGGGAAGCTCGCAGGCTTGCTTACCGATCTCGGCCTGCAGGGTGAGGAGGCGAAGCGGCTGATGCCATTGCTCTACCATGTGCTTGGCCTTGGCGACCCCGATGCCACCTTGCAGCATGTCGAGCCCGAGCAGCTGCGCCGGCAAATTCTCTACGCAGTCCGCACAATCATCGAACGGCGGCTTGCGTTGTCGCCGCTGTTGATTGTCGTCGAAGACCTGCACTGGGCCGACGCCGTGTCGCTCGAGGCACTGCGTTTCGTGATGGACAGGTTGGAACGCACGCGGTTGATGGTGCTGGTCACGCATCGTCCGGCGCCGGACAACGGCCAGCTCGACTCAAGTCGGGTCAGTCACACAGCGCTCAGGCTTTCGCCGCTCAACAATGATGACGGACGCAGCCTGCTGGCGGCGCTTTTCGGCGAGAGCTGGGTAAATTCCGCAGGAGGGCTTCTCGACCAGATCCTCGAGCGCGCGGGCGGCAACCCCCTTTTTGTAGAGGAGATCGTTCGCGGCCTTATCGATCGCGGTGTACTGATGCGCGAGGGCCAGCGATGGCGGACTGTGGCAGGCGAAGTCGCAACCGGCATTCCCGCCACTATCCAGGCAATGTTGCTTGCTCGGATCGACCGGCTGCCCCAAGAGGTGCGCCGGTTGGCCCAGGAAGCCGCGGTAATCGGCCCGCGCTTCGATGCCACACTTCTGAAAACCGTGACAGCCGACCCCGGTCGGCTAGAAGCCGGCTGCGAACTGCTTTGCGATGCGGAAATCATCGAGGAAGTTGCTGGATCAGGCTCGGTCTCGTCGCAAAGCTACCGCTTTACGCAAACATTGCTGCAGGACGTGATCTATCAGAATCTGCTCCTGCAACGCCGGACCGAAATCCACGGGCGGGTCGGTGCTGCCTTGGAGCAATTGTGCGGCGACAAGCCGGAACGGCTCGAGGATTTGACCGTGCTCGGTCATCATTTCGCACAGAGCGCCGAGCGGGAGAGGGGCGCGCATTACCTGCAGGCGGCGGGCGATCGCGCTCGCATGATATACGCCAACGACGACGCCCTTCGCTTCTACGAGCGAGCACTGACAGCGCTGGGCGCGATCGGGCAAACACCGCTCAAACTGGCAATTGCAGAGCGCATTGCCGATCTGAGCGGCCCGCTAGGCCGCCGCGAGATCGCGCACCACCACTACGAGACGGTGTTGCAGGCATACCGCGAGTCGGCCAATCGTGTCGCGTCGGCGCGAGTTTTGCGGAAGATCGGTCGGCTGCTCTGGGACGTCGGCAAGCGGGACAACGCAGAATCCCGCTACGCTGAAGCGACAGCGCTCCTCGATGGAGCAGATGCCCCGATCGAGCAGGCGCATCTCTGGCAAGAACGTGGCCGACAGGCGTTCCGTAGCGGAGATCACGCTCTCGCGGCAAAATGGGCAGACGCTGCGCTGGATTGCGTACGCTCTCTGACAACGGAGCATGTCTCCGAGGTAGGGTGTGATGCCACTCTTGTGACCGCCGAGGCACTTAATACAAAGGCTGTTGCGCTGGCTCGCCTTGGGCGAAACCGTGAAGCCGTGCGTGAGGTTGAGCGTAGCATTGAATTGGCCGAAGCCGCCGGTCTGCTGGGCGCGGCCTGCCGCGGCTACACCAATCTCGGCGTGCTTTACACGACCATCGATCCGGCACAGGCGATGGAGGTCTGTCGGCGCGGTCTTGAAGTGGCGCGCCATATTGGTGATCTGGGATTCCAGGCGCGCCTCCTCGCCAATCTGGCGGTCGCTTGTTGTACTTTCACGGATCGCTGTCCAACGGAGGGCGTGCCTGCTGCCGAGAAGGCGATCGAGATCGACCGGGCGCTCGACCAGCGCGAGCACCTGCCGGTGCCGTTGATCGTGCTTGGGCAGATCCACCAGTGCAACGGCCGTCCGGAACTGGCGGTTGGCTTGTTCCACGAAGCACTGGACGTGGCCCGCGAAACGGGCGAGCCCCAACTGCTGTTTCCGTGCTATGATGGTCTTGCAACGCTTAATCTCGACCTCGACAATCTGGCCGAGGCCGAACGCTACTTTTCCCTGGCGCAGGGTATATGCGCCCAGCACGGGCTCGACCCGGAAGCGCTTGTGGTGCTGCCTTTTCTCGACTAGCCGGGTTGGAGGTTGGAAATGTCCGCGCGTAGTGACTTGGTACCGCTTCAACCGGGTGACCGTGCGCCGAACTTGGTACTCGACGCCATTACCCAGGAAGGTAAGATCGCGCTTGACGACTTTCGCGGGCAAAAACCGGTGCTGGTCGGCCTGTTTCGAGGTCTGCATTGTGCGTTTTGCCGGCGCCATATCGCTGCCCAGGCGCGGCTTGATCCGGAGCTGCGCGAAAAGGGCGTGGAGAGCCTGACGGTGGTCAACACGCCGATCGAACGGGCGCGTCTCTATTTCCGCTACCACCCGATGCCCAATCTGCTTGCGGCCTCCGACCCTGAACGCGCTTCACATCGTGCTTTTGGACTGCCCAATCTCGAATTCACCCAAAACGAGACGAACTGGCCGTACAAGGTCTCGATGGCAGCGGTAAAGGATATGCTGGTCGACATACCAAGCGAGTTGCCCGGTCCTATGGATCCTATCGCGGCCGGCGAAATCCTCGACAAGAAGGACCATTACGAACTTACCGAAGCCGACGAGCAGATGATGGCAACGGGACACGGACAACTGGTCGGTCAGTTCCTGCTGGACCGGCAGGGGATCGTCCGCTGGAGCTTCACGGAGGTTCCAGAGGGTGGGCGATACATGTTTGGGGCGCCAAACCCGCAGGAGCTGATGTCAGCCGTGTCCCAAGTCGCCCAATAGACTTGCGAACGAGGTAAACGGGCGGGACACCGAACAAAAAGCGGAACCAGCGGATGCTCGATCTTGATCCGCGCCCAGAGATCGTCGGCATCGACGAATGCGATTAGGTTGGATCGCGCCGCTCGCCAACACCCGTATTGCGGGCGGCGGCCACACCGGCGTTTGCCCGCTCGATCAGTCGCACGCGCGTATCGATCTCCGCGTGACATCCGGCGATCGCGGCAGTCTGGTCGTGACGCTGACAAGTTCACCGCTCATTCGAGCACGGCCTCGACTTTGGCAACAAAGTCATCGAGCGAGCGATCCCCGCGAATCTCGATGCGCGGAAGGTCGATGGGATCGCAATCGAGGTCCGCCGGCCCGTGTCTGCCGCCGAAGCCGATTCGATAGCCGCACTCCTTGGCCAGCCGGCCAAGCCGTCGGTCGGTGACAGAGAAGGGGGCCGCGAACGCTGTGGTTGGCCGGCCAGTCCACCGTTCGATGAACATACGAGAGCGCAGGAGCTCGGCGGCCAAGTCAGAGCTCGACAGACCATCGATCGCGCGATGCGTCGCCAGATGGCTTCCGAAGAACGCACCTTCGCCGGCGAGGCGTCGCACCGTCCCGGCGTCCATAAGCTGCGTCGGCGGACCGCTGTCGGCGTCCCACTGCGCACTTTCACCCACCAAGTCCGTCACCAGGAACACTTCCGCGGTCAGGTCGTTCGCGCGCAAGGTCGGCCAGGCATGGTCGGCAAAGTTCTGGAAGCCGTCATCGAAGGTGATGAGCACCGGGCGGCCAACGAAAGGCTGACGGTTGGCGATGGACCCTTCCAGCTGCTCGGACCCAATCGCGTGGAAGCCATTGGCGCGCAGCCATGCCATCTGGCTGGCGAATGCGGCGGGTGTGAGCCGAAAACGGGCGAGCGCGGCCGGACCTTCAACGGCGACGCTGTGATACATGAGAACAGGAATACGCTGCCGCCGCTCGCTACGTGCGACGTCGCGGCGCAAGGCCCGCGCCCCGCCCCAGACGATATTTCGCGCGACCCCGATTTCGATGGGCGCTCGGATTGGCACATGATCAATCATCGGTTCCGTCGCCACGTCATCTGGCGACAGGCGGCGGAAGCGGTCTATGCGGTAGAGCTCGGTCTGGATCGATTGCTCAAGCACGAGGCCTTCGGTCGCTGCCAGCGTCTCCGAGATCGCTTGCGCACCGAATGTGTTCCAGTCGAAGCCCGTCCTTTCAACATTGTCACGTAGCACGAATGCGTGTGCGCTGATGAAACTGCCGCCAGGCGCCAACGCCTCAGCGAATTTTTTGGCGATGCGCCGTAACTCGGCGAGATCATCCAGGTAGTAGAGCACTTCCGAACAGACGATCAGATCCATCTCACCCGGCAGCGTGTCCGCAGCGAAATCCAGCACGCCGAACTCAACATTCGGCTGATCGCTGCATCGCGCGCCTGCCCGCCCGATGGCTATGGCGGAGATGTCGCTTGCGGTCAAATGGCCCACTCGCGGCGCCAGCTGCCGCGTGAAATGGCCCTCCGCGCAGGCCAGCTCAAGCGCCCGTCCGATGGGACCGGCAGGCAGAATTTCGAGCTGCCGCTGATATTTTTCCTGCTCATAGAGCGAACCGTAGTTCCACGGATCCTCGGTCGCGAAATAGCCATTCCAGAACGACGTGCGATCCTTGTCGTGCCTGGCCCGTGCGCGGCGCGGCGCGGCAGGAGGCTGTGCAGGTTCGGCGCTCGACTGAACCAGGTCCCGCGCTTCCGCCGCCAATTGCGCCAGTTTGCCGAAGTGGCTGTCCCGATCAGACCGGCGTTCCGCTGTGGACAACAATGCCTCGGCTGCAATCATGTTTGACGTGTCGGCACCGTCGCCCTGTTGCGGTACAGGCGATCGCCCCGCAAGCCTTCCGGCACTGTCTACAAGCCGCTCAGCGGGCACGACATTCTGGATCATCTCAATCCAATGACGCCTTGTCACTGTCCCGAGTACGCCGAACTGCACGACAGCCTCGATCCGGCCATCCATCATCAGATAGGCATAAATTTGATCGATGCCTTCCGGGAGTTCGATCGAGGTCGGATTGCGAGCGTCGACGCGAATTCCAAGTGTCCGCGCCAGCCTGCGCGGCGCGGCAAGATCGTCGGCCTCGAGAAGCATTTGCTCAAGGTGATACTGGACGCGGCGAGCCGCGACGGGATTGTCCCAGACCTTGCCGAGTTCGATGATCGACTCGGTGAGGGAGCCGCCGAACCTGTCCCACCTGGCAGCCAATTGCGCTGGCACCGATAGGCTGCCTACCGCAAGGCCATCGACGGCCACCTTGGCGATCTCACGCGCCCACTTGCGTCCTGCCGGGAGCGCGCGCAGGGACTGCGGGTTGATCGAGCGCGCGCCGCTGCCGCAATCCGACGCGGCGTTCCACAACGCGAACCACGCGAGTGCTTCGGAAGCGGTGCGGCCGTTCGCATCGATAGCTCCACTGGCGTGTGCCAATGCCGGGTGTTTGACCCTGGGATCAGGAGAAAAGCCGCGGGCGATCACGATTTCCGCATCTACCAGCATCTGCGTCGAATTGCGGGTGAGCGAGTTGGGGCTGGCCCGATAGAAGGCGAGCGGCTCGTCGACCATCACCCAATTTTTGCCTAGACGTGCGAGGCGCTGCCACAGATCCCAGTCCTCGCAGGTGCGCAGCGATACATCGAAACCACCCAACTCGACAATTGTCTCCCGGTCGACGAGCAGCGCGTGAGTGCGGATGGCGCACCGGCGGGCGAATGTTTCGAAGGGCTGGATCGCAACCTCGGTTGGGATGGTCGACGGGGTGAGTTCGCCGTCGGGCATCACGCGCCGAGAACCGCAATAGGCGGCCACTGCATCGGGAGCGGTTTTCAGTGCGGCCAGCATTTTCGCAAGGAAGCTGGCATCCACCCAATCGTCCGCGTCCAGGAACATGAGCCAGTGGCCGCGCGCTGTCGAAATCCCGCTATTGCGCGCGCCGGCGGCGCTATACGCGCAAGAGCTCAACGTCCGAAATCGGGCATCGTGTTCCACATAACCGGCGATGATCACGGGGGTGCGGTCCGTGGAGGCGTCGTCGACGATGATCGCCTCCCAATCCACTATTTCCTGATCGAGAAGGCAATCGAGTGCGCGCGCCAGCGTTACCTCCGCGTTGTGCGCAGGAACCACGATGGAAACCAAGGGATTATGCGCCACGCCGTCTTACCCGCGCCTGGCTGGCAAGCGTTGCGCCGATGGTTTGCTCGGCATTGAACATCGGTACCACAACGCCTCCGGTAGCATGGCTTTCGTTTTCTTCAACAAGAGTCGGCGAATGTCAAAAGCGGATGACGGCTTCGGATGGCAGCACTGCTCTCTCAAGATCGGGGCGAATCAGAGGCAGGCAAAAAGGACTTGAAGACTGGCCTGAATGGCAAGCGCTCATGCCCGACGGCTTAAAGCTCAGGTCGATGCGCCGGGGCATTTCCGCTCGCGCATTTCTTCACCACTCGGGTGAGGATCATCTGGTTCCCGCCATTCCGCCTTGTGAACAAGCCTGACCTGGCTTGCAGAAGGGCTGTACTGACGCGGGCGTTGACGGTGACACCGCATGACCGCCGCGCTCGACAAGATCGCGAAAGCTTTCCAACCAGATCCGGGGGATCATGAAAACGATCGACTTGCTCGCTCCCGCCGGTAAGGAAGGCTGATGGTCGTAGTATCCAGCCGGGTGCGAGGCAGCATGTGCACCGCCAGATCCGCGAATTGCGATGCGTCTAAAGAGTCTTCGCAACATGATTGCGCTCCTGTAGCTATAGCCTGACATAGTATTGCTCATTTCGCCAGTAGATTTCGTCAAATTGTCGATTATATTAGCCGGTTACGGCCGCTATCACGAAGAGGCATTAGAGTGACACCAATCGTAACTTGTGCATTTGTTGATAGTCCAAGAGACGTAAAAGGGACGCACGAATCGGCCTGGGCCAAAAGTCCGGCTTGCGGGCTGGGTATTTTGCTGACATGCTGACCAGTTTCCAAATTGGAACTGTGGCAGCTGTTCAAATGAAGGGGCATAGGGATGGCCAAGGAATCTTCGAGTACTGCTTCTCCGGCAAATAAAGCGGACGAAAATCTGACAAGTAACGCAGACGGAAACGGGCTGACCTTTATGGCGGGCCAGGCTCGCGAGAGCGGGGCCCCCGGCGACGCTGTAGGTGTCGACAAGATACGTGATCTGCTGTTCGGCAACCAGATGCAGGACTATGACCGCCGTTTTTCCAAGCTTGAAGAACGGGTGTTGCAGCGCTTCAAGGATGTCGAATCCGAGGCCAAGCGCAATCTTGAAATGTACGAGTCAAATGCAAAGAAGCAGGTCGACTCGCTTGCCGCGCAATTGCGGAACGAAAAAGACGCGCGAGCCGACGCCGACAAGGAGATTGACCGGAATCTTCGCGAGCAAAATCAGGCGCTTGAAAAGCAGGTGCGCGCGTTGTCGGATCAATTGAGCGAGCTTGAGCGCGAAGTTGCGGACCGGATAAATCGAAACGATCATTTGCTGCGTGAGGAAATCAAGCAAAAGAATGAAAGCATGCAGATGGTAATGGAGAAATTGTTTTCCGATCTCAGCAACGTCAAGACCGACCGAAATCTTTTGGCTGGCCTGTTTGTCGAGGTTGCAAAATGTCTAAATCAGGACCCCGTCGGCAACAAGAGCAACTCGGAACGTAGCTGGAAAGTGAGTTGATCGGAACTTGACGTCAACCGTCGACCCAGTCAGCCTTCCTCAAACAACAGCTTCGAACGATACAGAGATTGATCGCGAAGCTCTGGCTCGTCTTTTGGTCGAAATTGCCCGGAATGTTGATCCGGACTATCATGCGCGTTTCGACGGAGTTCCAACCGCCGATCCTCGCATGGAAACGCTGCGCCAGTTGCTGGTCGGCCGCGAAATTTCGGAGCTTTCACGAGTTACGCACCTGCTCGACGAACCTGAGCAGCTTGCGACTGCAGTGGGGGGCGTTCTTCCCAGTGCTGCCGCACGTGCGCATCATGCGCAACTCGGCGAGGCCCTTGCGCCAGCTGTCGAGAGGGCTGTGCAACGGTCCATCCAGAAGAGCCCGCGTACGCTTACGGATATATTGTACCCGGTATTTCTGCCGGCAATTCGCAAGTCGATCGGGGAAAAGATCGACCAGACCTTTCAGTCGCTGAATGAAACTTTAAGACATATATTTACCTGGCATGGGCTAAAGTGGAGATTTGAATCTTGGAGAACAGGCGCAAGCTTCTCTGAGGTTGTTCTTAAGCATTCTCTTGTGTATCGTGTAGAACATGTATTTCTCATTAACCGCAATTCCGGGCTTTTGATAGCGCATGTAACGGCCGATAATGCAACGAGCGAAGACCCTCAACTTATTTCTTCGATGCTTAGTGCAATTCAAGATTTTGTAAAAGACTCATTTAACGAGAAAGAACAGAGCAGCCTGGACACTATCCGTTTTGGGGAGCTTCGTCTCTGGTCAGAAGTTGGACCGTTTGCGACCTTGGTTGCGGTGATCCGGGGCAATCCGCCAGAGGAATTACATGAAATAGTTCGCGATGTGTTGCTTCGCATCCATGATGAATTCTCACAGGCTTTAGAGCAGTTTGACGGCGACAGCTCGCAGTTGATCGGCGTAGAGACGCAGTTGCAGACCTGCGTTGAACTGAAGCAGGAGGACTCAAACCAGGGATTTCCGTGGCTGGTGGTGGCTGCAGTCCTGCTGATTTTGATTCCGGCAGGGGGTTGGTTCTTTCTTTCCTGGCAATCCGGGCAGCGCTGGCAGGCCTATGTGTCGCGATTGGGGACCCAGCCGGGCATCATCGTTGCCGAACAAAAGGTGCGCGATGGCCAATTCTATATTGTCGGCCTCAGAGACCCGCTTGCCGCCGACCCGCAGGCTCTGCTGTCCGGAACGCAGGTCGATCCCGCCCGCGTTCATTCACAGTGGCAATTCTATCAGAGCCTTGAGCCGGAGTTCGTGTTGAAGCGGCTAACGGCGTCACTGGCTCCGCCGGATTCAGTGCGACTTTCGATTGTCAATGATCGCATCGTTGCCGAGGGTGAGGCTACTGCCACGTGGATCAACCGGGCGCGGGCAGCCGCCCGACAGCTTTCGGCAGGCGGACCGGAATTCGATATCTCCAGGGTCCGTGATGTAAGCCCCGAAGAACGCGAGGCGGAGCGCTGGCAGGCCTATGTGTCGCGACTGGGGACCCAGCCGGGCATCATCGTTGCCGAACAAAAGGTGCGCGATGGCCAATTCTATATTGTCGGCCTCAGAGACCCGCTTGCCGCCGACCCACAGGCTCTGCTGTCCGGAACGCAGGTCGATCCCGCCCGCGTTCATTCACAGTGGCAATTCTATCAGAGCCTTGAGCCGGAGTTCGTGCTGAAGCGGCTGATGGCGTCGCTGACCCCACCGAAATCGGTTCGGCTTTCGATCGTCGAGGATCGCATCGTTGCCGAGGGTGAGGCTCCCGATACCTGGATAGATCGGGCGCGCGCAGCCGCCCGACAGCTTTCGGCAGGCGGACCGGAATTCGACATCTCCAAGGTTCGTGATGTGAGCCCCCAAGCACGCGCGGCGGAGCACTGGCAGCATTATGTGTCGCGACTTGAGGCCCAACCGGGAATCATCGTCGCCCAACAAACGACGAGGGGCGGACATTTCTACATTTCCGGCCTGAGAGACCCGCTTGCCGCCGACCCGCAGGCTCTGCTGTCCGGAACGCAGGTCGATCCCGCCCGCGTTCATTCACAGTGGCAATTCTATCAGAGCCTTGATCCGAAGTTCGTGGTGAAGCGGCTGATGGCGTCGCTGACCCCGCCGAAATCGGTTCAGCTTTCGATCGTCCAGGATCGCATCGTTGTCGTGGGTGAGGCTCCTGCCGCCTGGATCAACCGGGCGCGGGCCGCCGCCCAACAACTTTCGGCGGACGGAGTGGCTCTGGATGTCTCGCAGCTGCGTGAGCTGAGCCTTGCGGAACTGAATCATTTGAGAGAGGCCATCCAGGCGACCGATATTTTCTTCTATTCCGGCAAAGCTGTGCCGGGACCAGAGCAGATGCCGGTTCTCGACAGATTGGCGGATCAATTAAAGGAATTCGCCCAAAATGCCCGCAAGTCAGGCGTAACAGCGCGGTTCATGTTGACCGGCCATTCGGACGCCACGGGCCGTGAGACGGCCAACGTGTCGATCAGCGCCGCCCGCGCCGAGACAGTTCGTGCGCTTCTCAACAAGCGCGGCGTCGCTCCGGATCTGCTGCTGGTTCGGGGCGCGGGCACCTTTGAGCCGGCGGTGCCTGAAAATAGTCGAACTGGGAGCTCCACCAATCGCCGGGTTTCGGTTACGATAAACCTAGAGTAATGCGGAGCCCAGGGTATTGCAAAAAAAGATCTGCATGTTGGGCGGGTTCGCTGTCGGAAAGACGAGTCTGGTCCGCAGGTTTGTGCAAAGCATCTTTTCAGATACCTACTTGACCACGGTGGGAGTGAAAATCGACAAGAAGAGTGTCGCACTCCCGGACAAAACCGTGGATCTGATTTTGTGGGATTTGGCCGGCGAAGACGATATCGGCTCATTCCGCGTCAGCAATGTGCGGGGTGCGACCGGGCTCGTGCTTGTCGTCGATGGAACCCGCGCCGCTACTCTTGCCGTGGCGCTCACGCTGCGCGAGCGGGCCGAGGCCGAATTCGGCGCTATGCCGTTTGTATTGCTGTTCAACAAATCCGATCTGGCCGATCGGTGGGCAATATCGGATAGTGAGATTAACGAACTGAGGCAACTTGGATGGCAAATCTATCTAACAAGTGCGCTTTCGGGTGAAAATGTTGATGATGCGTTTCGTCAACTTGCTTCGATGGTCACCAAATAGACCATGCATGGATTGCCAAAAGAAGTCAGAAGCTGGATTTACAACTTCTTCTACAACGAGCACTCCGTCGCATATCTGAAAATTGACGCCCAGCTTTGCATAGCTGCGAAGGGCGGTAGCGTTGAACATTACGGACTCTCATCGCTTCGCATCGGTAAGCCTGTTGCCGAGCAGCTTGAATTCATGGAAGGTTTGCTGCCTTGCCCGGAGCTTCCATATCATTTGGACATGGTCGAACTGCCCAGCGGGCGTGTCGCGAACCTTCATCTTTTTGCTGACAATGCCTGCGTGTGGCTGCTCTTTCTTGACGCCACTGCCGAACGCGACAATAGGCAGCGGCTTCAACAGAAGGCTTATGAAATGACGCTCCTGCAAGAGAGGGAGCGTCAACTCAACGATAAATTGCAATCGACGAACGAGGCGTTGAGGAAGAGCCAAGAGGGATTGTCGCGTGAATACCAGCGCGCCGAAACCCTACTCCTCAACATTCTTCCGGCGTCGATCGCGGAGCGGTTAAAAGCGCACGAACAAATTGCAGACAACCACGCAGAGGTGAGTGTGCTTTTTGCCGACATTGTCGGTTTTACGGAGAGAGCGCGGAGTGTCGGAGCCGAGACGACGCTCGCTATTCTAAATTACTTCTTCAAGGCGGCGGATCTGCTCTCGGAACGATACGGCTGCGAAAAGATCAAGACAATCGGCGATTGTGTGATGGCGGTCGCTGGCCTGCCCGCCGCGCGATCCGATCATGCAGAAGCCCTTGCGCACTATGCACTTGAACTGCGGAAGGCGGTTAAGCGCGAACGCTTCGCAGGAGAACCGCTAAGACTCAGAATTGGAATTCACTCAGGACCAATCGTCGCGGGCGTCATTGGCGAAAGGCGGTTTGCCTATGACCTGTGGGGCGACACCGTTAATCTCGCCGCACGTATTCAAACGTCCGCGGAGCCCGATGAAATCCGTATTTCGGATGCAACTCACAAACTGCTTGGACCAAATTTTACCTGCGACCCACTCGCGGAAACGGAATTGCGCGGTACAGGTCGTGTGCGAATGTGGCGGCTCCCGGCCTGATTTGCCGCTTGGCAGTGCCGACCCTGTCGCATTGCATCTCAAGCAACTCATGGTTTCGGATGTCCGCAGAGGTGCGGTCGACCACCGAGCGATCGCCAAAGGTCTGTCCTGGGTCGACTCAGGACATCGGATCCTCGAAGCAGTCCGTCCAGAGGAAAATTCGAGGCATTGAAACGACAGACCGCCGTCTCGGGGCCGTTGCAGCGACACGAACCTCCGAACACTTTTTGAAGCCGCTAGCCCTTTCCGCTCAAGGTTGCGATGGCGCGGTCGGTGAGGGGCAGGCGAAGGTCCGTCAGGGAAATTAGTGCGGCGATTGCGTCGTATTCAATCTGTCGGTCTGCCTACTCCACACTAGCCGCGGAGTACGAAAACGCCAGCAACTTTAATGTGTTAGAGCCAACTCAATCGCACAACGACCGTAATTACTCACGCCCTTGTCAGGGGCAAGAATCCCTGAATCTATGGGGATATGGATCGCACTGATTTGCAGCGTCTGACGAAGGAAGAGTTGATCGATCTGGTGCTGCGGATACAGCGGCCAGAGAAGACATCGCGCACGTCGTCCAAGCCACCTTCGAGCGATCGCAAGGCGCGTCGGGACAGGGCAAAGCCTGGCGGCGCTAAGGCGGGTCATAAAGGTCACAGCCGCGCCATGAGTGAGGATGCCGATC
>NZ_QZWZ01000041.1 GCF_003601975.1 Mesorhizobium waimense
GGCTCAACTCGGCCATTTTATTGCTCCTGTTCTCAAGATTGCGCTTCAACAGCCGCAATCCTCCAAAACAGAAGCTTCACCCGCAAACCGACCCGCCAAATGCCGCGTCAGCGGCTTCGTTCAATCCTGAATGTCGATTGGTCCTAGTCCTGTTTCGACGCGCCGGCATTGAACTTGCGCCGGGCGTTTTCCAGATGCTTGCGCATGGCGCCGCCCGCCGCTTCCGGGTCGTGGCGCTCGATCGCCTCGAACACCGCCTGGTGGCCGGCAAAACTCTTACGGTTCTCCACTTCGGTGTTGGCCATGTGGATGCGCTGGTTGATCAGCCATTCCACCAGCGCCTCATGCGCGGCGAGGAAGATCGGGTTGCCGGGGATCTCGGTCAGCACGCGGTGGAAGGCGACGTCGGTGACGGCGAAGGCGCGGGCGCGGGGGATGGCGCGTTCGTTCTCGGCAAGGGCCGCCGCAAGTGCCGCGATCTGCGTGGATGTCGCCACCTCGGCGGCATGGCGCGCGATCGAGACTTCGAGGAACAGGCGCAACTGCTCGAAATGGCCGATGCCGTCCGGCTGGTCCATCAACAGATGCGCCGTTCCGGTCAGCTGCTCCAGCATGCTGCGCGGCGTCGGCCGCGTCACCTTGGGTTTTTCGCCGCTGTTGATGCGCACCAGCCCCATCTTCTCCAGCGCAAACAGCGCTTCGCGCACCGAGGGGCGGCCGACATCGAACATCGTCATCAGCTCGCGCTCGGACGGCAGCGAGCCGCCGACCGGATAGACCTCGTCACGGATCATCTCCTCCAGGCGCAGGCGAACCTCGTCCGACAATTTTTTTCGTACCGGCATATTGTGCATGGTCTACCTTTTAAGCTATTATACCAGTAGCCGCAAGTGAGGACTTGCGGAACCAAGGGTTGGAGGAGGCCGCCGCTGGCTGATGGCGCGGCGGCCGGTGCGACAGGCGAGGCCTGGCGCGGGAGCAGGCCCGGAGCAGGGGCATGGCCCCCGATCTCGGCCGCCGGAAAACAACGGGAGGAGAATTCCATGAGACGATTGTTGATGAGCCTTGTGCCGGCGCTGGCCATGATGTTTGCCGCAGGCTTCGCCAAGGCGGATGGTGGCACGTTCCGCTCGGCAATGCGTACCGGCTGCATCGAGATGGGCACGCTGCACACCACCTGCGGCCATAGGCTCGACGAGACGGTTCTGCAGGGCCTCGTCCACATCAAATGGACGGGCGACGACGTGCAGCCGATGCTGGCCGAAAGCTGGAAGACGCCGGACGGCGGCAAGACCTACATCTTCAACCTGCGCCACGGCGTCAAATGGCATGACGGCACGCCCTTCACCGCCAAGGACGTGGTGTTCAGCCTCAACCTCTACGCCAACCCCAAGGTCGGTTCGCCCTGGTCGCAGAAGCTTGGCGCGGTGGCCGGATACAAGGCGTTTCAGGATGGCTCCGCCTCCTCGCTTGCAGGGGTGAAAACACTTGACGACATGACCGTCCAGGTCGAGCTCGACAGCGCCAAGCCGCTCTGGGTCCAGTTGCAGCTTATCGCCATCAGCATCTTTCCCGAACACATTCTGGGCAAGGTCGCTCCGCAGGACATCAAGGGCAATGCCTTCTGGGTCAACCGCGTCGGCACCGGCCCGTTCATCTGGAAGAAATACGAGAGCGACCAGTATGTCGAGGTCGACCGCAATCCCGACTATTTCCTCGGTGCGCCCAAGCTCGACCGCATCATCTACCAGATCTACAAGGACGTGCCGCCGATCATCGCCGCGCTGGAGACGAAGGAGGTCGACGCCATGTCCTATGAGGGCGGCGGCGTCCCGATCTCCGAACTCGCCCGGCTGCAGAAGCTCGACTATCTGACGGTGCTGCCGAAATTTTCCGCCGGCTTGCCGACCTATCTGCAGTTCAACCTGGCCGACAAGCGCTTCGCCGATGTCAGGGTGCGCCAGGCGATGCTCTACGCCATCGACCGCAAGGCGATCATCGACACCGTCAAGCAGGGCGCCGGCGAACTGTCGAACACGCTGTTCCCGCAGGACTGGGCCCGCGCCAAGGACCTCGAACCCTATGACTACAATCCCGACAAGGCCAAGCAACTGCTTGCCGAAGCGGGCTGGGACGGCGGCCAGCCGGTCGATTTCATCTACTATTATTCCGACCAGATGAACGTCGATACCGTCACCGCCATCCAAAGCTATCTGGCCGCAGTCGGCGTCAACATCCAGCCGCGCCTGCTCGATCCGGCGGCCATCAACCAGGTCTATGCCGACGGCACTTTCCAGATGGGCTTTTTCGCCAACGGCATGGGGCTCGATCCCTCGCTCGGCTCGCCTTTGGTGGTCTGCGGCGCCAAGCCGCTCGGCTTCGGCTACTGCAATCAGAAGCTCGACGAACTGTTCAACAAGGGACTGGAATCGGCGGATCGTGAGGTGCGCGCCGAGGCGTACCAGGAAGCCTCGCGCATCCTGAACAAGGAATTGCCCAAGGCCTGGCTGTGGAACGAGGTGCGTCCGCTCGCCTTCAACAACCGCATCGTCGGCCTTGCCCAGCACTTCAAGGAGCAGCCGCTCGTGATATTCAACCACGCCGTCTACAACGAAGTCGAGAAGTGGGAGGTGGCCAAGTAGGCCGCCGAGCATGCTCGACTGCCATGGGGCTCCGGCCCAGCGGAGCCCCATGATTCCCCGCCTTCAACACTCGCGCTTGGCATAGGAGAGGCCGGTGCTCAGCTACCTCTTGCGCAAGCTCCTGCTCGGCGTGCCGGTGCTGTTCGGCGTCACGATCATCGTCTTCGCCATCGCGCATGCCATGCCGGGCGACGCCGTACTGGCGATGATCACGGCCGAGGCGCCGTCGAGCGAGGAACTGATCGCCATGCGGCGCGGCGAGCTCGGCCTCGACCAGCCGCTCTACATCCAATACCTCAACTGGATCGGCGAGATCCTGCACGGCAATCTCGGACGCTCCTTCGTCAATGGCCGCGGCGTCGCCGCGATCATCGGCGAACGCCTGCCGATGACGCTGGAACTGATGGGCGTGGCACTTCTCGCCGCCTTCGTCATCGGCACCACGCTGGGCGTCATCTCGGCGCTCCGGCAATACAGGCTGACTGACTATTCGCTGACGCTGGGCGGCTTCGTCGGCGTCTCGATCCCTGATTTCTTCATGGGCCTGCTCTTGGTCTATGTCTTTGCGCTGGAACTGCGCTGGCTGCCGTCTTCCGGCATCTCGACCGCGGGCGACAGTTTCTCGATCGCCGACAATCTCAGACACCTGATCCTGCCGGCGGCGGCGCTCGCTCTGTTCCGCGCCGCGATCTTCATGCGCTATGCCCGCGCCGGCATGCTCGAAGTGCTGAACCAGAGCTATATGCGCACCGCCAAAGCCAAGGGGCTGAGGCCCAGCATCATCGTGCTGCGCCATGGTCTGCGAAACGCGCTGATTCCGCTGGTCACCGTTTTTGGCCTCGCTCTGCCGACGCTGTTTGGCGGCTCGGTGGTGATCGAGACCATCTTCCAGTGGCCGGGCATCGGCCTGATGTTCATCGACGCGGTGGTCAACCGCGACAGCCCGGTAATCATGGGCTACGTGCTGATCACCGCCATCATCGTCATGTTGGCCAACCTTGCCACCGATCTCGCCTACAGCGTGCTCGATCCGAGGGTGAGCTATGACTGACGCCACCGCCATCGACGCCGGTATTGCCGCCGGCGCCTCGCGCGGCCTGTGGGGCGAGGCGGCGCGCCGCTTCCTGCACCACCGGCTGGCGACGATCGGGCTGGTGGTGCTCGCCATCATCGTGCTCGCCTGCATTTTCGCGCCGCTGATCGCCCATTACGGGCCGAACGACATCGACCTCAGGGGCCGCAACCAGCCGCCTGGCGGCGTCCATTGGCTTGGCACCGACGGCACTGGGCGCGACATCTTCGCCCGCATTCTCTACGGCGGCCGCATCTCGCTGACGGTCGGCTTCGTCGCGGTGTCGATCTCGGCGGCAATCGGCATCTTCATCGGGGCGGTCGCCGGCTATTTCGGCGGCAAGGTCGATCTCTTCCTTATGGGACTGATCGACATGGTGCTGACCTTTCCGCGCCTGGTCATCATCATCGCCTTTGTTGCCGTGGTCGGCCCCAGCATCCTCAACACCATGCTGGTGATCGGCCTGCTCAGCTGGCCGTCCATCGCCAGGCTGACGCGCGGCGAGATCCTTTCGCTGCGCAACCAGGAATTCATCCTCGCCGCACGCTCGCTCGGCACCTCGCCCTCGGTCATCATCCTCGAACATATCTTGCCCAATGTGTTGAGCCCGATCCTGGTGGCGATCACTCTCGACGTCGCGACCGTCATCCTGCTCGAAGCCTCGCTCTCCTTCCTCGGTCTCGGTGCGCAGGCGCCCGCCGCCAGCTGGGGCAACATGCTGCGCGACGCGCGCACCTTATCGATCCTGGAGAGCCAGCCCTGGATGTGGATCCCGCCCGGCGCCATGATCGCCGTCGCCGTGCTCAGCATCAACTTCGTCGGCGACGGCTTGCGTGATGCGCTCGACCCGCAGCACATCATGGGCCAAGGCAAATGAGGCGCACCGATACCTTGACCCGTGACAGGCCTGAGATGGTCGGGCAGGGGCCGCTGCTCTCCGTGCAGGGACTGAGCGTCGAGTTCGGTCCGAGCGGCAATTCCGTCTACGCCGTCAACGACGTCTCCTTCGACCTTGCCGAGGGCGAGTCACTGGCCATCGTTGGCGAGAGCGGCTCCGGCAAGTCGGTCACCGTGCAGACGCTGATGGGCCTGATCCGCAAGCCGCCAGGCCGGGTGACATCAGGCCGCGCGCTGTTTCGTGGCCGCGATCTTCTCACCATCCCCGACAGCGAGTTGCGGCACATCCGCGGCCGCGACATCGCCATGATCTTCCAGGACCCGATGTCGTCGCTGAACCCGGTGCTGACCATCGGCCTGCAATTGACCGAGGCGCTGCGCGAGCATCAGGGGCTCAGCGAAAAGCAAGCCGAGCGCCAGGCACTCGACATGCTGGACCTCGTCGGCATCGCCAATGCCGCGCAGCGCATGCAAGCCTTCCCGCACCAGTTTTCCGGCGGGCAATTGCAGCGCATCGGCATTGCCATGGCGCTCGTCTGCAAGCCCTCGATCCTGATCGCCGACGAGCCGACCACCGCGCTCGACGTCACCATCCAGGCGCAGATCGTCGAGCTGGTCGCCCGCCTGCAGAAAGAGCTCGGCATGGCGATCATCTGGATCAGCCATGACCTCAGCCTCGTCGCCGGCTTCGTCGAGCGCGTCGCGGTGATGTATGCCGGCAGCCTCGTCGAGACGGCACCGGTGGAGCGGCTGTTTGCAGCCCCCACCCATCCCTACACGATCGGCTTGCTCAACTCGATCCCGTCGCTGACGGCGGCAAACACCCGGCTGGTGCCGATCAAGGGGGCGCCGCCCAACGTTATGCTGCCGCCGACCTTCTGCGCCTTCGCGCCGCGCTGCGACCATGCCGTCTCACGATGCCGTGAGGCAAAGCCGGTGCTGGAGCCGGTCGTATCGGGCCATGCCGCCGCCTGCTGGCGCTGGCGCGAGCTGCACGGAGTGTCGCGCGTGCCGGCCGCTGCCGTGGCGACCGATCGGGCATCCAAAGCAGCGCCAAATGAGCCGCTGCTCACCGTCTTCGGCCTGAAGGTACATTTCCCGATCCGTCGCGGCGTACTGAGGCGCCAGGTCGGCGCGGTGCGCGCCGTCGACGGCGTCAGCTTCGAGGTGCTGCGCGGCGAGACGCTGGCGCTGGTCGGCGAAAGCGGCTGCGGCAAGTCGACGACGGGCCGCGCCGTGCTTGGCCTCGAACGGCCGAGCGAAGGCGAAATCCGGTTCGAGGGCAAGGACTATGCCGATGCGTCGGGCGAGCGGGCGAAAGAACGCCGTCGCGACATGCAGATGGTGTTCCAGAACCCGTTCGGTTCGCTCAACCCGCGCATGACCGTAGGCCGCATCATCGGCGAGGGCTTGCGCGCCCAGAAGATCGGCACCCGTGCCTCGCGCGAGGCGCGTGTCAGCGAGCTGCTGGCGCTGGTCGGTCTGCGCGAGCCCCTGCGCGACCGCTATCCGTTCGAGCTCTCTGGCGGCCAGCGCCAGCGCGTCGGCATCGCCCGCGCGCTTGCCGGGAGCCCGAAATTCATCATCGCCGACGAACCGATCTCGGCGCTCGACGTCTCCATCCAGGCGCAGATCGTCAACCTGCTCGACGATCTGAAGGCGCGGCTTGGCCTGACCTATCTGTTCATCGGCCACGATCTGTCGATGATCCGCTATCTCAGCGACCGTGTTGCGGTGATGTATCTTGGCCGCATCGTCGAGACCGGCACCACGGCTTCGGTATTCGGCACGCCGATGCATCCCTATACGCGGGCGCTGCTGTCGGCGATCCCCGTTCCCGATCCGAAGGCCGGCGGCACGCGCCGTCGCATTGTGCTCGGCGGTGGAGTGCCCGATCCGTCGAAGCCGCCATCCGGCTGCCATTTCCATCCGCGCTGCCCGAAGGCGACTGAGATCTGCGCCCGGGTTGCGCCCGAGCCGCGCGATTTCAGCTCATCCAACGCCGCGCAGCACATCGTCACCTGCCACCACGCAGGGGAGGCTTAGGAGATGCCACTGATGCGCAGCCGACTACCAGAAAAGATCGCGCCGGAACAAGACGATAGAGCCCGATCCGGAATCAGAGGATCAGGCTTAGATGATCCGGACAAAATTCTGAAAGCACCGAGGGTCCAACAATGACGAGAGAATTGGCCGGCATGTATGCCGCCCTGATGACCGGCCTCAGCGACGCGGGCGAGTTCGATCCGCAGCGCCAGCGCAACATCAACGACTATGTGCTGCGCCAGGGGCTGGCCGGACTCTATGTCGGCGGCAGCAGCGGCGAGTCAGGCCTGCTGACGGTCGACGAACTGCTGGCCCAGCAGGAACTGGTCGTCGCCCATGCGGCGGGGTCGGGCACCACGCTGATCGCCCATGTCGGCATGCCCAATCTGCGCGACTCCGTTCGCCTGGCGCGGCAGGCTGAAAAACTCGGCTACCATGCGCTGTCGGCGCTGCCGCCGCATTCCTACCCGTTCTCCGACGAAGAGGTGTTTGCCTATTACCAGGCGCTGGCGGCGGCCACCGACCTGCCGCTGATCGTCTACGAGATCCCCTTGCGCACCGGCCGGCCGCTGCCGCTGGCGCTTCTGGTGCGGCTGCTCGATCTCGCCAATGTCGTCGGTATCAAATACACCTCGACCGACCTGTTCAAATACTCGCTGCTGCGCAAGCGGCAGCCGCAAAAGCTGTTCTACTACGGTTTTGACGAGATCTACGCCGCCGCCGGAATGCTCGGCACCGAGGGCGGCATCGGCACCACCTACAATCTGCTGGGCAAGCTCTATGTGGCAGTCGACCGGGCAGTCCGCGCGGGTGACCTCGGCCGTGCCCGCGCCTTGCAGATGGTATCGCAGGATTTCGTCGAGGCGCTATTGGAAACCGGCGTGCTGCCCGGCATGAAGGCGGCCTTCCGCGTCATCGGCGTCGATTGCGGCCCGACCCGCGCGCCGATGGCGCTTGCTGTCGCCGACGCCGAAGCCCGCATGCGCGAGGTCCTGGCCCGCCCGGCGGTCCGGGAATGGCTGGCCTGAGCACTTGAGGCTCAGGCCGGGGCGTAGCGCAGCAGCGTCACGCCCTGCGAAAGGCTTTCCGTACCAAGCGGCGTTAGCCTAAGCGACAGGTCGGCGTGGAAGTACGGCTTGCCGCCGCCGAGCACCACCGGATGCATGTAGAGCCGATACTCGTCGATGAGGCCCGCGCGTGCCAGATACGCGGCAAGTTCGGCGCCGCCGACGACGATTTGGCCATCCGTCTCTGCCTTGAGATCCCTGGCCACGGTCTCGGCGTCACCGCTCGCCAGCCGGGCGTTCAAGCCGACCTCCCGCAGCGTCGTCGAAAACACGATCTTCGGCGTTTCCCGCCACGCGCGGGCAAAATCCCGCTCGACTTCGGCGCCGGTCTCGCGGTCCGGGCTGTCCCAGAAGTGCATCGCCTCATACAACCGCCGTCCGCAGAGCATGATCGAGGTCTGTCTCATCTCGTCGTTGAAATGCTGGTGCAATTCTTCTTCGGGCACCGGCAAGTCGATGTTTCCGTCCGCCCGGCAATGTAACCGTCCAGCGACATCAGCATGGAATAGATGATCTTGCCCATCGGGGTCTCCTTGTCTCACCAAGGATACAAAACAGATTGCATTTTGCAATCGGTTTCACAGAACGGATGGAAATCACCCGGCGCGGCGCAGCGCTGAAAGGAACAGCAAAAGCAGCGCCAGCGCATTGAGGCAGGCGGCGGCCGCATGCGAATATTCCCACTGCCGCCGCAGCATCTCCCAATTGTCGGGCAGCATGGTCCAGTTGCGCGTTGCCCGGTTGACCGGGAACGTGAACGTCCAGAAGGCGAGCTGCGTGGCGCCGATGGCGATGAAGGCGAGCGCGGCGAGGCCGAACGCGCCGCCCAAGCGGTAAAGCAGCACCGCAAGTGCTGCGGTCGACAGAAGCGCTCCCAGCACGACGATGCCGAACAGGCTCCAGCCGTCATAGGCGCGCTGCGCGGCAAGATAGCTCGTGCCGTCGAGCTTAAGCTTGTTGAACATCGCAAAGACATGCGCGCCTGCCGGTACGAAGGCGAGCGCCGCGAAGATGAAGCTCACCACTCTCAGACCATAGATCGCCATGCCGATCCTCCTGTCCCAGCGAAGCTAGGGCGGAGGGCAGGGATTGGGAAGCAGGCGAGGGAGTTGGCCGAACCGCCGAAGACGGAAACCGCCCGGTCGCCCCGCCGTTGTCCAGAAGTGTCCAGAAGCCAAGGAGATGCGTTATGAACAAGTTCGCCAAGGACAACATTCCGCGAGACGATCAGACCATCGACCCGGACAACGTGCTGGACGTCGAGGCGCTGGCGCTGCGAACCGGCATCACCGGCGATCAGGCGCAGGCGCTGGTCGACCGCATCGGCAATGACCGCGCCGCATTGGAACAGGCGGCACGAGAGCTGAAGCAGCAGGAAAGTGAAATATCGTGACGGCCAACCGCAAATCCGTACGCAAGCCGAAGACCGAAAGCGGGAAGCGGAAGGCAATGCGCTTGGCCGAGACCACCGATGTCTCGCCCAAGCAGGCCAGGGACCTGATGCGCGAGCACGGCAAGGACAGCGAAAAGGTCGACAAGGAGGCGAGGAATTTCAAGGCTGAAGGCTGAGCCTTCGACGCCGGTTCAGAAACCGAAGAACTGCTTGCCGACCATATAGCCGAGCGCCGCCACCGCCAGCGGGAACAGCGCCGGCGCCACCTTGCCGAAAGTCGACGGCCTTGTCTCGTTTGCAGGAGTATTGGGCTTGGCGTTGTTGAGGTTCTTGGTCATGGTTCGTGGCCTTTGATCTGTCTTATTAGCATTCGCTCATTAATTTTCTCCAAATGGCGACAGCCCGGGCCTTGCTCCGGGCAGGTAGGCCGGCTCATCGCCTCAATTCTCGGGCGAGCGAAACCTCTCGTGGCAGCCGTTGCAGATTTTCCGGATCTGTTCGAAAGAAGCCGCGAGCGCGTCCCTGTCGCCAAGAGGCGCGGTCGCGGCGAACTTCTCGGTCGCGTTGTGCAGTGCCTGCATCGCCTCCTGGAATGCCTCCGGCCTTTCCCAGATTGCCGGCAGGGCTTTGCTGTGGTGATCCGCGCTGCCAGGCGGAAACAGGATTGCGGTTCGGTGGCAATTGCTGTCGGCGTGCCGAGCCACGGCCGCCGCATCGAACGGCGCATGTCCTCCGAACATGTCTCCGATAGCCTTCAACTCGCGGCTCATGTCCTTCATCGCCGCCATGCGCTCAGCGACAATACCCGTCGCGCCCTTGTGGGCCAGAGCCGCACCTGCAGCAAGCACGGCTGCCAGCGTCACGGCCGCGAGCTTCAACAATCAGGCTTCCCGTCCACGAGAGTGACCTGCCGCCACTAGGTGGCAGGTTCTGGACTATTTGACCGGTATCATCAGGTGCGCATAGGGCGTGTCGGGGAACATGACATAGGGCTGAGACGGGTCTGGTTCATGGGGATACAGGGCCATAATGGCCGGCGCGTTCATGACCATCACGTGGGGACCGTCATGCAGCCAGTCGGCCCCTTCCGGCGGCTTGGTTGCAAAGGGGTCGGTATTGCTGGCCGCGGCCCCTCCCTTCAGCATATAGGCGAAAGCAACCTTGCCTTCCGGCGGCGCGCTCTTGGACATGATCGCGTGCATCCACGCCATTCCGTTCTCATCCGTGCACATCGGGTCGTCGACCGGAGTACCGGGGTCGTCGGGAATGCACGTGAAGCCGTTCGTACCCTTCCGCAACGTCTTCATCTCCCAATTCACCACAGCGGCATTTTTGCCGACAGCCTCCGGTGCCGCGGACACCGCATTCTCGATCAGCTTCTCGTTGCTCGTATCGGCAGCAGGTGCCGCCGATGCCCAGGCGACGGCGATAACTGCCAGGAAAATAGGGCTGGAATGGATGCGCATTGCCTCCTCCTTTACGAGCGTCTGATTTGCCGGCGCGACGAGCCCAGCTCCCGCTCTTTGGAGTTGGCTGCTGCTCTAGTGTCTAGAATGCTCCGGGGAAAACATTACACCCAATATTTCATTAGTGAAATCTAATATGATTGGTTCGAAAGACCGTTCTGCGCATTCGCTCATGCCTTTCGTCTTCGTGATGCCGGACCTGGTTAAGTCTCGAAAGACATGCGTCACCCCCGTTTTTCTGCCGGTGCATGAGTGTTGCCGCCGCCTCCGGTGTTAACCAAGGTCGGCCCGTTGGCGGGCATCAGCCCAGGCAACCCGCCGCAGGCTTTCTTGACTCAGCGGTTAAAAACGGGCAGCAAAGCTGGTCATGGACGGGAATTCAGCCCGGTTCATCGCCTTGGAGGGTGCATTTTCAGCATGACCGCCGCCAAATCGGCGACCGGTGGAGGGATTGGTTAACCAACTTTGTCCATCTTTTGAATCAATCGGCAACAGACGCAGGAAGGTGCAGGGGGCACCACGCGAACTGTAATCGAGACGGATGCGAGGCCCACAAGCCGGCAAGCCGATTGAGAGTGGTTGTATGGCGTTTGTGCGTTTGACAGACCGGGGTGACAATCCTGAGCGTGGATTGACTTCGAAGAAGCCCGGCTTGCGCTGGGTCGCGGTTCCCGCCGTCGGCGCGGTGATCGCTCTGTGGTCGGTGGCGACGATGGCCGGCCTTGATTCCGTCGGCACCTCGCTCACTGCCGCTTCCAACGGGCTGCCGCAAAGCCTGCTTGCGCCCAGAACCATTGCGCTTGCCGACGCGCGCCGGGCGCTCGCCTGGGCGCCGCAGCTTTCCGCCAATGGGCGGCGGGCTTCGCTGCTCGGCCAGTGCGATGCCGGCTGCCTGCGCGCGGCTTCCAGCTTCGGCCACGACGGCAAGATGGCGCGGCTGCAGCCGGCGGCAAAGCCGGACATCATCGCGCCGAAGACACCGAATGCCGTAGCGCTTGCCGCTCTGCCCGGCGACCGCTTCGACGGCGTGGTGGCGAGGGCAAAACTGTCGCCGCAAAAGCTCGCCGCCGTCTTCGCCCGCGCCCAAAACGGGTCCTTCATGCTGGCAAGCCTGCCGTCCGATGCCCGCTTCGCCGAGCCGGTTGTTCGCATGCCTGACCAGAACGGCCCTGCATCGGTGCGCTTCGGGCCGCAAGTGGCGGAGATAGAACGCTCGTCGCGCCTGGCCCTTGCGCTGGCCAATGCTATGCCGGAGGCCGATATGTTGTCGCCGCCGCCGTCCGTTGCGCTGGCACCACCCGACGTGCAGCAGGAACCGCAACAGGCTGAGGTTCAACTGGCCTCGCTGCCGCCGCAGGACGAGATGCCGGAAATTCCGTTGCCGACCGGCCGGCCGCAGGCGGAGATCGACCAACCGGCCCAAGCCCCCGAGGCCGAGTCCCCCAAGCCCCAGGCCTCCAGGACAGAGGCACCCAAGACCGAGGCGCCAAAGGCTCAAGCCCCCAAGGCGCAGGCGGCAAAGACCACCAAGGCCCAGTCGGCCAAGGCCGCGGATATGCCACCGGCCGGGACACCCCGCGCGCCGGCCCTGTCGCCGCGTAGCGCCGAGCACGGGGCCTTGCCGGGCGTGCAGGTCAGCCAGGGCGTGCAGGGCAGCCAGAGCAAGCAAGCCAGCCAGGGCAAGCCGGCCAAGCCAGCCAAGCGGTCGAAGGCCCAGGACGGGGAAATGCTGGCCTATGCCAAGCCTGACATGCCCGAGCGCGGCGCAGGTGGGGTCTTCGGCAATTTGTTCACCAGCAGGCCCAGCATGGGCAACGGCGTTGCCGTCTACGACATCTCGGCCAAGACCGTCTACATGCCGGACGGCTCGCGGCTCGAGGCACATTCGGGGCTGGGCTCGATGGTCGACCAGCCGCGCTTCGTCCACAAGAAGAATGTCGGCCCGACACCGCCCGACACCTACAATCTGTCGCTGCGTGAATCGCGCTTCCACGGCGTCGAGGCGATTCGCCTGACGCCCGCCAGTGGCAACAACAAATATGGCCGCGACGGCCTGCTTGCCCACACCTACATGCTGCGCGGCGGCCGCGCCGAATCCAATGGCTGCGTCGTCTTCAAGGACTATTCCCGCTTCCTCGCCGCCTACAAGAAGGGCAAGATCAAGCGTCTCGTCGTTGTGCCGCGCATGTCCAAGCCCTTGACGCAGGTCGCCCAGGAAGGCCGCGCGGGCTAGCTGGACATCATTGCGTCATTTCCGTCAGCGCCCGCTGCAGTGGCGCCGGCGAAATCTGGATCGGGCCCGAGAACGGCAGGTCCATATCCAGGATCAGATAGAGTGCCGAGGCGACCAACGCCGCCGACACGATGAAGGTGCAGACGACGGTGGCGTTGCGCGGCGCCCTGAAGCCGAAACTGGCGAAGATCAGCGTCAGCCAGGCGACGAGCAGCGCGATCAGCGGCGCGGGGATCGCGCCTTCCGACTGTTCGATAAGCACCCAGCGTCGCTCGATTACTTTCTGCAGCTGCTGGGTCGCATTCTGCAGCAGGGCCGCATGCCTGGCCTCCGGCGGTGTCAGTGCCGCCAGCATATCGCCGACCTGGTTGAGCAGCAGCTCGGACAGCCGGTTGGCGACGGCCGGGGTCTGCTGGCTGGGGGAGGTGGCATCGACAACCCGCTGCGCATAGGCGGCAAGCGACTGGCGCGCCGCATCGGTCTCGGGTCCGTATTGCCTGAGCGAGCGGTCGAGCAGGATCAGTTCCGTTGCGAAGGCGTGGACGTTGTGGTCGATGGATTCGAACGTGTTCTTGGCCGAGTTGATCATCAGGCCGAGCACCAGCGAGGACATCACTACGAACAGGTTCGCGGCATGTCGCACCACGGCGCTGGTATCGTCCTGGCGATGGTGGGCCGGGAAGCGCTCATAAATCATCAGGCTGACCAGCGAAGCTCCCGCCAGACAGACAAAGATCGCCACCCCAATGAGCGCCTCGCGCATGGCCGGTATTGTAGACGAGACGTGGCAATTGCCAATGGATGCCGGGCGAGCCTGAATCAGCTTGGCAGGACTGGCCGCTATCGCGTTGTTTGAAAAGGAATTTTCGATTTGGGTTGGCAAGGCCATGCCGCTATGGATTCGCCATCCCAAGGTCTCCGCGACGTCGCTTCGCTCCTGCTTCGATGACGAAAGCTTCGGCAAAACTTCCGCGAAAACGTTTCCATTCCGCGCCCAGCAGACTATGACTGGGCCGGGCGGGTCGGCTCCGATTTCACCACGAGGATGTCATGACAATACGTGCTGTCGTCTGGGGCGAGAATATCCATGAGCGCACCAATGAGGTGGTCGCCTCGATCTATCCCGAAGGCATGCACGCCACCATCGCCAAGGCGTTGAACACGGACACTGGCATTTCCGCCTCGACTGCGACGCTGGAGCAGCCCGAGCACGGCCTGTCGGCCGCGCGCCTGGCCGAGACCGACGTGCTGGTCTGGTGGGGCCACAAGGATCATGGCGCCGTCGCCGACGAAGTGGTCGAGCGCGTTGCGCGCCGGGTCTTCGAGGGCATGGGGCTGATCATTCTGCATTCCGGCCATTTCTCAAAAATCTTCAAGCGGCTGATGGGCACGCCCTGCACGCTGAAATGGCGCGAGGCCGGCGAGCGGGAGCGGCTCTGGGTCACCAGCCCGAGCCACCCGATCGCCGAGGGCGTCGGCGAATATTTCGAGCTCGAGAACGAGGAGATGTATGGCGAGCAGTTCGCCGTGCCGGAGCCGCTGGAGACGGTGTTCATCTCCTGGTTCCAGGGCGGCGAGGTGTTCCGCTCGGGGCTGACCTACAGGCGCGGCGCCGGCAACATCTTCTATTTCAGGCCGGGCCATGAGACCTATCCGACCTATCACGATGCCACCGTGCAGAAGGTGCTGCGCAACGCCGTGAAATGGGCGCACAACCCGCAAGGCGCGAAGCCGGCCATCCTCGATGCGCCGAACGTGCCGATCGACAAGGCGCTGGAGCCGATCGTCGAGCGCGGAGGCAAGCTGCACGCGGCAGGCGAGGCCGGCTTCCGCTGAGCGGTTCTCCCGCCGGCTTACGTCCCTCAATTTTACCCTAGGCAATTCGCTCGGAGGAGCAAAAATGCGACTTCTGATACTCGGCACCGGCTGGATGGCTCAGGAGCATGCCCGGCAGTTCGGCAAGATAAAGGGCGTCGACATCGTCGCCGCCGTCGATGTAGACGCGGCCCGCGTCGGCGAATTCGCCGACAGCTTCGGTATCCCCAACCGCTTCGCGTCGCTGGAGGAGGCGCTGAAATGGGGCGCCTTCGACGCGGTCGCCAATGTCACGCCGGACCGCATCCATCACCCGACCACCATGGCGCTGATCGCCGCCGGCAAGCCGGTGCTGTGCGAAAAGCCGCTGGCCGAGAGTTTCGGCAAGGCCAATGAGATGGCCGACGCCGCCGCGGCCGCTGGCATCGTCAACATGGTCAACCTCACCTATCGCAATGTCGCAGCACTTCAGAAGGCTCGCGCCATGGTGCTTGCAGGCGAGATCGGCACAGTCAGGCACGTCGAGGCGTCCTATCTGCAGAGCTGGCTGGTGTCGAAGCATTGGGGCGACTGGCGCACCGATCCGAAATGGCTGTGGCGCCTGTCCCGCGACCACGGTTCCAACGGCGTCCTCGGAGATGTCGGCATCCATATCCTCGATTTCGCCAGCTACGGTGCCGCCCTCGACATCGACCATGTGTTCTGCCGCCTCAGGGCCTTCGACAAGGCGCCCGGCAACCGCATCGGCGAATACAGGCTCGACGCCAATGACAGCTTCGCCATGACGCTGGATTTCGCCAACGGCGCCTTCGGCGTCGTGCATGCCAGCCGCTGGGCGACCGGCCACTTCAACGAACTGAGGCTGCGCATCTATGGCGACAAGGGCGGCCTTGAAGTGGTGCACAATCTGGAAGGATCCGAGCTCAAGGCTTGCATCGGCGAAAACATCGAGGCCGCCAAATGGCAGGTGCTCGATCCCGGCACGGTGCCGACCAACTACCAGCGCTTCGTCGACGCGGTGCTGAGCGGCGTCCAGCCCGAGCCGTCCTTCCACCATGCCGCCGAATTGCAGAAGGTGCTGGATCTGGCGGTGGTGTCGGATGAGAAGCGCGCGGAGCTGAGGGCCCACGCCGATACGCAGTAGGCTGAAACTGCCGATCTCCCCCGCAAGGGGGAGATTAGCCATCATCGAGGCCGGTCGCCTTTTTCGCAGGAAACCAACAAGAGCGCCATTCCCGGGCGCTGCGCGCAATTCTTTCAATCATTTCTTGAAATGGCGACCGGCCATTTCATGATTTGAAGGCGCTTGCAAACTGGGAGGCGTCATTGGTCGACTACATCGGACTGCCGAAAGCCGAAGTGCATATCCACGTCGAGGGCTGCTTCGAGGCCGACGATGTGATCAGGAATTGCGGGGAAGCCGGCATTCCGCTACGTGCGCCGCGCGACAGGCTCTTCGAGGCGCACGATTTGAAGAGCTTCCTCGAGATGCTCGACTGGTTGTGCGGGACGTTCCGGACGCGCGAGCAACTGGCCACCACGGCCTACAAGTTTGCGCAGCGCATGGGCAGAAGCGGCGTGCGTTATGCCGACGTTATCGTCAACCCGACGCACTGGCCGCATTGGCATGGGAATATCCCCGGTATGATCGACGCTTTCGATGCGGGTTTCGCGGCCGCCGAGCAGGACGGACACCCGCCGGTCGGCCTTTGCGTCAGCCTGCTTCGCACCCAGTCGGCGGCGGAAGCGATCGAGCTGGTGGAGTTGCTGAGCGAAATCAGGCATCCGCGCGTCGTTGCGCTGTCGATCGACGGCAACGAGGCGGCTGCCGGCCGCACCGGTCCGCGCTTTGCCGAGGCGTTTCGCCGTGCCGCGGCAGCGGGCCTGCGACGCACCGTTCACGCGGGCGAGTCGAGCGGCCCGGAAGGCGTCCGCGACGCAATCGAACTGCTCGGCGCCGACCGCATCGACCACGGCGTGCGCGCGATCGAGGAACCGGACCTTGTCGACCTGCTGGCGCGGAGGCAGATTCCCCTGGGTATCTGTCCGATCTCCAACGTGGCGCTCGGCGTGTATCCCTCGCTTGTCGAACATCCGATCGACGCCCTGCGCAAGGCCGGTGTTCCGGTCTCGATCAACACCGATGATCCGACGCTGCTCGACACGACCCTCGAAGCATCCTATGCCGCCTGCGCCGAGGCCTTCGCCTGGGACAGCGAAACCATCCGGCAGCTTGCCGCGACATCGGTACGCGCAAGCTACGCCGATCCTGCGGTAAAGGCGCAAATCCTAGCGGATTTGGATGCTTGGCAGACCTGACAAGGCCCACCGTCGGTCCGTGTCTCACTTGCGCCGGATCCGCCAGGCGCCGAAGCTCCTTGACGAGGAGAAGCTGAACGGCGAGGCGTCCCCTCCGCTACGCCCACGAACCCCATAAGGTCCTCGATCTCTGGTCGGTCTCGGGTGAGAAACAGTGAAGCTGAAAAGGAGCCAGCCATGGTCACGCGTCCGCGCGGAATGTTCTTGCGGCCAGCTGTCAGCCACTTGCGTGGGCGAACCGGTGCGCATCTCGGTCTGCCATTGCCTCGACTGCAAGCGGCGCACCGGCAGCGCCTTCAGCTTCAATGTCCGGTTTGCCGAGGAGGGCGTATCAATCCACGGGCGATTGGCGGAATTCGGCGAAGCGGGCGGCCGCGTCACATACAATTTCTGCCCCGATTGCGGCACACGGTGCATTACCGGATCGATGTCCAGCCCGGCGTGATCGCCATCCCCGTCGGCGCCTTCGCCGACCCAGCGTTCCCGCCACCCTTCCAATCTTTCTATCACGACAGCCAGCGCTGCGAGTGGGTCGATATCCGCATTGAGCTTCGGGCGACGTTCGGCTGAAGATATCGGCCGGCTGAAGCCTAGTTAGACGCCTAGTGCCGCAGGATCTTGCTGAGGAAGGCGCGGCTGCGGTCGGTCTTGGGCTGTGAGAAAAACTCCTCTGGCGTGCCGCTTTCGACGATGGCGCCGGCATCCATGAAAACGACGCGCTGCGCGACCTTGCGGGCAAAGCCCATCTCGTGTGTCACCACCATCATGGTCATGCCTTCCTCGGCCACCGCGACCATGACGTCGAGCACTTCCGAGATCATCTCGGGGTCGAGCGCCGATGTCGGCTCGTCGAACAGCATGATCTTGGGGCGCATACCGAGGCAGCGGGCGATCGCCACGCGCTGCTGTTGGCCGCCGGAGAGTTGCGCCGGATAGGCATGGACCTTGTCGGCAAGGCCGACCTTGGCCAGCAGCTCGCGTCCGGCCTGCTCGGCTTCGTTGCGCGGGATCTTGCGCACATGGATCGGCGCCAGCGTCACGTTCTCCAGCGCTGTCCTGTGCGGATAGAGGTTGAACGACTGGAAGACGAAGCCGATCTCGGTGCGCAGCCGCGTCATGTTGGTGGCGGGGTCGCCGAGGCGCTGGCCGTCGACCACCAGATCGCCGTCCCTGATTGTCTCCAGCCCGTTGATGCAGCGGATCAAGGTGCTCTTGCCCGAGCCGCTCGGGCCGCAGACGACGACGACCTCGCGCGGCTCGACGCTGAGCGTGATATCCCGAAGCACGTTGAGCGCACCGAACCATTTGTTGACGCCGCGAAACTCGATCATGCCGGTACCATTCTTGCTGGGACTCGCCGTCACAACTGCACCTCGCCATGTGCCGCACCCATGCGGCGTTCCAGCCGGCGGGCCAGCATGATCAGTGGGTAGCAGACGATGAAATAGCCGAGGCCGACGAGGAAGAACACCAAGAGGCCGTTCGGCACGCGCTGCACCACCAGCCAGCCGACCCGGGTAAGGTCGGTCAGCCCGATGGCCGAAACAACAGAGGAATCCTTGATCAGCAGTACATATTGCCCGACCAGTGGCGGCAGCACGATGCGCATCGCCTGCGGCAGCACCACCTGGCGCATCCGCTGCCAGCGCGACAGGCCGGACGCCAGCGCCGCCTCGACCTGGCCGGTCGGCACAGAGCGGATGCCGGCGACGACGATCTCACAGATGAAGCAGGCCGCCAGATTGGTCAGCGCGATGATGCCAGCGGTGAAGGCGTCGAGCTCGATGCCGAATTCCGGCAGGATGAAGAAGATCAGGAAGATCTGCACCAGGAACGGCGTACCGCGGATCAGGTCGACCCAGGCGCCGATCGCCGCACTGATCAGCCGATTGCCGCCGGTTCGCAAGATGCCGAGACCAAAGCCGAGCAGCGTGCCCAGCACCAGGCTGATCAGCGACAGCACCACGGTCACGCCGAGGCCGCGCAGAGCGAGGGGGTAGCTTCCGACGAGGCTTTGCAGCTGCTGCCAGATCATGTGCTGCTCCTTGCCGGCTGCAAGCCGAGCCAACGACCGGAGAGCGCCGCCAGTCCCTTGAGGCCGTAGTAGAGCAGGAGGTAGAAGGCGGCGATGGTGATGAAACCTTCTGCCGGCATGAAACGGTCGGAAGCGAGCAGTTGGCCGGCGCGCGTCAGCTCGGAAACCGAGATCAGCGACAGCAGCGCCGAATCCTTGACCAGCACGATCGCCTGACCGAGCAGCGGCGGGATTGTCACCTTGAACGCTTGCGGCAGGATGACCAGGCGCATGCGCTGGACATAGGTCATCCCCGACGCGACGCCGGCTTCCACCTGGCCACGCGGGATCGACAGGATGCCGGCGCGGATGATCTCGGCGACATAGGCGCCGCTGTTCAACGACAGCGCGAGGATGCCGACGACAAGCTCGGGCAGCACGAAGCCAAGGTGAGGCAGGCCGAAATAGAGGAAATAGAGCTGCGCCAGCAAAGGGGTGGCGCGCACAGCGTCGATATAGGCCTTGGCCGGCACGCGAAACAGCCAGCCGCGCTGCAGGCTCATGGCAGCGAGCACGATGCCGACGGCAAGCGCCCCGGCAAAGGACAGCGCCGACAGCCACACGGTCGTGACGAGGCCCTGCCCGAACAGAGGCAGATATTCGACGATGGTGCGGAAGCTGAAATTTTCGAGCATGCTAAACGAAGTCCCCGAGACGAGCGAAGCGGTGGACAAAGCGAATTCCGAGCGGTTTCGCGCCGTCGAGGCGCGCGAAGCCGCTCGGATCTATCGCTGCTTAGTGGTCTTTCTTCCAGGCGTCGGAATTGACCCAGTAGTCGAGGTTCTTCTGCAGACGGCCGTCGACGCTGACCTGGTCGAGGAACAGGTTCATCCAGACCAGCAGGTCCGGCTCGTCATAGCGTGTGGCGAACGCAAGCGGCTCCTTCGACAGGAGGTCCGGCATGATAGTGAAGCTGCCGGCCGGATAGGCGGTCGACTGACCCTTGACCGCCGAGACGTCGTTGACGCCGCAATCGGCCTGGCCGTTGTTGACGGCGTCGAGCAGCAGCGGGCCGCCGCCCTTGTAGCTCTTGATGTCGGCATCGGGGAAGGCGGTCTTGGCCTCCTTCTCGCCGGTGGCGCCAAGCAGCACGGCGATCTTGGTGCCCTTGGCCTTGCAGTCCTCGGTGGTCTTGAACTTGCCGTCGGCCTTGGTGAAGACGGTGCTGCCCGTATACATGTAAGGTTTGGTGAAGGCGACCTTCATGCCCCGCGCCAAGGTCGGCGTCATGTCGGCGACCAGAAGATCGGCCTTGCCCGAGAGCAGCGCCGGGATCAGCCCGTCCCAGTCGAAATCGAGGAAGGTGATCTTGACCCCCATTTCCTTGGCCATCAGCTCGGCGAGTTCGACCGAACTGCCGGTGCGTTCGCCAGCGGCGCCGACCAGCGAGAAGGGCGGTCCCTGCGTCTGCACCGCGACGCGCAACTCGCCGCGCTTGGTGATGTCGTCCAGCGTTCCGGCACTGGCAGCGGCGGTAAGGCCTGCAAGCGCAAGTCCGGCGATGAAAAGCTTGGCAATCTTCATGTGGCATTCCTCCTTGTTGTCGTTTGTTATTTCACCCTTCGGGGTGCCTTTTTGAGCAGCAGCGCCGTTGCCGGCGGCGACCACCGTCCGAAAATCGTCTCTTCAGTCCCAGTCGACCGTTTCGGTCACCCGGATGCCGCGCTTCGCCAATTCGCCGAAGAAGCGGCCTTCGGGCACATGCAGCAGCGGGTTGAGCAGGCCGGGCTTGGCGATTTCGCCTCGCGCCAGCATCTGCGCCACGATGCTTGCGGGGTAGCCGACGCCGAGGCTCATGCCGAACAGGCCGGAGGCGAGGTCGCGTTCGATGACCAGCTCCGAGGTCACTGTCTTGCGGCGGCCGGCTTCGATGCCGGAAAAGACATTGCGCATCACGCACAAATCCTTCTCGTCGGCGCTATACTGCAATTGCGGGCCGAGCAGCCGGCCGAGAAATTCGCGCGGGCTGGCGCTGGTGCCGGGCACCTTGTCTTCGGAGAGGAAGCCAAGCTCCTTCAGCGGCGCCCAGAACGCCGACCATCCCGGCCAGCGCAGCGTGTAGCGGCCTGAGCGCTGTAGCCCCATGGCGGCGGCCAGCATCTCGACGTAATGCAGCGCGTCGCCATTGGGGAAGGCTTCCAGCCGGCCCAGGCCCGTGACCTCGATCTCGTGGATGAAGCGGTTGTCATGTTGCTGGCCGGCCGGCACCGCGACCCGCTCGCCGTCCTCGATCATCACGCTGTCGCGGTTCTGGCTGACCAGAACCATGTCGAAGTTCCAGCTCACCTTGTAGCAGAGCGGCCTGGCCATCGCCTTTGGTTCGGGGATGCCGCCGCAATAGGAATCGATTGATGCAATGGTGTCGAACTGCCTTGCGGCGCGCGCGTAAAGCACAAGGTCGATGCCGGGGTCGAGTCCGCATTCGGTCATGATTGAAACGCCGGCTTTTTCCGCCGCCGGTGCGAGATCGGCGATGGCCTTGCCGTAATTGGTGGTGACCAGCGGTGTGCGCGTCGCGATCGCCGCTAGCACCGCCTCGCGCCGTCGCCAGTGTCGGTGTCGAAGAAGTCGTCTGCGTCGACACCGCCTCTGACGGCCCTGCCCGGCTTGAGGGCCTGACCGACCTTTCACGCCTGCGTTTCGTCGTGCCCGATGGCGCGATCGGCCCGGCACTCGTCAATGTGCTGGCCGATGTCGATGCGGTCATCGATCTGTTGCCACAGCCGAGATCGGCGATGGCCGCCCGGCCTTGCAGGCCGAGGCCGCCGAGAACCGCGATCTTCATGTCGGCTCCTTGCGCGCCGGTGTTTCTTCCGACCAGCAGCCTTCCGGCAGGCTGACCCATTTGTTGCAGGAGGCCATGACGACGAAGGTCTCGCTGCGCACGACTTCGCCCGGAATGCCCGCGCCGGGAATCAGCTCGCTGGTGATGCGGTAGAGGTCGGCGACATCGCCGGCCACAGTCACGTCGACGATGATGTCGAAGCGCCCGGTGACGACGGAGGCCGAGTTGACGAAAGGCAGTTCCGAGATGCGCTGCGCCAATTCGCGGGCGCGACCGCGCCCCTGCGCATTGATACCGACAATAGCCGAGATCAATTCGGGGCGCTCGGTCAGGTTGAGCAGCCCGACGATCTTGAGCAGGTTGCGGTCGAGCAAATTGCGCAGCCGCGTGCGCACCGTCGGCACCGAGACCGCCATTGTCTCAGCGAGCCGATTGATGCCGGGCTGGGCATCCTGCGACAGCAATTTGACCAGTCGCCGGTCGGTCTGGTCGAGATGTTCCCGCAATGCTCAGACTTTCATAAAAGAGAATAATGATGGCACATTTTGTTTCTGATATGAAAATATCATAGGGATAATGTTTTAAAACAGCAAGAGCGGTTCCGGAGGTTGTCAACAAGGCCGGATACAGCCGACGCCCGACCAGGCCGCATCGGTGCGCGAAGCATCGCTTCGACGCCAGGGGCATACTTGGATGGATCAGCGACTATCGGCCAGCCCGGAAGATCGCCACTGCGGCCGCCGTCAGCGCCGCGTTGCCCGCTGCCACCGTGCCGTCCGGCAACTCCTTGCCGTCTTCCAGCCCGACACGCGTCGACCACTTGCGCGCCGCAGCCCGCTCGACGAAGGGCCACACGGTCGCGTTCTCGCCATGCAGCAGGATGGCGCGGCGGATGCCGGCGCGCTCCAGCACCTTTTCGATGCCGCCTGCGACGGCGAAAGCCTCGTCCAGCGTCTGCTCTGAAATCTCGATCAGGATGCGCAGCACCCGCCCGCCATGGTCGAGGCTGACAAGCCGCTCGGCGTCGGCGATCGACGCAAGCCCGGCCTCGATGCCGATGCCGCGCTGGCGCAGGCTCTCCATCACCAGCGGCGCCGCCGCCTCGCTGAGATTGACCGAGGCATAGTCCGGCAATTCGCGCCAGCCGGCGATGGCCACAAGCGTGCGCTGGCCGTCGTTCTCGATCCAGGCGCCGGTGGAGACGCCGATCAGCGTTCCCGGGCAGGCGCGGCGCAGCGCGAGCACCGTCGCGTCCATCGCCGCCGGTGCCAGGCTTTCGCGGCCGTCGAGCCCGCGCGCATGCACATGCAGCTCTGCCGCACCGGCCGCGACAGAGGCCGCGCCATCACGCGCCATGGCGTCCGCGTCGAGCGGCAGCTGCGGATGAAAATCGGCGCCACGCGCGCCGTTGATGCAGGTCTGGACGATCATCGGAAGAACAGCCCGGTTGCGGTTGAGATCAGTCTAGCCGAGGCCGACGAAAACCGGAATCGGGAAGCCAATCATTCCTGACAGCGAGGCGCCGGTGGTTGAATCGCTTGCGCAGGATACGCGCTGCTATTCTGTTGTTCCATCACGGCTTTCCCGGCGCTAGGCCTGCCTCAGTCTTCTTCATCCGTCCAGATGAGCCGCAACAGCCGCAGCAGCGTCGACCGTTCCTTGGCTGTCAGCTTGTGCAGAAACCGATCCTCGTGCCCGCGCACCTGCCGTCGCCATGCCGGCATGGCTTTTCTCGCGGCCTTGGTCAGGGCCAGCACCCGGACGCGCCTGTCTTGCGCATGGTCGTCGCGCTCGACCAGGCCACGCTCCTCGAGTTCGGCGAGCAGCGGCGCCATGTTGGCGCTTTTCATGCCGAGCAGGCGGCAGAGCTCGGCGGCGCTGATCCCTGGTCTTTCGTCGATCAGCGCCAGCATGCCGTAGGTCACCGGGCGCAGCGCGGCACTCGCCATCTCGACCGTGAAATCGTTGAGCGCCAAGGCTGAGGCGCGCCTCAAATTGTAGCCGATCTGCGCATCGAGCGCGGTCTCGGCTAAGTCGGGATCGCCAGCGCGAAGTTTTGTCTCTGCCATGTCCCAACCGATCGCCGGGACCGAGGGTCTTGTCAAGCGAAAAAGACTATGCGGCATAGCGAATATAGTTGCTATGGTACATAGCGATTTTTGCCGACGGATTGAGGTCAACTGACCGACAGGACACAGGGCAGGGGAGAAGCGGCATGCAGCGCCTGCCTCCCGGCAAGCAACAGGAGGAGAGTTGCCATGAGCGAAGAGACCGTTGCCTTCGACATCGAGAACGGCATCGCCTGGGTGCGCTTCAATCGCCCCGAAAAACGCAATTGCATGAACCCGGCGCTCAACCGGCGCATGATGGAGGTTCTCGACCAACTCGAATTCCGCGACGATGTCGGCGTGCTCGTGCTGTCCGGCGAAGGCAATGCCTGGTCGGCGGGCATGGACCTCAAGGAATATTTTCGCGAGACCGAAGCCAAGGGCCTTGGCGCCGTGCGCAAGGTGCAGGCGGAGGCCTATGGCTGGTGGCGGCGCCTGCGCTGGTACCGCGTGCCGACCATCGCCATGGTCAATGGCTGGTGTTTTGGCGGCGGCTATGGCCCGCTGTTCGCCTGCGATCTCGCTTTCGCCGCCGACGAGGCGCAGTTCGCGCTGTCCGAGATTAACTGGGGCATCCTGCCCGGCGGCGGCGCCACCAAGGTGGTGGTCGACCTCCTGTCGATGCGCGACGCCATGTATCATGCGCTGACCGGCGAGCTCATCGACGGCAGGAAGGCCGCCGCCTGGAAGCTGGTCAATGAAAGCCTGCCGCTGGAAGGCCTGAAGGCGCGTGTCACCGAGGTCGCCAACACCTTGCTGAAGAAGAATCCCGTGGCCTTGAAGGCGACCAAGGACGCCATCCGCCGCGTTGCCGAGATGACCTACGACAATGCCGAGGACTATCTGGTGCGCGCGCAGGAGGCGGCGAACTCCTTCGACAATCAGGCCCGCAAGGAAGGCATCCGCCAGTTCATCGACGAGAAGAGCTACAAGCCCGGCCTCGGCGCCTACGACAAGGCAAGGTGAGCCGATAGACGACGCAATCTGGGAGGAGTTGCGAATGCCGGCCTGGACGACATCAGACTCTGTAGCCCTGCATGCCAGGACCCAGCCCGCGCGCACGGCGTGCGTCGATCTGGCTTCCGGTCGGAGCTGGACCTATGCGGCGCTCGACGAAGCCATCCAGCGTGCGGTCTCGGTGCTCGAAACCGGCTTTGGCATAAGAGCGGGGCAACGGATCGCCACGTTTGCCCGCAACGGCGCCGATCTCCTCATCCTGCAGCAGGCCGCGATGCGCATCGGCGCCATTTTCGTGCCGGTCAACTGGCGCCTCGCGACGCCCGAGCGGCAGGCGATCCTTGCCGACTGCGATCCAGTGCTTCTGCTCCATGACATCGAGCTCGACATTGCGCTGCCCCCCGCCTGTACACCACTCGATACCGGGCGCTTCCAGACGGCAGTGGAGCAGCAGCCGCCGGCGCCACGTCGCGCATTGCCGGCCGCCGACCGGCCATCGATCATCCTCTACACTTCCGGCACATCGGGTCGTCCCAAGGGCGTCATCGTGACCGAGGCCAATGCCTTCGCCACCGCCGTCAACTTCAGCGTGCTCGGCCGCGTCGGCCATGCCAGCGTCTTCCTCTGCGACGCGCCGATGTTCCATGTCATCGGCCTCATCACCTGCCTGCGTCCGGCGCTGCTGCACGGCGGAACGGTGCTGATTGCGCCCGGCTTTGATCCCGATCTCACCAACCGGCGCCTAGCCGATCTTGCACTCGGCGTCACCCACTATTTCTGCGTCCCGCAAATGGCAAGGATGCTGCGAAATGGCGCGGATTTCGAACCGGCGCGCTGGACATCGCTGACCGCGATCTTTACCGGCGGCGCGCCGAACCCCGCCGCCGAGATTCGCTGGTGGCTAGCGAACGGCATCCGCATGGCCGACGGCTACGGCATGACCGAAGCCGGCACCGTGCTTTGCATGCCCCCGGAGGCGGACCTGATCGCCCGCAAGGCCGGCTCGTCCGGCCTGCCGGGGCCGTCAGTCTCGCTGCGTGTCGTCGACGATGGCGGGCGCGACGTTGCCGTGGGCGAGGCGGGTGAGATCTGGCTCAGCGGACCCAGCATCACGCCGGGCTACTGGAACCGGTCGCAGGAGACGGCGCCGGTCTTCACCGAAGACGGCTGGTTGCGCACCGGCGATATCGCGCGCCGCGACGAAGACGGCTTCGTCACCCTGGTCGACCGCCGCAAGGACATGTTCATCTCGGGCGGCGAGAACGTCTATCCGGCCGAGGTCGAAATCGTGCTGCTAGACCATCCCGACATCGCCGAAGCGGCCGTCATCGGCATCGCCGACGAACGCTGGGGCGAGGTCGGCCGTGCTTTCGTCGTGGCAAAGCCCGGCCGCGTGCCCGATCCGGCGGCGCTCGCCAGCCACTGTGCGGCCCGCATCGCCCGCTACAAGGTGCCGAAGGAATTTCTGCTCACCGAAACCTTGCCGCGCACCGCGTCCGGCAAGATCCAGAAACACATCTTGCACGGGTGGATGCGCTGAGGGGCGGTCCCATCGTTGCAAATCTCGGCTGGATGTAAACGCGTTTCCCTATCCCACAAGCAGGAGAAGGGAAGCGGCCGGTGGCGCGGGCGGTCTAGCCAAAGGCCGTGAGAACCGGAATCCGTGCCAGCAAGCATCCTGGCAGATGGGCGGCCGACTGATGGTTGCCCCATGCGGCTCCGATTACAGGTTCCGGTTCGACCAGGCACTGATGCGCGCCCGATGGATTGCTTTTCCGCCATGAGACTTCATCATTTGCTACGGCGGCGAACCATTGAGCCTCACTCAACGTCAAACCAAAAAGGACGCGACCGGCATAGTCGGTGGGCTCGTCGACGGTCGTGTCAAACACCGCCCAGGTGCAATCCGGCTCCTGCACTGCGACGAACCTCATTTGAGCCTCCATTGTGCGAAGAGGCTAATATAGCAGTCAGTGCCCTGCGGCCGTGTGAATGAGCCCACATATGGAAGCTGCGCCTTCGCGCTTGTTCGTATCGGCTTGAAATCGGGCAATTTTTTATACCCTGGATGCACCCAGGCGTCGCTCTCAGTGTCACTCGATCAGCAGCAAGCCGCGCTTTTTATCGCCATCGCTGTCGATCGTGTCCATAGCCGAGAACAGGCGTTCACGCTCGACCAGCCAGGGCTTGTAGCGCTCGTTGACATCGAGGACGAAAACCATGTCCTCGGCCTCCAGATAGCCACCGATCGGGGAAAAATGACCGCTGCCAGCGCCGAAGATCTTCTCGCGGGTAAAGTTGATGATGTAGCGGCGGCCCGGGTCGTTGGCATGCTTCAAGTGTTCGCGGAATTCTTCGGCGCTCAGGTCCCTTAGCACGGAGACTTTCCGACTGGTCTTCGTTCGGGTGACTTCGGCAACCTCGTCCAGCGTCAGCCCGACGATGCAAAAACCTGTCCAGCACTTTCCCGTGCCCTCGAGGACTTCGGCCTCGCTTGTCTCCTCCTCGCCGATGGAGCGGAATGTGTTTGCGACGCTGGCCGGACCGCACCGCGAGCCGTTCGTTTGCCAGTCGAGGCCGGCGTTGAACGTGGCCGCCACCGGCAACTTCCAGGCGCTGTCGATCAGCGCAGGAGTACGGATAACCGACGACTGGATTGCGTCCGGCGAAACCGCGGTCTGACCAACAAGCAATAATGCGCCGCCGCCGAGCAGGCCAACGCCGGCAACTGCAATCAAACCAAAGGCGAGACTGCGCTTCATTGCCGAACCTCGGAACAGTGCAGCAAAAGGGCAATTCTGAAGGTGTCACAGCGTAGCGAAATTGAAGTCAACAGTCGATGTTGCGGCGCAGACCCCAAGCGTACCATATAGCGGCAACAGGGCAGGGCGCGCACCACGGCAGCTGCGCCTTTGATTTTTGCCGCGACCGAAAAGGATTTGCCATGGGTGAACTCAAGGTGAGGACGCGCGTCACCGGTGCGCTGGCCGTCCTGCCGCCGGGCGGCCTGCCGGTCGTCACCACGCCGACCGGCGGCACGGTCGATGTCGTGACCGCGGTCGGCGCGCCGGGCTTCAATCCGCTCGACCTGCTCTACGCCTCTTTGGCTGCCTGTATGGTGCTGAGCGTCCGCATCGCAGCGACACGCCTGGGCGTTGCCGCCAGCCTTGGCGAGGTGCGCGCCGATGTGTCAGGCGAAAAGGCCGAGGGCGACCCTTCCCGCGTCGGCCGGATTTCGATCACGCTCGACATTTCGGGCGACCTCGATGAAGCGACGAAGCAGCGGATTGTAGAGGACGCCGAGACGATCTGCACTGTGAGCAACACGCTGCGCACGCCGCCGGATCTGCATGCCACGCTTGGCGGGAGCTTCTGAGGGCCTTGGTTCCTCAAACGGCCGCCACCAAACCAAGGACCATCCCATGGCCATGATCCCGCCGATCGACTACGCCACGGCATCCGAAGAAATCCGCGCCGCGCATGACGAGGAGCTTCGCCTGCGCGGCCGCATGACCAACATGAAGCGCATCCAGCTGCACTCACCGGCAGCCCACCACATCTATGCCGAATGGTTCACCCTGCGCGACCTGCTCCGGCCCACGCTCGGCGATCGCGCGATCTGGCTGCTGTCGCTGGCGATTTCCGAGACCTGCCGGGCCGAAATCCCCGTCACCTTCTTCCGTCGGGCGCTGATCGACAGTGGGTTCGACCCCAAGAACATCGAACGCACCTCTGACGAGGCGCTGCTGATCGACTTCGGTACAGCGATCGCCACTGATGCCAACGCCATCCCCGACGGCATCTGGTCGCAATTGAAAGCCCGTTATGACGAGGCGCTTCTGGTCAATCTCGTCGCCTTCGCTGGCATCATGGTGGCGACCTGCGTGTTCACCAACGCAGTGCGGGTCGATCTCGATCCGGAGCTGGAGGTCTATCGCCGGAAGGCTTGAGGCGAGCGGCGCCCGTCTCAGAGGCCGGCAGGCGTGCTGCCCAACAGGCGGGCAGGCAGGGTCACATGGGCGGCGAATCGGGGTCGAGAGACTGTCGGGCCGTTGCTTTGGCCTGCCGCATGCGGATAGACTGATACCGGGACGAGCGATCGGGGGTCCTCGATGCGTTGGCGTGTGGGCTGGCTTGCGTTGGCAGGAACGCTGCTGGCCGGTTGCGTCGGCAACGATGTCGAGCCCATCAACACCCATGTGACGCAAGTCGGACCGGGCTCGCCGGCCTACATTCCTGATGCCCCCGGCGATGGCTCGACCGTGGTCGCACTGTCCTTCTCCGGCGGCGGTACGCGCGCCGCGGCTTTCAGCTATGGCGTGCTGCAGGCGCTCGACGGTGTCGTCGTCGGCAGTGGTCCGCGCGCGCATACGCTGATCGACGATGTGCGCGTCGTCGGCGGCGTTTCCGGCGGCGCGGTGACGGCGGCCTATCTCGGCTACAAGGGGCATGGCTACCGCGACCTGCGCGAACGCTTCCTGCTGCAGAACGCCGAGAGCTCCCTGCATACGGCCAAACTGGCCCCTGCCAACCTGGCGCGGCTTTGGAAGGGCGGCATCAACGACCGCAGCACACTTGCCGCGTGGCTCAACAGCAACCTCTTCGACGGCGCCACCTACAGCGCCTTCAAGCGCCCCGGCGCACCGCTGGTCTGGATCCACGCCTCCGACATCTACAACGGCACCGCTTTCGGCTTCACCTACGACCGCTTCGCGGCGATCTGCAGCGATCTCGACAGGCTGCGTATCGCCGACGCCGTTGCGGCCTCGGCGGCGTTTCCGGTAGTGTTCGCGCCGCTGGTCGTCTCGACGACGACCCCGAAGACCAAATGCAACTACACGCAGCCGGACTGGATTAGACGCGGGCTGCAGGATCCGGAAGCGCCGTTGCGGGTCAAGGCGGCGGCCCTCGCCTTGGATTCGTATCAGAACAACGACCGCGTCAGCTACATCAAGCTGCTCGACGGCGGATTGACCGACAACATAGCGGTGGTCGGCTTCGCGGAATCGATCGACACTGCCGACTCCGCGCACAGCCCGCTGTCGCCGGCAGCAGCAGTGAGGATGCGCACCCTGATCATGATCGTCGCCGATGCCGGGCGCAGGATCGAACCCGACTGGGTCACGGTCAAGCAAGGGCCTGGCCTGGTCGACATGATCGATGCCACCGCCGGCACCTCGATTGCGTCCTCGGTGCGCGACGAATTCGACGCCCTCAAGTTGGAATTCCGCTTGTGGCGCGAAAAGCTGGTCAAGTATCGCTGCAGCCTGCCGCCGGCGACGGTGGCGCGCTATCGCGGCGGCCATTCCGGCTGGAATTGCCGCGACGTGCGCATGACGGTGGAGCTGGTCTCCTTCGCCGACCTGCCGCCAGCCGAGGGGACCGCGCTGAACGCCATTCCGACGCGGCTGAAGCTGACGCCCGAACAGGTCGACCGCACCATCGATGCCGGCCGCGAGGCGGTGCGCGCCAATACACGCCTGCAGCAGGCTTTCGGCCGTGCGCAAGGCCGGCCCGGCATCGTCATGGCGGTGTTGCCGTAATCGGTTCAGCTTGGCCGGTGCTCACCATAGCCTGGCAGGAAACGGGTGGCTTTTCCGGGCGCCCCATCGGATTCTGGCGCGACGCAACAAGGATCGGCGGCAGCGACCATTGTCGACCGCCATTCACGGTCCAAGAGGAGGCCAGGCCATGACCATCCATTCGATAAGCGCAAGGCGGGCGGTGCGTTCGGCGGAAGCGCGCGTCGCTGATCAGGACTGGAGCGAACTGGCCAGCGAGCTGAACGGCCATGGCTGCGCCGTTATGGAAAAGCTGCTGTCGCCCGACGAGTGCCGGGAGATCGCCGAGCTCTATCCCCACGAAGAGCACTTCCGCAGCCATGTCCACATGGCACGCCATGGCTTCGGCAAGGGCGAGTACCGCTATTTCCGCTACCCTCTGCCTGATCTGATCGGCGCCTTGCGCGCCGCGCTCTATCCACGCCTGGCCGAGGTCGCCAATGACTGGAACGGGCGCCTGGGGCTGGCCCAGCGCTATCCTGCGGACCACGCCGCATTCCTCGAGCAATGCCACGGCAACGGCCAGACGCGACCGACGCCGCTTTTGCTGCAATATGTCCCCGGCGACTTCAACTGCCTGCACCAGGATCTCTATGGCGATCTCGCCTTTCCACTGCAGGTGGCGATCCTGCTGTCGGAGCCGGGCAGGGATTTCACCGGCGGCGAGTTCGTGCTGACCGAGCAGCGCCCGCGCATGCAGAGCCGCGCCGAGGTCGTGCCGCTCACCCAGGGCGACGCGGTGGTCTTCGCCGTCCACAATCGCCCGGTGCAGGGCACCAAGGGCCACTATCGCGTGAACCTCAGGCACGGCGTCAGCCGCCTGCGCTCGGGCATGCGGCATACGGTCGGCATCATCTTCCACGACGCGAAGTAGAGGCCCGGCGCCGCGGCTGCCAATCTCCCCGCGAGGGGGAGATTGGCTGTCACTGCCGCCGTCGCTAGTCTTCACTGTCGGTGCTGCGGCGCTTCTGCCTCTTTCCCCGGCACCCTCATTCGCGTATGGCCCCGGGCGAATCCCTCAACCTCGCATCGGCCTCCCGGAACACCCCATGATTCGTCTCGAAAGCATCGGCAAGCAGAACGGCCGGCAGATCGTCTTCATCGAGGCTTCGGCCGCGCTGCAGAAGGGCGAGAAGGTTGGCCTTGTCGGCCCCAACGGCGCCGGCAAGACGACCCTGTTTCGCGTGATCAATGGCGAGGAACAGCCCGACGAGGGCCAGGTGCAAGTCGATCGCGGCGTCACTATTGGTTATTTCAGCCAGGATGTTGGCGACATGGCAGGCCACAGCGCGGTGGCCGAAGTGATGAACGGCGCAGGGCCGGTCAGCGACGTGGCGGCCGAAATGGCGGAACTCGAGGCGGCCATGGCCGATCCCGACCAGGCCGACCAGATGGATGAGATCATAGAAAAATATGGCGAGGCGCAGCACCGCTTCGAGGAACTCGACGGCTATGCGCTGGACGGCCGCGCGCGGGAAGTGCTCGACGGCCTCGGCTTCAGCCAGGAGATGATGGACGGCGACGTCGGCAAGCTGTCGGGCGGCTGGAAGATGCGCGTGGCGCTGGCCCGCATCCTTCTGATGCGCCCCGATGTGATGCTGCTCGACGAGCCGAGCAACCATCTCGACCTCGAAAGCCTGATCTGGCTGGAGCAGTTCCTGAAGGGTTATGACGGTGCGCTGCTGATGACCTCGCACGACCGCGAGTTCATGAACCGCATCGTCAACAAGGTAGTGGAGATCGACGCCGGCTCGCTCACCGCCTATTCCGGCAACTACGAATTCTACCAGCAGCAGCGGGCGATCGCCGACAAGCAGCAACAAGCGCAGTTCGAGCGCCAGCAGGCGATGCTGGCCAAGGAGATCGCCTTCATCGAGCGCTTCAAGGCGCGCGCCTCGCATGCCGCCCAGGTGCAGAGCCGGGTGAAGAAGCTGGACAAGATCGACCGCGTCGAGCCGCCGAAGCGCCGCCAGATCGTCCATTTCGAATTCCAGCCGGCGCCACGCTGCGGCGAGGATGTCGTCACGCTGAAGAACGTCCATAAGGGCTACGGCAGCCGCACCATCTATGAGGGGCTGGATTTTCAGGTCCGCCGCCGCGAGCGCTGGTGCATCATGGGCGTCAACGGCGCCGGCAAGTCGACGCTGTTGAAGCTGGTCGCCGGCGCTTCCGATCCCGACGCCGGCACGGTGGCGCGCGGCCCGAGCGTCAAGATGGGCTATTTCGCCCAGCACGCCATGGAGCTGCTGGAGGGCGAGCGCACCGTCTTCCAGACGCTGGAGGACAATTTCCCGCAGGCCGGCCAGGCGCCTCTCAGGGCACTCGCCGGCTGCTTCGGTTTCTCCGGCGACGAGATCGAGAAGAAATGTCGGGTGCTTTCAGGCGGCGAGAAAGCCCGCCTGGTGATGGCGCTGATGCTGTTCGACCCACCCAATCTGCTGGTGCTGGACGAGCCGACCAACCACCTCGACATCGCCACCAAGGAGATGCTGATCACGGCACTCTCGCAATATGAGGGCACCATGCTGTTCGTCTCGCACGACCGCCACTTCCTGGCGGCGCTTTCGAACCGCGTGCTCGAACTGACGCCCGAAGGCATCCACACCTATGGCGGCGGCTATACGGAATATGTCGAGCGCACCGGGCAGGAAGCGCCGGGGTTGAGGAGCTAGAGGCTAGGCGGCAATTGGCACAAGGCGGACGTCCGCTCGCGTCTGCCGTCTCTGACCGGAGCGGCCCTTGTCAGCCGGTTGATGCGGCGGTGAAAACCGCCAATTGGGCGTCGAAAGCACGCTTGAAGGCCGGCCGCGCTTCGCCTCGGGCGACATAGGCGGAGAGGTTCGGATATTCGTCCAGCAGAGCCGATCGGTTCAACCTGCGCAGCACCATCACCATCAGAAGGTCACCGGCGCTGAACGCACCATCGAGCCAGTCGGCATCGCCAAGGCGATCGGAGAGTTCGCTCAGCCGGCCACGGATACGATCCTCGACCATGTGCAGGCGCTGCTTGTGCCAGGCCTCGTCGCGCTCCAGCAGCATGGCGGTTTCCCGATCCACGATCGGCGGCTCCAGCGTGCTGACCGCGGCAAACATCCAAGTGATCGCGCGTGCCCGGGCATCCGCATCGTCCGGCAGCAGGCCCGCATTGCGCTCCGCGATATGGAACACGATCGCCCCCGAGTCGAACAAAGCGAGATCGCCTTCCTCATAGGTCGGAATCTGCCCGAAAGGCTGAAGCGCACGATGCGCGTTTTCCTTCATCGCGCTGAACGAAACGAGACGAACGTCGTAAGCTTGGCCCACTTCTTCGAGCGCCCAACGAACACGCATGTCACGTGCCTGTCCCTTGCCGCGGTCGGGCGACCGTTCAAAGGCTGTGATGGTGGCGGTCATTGGAAGGCTCCGGGTGATTGCATGACGCTGTCGATGTGCGTGATTGCGGCGTTCTTTCTCATGGTTCGATATCCGGTTCTTCATCCAGAGGACGAACGACCGGCGCGGCTCCCGACAACTTATCTCGTTTTCTTTGGCCATGGGATTTCGCGGTCCGAACCTTTCTTCGTGCCGTCATTACCAGCGAACGACCTGAAACTCTTCCGTCGGCGAAGGTCTCAAAATGGTGCGAAGCGGCTATTTTAGAACGGCCGGACTTGGGCCGTTGCGGACTATCGTTTTCGGGATGGAGAGACTAGAAAGCGGACTGACTCGTCCATATCGCGGACCGCTTGTGCCAAGAGCGGGATTGAATAGTCGCCCGACAGCGACTTCAGGTTTCGCGGCACGGATAGCGCGTCCTGATTTGCCGGTCGCTCTCGTGGGTTTGACTGGTACAACCACTATCGGCCCGGTGATGGCGAGGGCATTATCTAGCCGCCCCCGCCATTTGGAACAACAGTGCTCGACGCCGCCAGTTACCCCGCTGTGCTTGGTTGGAATTCGTCGCTAAGAGCGCGTTCGTTGGGATCTATCGGACCCAAGTTCTTCACGACCCGGAATCGACCGTCGCGCGCCTGCGCGATGTACATGTTCATGCGAACATGGTGCTGGCTGGGGACCATTTCGGCGGGGCCTCCCGGTCCCTCGCTGATCCGAGCGTGGTCGAGTGCCCGGATGACTGCGTCGCGCTCGACCGTGCCGGCTTCGTCGACCGCCGCTTCCCACATCTTGATCGCCCGGTAGTGGCCGGTGCAGCCGCTGCCCGCGGTCAACATCGCACTGCCGGGGAATCGGTCCTGGTAGCGGCGCAGGAGCGCGCGGCCAAACGGATCGTCGAGCTCCTGATAATAGTCGAGGCAGCTGTAGAGGCCCTCGATCTGCTCGGATGGCACGAGATTGAAGAAATTCTCGTCGAAGTAGGTGCAGATGATTGTGCCGCCCCGCTTGCCGAAACCGGCTTTGTGAAGTTCGTCGAGGAACGGCGTCAAGCCCGGGGGAACGAGGGTATTGAACACCACCTCGGCGCCGCTCGCCATGATCTGCTGGACCGTGCGCCGAAAATCGACGGTGTCGAGCGGGAAATACTCCTCACCGACGATCGCGCCGCCGTTGGCGCGCACCACCCGGCTCGCCGCCTTGTTCAGCAAATGCGGCCAGATGTAGTCGGCCGATGGCAGATAGAACTTCTTCGCCCCGGTGCTCTTCATGATCCATGGGATCAGCGGCTCGACCTGCTGCGCGGGCACTGGACCCGTGCAGAAGATCAACGGATCGTTTTCCTGCCCCTCATATTGTTCGGTGTAGATGTAGAGCGTCCTGCCGCGCGCGACTGCCTCGCTCTTAATGGCCTGGCGGGTCGAGCTGTAGATGCCGCCGACGACCAGATCGACTTTGTCGACGTCTATCAGTTTGGCAGTCCTCGCCTTGGCAACGCTGTCGGTGGTCTCGCCGTCCTCGATGACGACCTGCACCGAACGGCCCAGCAAGCCGCCCCTGGCATTAATGTCGTCGACGAGCATGGTCGTGAGGTTTGCGTTGGCGATGCCCATGAAGGACAGCGGGCCGGTGAGTTCGGCAATAAGGCCGATCTTGATGGGTTTCTGGTCCATCTCATTTCTCCGATCTTGTGGTTTCGTGGGCGCGCCGCCGCCTATGGCAGGCGGCGCGAAGGGCACGTCAGGCCTCATAGTGGCCAAGCAGCATAGCCGCCTGCGGCTTGCCGACATGGCCGGCTTCCTGGAGGATCGCCGGCACTTCGGGGTCCGACACGAAGTTCTTCCAGCCCTCGGCGTCCCAGTCGAAGATCGCCCAGACGCGGTCGGGCTCGCTGGGATCGCGGAACACGGTTGCGCCGTTCGAACCGTGCAGCCGGCGCTTGTCGGCGCCCTTGGTCGAAAAGATACGGATGAAGCGGTCGACGTCCGCCACCTTGGTCGTTGCGAGAAGCATTTGATTTCCTCCTGTCGGTCGCGGCCACCATCGGTCCGTCGACAGGATCACGATGCGCGCCCTGGAGCAGGCGCACATGGGGAGTATTCCCTATTCCTGCATCTCTCCCGGCCGGACAAGGCCATGCTCGACCGCATAGAGCGCGGCGGCGGCGCGGGTGGCCACACCGATCTTGGCATAGACGCCCTGGATATGGTGGTCCGCGGTCTTGGGCGAGATATCGAGCTTCCGCGCCACTTCCTTCGCCGTAAGGCCGGAGGCGATCAGGCGCAGCACTTCAATCTCGCGTGGCGTCATTCCGGCCAGAGGCCGGGGCGGCGCCCGGCGCGACGGCTGCCCCGCGAAGGACAGCACGGCCTCGGCGGCGTCGGGGCAGATACAGCCCTCACGTACGGCGGCGCGTAACTTCGTCGCCGCCGCCTCGCTGGACAGCGCCCTGCGGTGAGGACGTTCCTCTCGCGAGGTCTGGAACGCTTCGGCAGCGGCCAGGATCCTCGCCGCCGGAGTTAGGTCGGAGCCGCCGACCTTGCGGTGATAGCCAGAGCCGTCTAGGCGTTCGTGATGGCGCAGGACGAGCGCGGCCATCGCTTCGCCCTCGCGACCGAACGAGGCCAGGGCCCGCTCGCCGTAATAGGCGTGCAGTTGGGCTGCGTCGCGTTCGCGCACCGACAGCGGACCATTGCGCATCCAGGTCGCTACCGGCACCACGAGCTCGCCCATGTCGTGGATGCACCCTGACCAGCGCAGCGCGCGGACGTCAGGGTCGGGCAGCCCGATCCGTTTCCCCGCTCCCGTGGCCAGTTCCGCCACCATCCGCGAATGGCCCTGCGTAAACGGCATGCGCATGTCGATCATGTCGGCGATGGCGAGGAACGCCTCATCGCAGGCTGCCTCGTCCAGCGTCACCGGCGGATCGGGCTCGAGCGCCAGGATCGTCTCGCGGTCGACCGTCGCGCCGATGCCCTCCATCAGTGCCGACGCGTTGGCCGAGACGAGCCTGGCCAGATCAGCTTCGTAAGGGCCGTCAGCGCGGCTGGCGACGACTTCGGCCATCCCGTCGATACCGACGGCTTCGCTGAGCGCGATGGCATCCTGCGCCAGCGTGATCAGGCGCACGGCCGGCAGGACGTCCTCGCCGCTCAGCCCACGCGGCAGGCCCTTGCCGTCCCAGCGCTCGTAGATCTGTCCAAGATTGCGCCGCATCTCCTCGGACAGGCCCAGCCGCTCGCCGATCCGTTGCGCGACCTCGCAATGCGCGGTGAGCACCGGGCGGGCCACCGCGAGCGCCTGCGACAGCCCAGCCTCGATCGCCTTCGCTTGAGCGTCGGGCTCAAGATCGTAGTAGAGCCGCTTGAAAGCTTGCACGAAGACCCTCCCCAGTTCCGCACGATTGCCCATGTCGAGACCGACAAGATCCTGGCGGAGCGCGATTTCGTCGCCGAAGGTGGCCGAAAGAAGGTCCGTGTCGGCATTGCAGCCGACATAGCGCAGCATGGACTGATGGTAGGCGTTGCGCCGAATCTCATCGGAAACACCCGCAAGCTCGGCGATCCGCATTGCAAGCACGCAGGACTTCAGTGCGAAGTCGCGAGAATGGCCAGTGGCGAGGTCCGAAGCATAGGCCAGGACCATCATGAAATCCGCCCGGCGGATCGAGACTTTTGTCATCGCCCACCTCCCAGTAAACATGTTAGCCCCGGGTGCCGTTAATACCTAGGGGAAAGATTCCAAGCCTGATGTAGATCCTGCGAGAACAGAACGTTCTGTTTGTGGGCCGCGAGCAGACTGGCAGCTTTTCGCGCCTCGAAACGAATCAGGGACGTTCAAGGGGCAAGTGCCTCCTTTTGTGCGCAAATCAGCCGCTCCGGCCCTACCAATCCTGCGCCTGACGAACCTGTTCGCAGAGCCAGGCGCAGAAGCCGCGCGGCGCCGGGCGCTGGTCACCTTCGCGGATCAGGGCGAAGTACCAGTCTGGTCCTTGCAACACAGTTGCAAGTGGCGCCACGAGCAGTCCATCGTCTAGAAGTGGCCGAAAGAGCGTCGGCGACAGCAAAGCCACACCGAGGCCACTCACGGCCGCATTGGCGATGAGCTCGAAGATTGAGTAATCGACAGCTGCGAAGCGTAAGCCGCTCGGCATTGGTCGCTCGGCTCGTGCGAACCACTTTCCCCAATCAGGATGAGGCAGGAGGTTGAGGTCTGCGAGATCCTCTGGCGCAGTGAGGGTCCGCGACCCGAGCAGAGTCGGTGCCACCATAGGCGTCACGTCGACAGGCGTGAGAGGGTATTCGTCAAGCCCGTCCCATCCCCCTCGTCCCGTCCGGATGGCAACATCGAACGCAGTCGGATCACGTACGTCTGAGGAAATGTCGAGCTCGATGGTAGCACCGCCCGTTGCTCGATAGCCCGATAGTCGCGGAGCCAGAAAGCGGGATGCAAATGTCGGTGGTACTGTCACCCGCAGCGGCGTGATCCCTGCTTGAAACGCGTCGAGAGCATTGTTGATATCGTCCAGGGCATGCCGAACCTGGCACGCCAGTGTCACAGCGGCTGGAGTGGGAACAACCCTGCGACCCACGCGAGTGAACAAACGTTGACCGAGCTCTGCTTCGAGGCTGCGAATGCGAAGGCTCACGGCGGCGGGCGTGAGTGCCAGACGATCCGCCGCGCCGGCAAAGCTGCTTACGCTGACGCACATCTCGAAAATTCGGAGGGATTCAACAGAAGGTCGAATGATTAGTTTCCCTTATCATTTGGCCAAGCAATGCGCGTTTTGTCGCTGAGGTGCTTTGGTGCACAGTCCTTCTTGTCAGAAGAATAGGAGCTATGCCTTGTCGCCGCAATCGAGCACTGCAGTTCTAACAGCCGGACTGATCGACGTCTTTGCGGACACCTCGTTAAGTGGCAACCCTCTGGCCGTCGTCGAAGACGCTGATGGACTTTCCGAGACGCAGATGCGCCGGATCGCCGGCGAATTCAACCAAGCTGAAACGACCTTCATCATGCGCAGCGATCGGGCCGATCTGAAGCTCCGGTCGTTTACTGCAGCCGGTGCGGAAGTTGGTGGTGCCGGCCACAACGCGCTGGGAGCGTGGCTTTGGCTGGCGGAAGAAGGCAAGCTTGGCCCTATCGAAGCCCCTCGGGTCTTCCAGCAAGAAATTGGAGGTGAGGTTCTGCCGATTGAACTTCGGCCCGTCGATGGGCGGATCTTTGGTCATATGAAGCAGTCCGCGCTCAAGCTGGGACCCGCGCTGGCCGACGTTCGGCCCCTGGCGGCAGCACTGGGTCTGGCGCCAGAAGATATTCGCGCCGAACCGGCTCCTCGCGTGGCGGATACGGGAGTGGCGCACTTGCTTGTTCACCTCCGCGACGCTGCGGCGGTCGATCGTGCCGAACCTGCCACCAAGGGACTACTCAAGGTCCTGAGCGCGGTGTTTGCCGAGGGCTGCTACGTCTATGCCTTTGACCGCTCTGCGCCACATCGCGCGTATGCGCGGTTCTTCAACCCCACGGTTGGGTTGTGGGAAGATGCGGCAACCGGCACGGCAGCCGGCCCGCTCGGCGCCTACCTTGAGAGCGAAGGCTTGATCTCGGGTGCCATCGAGGTCGAACAGGGCACTAAGATGGGGCGGCGGAGCGTCCTTCGAGTCAGCCTGGCTCCTGAGCCTGAGGTTTCCGGCGCCGGCATCATCGTTATGCGCGGCAGGCTTTCTCTCTGAATCGCAAATCCGCGAGCCACTGAACGGCCGGGCGCCGCGACATACGCTGGCCGCACTGCGACGGAGCCGCTGGATCATCCTCGCCTGGCCTCAGTCGCATGTTCATAGACCATCTGCCGTTGCCGGCCTTCGCCATCGACGGCCAAGGCGCCATCAAACTCGTCGCAAAGGGATGGCAAGACCGTACCCGTCGCACCTTCAATAGGCGCGCGCTTTCGCTCCTCGCCGCCATCGCAAGCATGCCCACAATCGCACAATCTCAGGAGGAGGCCAAATGCTCTCAATAAAGTCGTTCAAGATTCAGATCAGCGATGCAGCGATTGCTGACCTGAAAGATCGTCTCGGGAAGGCGCGTTGGCCTCACGCAATCACGGACGATTGGTCACGGGGCCAACCCATCAAGCTAATCATGGAGCTGACCGATCAATGGAGGAACAAGTACAACTGGCGGGAACACGAGCGCGATCTCAACCGCTACCCTCACTTCATGACAGAGATCGACGATCAGCCGATTCATTTCATGCATATCAAATCGCCGATGCCTAATGCATTGCCTTTGATCCTCAGCCACGGCTGGCCCGGCAGCTTCGCCGAGTTCCTTGACCTCGTAGGGCCGCTGACTGATCCAAAGGCGCATGGACTCGACGAGTCGATCGCTTTCGATCTGGTCATCCCATCGCTGCCGGGTTTCGGTTTCTCGAGCCCAATGTCATTGCCAGGATGGGACAGCGCAAAGACGGCCAAAGCCTGGGACACCCTGATGAAAGGGCTCGGATATGAGCGCTACGGCGCGCATGGCGGAGACGCTGGTGCTCTTGTCGGCCGTGAGCTGGGAATTCTGGCGCCGAAGGGTCTCGTGGGAACGCATCTTCTTCAAATCTTTGCATTTCCATCGGGGCAGCCGGGCGAAATGGAGAAGCTGTCACCCTTCGAGATGGAGGGAATGGCAAACCTGGCCAATTTCGAAAAGTACGGCGGATACCAGGCCATTCAGTCGAAACGCCCCGGAACGCTTGCGTTCGCCCTAGTCGACTCGCCAATCGGCCAGCTGGCCTGGAACGCGGAATTGTGGTTCGGCTTCGAGGGCATCGGTGCAGACCATGTGGATCGCGAACGCTATCTGACCAACAACTCCATCTACTGGTTCACGGCCACCAGCGGGTCTGCCGCGAACGTCTATTATGAGGACACGCAGACCGGGGCAGGATATCGGGAGTTAAACAATCCGACACCCACTGGCGTGGCCGTGTTCCCCCAAGACTTTCGATCTGTTCGCAGCTTCGCGGAGCGCTCAAACAATATAGTTCACTGGACCGAAATGCCACGCGGCGGGCACTTCGCCGCTTCCGAGGCGCCCCACCTGCTCGTCGAGGATATCCGCAAGTTCTTCGGGAGGCTGATCGTCGGCTAGATCCGTCGATTTTTCCGTTCACGGATAGATGGCGTGCACCTTGACCGTGGGAATACGTGGGCACTTGGCAAGACGCTTGTGCCGATCGTCCCTGCTCGTTCAAGTAGAGTAATCTATCGCTCTACGCGGCATCCGCCCGATCAAATGTCTGCTCCTGGGAGGCGGCTGTCGACTGCCTGGTGACCGTGCATGAGGCGCATAGCCGCCGTGGGCTGAGGGCGTGGGGCGGCTGCTACCCCGCCGCCAGCCATTTGCGCGACTGGGCGAAGACCTTGAAGGCCTTGGCGTCCATCGGACGGCCGAAGGCGTAGCCCTGCAGGATGTCGCAGCCCAATTCCTTCAGGATGCGCGCGTGTTCCATCGTTTCGACGCCTTCGGCCACCACTTCGATGCCGAGCGACTTGCCGATCTCGATGATTGACGACACCAGCCGCCGCTGCGCCCTTGAATCGATGATCGGCGTGATCAACTGGCGGTCGATCTTCAGCCGGCGCGGCTGCAGCTTGAGCAGGCTGACGATCGAGGCGTGGCCGGTGCCGAAATCGTCGATCTCGATGTCGATGCCGAGTTCCTTGATCTGCTCGATGTTCCAGGAAACGAAGTCGTCGTTCTCGTCGAGGAAGATCGACTCCACCAGCTCGAACGACACGGTCCCTTCCTTGATGGCGAGCTTGCGCAAACCCTTGATCAGGTCCCGGTCCTCCAGGCGCCTGGCCGAGACGTTGACCGACACGCGCGGGATGTTGAGATGCGACCAGCGCTCGAAATTCTCCAGCGCCTGTTTGAGAGTGACGCGGTCGATCAGCGCCACGACATTGAGCTCTTCGGCCACTTTGAGATAGGCGGCGGGGGCGAGGATGCCACGCCGCGGATGCTTCCAGCGCGATAACGCCTCGACGCCGACGATCTCGAGCGTCTTGGCGTCGAACTGCGGCTGGTAGTAGGCGATGAATTCGTTCCGTTCCAGCCCGCCCAGGATCTCATCGGCGGTCTGCTTGGTTCGAACGATCTCGCTCTGCAGCTCCTCGTTGAAGAATTCGTAGCGATTGCGGCCATGGCTTTTCGCCCGGTAAAGCGCGAGATCGGCATTGACGAGCAGCTGCTTGGCATCGACGCCGCTATTGGCGGCAATGCCGATGCTGACGCCGAACCGGCACTGATGGCCCTGATAGGTGATCGGCTGGCGCATCTCTTCGATGATGCGGTCGGCAAGTTCGGCAAGCTTGTCGTCGCCACGTCCATGGCTCACCACCACGAACTCGTCGCCGCCGATGCGCGCCACGAAATCGGCAGCCCCGGCGTTGGCCTTGATGACCTTCGAGGCATGCAACAGCATGGCATCGCCGGCTGCGTGGCCGAGCGTGTCGTTGATCTGCTTGAAGCGGTCGAGGTCGAGATGCAGCAGCGCCGTGCGCCGGCCGGCTTCGCCGCTTTCGGCCAGCATTTCGTCGAGGTAGCGGCGATTGGGCAGGCCGGTCAGCGAATCGTGAAGCGCCACATGTTCGATGCGGGCCTTGGCGGTCTCCAGCTCGGCGTTCTTCGATTCCGACAGCTGCCGCTCGCGCACGAGGTTCTCGTTGAGCAGCACGTCGCTGGTCACGTCCCATTCGGCGCCGATCATCTTCGGCGTGCCGCCGGTGTCCTGGAAGAAGGTCGCGCGCGTGCGGACATGGCGGATATGGCCGTCAGCATGGACGAGGCGGTATTGCGAGGAGTAGAGGCCCTTGGTCGCCGCGGCCTGGTCGAAATCCTGTCGCGCACGCGCGATATCGTCGGGATGGATCGTCCCCGACCAGTCATCATAGGCGCGCGGCTTGCCGTCGGCGGGCCTGCCGTAGATCTCGTTGACGCGGTCGTCCCAAACCAGTTCGTTGGTGGCTAGGTCGTGCTCCCACACGCCGATGCCCGAGGCCTCCAGCGCCAGCTCCAGCCGCCCCGACAGGCGTCTCAGCTCGGCATAGTTTTCCTGCCTTTCGCCGAACAGCCGCCCGGCCACCAGGATCGGCAGCACCACCAGCACGCCGGCGAGCGCCATGAGCGCCTGCAAGGTCCGCTCATTCTTCGGGCCTGCTGGCCAGCCGCCCTTGGGAATGGCCGAAATCCGCCAGGAGCCTGAAGGCAGCTGCACTTCGGCCGTCACGGGTTTGCCGGCGATGACATTGTCGCCGCCGAAGAAACGTTCGCCGCCACCCCCCAGCGCATCCTTGCCGGTCAGCGCGACATCGATGTCGAGTTGGGGGTCGGTGAGGCCGCTCGCCGCGTAGAGCCGGTCGACATCGACCACAGCCGAGACGATGCCCCAGAAGCGGTCGCCGCCGCCCGCCGTCGGCACGAAGACCGGGATGCGGCCTATGAAGCCGCGTCCGCCTTGCGCCAGGTCGACCGGACCGGCGAACACCAGCGTGCGTCCGTCGCGCGCCCGAAGTGCCGCCGTGCGTTGCGCCTCGTTCTTGCGGTAATCGAGCCCGATCGCCTTCTCGTTGCCTTCCATCGGGTACATCAGCGAGATGACGAGGGCCGGCGCGCCGGCAATGTTGCGCAATTGCGATTTCTGCTCGAACAGATTGCCGGTGAGCGCGGCAAATCTCTGCTGGCCCATATAGGGCTCGGTGACGATGGCCGATACCAGGCCGCGCACGAGCTGAAGATTGCCGTTTATGTTGCCCTCGAGCTTGGCGCGGATGATGTTGACCTTGGCCAGGACATCGGCTCGCGCCAGTTGATCGGACACTTTTCTGTTCTGCTGGTCGGCAAACACGGCGCAGATCAGAAGCACGACGAAGGCTATCGCCGCCGGCAGGTTGGCGGCAGAGAAAACGGCCTGTCTCACACGGCCGAGATTGAATCCCGTTCTGGCCAATTCGACCCGAATACCTTTCCTGGACAACAGCCCATCGGGCGAACCTAGTAGAAAGTGCTTAAATTTAACCTTCCGGGCCGGCCGCAAGTTTCAGCATCGGGCCTATCCTGTCACGCCGGCTATACGGAAAATATCTGGCGTACCGGCCAAATAGCGCCAGAACCGCGGGACTGAGGCGCACACTGACGGCGCCGGCCGATCAGTCGAGCCCGGCGACTCGCAGCCCCTCGATATAGCGGGCCCGATCCTTTTCGTGGACGATGGGGTGGTATTTTTCGACCCAGTCCACGGACACGGATGGATGTAGGCGCCTTGTCTGCGCCAGGGCGTGAGCGGCGGCGGCGCGATCGCCCGCCATGCCGGCCGAGGCGGCGTATGTGCGCCAGGCCGTCCCGAAATTCTGCCTTAGATCCACCGCCCGCCGCTCGAATTCGGCTGCCTCGGCATAACGCCCGGCCATGAAATGACAAAGCCCGGCAACGGAAAGGCTGCCCGCCTGCGTGAAGTCGCGCGGACTGAGCCGGTCGGCCAGAGCGATATGATGCAGGCCGTCGTCCGGCATGCCCGCATAGGCATAGGTCGATCCAAGGATCATGTGCGCATAGGCGAGGCTCGGATTGAGGGTGATCGCCTCGGTCAGGGCTTTCACGGCCGGGTCGAAGCGGCGCGAAGCCATATGCACGAACCCCGTGACGAAATGCGTCCAGGGATCTTCCGGATCGCTGCGGATTGCCCTCTGCGCCATGTCGTGGGCGGTCGGCAGGACGGCTTCGGTGTCGGCCAGTCCAAGCATCGACTTTGCGGCGAGGCCCCAGGCAATCAGGCAATTGGCGCGCGGATAGTCGGGGTCGATGTCGATGGCCTTTTTGAGCAGCCGCTCGGCGATCTCGAAATCCGGCAGCGAGGCCCAGGTCCAGACATAGGGCATCGCCTTCATCACGAATCCCCAGGCGTCGAGATTGCCGGGCGACCGGCTCTGGAAACGCTCCTGCTCGGCCACGTAGAGCCTTGGCTCGATGGCGCCGATCACGCTCTCGGCGATCTGGTCCTGCAGCGCGAAGAAGTCGGCGATCTCCGCATCGTAGCGCTCGGCCCAGATCTGGCGCCCGGTGTCGGCGTCGCTCACCCTGGCGTTGATCCTGAGCCGCTGCCCTGAGCGGCGCACGCTTCCGTCGAGCACATAGCGCACGCCGAGCTCGCGCCCGATCTGCTTCACGTCGACCGGCTTGCCGCCATAGGTGAAGGACGAATTGCGCGCCGAGACGAAGAGCCAGCGCAGCCGCGCAAGGCGCGTGATGATGTCTTCTGCGAGGCCGTCGCCGAAATATTGCTGCTCGGCGTCGTCGCTGAGATTGGCAAAGGGCAGCACGGCGATCGAGGGGCCGGCCTCCGCGCCGTCCGGTGCGGCCGCGGCCGCGTCGAGGCAGTCCACCGCGCCACCGAAGCGGTAGCCGATACGGGGGATGGTCGCGATCCACTCGGCGTCGTCCGACCCCGACCCAAGCAGTTTGCGCAGCGACGCGATCTGGACCGAGAGGTTGCTTTCCTCGACGGCCGCTTGTGGCCACGCCGCATCCATCAGTTCGGCCTTGGAGAGCACCTCGCCGGGCCGCTCGACCAGCGCCGCCAGCAGCAGCACGCCGCGATAGCCGACGGCAACGGGAAGGCCCTGCCGGAGCAGCGTTCCTGCCTCCGGGTTAAGCTCGAACGGACCGAAAGCGAACCGTTTCCCCACCATGGCGCAAACTAGCATCTTTTTGGGGCTTTTCGGAACTATTCGGCGGCGCACCGGGGACGACACTGCGCGTCCGGCCCATCCTGTCACTGCGTTTCAAGACAGGAGATGAAAATGTCCGCTGTTGTTTTCGACCGTGTCGGGTTTGAGACGGAGACCAGCCAGGCGGCGCCGGTGAGCCGCCCGCGTCCACGCGAAGAAGAATTCCGCGCCGCTCTCGATCGCTATATGGCGGTTTACATCGCCTGCCAAAAACGCTGCGCTGAGGCCAGGAATGCCGCCTCGCAGTAGTGTCTCAGTTGCCGATCACGTCGGCGGAGCACTTCGGCCTTTAGATCTATCCGCTCGCAGCGCGATGGGGCATGATGCAGGCAAGCATCGAGATCAGGCCCGTCATCCTACCTCAGCTGTTCTTCCCGCACAAACCCAGCCTAGACGACGCCACAGCCGACGCGCCGGGACATTGATCCGGGAACGGATGGCGAGCCCGGACGCTTCCGCGGCGATGACGGTGAGGTGAGGGGGCTTCTACGGAGTTGGTGGGGGCTGATGGCGTTCACCAACCCCACCAGATTTCTCCATGCGTGGATCACGCAGGCCTATTCAAGCAGATCGGGCTGCTGTCTGAGGATGCGGTCGTGCAGCGGCTGGCATTGAAACCAGCCCGCCTGGGCCGTGCCGTTCACCGCGCGGGCGGCACGGGCGTTTTCCGGGTCGACCTGCAGCGGCGTCCCGACGCTCTCGGCGAGGAACTGCGCCTGGCAACAGCGTTCCATCGAGATGAACCACCAGACGGCCTCGTCGACGGTCTGGCCAACCGTGAGCAGGCCGTGATTGCGCAGGATGGCCGCCTTGTGGGCACCAAGGCGCTCGGCGATCAGCGCCGCCTCGCTTGCCTCCGTGATCATGACCCGCGTGTCATCGAAAAAGACGTGATCCTCGTAGAACGCACAGGCGTCCTGCGTGATGGGGTCGAGCAACCGCCCCACCGCCGACCATGCCTTACCGTAGATCGAATGGGCGTGCGCGGCCGCGACGACATCCGGCCGCGCTACATGGATCTGATGATGAATGGCGAACGCGGCGACATTGACCGGCATCGTGCCCTCGACCACATCGCCCGCGCCATCAACGCGGATGAGATCCGAGACCGTGACATGGGCGAAATGCATGCCGAACGGATTGACCCAGAATGTGTCGGTGAATTCCGGATCGCGTGCCGTGATATGACCGGCGACGCCTTCGCTGAAACCCAGCGCTGCGAAGATGCGGAAGCCGGCGGCAAGCCGCTCCTTTCGGTATTGCCGCTCCTGTCCAAGGTCTTCGAAGCGCGGCGGTCCCCGGCGTTTGAAGAGGGGTTCATAGGCCGCCTGCTTGCTGACAGCCAAATCGGTTTCGGTGTCTGGAATTGACGTGACGATGTCCATGGCGTCCTCCCTGGGTTCCGCACCGTCGGCTTGACGGGCAGGCCTCAGATTGGGGAAGCTTGGGGCCGGCGTCTCAAAGGCCGTCCCAAATGTTCCGAATTCTTCCGAATAGATGCGAAATTGTCCGATGTCGCGACGCTCCAAGGCCAGGTGCTGATGCCTGCGTGGCATTGGAGTGAGGCGCTACAGTGAGATCGTTGGCAAATTGGGTGGCCTACCCCACTTACCCGCCCTTCCGCTTCTCCACTTCCGCCTTGCGCAACAAAAACCGCTGGATCTTGCCGCTTGGCGTCTTCGGCAGTTCGGTGACGAACTCGACCTCGCGCGGATAGGCATGCGCAGACAGTCGCTTCTTGACATGCTGGGCGAGTTCCTCGGTAAGATCCTCGCTGCCCTTGTAGGTGGGCGCCAGCACCACGAAGGCCTTGACGATCTCGGTGCGCTGCGGATCGGGCACGCCGACCACTGCCGCCTCGTTGACCGCCGGATGCTCGATCAGCGCGCTTTCGACGTCGAACGGGCCGATGCGATAGCCGGCCGAGGTGATGACGTCGTCGGCCCGACCAATGAAGCTCACCGAGCCATCCGGCTCGTACTCGACCGTGTCGCCGGTGCGGTAGTAGCCGCCTGAGATCGCCGGCGTCTCCGCCTGGTGATAGCCGTCGAACCAGAGCAGCGGCGACTTCGCGATGTCGACGGCGAGGATGCCGGGCTGGTTGGGGCCAAGCTCATTGCCGGCTTCGTCCAATACGACCATGCGATAGCCCGGCATGGCAAAGCCCGCCGAGCCAGGCCGCACGGCATGCGACAGGCCATGGTGGTTGTTCACCATCATGCCGTTCTCGGTCTGACCGTAATGGTCATGGATGGGTGCCGAGAGATGGGCATCGAACCAGCGGATCACTTCAGGGTTGAGCGGCTCGCCGGCGCTGCTCGCCACGCGCAGGCGGCCCTTGATGCGGGCGGCGGCTTCCGCCCCTTCGGCCATCAGCAGGCGATAGGCGGTGGGCGAGCCGGCGATGCTGGTGACGCCGAGGCGTTCGACGATGTCGTAGGTGCTCTTGGCGTTGAAGGCGCCTTCGTAGAAGGTGGTGGCGATGCCGAGCTGCAAGGGGCCGGTGATGGCGTAATAGAGCCCGTAGGCCCAGCCCGGATCGGCAATGTTCCAGAACACATCGTCGGGGCGAAGCCCGATCGCGTCGCGCATATAGGCGCCGAAGGCGAGCAGGGCGTTGAGCGGCACTGGCACGCCTTTCGGGTGTCCCGTCGTCCCGGATGTCGACATCATCATGAACAGGTCGGAGCCCTTGCGCATCACCGGCGGACAGTCGGGGGAGGCGGCGGCCAGCGCCACGCGGAAATCGATGTCGCCTTCGGGCAGGGCATCGCCTGCAGCGAGAATGGTCGCGACGCGCGGATGGTTCTCGACCTCGTCGAGCTTCCCACGATTGGCCGCGTTGGTCACCACCAGCTTCGCGCCGCTATAGCCCAGCCTGTGTTCGATGGCTTTCGGGCCGAAGGCGGTGAACAGCGGCTGGTAGACCGCGCCGATGCGCCAGGTGCCGAGGATGAGCGCCACCAGCTCGGGAATGCGCGGCAGCATGCCGGCGACGACATCGCCGGGGCCGACGCCCACGTCCTTCAGCAGAGTGTCGACGCGCCCCGACATGTCGGCGAGATCGTCGAAGCTCAATTCCCGCAGCTCGCCGGCGGCGGACAGGGCGCGTAGCGCCAGCCTGTTCTCGCCAGTGTAACGGCCGCAGCATTCGACATAGGCATTGATGCCGGTCGCGAGGTCGCCATGCAGCCGGGCGACCTCATCCTCGATGCGAAAACGCTGAACGGCATCCTCATAGCGCGGCACACCGACCGAAGCTCTGGTCATGGCAGTCCTCCCTCGGCGGGGCACCTTTTCCCCATGAGCGCCATCATCTGCCAGATTGCCTGAAATCGTGGCGGCGGTCGATTGTGGCGGCAAAAGAACGAGATTTGCGCGCTAGCCGCCGGGCCTCACCCGGAGCGGGTCTTTCCAGACTGGAATTGTACTGAACCGAACAAAAGCGATTTCACGCAACCAACTCAGTTTGCCGAGCATTAATTTGTGAAAGCATCGGGAGGAAGTCCATGCTGCACTTTAACATGCCTCGGGAATTTGAGATCGGTGACGAGGTCGCGCTGACAGGTACCGTCGTCGCTATTCTCCCTAGCGGACGCGCCAGAGTGAGCATTCCATCGTACGACCACCCTTATGCGGTTGATCCGCCACCTAAGACCCGTGCCGGAGAAAAGGTTCTCCTTGTTGGTGACGTTACCCGCATTGATCGCGAAGCCAATAAACTGACGGTGCGGATTGACTGCGGCGGCGTGATTACGGTCGACAAGTCGGCGATCACCAGGCTGAGAAAGCACGGCCGGGCATCAGCGCGCTGACGGTCGCCGGCCGTTGCATTGCCGTGAACGTCGATGAGCACGCGCGACAGAGCGCGTACCCTTCGGTTACCACTCTCTGGCCTGAGAGACCGGAGGTTCGGCACACTCACAACCGATGGGAGAGTTGGCCTCGCCCGCGCCGGCCTGTACTATGGCCAGGTGAATGCAGGGGAGGAGGGCTCGATCGTGCGGCTGGATCGGAATCTCTGCCATTGGCGCGTCTGGGCCTTCATCGCCTTCATGGCGCTCTGGCTGCATGCGGCATCGGCCGACGATATCACACCCGAGCGCGTCGCGGCTGCCCTGTCGAAGCTCGAAGCGCTCGCCGAAGCCGCCGTCGCGGACGGTACTGTGCCTGGTCTCGCCGTCGGCGTCGTACATGGCGACGAGGTGATCTTCCTCAAGGGTTTCGGGCATCGCGAGGTCGGCAAGCGTGAGGCCGTCGACGCCGACACCGTGTTCCAGGTCGCCTCGCTCTCCAAGCCGGTCTCCGCCACCATCGTGGCGGCGCTGGTCAGCGACGGGATTGTGTCCTGGGATACGAAGATCGCAGACCTCGATCCGGCCTTCCGGCTCGCCGATCCCTATCCGACCAGCCAGCTCACCGTCCGCGACCTGTTTTCGCACCGCAGCGGGCTTCCGGGCACCGCCGGAGACGACCTCGAGGACATCGGCTACGACCGCGCCGAAATCCTGCATCGGCTGCGGTTCGTACCGCCATTGTCTAGCTTTCGTGCCGGCTACTCCTACAGCAATTTCGGACTGACCGAGGGTGCCGTTGCTGCCGCCAAGTCGACAGGCAAGCCCTGGGAGGAGGTCGCCGAGGAAAAGCTCTACCGTCCGCTTGGCATGACCTCGACCAGTTCCCGCCATTCGGACTTCATCAGGCACGCCAATCGCACCGCGCTCCACGTCAAGGTCGATGGCGCCTGGGCAGCGAAGATAAAGCGCGATCCGGATGCGCAGGCGCCGGCGGGCGGTGTCAGTTCCACGGCACGCGATCTCTCGCAATGGGTGCGCCTCATAGTCGGCAACGGGGTCCATGCCGGCAAGACGCTGATTGCCGCCGACGCGCTGGACCAGACGCATGTGCCGCTGATGACGCGCGGCAAGAACCCGGTCTCCGGCGGTGAGAGTTTCTACGGCCTCGGCTGGAACATCGAATTCGGCCGCCACGGATTGAATTGGGGCCATGCCGGCGCCTTCAGCGTCGGCGCGCGCACCCTCGTGACAGTCTTTCCGAAGGAGAAGCTTGGCATCGTCATCATCGCCAACGCCTTTCCGACAGGCGTGCCCGAGGGCCTGTCCGACAGTTTTGCAGACCTCGTCTTCGACGGCACGGTCGAGAAGGATTGGGTCAAGGCATGGGACGGGATCTATGCCGGCCTGTTCGGTCCGGCGGTCGAGGCGGCCAAGGCTGCCTATGCCGCGCCGCCGTCTCCGGCAAGGCCGGCCGCGCCGGCCAGTGCCTATGCCGGCCGCTACGCCAACGACTTCATCGGCGACGCGGTCGTGTCGAGTGCGGGAGACGGCCTCGTGCTCAAGGTCGGCCCGGCTGGCGCCCGGTCCTATTCCTTGACGCATTTCGACGGCGACCTCTTCCTGACCTTCCCCGATGCCGAGACGCCGGACAGGCCAACGGGCGTCCGCTTCGTCGTCGGCCCAGACGGCAAGGCGTCGGCCATGACCATCGGTTTTCTCGACGACAATCATCTCGGCACGCTGCGCCGCGTCGGCGACTAGAAATGGCCGGGGCGCCAAGGGCCGTATTTGACTCTATGTTCCCTTCACGATTCTCGGTTTAGTCGGTCGGCGGGATTGAGCCGCGCTCTCGAGGGCCAAGGCCAACCGCTTCTCGTCTTCGATGGCGCGATCGACTGCCTCAATTTCCTCCTGGAGCGCCTTCAGCTCGGCTCCGTAGCTGGAGCCGTCGCTGTCGCCGATCTGAAAGCCACTTGCCCGCATTGCGTCGCGAGTATGGTGCACGTTACGGATTCCTTCGCGTCGAGTCGCGACCAGGATTTCCCTGAACTCTCCAAGACGTTCAACGTGATTGCGAGCCATTGCGTTCTCCTATTTCGTCGTCATCGTCGCTGACGGCGATTCAGCCCGGCTAAAACTTACGGCGCAGAAGGTTTAAGCGACTCTAAGAGACACGCTCGACAAAGCATGAATGCGGAAGCTCAAATTTGAACGTCTTGCAATAGCGTGGAGCGCGGCAGCGGGAAATTGGCTGCGGGATCGTACAGTGAAAGTCCCATGATGTTTCTCCTTTGGCCACCACGGCCGGAAGGAAACGGATGGAACGCAGAGCTCGCCTCCGAGTGGCCGGAACCGGGACGGCAGCTTCTGGCTTCGCCACGAAAATGGGAGACGCCCAGCCTGCTCGGACGGAGGCCTCGCTATCGCTGAGTCGATCGAATCTGCATCGAAAATGGGGGCGGTTTGGGGAAGGCGGCCCCGGCAACACAGCGCGCTCGGTCTCCCCTTGTATGCCGCTAATCCATGCGCTAGATACTGAACCACATGGTTCAGTATACGACAGCCTGCCTCGATGCATCGTTCGCCGCGCTCTCGGACGCCACCCGACGCGGCGTTTTGGAGCAGCTTGGGCGTGCAGACGCTTCGATCACGGATTTAGCCGAGAAGTTCCACATGACCCTCACAGGTATGAAGAAACACGTCGGCGTCTTGGAGCGGGCTGGGCTCGTCATCACGGAGAAGGTTGGGCGCGTGCGGACCTGCAAGCTCGGCCTACGCGCACTCGAGGAAGAGGCGGGATGGATCGACAGGTACCGCCAGCTCTGGGACGCACGCTTCGACGAGTTGGACAAGGTTGTCGAGGAATTGAAACGGAAGGAGAAAGTCGATGGACGAAACAAGAGCTAGTGAGCCCACCCCTATGAAGAACCGTACGACGGTGGAACGGAAGTCAGAGCGAGAGCTAGGACCAATCGACATTCAGGATTGAACGAAGCCGCTGACGCGGCATTTGGCGGGTCGGTTTGCGGGTGAAGCTTCTGTTTTGGAGGATTGCGGCTGTTGAAGCGCAATCTTGAGAACAGGAGCAATAAAATGGCCGAGTTGAGCC
>NZ_QZWZ01000042.1 GCF_003601975.1 Mesorhizobium waimense
GATCCAAACCGACAAATCTGATATGTTCCATATGGCCCGTCTCCTATGCATGAGGCTCTGCGCCGGCCAGCCGGCTTAACCCTCGTACCGTTGCATATCGGATGACGGGCCGCCCTCAGGCCCAGCAATCATAGGGACTAGGCTGGGGTCTGTTTTACTGTGTTTCGTTTCTCGAAGCGATGTATCGCCGTCAGTGCTGCAGTGATGGCGTCGATTTGCGCCATCCATCCAGCTTGGTCGCAATCATCGGATGTCTCATCATCGGGCACGGCGTTTTTCGTCAGCGCCGACGGATGGCTGGTCACTAACGCGCACGTCGTCGACGGTTGCAAGAGCGTAACGGTGGTCGGCCGAGGTGAGGTCACCGACCTTAAGGTCGACGTTCAAAATGACTTGGCTGTTGGCAAGAGTGCTGGCGCCGTACCGGCTGTCCTCAAGTTGAGGAATTCTGAGCCGCGGCTGGGAGAAGACGTCGCGGCGTTCGGCTACCCGCTAACGACCGTCCTGTCGAGTTCAGTGAAGATCACGACCGGCAACGTGAACTCGCTACTCGGAATCGGTGACGACTCCCGCTACCTGCAGATTTCTACGCCAATTCAACCAGGCAATTCCGGCGGTCCCCTCGTAGATCGAAGCGGTGCGGTCCTCGGTATCACGACGGCGGTCCTAAACGACCGCGCGACCGGCACAGATAATGTGCCCCAGAACGTCAACTTCGCCGTCAGGGGAAGTGCGGTTCGATCGTTCCTTCAGAGCCGAGGCGTGGCATTCGATGCCGTCGATGCCATCGGGCCGCACCTGGAGACTGCGGATCTCGCAGAGAAAGTCGCACCAGCTGTGGTGCTGGTCCTCTGCCATAGTCGTGAGAGTGCCGCTGTCACCGACGCGGCGCCCACTACGAGCAGCCCCGCCCCCGAGCCCTACGTGGCGTCGCGACCCTTCCGCAGCGTTGACGATTACGACGTGATCGGTTTTGACTACGCGACGCTGCGAAACGTTTCCGAGGCTCAATGCCACGCAGCCTGCAATGCCGATCGTTCTTGCCTAGCTTCGACCTACAATAAGCCGGCTCGATTTTGCTTTCTGAAGAGCGACGCCAAGCTGCTCGTGAAGAACCCGGATGCGTCGGCCAGCGTGGCCGAAGAACTGAGTTCTAGCGTGCTGGTGTCCACGTTCGCCGTCGCTTCTGGTCGTGACATGGTGGGCGGCGACTACGCGCGCATAAAGACAGATTTCGTGGGATGCTACATTGCGTGTGAGGCCAATCTGCAATGCCGCGCCTTTGCGTTCGTGAGGAAGAAGCGTACGTGCTGGCTGAAGGATCGGTTGGGGTCGCTTTCGGCAGAGCTGGGCGTCGATCTCGGCGTCAGGTGACCCGCCTCGCTCGCGGCGCGCGCCTTCCGCCTCGTCAAGGACCCGGAGCTAGACGATGATTCGTGCCTTCCTTGTCGTGACGATCGCGACCCTCTTCGACATCTCGCCCCACTTGGCTCACGCTTCTTGCTGAGGTCGACAGCGCGATGCAGTTCGTGGCTGGTTCCGCACGCTAGCCGATCTCGAAGCGGCACGACGAGGGTGAGCGGGATTTAGCAAATTTTGTGCGCGTATTGCTGAGACTTTGCTCGGACCAACGAAGCATACGAGAAAAAGCGATCGAACAAGACCTGATTTCTCTCGCTGGGGAGAGGATGCATTGGAATTGGTTTCCGAGCTGCGAGCTATGACCGTCAGTCGTGTCGGTACGATGGCTTGAACGCGGGAACTCCGCCCCGATTCCAGGGGTGGCGATGCGGCCAAAGAATCGCTATCTTCCGTGTATGGCAAAGAGGTCGACCAACAGCCGCAGCGCCGCGGCTCCATCAAAAGTCACAATCTACACCACCAGGAGCTCGCGCCCTGGGAAGGTGAAGTTTGGCAGCGTCGTCATTAGCGGTGCGAAACCTAATGCCAAGCTTGTGCAGGCTAACGTCGAACGAAGTACTGAAGCGCTTGAGCAGGTAACAGCTAAGCTGGCAAAGCCCGGGGTCTCGCTTCGCCCTAAAAAGGGCGTACCCCGCTTTTCGATTGCGGAAAACGAAGCTGGAGTGTTCATCCGGCGTCTGGACGGTCGTACTGAACGTGGTCGTTTGGTCAATGGCGTTTTCGAGGTCATTGATTGAGGCGCCTGAGCGAGGCAATCGATCAGATACTTCAGGCCCAGCGGAAAGAAGCCGCTCGCTATCGTCCTCGCAGGCCACAACGGTTCAGGAAAGTCCACGATGTGGCGGAAAGTCCTGTCGGATCGTCTGCAAATTCCACTCATCAATGCTGACCGGATGATGCTGTCGATTCTGCGTGAAACGGGCAACGATGGGGCTCTTGTTCCATGGGCACAATCTCTCAGGGATACTGATAGAAGCTGGATGAAGGTGGCGCAGGATGGCGTTCAAGCTTTCGTCGGCAATGCGATGCAGTCCAAAGTTCCCTTCGCTATGGAGACGGTCTTTTCGTATTGGGAAGAGCTTCCGGATGGCACCGTCCATTCCAAGCTCGATCTCATCCGTGACATGCAGGCAGCAGGCTATTTTGTTCTGCTGCTATTCGTCGGCCTCGCCAATGTCGAACTTTCAATCCTGCGCGTTCAGACTCGTGTCGCGGAACATGGGCATGACGTTGAGACGGAGCGGCTGCTGCGCCGGTTCCCGAGAACCCAGCGAGCCATCGGGGCAGCGTCAATGATTGCCGATGCATCGGTGTACGCAGACAACAGTCGCGAGGGGCTGGCCTTCACGGTCTGCCGAGTGCAAGTGGGCGAACAGTGCCTGTACGATCTGAGGCAGACGGGCCGCTCGGTACCATCGGCGATCGCACAATGGATTGATATCGTCAGTCCGCAAGCATGAAACGCAACAGCTTCTCCTTTGACAGCAGCCCGGCATCCTCGAGCGCCTCGAAATCCGGCAAGTCGCGCAGCGTCTCAAGCCCGAACTCCAGCAGGAATTCTTTGGTGGTGACGTAGGTGTAGGGCGCGCCGGGTGTCGGGCTGCGCGGACCGGAGGCGATCAGACCGGCACCGCGCAGATGGCCGATCAGGTCGACCCCTATTGCGGGGACGGGTATGGAGACAGAAGGGGAGTGGGCCAACTCTTTGCGGAGGTCGATACCAACTGGGGCAAGCTCGGACATAGATGGCTCCTCTGCTAGGGACGATAACATCCCGACTATGGCGCAATACGACGCCGGGAGCAGGAGCTATCCATACCATCAATCGAGATGGCATTTTCGAAACTCAAGGCGCTGCTGCGCAAGAAGGCGGCCAGAACCTTCAACGCCCTCTCCGACGCTCTCGGCGAAATCTGCCACCTTTTTGACCCGACACAGTGTCGAAACTTCTTCAAGGCTGCCGGATATGAGGCCGATTAAGCGCGACACGCGCTTTAATCGGCGCCCGCCGCCAGAGGCACGCAAACTGCGGCGATATTTGGAGGAGTTCAGCTGCCGATCTCATCCCGAATTTCGCTGAACGCCACCGTTACCGGGAGGTCGTTCAAGCCCCTTCGTTGAGTCAACCATCAATCAGGCAATCGCCAAGCGGTTTGCCCAAGAAGCAACAAATGCAATGGACGCCGCGTGGCGTCCAATTGCGAACGCGCATCCTCGACGGCACGCTCGACAGCGACTTCAAGCGCTGGCGAGAAACGACTGAGACCAGAAAATGCACCCAAGCTGGCCGCCTGACGACCCCCAGCTTTTTCATGCTCCCCTTCCTGATCAGCACTCGCAAATACGCGTCAGTCGCAACATCTCCTTCAAAAAAATTCATAGACTCTTAGCAATTCCAAACGGCTGGGCAGGGTAGACCTATCGCAACATCTTAAGTCAGCGGGTCAACGCCATTGTGCCATGTAGTCTCCGGCCACCGAACGCGGCAAGTCGCTTTAAACAGGACGTCAAGAAGGATGCTCACCTCTGTAAAGGAGCGTATATATCATACTTAATATACTGATACGGCGTCAAATCATTGTCAAATGTACAAGCCGTGAATCCAAATAGAAAAGTTGTTTAACCAAGTTGCCTTTCTTTTTATCATTCACGATGATTACCAATGATGACACTGTCAATCGCCTAAGGACGGCGGCATTTATTAGGCGACGCGCAAGCAGAGACGATAGATCCACTCACTCATCCAGGCACGCAGACGAGACCGCTCTATTCGGAACTAAGTCTGTGACTTTCGCTGAGATTTCAGATGGATGAGGACCACTGCCTCGTCAAGCGGAGGCGAATTGGCCGCTGCAATCGTTACTTGCGGCCGCGAGCGAGAATTGTCGGAACAAGGCCAAGCTCATGAATTGCCGTCTCGCCGTCCCTGTGACCACGCACGGCCCGGTTGATCGGAGGGGTGGGGATTCGACCAAAGGCAACTGCGGCCAAACGAATCGGTTTGCAATTCCGGCTTCGCCGAAACGCGGATTGTGCTGTGCTGACCCCGGTTTCTCCCAAGAGCCTCAGTGGCACCGACATGCAGAGCCGATGCCCGCGAGGAAGCTCGCAGAACACGACCCTCCCAAGAGGAGAGACAAACGGCTGAGCCTGCTTGCGGCTGGAAGAAGGCAAAAGAGTATGTGGGATCGCAGCTGATGAAACGTCGTAACGCCGCGCGGCAACGGCAGATGCCGAACCTTGCATCGATCGACCTGAATCTGCTGATCGTGCTTGAGGCGCTGCTGGAGTACCGTAACGTAACTCGTGCGGCCCACCACGTTGGCCGAAGCCAACCGGCAACCAGCCGGGCGTTGGCAAGGCTGCGCGGCCTGTTCGATGACGATCTCCTGGTTCGCGCCTCAACCGGATTGACTCCGACGCCGCTCGGCGATCGCCTCGCCGAAATGCTGCCGGCAGCGTTAGATTCGATCAGTGAGATCGTAACGAGCCGCTCCGCCTCCCCGGAAAGGCGGTGGAAGGCAACGATCATGTTACCCGACCATCAAGCGCTGCTCTTGCTGCCGCGGCTGTGCGAGCGCGGCATTCATCTCGACATTGCCACCGATCGGCTCCTCAGCGATGCCGCGAGCCGGCTTGAGCAGGGTGAGATCGACCTGGCGATCGGGCAGATTGACGCCGCTCCCCCTGGCTACATGCGGCGCAGCCTGTATACAGACCGCTTTGCTTGCCTGGTACGCCACGAACACCCAGCCGTGACACGGGGATGGACCAGGGAGAATTTTGCGTCGCTCCCCCACGTGGCCATCTCCTCGAACTTCAACGGCGGTTTCGGCCTGATCTATGATAGCCTGGCTAGGTTAAGCTTGCCGGACCAGGACCCAATGCTGGTTTCCGACGTGCTGACGGCTGCCCTAGTGATCTCGACAACCGACATGGTGCTAATCGTACCGCAGCTCGTTGCTGCGCGACTCGCCGCCATGCTGCCGCTGACGGTCGTCGACCCGCCTGTGCAACTGCCGACCTATGAGATTGGGTTGATTTGGCACGAGCGTTGCCATCACGACCCGGGCAATAGTTGGCTGCGCCGCGAGATCGCCGCGGCGCTGAGCCCCCAGAACAAAACCGTCGAAACAAACCGAGGCCCGACGGCCGAATATTTCGTCACATCGCAATAGCGTTGAAGTCGGGCATGCCAGTCAGGGCCAGGATGGCGCGTTCGGTTGCAGATTGATAAAGCCGTCGTTCTCTAGGGCGCGAATGTTGCGTGCGAGGATTTGATGCGCTTTAGGCCGTTGATGATGTCGGCGAGCCCCGCCCGCAGAGTCTGCCCGATGGTGCCCGGGCCGAGGTCCATTGGAGGATTATCGAGCAATGCAACAGTCGCGTTGCTGTCGAGATAGCTGAGCATGCTATGGACTGTGGCTTCGAGGCGCTCAATCGCGCTTGGCATTGCCTCGCCTTCTTCCTCCATCATGGCGGTGAGTTGATCCGAGAGCTCACCATTGAACTGCAGGAAGATGTCGTCGACACGCCTCCAGCTTCCGCCACGGGTTTCCACATCGATCAGCCGGTTGATCCTGATCTTTACGTCGTCCCTCAGTGTCAACGCAGTGCCGAGACACGCCTCCCATGTGTCCTTGATGTTTTCGACCAAATTCACGATGACCTTCTTGCCTTTCTGCTGGTCGGTCACTTTGACGCCAAGCAGATCAACGAGGTGATCATCGTTGCCAAGCCGCTGCTCCACCACGGCGATCAGACGCTCGACAATCTCGCGCCTGCGGGCTGCATCGCCTTCTTCCTTGGGCCATTGCGACGACACTATCATCGCGATTTTTTCAGAATTCGCCTCCGCCAGGGCAAAGGAAAGCTGTCGCTCTTGAGCCTTGGCCTTGGCCAGGCGAAACAAGGTCTCTATCACCTCGTCCTGTTTGAGGGTGTTGGTCGGAACTCTGTTGAGATCTATGCCGTTTACCGCGATCTCTTCCGGGCCGGAGCCGTGTGTCTCGTCCTGGACCACGCCGTCGGCCGTCTCGTCCACGTATTGGAGATTTCGCAGATTCTCAGGACACGCCAGCATCAGCATTAACCGGCTGGTGGAGTTGTGCAGCTTTGCCTCCTGCTCGTCCGAGGGCGTCGCAGCCAGCATCGGCCCAAGCCAATCGGTAACTTTCTTAGTCAATCGGGCCAACTCGGCGGTCTGGCCCGCGCCGATTTGCTCGCTCAGACTTAGAACGTGATTGGAAATTGTTGCCGCCGCGCTGGCAACGCCCTGCTTCAGCACGTCCGAAAGAGGCCGCTGCGAATGCCCTTCCGCTTCGCTCCGGTCTATCCCCTCCCCGTTTTCGACACGTTCCGAAAGGGTATCCTCGGCGTTCTTGACGGTGTTCGTCGGTTGTTCATCGCCGTCTGCCGGGAGATATTGAGAGTTCGTCATGGCAGTGCCTTCAAATAACCGAACGTCTTCTTCCGTTAACACTCCAGCTTCTTCCATGTCGGGTAGCCTCAGGCCGAAGCCCCTGAAATACTCTTTCATCCTCCTTTTCACCTGCTGGAATCCGGCTTTGCCTCCGCGGGCAAGTCGCAGAAGGATAACGCCGTCTTCGTTCATCTTGCCTGTGCCGCGCTGCAGAAGCGCAAAGCCGTCTGCTTTACCATCCTCACCGATTTCATAAGGCATTTTTTTCAGGACTCCGACCAGACTATTGAGCCCGCTCTTCTTCACCAGCACGACAGCTTTCTCCTCCGGATCCCCGATTGTGCCAACGGCAAAACAGAACTCCACATCGGCTTTGCCTTTGGTCTGTTCGATCAGGTTCAGGAACGTCTGTGCTCTTTGCCTGTTATGGGCCTTAGCCATTGTTTGTCTCCAGTTCATCCTGTCCTTGATTATGGTGTGTCGGGTGAAGGGGGGGACAGGATCCGCTCACCCATCAAACTAACTGGCGTCTTCAGCTCGCCTCCGAGTTCATTGTTTGATAGGCTTCGGGCAGATTGGTGGCTCCCGATTCAATTTGGCGGATCGCAACGCCCGCCTGATCGTCTTTTTCCAAGGAGTCCGAACCCGTCAGCCCTTGGGTCTGGCTGAGCGAACGATACAGTTCGCCGAGATTCTGGAGCGCACTGTCGATCGGCGCCTGCGCGCTCACCTGACTATTCGGCGGTATGTCGACGCGTTGGTGCAGCCACCTAACATGATCGTCCGTATAGAGCCGGACGTAAGCTTCAGGCGTGTCCGCGACCGCTCGCGAGGGGATCAGTTCCGCGACGTCAGTTGGTGGTGCCTCGCTCTTTGCGACGCCGTTACCTTTCGTCATTCCGTCCTCGGGAGCCGGTCGCTGCTCGAGCCTTAACTCTTGCGCCATCGCGACAAGGAACCGGCGCATCGGCGACGTCGGCGCGGACGGCGTATCCAAGGTTCGCAGCGCGTCATCCATGGTGCCAATTGGGCGCAGAGACACATCGCCAATGAGCTGGTCCCGGCGGAACGCGAACTCCCGGGCGTAGAGGTCTGCCGCCGGGCGCCGCAGCTGCTGGCTCACGTCACCGGCCGCGGCCGGCGCGACTGCCTGTGCATCGAGCACCCAGCTTTCTGCAGCGATAGCGTCAGCCACCTGCGGCAGCAAGTGCAGGAAAGTCCCGTAGAAACCCATTCGTGTATAAAGGCCAGGAATTTTAGCACTGAGCGGCTGTCCCGATTTACAGACCAGGACGGTTTCCGCAAACGGCCCGGCATGGTCGTCCAGACGCGAAGTGGGCGGCTGCGAGGCCGCGGGACTGGTCGCGATGATGTCGAACACGCCGCGGGGCATCGAGACGGCCTGCAGTTTCGCGCGGCTCTTCTCGATCAGTTCACTATTAAGCGCAACATGAGGTAGTGGCGGTTCCAGGAGGGCGTCGAGGTGATCAGCGAGCGCGTGCCGAAGGTCGGCGTCCGCTTCGGCCGGAAACATCACGCGCCAGTCAACAGCCATCCAGTTCTTGACGACCTCGCGCTGGAGCGGAGCCTGCTTACCCAGCATCAGGTAGACATTCAGCACCTCGTAGAGAAACAAAGGATCGTGTGTTTCCGCAAGTAATGTTTCCAACCGGGAGATCAGCCGCGGCAGCAGGACAGTATTGAGAGCGCGGTGGTACGCCGCGCGCGCTTGAAGCGAGATTTTCTTGCTTTGGTCGAGACCCAATCCCGCGAGGCGATCGCCCGCCGTGTCGCCGTCGGCATTGCCGCCCCTGATATTGCGTAGCCGCTGGAGCAATGGCAGGATGGGTCGAAGCTCGCCGTTATCAACCCGGTCGAGATTCAGCTTCTTGGCCTCTGCGGCATAGCTGTCAGCGGTTAGACGAACGCTCTCGATCAGCGTGACGTTTCGAACATAGGTGACCGTCCAGAAGACGCCAGCGGCGATCATGGCCGCCGCACCGATCGCATAGACGCCATATCGGACCCGCCGCTGACGCCGGAGGAAGCGGGGATCGGCATCGACGAGCTCGGCTTCGGCGAAAACGACTTCGCGGAGCAGCCGGCCGATGAAATAACTGCGCCGCTGGCCAGGGAGCCCAGGACAAGGCGGCCTAGCGACCTCGAATATCTGAGATCTGGCCTCCGCAACACGATCAAACCGCGTGCCGACTTGCGTCCCGCTTACGAAGTAGACGCCGCGGAGCATAATCGGCTCCTGAAACGGATTCCGGGCGAATGCCTCCTGCAAGAACTGCTCGGTCAGATACTTCAGGCTAGCAACCTGCTGTGGAAAGTCGAATATGAGTGCGCGACGTTGGGGGTTACTTTCTTGCTGCATTCGTTCAAGCAGCCTTTCGTTCAGGCGGCCAACCAGCGCCTCGTATGCTGGTATGTAAGACTCCATCGGATCGCCGTCGCCCTCCGAAGGCTCTCTCGCGAATGTGAATCCGCACACGGCCCCCGTCCCCTCACCACCAAGCTCACCGAAGAACTCGACAAATCCCGCCGCCAGATCACTCTTGGTGAATAGCACATAGACCGGCAGCTGCAGGCGGAGCTCCCTGTTTAGTTCAAGGAGCCGCTGACGGATGCAACTGGCTTGGTCGACGCGCACGTCGTCGGATGTCGAGTTCAGGTCGCTGATTCCGATGGTTACCAAGACCCCGTTCAGCGGCTGGCGCGGCCGATAGCGACGGAGCAGCCGAAGCAGGCCGCGCCAAGCCGCTTTGTCCCGCTCTGAATCGCTTTCATGAATCGTGTAGCGGCCGGCGGCGTCGATCAGCACCGCTTCGTCGGCAATCCACCATTCGCAGCTGCGCGTTCGCCCGAGGGCTCTCCGGCTGGACCTGTCCGCCAGCGGAAAGCTGAGCCCGCAATTGACTATTGCGGTGGTCTTGCCCGATCCGGGGGGGCCAATGACCAGATACCATGGCCGCTGATAGAGCCAGCTCCTGCCGATGATTCCGGCCAAGCGGCGCCCCTTGAGGATAGTAAGGGTCTCGCGGAGACGAATGAGTGTCGTCTGCAGCTCCTTTTCAGCAGCCGTGCCAGCTCGGACCACGTCGGGGTCGGAACTCGCGGGATTCGCCTTCTTTCGCTCTGCCCCAGTCCCGTCCAGCGCGTCGGACACTTGTGATTGGACGAGGTCTTCGAAATAAGCCCGAACCCCGTCGAGTTTAGACTGAAGCGCGACGCCCACGGCATATCCGAGAATCACCATCGACGCCGCAATTTGACTGCCGAGGTCGTCGAGTGGCGTAGATTCACCGACCGAGATGTGCGGTCCGAGGATGAAGATTAAAGCACAGGCGATGCCCGCCAAGCTGACACGCACCCATAGCGACCGAAGCGTCTTTCGGATTGACTTCATGGCTGCCTCTCAGCGTGTCTTCCTGATGATGATTTCGATGCGACGGTTCTGCGCGCGGCCTTCGGGCGTATTGTTCGGCGCGATCGGCTCCGCGCGGCCTTTGCCTTCCTCTCGCACTCGCCCTGCGTCGCTCATCATGGATTTGATAATCTCGCCAGCCGCCTTGGCACGGGCAAGCGAGAGGTAGTGGTTTGAAGGAAAGACGAGCGATTGGATGGGCATGGCATCGGTGTGCCCGATCAGGACGACCGTTCCTGCCTCATCATTAAGAGATTGGCCGATCCGCAGAAGAAGCGGCACGAATGGTTTTTTCACCTTCGGACTCGCAGAATCGAACATCCCTGCGGCGTGGATGGTGACGACGACCTGCTGCGCGTCCTCGCTCACAGTGACGAGTCCATCACGGATTTCGGGCTCGAGAAAGTGACGCAGTCGATCGCCGCGCAATGCAACGGCTGGTTGCGGTACGATCCTCACCACGCTCCCTGTGCCGTTCGGCGGCAATTTCGCGAGATCGTTGAGGACTGTGTCAGCGCGGGCATTTAGTGCAAACAGGAGCCCGGTATAGATCGACAGGAGGACACCTGCCAAGAGCGCTACGACGACCCAGATCGGAACGAATTTGCGGCGCAGTTTCCGATCTTCACAGTCCCCGCGCCAGTGCAGGGACAGGTCGCGCTCCAAATCACCGCGGCCTCGGCGGATCAGACGGTAAACGTCTTCGCAAAGTACCCTGAGCTCGGCGGCTCCGCGCATAGTGACCCGGTGTCGGCCCTTAAAGCCCAACCTTATGCAGTAGTAGAGCAGTTCCAGGAGTTCGAGATTGGCGCGCGGTTTTTTTCTCAGGTGCGCCATCAGGTCGAAAAAACGGTCGCCACCGAAGGTATCGCCAAACAGTGATCCGACCATGCCCCGTGTCATCCAGACGCTGTGGCTGCCCCAGCGTGTGTTGAGAACAACATCATCGATTGTCGCGCAAAGGGCGTATTTGCAGATTTTGATCGCTGGGGAGGACAGTCCGAGCGGCATGATACGACGCTCAAAGGCACCAATCTCTTGCAACACTTTCAGGCGCAATCCCTCAACGTCGGAATGGCTGCCACCGCGCTTGAGTTGAGCGCAAAGGCCCAGCAGCGCCGCCGCGGCCGCGATCAGCGGATTAGGTTGATGGAGCGCAAGCGTCTCCCAGAAAGACTCGTTTGGTGCCGCCGCCGGCGGCGGAGGGATTTCCAGCGGCTTCTCGGCTGGCAAACGGGCCGGTGGCTGGTAAATTGGGATCGTTTTTTCAATCAACATCACCCCCCAGCTCATGCCTCTCGGAACGGGCGCTCTCGTCACGGCCCTGTGCCGGGTGCAGGTCGCCGACGCCCTCGCGATACGCGGATTCGAAGTGGGCGCCGAAGCTTCGGAGCTTATCAGTTTCGATGCTTGAGACGACTTCATCCAGGACACGGCCGAACGCATCCCAGCTTGCCGCCTTATGTTTGCTGGGCCAGATTGAACGGGTCCGCCCCAGCGCCCTTTCGATCGCTGATGGGGAGAGACGTTCACGGACACTGAACAGAGCCTTCTGCATAGTGGGCGCCCCAGGAAACTGTTTTGCTAACAGGCTCGAATGGCCCACAGTGCCATTTCGAGCTTGGGGAAGTCGCCGGCGACGTGCAGGGTCAACGCGGCGGAGCGAGGCAAGTCCATCCAGCAGCGGCTGTGCGGATCGACCTCGAAGTAGGTGAATCCAGCATGGAACGGAATCTGACGCGGCGCGACCGAAATGGGATTGATGGTGATGCCCGGCAATGCGACTTTGACGAGTTCTTCGATCTTCTCGGCCGGCCCGATCTTGACACGGCGCGGGAACTCGCGTCGGAGTCGCTCGATCTCGACATCGGCCCGAGCGGCCAGCACGAAGCTTGCGGTCGTAAACAGCGACCGATCGGTCACCTCGGCGATATGGAACCCATATTTGTGCGGCCGTAGCGGCACCGGCTCCGCCGTCTGTTCGGGTATGGCGTTTAGTGACGACCGGATAGACTGGATCACAGGCAAAAAAGTATGCGCGAGAGCGTGGTGCTTGTAGTCACCGAAGGTCTGAGTACGTTTCTCAACCAGGGCAAAGGTGGCTAGTTCGCCCGCCAGTTGGAGCATGACGCCATACAGTGATTCCGGGTTTACGACCGCTGCCTTGGAAAGGTGGGAGAAGTAGGGCTCGTAACGATTGATCGCCTGTAGCAGAAGGAAATCGGCGATTTCCGCGATCCCATGCGTCCCCGAGTGCGAAACTCGCGCGGCCAAAGCCTCACCACGATGGTGAAGCAGGCCAGTGATCTCGGTGATGTAGTTCGAGAGGACGTGGGAGCTGGCACAGTCGGGAGTTGGCGCGACGTGCGCCTCATCGAGAATGACTTGCCGGTCGGCCCGGACTTGCATGATACGGGCGATCGGGAGGCAAGTGAAGGCTGACCGATCCGCCGCGTCCGGCAAGAGCTGAAACCGCAGCTGCGCCACCTCAATGGAGGCGCTGCCCCTTTCGCCGGCATTTGTGTCGATGATATCCTGGCTCACGCCCGCGAAGCGGATCGGCACGTCAGCTTCCGCTCGCACGTCGGTTTCAACGGCCCCGCTTCGATGAAGCGGTACCGCCAAATGGATGAGCGAATCCCGAAGGTACTCCGGAACATCGTATGGAGTTGGCTGGTTGGCGTCATCAGGGATGCTGAACGGCGTGCCATCCTCCAAGACGCCACATGCCGTTTCGACGGCGATCTTGCCGAGAGCGAGTAGTTCGCGATTGATGCGGAGCTCAGTGATGCCCCAGCCATAGCCATGTAGAGCGGCAGTCCTGCCGCGCAGCAACTTTTCCACGTAACGGTCGTTCTGCTGAAAGTGCTGCGGTCGAAGAAACAGGCCTTCCGACCACACCACCCTGTTTTCTAACGACACCTTAACTGCCCCGCGTCTGACGAACCGATGATTCAACCGCAGCGGCAATTTAGCAGGCTTCTACTGCTCCCTAACATGCGTAGCCGATATGCAACCATTCGCGGCCCGAATGCAGTGTCTGGGGTCGCCAAAAGAGGCTGCTGGCTGCCGCGATTTGCCATGCAGGGCTCTCGGATTGGGATAACGGATGCCGTTTCTAATGCGGGATCGCCAATTCCAATCTGATGCCGCGTGCGGATTGCTGAATTCGGGGGGCGGGCAAGCGTCGATCTAGCCCTTCTGGCGTGCCGCGAGTGGTGGGCCGGAGCGGCAACCGAAACCGCCCAACTGCGTGTTGGTGCTTACGCGTCCACGTGACGGCCAGCGAGCTGATCTTCAGTGTATTAGCGCCGGCGGACGCTGATGGGCGCGAACAAGATCACCTATCTTAGAGCCGCGGCGGTCCACCAAATGCCTTCTGGATCAAACGGCGAAGCTGCGGCGCGACAATCAAGGTGAGAGCGCGCCTCTCACCCAGATTGTCGCGCTACAGGCGAAGCAGCGGAACCCGACGCTGCACGCATCGAACCACCTGCGAATGATCGCCAAGCAACATCGAATGCCGTCGAGGCCGGTCCTTCCAATGGTATCGGGTAAAGCGCGGGCCTGTCTACGTAGAAGGCCCGACACTATCACCAATATGCTTCGAGAGGTTCCTTCCACCATAAAACTCTTCCGCTGCCTTTCGGCAGACAACCGTGTAGAACTCATCCGCATCCTCGATGGTGTAGCCAGCGCCCGCGAAACAGCCGCGCGCTATCTCGTGAAGCGTATGCCGCATTGAACCCGTGTCATCGTACACTGCGTTGACGCACGCAATGATTACTATGACCTCTTCCTTCGAGAGCCGCTGCCGACCACTCATTAAACGAGCGTGGTTGATGCAGGCGACGGCATTGGCGCATGTGAATGAATCGCCCAGTCCAGAGCAGTCCTCGAAACCATTACCCTGCTCGTTCAACTTGAAATGCGCGATGGGCAGGTATTTCATGTCCGCGATTTGCGGATGGTTCAGATCCGCGACCACTGCGGGCTCCTGACCCGATCGGATCTCCTGGAGCCGGGTTTCGAAATTGTGCAGCCACGGACCCACCAAGCTAGTGTTGCGCTGCAGCTTGTTCTTGTCGGGTTTCTCGAACATCAGAGTCGAATCGAGCTTCTCAGTCTCCACCGGTGACAGGAAGCCGTGCTCAACCAGAGTCTTCATCACGACCTTTTCGGCATGGCCCCAGTGCGCAGCATAGACCTGTCTAAAATTAAGAATGCCTTGGCCGGCCGCGAACTGAGCTTCCTCGCCAAGCCCGCAGTCCTTATCGAGGAGTGCTTCGAGTGTCTCGTTGCATCGCTTGAGAGTTACGCCCTTCTCGCTGTGGATGGTATCGTGGAAGTGCCGGGCACCCTTGTTCACAAAGGGATGAGTGATTGACCTTGACGTGTAGCCGTAGGCACCGGTCTCCTCGTTGAGTACGCCTGTCAAAGCGTACTTGTTCTTCTGATCGTACAGCTGGCTCTTTGTAAGGTCCGGATCCTTGGGGACTTGCGGCGGCCTGTACTTGGTCACGCACTCATTTTTAACAAGATGACCCTTCATGCACGCCAGGTTCAGAAGGAGTGACGCGCGCGCCTGCTCATCGTCCACGAGGCGCGCGACGTGCACGCGGGTCGCCGCCCGGTAATCAATCAATGTTGCAAATTGATTGTTGCCACAGGTACGGATTCGATCCGTGGTGCGCTCACTCGAACGCTGGGTTTCGGCGCCGGCGGCGTGATAGCTGTCATAATACTCCCTCGCTTTCGCGTGAGCGGTCCTGAGCCGCTCGTTGCTGGTGAAGCCCATTTTCCCGTCATGCAACGCCGTGGTGGACAGGAAGAAGTTGTTGGCGACTTCGTTGTAGGCGTAGCCCGCACCCGCGAGGAACAAGCCGTACTTAACCGCGCGCGCGGAAAGGCTCGATCCTTGCCCCGTTCCGCCTTTCCCCGCTCCTTTCCTGCCGAGCTCTCCCTCCGGATTCAGCAGTGCAGAATGCCTTGCAGGGGGTGGCGCCGTGCTCTGGGAACCAACCTCGGTGAGTGCACGAACCCAAGCGTAAAATACACTCCTCGCACTCGGATCCCCAGCCACTCCGTCAAGAAGCCGCTGGGTCACCGTTAATGCGCCTTTAGGTTCTCTATTTCCACCCCTCATGTCGCCCTTACGACGCCTCCGCTTCGCCGCTTTTTAATCTGCCGCACAGATCGATGTCGCGGTTACCAAACACCTGGCGCATCAGCTCGCCCTTAATTTCGCGGGCGATCTCGTTACGGATGTGAATCCGAGCTCCCGCTCGGCGTCAGCGTCGCCGGCCCCGGTCAAACCTGCTCGGGCCAGTCGTCGCTGCAGGCGTCTTGTTGCCTCTTCCCGATTCTCATTTTCTCTTTGATCCTCCTTTGCAACCCATGCGTCCAGGACGTGGTCCAGCTCCGCTTCCCCGTGGGTCATGCCTTCGATCCACCATTCCGTGGTCGGGCTGAGATTGCATTGGTCGCCGCTACCCGGTGGGTTCCCTCTTCTGTTCACCACTGCCGCCACTCCATACCAGGATAGTGAGCGTCCCATGCTAGTGCCTGGCCGCCGCCCCTTGCCATGCACAATCAATATTCCATGATGCACCGGCGACAGAGTTGCTCTCGGTCAGGCTCGACGACCAAGCAGACTCAGCAGTTCGTGCGTCGCCGCCGCCGTCGCCCCAACCGATCGGTTCCTCCGCAATGCCAGTCCCTTGTACGTGTTCCACGGCGCAGCTTGAGTTTTCAGTCGGGCCGAATAGCTCCGATGAGAGTACTGGCCAATGCAGCTGCTACAGCGCCACGTTCAGGATCAGACGCGAGCGACCCCGTCATCTCCCGTTGGGGCGTTCAGGCCGCGGCCAACAAACGGCTTGGCAGCAGCTGCTATCCGGGCCCGTCGTATATTTGCCGCTTGCATCGGCGCGGATGTGAGCGGCAAACCTCCGTGCCAGTTCACCTACGAGCAGGAGTTCCGGCGCTTGCTAAAACAGATGATAGAGAAAGCGCTGGGTGGCGTCGTCGAGCGCGCTCGGCTCCTCGCTTAAGAGCCATTCGCAAACGCGCTGCGATGGCGGCTGGCATTTGTGGCGTCGCAGCGTCACGCTCAGGCGCCTGCCGACGAGCGGCCAGCCAACGATAAAGGGGCGCCTTGCTGCCTTCAAAGCCGCGCTGTTTGACTCCGGCCCATGGGAGAGCGCCGTTCCGCCGCCCATCCCGCCATGTTCAAGATAGTCGCGAAAGGGATCGATACTGGGATCACGCGCTGCTGGCCGCCGGTGCTCGGGCTGGCGGCTGGCGGCCAACCAGCGTTCGAGCGTGCTCACGCTCAGGCAAATCCGCGGCGCGATTTGCCGTGGCGACAGGCCGGCTTGCCGCAAGCGCAAGATTTCCGCATCGCGGTCGCGGCGCTCAACCGCTACATCGACCTGCGCGAGCACAAGAAGCTCGCTCTGCGCCAAGCCGCATGACCAGCCTCGTGGCCGCCCCTTTTTGCAGAATTTGACGCACACAACCGCTCACCCCAGGCATTCACTGCTCCTCTACATGCGCAGCGATATCAGCCACAGGATGAAGCGTGGACTCCGCGCTTCAGCATACCTGCATATCAATCACGCATGCGAAATATCCCGGGATCATCGTTAAAATGAGCGAAAGGGCCCAAGGCACTCCGGGATCGGGGTAGCACGGACCCAGTAAAAGTCACGACGTCCAGGGTTGTCATGCTCGATGCAGAATATCTATTGAGGCCGGTCAGCGAGGGCAACGCGTGCGGGGACGCTCTCGATTACGACTTAAGCTTCCTGGAATTTGAAATGGCGTCGCAGGGGAGGCCTGCCCAGCATATCGGCGGCTCTCTCAAGGCGGAAGAGGCTCCCAATTGGGAAGAGGTGTGGCGGCTCGGCCTCGACCTTGCTACGCGTACCAAAGACCTACGCATCGGCGTCTTGCTGACACGCTCCGCTGTCAGCCGGTTCGGTTTCTCTGGACTGGCCAAGAGCCTTGAGCTTCTCGTCGCTTATGTCGAGATTTACTGGCCGGAGCTACATCCGCGGCCGGATGCAGACGACGGCGGCGACCAGACCGTGCGTCTCAATGCTTTGGCAAATCTGTGCGATCCCTCCGGGCTTATGGCGGACATCCGCCGCGTTCCTCTCACCGCTTCCAGGCGGTTCGGAGCATTTGCGCTCGGTGACTGGATGTCAGCGCAGCAGTCTCAGCCAGGTGAAGTTGATACCACGACCATCAAACTCGCCTTTGGCGACACCGATCCTGGCCAGTTCGACCAAACAAGCGGTGATCTCGACGCCAGCCTCTCGGCGGTCATCGATTTGGATGGTAGCGTTAAGCGGCGCGTCGACATGGCCGAAGCCGTCCGTTTCCAACCTCTAACAGCGCTGCTTCGCCAAGGCAAGGAACTGGTCGATGCCCATAGACGCTCCGAGCCCGTGGCCGCAATGCCCCTGTCGGAGGATTCTGGCGACGCCCCATATCCGGGAGAGATCCGCGACCGAGATGACGTCGTCAATATCCTCGGCCGCGTTTGCCGCTGGTATCAAGTTAACGAGCCGGCCAGCCCCGTACCAGCGCTGCTCGAGCGGGCGAAGCGTCTCGTGTCGAAGGACTTCATGGCTCTAGTGGCAGAGCTGGCGCCGGAGGGCGCTGCGCACTACCGCTCCATAGCCGGCCTGATTGCCGACGAGGGTACTTGAGGCATCGCAACTTCATAGCCGACAAGGAGAATAAAACACATGGCAAAGGAGAGCAGTCAAAAGTTCATTTCGCGAAATCGCCCTCCTCGCGTCCAAATCGAATACGACGTCGAGACCTACGGCTCGCAAAAGAAGGTGCAGCTTCCCTTCGTGGTCGGCGTCATGTCTGATCTCGTAGGCGATCCTGCCGCGCCGTTGCCTCCGCTTGCCGAGCGCAAGATGATGGAGATCGACATTGACAACTTCGATGATCGGCTCAAATCGCTCAACCCCAGGGTGGCGATGCGGGTAGCGAACCTGTTGACGGGCGAAGGCCAGCTTGCCATCGAATTGAGTTTCGAGCGAATGCACGATTTCTCGCCTGCGGCCGTGGCGCGTAAGGTCGACAGTTTGAACAAGCTGCTTGAGGCGCGAACGCAGCTTTCTAATCTTCTAGCCTACATGGACGGCAAGAACGGTGCCGAGCGGTTGATCGCCAATTTCCTCGCCGACCGGTCCCTGCTCAGCGCCCTGAGCGGCGTGCCCGAGGCTGAACATAAAGCGCCTCAGTTGCCACCCACAGAGACGAAGTAGAATTGATCATGACGTCCACAGATACAATCTCCGCCGGGTTGCAAGACGCCACTGTTGCTACGTTTGATCCGGACGGTTTCAGCAGCTTGCTACAATGCGAGTTAAGGATCTACTCGGACCAAGCCCGTGATGCCGTGGATAGCGCAGTCAGAACACTGGCCGAGCAGGCGCTTGGTAACACGTCCCTGATCAGCGATGACATCGTGGCTACTATCCAGTCGATTATTGCGTCCATCGATGACAAGCTGTCCACACAAGTCAACGAGATCCTCCATCACGAGGATTTCCAAAATCTGGAATCAGCCTGGCGGGGCTTGCATCACCTTACGGTGAACACCGAGACAGACGAGACGCTAAAGATTCGCTTTCTTCCGGTCTCCAAGAAGGAGCTTTCTCGTGCCCTGAAAAAATACAAGGGCGTCTCCTGGGATCAGAGCCCGCTATTCAAGAAAATCTACGAAGAAGAGTATGGGCAGATCGGCGGTGAACCCTATGGCTGCCTGATTGCCGACTACTATTTCGACCATACCCCGCCAGACATCGAATTGCTATCGGGACTCGCGCAAATTGCTGCGGCAAGCCACTCCCCTCTCATTTCTGCTGTCTCGCCGCATCTGCTGCAGATGGACTCTTGGCGCGAGCTCTCGAACCCACGCGACATCACGAAGATTTTCCTAACGCCCGAGCACGCCACTTGGCGAGCATTTCGCGAGAGCGAAAACTCGCGATACGTGGCGCTGACGCTGCCGCGCACCCTCGGGCGGTTGCCCTACGGGACCAAGACCAACCCGGTCGACGAATTCGCCTTCGAGGAGGAGACGGACGGCGGCGATAGCCAAAGGTACCTCTGGACGAACGCAGCCTATGCCATGGGGGTAAACATCACGCGCTCGTTTAAGCTCTACGGCTGGCTCTCCAGAATACGCGGTGTAGAATCCGGTGGCCTCGTCGAAGGCCTGCCGGTGCATACCTTCCGAAGCGACGACGGCGGCGTTGATCTCAAATGCCCCACTGAGACCGCGATCAGCGACCGCCGCGAGGCCGAGCTCTCCAAGAACGGCCTTCTGCCGCTGCTGCACCGCAAGAATACCGATCTTGGCGTATTTATTGGCGCTCAGACCGTAAACAAACCGATCAAGTACGAAGACTTGGACGCGTCAGCGAATGCTGAGCTCAGCGCTAGGCTACCCTACATTTTCGCAATCTGCCGCTTTGCCCATTATTTGAAGTGCCTGGTTCGGGACAAGATTGGCACGTTTAAAGAGCGCCATGAGGTCGAGGAGTGGCTCAACCAATGGATCCAGCGTTACGTCCACCCCTCGCCCGAGCTGGGGAGCGAAGAAAGCAAGGCACAACAGCCGCTCTCCTCGGCCAAGGTCGAGGTGGACGAGGCTGAAGACAATCCTGGTTATTACACCGCCAGATTCTATCTGCGGCCGCATTACCAGCTTGAAGGCTTGACCATCTCTCTGAGGCTGGTGTCGCGCCTGCCGTCTGCCCGAAAAGGCTGAGAGGGTACGTCCTTCCATAAAGGAAGTGGCGGAGGCAAATTCGGTCCGCAGAGGGCCGTTCGCCGCACCCGGCAGCTCTATATGACAAGAACGCCCGGCCCCAGTGTCACGATACCGAAGGAGAATTCGTCATGGCGTTCGACGCAGTCATGAAGTTCAACACAGTGTCCAAGGATGGCATTCAGCCCAAAGGGGAATCTCTTATCCTGAAGGATGGTTTTACGCTTGCCGACGAATGGAGCTTCTCAATCGAAAACAAGCTCAACATCGGGCCTCACACTGTCGGCGCTGGGACAGGCAAGGCTGAATTCGAGGTTTTCACTATTAAGAAGCAGGTGGATACCGCCTCATCCGCGCTGTACGTGGCCTGCGGTCGAGGCGCGCATTTTAACGACGTTGACTTAAAGCTCTTCAAGTCGACAGGCAGCGGACTTCTCACAGCTGATTCCAACCTGTTCTTGCACTGGAGTTTCAACATGCTCGCCATCGAGAAGGTCGAGTGGGCCTATGCGGAAGACGCTCCGGAGGAGACGATCACCTGCCGGTTCGGCGCCTGCAAGATGATCTATTACAAGCAGGATATGCATGGCGCTCTAACCAAGGCAGGCGAAGGCATCTGGAACCAGGTCTCGAACAGCGCCGAGTTCAATAAGCTGGTTGTCGACTGACGGTGGCGAAATTGGCAGTCGCCTCGTCGAAAATTGCGATCTGGAGATCGAACATGACCAGACATCTTAGGCGGGATCTGGTGCAGCCTTCCCTCCTCGACAGGCTCACTGACGATGAGCCGAACAGCGCGTGCGAAACGCAGGACAAGCGCAGTTTCTCAATTCGCCAACTACAAGAGGTGATTCTACGCGACGTGTCCTGGCTGTTGAACACGAATCAATTGGCTTCAAGCGTGGCACTCCACGCATACCCCCTCGTCGCGGCCAGCACACTCAACTACGGGGTCCGGCCTCTCAGCGGGCACATCCGCGAAGGCATCGATTCGAGCGCCTTGGGAGACGAAATCGCCGAGAGCCTGCAGCGATTCGAGCCACGGCTCTTACCGCGCAGTATTAAGGTGATGGTCCTCAACGACGGACAGGACTGCAGCTCCTTTCGCTTTAAGATTGCGGCCGATCTGTGGGCGCTGCCTGCTCCGCTGCCGATGACAATGCGCACGGAGGTGGATCCCGAACTCCAAGTTGTCCGTGTTGCTTTGGATCCGGAGACAAGCTGATGGATCCCCGGCTTCTCGGATTATACAACGATGAGCTCGCCTACATGCGCGAGATGGGGGCCGAATTTGCTCGCTCCTTCCCGAAGGTTGCCGGACGGCTCGGGATGGAAGCAGCAGAGGTCGCCGATCCTTATGTCGAGCGGCTGCTGGAAGGCTTCGCCTTCATGGCCGCGCGGGTGCAGCTGAAGCTGCAGTCACGTTTCCCGAATTTCACGCAGCACCTGCTGGAGATGGTGTATCCGCACTTTCTACCGCCGATACCGTCGATGACGATCGTGCGCTTCGAACCGGATGCGGAAGCCGGACCGATCGAGAATGCATACGTCGTGCCGCGCGGAACCAAACTTTTCGGCCGACTCGCTCCGGGCGCCGTCACCCATTGCGAGTTCCGCACGGCTCACGATGTCCATCTATGGCCGATCATGGTGAGCGCCGCCGACTACTTCGCGACGCCCGGGCAGATCTCCTCCCTGGATCTTCCGGCCCGGCAACCGGTGAAGGCTGCCTTTCGACTGCGGCTTCGTACCACCAACGGCATGCCATTCAATCGACTCTCACTTAAGGCCCTGACACTACACCTTCTCGGGCCCGGTGGCATCGGTGCGGCGCTTGCCGAGCAGCTGATCGCCGACACACGCGCCATCGTTGCCCGTCCCGTCGGCCGGCCAATCACTTGGCAGGAGAGAATCCCGCTCAATATGTTGCGGCAGCGCGGTCTCGAGCCGAACTGCGCGCTCCTGCCCGAGGTCCCACGCTCCTTCGACGGCTACCGTCTCCTGCAGGAGTATTTCGCCATCGCGGAGCGGACGTTGTTCGTCGAGGTGAGTGGGCTTGCCGACGCCGTGTCCCTGTCAACGACGGAAAGCCTCGAGATCGTGTTCGCGCTTGGCCGAGTCGAACCACGGCTGGAACGTCATCTCGGACCTGAGAACATCGCTCTCTTCGCGACCCCTGCGATCAATTTGTTCGAACGCCAAGCTGATCGAATTCACGTGAGGGAAAAAGACCATGAGCATAATGTAATCGTAGACAGGATGAGGCCCCTCGACTTTGAGGTCCACTCCATCCTCGCAATGAGTGGCTACGGAGAGAGCAACGGAGCAGCCCCCGCCGAGTTCCTCCCCTTCTACAGCATCAGCGCGCACGGCCGGGAGGAGCAGCACTCCAGGTACTACATGCTCCGGCGGGAGCAGCGGCAGATGTCGGAGCACCAACGATCGAATGGGGCGCGAACTGGCTATATCGGCAGCGAGACCTTCGTCTCTCTGGTCGATCGCCGGGCGGGTCCCTATTCGGCGGGACCTCAGCAGTTGTCGGTGCGCTGCCTGTGTTCGAACCGGGATTTGCCGCTGCTGTTACCGATCGGCCGAGACGAGACCGACTTCACCCTGGAAATCGGCGCTCCGGTTACCGCCACCCGGTGCATATCGCCACCGAGCCGACCAGGCCACTCCTTCGCCAACGGCGATTTCACCTGGAAACTGGTCAGCCACCTTTCGCTGAACTACCTTTCAGTCAGTAATTCCGACAAGGGTGGTCACCAAGGCGCAGAGGCGCTGCGCGAACTCCTGCGCCTCTACATCGATCCGGACAATGCGTGCGCCTCACGGCAGATCGACGGCATCCGGGAGATCCGGTCACAACCTGCGATCCGGCGGCTGCCTGGCGGTGGACAAGCCGCCGTGGCACGTGGAATCGAGATTGGCATCACCCTGGACGAAGCGGCTTTCGAAGGCGTCGGCATCTTTCCGCTCGCCTCGGTACTCAACCAGTTCTTCGCAAAATATGTTTCGATCAACAGCTTCACGGAGACGGTCATCTCGACGTTGCAACGAGGGGAGATCATGCGATGGCCGACGATGACCGGCCGCCGGGCGATCCTCTGATTGCAGACGCTCTCGGCCAATTCCTCAGCACCGTTGCAGCCGAACCGCATGGTTACGACTTCTTCGAGGCTCTGCGGCGGGTCGACGCGATCTGCTCAGATCGACCTCGACTGGGGGAATCGGGCCGGCCGAGCCTGGATCGGGTGCGGATCGGCCAAGAGCCCTCGCTCGCCTTTCCGACGCGACCGATCGCGGGCGTGACGGATGGAGGGGAGACTGATTTTGTGCGAATCTCCACTTACCTCTTCGGATTGTTCGGATCCAACGGTCCTCTCCCGTTGCATTTGACGGAGTATGCTCTTCTCAGACAGCAAAACGCCGCAGATGAGACGCTGGTCCGGTTTGCCGATATCTTCCATCACCGTATGGCCTCGTTCTTCTTTCGTGCCTGGGCGGAGAGCGAGCCGACCGTAAGCCACGACAGGCCACACGAAGATCGCTTCGCGCTTCAGCTCGCCTCCCTCGCCGGCTTTGGCATGACCGCCCTGCTTGCACGAGATGCTATGCCCGATCTGGCCAAACTCCACTTCACCGGCCGTCTCGCCTCACACACCCGCAATCCCGAGGGGCTTGCCGCCATCGTCGCGAGCTTCTTCGAGGCGCCGGTCGATATACGTGAGTTTGTCCCGCAATGGGTCAAACTGCCCCGCGTCTCGCTCTGCCTCCTGGGCCTCGACCCGCGCACGGGCAGGCTGGGCTGCACGGCTACTGCCGGTAGGAGGATCAGAGTGCACCACCACCGCTTTCGTCTCATTGTCGGTCCGCTCAGCCTGGTTCAGTACGAGTCGCTTTTGCCCGGGGCTCTCGGTCTTAGGACCATGGCTCAGATCATCCGCAATTATATTGGAGATGAACTGGACTGGGAGGTCAATCTTGTCCTCCGCCGCGAGGAGATGCCGGAAGTGCGGCTGGGTCGCCGCGGCAGGCTCGGCTGGACGAGTTGGATAGGCAAGCGGAAGATGCGGCGGGACGCCGATGACCTAACGACTACCCCGCCTGATCAGCGGCTGGAGCAATTGTGTCCAATTCCGCCGTAACAGCTTGAGCGTGGCGCCCACACCGGTTCGACGACGCTTTCCATCACATTTTGCTAGCGGATCTTCGGTTGGGTCTTTTCCACTTACGCCAGATCGCAGCGAAACCAAGGAACACAATGATGGTCCGATCAAAAATCGACAATCTCCTGAAGCGCAATTGTTCTGCTGCGGTCACCTTGGCCGCGTTCCACCCCGATGATGTCTTTCTCCGACGGCTCACAGGCACCGAGCGGCTGGGGCAACCCTTCCACTACGAGGTGAGGCTCGTCAGCCGCCATCCGATCCAGAACTTTGCTACGATTCCCGGGCAAAGCTTGGCGGTAGGCCTTAAACTCAAGGGCTCTGCAATGCGCTTCTTCCACGGCATCGTTACGGAGTTCCAATACTTGGGGCACGATGACATCGCAAACCTGAACTACGTGGCGCAGATGCGACCTTGGCTTTCGCTTCTCGATTATCGCTCCAACAGTCGGATCTTTCAAAACAAGACCAGCATAGAGATCATCACCACGATTTTTCGGGAACACAAAGGAAATTTTAAGAACCAGACCACCGGACGGTTCCCACAGCGCACCTACTGCGTCCAGTACGATGAGACGGATCTGGCCTTTGTCAGCCGACTGATGGAGCAGGACGGCATCTACTACTATTTTGAACATGCGGAGGACCAACACGACCTAGTGCTGGTCGACAACGCCGCGAGCCACATCGCCTGCGCGCCCGAGATTGTGGAGACGCACCACAACCTCAGGCCTGCACCAAATCTACATCGGGACGGCGTCATCCTGCGTTGGGAGGAGGTCGTGTCGCTCCAGCCGAACAAGGTCGTTCTCAAGGACTACAACCATGAGAAGCCGAGGGCAGAGCTCACGGCCGTCGCGCAAGTTCCTTCCGTGAAGATCGGAGGCATTCCAGCTTGCAAGCCTATGGAAGGCACCTTCATCCGATCTCCCGAGGCCGGGCGCTTCAGGCCAGTCAATACCTCAACAGCCTTTGGCGGCGGCTCCACGGCAATTCGGGAGACCTTCGTCTATCCGGGACGCTACACCGAAAAAGCGGACGGGGATTTCTATGCTTGCATCCGCGCCGAAGAGCTCGCCTGCAACGCTTATCGTGCGCGGGTCGAATGTACGGCACGCCAGATTAGAACAGGGTTGATCTTCAAGGCTGCGAATCCCTTTTACTATGGCGATGTGGGTGCGCGCCCAACGCCCAGTGATCGGTTTTTGGCGGTCGCGAGTGATTTCACTTTGGTCGCAGAGTTGGGGGACATTCGCACCGAAGCGGACGCCGCGGGTCGGGAGAGAGAAGTCGTATATCGTAGCACGGTGGAGATTATCCCCGCGACCACCCAGTATCGCCCGCCGCGCCGCACGCCCGCGCCGGAGATTCGGGGACCGCATACGGCGGTCGTCGTGGGCCCAAAGGGAGATACGATCGCGACGGACCAGTTCGGCCGCATCAAGGTGCAGTTCTTCTGGGACCGCGAAGGCAATAAGGACGACACCAGCTCCTGTTGGATCAGGGTTGCCCAGAGCTCGGCGGGTAAGGGCTTCGGCCACGTCATCATTCCCCGGATCGGCCAAGAGGTTGTCGTGAACTTTATTCACGGCAATCCAGACTGGCCCCTGGTGACCGGTGTCGTCTACAACGGCTCTAATCTGCCTCCTGAAACCCTGCCGCTGGACAGGACCTGCTCGACTTTCCGAACGCACACCGATCAGGGCGCCGTCAATGCCTACAACGAGCTGCGCTTCGAGGACAAACAAGGTTGCGAAGAGGTCTATCTGAAGGCAGAAAGGGACCATACCGTGGAGGTTGGTAATTCCTATTGCATCGATGTCAAGGGTCAGTACCTCCTGACTTCAGCCGGCAACTGCATCGAGGTGACGCCCGATAAGATCCGCCTTGTGGCAATGGGCAAAACCGGTCAGCAGGCGATCGAAATCAGCGGCAAGGGTATCAGCATCGCCGGCGCGACGATCGGCTTTTGGCAACGGCTCCCCGGCTCGGAGCCACCGTTTCCATCCCACCGACGACACCAGGCCCGCCCACGCCAGCGATGATGAAGGCCATGCGGCGCCCGTGACGGAGCCCGCGCTCGGTAGGTTCCTCTCAGGAGTGCGAACTGCCTGGAAGGGGGCGACGAAATCCGTCCCACCGCGTAGCTTGCAGGAGTTACCGAGGAGTTGCTTGGCTGGTTTGACGAAGAACCATGGCGGCGAGCCGGGAACGCAGGCAGCAAACCAAGGTGAAGATATGGCGCAAGGAAAAGGTTCACGCGATGGCATTTGATACGCCGCTGGCGGTCGCGACCATCAAGATAATGGTCAACTGAGCGTCCCAGTCGTGGGGAACAATCCTGGTGAGGCAACGCGGGGGTCAGTTTCTCAATTCGCCCGACAAGGCGGCCAGCAGATGGTTCTTTGGGACGATATTCGAACCGCCCCACGGCACCATATGCAGATGTCTTTCCAGCAGCGCTGCCGCGGGATCGTTGGTGACGTTCGGCAGCTAAAGGTCGATATCGATAGCTACAACGAGGCGAGGTCGGACGAAGAGCCTATCCAGATGGATTTCGACTTCACTATGGACTTGGCGGAAATCGAGGCAGCAGAAGCCGCCTAGTCGCCGCGCTTTCTCCAGCGGGCGGATGCAGCTAATCGCGTCGCTGCTTCGGCCCTTTGTTCTGCCGACATGCGGTCAGCCCGCACGCGGCCGCCAATCTTGCCACAGCGCCGCCCCAGCTCCACAGCGGCCTTGTTCTTGAGATCTTCTTCAGCCGGCGCCTCGCCGCCAATTGGTTTGCGTCGCGCGGGCGCTTTGGATGCTTATCGGTCATAGCTTGAAGATGGCCTTCGTTTCCGCCTATTTCCAGACGGCGCATAGGCGAAAGCGCCTATTGTGATTGGGACGGAGTTTCAAACTGACCCCACTACCGCCGCGCCGCAGGGCTTGCACCACCCGCTGGATCCGGCGTTGCTGAATGCTCTCGAACGCGCATGATGGCATATCCGTTTTATATGGGACGCTTCAGCACATCGCAGCTAAACAAAGAAATGCCGTTTTGCCGGCCAGGAGACAGGGAGAGTTGGGGACAGTAGTCGGCCCGGCAGGAGCGGCTGGTGAGGCGATGGGCAAGGAGTTGAAAGCCGCGTAGCCAACGCTCAACGAGGCGCGCCCGACCGGCGACGGCCATGTGGAGCTGGCGTTTGGGCCCAGCTCAGGACGAACTGGCCCGCGAGATCAAGTCGCGCTGATGCCAAGTGCTCCGGACCAAAGGCTCGAAGTTGTGAGTGAGGACACCAAGCGAAATGATGCCACAACTGGACCACTGGCTCCAACAGGTAACAGGAATAACGGGGCTGCTCCCGGAGTTACTCGGCGCGATTGCGGAAAGGCTCAGCCCGATCGATCTGCTGGCGGTGTCGCAGACAGACGGCGAGCTGCGTGCTGCTGTCCAAATGTCCGCGGCGTTGGAACAAAGGCGCCAGATGGCGATCCGGGTTCAGGCCGTCTGGAACAGGTTAATGGTCCCGCAGCCAGGAGTCGCGAATCCCTTTGTCGCACTAGGTGTTCCCGGCGTGTTGGAATCTCTCGCATCCAATTTCAATTGCCTGACCAGCGTGCAGCAGGAGCAGCTCGTTGCCATCGCCGAAGGACATAACGACCCCGAGCACCGCGTCTTTGCCCTGCGAGCCCTCGGCGGGAGGCTGGGAGGGCTCGCGCCCACGCTTCAGCAGCGCCTCGTCGAGGTCGCCGAAGGACTTGACGACGAAGAGCACTGCTTCCAAGCCCTGGAAGCGCTCAGACGGGGGGTGGGAGGGCTCGCGCCCGCGCTCCAGCAGCGTCTCATTGATCTTGCCGAGGCGCTTGACCCCGAATATCGCTTCTTGGCCTTGGAGGACCTCGGGCTGGCCGTGGGTGAGTTTACGCCCATGCTCCAGCAGCGTCTCGTCGAACTCGCCGAGGGGGTTGACGATCCCCAGTATCGCGTCTCTGCCCTCGTTTGTCTCGCAATGGGTGTGGGAGGGCTTGTGCCGGCGCTCCAGCAGCGTGTCGTCGATCTCGCCGAGGAGCTCAACCCGGAAGACCGCGTCTCGGTGCTTCGAGCGCTCGGGATAAGCGTGGGAGAGTTTGTACCCGCGCTCCAGCAGCGTGTGGTCGACCTCGCAGCAGGGCTTGTCGATCCCGTGCATAGCGCTGAAGCCCTGCAGCGCATCGGACTGGCCGCAGGAGAGTTTGCGCCGGAACTACAGCAGCGCCTCGTCGTGCTCGCCGAGGCGTTTGTCGATCCCGAGCATCGCGCTCAAGCCCTGGAGGGCATCGGACGGAACCTAGGAGAGCTTGCGGCCGCACTACAGCAGCGCCTCGTCGTGCTCGCCGAGGGGCTCGCCCAGTACGAGCATCGCGTCACAGCTCTGCGGGGCCTCGCAGTGGGCGTCGAAGGACTTGCGCCCACGCTCCAGCAGCGCCTCGTCGACCTCGTCGTGAGCCCTGACCTCGAAGATCACTTCTCGGCCCTCGCAGCCCTGGAGTCAGCCGTGGGAAAGCTTGTGCCCGAGCTACAGGAGCGCCTCGTCGTGCTCGTCGAGGGGCTCACCCAGCCTCATCAACGCGTCTTAGCCCTATGGGGCTTCAGATGGGGCGTAGGCCGGTTTGCGCCGGCGTTACAAGAGCGCATCGTCGTGCTCGCCGAGGGGCTCGCCCAACCTGGAGATCTCAACCAGGCCATGTGGATCTTGAGAAAGGGCTTTGGACGTTTTACGCCCGAGCTACAGGAGCGCCTCGTCGTGCTCGCCGAGAATCTCAACGACCCACACGATCGTGTCACTGCGCTGCTAAGCCTCGGAGAGAGCGCGGGATTGCTTCCGCCCGAGCTACAGGAGCGCCTGGTCACCTTCGCCGAGAGTCTTAACGACCCGGACAACCGTGTCGCGGCCGCGCGGGTCCTTGGAGCAAGCGTGGGAGCGTTTCCGCCCGCGCTACAGCAGCGTCTCGCTGCTATTGCTGAAGGTCTTGTCCATCCGTGGGCTCGGGCTGCCGCCCTGGCAGCCCTGTGTCCTAGGAACTAAACCCATTCACTTGGGGTTTTTCCGCCCAGGGTAATTCAAGTCTTGCAATCGGGCGGCCTCCGGCCGCGTTGCCGGTACGAAATCAGGGACCACGAATGGTTGATCATGTCACCGCTGTTGGCGAACATGCCTCGTGGTGTTCTCGCGTCGATCATCCGCGTCCTGAACAGCTCGGAAATGTCTGGTCGAATGGGTCATGCCCTAGCCCGCGGCGTCCGGGCTCCGTCGAAGTCGAGAACGGTCGTCGTGCCATCAGCTCATCTTGAAATCGCCGGATGGCTCCTGTGGATCTCGATCAACTTTCTGGGAGCATAATGGGACGGGACTGAGAAGATGGACATGGTTGGACAACTTGTTAGCCTCAAAGGCCACATGCATATCTGCCCCCTGGTCGAGCCTGGACCACGGCCGCATATCGGCGGCCCAGTGATCTTGACCGGTCAGAATTTTGTCTGCGTGGAGGGCGTTCCAATCGCCACCGTGAGCGACAAATGCCTATGTTCCGGCGCGCCGACAACCTCCGACAGAATTAAGGAAGGCTCTTCAATCGCGCGGATCAACGGCAAAAGGATTGCGCGGATGGGAGATTCCTGTTCACACGGTGGGCGCTTGGTTCAAGGCGTGCCGTGGATAACGTTCGAGTAACATCGCCGGCTAACGCGCTCGCGCCGACTCGAACTTCGAGACGCCGCGGCAGCGCGTACAGGGCAACGCCACGCCGCCGCTCGTGCCGATGCCGGAGGCGATGAAGCGAGAGCTTGAAGAAATACCCCGGGCGTATTTGCGACCAATGCTGCGGCGGAGCGGGCAACAACTCAGGATGCGGGCGGCCGAGGCCGAGCACGACTGCGAGGACCACGGTGATCGTTGCGATGCGCCAGACGGTGGTCTACTCCTGTGAGCTGAAATTAAACGATCTGGAATATTCAAACAGCTTGAAGGCTGTAGCCTCCCGCATTCAGCACCGGCAGACGTGGCGGCCGCGCAACGAGGGCACGCAAGCGCCGACGATACTTTAGTGGAGTGCGTACATAAATGGTCCCGTGCTCGCCACCCACGAACTGCCGTTGCAGAGAGGACGTGAAGCCGCTCCACGTTGGCACGGTGCCGTCGCCGACGTCCTCTTCCTCGATCGCGTCGGGACGCAGTTTGCCGGGATGGACCGACGTGCTTGAGACGGCATGATCCGTGTCGTCTGGCGTCGCTGGGTTAACAACGTCGGACGTCTGCGCCCCGGTAAGCTGGCAGATCCATTCCATAACATCGGCAGCAAACGCCACCAAACAGGGGCCGAAATCCTGATGGAGGTCGCACGGGACTTTTGAGGCCGATTGCGCTTCATGGTTTGCGATCAAAGGCTGGAGCTAACCAACCCGAGTGCTGGCTACATCGCCAACCATATGTCATTCATGCTCGATCTCCTGAAGGTGCCGCGTCCGCACGCAGGTGCCGTCGACGGCCGCAGACATCTTTGGGCAGTCGCAGCCTGGATTGCCGCCTTTCACTCCGGTAGGCGCAGGAGTCGCCACGAACTTCAATAGCCCTTGACTGTATCGCAATTGAGACACATATAGGGGGTCATATCGCCATTCGATGTGAGTGGGCCACCGGCGAGTTGTTCGTTATAAGGAGTCTTGATATGGCTGCCACTAAAATGATTCATGTTCGGGTCGAAGATGACATTCGTGAAGAGGCTTCCTTGGTTCTTGGGTCGTTCGGTCTTTCGCTTTCGGATGCCGTTCGGGTGTTTCTTCATCGAGTTGTGGCGAGCCAAAGCTTTCCTCTCGAGCTCAAGGTTCCCAACGAAACAACCCGCGCCGCCCTGACGGAGGCTCGTGAGATCAGGAAGGCCCGTAAGGCTCGCTTTACGACACCGGATGAGCTTTTCGCCGAGCTGAACGGCAAGAAGTAAATTCAGCGAGCAAGCAGCTTGAAGAAACCGAGCGACGTCAGACGCACCTCCCTTCCAAGAGCATCGGAATACACCAGACAATTTCGAAAGGACTGGAACCGATACAATAAGGCCGGGAAAATGGATATGAGTCGCGCAATCGAATTGATGACGCTGATCATTCTGAAAAGGCCGCTCGGCGCTGAGTGGGCCGACCACGAGCTCTCAGGTAGAGAGTGGAAAGGGGCGAGGGAAGCACATATCGGTGGTGACTTTCTCCTCGTCTATACTGCCGATGACGACTTCGTCGAATTTGTCAGGCTTGGCTCACATTCAGAGCTGTTTGGAAGATAAGGCGCGGCGCTGGCGCGCCCGACATCGCGATTTGTATACCGCAAAAAAGGGCAGAGCCGCCCAAGGGAGATTGGGGGCTTTTGCTATCCAATGCCGCATATCTGCTTGTCACGAGCACAAGCGGTAGTTCTCGTCCAGGCTCGGGGATAATGGTTACCGCTTCCCGCGCCGAATAGAAAACCGCAATCGCCGCGGTAGTCCCATCCTCTTCGACGCGCTCAAGGTGGTATGCATCCCGCCGTTCCGGTCTATTTTTGTCAGTTAACTGTAAGCGGTTTCCGACGGCCGAACGCTCGCCCACGAGTGGAGAAGGCTTGCGTTGCGCCTTAGCTCGTGAGCCCCCCAAAACACAAATATTTCAGGTCCAGGTAATCATCGACGCCGTATTTCGAACCTTCCCGGCCAAATCCTGACTGCTTGATACCCCCGAACGGCGCGACCTCAGTCGAAATGAGCCCGGTGTTGATGCCAACCATGCCATACTCCAAGGCCTCCGCGACGGCCCACACACGGCTCATGTCCTGGGCGTAGAAATAGGCCGCAAGCCCGAATTCGGTGTCATTTGCCATCTCAATGACGTCATTGACCGCATCGAAGCGGAACAAGGGCGCCAACGGCCCGAAAGTTTCTTCGCGGGCGACCGCCATCTTGGAGGTTACCCCGGTCAGGACAGTCGGCCAGATGAAATTGCCGCCAAGAGGGTGGTCTGGCCCACCCGCCACAATGCTGGCGCCCTGAGAGACTGCATTCTCAATGTGACGCCTGACCTTGGCCACGGCGCGGTCATCGACCAGGGGGCCGATCTCGGTGCCTTCCGCAAAGCCGTCACCAACTTTGAAGGCTTTGACGCGATGCGCGAGCTTGTCGGCGAACTCTTCGTAGATACCGCTCTGCACGTAAAGGCGATTGGCGCAGACACAGGTCTGGCCAGCATTGCGGAACTTGGAGACGATGGCTCCTTCGACGGCCGCATCGACATCGGCGTCGTCGAAGACGATGAACGGTGCGTTGCCGCCCAGTTCCATGCTGAGCTTCATGACTTGCGCGGAGGCTTGCGCCATGAGGGTGCGGCCGACTTCGGTTGACCCGGTGAACGTGAGTTTGCGAACCTTCTCGTTTTCGCAAACCTCATCGCCGAAGTCCGAGCTCTTCGTGATCGGGACAACGCTCAGCAGCCCGGCCGGCACCCCTGCCCTGTCCGCAAGTACGGCGAGGGCCAGGGCGGAGAGTGGCGTCAGGGCCGCCGGTTTGAAGACGATCGAGCAGCCTACCGCCAGCGCCGGAGCGATCTTGCGCGCCACCATCGCCGAGGGAAAATTCCAGGGCGTAACGGCGCCGACGACCCCGACAGGTTGCTTGATCACGACGATCCGCTTGTCACGGGCATGTCCGGGGATTGTGTCGCCATAGATGCGCTTGGCCTCTTCGCCAAACCACTCGAGGTAGGACGCGCCATAGAGGATCTCGCCCTTGGACTCGGCGAACGGCTTCCCCATTTCAGCGGTCAGGATCGTCGCCAGGTCATCAAGATTGGCGATCGTCAGATCATACCAGCGCCGAATGACTGCAGCGCGCTCCTTGCCGGTACGGGCAGCCCACTCCTTCTGGACGACGTAGGCCACATCGATCGCATTGGCGATGTCGGCTCGGGTAAAATCAGGCAGCCTGGCCAGCACTTCGCTGGTCGAAGGGTTGGTGACCTCGAAGGTTTGTCCGGATCGGGATTGGCCGAGCCACTCCTTGCCGATCAATCCCGCTTCCCGGATCAGATCCTTGTCCTTGATCTTGTTGAGGAGTGTCGCTGATACGGCCATGGTTAGACACCTTCACTGAGTTGCGAACGGCCCCGCGCGAGAAGTGCCCGGGCCTGGGCGATAATGGGAGCGTCGATCATCTTGCCGTCGACAAGGCGCGCTGCGCCGTCCCGGGCCGCGTCGACGACGCGCTGCGCCCAGCGCAGTTGCTGTTCACTCGGCTGGAAAGCCGAGATGACATGGGAAGTCTGGGCAGGGTGTATGCAAAGCTTCCCGCCGGCCCCATGATCTAAGGCCTGCTGGCATTCTGTGGCCAGTCTGGCGGTGTCCGTGACCTCGAAGGATGGGCCATCCAACGGCAGGGGCATGCCGGCGGCCCTGCTCGCCACCGCCAGCCGCATCATGGCATGCGCTTTGAGGTCATTGGAGGCGGGCACACCCAAGTCCAGCGCAAAATCTGCGGGTCCGAAGGCCAGTCTCGCGACATGCGAATGAGCGGCCAGCGCCCCCGCCGCCTGCAGCCCTCGCGCCGTCTCGATCAGCGCCATGATCTCGATGTCGTCACCCAAAATCCGAACCATCGCGTCGAGGATCGCCGCGGACTCCGCTTTTGGCAGGCAGATGCGCCGAAGCCCGAGCGCCCCGACTGCAGCAAGGTCAGTCGTGTACCAGCTGCTGTCTTGGCTGTTGATCCGAACGTAGGTGGGGTTCCGCAATGTCAGGGCATGGTGAAGGTTGGACCGGGCGCCATCCTTGGCGGCGGGCGCAACGGCGTCCTCAAGATCGATAATAATCGCGTCGGCTCCGGACCGGTCGGCCTTTTCAAAACGCTCTGGCCGGTCGGCCGGAACGAACAAAGGCGCGACAGGCGTAAAATGCAAGTCACCCTGTGCAGACATCAGGCCACACCCCGGTCGATATCGGCTTCCATGTGCACGGCGCCGCTCCCGCCTTGCGTCCAGAGTCGCTGACCATCGATGCCGACCCTGACGGTCAGTTCACGGTCTACAATCGCCGGAGCTATCCCGCGGTAGCGAAACGTCAGGGGTATACCGGCGCCTTGGGACGCCGCGAGGTTGAGGAGAAGCGTTGCCTGGAAGGGGCCATGGACAACCAACCCCTCATAGCCTTCAGCCTCGGTCGCGTAAGGCAGATCGTAGTGGATACGGTGACCGTTAAAGGTGATCGCAGAGTAGCGGAAGAGCAACGTGGACGAAGGAACGACAGACCACACTTGCGCTGCTGGCCGGATTGCCGTGGGCTCGGCCGGTGAGGTGTTTCGATACACGCCATTTCCCGAGATCGCAGCTTCCCGATAAACGATGTCCTGCCGTTCACTCAGTGCGAGACCACGATCGGAATGATAAGCGTGGCCGACCGCGACGAACCATAGTTCACCGGATCGGCCTTGCTTGCGCACTATGTCCAGGATGGTGGACACCTTGCGGACTTTGTCACCGACCCTAAGGTGATCATGCAGCTGAAGTTCACCACCAGCCCACATGCGGCGCGGCAGCGGCACAGGCGGCAACGACAGGTTCTTGGCGGGGTGTCCGTCAGCACCCAACTGGTCCATGCCGGCGATTGCCGGCGACAGGCACCAATGGATGCCCAACGAGGCGGCATCTGCGGGCAGCGGCGCTAGATGCGGTTCGAAAATGGCGCGGAAGCTCATCACAAGGCGCTCCGAAACGACATCGATGCTTTCGCTCTGACGGCCAATCCATTCTGCCGATAGCTTCTGTTCGGTCGCGTCCACTGGCCTTGACCGTCAGTACGAACGTGGCATCCCGAGCACATGCTCGGAGAGGTAGGACAGGATGAGGTTCGTCGAGATCGGCGCAACCTGGTAAAGCCTGGTCTCGCGAAACTTGCGTTCGACGTCATACTCTTCAGCGAATCCGAAACCGCCATGCGTCTGGATACAGGCGTTCGCGGCTTCATTGGAAGCATCAGCAGCCAGCATCTTGGCCATGTTCGCTTCAGCGCCGCAGTCCTGACCGGCCTCATAGAGCCGCGTGGCTTCGCGGACCATGAGTTCGGCTGCACGCATGTTCGCGTAAGCCTTAGCGATGGGAAACTGGACGCCTTGGTTGGCGCCGATGGCCCGGCCGAAGACGTTGCGGTCGCATGCGTAAGTGGAAGCCTTGTTGATCAGCCACTTGGCGTCGCCGACACATTCGGCGGCGATCAGGATCCGCTCGGCATTCATCCCGGAGAGGATATACCGGAAACCCTTGCCTTCCTCACCGACCAGGTTTTCGGCAGGGATCTTCACATTATCGAAAAAAACCTCCGTCGTGGAATGGTTCATCATCGTCCGGATCGGCCGGATTGAGAGACCCTGCTTGAGTGCTTCCTGCATATCAAGAATGAACACAGATAGGCCGTCAGTGCGCTTTGCGACCTGATCCTTCGGGGTGGTCCGGGCGAGCAGCAGCATGAGATCCGAGTACTCGGCCCGGCTGGTCCAGATTTTCTGACCGTTGACCACGTAGTGATCGCCGTTCTTCCGTGCGAAGGTACGGATTGAAGTGGTGTCGGTGCCGCTGGTCGGCTCGGTTACACCGAACGCCTGCAGCCTCAATTCTCCGGAGGCGATTTGCGGAAGATAGCACTGCTTCTGCGATTCATTGCCGTGGCGAAGCACCGTGCCCATGACATACATCTGCGCATGGCAAGCCGCACCATTGCATCCCGCCCGTTGAATCTCCTCGAGCACGGCGGCCGCTGCCGAAAGCGTCAAGCCCGACCCGCCATATTCCTCGGGGATCAGCGTCGCAAGGTAGCCGGCCTCGGTCAACGCGTTGACGAAATCCACGGGGTAGGCGCGGTCGGCATCGAGCTTGCGCCAGTATTCGCCCGGAAACCGCTCGCAGAGCCGACGCACGGCGTCGCGGATGTCCTCGTTGTCAAAGTCCTTGAACATCAGGCGCTCCGCGCGGCATGAACCTGGGGAGGCGCGTCCCCAGCGGTTTCAAACAGACCCAGCGAGCGCACCGGACAGTTGTCGGTAAGGCCCAGGATAGCGCCGATCAGGTCGTCGGCACGGGCTTGCGAAGTGCCGCCGGCGACGAGCTGCGTGCGCGCCTTCTGAGACAGCTCGGCTGCCGTCACCGGGTTATCGGGATCGCCCTTGGCGTCGTGTCGGGCGGCGAAAAAGCGTCTGCCGGAAGCCGTCTCGACGATCACCTCGGCACCCCACGATTCCGGATAGGCGGCATCGATCGACGGCGCCAGCTCGACCCTGACCTTCTTGCGTTCGCCGACCATCCGTTGCCGTGCATCAGCATCGAAGCTGGCCTGATCGACGCGGCCGTCCGCGAGCGCTATCGCCACCGTGTGCTGCAGCGAGAATTTGGCACTGTACGGATCTTCCGGAATGGGCCGGTCGCACACGTCAAGGGCCGCCCGGTAAGCCCCGACATGAACCCTTGCGATGGCTTCCCCGGCGATCTCGTTGTGCAAGGCGATCGCGCCGTCGATCGCCGGATGGGTGTGTCTGCAGCACGGCCATGGCTTGATCGAGGTGTTGATCAGTTGCCAGGCCCGCTCAGGCCCTGCCGTGACGGCCTCCGGAATCGGGTCCGGACACAGACCGGCGTAGAAGCCCTTCTCGCCTTCCAGGATGTTCTGCGCGCCCGTGAATCCTTCCTTGGCCAGGAACGAAGCGATGACGCCTGATTCCGCAGCCCTGGCGGTGTGGAGATGCTTGCTCATGGCGCCTTCGGCAAGGAACTCCCAAAGACCCGATGACTGGGTACCCGCATTCCCAAGCGCCCATACGGTCCTGGTGTCGTCGAGGCCGAGGAGCTCCGCCACGGCAAACGCCGCACCGAACGGCCCGCAGGTCGAGGTGTTGTGCCAGACCCGGTAATGCTTCTTGCCGACGGACGTTCCGACCCGGCAGCAGGCCTCGTATCCTGCGAGAACCGCGCGAAGAAACGCTTCACCGCCAAGATCGTGGTCGTGGGCTACCGCCCAGGCCGCAGGAATGACGACACTGCCGGGATGGGTCACCGAGTCCCGGTGGAGGTCATCCATCTCCAAGATATGTGCTAGGCCGCCCAGGTAGAACGCCTTGCGGGCGGTATCGGTTTGCGCCGGCGGGGCGACCACCTTCAGCATGCGGGCGGGCTCGGTTGGCAATGCGCCGAGGGCGCAGCCGAGCGTATCCAGGACGAATAGCGATGCCCATTCGAGGTCGCAGTCGGTCACTGGCTTTTCACGGATCAAGCGGGTCAGGTCGCGGGTCAAGCTCATAATGCTGCACTTCCTATCCGTTTGGGATCCACCGTATCCTGAGGGCCGAACTCCTGCCGCAAAGCCACGTCGTGTTCACCGAGTGAAGGCACCCGGCCAAGCACGGGGCGCTTGCCATTGACTGTGACCGGCGGCGCAAACAGCTCGACTTGACCAACGGTGGTCTCCACCGGGACTTTGGTGGCACTGCGATGCACCGCCAGATCCGCCATGGTCGACACACGGCCATAGGCAATTCTGACGTTGTCAAGCAATTCGCATAATGCAGACATGGTGTAGGTCGCCAAGATCGCCTGCACGCATGCGTCAAGCGGCTCGCGGTTTTTGATGCGAAGCACGTTGCGCTCGAATCTCGGGTCCGTTGCAACCGACGGCCGGCGCAGGACACTGTCGCAGAAGACGACCCATTCGCGTTCGTTCTGGACGGCGATCAGGATTTCCCCGTCACTCACCTGAAACAGCCCGTAGGGCGCGATCGAGGGGTGGGCGAGCCCAAGCCGCCGCGGCTCCTTGCCACCGTAGTGGCGCGCCAGATATGGCACGTTCATGTATTCGGCGAGGGTGTCGAAAAGGGAAAGCTGCAGGTGAGCCCCGTCCCCGGTTCGGCTGCGCATGATCAGGGCTTCGAGGATAGCGGCGTAGGCCCCCTGTCCCGTAGCGATATCGGAGATCGATATGCCGACCCGGGTCGGGCCAGAAGTTGCGGACCCAGTGACCCCCGCCAAGCCCGCTTCCGCCTGGATCAGCAGATCGTAGGCTTTCCGCTCGTGGTCGGGTGTTCCGGGTGCGTAGCCACCGATGTCACACACGATTAGCCTGGGGAACCGCCGCCTGAGGTCGGCGCTGCCGATGCCCAACCTGTCGGTTGCGCCAGGTGCGAGGTTCTGGACGAACACGTCGGCGGTGGCGAGCATGGATTCGACCAGCGCAAGATCATCCGGCTGCTTCAGATCGACGGTGCAGGATTGCTTGCCGCGGTTGTTCCAGATGAAATAGCTGGAGAGGCCGTGAACATAGTCGTCATAGCCGCGCGCGAAGTCGCCCTCGGGTCGCTCGAGCTTGATGACCCGCGCGCCCGCGTCGGCCAGACGGGACGTCGCCAAAGGCGCGGCCACGGCTTGCTCCAGCGAGATGACGGTCGTTCCCTCCAGCGCGCCTGGCATGGCTCGCTCCTTATGCTGCTTTTCCGATACCATCGCACCGGAAGGGGTCCTTCCGTCAAATAGCGTTTTGTAATGGGAGGTATAGCGAAACGGTACAGTCGGCCGCCCGCCTGCAGCACCCTAGCCGAAGAGGTTGGGTCGCTGGTTTTCGTTGGATAGCTCGGCGCTCCAGACCTGGTCCTTGACCAGCTGGCGAAGGATCTCCCACGAGAGCTGCCCGACGGCGCGGGGCGCTGTCTGCAACGCCCGTTCGGTCGAGTAAGCCAGGTACACTTTCCGTGTAATTGGCGGGTTTTGGAAACTCCACGCCCGAAACAAGCCGGCCTGCGCCTCAGCGTTGATCGCCATCCGCGGCAGGATCCCGTAACCGATGCCACGTGTCACCAATCTCTTGATTTGGGTGTAGGAGTCGATTTCGATCGCCGGGTTGATGGCGACCTGGACTGACGTTGCCACGGCTTCGATCAGTTCTCGCAGGCCGTGGCCGGGGCCCGGCACAACGAGGGGCAGTCCGGCGACGTCACGAAGCTCCACAGAAGAGCCCTGCAAGTCGGCCTGGCCCTGCATCGACGGGCCGGCAAAGAGACAGATTTCCTCGGACAAGCCGTGATGTACCGCGAGCCCCCGGGGATCCGAAGTTGCATAAATCATCGCGAGGTCAACCTCCCCGCGCTTCAACCATTCCAGAATGTAGCCGCTCATCGCCTCAACGATGCGGATGCGCACCTCGGGGAACCGCTCGCGGGCGGCCTCGATCAGCGGCGCCGCAAGAAGCTCGCTCACTGTACCCGGTAGGCCGAAACGCACTTCGCCGCGAGGGGCTATGGCGGCGCCCCGGACACTGTCGTTAATTTCGGCAAACTCGGCAAGGATGCGCTTGGCATGGACCATCAGCCGCGTGCCCGCTTCGGTCGCACTGACGCCGTGTGGCCCGCGATGCAGGAGGGCAAGGCCAAGCTCCTCTTCCATGTGCCTGACATGCTGGCTCAACGCGGGTTGTGCTACATGAAGCTGCGTCGCGGCTTTCGAGAACGAGCCGCTCTCGACGACCTTGGAAAAATATCTTAGCTGCCGAAGATCCAAAACGCCTCCCTACGCTCTACGGAGGGCTAGCGTATAACATTTCGTTATTGAGGGAACGACAAAAACCGGCGGTCCGTCTATCCCTGTCCCAACAAGACCACGTCGGCGCTGCCCATGGATCTTTTGATCCGTCCCGCCTGCCGGCGGACTTCGTCAATCAAGGCGGTGAGCACCACTTTCCGGGGGCTGCCTCCCTGGGGCCGCACCACGGCTATAGTGCGGACCATGGCGCTGTCGGCGATCGCATAAGCGCTCAGCACGTGCCCGGCCAGTTCACGCGTGACGCTCGAGTGCGGCAGAATGGTTGCGTACTGGGTGGTTTTGTCCGCAATGACAGCTTTTACGGCGTTGAGCGAGTCGAGTTCGAGTTCCGGCTGCAGCGCGATGCCACGCTCGCGATAGACCCGATCGATGATCCGCCGCAGTTCATGGATTTCGCTCGGCAATATCAACTTTAACCGGCTGATGTCACTCAGCTGGCGCGGCGCGTCGACCTGAGCGCGGGTATAAGAGGTTACCAGCACGAGGCGCTCTGCGAACAGATCCACGATGTCGAGCTGATCCGGCGCACTCGGCCGATAGGTGAGCGCAGCGTCGAGGCGGCCGCCGCGCATGAGACTGGCTAGGTCGCCGCTGTAGGCTTCGACAACATTCAGCGTCACACCCTGATACTGGGCTTGAACAAAATTGCGTATGTCTTCCAGAAACAGCGGCACAATGGTCGGGCATATGCCAAGTGAGATCTCGCCTTTGAGCTTATCCGAGCGCTGGCGCACCTCACGGACCGCATCATCGAGCCCATCGATGTGCAGGCGCGACTGGCCCAGGAGGAACCGTCCTTCGGCCGTGGGCTCGGCACCGCGCCCACTTCGGTTAATCAACGAGATACCGACTTCCTTTTCGAGCAGCTTGATTTGTCGCGTCAGGGACGGCTGGGCGACCCCTATGGATTGGGACGCGCGGGAGAAGCCGCCGTGCTCGCAAACCGCGATGAAATAGCGCAGACGCCTGAGGTCGATGCCTTCCATGCCCTGCCCCGGTTACCGGCCCGTCACGCGGTCGAGGAGCCGTGCGATCCACGGGGTCGAAACTGGCTCGAACAATGGGTTCACCTCCGGCACGAGGACGATCCTGTGGCGAGGACGTTCATCGATAACGGACAGGCGTCCTTGATAGGCCAACCACCACACGATGAATACGCCGACAAACCAGAACAGGACCTGCCAGATCAGCAGCGAAGGCACTCCCGACGCCACCACCGTGCCAGCAAAAATCGGCTCGCTGAAAAATGTGTTGCCGAGGATTGCACCGGGGCCGAGCGCGAAAAACGCCCACAGAAGTGTCAGGGCCCATTTGGCCGTTGTGGCCGCCTGGCTCCCGTTACGCGCCGGCTGGCTCTCCTCGAAGGCGTCATGGAGGCGATCCCTGCGATCCCGCTCGGCGCTGCTGCGAGTAAACAGGGACACAAGGAGGCACGCCGTAAAATTGGTCGCAAGTCCCCATCCCGCCGAATGGACCGACAAGGGCCAGCGACCCCATGGCAGGTCGACGAAGAGCCGCTCGAACAGCACCAGCCCAAAGCTCTCGGTGAACACCACGCAAAGGCTTCCGACAATCAAACCGGCCAGAACACCGCTACGGCTGATCCAACGCACCCAGCACAACCCGAGCACCGCAGGCAGCAGCTGCATGGACAGGCTGAGCGTGAGGGATGAGAAGATTGTCGCGCTGAGGGGCGCAAAGCTCGCGACGGCAGCGACTGCTCCGTAGACGAGCGCCAGGGTCACGCGCGCGGCAAACCGCGTCGACCGCTGGTCCATGCCCGGGATAATGTATCGTGACGTCAGCTCGATGGTGCACACCGATGCACCGGATCCGGCAAAGAATGCGACGGCGATCTGGCTCGACGCGACCAGAAGGAGTGTAAAGCCCACCGCCACCATCGGATCGAGCGTTGCCAGTCGTGTCGTGAAGGCTGTCAGCGAGCCACTGGCCGCAATCTCCGCGGCCAGAACCGGCCCGATCAGTATCAGGGTGCCAGCCGCGAGGCCCGCGATCATCCAGACCTGGCCAAATGCAAGGCCGCGGCGCGGCGCACTTGTCACGCCCAGAAAGCTGAAGCCGGGACTGATGGCGATGCCGCCCAGAGACAGGGCGAACGTCAGTCCCGCGAAGGTGGTCCAGAGCCCCCCGGCCGGCAGCTCCTTGCCAATGCCGGCGCTAAACTGGATCACGCCCGGGATCTTGTCCGGCAGCACACCGCTGGCTGTACCAATCCCGTTGACGGCGAATGCCAATTTGTCGAGCGTAAAGCCCGTGAACCCGCCGAAAAATACCATGAGGGCCAGGACCAGCAGGGACTGGGCGGCGACAAGATAGGCAATCCCGCGCCAGCCTCCGATCACGCTGCAGAGGAACAGGACGAACGCGATCGACCAGATTGCGAGACCGGACGGAACGTCGTTGGCGGTCGCGGCGCTCACCAGGGCACCCGCCTGAGACAGGCACATCGCTGCAAAGGGGATGCTGAAAAGGAACAGCACGAGCAGCAAATAGATGCGAAGGGTCGTGCTACCGAAGTAGTCGCCCAGCAGGTCACCAAGCGTGCGCAGCGAGGTCAGCCGGGCGGCAAGCCAGACCCGCTTCTGCGTGATGGCAGCGCAAAGGGCGATACAGATGAGACCGACTGCAACCTGGTTATATTGAAGGCCGAAGGTGGCGAGTAAAAGCAGATGATCGGGAAGGCTGAGGCTGGCCAAGGTGATGCCGGCGCCGGCGAAGATGGTCACCCATGGCGGCAATGCCAGGCCCGCGTCGACGAAATCACCGGGTTGCTGGGTGTGACGGCCGCTGATGGTCGCAAGGTAAAGGCCCAGGACCGCGACAATGCCGAGCACGGAAACCAAGAGCGGGGTCATATATGGTCTCCCGGCGAGCGTGAGCGGAAGTCCCGGATAACGTCGAACGCTGCGAAGGCCTGCCGTGCCCCGTACCGGGTGATCAGGTAGAAAACGACCACGGCCCCCGTTGTGATAAAACCGATGCTCAGCGGCAAGAAGTTGTGCGCGGCAAACGACGCGCTGACCAGCGACAGGACAACGAACAACACAAGCGCGAGTCCGTAGATGACCAGGCCGAGCCCCAGTTCTCGGGGCGAGAAACCCGTCCCGTAGACCACATTGACGATCACGTGGGCGACAAAGCCTGCCAGAATGGCCGCGAACCCGGCAAGGATATAGGGTGTTCCGCCCCGGCCAAATCCATACTCAAACAGGATCGCGGCGGGCATGGCCGCTGCCAACCAGCAGGCCATGACCAAGGCGTGGCGGTCCAGCGCTTCGTTTTTGCCGAGCGGGGTCATCGGTTGCTCTCGCTAGTTTAGTACGCGCTCAGTCGTCCTTGTCCTTCGGCGCATCCGGACCCTGGAAGTTCCGGAACGACATGCCGCCGGCGCTTCCGAGGTTTTCGATCGGCAGTCCCAGGTCCTTCATGAGACCGTCTACGAAGGCGACCTGAGTGCGATACTTCATGGCGGAATTCACCACACGGTCTGTCATGTTGCCGCCGCCAGAGCCGCCCTCTCCCCCGCCACCCATCTCGGACGGGCTGTTGAGACCCGGCAGCCCGTCGACCTGGAGGATCTTGATCGATTCGATGTTTTCCATCGGCTTGACCGTTTCGCGGATGATGCTCGGCAGATTGCTGACGAGGTTTTCGTAGATGGCACTGCGTCTGCTGGCATCCGAACGGGTGTTTTCAGACTCGTTGAGCATGCGCTGCCCGGCGGCGTCCTTGGCATAGCGGACCTCGGCCGCATTGGAGTCGGCGATTTCCGCCAGCGCCCTGAGTTCCGTGGCTTCCTTCTCGGCCTTTGCCGAAGAAACGACGCGTTGGGCGTCACGCTCGACCCTGGACGAGGACTGAATGAGCTCGATCCGCTTGATGCGTTCGGCCACCTCTTCTTCGCGTGCGCTGTTGACCTGCTCTTCCTGTTCAACCTGTTTTTTCAGGGCTTCCGCAGCCTCGGTCTTTGCGTAGGCTTCCTCGATCGACTTGTTGATCACCGCGATCAGGCGCTCCTTGTCGATGATTTCGACTTCCTTCTGCTGCTCGATCTCAAACTTATCGACAAACTTCCGCGCAGCGATGCGCAACTCGTCGATCTGGCGGTTGGCGGCGATCGACGCGTCCTGAATCTCCTGAAACGCCTTGGTTTCGGCGAGCTTGATCTTCTGGTTTTTCTCGATCTCGAGCTGCACGATTTCCTCGTCGACCCTCAAGCGTTCGACATCGACATCGTAGCGCTTCTTCAGGCGCGCCTTTTCCTGGTCAGCCTCAGCAAGTTCGTTGCTGATGCGAACCTCTTTCGACTTCGCCACGGCGAGCAATTCAATGGTTTTATCGGTTTCAATACGGTGCGACTCGGTTATCCGCTGGTTCTCCAGTTTGGCCTGGTCGATCTCTGCCGATGACGTCGTCTCGATGATCGACAGCTCCTGACGCGAACGGATTTCAGACTCCTTCACATGCTGCTCGTTGTCGATCCGCTCCGCCTCAACTTCCCGGCGGTTCTGGATCCGCTGCATCTCGAGCTCACGGCGCGACATGATCTCGGTCATTTCAGTCTCTTGCTGCTTCTTGATCTCCAATGACCGCACCTCCGACTGAGTGTTGATCCGTTCGGAATCGATGAGCCGGTCCTTGGCGATACGAATCCGCTCGCCTTCTTGTTCGCTGCGGATCCTGGCGTTCTGAATACTGATTGTGGAACTAGATCTCTCGGCCTCAATCTCGGCCAGTTGGGCGGCTTTACGGATTTCGATCGCTTGCGTCTGTTCGATGCGGGCATATTCGAGGTCACGCTCGATCTCCAGAGACCGCTGCTCGGTCTCGAAATCCTTGAGCTTGATGCCGATCCGCGATTCGTTTTCGATGCGGTTGCGAAGCTGGCGGCGCTCTTCGATCTGCTCGGTCAGCTGCGTCAGGCCTTCGGCATCGAACGCATTGGAGGGATCAAATACGGAGATGTCGGTCTGGTTGAGGCTCGTCAGAGAGGCATTTTCAAGCTCGAGGCCATTCGACCCCAGGGTCGTCGCCGCCAGGGCGGCCGCCTCACTCATGTAGCGGCCGCGATTGGTGTGGATTTCATCCATGGTCATCGTGGAGGCGATGGCCGACATCGCATCGATGAACCGGCCCTGAACGATCTCCTTCAGCGCGGCAGGGTTCTGGGTGCGGTCACCGAGGGTGCGGGCCGCAGTCGACACCCCGGCTTCCGTCGGCACCACCCGCACGAAGAACTCGGCGATGATGTCGATGCGCATTTTGTTCCTGGTGATCAGGGATTGCTCGCCGAGCCTCCGGATCTCCACCGGGATCGCGTTCATGTTGACGCGCGTGATGTCGTGGACAATCGGGATGATCAGCGCACCACCGCCCATGACCACCCGCTCGCCGCCGAGGCCGGTTCGGACGAAGGACTGGTCTTTTGACGAGTGTCTGTAAAGCCAGTGCAGCAGATAGACACCGATCGCGATGATGATCGTTATGAGAATAACGACTGCGATCACATCAGAGCCATTCATGGGAAGATCCTCCACTTAACCGCGGGCGCCGAGCAGGTTGGCGCGAAAGATTGACAGCCTTCAGAAACGCTCCTCGCCGGCGACGGCGAGGACGATCATTGAGACAGCGATGAGATTGATAAGGTCAGCAACGGTGTAGAGCACAATGATCGGTGCCACGTGCCCCGTGCCGATAACGACATCCACGAAATGCAGGATCGGGTAAATCGCCCAACCGATGGTCATGATCAGCCTGATCCAGAAATAACCGAGCCGGATGGGCCGCGTCGACTTGCCAACGGCATCTGCCATGGCGCCGAAATACAATTCGCCCAGGATATAAAGCCAGAACGCGATCGACAGCAGCACGCCAAGGGTTGGGTTGAAAAGCCGTGCATCACCGAGGTAGCGAGCAAGCACCATCAGGATTGCCGCGGCCAGTGTCCGCCAGAACACGCCCACGGGCACTTTCCCTGCAATGCAGGTAAAGAAAAACACCGATGCGACCTGCATCGGCTGGACCACGAACCACGCGACGTAGCGTGAGGCGGCGCTGAGCTGCTGGCCCGCCAGCCAGATGTTGGAGGCAGCATAGTATTCAAGGCCCGACACCAGGAGCGCAACGGCTGACAGCGCCAGGGGAACCCGCCAGCGCTCTGACGTCCATGTCAGGCCCAGCATTGCCAGGGCAGCTGTGGCAAACATGGCAAGCGTTGCAACGCTGAGCGCGGTGCTGACCACGGCGCTGGACTGAAAGAGTGTTCCAAACATGGGCTTTCCCTAGACCTGGGCTCTGATGTGAGGGGCGCGGCCGTAGAGCGCGACCATCGGCAGGATCAGAAGACCGAAAATGAATTGTTGCCATTCGTATTTGAGCCCGATGCCAATCAGGAAGGCGCTCAGGACTTGCAGGACGAGAACCCCGATCACGGTGTAGCCATAGCCGCCATATCCGCCCATGAGCGACGTCCCGCCGATCACGACTGCGGCCAGGGTTGTGAAAAGATACTGGTCGCCGACCCCGATGAAGCCACCCCCGCTCCAACCGAGCAGGAGCGCCCCGGTCAACGCCGCGGAAAAGCCGCTGATGGTGTAGGCGAGTGTCCAGTATTTGAACTCGGAGACGCCGATCAGCTTGGCCGAGCGGCGATTGCCGCCCAGGGCGTAGATGTAGCGGCCGAAGGCGGAATAACGCAGGCCAACGATGACTATGACCGCGATGACAATCCACAACAGGATCGTTGGCGGGACAGCCAGACCGAAGGTACGACCGTTCATGGCGGCGAGATTTTGCAGCCATTTCGGAACGGTCCCAAAGACGTTGCCGCCAAAGGACGATCCAATGCTGGTCAGAATCTGGACAAGCCCAGCGATTGCAAATCCCATTCCGAGGGTGAGGATCAACGCCTGACCTTGCAGGCGGTAGGACAGAACGCCGTTCAAGAAACCCAGGGCACCGCCGATGATCAGAACGAACACCACCGCGAGCCAGGGCGGTACGCCAAGACTGATCAGGAACAAAAGCCCTATGTTGGACGCGCCGATAACAAACGGGATCGAGAGGTCCAAGCCGCCGAGCAACGCCACCAGCGTTTGCCCGACGCAGGCAATGCCCAGGAAGGCTGCAAACAGCAAAATTGCTTTGATGTTGGCTGCGGAGAGGAACCCTTTGATCGTAAAGGAACTGATCACAATCAGCGCCAGCAGCACAATCAGTCCAATAAAGGCGCTGCGGCCATGGGCGAAACGGTTACCGACCTTGAACGCAAAGACCAGGATCGCTTCCAGCAGCAGGAAGGCTATCAGGTTGCCAAGGGATCTGAAGGACGGGACCGTGGCCGTGATCAGCAGATACACGATCAACATCACCGCCATGGTGATGATCAGAACTCGGTTGCCGGCCCAGACGCCACCGGCGCCAGCCGGGGCTGCAGTGTCGGTTTCAAGAGACGAAGATCGGGACTCGAAGATGACGGCGACGTAGTTGATCAGCCAGAACAGCACGGCGGCCAGAACGATGGTGTAGAGGATGACGATCTGGGCGCTGAGCCCCTGCCAAAAACCCAGGCTGAAGCTGATCGCCGCCACCACGAACGTGACGGCGAGGTTAAGCCACACCAAGGCGCGCGAATGGGGGATGAAGAGACCGCCATTGCGGCCGCCGTCGCCGAAAGTCTGACTCATGGCCCGATCCCCAACGATTGTCCTGTCGCCAGAATTCCGGCCGCGTGGCTTTGCTGGCCGACGACCAGGAAGAGGAGCAGGATGAGTGCCGAGACGAAAACATAGATGAAGGCGCCAAGGCGCACGGAAACCGCTTCAGCTACGATGACGCGGACAGTGAACGTCAGCACGGCCAAGATGACGGCGAAGCCGAAGACGATCTTTTGCAGCGGCGTGAGATCGGGCAGAGCCGGCCCGCTTCCCGACTGTACGGGCAGCAGCAGATAGCGGGTCATCACGTCCGGATTGGACTTGAAGGCCTCGCCGGCGACGGCCACGCCATAGGTATCGCGGGTGCTGATGTACAGCATGATCCCGACGACCACGCAGCCCAGGACCGCGAAGGCCGCAAAGGGTGAAATGAAGTGGAGGTATCGCCCGATGATGGGGACCAGAAGGGTCAGCAAAAGCGACAGAACGAGGATCAGCCCGTAGAAAAGCTGCGTCACAAAGGCTTGCGTGGAACCGAAATTGAACGTGGCAAGAACATAGCCGATAAGAAAGAGGTTGAGCGCGCCCAGCAGCCCGCCTGCCACGCCACCGCGTCCACCGGACAGGCTGACCCCGCCCAGCACCAGGGCGGTCACTGCCGTCAACGTCATGGTAGTGCCCTGTGTCGGATCACCGGACGAGATCAGGGCGGTATAGCAGATCGCTCCCAGGCCAACGAAGAGCCCGGCGATGATGTGGGCACCGATCCGCACCACATTGATGCGGACGCCGCTCGTATAAGCCGCACGCTCATCGTAGCCCATCAAACGCAAATTCGCGTAAAACGACGTCGTGGTGAACAGCAGCCAGGCCGCGATAGCCAGCAGCACGATCAGCAAGATCGGTGAAAAGATCGTGTTGCCGAGGCCCCAGGACGACATCCAGTCCGGTGCGGTGCCGCCAGGTCTTGGGAGGATGACGAGGTTGATCCCGGTCAGGGCCAGAAAGCCACTGAGCGCTACAATGATCGGCTGGACGCGCACGAAAATGATGATGAGGGCAAAGAAGAGCTGATAGAGAACGCCAATCCCCAGGGCGACCAGAAAGACGCCAAAGGGACCCGTGACGATGCCAAGGCCATTGAGCTTGACGATCGTGACGTTGATGAAGGCGAGCAAGGGTCCGACCGCAAGGTCGACTGTCCCACGTCCCGCCACAGCCAGGGCCATGAGTGAGAATGTCGCCAGGATCAGGGGCGCCGACACGATGATCGCGCTACCGAACCCCGACAAGCACACAAGGTTCGGCCCCCTGATGACCGCAGCGCTCAGGAGCAGCGCGATCAGCAGGATCGGGACCAACAGATAGGTGTTTTGGGAACCCCTGGACTGCGACATCAACATTTGTCTTTCGTTGCTAGTGCAACCTAGAACTCAATGACCTTCCGGCCGTCGTTGGGCCGCTCGCTGCGAGACGACGACCGGCTTTCGGAAATGCTCCGCCCCCCCAGGGCATTGCCTCCCTGGCCGCGCCGTTCCGGATCCGCGCTGAGGATTTTCTTCAGCACGGGGGTGATGACTTCCTTGAACTTCGCCGGATCTTCCGATGTCGGGAAGTGGCCACCGCCGAAGATGATGCATTCCGAATTCTTCACTTTTTCGGCGGTGCGCTGGGTCATTTCCGGTGTACAGGCGAAATCGTACTCGCCAGTCAGGAAGTAGATCGGCACCTTCCCGGAGATCTTCTGGCACTGGTCGCGGAAATCCGAATCGACGCTGTAAAAATAGAGGTCGCCCTTGAAGATGCCGGGCCCCCCCTGCGCGTAGTACCACCAGGTCTCCCACCGGTAGTCGTCGGGAGACTGCGTGGCCATCAGACCGAATACAGAGGTCGCCACGACCTCGCCACCATGGATATGGGGGTGATGCAGCGGATCGATCCACCATCCCGGGGAATAGTCGCAGGCCTCGAGGGCGATAAAGGCCGAAAACTCGCTCTCATAGCGCAATGCCAGCGCCAGGCAGATGTTGCCGCCCATCGACTGGCCCATGAGGACCGGCTTGCGCAGTTCGAGGGCCCGACAGAACGCCACGATGAACTCACAGTAAAATTTGGTTGTGAGTTTGTACTCGTCTTCCATTAGGTGAAAGTCTGCAGGCGGGATCGACTTGCCGTGCCAGGGCATGTCGAAAGCGATAACGCGGAAATTCAGGCTGATGTCCGGGTCGCACAACTGGTGCCGATACTGGCGCCCGTCCGTGCCTGCCGTGTGCAGGCAGACCATCGGAATGCCCTCGCCGTGTTCCTCGTAATAGGTGCGGTACGTCTTGCCTTCGCACTGGACGTAGACGTAGCGCCCAACGATTGGATCGTGTGTATTCATGACAACTCTCCTGCGCTGCCGTTAAACTTGTCGCATCAGCGAGAGCATGCGCGTCAGCGCCCGCAGATTTTGCCAGAAGGGGAGCGAATTGCCCTCGATAATCAGCTGCTTATGCAGCGGATGCGCCATCGCCCAGATGTCGTTGAACATCGGCGGTGGGATTTCCTGGGCAAATTTCGACCAGGCGCTGCTCGGCGCCTTGAGCCAAAATTCGACTCCCATGTCATTCGGAGTGAGGCCTTGCGCAATCTTCTGGATCTTGCCGCCCCGGACGTCGACGAGATACTCCGTGTCGTAATTACCCACCCTTTCGATGCGGCACGGTGCGTCGTCACTCGTCGTCGATGTCCGGGTACTGCGGGGGAGCCTTGCCGATCTTGCTGACGATCCTCTGGTAATTGGCATCGGGCTGCGCCTGCCC
>NZ_QZWZ01000043.1 GCF_003601975.1 Mesorhizobium waimense
AACCACCAGCGCGCGTCATATTCGCGAAAGCCGGACGCCTTGATCAGCGCGTCGGTTTCGAATTCGAAGCTGTTGGGCCGGGCGTCGCCGACGATTTTTGGGGGCAAGACAGCAGAACTCCAGACGGTCCGATTTATCGGGGCCGTTGCTCAGCGAAAATGAAACCTATCTGAATCTTACATTTCGTAAAGCCAGAGCGTGCGAAATCCTTTCGAGGTTCTCAAGCCGGCCGGTCAATTCCGGACGGGCAGGCAGCAGGCGCCAGATGGTCACTCTTCAAACCTGACTTACGCACAACCAGTAGCCAACCAATAACAATCCCTACGTGTATGATCGAAATGATGTCAAGTTTCTGCACAGTTCCGTTGCAGCAGCCACTTGCGATTCGCGACGGTGCCCCTTAGGAAACAGACACATAATAAGCGATAAACGGGGGACTGGCTCTTCGAGCCTGGCGATTCAATGCCGCTTTTCTATTTCGATATCCACGATGACAATCTCCGCTCCATGGACACCGTCGGCACGGAATACGTTGGTGTCCGGGAGGCTCAGGCCGATGCCATAAGGATGCTGGTGGCCATTGCCCAAGACGAATGGCACGAGGGGTTTGGGAAGAAGTTGGCCGTCCAGATTTGCGACGAAACTCGTCGTCCGGTGATGGAAGCAAAGATTAACTGCGCCATCACGACCCTTGCCGGCTGAGCTACCGCCGCTGATATTCGCCTCATCTCAGCTTCTCGCGCAGCAAAATTGCGTCATCCCCACCTGCGCCTCTGTGGGGACCACGGAAACAGTATCGTAAGTGCTGGCTCACACCAACAGCGCTTGCTCTCCTCAGGCTGCGGTCGCAATTCGAGCAGTTTCGGAAATTTCGTCCACGCTGGCCATCAAATCCAAATACCGTTGAGCCGACGCAGCCCATTGGTATCGAGCCGTCCTTTCGCGCCCCCGCGCAATCAAGTCGGCTCTGAGCCCAGGCTGGCGGAGCAGCCGCATGAAACACTCAAACCAAGCGTTCGCATCGCAGGGCGATGCATAGAGAACCGCATCGCCGCCGATTTCCGGCAGGCTCGCGCGGTCCGACATTACCACTGGACATCCGAGCGCCATGGCTTCGAGTGGCGGCAAACCGAAACCCTCGACCAATGAGGGGAACGCCAGGCACAGGCTATCGCGGAGAAGTGCCGCGAGTTCAGCGTCGGTTCTTCTACCGAGCCAGATGACATTTGGGGACGCCCTGGTGCCACTGTTGCTGAAGGCACGAGACGGCGGTGCTCCCACAACGACAACCTGCAGACCGGCCGAGGCAAGTCGCTCATGCATGCCGACGATCAAGCCAACATTCTTATGCGGGATGGAACTTCCGAAAACGACAATCGTCCTGGGCCCCGCCACCGCCAGAGTTTGTTGCGAATGGCAAGGCTTCCAGCCAAGCGCATGCTCATGCCCGTTACTGACAACTTCAATCTTTGCCGCCGGGCAAACGCCATAACGCGTGAGCTCGCCCGCAGAATATTGCGACACCGTCGCAATCTTGAGCGCTGTCCTGCCCAAGGCGGGCACTAGGGTGCGGTAGAGAAGTCGAAATGGGAGTGAATAGCTTTCGGGGCACACTCGCGTATTGACATCGTGAATGCACAAAATTTGCCTACGCACGGTCAGAGGACCCGTATTGCAGAGACTGAGCAGACCGCCGCGAAAATAGGCCGGAAGCACTGCCTGCTCCCACGCGTGTCCACCGAAGCTCCCAACGGTCCGGACACGGATTGCTGCCAGATCCAGTGTGTCGGGCGTTCCTGGCGGAACCAGCAGCTCGACGGCCAGATCCCGCGTCATGGGAGCCTGCCCCACGATCAAGCGATCCAGCGCCAAAATGATCTCGCGCGCATATCGTTGAACGCCTGTAGCAGGCTGCGCAAGAAAACGGCCGTTGATCGTCCAATGTCGCATCATCACGAACCACGTTGTGCGCAATGGTCGCGGCGCCAGCGCCATGTCGCAGTTTCCGCGACTTTGGATGACGATAATGGCCCGGTCATCCTGACCTTGCGACGTAACTGGCAGCCCTGCCCGGAAGGCCCCCTTGCTGCTCTCATCCGAATGGCGTGGCCGAACTCCGACAGCTACGCCCAATGTGTGGGGTTCCACCGGGCGCGGCAATGGTAGAATGCGTCCGGCACCGCGGTAGGTCCCCAATTGGCTCGCTCGGATGGATGCGTGGCAGAGCTGGCAAATGGAGTGAAGCCGTATGATACCTGGCGAAAGACGGGCAAGTTTTCGCTGATGCTGCGGTCGACCGTGCCATCGCGATTGAGAGCCGTTGGCTGGGCCGCGGTGGCGACGAGACGCCTCTGGATGTGCCTGGCATGCCTGCTGTGCCTGACCGGTCCATCCGCAGCGGATTTGCTCTGGGGTGTAAATGGTCACCCCTTCAACGCCTATCCCGGCATATCCATCGAACAGCAAATCGACTACATCCACGATCTCGGCATGAAGTCTTATCGCGTCAACATCTCCAGTGTCGACAGCGCCTCCAAACTTGCCGAACTGATCAAGGCGGGCAAGGCACGCGGTGTCCAGATCCTGCCGGTGATTACGCCCGAACTGGACCTCGACCATGGGACTGTCGATGAACTCTATGCGCAAGCCTATCGTCTTGCATCGACGCTTGTATCCCGTTTCAGGGACGACATCCGCGTTTGGGAACTTGGCAATGAGATGGAGAACTATGCCATCCTGCTGCCGTGCGAGATCCAGGACGACGGAGCACAATACAACTGCTCCTGGGGACCGGCCGGCGGCATAGAGACATCCGACTATTTCAGCCCGCGCTGGGCGAAGGTGAGCGCAGTGCTGCGAGGTCTGTCGGATGCGACCATCGCAGTTGATCCGACCATAAGGAAAGCCATGGGAACGGCGGGCTGGGGTCATCGCGCCGCGTTCACCCGCATGCAGCGGGACGGTGTCAGATGGGATATTTCAGTCTGGCATCTTTATGAGGGTGACCCAGAGGAGGCATTCAAATTCCTTGCGACGTTTGGCAAACCCATCTGGCTGACCGAGTTTAACTACAGCGGCGGCAGCCAAAAAGGGGAAAAGCAGCAGGCCGAAGGTTTGCTCCAGACCATGATGCTCCTGCGCAAATATCAATCTCCCTACGGAGTGCAGGCTGCCTTTATCTACGAACTCCTCGACGAGCCCTACTGGGCGCCAAGTTATGAAGCCTTCATGGGTCTCGTCCGCCTGAAAAAGCGCGACGACGGGCTCTGGGCCCCAAGTGGGCAAAAGCCGGCATACGACGCCGTAAAGAAAGTCATTGCGGACGGCAATGCAGATTCCGTTTCGCCGACAGTTTCGACGACGAGCCCGCCGCTTCCGGACCAGACGTCGGCGCCCTCCCTTGCCGCCGCCGACACAGGTCGCCCCTGTTCGCTTGATGCGTTTGATAAGTCGGTCTTCAACCACGCCAACCAGATTGCATATGCATATTGTCTGATCCTGCATCGCTTGCCGTCACCGATCGAGCAGTGGAACTCGGTCGTCGCGATGAAGAAGGATCCATCCATCGTTCCGACACTGATGCAGATTTTGCACTCGGTCGAATTCAGGACTGACAATCTGCCGGCTGAGCCTGAAAATGTGGAATACGTGACCATTCTCTATCGGCTCCTGCTGGGACGAGATCCAGATAACAACGGGCTTTCCGTCTATGTCTCGAGACTGAACAGTGGGGAGACGAGTGGCGAACAGATCATGGCGGAACTGATCCACTCGTATGAGTTTCGCTCCAGACACACCATGCTGTTTTCCAGCGATCCTCAGCAGGCAGTTCAATGAACGTCTTCGGCAAACAAATAGTCAGTGGTGCTTTTTGGGCAGCTGCCGAGACGTGGGTCCGGCAGGTCGCCATGTTCGGCGCGTTTGTGGCGCTGGCTCGCCAACCCCAGAAATTGGGATCCGGGGCATTGCGGCTCGCAGCGCTGGCGACTGGGCGCATACTCCGTTTGGCCGTCGACGGCAAAAGAGAGCGATAATGAAGGCGACCGGCAGAGAGATTATCAACGGGGCAGCTTGGGTCGCAGTCGAGACCTGGGGCCGCCATTTGGCGTTGTTTGCCGTCTTTGTCATTCTCGCCCGCCACCTGAGCCCGGAGGCATTTGGTCTGGCAGCGCTCGCCATGGTCATGCCGACCATTGTCGCCGTTCCGGTGACGCGCGGAATCCCCGAAGCACTCATCCAGCGTCCGAATATCGAGTCCATTCATTTCGACTCAGCCTTTTGGCTCCTTGCCGTCTCCGGCTCGGTGCTCAGTGTGCTCGTGTGGGCCTTTGCCGGTGTAGTCGCCGCGGCATTCGGCGAACCCGTTCTGAAGGACCTCGTCCGCTGGACCAGCGTCGTCATTGTGCTCCAGGCCCTTGCGGCGGTGCCAGCGGCGATCCTCAAGCGCCAGCTTCATTTTCGACTGTTCGCTCTGCGAACGCTCGCCGGAACAGTCGTCGGCGGAACGATCGGAATCAGCATGGCAATCGCCGGCCACGGCATGTGGAGCCTGGTGTGGATGCAGGTCGCCAAGGCGGCTGTGGAAACCGCCGTTATTCTACTCGCAAGCGCATGGCGGCCGCGTCTCAGATATTCCCACGCGCGCTGTCGCGAGCTGTTCGGCTTCGCAGGTCCTCTCATCGGCCAATCCCTGTGGACTTTCGTCAATGAGGAAATGCCGAAGGTCATACTCGGCAGCTTCCTCGGACCCTATGCGGTAGGTGTGTACGCCCTGGCCCGCCGGCCGCTGGACCTTTTGACTGAGGCATTTCTGGGTCCGCTTACGGCGGTGACGATGCCAGCGGTCGCTCGAGTGCAGAGCGAGCCGGCGAAGATCGATGCTTTCTTCAACTCAAGCATACGCGTGGCAGCGATTGCTGGCTTCCCGGCATTTCTGGGGTTTGCCGCGATCGCTCCCGTCGCAGTCCCTTTCATCTTCGGCCCGCAATGGGTGAGCGGTGTCGTCGCCGTTCAAATCCTGATGCTCCTTGGTCTGCAACGCACGATCGACAGCATCTGTGCACTCACCCTCCTCGCGCTCGGTCATTCCGGCCTGATCCTCAAGCTAAACATATCCTACACCGTCCTGGCCGTGATCCTCCTCACCGCTGCCGTGCAGGTCGACCTCGAGACAACGATGGCAGCTCTTCTGGCCTGCAACGTCCTGCTCCTGCCGGTCTTTCTCTTCCTCGTTCACCACATCGCCCATATCGACGTACTGAAGCCGCTCACAATACTCCCGCGGCTGGCGGTGGCGGGCCTGCTCATGTTCGCCGTTGTCACCGCTTGGCTGGTCGTGGCACCGGAATCCACGCCGCAAGGTTTCCTCATCGCAGGCGGGATCATCGTCGGCGCCGCCGTGTATGTCGCCGCAGTCATCGTGCTTGTGCGTCCCGACCTTCTCAACGCACGCGACATGCTTCTCAGGCTGCGTCGGCCTGCATGAAGGTACCCAACTCATGAAGGTCGCTTTTATCTCACAACACTTCGACATGGTCCTTCCGCCCGACCAGAACTCGGTCGGCATCTGGACATATGAAGTGTCACGCCGTCTGGCCTGCGGACTGCGAGACGACCGTGATCGCGCGTCGCCCGCGCGGAAGCCCCAAGCGGCTCGAGATCGATGGCGTGCGGATCGAACTCCTCACCTGCGCGCCGGCGCGTGTGTGGGGGAGAGCGTCCCGCATGTGGAGCCGCGCCTGGCCAGGCGCTCCGCTCTTTGCGCAAAGCTTCTATGCGTTCGACTTCCTCGCTCAGGCGCTGCGAAAGCTCCGCCGCCTGGCGCCTGACGTCGTTCATCTCCAGAACTTTCCGCATTATGCGCCGGCTATTCGGCGTGCCGTCCCCGACGCGGCGATCCTGCTGCACATGCACTGCGACTGGCTGGCGCAACTCGATCCTGATGTCATGGCGCGCGACGTCGCCGCATCGGATCTCGTGGCCGGCTGTTCGCAACATGTCGTTGCGACTGCGCGCGAACGCTTCGGAAGCACGCGGATGCCTTTTGCGGTCCTGCCGAACGGTGCGCCAGTGGATCGGCTTGGTGTTGCGGCGCGGCGCATGCCGGCAAAAGTGCTGTTCGACGGCCGTGCCTCTCCGGAGAAGGGGTGTTCATACCCTTCTCGAGGCCTGGCCGGAAGTTGTCGCCGCTCACCCTGAGGCCCGACTTGAGATCGTTGGTCCGTCCGCGGCACTGCCGCTGGACCTCCTGATCGACCTGAGCCGGGATCCGGAGGTCTTGGGTCTTTCACGGTTCTATCCAGGGGGAAGCGCTTTCAGGGGTTCTTACGAGATGGCTCTGCGCGAAATGATCCCGCCGCGGCTCGCCCACACGGTCACCTTCACCGGCATGGAACCCTATGAAAAGGTCATCGAGCGCTGTGCCGGGGCCTCGCTCCTCGTCAATCCGTCACTTAGCGAATCCTTCGGCATGAGAGCCTGGTGGAGGCACTTGCGACCGGGACGCCTGTCGTCGCCACGCGTGTAGGTGGCATGCCGGGGATTGTGGAGGCGACCGGTGGCGGCTTGCTTGTCGAAAAGAATGATCCGGCCGCACTTTCGGACGCGATCACCCGCCTTGTCGCCAACCCCGAGTCGAGCAATGAAATCGGCCGACGGGGCGCCCAGCGGGTCGCGGAGCTCTATTCGTGGGAACGCGTCGCCAGCATCACCCGTGACCTCCACGAACAGGCCCTGTCGGCACGGCGATCACGATCGGCCGTGGCCGTTTCACAGCCCGATTCCATCCGCGGCGGCTAGCGCAAGCTCGGATCGGTCAGCTAGGGCTTGCGATAAAATGTATAGGTGTGCCGAATGCTCGTGTCAGTCGGATGCTCGCTTGTCCCGAGCGGCGGAAACCGTGTGCGCGTCAAGGCTGCAAGCACGGGGCTTTCGGAGGGTGGGTAGGGACGCAGATCGTCCGTATCGTTCCAACCGAGGATGAACCAGCCGCCGGGACGGAGACAATGCACGCAAGCGCTGAAAGAGGGTTCCGCCTCCTCGCTCGTTTCGATCGCGGTCTTCATGAAGACGCCATTGCACACGATCGCATCGAAGTAGTCGGGAGGTGCATGCTGTGCGAGGTTCTTCAAGGCATCGACAACATGTCGCGCCGCCCCGTAGCGGCGCTTGCCCGGATCGATTTCGAGCGTCCAGTATTCCTTGGATCGGAACCGGGACTCATAAGGCTTGGTATACCACTCACAGCCGACGAACAGGATGCGCTTCACCGCTGGATCGTCGCGCAACTGCGTGAAGATGACCGCTTCCAGGAGCTTGCGGTCATCGGTCAGATGAAATGTGCTGACATGGCGCGCCAGCCCGGGCGCACGCGCCCGGAGGAAGTCGCGCACCGCGTTTCTTGTCCGTTTGATCACGCTCGCAGTGCCTTGCATGAGATTCCTTCCGTGGCGCAAATCTAGTTCTTAAGCGCCCACCGGCTGCGCCAAGACGTGCTCGACCCGCCATTCCCCATCGCCATAGGAGGCTGGCAGCGGTTTCAATGCGTAGCCTGCAGCAGTCAGGAGTTCCGCGATCTTTCGGGCCTTGCGGTCGAGCCCCTCGCGCGTTGCATCGTCGACCTCATAAATCACCTTCGGACGGTGCCTCCGCAGCGTTTCCGTCATACCGCCCAGCACGTCGATTTCGGCGCCTTCCACGTCGATCTTGACCAGCGAGGGCGGCCTGAGGCCCCGGTGGGCGATGGCATCGTCGATAGCGACTATGCTGACTTCCAGGCGGCCACTCATGTCCGGCGGTGCTCCCGCCGAGGCAAGCGCGGCGCCGCCGATGTGATGGGCGAGCAGAAGCTGGCCACGGCCGGTTTTCGCGCCCGCGGCTTCGGCGAACACCCGTATCGTGTCGAACCCACTGAGCCGCGCACTTTCTGCGACAGCGGCGGCGTTGCGTGGGACAGGTTCGAACGCATAGACTTGACCGCGCGGCCCGACGCGGCGCGCGGCGATGAGGCAGAAGAAACCGATATTCGCGCCGATGTCGAAAAAGGCGTCCCCAGGCGCCAGGTTTGCCGCGATCGCCTGTTGGATGGGCGGCTCGTAGGTGCCGCGAACAAAGTTCGGGTCGGCGCTCTTCGCCACGAGCTTGAGACCGGCAGCCTCTCCCTTGGCTATGACGCGCGCGCCACCGAACACGCCGAGGAACTTTGCCGTCAATCTCACGCGCTCGTCCCCATTCTGCGACGCCTCGGGACGCGGGCCAGCCCGTGCCGCTCGCCGCGAAGGTGACAGATTGTGCGCCCGGGATCGACCCCGACAACGGTTGGCCGCCTCCTACTTCCTCCGGCTGATCGCTACTCCGATTGTGGGACCAGATCTCATCTTGGGGGTACCTGCCCGGCCTCTCGGTCCGATGGAACGGTGTCATCGTTGCGCCAGACATGGATCGCCTCGGGAGCATCCCACCCGATCGAGACGATCTCGCGGTCGCCGTCGCGGTCGAGGTCAACCGTGCGGGCACCGAGATGATTCTCGAAACCTTCGCCGACCAGCTGCTCGACCAACCGCCCGCCACCCAGATTGCGCCAGATTGAAAGGCGCAGGGCGCCGCGGTGCTCGCCCATGACGAGGTCCGGCTGACCATCGTCATTCATATCGGCCACCGAAAGGCTGTTGAGGGAGCCGCGCGAGGTGATTTCCTGCCGCTCCCAGCTTGACCTGATGTCGCCGGGGTTGCGCCACCAATAGGCCTTTGCGTGATCGGCCTTCCCGTTTTCCTCGCTCACGATGATGTCGGTTCGTCCGTCGCCGTCCAGATCGACGACCGCCACCCGGTCCGGATAGACCATGTTGGAAACATTGGCGACGTCGTGGCGCTCCCAGTCGGCAGAGCCATCTCCCGGATTGCGCCACCACGCGACCTCCTTTGCGTTGCCGGTAGTGGCGGCAAGGTCAAGCAGGCCGTCGCCGTCGATATCGGCGAAAGCGATCCCCTCGTCCGAGGCCTCGGCGCAAATGCGGGTTCGCGGCCAAGGCCCCGCCGCCGGGTCATCGGGGATGGCAAAATAGAAGACCCCGGCACCGCTTGAGACCGCAAGCTCCGGCTGGCCACCTTTGTCGATCTGCGCCAATGCATGGCCCTGGGATCCGAGTTCGTGGCTGGCGGCGGGAACCTCGTCGATCGCATGCTCCTCGAAGCCGGGCGTTGACGCCTGCTGCGCCTGAAGCCACACCACGCTCAATGTCTCGCCTCCGCCGCGCTGGGCGATCACTTCTGTACGTCCGTCGCCGTCAACATCGATTGCCGCGATCGCATCCACTCCCTCGCCGAGCCGGATCTGTTCCCATTCACTTAGCCAAGGGTCGGCCGGCTGGCGATACCAGAACGGACCCGAGATAATGTCCGTCCGTCCGTCGCCGTCCATATCGGCGAATGCGAGGCCAAAGGAACGGACATGCGCGTGCGTGATCTGGTGATGGCTCCAGCGGTCGAGGCGGCGGACCGATTCGGGCGGGTCGAGGCGATTGATCCAGATCCGAGCGGGCGGATTGCCCGCCCAATTGGCCCCGTAGATGTCGAAATCGCCATCGCTGTCGACATCGGCGACGACCCCGTTGTGGAGCCCCACGTTGTCGATCACTTGTCGCGCCCAGCGCATTCCTCGGCCGTCTGCGTTGAGGTGGATGGACAGGGCACGTTCCTCGGTCGTGTGCATCTGCCCAACCACGACGTCGACATCGCCGTCTCCATCCATGTCCGCCGCCTGCAATGTATGGGCGCCGGCAACGGCAGGCTCAATGATGTGGCGGGTCCACCGTCCCGCGGGTCCGTCGACGGCCTGGAACCAGGCCACGTCGGCCGTGTGCTCGGAACTCGAGGTCAAAATGTCGGCGTCGCCGTCCTGGTCGAGATCGACGACGAGCGCCTTGAATGCGGGATTGAACGTGCCAACGTCGTGGCTCTGCCAGTGGACAGGATTGCGCGCTGTCGCTGCACCTGGATTCTGCATCCATTGTCCGCACACGACCAGATCGACAGCGCCGTCGCCGTCGATATCACCGAGGGCCATCCCCTCCTCGCCTAGATAGAAAGATGGCAAGGCCACGCGAGTCCAGGCGCCGGCTCCGTCCTGGAAGAAGATCATGATTTCGCTGGGTGCCCGCACGACGATGTCGGCAAGGCCGTCGCCATCGAAATCGGCCGCCTTGATGTCTTTGCCCCAGCCGCCGACCGCCCCAATCTCATGGTGTTTCCAGCTTGGGCCGTCGGTCGGATCACGGTTCGGGCGCGGATTCTCGAACCAGACGAGATTGACCCCGTCCGGCCCGTCGGCCGTCACGATGTCGAGATCACCATCCCCATCGACGTCGACGAGCACGCCATCCGTCGTGAACTCCACACGGGCGGTTGCAATGGTGGTGAGGAGCAGGTCGGGCCAACGCCACCACGACAGCGGGGTCTGTGGCAATCCGCCGAGAACCAGATCCAGCTGACCGTCGCCGTCGATGTCGCCGACGAGCTTCACATCCCCGGAATGATCGGCGACCTCCCGGCGATCAAACGTAAGACCCGTTCTGAGCGTTTCTTCGGAGTCCCTGCTGCGAGCAGAATCACAGCTTGCGATGGAGACGCCGACCGCAAGGATGGCGACGAGGCGGTAACACACGTCGAATATTGACTTTGTAGCGTGTGAACATTTCGTCGCCGGCCAGCCGCCGCGCGACGAATTGGCCGCCCGACAAATCCACAAGCGTGTGCCGATCATCCTGGTCTCCACTACCTTGCTGCAAAATGCGAAGCTGGCGCGTAGGGCGCACCCAATCCCGCTGCGGCCTGACGGTCTGCCGTGCGGTGGAGCGCGACATGTTCGGCAGATCGCCCAGCATGCGCACCGATGGCCAACGAAGGACGATACGGTCCAAGTGTCGCACGGACGGCCGCATTGACGCTGCGATGGTCGGTGGCGGATCCCTCGCATGGCACGAACACACTTTGCGGTCGCCACTTGCCGAGCAGCGACACGACCCGCCGTCGTTATCTCACGAGCGTGACGCGAAGTCGTCCCCCCACGAAGCCGTAAGAACGTAATACGTTTTGATGACCGGATCGCCTCGATGGCATCCGCACGCGCTTCTCGCAACGTCTCGTTAACCCTGAAGCCGGGATGAGGTGCTGCCTGCCCATCGGTGAACAAAAACGAACCGAACCTGCGCACCCGCGGCGATCTTGTTGGCCGCAACTTGACTGCAACCAAGCGACTAGTCGTCAGGATGCGGCGCAGAAAAGGTGGGCCGATGCGGACCTATCGGCTACCTAAAGCGAGTTAGACTTGAGTCGCATACGCCTATCGAGCATCGTGCAAATGTGTCTGGGTGCCACATCGGTGCGTATCGATCATCCGTTCGCTGGCGTTGTTCGACGCGGATCACGCATGTTAGCTGAAATCACGACGGCACGAGGGCGTTCAGGGCCTTCAAGGTGCCGAAGGCGGCGCTCGATATCGCGGCCGAGGTGGTCGTTGTGTAGAATAAAGGACCGTCAGGGACGAACGTGCAGCCAAAGCTGGAAGGGATTAGCTCTACGATGACCGTGCCGGTGAGGATCGATACGGCAGTTCAGACAGGCTGCTTGGAGCCTCAGGTCGCAGACTTCTTTTTCGACGAATTAGCCGCTGGGACGGTCATCGGAACCTGTGCGGCCGGCGGCGCGATCAGGTTGGGACGCGACGTCGAACGGCAGATCGCGATCGACCATGGAGCGCTCCGCTTCCAACCTCTGATCACGCCAGGTTGGCAACGTCAGGGCATCGCCTATGGCCCATTTCGCCGGCAAGCGGGCCTGGTGATGGCCGTCTCGATCACGAACGGGCACAACACCTCGCAGGGTAGCCCTATTCCGGAGCATATCCTGAAGCGATTTTATCGCTGGGCGGTCGGGCCCAACACCGATCCGTGGCCGCGGCGGCTGGTCGCCTGGGCACGCGCACCACGGAAAAAGGCAACCCTTCGGCGATTCCTGTGGTGGATTCGCAGCACGTCCAGAACGTACAAGCTGCCCAATCACAACGAGAACATGGCGGTCGGCTGGTTCAGCAGCGAGGCACCAAAGGATCCGCTGGTTGACGGTTGCGGCTTCATTGTGCACGCCGCGGAAGGCGAAAACGGCGAATTGTGGACGCGCGTGGGAGATCGTTGCCTCAGCGCCTTCCGTCAACTGAAGAATATAGAGGTCCACTACCTGATCGCGCTTCGCGAGTCGGGTGCCGTCTACTACGCAGCCGCGATGGAGGGAGCCCATGGGCTCGCCGCCGTCCCGATGATGCGTCCGATCGCCATCGATCCCTTCAACAGGGACGCGTCGGTCTACGCCGGCGTCCATCAATGTGTCCTCGGCCAGATCGGGTTTCGCGTTGATACGCGCGTCCACGCCATCCAGATCCAGCGGTTGGAAGACTTTGCGCGGCCGTTTGGCACCGCGCATGCCGGCGATTCATTGACCGGAAATGGCACTCTTGGGGATACGGTGGAGCTGCGTGGAAATTGGCGCATCTTGAACGGTCGCGTCTATCGGACGGATGCAGGTGCGTTGACTGGCGATGACCACGCGATGGCCATTCTTGATCCAGGCGCGTCATCCGGTCTCGTTCACGTGCTCGTCGACACCGGTCAAGCCGCAGCCGCTGCAGGTCTCGTATGGCGCGCCCGCAATCATGAGAATTTCTGGCTGCTCAAGGTCTCAGTGGAGGGCTGTGATCTTCTGCGTGTCGAACAGGGTGTCGAAACGGCTGTGGCAAGCGACAAACAGCGTCGTCTCAAGCCGAATTCCACGCACTCCCTCCAGGTCCTCGATGCTCATGGCCAGATCGGCTGCTATCTGGATGGCGACCGCCTTTTCGACAGATGGTTCGAAAGTGAATTTCTTGAAGACGCAACATGTGTTGGCATTTGGCTAAACGGCGGCGGCATGCGACTTCGTGACTTCGAGGCGCATCCCCGCGAGGTAGGCATGCCCTCCGAGATGCAATTCGACGCGCCGTGGGTCCGGTTCGGAGAGGGCGTGGAGTATGCCGATGACTTCGTTGGCGTGACCAGCGGGCTGGCAGGACGTGCCCCCTCCAAAGGCACACATAGCTGGGAGCGGACTTTGGGCGTCGGCTTCGTTGATGTTGACGGCATGGGAGCCGCGCGCGTACGCGGCACAAAGGAAAGCCCCGATCCAGGGCGCTCGCTCTACACGCTGCCATGGGACCATTCTGAGTTTGCGGATTTGGAAGTCACCATCACACCACCGGGCAGCGCAAGCGGCCAGCGCCACTACTGCCGCGCAGGGCTGGTATTTTGGCAGGACGATGCCAATTATCTAACATTTACTGCCTACCTGGACGACGTCTACGATGGCGCCTCGATCGCATTGTTCACAAAGCGTCACGATTTCGAGGAACTCTATGACGCAGTCTGGACAATGCTATGGAAGAAGATCGCCTGGGGAAGGCCGTTCCAGCTTCGCATTGTCTTTGACGGCGAACGCTTTGTTGTTTTTGTGGACGGTGAGCCGGTAATGCAGCGCACGTTGACGGACCTCTATCCAGACGACCCTCGCCTGCGCATCACCCGCGTTGGGTTAGCGACGAACTGGGAATGGGGAACCGATACGGGCTCAGTGTTTTCGGCCTTTACTGCGCGCCGATAGGCAACGGCTCTTCCACGCTCGCCGAGTTCGTCAGCAGGTCCCGACCTGAGCGCAACGTTCACCTGTCTCAGGTCCAGACGAGGCGCACCTGGTTGGCAGGCGGTGAGCGGCAGGTGCGGTCGGGGGCAAGCTGGCTCTTGTGCACTTGATCAGTAGTTCGGCCTGGCCGCGAGCGCACAGACCCCACCTGCCGAGGGCAGAGGTGGCACAGCAAGGAAGACATCGTTCATGCATTGAACTCATAGCGCGTGAACATCTCATGATCGCTAAGCAGCCGTTTGACGAAATCGCCGCTCCCTACATCCGGAAGGATCGGCCAGTCGTCCAGCCCTTCCGGCCGCTCCATCTGTGATCGGTGCGCGGCCAGCGCATGCCTTTTCACGTCAACGACGTCGCCGACATATGCGTTCGAATTGAACAGCATGAGCCCACGCAAACCTGCAAGGGTCCGGATCGTTTGCCGCAACGCGACGCGACTGAGGCCAGGCACACGATCGTGCAGGCGAACCCACGGCCACTGATACCAGTACCAGACGGGATATTCGAACACGGTCACGCGCCGGCCATACAGTTTAAGCGCGCCTCGCGCGCCAAGATTGGTGGCAACATGGTCCGCAGGCGGCTCTTTTGCATGGGTGACGAACACGCTCTGCGGTTGCCAAACGAAAAGCAACTCAGCGATCGCCTCTGCGATCTTGCCGATATGATGCTTTGCCATCCCGTCGGGAACACGCAGGAATCTCACCCGATCAGCAGATCCGCCCAACCGGCAAACCGCCTCGATCGCTTCGCCCTCGCGGGCGATCCGCAGTGCCTCACTGTCAATCCGATTTGGATGGGATGCCGAACCGTCGGTAACGAAAATAAACCGGACATCGGCGCCCGAGCTAAGCTTCTTGCTGGCGACCCCTCCACATCCCAACGTCTCATCATCGGGATGGGGTGCGATGATGACCGCCGACGCCTGCCAGTCTGCTACGTCGAATGGATGAGACCGCTTTTGCATCGCTCTATCGAGCATAGCGCCAATCGTATGTCTGACGTCATGCATCGATGGTTCCGATCATCCCTTCTTCGGTGTGGTTCAACCCGACCTGCGCATGGTAGCAAAACACTGTAGGCGATTGGGGTGAGAAAACAATGAAGGTAGGAATTCTTGCTGGCGGACTGGGAACGCGGCTGGCGGAAGAAACCGAGATCCGGCCGAAACCAATGGTCGAAATCGGAGCTAAGCCAATCCTTTGGCATATCATGATGCATTATTATGCCTATGGACACCGCGAGTTCGCGGTCGCGCTGGGATACAAGGGCGAATACATCAAACGCTGGTTCAGCGACTATGTCGCATTCGATGGCAGCTTGACTGTCAATGCCGCATCGGGAAACGTCAAGCGCCACTCGAACTCGCTGCCTGACTGGTCCGTCGATCTTGTCGAGACGGGACTGAATACACTGACGGGCGGCCGCATAAAACGCCTGATCGAATGGATGGGCGACGAGACCGTCATGCTCACCTGGGGTGACGGCGTTTCGGACGTCAACCTTCATGACCTGATCGCCTTTCACAAATCGCATGGCAAGCTCGCAACGATGACGGCGGTGCGTCCGCCAGCACGCTATGGGCACATCGAATTCGATGGCAATCGCGTTGTCGACTTCACCGAAAAGCCACAGGCCTCGGAGGGTTGGATCAACGGCGCCTTCTTCGTGCTCGAACCGGGCGTGAAGGACTATATCGATGGCGACGACGTGATGTTCGAACATGCGCCGATGCAGCGGCTCGCCACTGACGGCCAGCTGATGGCATACCGCCACGAATCCTTCTGGCAATGCATGGACACCATCCGCGAAAAGCATCTCCTTCAGAAATTGTGGGACAGCGGGCAAGCGCCCTGGAAAACATGGGAATTGATCGATGAAAGTTCTGGTTACAGGCCACCTCGGCTACATCGGTTCCGTCCTAACTCCGATGCTGCTTGAACGCGGCCATGACGTTACAGGTCTAGACAGCGACATCTTCCGATCATGCACTTTCGTGGGAAAGTTGGCCGAAGTGCCGACGATCGAGAAAGACATCCGTGACATCGAGGTCGACGACGTCGCCGGCTTCGACGCGATCATCCATCTCGCCGGACTTTCAAACGATCCCCTGGGGGACTATCGGCCCCTGCTTACGGAAGAGATCAACTGCGGCGCTTCGGTAAGGCTTGCGCACCTCGCCAAGACCGCCGGTGTCCAGCGGTTCCTATACGCCTCCTCTTGCAGCAATTACGGCGCAGCAGGCGACAGCTTTCTGACTGAGGATGCTCCCTTCAACCCGGTTACGCCGTACGGTGTGTCAAAGGCGAATGTGGAGCGAGCGGTCGCGCCGATGGCGGATCAATCGTTCAGCCCGACATTCCTGCGTGCTTCCACGGCCTACGGCCTGTCGCCTCGCATCCGTTTCGATCTCGTGGTCAACAACCTGACCGCCTGGGCTTACACAACCGGTCTGGTCTACCTCAAAAGCGACGGGTCGCCATGGCGTCCGATCGTCCATGTCGAGGACATTGCGCTGGCCTATATCGCCGTCCTGGAAGCCGAGCGGGATCTGGTCCACAATGAAGCATTCAATGTCGGCTTGACCACGGAAAACTACCAGATCCGGGAGATCGCGGCCTTGGTCCAGGCGATCGTACCCGGCAGCCGCGTGGAGTTCGCGCCCGACGCCGGGCCAGACAAGCGGTGCTATCGCGTCGACTGCGCCTATATCGGCCGCCGCCTGCACGGGTTCAAGCCGCAATGGACGGCGCGGCGCGGCATCGAACAGCTCTACGACACATTTCGCGCAGCAGGCCTCACACTCGAGGATTTCGAGGGCGAGCGGTTCAAGCGCATCGCCCATGTGCAGAAGCTGATCCGGAACGGCGAACTGGATGCCGACCTGCGCCGCACGCCGCAGTTGGCGATTGCGGTTTGACCAAATACAGCCGGGAGCCATGGCCATGATGATGGCTGGTGCAGCGTCTGTAACCGAGCATGTCTGACGCTCTTGCGGTGGAAGTCGCATGATATGTTCCTGAAGCTCCGCACGACGCCGCTTGCGTTCTCGCAAGCGCTGCTGATGCATTTCCGTTAGGCAAAACCACTCGGGGTGCTCTCCTGTACGGCCAGGGGGTGCAGCAGCGCGCGGTGAATGACTCGAAGATCGGGCCGGTGTCGTTGCGCCATTCCCAGACCGCCAGACCGACGCGTGATGCGAAGTGGCGGATCGCCAACACAGCTATCTGTCAAGCTACGCTGCATGATGGGTTCATCGTCGAAGAAGATGTTGAAGCGGTCGCCATCGAAGGCCGTTCGCAGGTGGAACCGCCTGCCCCAAACGACTTAGAGCTCCTCTAAACCGGCGCGCTTGATGAAGACCGAGATCGACGCGCCAGGTAGTTACGCAGAGGTTGTCGCGGTCCTGGCAGAACAAGCCTCCTCCTCGTGTCGGGTGCGACCCTGTCAGCCCACGGGTAGTGCCAGGAGGCGATATCGACACTTCAATCGCCAAAGCCTGGGTCTCGCCACGGCAGCGAGCAGAATGTGCGTCCTGGATTTGGCTTTCTTGCAGTAGCGCGAACGCGCGCCCGCCCATCCCCGTCTAGATCAAGGCAGCCGGAGCCAAGCGTCTTCACCCAAGACAGCCGGAGCCAAGCGTCTTCCCCAAGACCCTTCACCGCTGCGAGGCACTTAGCGATCGCCGACCGCCGCTAGGCTCAATGGCTCACGATCTTTGTGAACATGGATCCGCGTTCCTGGGCGCAGTTTCTGATAGACCGACTTGAGCCGCTCTGCGCGCGCCTCCCACGAATACAGCTCGACGGCACGCTTGCGCCCTTCGCTTCCCATTTCGCTTGCCAGGACCGTATCCTCCAGCACCGTGGTCAATGCCTGGGCGAGCTCGCCAGGAGCGTCGGCTTCGACTAGCATCCCGGTGCTGCCAGTTAGAATGGATTCACACATCCCGCCCACGCGCGTTCCCACCACCGGTATCCCGCAGGCCATGCCCTCCACGACCGATATTCCGAAGCTCTCGCTGAGTGACGGATTCACTACAATGTCGGCCTCATGGTACGTCGCTACGAGGTCCTTGTGGGGCACGTTGCCCACGAAGTGAATTCGATCAGATAACCCGTGGCGCTCGATGAGTTCCTCTAGGTGTTCCCGATAGTTGCAATTGCCCCAGCGATCGTAGAAACGGCTCAATGCGGTAACCCGCGGATCCGACGAGAGGCTGGTCAGGAAGTCCACCGAAAGCGGCCAATGCGGCCCTGCGATCCGAAGTTCCACGTCCGCGAACCTGGCCGCGACCTCACTGAAGGCCTCGATCAGTGTGTGAAGCCCCTTCTCTGGCGACACCCGCCCAACGAACAGGATGACACGTCGGGTTCTGGTGGATGCGAAAGTCCGCTGCTCGCTCGGCCGAAAGTAAGAAACGTCCACGCCATTACCGACGGTGGCAACGACGCCAGGGTAGTCCGGGAATGCAGAAAGAAAAGTCCTTGCGATGTGATCGCTGACAGCGACCACCGCATCCACCACCTTGAGCTGACGGGCCACCTGATCGCGGTCACGCTGTGATAGCCACTCACACTGCATCTCAAGCACGAGCCGATGAGATGAGCTGGCTGCCTTCAGTTCCCGGCACCATGTCCAGTAATTCATTAAATGGACAATATCTGGTTGATCGACGGCGAGGTACCGACGAACCTTGTTACGATATTGCGAGTGGTCATCGGCCCTCCGATCCAGCCGCAACCAGCGCGCCAGACGCGGAAACTCGTTGATGACCCGCTGTAGCGCATGGTCACGCCGCGCCGGAGCCCGCCGCACCGCGAACGGCAGGTCCGCGGGCACCGTGTCGTCTCGATAATGCTTGCCATAGAGCGTAATCTGAAGGCCTTCGCCGAGCCGCAGCGCCGTATTGTAGACGATCAGCCCGATTGAGTTTTGAACAGGAGGAAAAAGTCTATCGTACGGCTGACCGACGTATACGAGCTTCATGTCACTCCCCACTGCCAGCTCGTTCAAGCCACTTTTCTAAGTGCAGGACGGTATTCCGGTCGGGCGAGGTAGTCGGCGAGACGGCGAATGCCTTCTTCGAGCGGCACTAAGGGACGGTTCAACATAGCCTTCATCTTGTTCGTGTCAGGACAGCGGCGCGTCATGTCGCCCTCGGCAAGGGGCGGTCGGAATTCCAATTTCGATGAGGAGCCCAGCAATTCGATGACAACTTCGGCCAGCTGTCGAATGCTCATTTCCACGTCGCTGCCCACGTTGATCACTTCGTTCTCGTGTGCGCACGTTCGATGAACCGCGATGCAAGCGTCCACCGTGTCGTCGACATAGCAGAAGGTGCGTGTCTGCGAACCGTCCCCGTAAATCGTCAGGGGCTCGCCGCGCAGGGCGGCACGCACAAATCGCGGCAGAACGAAATCCTCGCTCTGACGTGGTCCGTAGGTGTTGAAGAAGCGAAAAATGGTAAATGGCAGTCCAAACTCACGCTGAAAAGTGCGCAGATAGACCTCTCCAAGATTCTTCACCACTGCATACGGCAGGCGTGAGTTAAGCGGGGTGGTACTCTCGTTTTGAGGAAACTCGAAAGGCTCGCCATATACCTCCGATGACGAAGCGAAGTAGACACGCTCGACGCCGGTGTTCTTGCATAGCCTCAGCACGTTCTCGATACCGGTGATGTCGCGCAGCACGAGCAAGGGATTTGCCAAAGTCCGCTGCACACCGACCACGGCTGCGAGGTGAAAGACGTGGGTGAAATGGAAGCGGTAGAACAACGGCGAGATGTCGTCGAAATCGTTCGCATCCGCCTTTACTATGGTCAGATTGCCCGCGTCTATTTGTACCTTGTCTCGACTTCCGGTCGACAGGTTGTCAGCGACGACCACCTGGGTCTGAGGTAGCTTGACCAACGCGCGAGTAAGGGCACTGCCAATATTGCCCGCTCCACCAGTTACCAGGATCGATTGCATCATAATTCGCACCTCAACCGAATAGTTAATCGACTGACGCAATGTGCGTCCCCATCGCCGATCGCGGCATTTTCGATATCGCGAGCGAAGGTGGCTCCTAGTGCCTCTAGGACGTCGCTTGAGAATTAAATGTGGCAGCGCAAAGTCTATTTGACAACGTGGCTTGACGTAAGCATTTCGGCTGTTCACCCAACGGTGCAATCCGTCCTATTTTCAGCTGTGGGGGTTGCTAAGCGCATACATTTTGCTGATTGGTGTGAACTGCTTCAAGGCGGTAATTGAGGTCGTCGACATTGAAGCGAAAGTTGCCAGCATCTCATGCACACTGCTCCCGACCTTGAGAAATTGATTAACCGCATCCGAACGCGGGACTACACCATTGGCATCATGGGACTCGGCTACGTTGGTTTGCCGCTCGCCATGATCTCGCTGGACGCGGGATTCAAGGTCATCGGTTTCGACATCGACGCATCTCGGGTTGCACTTCTTAACCGCGGAGAAACCGGCATAGATCATTTGCCTGGTGCTGCCATCAAAGTGGCTGTCGACAGCAAGCGGTTTCGCGCCACCAGCGATTTCGCCGACCTGAGGGAACCCGACGCGATCTTGATAGCGGTGCCAACGCCGCTTACCAAAAACCGGGAGCCGAACCTGTCATTCGTCGAAAATAGCGCAAGTGCGATCGCGGAGCGGCTGCGCCCTGGTCAACTTGTCGTCCTGGAGTCGACGACCTGGCCAGGAACGACGCGAGAGGTCGTGCAGCCGCTGCTCGAGGCGACGAATCTTTCTCTAGGAAAGGACTTTTTTCTCGCCTATTCGCCCGAACGGGTGGACCCAGGCAACGACGTACACACCACCGCCACGGTTGCAAAGGTGATAGGCGCCGACGACCCATGGTCCCTACAGGTTGCCAAGGAACTGTATGACCAGATCATCGTGCAAACCGTTCCCGTAGCCTCCACCGCAACGGCGGAGGCTGTGAAGCTAACCGAGAACATATTTCGCTCTGTGAACATTGCGTTGGTCAATGAGCTAAAGGTGATTTTTGACCGGATGGGCATCGACGTCTGGGAGGTGATCGAAGCCGCCAAGACCAAGCCGTTCGGATATATGGCGTTTTATCCAGGCCCCGGCCTTGGCGGCCACTGCATCCCCATCGACCCATTCTACCTGACCTGGAAGGCAAGAGAGTACGAAGTAACAACGCGCTTCATCGAACTTGCCGGTGAAATCAACACGAACATGCCGCATTATGTGGTTGCCCGCCTTGCGGAGGCCTTGGACCAGCGAGCCAGCCGCGGCCTCAGCGGTTCGCGGATCTTGGTGATCGGGATGTCCTACAAGAAAAACGTGGGTGACACACGGGAAAGTCCATCGTTGAAGCTAATCGACATAATGGAGCGACGCGGGGCAGTCGTTGATTACCACGACCCCTACGTACCGGAGATACCCGGAACAAGAGAGTACGGTACCCTGGCAGGTCGCCCCTCTGTGGATATCTGCGCTAGCAGTTTGGCATCGTATGATGCCGTTGTCATCTCGACAGACCATGATGCAATTGATTGGCAGTACGTCACCAAGCACGCAAAGCTGGTGCTCGATACCAGAAATGCTTGTGCTCGTAGTCAGTCACGCACCGACAACGTCGTAAAGGCCTGATGAGCCCCGGTTTGCGCACTGGCTTAGTCAACCTGCTATCGACAAATACCAGCGGCGCTTATTTCTGACTCGCGGGTCCAGATTCCACTGGGGGCTGATTTAAGTTCCTTTGGGGCGAAGGAGATTCGCCCATCGGGATCAGCAATTGAATTGCGCAGGGACTATTCGGCCTCGGAGCTTCGCCGGTTGGCTCGCGCTTCACTGGACGCGCGACAGAGCAGTCGGTTGCTTTCGCTGGCGGCGGTGCTTGACGGCTGAGCCGAGCGGACGCCGCCAGGATCGGCGGGATGGATCGCCAGACCTTGCGTGGCTGGTTTCATCGCTTCAACGAAGCCGGGCCGAAGGGCTCAAGGACGCGTGGTATGGTGGGTCCCGAGCCGCGGCTTTTACCAAAGCAACAAATCAACTGGCAGAGCTGGCCGAGATTTGTCGAAACCGGTCCCAACCCGCAGTCGACGGAGTTGTGCGCTGGCGGCGCGTCGATCTCCAGAAGGACTATCACGAGCGCCATGGGTCGGAATCTTCTGAAGAAGCTGGGCTTCTCTGCGGCGCCCGGCCACGTCACCCCGCGCAGGATGCCGAGATCGTCGAGGCTTTAAAAACGTATGCCCCGCCCGTCACGCAAGAGGATTATTTCTGATGGCACTTTCTGGCCCGCATCAACTATAGGGCATGTCGGCTGAGTGTCGTCGCCAAAAAATGGAGATCGGCACGTCCGGGGCCTCATAAACTTCACAGCATCGATGCGCCATCCGCAAGGTTTCGGGGTGCGTAAGGTCGCGATGAGACGCGGCGCCATCGGTGACAAAAACAAACGGACCTGGGAACCCGAGGCAATCTTTTTGGCCGAAACGCCACCGCAACCCCTCATCATCCGGATGCGGCGCAACAATGACAGCCGACGCTGGCCAGTCGCCTACCTCAAACGACCTTAGTCGCAGTCGCAATTGACTATCAAGCATGGTGCTGAAGGTCCGCCTAAAGGTCCACCTTGGTGCGGTTCCATCATCCATTCGCTCGCGTTGTTGAACGCCGATCGGCCATGGTAACAAAACTGATGGACGTTCGAGATCTGTGTTTGTTGGTGAGGAAGACTTTATGAAAGTGGGTATCCTCGCGGGGACCTTTGGGACACGGCTGGCCGAGAAAACAGACAGCCGTTCCAAGCCGGCAGCGCTCCCGTTCTGGCCAAAGCAGCCTGAGCCGAGCTAAGGGGACGATATGGACATGTTGTGCCTAGATGCGAAGTCGGTGACCGAGCGGGCCTGCCGATCTTGCGGTGGAAGTGGCATTGAGACGTTTCTCGAGTTTGGTGAAACGCCACTAGCCGATCGCCTTCTCACCAGCGCCGACATCGGCGAACTGGAGCCCATTTTTCCGCTGCGCGTCGCGTTCTGCAAAGACTGCAGCCTCGTCCAGATCACCGAGACGGTGAATCCGCAAATTCTTTTTGCCGACGCTTATCCGTACTATTCTTCTTTCTCCCCTGCGCTCTTAAAGCATTCGCGTGCGAATACGCTTGATCTGATCAACCGCCGCGACCTTGGCCCGGAGAGCCTTGTCATCGAATTGGCGAGCAATGATGGTTATTTGCTGAAGAATTACGTCGAAGCGGGAATTCGGGTGCTCGGAATAGATCCGGCCGACGGACCTGCCGCCGCTGCCGAGAGGATCGGCGTGCCCACGCGCTGTGCATTCTTCACCAGCGATCTCGCTGAATCGCTGCGCGCGCAAGGCATGCGCGCGGACGTCATCCATGCCAATAACGTGCTCGCCCACGTGGCTGACACCAACGGATTTGTGGCAGGAATTGCCCGACTTCTCAAGGATGAGGGTGTGGCGGTTATCGAGGCACCCTATGTAGAGCCTTTGATCGAACATTGTGAGTTCGATACGATCTATCACGAGCATCTTTGCTATTTTTCCGTTACTGCACTGGATAAGCTCTTTCGCCGCCACGGGCTTTACCTCAACGAGGTCAAACACCTTTCAATCCACGGCGGTTCGCTGCGCCTTTATGTGGAATCGCGCGAGAACGTGGGGGCGACAGTAACGGAACAGCTTGCCCATGAAGCCTCGCGCGGGATCGATACGATTGGCTATTTCCGCGATTTCTCCACCAAAGTCGACGGGCTGAAGCGCGAGCTTTCCGCGCTTTTGCGCCGGTTAAAGTCGCAGGGTGCCACGATTGCCGCCTATGGAGCGGCAGCCAAGGGAGCAACGCTGATTAACACGGTCGGCATTGGACGCGACCTCGTGGACTTCGTCGTGGATCGCAACGTACATAAACACGACAAATATATGCCCGGACAGCGCCTGCCGATCCGCTCGACTGAAGCGCTTCTCGAGGTGCAACCCGACTACGTGCTTCTCCTTGCCTGGAATTTCGTTGACGAAATTCTCGATCAACAGGCCAAGTATCGTGCACGCGGCGGAAAATTCATCCTCCCCGTCCCCACGCCGAGAATCATATGACAAAACAGGCGGACCGCGCGCAAATGGTTTGCCAGAAAGCCGATGGACCCACGGCGCAGTCGACTGGTTCCATTCGAACCGATTGCTTGGTCTGCGGTCAGCGAAATCTGCTCAATTCAGTACTTTTTGAGGCGTTGCCCCTGCTCTGCAACGCGCTTTATGCGGACGCGGCATCGGCGCGCGCGGCACAGACCGGCAGATTTGCGACGACCTTCTGCCTCGATTGCACGCACGTCTTCAATGCCTCATTCGAGGAAAATCGCATCGGTTATACGCAAAGCTACGAGAATTCGCTTCATTTCTCCCCCCGTTTCGTGGCGTTTGTTGAAACGCTGGCCGAGCGCCTGAGCAGGACCTACGCGCTCTCTGGGAAGACGATCGTCGATATTGGATGCGGCAAGGGGGATTTCCTGAAGCGGCTAAGCTTGATCAGCGGTGCGCAGGGCATTGGTTTCGACAAGAGCTTCGAGGACAACCGGGGGGAGGCGGTTCCTGGCGTACGCTTTATCAACGACTGGTTCGGCGATTCCTACGCGGATCTGCATCCTGACCTAGTGGTGTGCCGCCAGGTTCTCGAACATATCGCCGAGCCGGTGAAATTTCTGCGCGCCCTTCGCGCCCATCCGGGCATCGGACCGGAGACGGTGTTCTTCTTTGAGGTCCCGAATGTCCTCTACACGCTCCGAGATATGGGAATCTGGGACCTCATTTATGAGCACGCCTCCTATTTCACGCCCGCTTCGCTGAACGCGGCGTTCGAGACGGCTGGCTTTCGAGTGCTGGATGCAGGAACGTCTTTCGGCGACCAGTATCTTTACATCGAGGCGCGGCCGGCTGCCCCCAGGTATGCTACTTCCGTTGACAGCCGCGAGATCGAGATGCTCGTCCGCAATTTCGAGCGCGCCTATCGCGACAAGGTCGAGCGATTGGGGGGTTACCTTGCCGGGCGCAATCCCCAGCAGACCGTCGTCTGGGGAGGGGGATCGAAGGGCATTACATTCGTCAACGTGGTGCCAGGCGCCGATCGGATCCGCGCGATCATCGACGTGAATCCGCACAAGCAAGGTCGCTTTGCGCCAGGAACCGCTACGCCGGTCGTTGCTCCGGAGGCGTTGCGCGACCAGCCAGTCAAATCAATCATCGTCATGAACCCGCTCTACCGCGAGGAGATCACCAGTCTGGTAGCAGAGCTCGGCTTCACACCGGAGATTGCCGTTGCATGAAAGTTCAAGCCAACCGCGGCGGCACTAAAGCACAGAACGGGATTGGTAGGGAATATCCATTGACCGTGCCAATCGAGATCAGTACGGCCATTCCACCAGGGGTCATCGGACTTTCCCGCTCGCTTTTAGCGCGACAATCTGGGAGAGAGGCGCTCTCACTTTGATTGCCGCGCCGCACCTCGGGTGGTGGAATAGAATGATGAGCAAGCACGCGAAACGGCATCCGTGTCCCGCGACAGCTCTGCGTTCGCGAGATTCCAGCTCGACAAACGATAGCTGGAGAGAGATCTACGGCTCAAACAGTGTGGTCGTGCCATTCCGCTTGTGGTTGTGAGTCACGGTGCCGAGCCTTCCCTTTTTCATAGGCAGGGAGCGCCGGCGACGGCCGATCTTTCAAGAATCGCGACGATCGATGCGTTGGCCCGCCGCTTCGACCAAACCTATCGCCACAACGTCGCCTGGTGAGGGCGCGCATAAGTGTTCTGGTCGACGTCAACCCGCACAAGCAGGGCGATTGCTCCAGGCGCAGGCACTCGTGTGGTTGGGCCGGAGAGCCTGCGCGGCAGACCCTTTCGCTCGATCATCATGATGAACCCGCTCTGTCGAAACGAAGTTGCCCAGGCGACGAACAAGCTTGGTCTGACGCCGGACATCATCGTGGCATGAGCCGGCGAACCGCACTTTGCGGCTGACGGTGTGGCTTTCCCACTCCATCGATGTCGATGCGTTGCAGGTTGACCGGCCTCAACCAGCAATGTCGCGTATAGTCGGTCGCCCGACGCACGAACTGCGCCCAATTGAGTGGCGTCTTGAGCAGCCCCTGCAAAAGCGAGAGGGAGTTGAGCCCGAGGAGAAAGCGGGAGCGGACCAGTTGCCCGCGCCGGTCGACAGCTGCATAGGTCACGAACCCGCGAAACGCAGCGCCGAACCTCTTCAACACAGCATCAACCTGTACGTCATAGGGTTCGTCAGCGCCGAACCCCTGAAGCGACTTTGTTGTCCCGACCGGCCGCGTGTGTCTTACCACGATGTCGTCTACTATGGCGAACCGCAGCCATGGTGAATCGGTCAGACGGGTCCACAGCAAATCAATGCCAGTCTCGTAGCCAAGCCCGAACAGGCTCCGGGCCGCGGCAAGATATTTCGCGCTGAACACCGGACACATCATTTCCACGGTATTCGTGTACCGAAGAAGGTAATGCTTCCTGTTGGTCAGCGTCGCAGCATAGGAGAAATGGCTGTCCCATGCCAATGCGGGCTGAAACAGATCGAGATTGTACTGCCGTCCAATCCCAAACAGGCGGTTTAACTCATGCGCCGTCGTCTGGATATCATCGTCGATCAGCGCTATGTATTCATATCGCGTCAGGATTTCCGGATAGTGTTCGAACAGTAAATGATAGCCGGCAATCTTCCGGCCCGGAAGAAAAATGTTGAGCCCCTCCGGCCCGCCGGGTGCACCTGCCTCGTAGGCAGCGACCAGAAGATCGAATTCGGCCTCGCCGGTTCGTTGCGCCCAGCCGGAATGCAGCGATCCACGCCCTGCCCGTACGATCACAAGGTTCTTTCTGCCGGTACCGGCCGGCAGTCCCGATCCGGACGAACCCTCTGAGCCGTTTGGGTTGGCGCGCCGCACAGCGTCGATCGATCAGTTATCGGACTTCTGAAGGCGAACGCTGGGCGATTTTCCAAATGGCGCCCCTAGTCGCCGGATCGACGTCCCTATCGATTGCCGCAGGGTTGGCGAAACGGCGCCGACTAGTTCCAGCACATAGCAACCAACCCGGAATGGATGCAGCGCCCACACCGTCAGATACGGCAGTGTCGTATGCAGTGGCGCGACGCCTCTGCCTTTCCAGGCGATTTCCAGTTGATGCGACAGCAGGCTCAGATGTTCGAAGCACCGGTGGTTCTTGACGCCGGGATTGGTCCACTTGCTGCGCGTCACCTTGTCCGCAAGTTTCGTCGAGCGCCCGGCATGATCCCGGTTGTAGAGCGTCATCCCTGGAACGTCGACAAATGTGCCCAGCACCGCTAGGTCAACCAGAAGAGCGCGGTCAGACATATAGTATTTTCGGTGAAGCGACGTTTTCGCCAGGGCCGCACGGCGCATGATGCCAAACATCGCATTATCCGACCCGCCCGCCGCTACCAGCATTCGAAACCGGCGGCCGGGTGTTATCCCTGTCATGTCGGGGAACGTAGTGGCATACACGGAAACACTCGGCTCGCCGCTGGCGGGCCTAGGAATGATCTTGCTGTTTGCGTCGACATATTCGAGCTTGCCATAGGCAACCACCGCTTCCCGATCCGCGACCAATGCCGTCACGCCGAGTCTGACGAAATTGGCACTTATGAAATCATCATGCGCGCACCACTTGAAGAACTCTCCCCGCGCCAGCTGGAAAGTCAGATTGTAATTACCCGACGCACCCAAATTGCTTTCATTCCGGACATAGCGGATTCTTTCGTCGCCAGCGGCGAAGTCGAGGCAGATTTCAGCCGTACGGTCGGTTGATGCATTGTCAGCTATGATTAACTCGAAATCATCGAAGTCCTGTTTCAGGATCGACTGGATCGCCTCGGAGACGAAATTCTCGCCATTGTAAACGGGCAGACCAAGGGATACTCGGGGCGACTTGGAATGTTCCATCTTCAGGTTCTTCTCGACGATGATCAGACCGAGACGACTTCAGGTCGCAGGTCCAGCGCTTCCAGGGACTGCACCACTTCGTTTCGGTAAATCGGGTTCATTACGATTACGAGGTCGGGTGGATTTTGCACGAGGTCAGCAGGTGCAATCACCGGATGGCCGGTCCCAGGCGTAAACTTGCCTTGCTTGTAGGGGTTGATGTCGACTGCAGCCGATACCTCGTCTCCAATCTGCAAGGTCGTCAGAAACGAGACCGCCTTGGAACCGCCGCCCCACAGGACCACCCGCCGGCCAGCAGCGTGCGCCGAGCGGATGCGCTCCTGCCATAGATGCTGGCAGGCCCGAACGCGGACGGGAAACGTTTCCGCCAATCGGTGCATTTCTTCGAGGTCTCGCTCGAGCGGCAGTCTTGGTTTGGTTTGGCCAATTGATGGTCGGGCGTACTGGACGATGTACTGGTTGTCGTAGACGAGTTCCAGATCGGTGACGTCGAAGCCTTCCTGGCGAAACAGCCGCGCGTGCGCTCCGGGACTGAAGTAGGAACAATGCTCGTAGTAGATGTCCCAGAACGCACTCTCGGCCAGCACGCGCTTTGCGTCCGGCGTCTCGAAGAACACCCAATCTCCGGTCCGTTCGCCGATCATCTCGCGGATCAGCCGCACGAAAGCAGCGACTGAACTTATGTGTTCGAGCGTGTGGCGGCAGAGGACTGCATCCGCTTCGAGGTGTCGGTAATCCGGCCCGAAGAAATCGACGATGAATTTTACATCGCCCAGGTCTTCATTGCGTCCTTTATCGGCCCGATAGCCTGGATCGATGCCCAGTCCGGTGGCGTTGCCGAACACACAAAGTTCACGGAGAAACTCCCCCTTGCCGCAGCCGATCTCCAGCACCCGCTTGCCGGAGATCGCGCATTTCTGCGCAATCTCATGTGCAAGCCTCTTCGCAAAGCTGTTGAAAGTGCCGGAAAAGTGCTGGGATTCCTCGAAATTGGTCGAGTAGACCATGACCTTTTCGTCAAAGGCCTTGTTGAATATGAAGCCGCATGCTTCGCAGAATGCGAGTTCAAGATCGCGGCGAGGAAAGGCGCGAGCTTCTTCGGCCGAGTTCAGCAGGACGCAGCTATGCACGGGGACGGATCCGACCCGGTAGATCGATCGACCAACCGACGCAGAGCAGCATGGACACGCCGCCGGCCGAAGCGCGTGGCCGTTCCTGGCCGTGTGCGGGTCAACTGAATTCATGGCAAGGCTGGCTCGGCAAGAGAACCGGATATGCCGCGTGCCGAAGTCTCCGCTCCGAGAAATTCATTGTGGCCCATTTCGCGAGCGGACTGGACGGACTGGGCAAGGCCGAGAGCATCGAATATCGCAAGGTCGAACCTTTCCTCGGAAAACCTGGTCGCATTCATTCGGCAGACGTTCGGCGCAATGGACAGCCTGTTTTCTTCAAACAGATCAATTGCATCCGCTATGGATTCGATCGTCTGACTGCTGAAGAGGACACCGGTCGGATGACTGCTTTCGCCAAGCGGCCGAACGATGTCGCGGGCGCCTCCACGGCCGAAAGCGATCAAGGGAGTACCGCAAGCCTGCGCCTCGGCCAGTGCAATTCCGAAATCCTCGCATCCGGCGAAAACCATCGCGCGCGCTTTCGCAATTCTGTCGATGTATTCGTGCCGCGGCAGATAACCGGTGAATATGATGTTGGGACCAGCAATCGACCTGAGATGCTTTGATTGCACGTCGTCGCCCACAACGACCAGGCGGCGCGACGGCGTCTTGCTGAACGCCTCGATGATCAGGTCCGTGCGCTTGTAAGGCGCATGGAACGCGGCCGTTACGTAGTAGTCATCCTTGTTGGCGACGTATTCAAGTTCCTGGATGGCCACTGGCGGATGGACCACCCTCGCATCGCGGCCGTAGATCCGCTGGATTCGGGAGCGCACGTAATTCGAATTTGCCAGCATCAAATCGGGGCCGTGCGCAGTTCGAGTATCCCATGTCCGCAGGTTGTGGAGTAGATAGCGAAACGCCAGGCCTTTGGGCCCAAATCCCAATCCGCCCTGCTGCAGGTAAGAGAATTGTTCGTCCCAGGCATATCGTACCGGGCTGTGCACATAGCAAAGGTGCGGCTGATCCGGCCTGGTCAAAACCCCTCTGGAGAAGGCGGCTGATGAGGAAATTACTGCGTCATATCCGGTTACATCAAACTGCTCGATCATGAATGGGCAGAGAAAGAAGAGAGACCGGTAGTATTTCTGCACGAATGGCAAGCGGTTTATTGGAGATACATGAAAAACAACATCTTTAAAATATTCGTCTTTGATTTCCTTTGGAAGAAAATCGAATAGCGTAAAGACCTCGGCTCTCGGAAAAATCTTGCAGATCCGGGCTAGTACCCGCTCTCCGCCTCGAAAATTCGGACACCAGTCGTGCACTACTGCGATGCGGGCGTTGCGGTCGATAGCAGGGAATGGCGCCTTGCTGATGGAGGGCGCATCCTTCGCGGCAAGGCGCTCCATCGTGGTCGATTTTGCCTGACGCACATGACGCATGTTGTGTCCTCCCGCAGCGTTGGCGCCATTCGGAACTTTTCGCCAGGCCCCCGGGAACTGTGTGTCGTCCATACAGTCCAAACAAGCTGCCTATCGGGCTAAGCTCAGCGTTCGCCAGAGGCTGACGATATTCCAACGGAGTACACGTCCTACTTCGATGGGCCTAAGCACACGTCGAAGCTAACCTTATGCGCATGCTGTAGCGGTGGAGCTGACGGACTAAGATGCCGGGCATGCTCGCCTCACAAACAGGCCCGAACTCCTATTTGTGTCCATTGGCCCGTGCGGAGTTTGATTCTCGATGAAACTGGCCGTCGTCATTGCAACGTTTGGTCGGCCTGAACACGTGACCCGGCTTCTCGCGCAGCTCGAGCAACAGACCAGACTGCCGGACGCGGTCATAATCTCGGCCCCCGACGCAAAGCATGTTCCGAACAGCATAGCCTGCACTTTTCCCGTAACGAGCGTGTTCGGAAAGACCGGCTTGCCGGCGCAACGCAACATCGCCCTCGACGTCGCGGCCGACCGCTTCGACATCGTCACTTTTTTCGATGACGACTTCATTCCCGAAGACACCTATCTCGCCGGCGTATCGACGGCGTTCGAGCAGCAGCCGGACTGGGCAGTGGTGACAGGAAGGGTGCTGAAGGATGGAGCAACCACAGCGGGGCTGACGTGGGATGAGGGTATCCAGGCGCTGCGAGAGGCGGGCCCCGCGGCTGAAACGGGAGGCGTGGAAAAACTTTGCGGCTACGGCTGCAACATGTCCATAAGAGCGGCATTCATCGGCGACCTGCGCTTTGACGAGCGCCTGGTGCTCTATGGGTGGCAAGAAGATGTCGATTTCACCATCCAACTGAGAGCCAAGGGGCGCGTTGTTGCCTTGCACTCGATCCGTGGGGTTCATCTCGGCGTCAAGAGCGGTCGCGTCAGTGGTGTCCGCTTCGGCTATTCTCAGGTGGCGAACCCGATCTACCTGATCCGCAAAGGTACCGTTCCGTTGACCTTCGCATTAAGCCTGATTGGCAAAAACCTTCTTGCCAATCTCGCGCGCAGTTTGTGGCCAGAATCCTTCGTCGACCGACGAGGTCGTCTGCGCGGCAATCTCCTGGCCATTTCGCATGTCGCAAGAGGCCGGGTGGAGCCAGAGTATATTCTGGAGATTTAGGACAAAGGCAAAGATGCTCGAAGACCCGTCACTATCGATCGACAACGGCAGCTGCTCAATTCGCCGGGCTCGATGCTCTGACAACCCGTCCAATCGGCGCACCGCCACGCGCCTTCTCCATGTCGCGGTATCGGCAGGACTGTCATTGGCCTGCATCTTGGGTGCTTCGTCTGCCAGCTCCAAGGAATATCTGCTCGGGCCGCAAGACAAGCTCCGAATCAAGGTCTACGAATGGCGCCCCTCGCGCGACACGATCTTCGCCTGGGAAGCCATGAATGACACATATACGGTTGGTCCGGATGGCTCGCTATCGCTGCCGCTGGTCGGCGAGATCAAGGCCGCCGGCCTGACCACCAACGAAATTGCGAACTCGATCGGCGAGAGCTTGATGAACAGCGTCGGCCTGGCGAGACCACCAAACACCGCGGTGGAAATCGTCCAGTTCCGACCATTCTACGTTGTTGGCAAAGTGACGCAATCGGGCGAGTTCGCATACCGGCCAGGGCTAACGGTATTGCAGGCATTGAGCCTCGCAGGCGGATTGCGAATGCGGGAAGACAGGGACGCGAGGTTCGAACGCGAAGCGATCCAGAGTCGAGGCGATATTAGTCTGCTTAGGCTGAACGAGGCCAACCTCCTCGCCCGCAGGGCGCGGCTCGAGGCGGAACTTTCTCATGCCAGCGAAATTCAGTTTCCACCCGAGCTGACCTCACGCATTCAGGACAGCGCCATTGCCATGACTGTAAAGCAGGAGGGTTTGATCTTCCAGGCACGAAGCGAGGGGCTAGATACCCAAATCAAGGCGCTTCAGAGTCTGCGCGAGTTCCTCGAGAAAGAACTGGCTTCACTGGAGGAGCAGCTCGTCTTCCTCGACAAACAGATCGAGTCTATCCAAAAAGAGTTGAAGAACGTCTCGGCGCTCGTGGACAAAGGACTCGCGGTGGCGCCACGTGAATTTTCTCTGGAACGAACCCTTGCGCAAACGCAGAGTGAGAGGTTGTCGGCGGAAACCAGCCTGCTACGGGGGCGTCAGGAAATAAGCAAGACGGACATTTCGATTCTCGAACTTCAGGACGGAAGGAGAAACGAGGTCACCACCGACTTGCGTCAGGTACAGGCTGAACTCGATGCTCTCGAAAGCAAGACCGAGACGACCAAGCGGCTATTGTACGATTCAGAGGTGTCCGCGCCAAGTCTTCTGGCTCGTAGAGCCGAGTCCGAATTGGCCACGCCGGTCTATAAGATTTTCCGACCTTTGGCGGATGGCACGACAGAGCAGATTCCGGCCACCGAAACGAGCGCTGTCGAGCCAGGAGATACCGTAAAGATCGATATACCGCTGCTTCCGGATGAACCGGGCATGCTTGGCGCTATGTCAGTCGGACGGAAGCAGGCGCCCGGAATAGCACTTCAACAAGATGCTGCCAGCGATTCCGTAGCCATTCCGTAGGCCATCAGTCATTCTGTTGTCTGCTTGCTAGAGTATCCGCCTTGGTCAAGGAAGGGATGGAGACCATTTCCGGTCGTCCCTGATAAGAGCGTTTGCGAGAACGATGAGCTTTCTCATGATGGCAGTTATGGCGACTTTTGCGGGTTTGCCGCTTGCTCGGAGATTTTCGTATTTTGCCTTGAGAGGCTGATTGAATCGGGTGGCGACGAGTGCGGGCATGTAGAGTGCCTGCCTGAGCGTTTGCCGGCCGCCCTGGATGAAGCTCTTGCCCTTCCACAGGCCGGACTGGCGGTCGACGTGGGCAAGACCGGCCAAGCTTGCAGCTTGCTTGTTTTCGAGTGCACCCAGTTCGGGCATGTCGGCGACGATGGCGAAGGCACTCGCCTCGCCGAGCCCCGGAATGCTGTTGAGAATATCGAAGCGGCGTCTGAGGCCGAGTTCGCTGGCGATCCGGGCTTGGCATTCGGTGTCGATCGCCGCGATCTGGGCGGCGATCTGTTTCAACCGTTGCTCGGCCTGGCGCTTCAACAGCGGCATGGTCAAAGACTTTTGTCGGTTCAACGTGGCGGTGCAGTCTTTGATCAGCGCTCGTCGGGCGGCGACCAGTTCGCAAAGCGTATCAAGGGTATCGCTGCGGATCGGTCGGATCTGCGGCGTCATCAGCGCGCCGAAGCGGGCGAGCATGGCGGCGTCGATGCGATCGGTCTTGGACAAGCGGCCAGCGGCCTTTGCGAAGGCACGCGTGTGCTGCGGGTTCATTTTTGCCAACGGCAGCCCTTTTACACCGAGCATGCGTTCGAGCAACCGATGGTAGGCACCCGTCGCCTCGTAGACGATGCGGGCGGGCGCAAGAGGCGCCAGGCTGCGGATCAGTTCGCGTAGACCGCTGGCGTCGTTGGCGTATTGCCGCTCCGTCCCTTCCGGTAGTTTCACGGAAACGTTGAGCCGCTTTCTGTTTGTTCTGACGCAATTCCGGACGGAAAACCGTTTCACACTTTTCCTGGAATTGCTTAGGCGCGACCGGGTATTGAAGCCAATCGACGCTTGCCGGGACGGACCCGACGCTGGAGTATCTCCACAGGGACCGCAGCAACGCTGCTGTCCTGGACCGGCAGCCGTCGGTAGACAAGAACGACAGCAAGCGGAATATAGAAACCGATACCGGGGTCGGGGCTGCCACTTGCCAGAGACCCAGCCACCAGTGAGGCCAGAGCGCAAGCGCGGGCACTTAACGCGATTGCCTCGACCTCTGGATCGAGACGATCGCCACTGCCACGCAGGCCTCGCACCAGCATTGCCAACAGGACCATCATGATCACGGTGCCGAACAGCCCCAGCTGCGAAAGCAAAGCTATCGGCCAACTCGAAGCCCGTGAACTGCCCAATCCGATCCCTAGCCCACCCGTGTCGAAGAACGACTGCAGGCTCTTGTAGTTCCAGTAGCTGCGCTCCTGACCGGACGCCGACGCGACCTTGTTGACTAGCGTGGTGTCGACAAGCTGCACCACCGGATCAAAGAAATGAGGGTAAAACAGGCTGACGGCCATCCCGAAGAGGAGCAAGGGCATCAGTAGTGCGACGAGCAGCGCCTGCCTCGGTCTCAGCCGGCCCGAAGCGAACGACTTCGTGATGGAGATGACAACGGGCACGCTTATGATTGCAAGGCCGACATAGGCGGTCGACGATGTCGACAGCAGCAGGAGAACGAACAAAGTCGCCCCCAGGCCCAGCGCAAACTTGGATCCGGTCCTGGTCCAGTAGGTGTAAGTGAATGCAAGCCCTGTCAGCGATACTCCGCCGAATGCCGATGCCTCAGAAAATGCCCCTGCGATCCGCCAGAAGCCCGCTTCCGCAACTTGTGTCAGCATCGAGTAGTTGGCGGTGCGGATCGGGGCGAGGATGTCACCGGCGCCAGTCAATTTACCCAGCAAATCCAGGATGCCCATCGACGCATGCAGGGTGAACCACAGGAAGTAGCCCCGTTTGATATCCGTCAACGTGCCACCACGCTGAAGCAACAGGCAGACCGCCAGGAACGTCAATCCCGCCAGAACAAAGTATCCCGTCTGGGAAATGTTGGCCGACACAGGTGCCAGGGCCGCTTCGTATACGCCCCTGCCCGTCCGGGAGGCGACGAAGGCGCTCGTCTGCCCGACAAAAAGCCTTGGGAACAGCAGCGCCCCTATTGTCACGTAGATCATGAGCGCGCAGACGATCCATGCTGCGCCAATGTGGCTGAAGACCGTTCCTAACTCCCTCCATATCCCCCGCCGCGCGAGTGCCGCCACAATCAGGAGTACATTGAAGACCGTGAAGATGAGTGGCGATGAGCCGCCAAGCGAGCCTATCGTCCCAATTGCAGTCGCGCCAAAAGCCAGCGAGGCCATCAACGCGGCGATCATCGACCAGCGCATGCAGGCGACGAAGGCCAGAATTCCCGCGCATATCAATACCCCGACGACGGAAATCTGCATCTAGCTTCTCCGACGACGAAAGCTGGTCCCGACCCTGACCGGGTCGCCGCGCCGCTTGGGCAGGTCGATGGCTTCACAGGAAGGAGCGACTCTGATTTCCTTGGGCCAGGGTTGATATCGCGCAACGCAAATTAACCTGGGGAGATCACGATGTCGTTTGCTATTGTCGGCGTTGCGTGCCTTGGATTGGCAATAGGACTGAAGCTGCGCGCGCCGGCCCTTATTGCGGCGACATTGGTTGTGGTCGTCGCCAGCATCGCTACCGGCAGTGTTCTCCAACTGTCCGTTCAAACAACCATCCGCTCGACATTCTATCTGGTTATCGTCACTCAAATTGCCTATTTGGTCGGTCTTGCGCTAGCGCTGCTGTCACATCGCGCCTGGCGGCGCTAGGATTCCTTCTGCATCGCCCCCAGATTCACGAAGTCTGATCAAATTTCAGCATGGCCGGTATTGTCTTGACCAGTATCCAAAGATCGCTGCCCAGAGACCACGTTAGAACGTACTGCGTATCCAGCGATACTCGATGAGAATATTCGGTCATGCTTCTTCCATTTACTTGCCAAAGGCCGGTAAGTCCTGGCCGTGTCTTCAGATATTCGTGTGATGCGGCGCCATACCGTTGCAATTCATCGGCAACGACTGGTCGTGGACCCACACAACTCATGTCGCCACGCAAGATGTTGAACAGCTGCGGCAGCTCATCCAGGCTCGATCTGCGAAGCATCCTTCCGAAAAACAAGACACGCGGATCGAACTTCAGTTTCTGGTTGGCCGTCCACTCCTGCGCAGCCTGCGGATCACAACTCAGGTGCTGTTGCAGTACCTCCTCCGCATTCGGCACCATCGTGCGGAACTTGTAGCAGTCGAAGGCCTTGCCATTGAATCCAATACGGCGATGAACAAACAATACCGGGCCGCCTGTGGTAGCCTTGATCAAGAGCGGAATAAGAAGCATGAGGGGACTGATCAGGACAAGCGCCGTCGAGGCCACCAGCAGGTCAAGAACCCTCTTTGCCCGACCACCGAGAGGCTGCCGGCGTTCGCTCGGCAGGTTTTGTTGTGTGCCTGCCGCCGGCATGCCTTGATCAAATGGGATGGCAGTGTGGTCTTGGCTTGCGCTCAGATGAGGCGGGGAAACGTTCGGCGTATTCGATCTGGCGGCCGCGCCGCCTTGACGCAGAAGAGCCCATGTCGCCACAGGCCCGGTTCCGACCAGTATGCCCAAGATCTCGCGTTGCCGCAGCTTGCCTTCGATCACGTTGGACATTTCTGCTCACACAAACTTGCACACGTCTTCAGCTACATATTCACAAAGATGGATGTCTCCCGGCAAGCAACGAAAAGGTGGTAGACTGGGGGTGAGCGGCAACGACGGGCTACACCTAAGATGCTAGGCTTTTGTCCGGACGAATGGCTGCGCCGACCGGCACCAGGCGCGCTTTCAGGATTGGGCGCCACATCCGCGGCCATCTGGCGCCAAGTCCAGGTCAAGCACGCTTCAGCCAGGACCTGCCGATCCGAACTCACCCTCCGCCGACACAGCCGCATGTCAGCGCGGTGCTTGAGCTGCGCGCTTCCGGTAACTGCCGGTAGAAACGGACCGAACACGGGTCATCAGCACACCAAGTACCGATGAGTTTGTATCTTTTAGAGTCTGGGTCAGATCTGCAAGTTGACCAAGCGACGTCTCGCCCCATTGCGCCACGACAATCACCGCATCAAGGAGAGGACAGACGGCGAGGGCGTCCGCGCCCGATGTAAATGACGGCAATTCGACAATGACAATTTTGTATTGATTTGCCTCTCTTATTATTTTCTCGATATTCTTCTCAAGAGAAGTGTTATTCGAAATTCTTTCGACGCTCTTCAGGCCATAGAATGCCATTCTTTCAATAAATTGTATCTTTTTCACGAACTCTTTTGGATCCGCAGACACCTGATCGAATACGTCGAAGTTGGGAGAACTAAGAAGTTCGGTGGCCAGAGCAGACTTGTCGTCAGCGTTGATCACTAGAGTTGTGATACCCGATGCGCCATAGAGAGCCGCCAAATTGCTCACAACGGTGCTCTTTCCGTCGCCAGGCGAGACGGACGTAATTCCGATGCAGCGCATTGAGCGAGTGGCCCCGGCCAGACTGATGGTCGCCTTTACTCCTTTCAGACTCGCACTGAAAGAAGACAGGGGATCCCTGAGCACTTCGTCAAGCCGACCAAAACCACCCCGCCTGAAGCTTACCTGCGGCAGTTCTCCAATGCAGGCCAGCCCCAATTCCCGGCGAATCTGGTGTGGTCTCCTCACGTTCCCATCAAGGCTGCGTTGTGCTACGGCAAACCCTATGCCAGCCACCAGTCCTGCAAGTGCGCCAAAGGCGAGGATAAGTTTCTTGCGAGGGCGACTTTCCCTCTCCGGACTCGTCGCAGATGTGATGACACGAGCGTCCGCCATCAGATAGGGCTGCTGGTCTACCGAATTCGTGTACGCCGCGAGCAAGCTTTCGTACATTTTTCGATACGTGTCTGCAGTGACTTCGAGTTGCTCCAGCGTGGTCCGTTGTTCTGGATGTTCTTTGTCGAGCGGCATATCCTGGCGGTCGACGGACGTCTCGTTCGCGACGATCGCGTAGTCGTGTTTCGCGCGAAACTCCTGAACAATCCTGGTCGCCTTGTTCATCTGATCGCCGACCTCCCGCATTCGCCTTTCCAACCATGCGATGCCTTCGGTCGCCGCAGCTGTTGTCGTCTGAACTTGCTCGCGAACGAACGCATCCGCGGTAGCGTTTGCTATCCGTGCCGACAGCTCCGGTTCCAATGACTGAAACGTAATGTCTATTGCGTAAGAGACACCGACACGCTGAACGTCCAGCCCTTCATCGAAAATCTCCACCGCCTTGCGCTCGCGGTCCGGCTGTGGGTTGTCCGTTTGTGTTCGATTTCGACCGAAGAAATTCTCCAGCGCGACATAGCCGGGATGGTTGCCAAGCCCGGCCGCCTGAACGACGCTTGTCCAAGCTCTTCGAAACCTTTCGCCGATGCCCGTACCGTCCAGATCCCTGAAAGTCGGATCGTTCATGAGCCCAAGGTCATCGATCACCATCTTCGCGATCTTCTCGGAGCGCAAAACGGCAAGCTGGCTCTCGACTTGAGCAGTGTCGAGCGAAAGATTTATTTCGGCCGGCTGCTGTTGCAGGTTGCGGGGGATCTTTGGCGAAATCAGAATCTGCGTTCGCGCCTCATAGATCGGGTCGGAAGTAGCAATGTAGAACGCAGCGAAGAGAATTCCCGTGCCAGAGAACGACAGAATCGAAAAAAGATACTGCCGCACGAAAGAAACGATGTCAGAGAGGCTGATGAAATCTTGCGGGGCATCGGCTTCGCGCCATGTTTTGTGGGCAATCGCCGACAGCGGCCGTTCTAGCATGGCTTCAATCCATATCTGCGACAAAGTCTCAACCGATCAGCAGCTTTGGCCGCTGTCACACCACACACTAGGCGCTTGTACCGCTTGCGAATATTCGTTCAAATGGGGTAGGCGCCCTACCCATGAGGCTGGTCATCGGGTTTGTCAGATGGACCAGTGCTCATCCTGCAATGCCTGGCCTGCCTAAGCTGAATCTCGAAGCGCCTGATCGAGCATGCCCTGATCGAAATTGGGCCTGAGGGCGTCGACCGAAGCCGACATAGGGCGAATGATCGCTCCCTCAGTCTTGTCGAGATATTGCATCAGCGCTGTCACCAGGTGGTAGAATATGCTGGCAGGAGTTTCCGTGGCGACCGCCCTGCCCTTCTCATCGATTCTATCGATCCACAGCCCAAGCGGTGCCGGATCGATATGCCAGCGGAACAACCGTCCGACGCGCGTTTCTATCTCGGGCTTCAGGTCTGGCCCACCGGATCCTTCCAATGCAATCGCGGCCTTGATCGCTTCGGCCTGGGGCCAGCTCCTCGATATCAGGTCGAGTGGCATTGCCGAACGTGACACGGCGCCATAGGCCAGCCCCGTCGATCGGTTGAGGCCATTGGCTATCGCAGACGCGTAGAGCTTTCTTGCGAACGGAACGAGGTCCGCCTGCCCAGACTTTGCCGCGAACTCGACGAGGAGCGATGCCCATTCGAAATGATGTCCGGGCTCGGTCCACTGGCCCTGCTCGCCCGCAGCCAGCTTCCACCCGTCGTCGAAATACTCGCCTAGCGTCCAACTGTCGGCATCGAAAAAATGCGTTCTGAAGAGGTCGACAATGCGAGCTGCGTGTCGAAGGTAGTTCCTCTCGCCAGTGGCCGTATGCCAGGCCAGGAATGCCTCGAGCAGATGCATGTGGGGATTGCTGCGACGAAGGCCGGTCCCGCTCGACGACTCCAGGAATCCGTTCAACCGCCCATCTTCGAGATGTGCATCGACGAAAGCCAGGGTTTCCTCGCCAAGCCTGAGTGCATCCGGGTTTTTTGCCTGATGGGCGTAGGCCAGGCACAGAAGAACACAGGCGTGATCATAAGCGTCTTCACATGGATCGGCGACGGATCCGTCGACATTGAGTGTCCGTGCCCATCCGCCTCGGCTGGTTCGCCCATTCTTCATGAATTCAATGCCATGCGCGATCAGCCGGTCGGCTGAACCGTTCCATCCGCGGAGCTTGGCGACCGAGAACGCGTAGACCTGTCGCGCCATTGTTCGCATCCGCTTCTGCTTGGAAAGCGGCATGCCGTCCAGCGACAAAGCCTCATGAAACCCACCGTAGAGTTCGTCCACCCCGACGGTCGACCAGTGCGGCAGCGTCTCGTCGAACAGCCAGTGCGCAACCCGCTCGCGCCAAGCGCCCGGCAACAGCACGTGATTGTGAGCGGGCGTAAACTTGGTTTCAAGACGACCCCATTTCTCGAGGCGCTCGACAACTCGCTTGACGTTCTGGCTTTCTCCGACGGGAGCAACGAACGTGGCGTCAGCAGTCGAGACGACGGCAACATTCCTCAGCCCGACTGCCGACAGCAATCTGCCACGGCTACGCAAGTAGGAATGTTGGCAATCGATCGCGACTACATCGCCGACGACGACATTGCCGTTTTCGTCAGTGGAACTTGCATCCAACAGGGATTGCCAAGAGCCAAGGTCGCTCCATTTGAAGCTCGCCGGTACCAAAGTGATATCGCTGACCTTTTCCATGATCGCGTAATCGATCGATATCGATGGAATCGATGAGTAGAGATCGAGCGGCAGATAGGTGCCGGACAAGTTTGTCGTGGCAGCATCCAACGCCTTCCTCGCGCTGTTCCAGATTTCCGGTCGATGCCAAAGGCAGGCCTCGCGCATGGCGCTTGCCCGGAACAGGAAAATACCCGTGTTCCAGAAGAAAGAGTCTGTCGCGACATACTTCTCGGCAGCCTCGATTTCTGGCTTCTCGATAAAGCGAACCACTTTGCGAATATCGGATGTTCCGATTGGCGAACCGCCCTCGATATAGCCATATCCGGTTTCCGCGCGGCTCGGACGTAGGCCAAACACGACAATACTGCCTGTTTTCGCAGCAGGCACGCCCCTCTCGATGGTCTCCCAGAATTGCAGATCCGTGGTGATTGCGTGGTCGGAGGGAACGACAAGAACGATCCCGTCTCCATGGCTATTGATCGTATGCAACGCCGCGACGGCCACTGCGACCGCCGTGTTGCGTCCGACAGGCTCAAAGATGGGGCCTCCACCCGAGAGATCGATTCCAGCGAGGTCGGCGTGGATCCGTTCAGCATTCCGTTCCGACGCGATCAGATGGATCGGCGTCTCACCGTCACAGCGGCTTTTCAGTCGCCGTACGGTTTTCGTCAGCATCGATCCATCGCCAGAGAAATCGTGGAACTGCTTTGGATTATCCTCTCGCGAGAGCGGCCATAGCCGTGAGCCCACCCCGCCACTCATCACAAAACACGAAATTCGATCAGCCACGACAACACCACGCTCTCAACTGAACTCCGGCGTATTGCCCAACACCCTTCCCCAGCGACCAGCGTTAGCTGGTCGCTGGCAAAGTCAAACGTCAGCCGTCCCCGCAACCCTCAAAGGCCGTGAGGGGAACAGGCACCCGACACCGGTGCTGGGCGCCGGCGATCACTTTGCTCTTCTATGCAGTGCCTGCCCCGACAGGGATCGCTCAACTCGATCGCATAGACACGTTGGCGGCAGGAAACATCTCATTGAGTTTGTAGACGACCTCCGTCCTGTTGGTCGCCTTCAACTTTTTCATGATGTTACGGATGTGAACCTTGACCGTGCTCTCGCGGAGATTGAGCTCATGGGCGATTATCTTGTTCGCCTTGCCCCGCCTGAGGGCTTGGACCACCTCCTCCTGCCTCTCGGTAAACACGCTCGCCATCGGCCTGGTCACGTCGACGCTCGCGTCGATTCCCTTGTGCAGGGCCAAGACGCTGCTAGCAGGGACAAATGTCCCGCCAGCTACAACAAAGTTTACCGCCTCGACGCAGATCTCGAAGCGGATCGACGAGGGGATGTAGGCTTTTACGCCGTAACTCAAGGCCCTCAGGATCTGCTCCAATTCGTCCGTGTCGGCCAAGATTACCACTGGAATGGGGTGGGCCTCGGCGACGAGATCGGCGATCTCGTCGCCGGTCTTGGGATCCGTCGCCCTTCGGCTGCCCAAGTTCAGCATGATAGCCGACGCCGACGGCGCGTTATCCTGCTGACGCCACTCGTCGATTGAGCCAAACGACAGGATTTCCTTGCCAACACGATAGGCTGTCAGGCATTGGGCAAGGCACTGCCGATCGAGCACACGCTCATCAAGCAGAACCAGGCAGGATTCAGCCAAATCCTGCCTGTGAAGATGTATTGCACCCCCGACCTTCTGCGAAATGAGTTCCAGTGCGCCAGGCGATTTACGGTCGAATTGAATTGCCGGATTCATAAGCTTATCCCCAACGTTGCTCGCGTACAAAACCAGCACGAGACGACGCTGCAGGGACACACACCAACTGCGCGAACATAAACGCGTCCGCGTCAACAGGATTGCAGACTGTGAAATTTTAGGCCCCCGCCATGGTCACAGTGCTATCGAGCACAGAGGCTATCGGCCAAAAGATCCTGCTTCACTAATTTAGGTTAACAAACGGTAAAAAAATTTCTAGATCATTCGATCTATCCGAGCCCGACATTTCATCCAACCGTTGGAGGCAACCTAAACTGTCGCGGTAGCCACCACCGGCCAAACGTTGGTTGCCCCTTACCCAGCAAATTAGCAGCGCGTTCCGACGCTGCGTTCAGTTGTCGGCATACCGGTGGTCGAACTCGGCAAATTTCCTTGTACCAGCGTCGTCGAGTACGCGCACATAACCCTGGCGGAACTCGAGAAATCCGCGCTCCCGCAATTCCCGAAGCATCCGATTAACGTGTATCGGTGTCAGGCCAAGCGCATCGGCAAGGTCATATTGGGTGAGAGGACACGCGAAGCCCTTGCGGGTAATGTCGCCGACACGTTCCAGGCGCGTCTTGAGTTCGAGCAGCAAATGGGCGGTACGCGCCAGCGCGCTGCGCCGCCCCACATTGGTGAGATGCTGGGCAACCAGCGCCCTCTGGTGCATGAGAGTTTCTAGAAAAAGAGAGGCTGTGCGAGGCGACTTGGCTATGGCGAGGGAAAATTTCTTGCCCGATCCCTCGAATACTGCAAGCTCAGTCTGAGCCACAAAGGTCTCAACCGCGATCCCAGAATACGACTGCGGCATGACGATATCGCCCTTAAGGGCAAAATCCACGATCTGTCGTTGTCCGCCGGCGAGATCATGTGAAATGCACCCCCAGCCGGACTCGACGACGAAGATACGATCGCTCTCGTCGCCCTGATTCACGATGGCGGTCTGTGCCGGATACACCTTCGGAACAAACCCAATCGCCTGGATATACGCCTTATCGTCGTCCTCAAACCCGACATGCGACTGTCGGTTCTCGTTTCCACTCAAAGGATGTGAAGCGTACGCCATTGACCCCCACTAACCCCTCCCCAAGTACCTCCAAGGGCAAGTGTATATCAACCTTGGCTACATGAGTACCCCTAAGCCACCTACCACTATCGGATGAGCTGGATCACGCTCCTTACTCGCAAGCGACGCCGCCTGGCAACGGCGTACGGATTTTCGCGGGACGGGGAATTTGCCCCTTTTCCTGGCTTTGCCCCCACGGGTACGCGTCGATTGCGACCCTGTGGTGGTTGCTGGCCGCACGCAGCGACGGCTCCACGGAAATATCCAGCAGACCAAAGGTTTGCAGATGGACCCCGGCTGCCTCAAGCTTTGCTTTTTTTGAAATTTTCTCGCATGGACTCGATTACTTCGCTGGCCACAAGACAGCTGCGGTTGTCCACTTCACCTGCGGCGTTGCGCAAAGTCGTTGCCGCGTCCTTCAGTACTCCCCTGATTTCTCTCGCGGTCAAAATCTCGGATGCCTCCAGTTCGAGGAGCAGAGATTCAACCACATGCAACGCGGCAAGTGCTATCCCTCTAGGTCTGCTCGCCAGCAGCACTAGGAGGTCACCACTGGGTCTGCCGCGTGACTTTTTTTTTGCCATCTCGATGTCTCGGTGCAGAAGAGGTAATCACACACGGAACGGGACTGGCTCGGGTAGGGAGCCTCGCCGGAAGTCAGAGGTGAACAGAGTTGATTGATCCCCTTCTTTTGGGCCCATGCTAACCCCATTTCCTGCCCCGACACAGCAGCAAGCCATACCAAATTAGCTGTAGCTAACGGGACTTAGCTCGGACGATGCGAGACCTCCCCAAGGAGCTGTCGTGCCGATCGCGGATCTCGCGAAACCCATCAACAGACTACAAAGACCTAGCCGCAAGGCGCGCGCACCTAAACCTACGATCGCCGACAACCACAACGCAGGCAGAATTCAGGTCGCCCGGATATTCCATTAGACGTTTTGAGCCTTTTGCCAGGCGCCGTAGCAAGCGAACCGCTTTTTGTTACATCGAAAAGGCCCAACGCGACCATTGCTACGTTCGGTGCGAGGCTACTCCTTCGGCCTACCTACGTCCGAAGATGTCCGCAGAACGACCGCGATCAAAAGATGCGGCAGCGAATAGATCCCTCACGGGTAACGGCGCACCCTTGCGAACCGCGGTCGCCGCTTGCTCAAAATGGAGCTACGTCCGGACGATCTGGATAAGCCTTTGCAGAGCTATACCGCCAGCTTGACCCCTTTTCGCGACGGATTTGGGAACCAGCTTTTGACTGCGGTCTGGATCTTTCTTTCCAGCCACATGACCCCCATACTCAAACCCAGGACGATTGACGCAGAGAGTACAAAGGCGATACCGGCAGGAAGGCCAGAAGAGCATACGGCCCAGACGATGATCATACCAACAGAATAATGATTCAAATATATCGGATAGCTTAATCCTCCAAGATAAATGATAATCGCCTTATGTTTTTCTAGGTAGCTACCAACGAGATCAGCATACCTAATACCAGCCGCCATTGCACACATACACATCACCCAGATCACGATGGCAATGATCTTATATTCATTGGGACGTTCGACTGACATAAATATCTCCACCATGCCCATGGCAGAAAAGACCGACAGCAATACCAGTTTCCACTCGCGACGACCGTGCTTTTCACGATCGGCTTTTATGCTGAAAAGTATCATGCCAACTGCGAAAAAGACGCCGTGCTGAAGCAGGAGAGCTTTGAATTGGAACCGCGACAGGATCGAGATCCATTCGTCTGATTTCGCGAAATGGGGCGCAAGATGGAGGCCAGAAAAAATCAGTACATAGACGGTGCTGGAGAAACCTATGACTTTAGCCAGATCATAGAGCGACAACCGAAATTTTGACAGAATGGCTATCGCCACCAAGAAATAGAATATGGCCTCGACGACCAAGGACCAAACAACCCCGTCAATGTAAGGCCCTTTTGGCGACAATATTACGGATCTACAGAAATCCATCAGCAGAAGCGTCAAATCCTCGCCGTAACAAGCTCGGGCGATCAGACTGACAAGCGCCGACAGCCATAAGGCCGGCAGTATCCGAATGGCACGAATTCGCGTAAACCGAAGCGCCTGTGACAGCCCACCGTCGCCTGAGGCACTCATGGCGATCACAAAACCGGAAATTACGAAGAAAATCTCAACCCCCACGGCACCCAAGCCGGCGAAAGCGGACAGAAAACCGAAGGCGACTTGATCGCCCTCGACAACTGACGCGGTCTCCCACCCGAATGTCGCGAAATGATTCAGCAACACCAATATCGCCGCGAAGATGCGCAAGATATCTATGGTGAGGTAATGGTCGTGGCGTTTCATGCGTTCCCAGGATTTTGCCAGTGCGCCAAGGCCGGATGATAAAGTGAAATGGCCTGCACACCTGCTAGTCCGTTCGGGCATAAGGCGAATGGGGGTCCTTGCGGCGTGACAGACGCAGTAGCCATGCACGCCAATCATTGCTACTGAAGGGAGATGGTTCGCACCGCCCTCCGGACCGCTGTATGGCTGGTCCTGATCGGCATCTTGACCGTGACGGTCGTTCCGATCGGAATGCGCCCCCACTTGGGCCTTGGTCCAGAGCCAGAACGAGTTGCCGCCTTCTTTGTGCTTGGGCTGTTGTTCAGTCTCGCTTATGAGCGGAACTGGTTTTTGACACTTTGCCTGGTGGTTGCAGCAGGGTTCGGCATCGAAGCCTTGCAGATGTTCAGCCCGACGCGACACCCCACGGTTGACGACGCCGTAGTCAAGGCAATAGCTGGAATCGCAGGAGTACTCGGCGGCATCATCATTATGAAGAGGGGTTGGTTGCGATCGTAAGGCGTCCTGTTTGGTTCGACGCTCCTGTTATCCTAGATTAACTGGGTCATATCGTAGCATTTGCGTGTTTTGAGCGCACGGCCACAGCAAACAGTCCGGCTTTCCATACTCTAATCAGGCCCGACTGCCGGCGGGGGCATGACGTGGCGGGTCCAGCAGTCGGGCCCTAGCCGGGATCGAGAAGGTTCCGGCCACCGGACGATGTGCTGCCCCTGTACGGTTGCGCAAGTAGGTCTTCCGACTTATCCAACCGACGATGCGTAAGTGAGCCGGTCACTCCTTACTCTCGGGAGAGAACTTATTGGTCGTCTTGCTTGTCATGGGTCCACCCTTCTCAGGAGTTGGAGCCTCCGATTTGCCTGGCGCCGTTCATCTCACCGTAGACCTTATCGGCGATCTGGCAGGGATACTGCCAATCGCCACCAGACAGGGCAGAGACGCTATTCATGCGGAACTGTCCAAACTTTAACCAGTGCAACAAACGGACTCCGATTGGCGGATCCCTGAAAACCAAAAAGCCGCAGAAAACTGCGGTTTAACGGCGATGGTTGCGGGCGCTGGAGTTGACTTGTGTCCCGCCGCGTCGGCTTTGCCTCCTTTGTGGGCCCCTGTTGAGGGTTCAAATCAGCCGGCCGCCACAGCCGAATACCAACGGCTCGCACGAGGCGGGCCGTTTTGGTATTTGGTTGAGGGGCCCTGCCGGGACTGGGCGCTCCGCGCGGCGCCAAATACAGGCCGAGCGGTCGTTCCTGGATGCGGCAGGTAAGATTCTCAATGCTTATGTCCAAGGTCGCCTGACTGGCAGCGCGCCGCATCTCGTTGAGCGTTGGGCAAATGGATTGTACTGGGTGGGAGAACCACGGCGCGAAGCCTCGGATTTCATGGCTGTCGTCAACTACGGCTGCGCGGCAGACGGACTTTCGGGCGCGGGCGGCCAGGCAGCGAATACGGCGAAGGCCGCAACAAACTCGCGCATGGCGAAAAGACCGGATTGCTTGAGGACCTTTCAGATATCAGGACCCTAGGAGACGCGCTTCTGGTCAATTTGTTTGATGCCGTGACGTTCGAGCTTGCTCACATGATTGACCAGAAGTCTGAGATTCTCGAGCTTAGGGAACCCCTCGCCTATCGCGCCCTTGAGGCCCGGCTGAAGCAACGGCCCTGATCACTGGCATGCAACGCCTATCTCAGAACAGATTCCAATCTTTCGACCTCGTTCACAAGCGCCTGCAATTCGGCTGGAGGCGCGAGGCAGAAAGTTCGAAAAGCTTCCAGGAACCCCCATGGCATTGTTTGCGGCGTTCAGTGCGGAGCGCCACCCGCAAGCAAATGCTTGTATCCGCTCGTCGTCATCCATCGGGCACGTGCGAGATGTGTTTCCCAGGCGCGAAATGCACGCTCCGGCTCTTTCGCGGGATCGATGTGCAGAACAATCCTTGCAACCTCGCGCCAGTCCGCATTCTCTCCCGCTGCATCGAGCAGACGGATGTAGGTGAGCAGTCGCAGCTCATCATAACCTGTCAACACGTTGGAGGTCGGAGCAGTTTCGGCAACATCGGGATCGAGGAGGGGCTTGAGCATTTGTCTGCTGGTGGGCTGTAGCGGGTTACGGACGGTTCGCCAGACTCTATAGCCTGACGCTACATATCGTTCTTAAGTAACTACATATTGTACGTGGCCATGCCCGTGTCAATCCGGAACAGACTGTTCCCATGGAGATATTCGCAAAACGGCTGCGGGAGCGTGCCGTGCAGCTTGGCATCTCAAACGCCGAAGCTGCACGACGCGTGGGTTTGGACGAAAGAAGATACGCCCACTACGTGTCTGGACGGCGACAACCAGATTTGATGACCTTGAAGAATATCTCCGAGGGCCTAGGCGTGACGCCCAACTGGCTACTGGACTTCGCTACTGCGACGGACCAAGACCGTCGAATGACCGCTTTGATTGATCGGTTCGTGAACTCGGCGAAGGCTATGACCCACGAACAACTTGAATTGGCTGTGATCCAAGCCGAGGCAGTGGTTGTGTCGAACCGCTGATACAGAGAATTAAACGGCACACCGCACGCTCGACATCGATGCATACCAGCCTGCCCCGTCGACCACTTGCCTGATATAGCGCATCGAAATCGACCTAGATTCGCCGGGGCTATGCACATCGAGCGCACGCCAGATCCGCGTTCTTCGTGACGGCAAGCAATCAGGAATGCGGACCACAATGCATTCCGTGGCTGAGCCTCCAGGCGCCATTGATCAGAGGAATTCCTCACGAGATCAGGTGATACCCAAGAAGAAAATGGCGGTCCAAAGTCGCGTCCTCCAGGCGCGGCCTGAACGCTATTCGACGAAACCGCTTGAGGGCGTTCGTGGAACCGCGTCACAACGCCATCAGATTAATAAGGACCACGATGCGGCGACGCGTCCAGTTAATTGCGCTTGATTGCATAATCGTAATTGCTGAGGAGGGCAGTTTCCTTGGCGCCTCGCGACGCCTTGGAATCCATCATTCTGCCTTAAGTCAGCGCGTTCGTGATCTTGAGCACTCGCTCGGAACCACACTCTTTCAGCGCCGTCCGGTCGGTGTCCGACCAACTCCGGCCGGCGCGAGGCTGCTAGGCAGTCTTCGTCGCGTTCTGACTGACCTCGATAGTACCCTTGCCATGGTTGGGAGTGCCAGAGAAGGACAAGCACGCGGTTCGCTGACAAACTTTGAGGCGCCCGCGCCCGCGACAGAGTTTCTCGATGCAATCACCGAAGTCATTCGAAGCAGGCCGGATCTCAGCCTTCGCCTAATGGCACGAAATGCGTCGTGAGGGGTTTAGGGCGAGGCGGGCGAGGGCTGCCACCCGCTGAGGCGCATCAAGCTTCGGCTTGCGGCCGAACTTGACGCCTCTGGCCTTGGCGCGTTCCCGGCCGAAAGCCGTGCAACGCAGGATGTTGCGCCGCTGCCATTGGGCGGCCCAGCCGACCACGTAAAGGATCAGGTCCGACATTTCAACGTGGTGTCGATGAACGGCTCCTCAAGCAACCGCAGGCGGGCGCCACGGGCTTTGACGGTCCGCAGGATGGTCCAGCGGGTCGCGGGCAATCCGGTCTGTCACCATGGCCAGCACGGTTATCTCCCGGCTTCAGGCCGGACAGCATCGCCTGCAGCCCCGGCCGGTCCGCGTTCTTGCCGCTGCGCTTTCGTGGAAGATGCTCGCGCACCCGGCCTTGGCAAGCTTCTCCAGCTGGTCAGCCAGGTCTTGCCCTTCGGTAGATACCTTGCGTATCCGTAAATCATCGCTCCTGTCCGGCCCGACGATGGCAAGAGTAAACGCGCACGGGCTCAATTCGAATGAATAACAGGCCTTTTTGGCATCCACGGCGCTGCTTGCGGTGGCCGGATGCAGCGAAACCGGGACCGACAACACTGAGACCAAGCGCTGGCGAGACGAAGCAACCCAGTCCCGCTAGGCATTGGACGAGACGGCAGCGAAGGCGGGCATTGATCCAGCCCAGCTGCGGTCCGTGCTTGCCCAAGAACCTCGTATCCATCCGGTCTGGACCGCGGCGGGTGCGGTCTGTGTTAAGCTGCAGCGATGGAGATCGACACCGACAAGATCGATGATGCGGTGCTGGCGCGGCTTTGGCTGACGCTGCACAATGAACGGTGCGCTTGGAAAGGCTTTGACTGGGGCGTGACGGATCGACTTCACCAGAAGGGACTGATCGCCGACCCGGTCAACAAGGCAAAATCCTTGGTGCTGACGGATGAGGGTCTTCGGCGCTCGGAGGAACTGTTTCGCGCGCTGTTTACGCGGCCGACACCATGAGCGCCCGAGCGGGCCGCCAGTTCCATGGCGGCAGCTCACCGAGCCGTGTGATCGGCGTGTCGGCGACGCGAGCGAGGACATCGGCCAGCCAGGCCTGCGGATCGACGTCGTTGAGCTTGGCGGTGTTGATCAGCGTCGCCATGAAGGCGGCCCGATCGGCGCCTCGATCAGAGTCTGCAAACAACCAAGCTTTCCTGCCGAGAGCGAAGACTGATTCATTATGCACCCCCTCTTCAAATGGCGGGAAACAGCGATTTCTGATTATCGTCGTTGATGATACGCGGAGATTTGCGCGCCAAATCGGCCTTGATCCGTTCATCTTCAAGGTCGC
>NZ_QZWZ01000044.1 GCF_003601975.1 Mesorhizobium waimense
CCGCAAGCCTGTTTTGAGCCCCGCCCCGTCCCAAGATCGCCGATCCCCGATTTCAGTTTCCGAGCGCTTTGAGCCAGCCTTCAAAGGAAGAGGCCTTCTCGTGTCCAGCAAGCGAAACAGAGTTGGCAGGGCGCGGCAATACCACAGCAGTGCGGCCTTCGCGGGGGCTGTAACCGAATTCCTTGCTGAATGCCCGGCTGAAATTAGCCGCAGAACTAAACCCGAAGGCCTCAGCAATTTCAACGATGCGCCGGCTGTCCGCCGGATCGCTAAGCGCAATATGGGCTGCCAGAAGGCGGCGACTTTGTATGTAATGGAGAACACCACCGCTCGGTTCGAACAACTGATAGAGACGCGAGCGTGATACGCCGAGCGCCCGGCACATTGTATCCGGTGTCAGATGAGCCGCATCCAGATTGTTTTGGACGTATCGACGCGCTCGCTCCATCAGCGCGACACTCGTCAATTGTTCAGCGGCCACAACATGTTCCGCCGGAGGCGTGAGGCAGGCAATGATCATGCTGCGTGTTGCGTGTACGATACGGGGCAGATCTTCAGCCGTGAGACTGCGTAGCCTTGCTTCGATGCTGTTGACGTAGTCAACCAAGAGGTTGGCAAAATTGCCGAACAGAATTGAATTGTTCTTTGCGTCGAGGGTTGCCGCCGCATCAGAGAACAAATCACGCGGTAGATAGAGAAAGAGACCTTCGGAGTTCGTTGTCCTGCCGCGAAACGGATAGCCAAGCGACCTGATCTCCAATTTGCCCGGCTGGCCTTCTGCAACGCGGCGATCGACCTCCGTCCACGACCGGCCAGTACGTGGCAAGACGATATACCAGTGATCGATCGAGCTGGACCGAAGCTTAGCTGCAGAACGGATGTAACTATGTGCCGGAGCGTTCTGTTGGACGATCAGCATGCCACCGAGGTTCCAAGCCGTGTGGTCGGCGGGAAAGCCATCGTCCAGCGATCTGTCATCCGGCAGCCTGACCTCGACAAGCGGCGCCATATGCGCTTGCCAAGCGGCGAATTGATCCTCTGGCGCCAGTTCGAACGTTGAAAAGGGCAGAGGTTCGAGCGCCGGCGCGAGCTTAGCCTCATTGTGAGGTTGAGCTTCGCGGGGCCAACGACGTCGATCACGCTCCGGTGCCTGCTTCGCCGAGGTCTTGCCTTGCCTTTTAGCGTCCATCGCGTGGTGCCATATCCGAATCGGGTATGCCCATGCCCCTCTCAATCATGTGGTGTAACTCAGGCATCTGGCAAGACTGGTGGACTCGAGTCGACTGAAACGGCGATCACGCTGGATTACGGCAAGAAATGCATTCCGAGATAAGTTTCTGGATGCGAAGCTAACGACACTCTTCAACTGGCGCGTATAGAATCGGGCATCTTGAAATATTAGTTGAGGAGACCGCCGAAGTGACCACAAAGCTCAACAGCGAAGCTCGTCGAAGGATAATTCTTGACGGATACGGTAACAACGAGCCGTTGAAGGATATTGCGGCAAAGATCGGATGCTCCCTGGCGAGTTTGAAAGTCACCGCCAGTAAACTCGGCTGCACTCGAACTCCGAAAGAGGCGGCGGAATTTCGACGCGGTTTTCATGTCCCGGAACACAAACGGCAAGATTACTACCAACTTATGGTTGCCGGTCAGTATAAAGCTCGTGAGTGCGCGCTGATTTTGGGACTCTTAACAGAGCAATCATCAGGCAGCGAGTAAACTGATTCCAATACACTGCGGACGATATTATCCCTCAAGCGGTCCATCGCCTCATCAGCAAAAGCCCGCCGCATGCATGGGCGGTGGGCCCTGAAAGGTACACGCAGATGCTGCGTCGGCGTTTCAATCGCACCTGCCTCAGCCCTCACGATCTGGCTATTTGCGAACGCGTGTTCGATCAGGTCTGCGCGGATGAGCATCTCGACCCATTGGACCCGGACGCCGAAATCTTGGCGGTGATGGTTGTGGCCATTTTTCGAAATGCTCACACCAGTGAGCGCGAACTGCTGGAGGCGGTCAGATCTCGTCGGCAAAAGGTCGCGGGAAGCGGGCATTAGAGGGCGTCTGAGCGCGGCAATCCGCCATCGCTTTGAAAAGTGCGATTCCTATTTCAGCGACAGCCATGTCGAGCGGAAGTCCTTCGTGTTGTTGCGGTTGGGATAGGGCTGGTCCGGCACGGCAACGCCAAGATGGGCGCAGAGCGGCTCCCAGCCATCGCCCAGCCTATGGACCAGCAGGCGCTCGGCCGGCACTGTGGCGATGACGGCCTCGACATTGGCCTCATAGGCGGCGATCGCGGTCGCGCGGTCCTCGGGACGGCCGGCGAAAACCTGCTTGGCGATCAGGGCGACGCCGAGCGAGTCCGGTTCCTGGCTGGTGGCGATGCCGGCGACAATCGTCTTTTCGAAACTTTCCCACCAGCTTTCGGGCGAACGCCAGGTGAGGATGACGCGGGCGTCGGGGTAGAAGTCGATCAACTCCCGCCAGTAATAGGCCGACGGCCAGTCCATGCAGGAGACATAGCCGGAGAACAGCGTGTTCCAGTCGGGCGCGGCACCCTTGGCCAGCGCGCGCCAGAGCCGCTTCTGCTCCTCGTTGGTGTTTACCGCGGACATATGGTGGCAGGGGCCGAAACCCAGGATCGCCAGCGCCTCGCGCATCGAATCCGTGCCGGTGCGGCCGAAGCCGGATCCTATTACTTTGATCGCCATGCCACCCCTCCCCTTGATCAAGCAGATCAGTCTCCTGCCACCACGATCCGCAGGCGGTTTCCTTCCGAATCAGCGAGGTGCAGTGCCCCATCCGTTTGCGTCGAAGGCAGGTTCGCGTTGCCGAGCCGCCGCGCGACCGCAGCGAGATCCTCGGCCGATGGAACCACCACGGTGAAATGGTCGAGGCCGGCGGCGCCGGGCGGCGGCTCCCGCAATTCGTCGCGGGCCCAGATGTTGAAGGCGACCATGTGCGGGCGCCGGTCGGTGCCGCAGTCGAACAGGCCGAACGAGCGGGACTGGATGTGCGGCCTGAAGCCTAGCATGCCGAGATAGAATGCCATCAGCGCTTCCGGCGAGCGGGCGCGCATATGGATGTGGCCGATGAAGGCATCGGCCGCCAGCATGGGTTCGACATGGCCGGAATTGCCGAGTTCGCGCAGCAAGCCCGCGACATCCAGCGGCTCGAGGCCGGAATGGGCGCTGCCGTCCGTGGCGATCAGCGAGACGCGACCGTCCGCCGCCTCCTCTCTCGAGGCATAGCGCTCGGGCGTGTCGACGCAGATCTCGAGGCCGTTGCCGGACGGGTCGGAGACATAGAGGGATTCGGAGATCAGGTGATCCTGGGCACTGTATCTCATCCCCGACGCCTTGAGCCGTGCGGCAACGCGCGCCAATTCCTTGCGCGTCGTCACATGTATGGCGACATGGAAGAGATCGCGTGCCTTCGGCGGCAGGACGGCATCCGCCCCGGCATGCAGCACGATCAGCGCCTTGCCGTCGACACCGAGTTCGACGGCTGCGCCATCATCGCCAAGCACTGCGAGGCCGACCGCGTCGACCCAGACCGGCAAGGCCGCCGCGATATCGACGACACGCAGATGCACCGGACCGAGATGGGTGGCGCTGGCCAGCAATTCTTCGCTCATCGACCGCAGTTCTTCGCTCATCGACCTTGTCCGGATTGCGGCCTCCAAAGATTAGCTTTGAACGATATAGCTGTCTCGCGCAAAGTGACCCACCGTATATGCCTCTGGTCCTGCGTGAGAGGCGGACGTATCCTGGGTCCAAGGGTCTGAAAATATCTCGCTAGGGGAGATTGCGATGGCTCAGGCAACGCGTCACGACGCCTGGCAGGCCGGAGACAGCTACGACCTCTATATGGGGCGATGGAGCCGGCAGATCGCTCCCCGCTTCCTGGATTGGCTCGATCCGCCCAAGGGGCTGGATTGGCTGGAGGTGGGGTGCGGAACCGGGGCGCTTTCCGCGGCGATCCTTGCGCGTTGCAATCCCGCGAGCCTGGTGTCGATAGACCCCTCGGAGGGTTTTCTCGCCAAGGCGCGTGCAAACGTGCCAGATCGGCGTGTCGAGTTTGTCCAGGGTGATGCGCAGGTGCTGTCCGTCCAATCGGGCAGTAAGGACATGGTCGTGTCGGCGCTGGTCCTCAACTTCATCCCCGATAAGGACAAAGCGCTGGCGGAGATGCAGCGGGTCGCCCGCGACGGCGCGACGATCGGGTTCTATGTATGGGATTATCCCGGCGGCGGCGTGGAATTCATGCGGGCTTTCTGGACTGCCGCGACGGCCCTCGACCCCGCTGCCATCGACCTTGCCGAGGACAAACGCTTTCCATTCTGCACACCGGACGGATTGACCGCCCTCGCGAACTCAGCCGGACTGGTTTCCGTCGACTGGACCCAGATCGAAATGCCGGCTGTGTTCGAGGACTTCGACGACTACTGGCGGCCCTTCACTCTGGGCGCGGGGCCGGCGCCCGGCTATTGCTTGAGCCTCGAACCGCACGCCCGCCAGCGCCTGTTGGAGAAACTGCGCGACAGCCTGCCGCGCGGCGAGGACGGGTCAATCCCCATGAAAACCAGAGCCTGGGCAGTGCGGGCCAAGGTCGGCTAACCGCCGAACAGCCAGACCAGGAACGATATCGCTCTCTAGCGCAAAGTTCGGGTTGACCGCTCCCGGGCACGAAGCGACTATCGGCTTCAGCCAGCCGGCGCAGACTGCAGGGAGGAAATGCAATGGATGAACCCGATCAGTGGCGTCACATGTCGAGCGCGCCACGGGACGGCAGCCGGATCCTGGTCACGGTGCGGCCGTCCGAACAGGGGCCGGCGGAAGTCGACATGGCCTATTGGTCGCGCGCCGACCAGTTCGGCGCCGAAGGCTGGCGCGCCTCCGACTCCTCGCCGGGACGCGTGGTCGAATATGCCGACCCTGAGCTGAAATGCTGGATGCCGCTGCCAAGGGCCAATGAGGGCCGGGCCTCGATGCCGGCGCCCTGGGAAGGCGAAGACGTGCCGCTGCTGGACGGCTCCGGCATATGAGCGGAAGCGGTCGGCGACGGCCAGCGTAACCGCTTCAGGTTTGACCCTTCGGTCCAGTCGTCCGCGCTGCCCTACTTTGGCCGGCGCACCGCCCGCACCATTCCGCCGCGTCCGCTGCCGCAGAAGAAACAGTCGCGGCCATCGGATTCCAGCCCCGAGACGCCGGTGCCGGCCGGCATGTCCAGTCTCTCCAGAATTTTTCCCGTCTGCGGGTCGACGCGCCGCACGTCGCTCTGGTCGCCTTCCCAGGTGCCGTGCCACAATTCGCCGTCGACCCATGTCACGCCAGTGACAAAGCGGTTGGATTCGATGGTGCGCAGAATTGCTCCTGTTTCGGGATCGATCTGGTGGATCTTGCGCTCCCGGTTCTGGCCGACCCAGAGCGTGCCTTCGGCCCAGGTGAGCCCGGAATCGCCGCCGCCGCCGGGCGCCGGTATGGTGGCCAGCACCTGGCCGGTGTCCGGATCGATTTTCTGGATGCGATCCTTGGCGAGCTGGTACAGGTACCGGCCGTCATAGGCGGTGCCGGCATGGGCTGCGACATCGATCGAGCGCAGCGTCTCACCGCTCGCCGGATCGAAGGCGGTCAGTTTTTCACCAGAGGCAAACCAGACATTCTTCCCGTCAAAGCTCACCCCGTGAACGGCGTCGACACCCGGAAAGGGTCCGTATTCGCGCAGGATTTCGGCCGCTGCATGTTTCATCTCTTTTTCCTCGCCAGATAATCGGTCATGTCTCCCTAGCCGTTCTACAGCGGCGCCGGGAGTAACAAGGTGGTCGTGAATCCCGCCACCGGCGGTGTCATCCAGCGGCGCGCCCGCCCGTGCCCGAACGACTGCACCTTGCCGCTCAAGGCGAGCTGCTCCAGTGCCCGCTGCACGCTGCGCTGTCCGGCGCCGAGCGCCAGCGCCAGCGCTGAGCTCGCCCAGGATTCGCCATCGGCAAGGAAGGCCAGCACCGCCGCATGCCGCTCCTCGATCGGCCGTGCCAGCACCAGCACGTCGCCCGGCTGGCGCGGCGCCATGGCGAAGCCTCGCTTGGTCGCGCCGATGTCGGCCAGCGTACGCAGTTCGGCGCGCAGCCGGCCGATCTCGACCCGCAGCCTGGCGCGATGCGATTCATCGGCGTGCTTGCCACCAAAAGCCCGCGCCACGAGTTCCTCTCTCGACACATCCCCGGGCCACGCCTCGGCGAGCGCACGCGCCAGCGCAAACAACACCGGGCGCGTCGCCAGCGAGATTGTCGTTTCCTGCTTGCGCACGAGATAGCGCAAGGCATCGACGACCAGCGCCGTCGAACCCTGCAGCGCCTCGACCTCCTCGAGCAGCAGCGGGCGCTCGTCACCCTGCGCGATCAGCCGCGCCGCGGGCGTCTCCAGCACCAGGAATGCACTGTCGACCTCCGCTGTCAGCCCGGCAATGCCGGCCCGGTTCGCGGCCAGCCTCGCCCACTCAAGCGCTTCGCGCGCGGCTTTCGTCCTAAGGCGCCGCATCGCGATCCCGGCGACGGCGAGCTCGTGCGCGGCCCGCGAGGCTGGCGGAAGCGGCGCCGGGTCGAGCCCGGCCAGCACACGCTCGGCCTCGTCGAGGCGGCCGATCAGCATCAGGCGCCGCACCGTGAGGTGCCCGGCATGCGCTGCGTTCAGCCGGTCGCCATGCTTTTCCAGCGTTGCCCGCGCCGTATCGAGCGCCTTCGCCGGCCAGCCTAGGTCGCGCGAGACCAGCGCGATCTCGGCTTCCGCGACAATGCATCTGGCGCGCGCCACGGCCTCCTTCGGGCCAAAGCCGCGCACCGCCCGCCGCAGCAGCACCTTGGCGCGATCGAGATCGCCGAGCTGCGCCATGGCGATGCCGCGCAGCGCCAGCGCCGGCGCGTCCTCGCGCAAGGCGACGCGGTCGAGCGCGCCGAGCGGATCACCGGCCGCCAGCGCCAGCCCAGCCGCGGTAATCAGCGAGTCCATTCAAATCCCGTCACAGTTGTAACTCCCACCTTTCGGCGCAGGACCCGTACTCTATCTCACCATCGGCAACCAACAACACGTCGCAACGGCGTGACGACAGACTGGCAAAGGAGAAGACCATGACCAAGCACACCGCAATGAAGACACCACCTGTTGTTTCGCAGCAGCAATGGGAGGCCGCGCGCGAAAAGCTGCTGGTGAAGGAGAAGGCCACGCTCCGCGCCAAGGACGCTTTAGCCGCCGAGCGCCGGCGGATGCCTTGGATGGAGGTGAACAAGACGTACACGTTCGAGGGACCCAACGGAAAGGCGAGCCTGCTCGACCTCTTCGAAGGCCGCCGTCAGCTGATCGTCTACCGCGCCTTCTTCGAGCCCGGCGTCTATGGCTGGCCCGATCACGCCTGCCGCGGCTGTTCGCTGGGCGCCGACCAGGTCGGCAACCTCGCCCATCTCAACGCCCGCGACACCACGCTCGTCTACGCCTCGCGCGCCCCGCAGGCCGACATCGCGCGGCTGAAGGAGCGGATGGGCTGGGAGATGCCCTGGTACACCATCACCGACAGCTTCGACGCCGACTTCGGTGTCGACGAATGGCACGGCCACAACGTCTTCATCCGCGACGGCGACCGTATTTTCCGCACCTACCTCATCAACAGCCGCGGCGACGAGGCGATGGGCACCGTCTGGAGCTACCTCGATGCGACGCCGCTCGGCCGCCAGGAGGTCTGGGAGGACTCGCCCGAAGGCTATCCGCAGACGCCGACCTACAAGTGGTGGAACTGGCACGACAATTACGACGGCGCGCCCGACAAGAAATGGGCCGAAGTGTCCGATGCCGGAGAGGCAGCGTTCCGGGACAAGGCCTAGCAGTTGGATTTGGCAGGACGCGCATATCCAGCTTGGGTTCCTCGCCCCCACGAAGTGGAGGAGAGGTGGCTCGGCGAAGCCGAGGGATTGCGCCCTACGAAAGCCCCTCTCCGGCCGCTTCGCGGCCACCTCTCCCCCGCCTTTGGCAGGGGCGAGGAACCCAAGTCCTGGCGGGTCGCGTCGCAATCCGAGGCACGCGCCACAAGCGCAACCAGCAAGGGAAAGAGACCATGAGCGAGACCCGTACAAGCACCGGCGGCGCGATTCCCAGTGAAAACGCCGCGGCCACCCTTGGCATGGCTGACTGGCTGTGCCTCGCCGCGGCACCGACCTTTGCGCTGATGGCGCTGCTCACCTGCATCCTCGGCAGCGATGCGGCCATGTTCTGCATGGGCGCGAATGCCTCGACGCTCGCCGGCCTGCCCCTGACCGGAATGCCGGTGATGTATCTGTTGATGAGCGCCTTCCACCTGGCGCCCTGGCTGCGGGTGATTTCCGGCCGGCAGGCACGCCCGGGCCGGGAATGACCTCAGGCATTTGAACCTTTTGATCGCTGAAAAGCAGACGAAACAGGAGACAGTCATGACCAATCGCAATTTAACAACTGCCTTCACGGTGGACCAGACTCCGGAAGCAGCCTTCGCGGCCATCAACAATGTCCGCGGATGGTGGTCGGAAGAAATCCAAGGCCGAACCGACAAATCCGGCGAAGACTTCGACTATCACTATAGCGATCTCCACCGCTGCAAGATCAAGGTGACAGAGCTCGTCCCCGGCAAAAAAGTCGCCTGGCGCGTGCTGGACAATTATTTCAGTTTTACCGTGGACAAGACCGAATGGACGGGCACGGAGATGATCTTCGATATCTCCGCCAAGGACGGCAAGACCGAGGTCCGCTTCACCCACCAGGGCCTGGTTCCGGACTATGAGTGCTACGACGCCTGCTCCGACGGATGGCGCACCTACATCAACGACAGCCTGCGGAGCCTGATTGCGACGGGCAAAGGGCATCCCAATGTCGGCGACCCCATGACCGACAGCGAACGGACGCTCGTTGCCTAAGTTCCCTGAGGGGGATGCGCCGCGAGCGACGCTGCCGATCTCCTCCCTCGAGGGAGGAGATCGGCGCTGGTGCCCGCCCTCAGTGCACTTCCGCGACAACCGTCCCCGAGACCGGGTCCGTCACGCCGAGATTGCCCCCGAGGTCTTCCAGCGTATCGCGAAATGTGTCGAGAAGGCCGATCATCGACGGCCGCGCGGCGGCGAGGCTGTCCATGTCGTTCCACTCGCCGACGAAGCAGAACGTGCCCTCACCGGTCTTGATCAGGGCGCCCTTGCGAAAGCCCGCGGCGTTGAGCGCGATTTTCTCATGCGCTTCTATGAAAGCCTTTTCCTTGCCTGGCTTGGTGCGAAAACGGACGACGTTGTAGGCGGTCATAATTTCCTCCCATCGGTTCAAGTCATGCGCTCCGGTCCTGATGGAACCGAACGCTGCTCTAACCATCTGTTTTTCCGCATTTATGCGGACACCTTAAAATAACATTCGGCAGCAGAATACTCTATAGCGGTTCTGCTTCTGATAGGGTGGCTGACCCGCTCTAAATATTTGTTTTTACGCAATTCCGGACGGAAAACCGCTACGCACTTTTCCCTGGAATTGCTCTATGGACGTGCCTCGAGAACCATGTTGAACGGCGTCTCGGTGGCGCGGCGGAAGCGCTTGAAGCCGCCGCCGGTCACGACCTTGCGCAGCCGCGCCTCGCCGGCCTGGGCGCCGAGCCCGGGCCCGACCTCCTGCGACAGCGAGGCGTGCACACGAAGGTGGAAGCGGCATAGTAGACGCGTCCGACGGGATTGAGGTTGGCGGCCAGATGATCATGTGCGAACGGCTCGACGATCATCCAGGTGCCGTCCGGCTTGAGCGAACCGTGGACATGGGTGGCCGCGGTCACTGTGCCTGGCCCCGGATGGACCGGGGCGTGAATAGCATCAAAGACTTAGAAATCCGTTCCCGCCCCTTGCCCGCCTTAGCCGACCAATTGACGATCCATTGGAAACGGCACTCAATGGCTTGAGTAGGTGGATCGCAGCAAGACGGTCGATTTCGACCCGCCAGCGTCACCTCGGGAGGATGCTATGCCAACGGTTGTTGCCCATCACAACATCACGAAAGATACCAAGCACTGGCTCACATCGCCGAAGCGCAAAGAGCTGTTCGGCGCGCTCGGGATCACCAACATCCGAACCTTCGTCGATCCGCAGAACCCGAAGCGGGTGGCTGTGATGATGGACGTTCCGGACATGGATGCCATGGCGGCGATGATGCAGAGCAAGGCAGCCGCCGACGCGATGGAATTCGATGGCGTGGTGCCGGAGTCGCTGGTGATCCTGGTGGAAGAGAAGGGGTAGCCGCTCTGGCTTCTTCATAGTTTGCACGATCTGCAGCGACGCCAGCCGGCGAGAGCGGTTGCGCCGGTGTTTGGCGTTGCGCGCCAATGGGATATCGACCTTTGCGTAATGAACGCGCGCCATGCTTCAGCCCCCGGCTTTCGCCCGCATCCTCTTTAATTGTCGCGAAATCTAAGCCTTTTGGCGAGCTAGTGCCCTTATACAGAAACACTAAAGTAAATGTGTTGAAAGTGAGGGTTTTAACATGGCAACGAAAAGTCCAAGACGTTCAGAGCCCGATAGTCTGGTTTCAGAAGCTCAGGCGCGCCGCGATTTTCTCAAGAAGGCTGGACGCTTCGCGGCAGTGACTCCGCCGGCCATTACGCCTCTGCTCGGCACAAGCCTGAGCTCCGCGGCGATCGCCAAATCAGGCGGATCACGTCCTGGCAATGGATGGGGGGACAAGAACCACATTCACTCCGGCCCTCCCGGTCAGGTCCGCAAGGCCGGTCTTGCTCGAGCCCGCAAGGCCAATCGAGGTCACTCCGACAACGCCGGCGGCGGGTCTCACGGGGGCTCGAGGTCCGGCGATCCTAACTAGCAGGGTACTCGGCATTTCATTTGATGGCCCGGACTGCTGTGGCCTCGCCTTCTCTCCTTGTGGGAGGAGAAGGCCTCACCTCTTAGCCGCCTCACCCCTTCCCCGGTCCAAACCGCAGTTCCATCCATCAGCGGCTTGACCAGACAGCGCGAGCGGTCGCGCCGGTCCTGTCGGGTCCAGGATCCATGCCCGCGCTTGGTGGCGATGCCGTCGACGAAGCGCTGCGTCCGCGGTGTGGGAAGAGGATGCTTCCGATCCGCCCTGCAAGCGCCCGCAGGCGGCTTGCGGTTTCGGTGAGATCAATCCCTGCGGGTCTCGTTTCCCGGCGGGCCTGTTGCTTTTCAGCATAGCGCGCGAGTTCGATATTGTGGCGCTGCGGCACGGGCTCGTCGCGCCCATGCCCGTTCCGTCGGGGGTCGTCATGCCAGATGGGCCATTCGACTGTTTTCGGGGGCAGCATGGCATCGCTCCTTGACTGATCGTATCGACCACTGTCGTCCGCGGCCGTGATGAGGGCGGTGAAGCCAGCGTGATGGAATCGTGAAAAACGGCGCTCAGGGCAGATCGCGGTTGAATTAGCGGCCGCTACACGAAAGAATTGCCACCGAGCCAAGGCTGGGGCGAAATCCAATGACGGGGCCTCATCTTCATCTGCTGGGTGGTTTCGACTTTGCCGGTGTCGGGGCCGCGGTCCCGGTCTTCAGCCGCAAGGCGCGCGCCATGGTGGCTTATCTCGCGCTGCAACCCGGGCATTCGCAGTCACGCGAGAAGCTCGCCACGCTGCTCTGGGGCGTCAACAGCGAGACCCAGGCCCGGATGAGCCTCAGGCAGGCAGTGTCGGCCGTCAGGAAGGCCATGCACGCGTCCGGCGGGCGCTTCATGACGGACGGCGACAACATTGCCCTCCATCTCGACGGCCTTGATTTCGACGTGCTGCGGTTCGAGGCGCTGGCCGCCAGTTCGGTGCCTGAGGACCTCGAACAAGCGCTTCTCGTCTACCGCGGTGACCTGCTCGACGGCTTCGGCCTGAAGGAGGAGCCGTTCGAGGACTGGCTACGGATCGAACGCGAACGCCTGAGGGCGATGGCCGTCGCGGCGCTGGACAGGCTCGTCGCGCACTATTCCGCGACGAACCATCCTGCTGCATGCGTGCTCGCGGCAACGCGGCTGCTGGCCATGGAGCCGCTGAGAGAGGATATCCATCGCGCCCTGATGCGAGCCTATGCGGCGCAGGGCCGGATCAATCTCGCGCTGAAACAGTATGAGCATTGCCGCGATGCGCTGCAGCGCGAACTTAAGCTGCAGCCCGAGCCGGAAACCCGGCATCTCCACGAAGACCTGCGGACGCGGCGCATCACGCCGCGAGCCGCCTCCCGGACGACCGTCCCTGCGTCGCCGGCCCGAACCGGCGAGCGACCGGCGTTCGGGAGCGAGCCGATCCGCCCTCCGACCCACTATGTCAAATCGGCCGGGATCAACATTGCCTATCAGGAGACCGGCGATGGGCCGATCGACATGATCTATGTGCAGGGATGGGTTTCCAACCTTGATCTTGCCTGGGGGTCGCCCCGGCTTTCGCACGTGTTTCAGCGCCTTGGCAGCTTCTGTCGCCTGATCCGCATAGACAAGCGCGGCACCGGGCTCTCCGATCGTAATGTCGGTCTGCCGACGCTGGAAGAGCGGATGGAAGACATGCGGGCGGTGCTGGATGCGGTCGGCTCGAAGCGCACAGTGCTGTTCGGCGGCTCCGAGGGCGGCCCGATGTGCATGCTGTTTGCGGCGACCTACCCCGAGCGCACGGCGGCCCTCGTGCTCAATGGAGCCTATGCCAGCGGCAGATGGTCGAAAGACTATCCCTGGGCGAAGACAAGCGAGCAGGTGGAAGAAGATCTGGCCGTCGTCGAGAGAGATTGGGGAGCGGCGGCGGATATGAGCAATGCGGCACCCAGCCTGATGAGCGACACGTTCGAGCGGGAATGGTTCGCCGCCTATCTCAGGAATTCAGCCTCGCCCGCCGACGCGATCGCGCTCTGGCGCTGGGGAACCGAAATCGATGTGCGCGACATTCTGCCAGCCATTCATGTTCCGACACTGATCGTGCAGACAACGGGCGACCGCTGGGTAGAGCGGGAAGAAGGACGCTACCTGGCAACGCATATCGAGGGCGCCAGATATGTCGAGCTTGCCGGCCGGGATCACGTGATCTGGGGCGAAAATTCCGATCGCCTCGTCGACGAGATCCAGGCTTTCGTCACCGGCGCCTTGCCGGCGGCGCCGGGCGAGCGGGTTCTGGTGTCGGTACTGTCCGTGGAGATCGAGGGCTCCGGTGCCAGCGCGGATCCGATCGAGCGGCACGCCGAGGATATCCGAGCCGAACTGCTAGTTGCCGAAGGCAGACAGATCAGGCGTTCCGCAAGCGGCTTTCTCGCCGCGTTCCAGCGGCCGACGCGGTCGATCCAGTGCGCGATCGCGCTCCGCCATCGCCTGAGGCAATCCGGTCTCGACGTCCGCGCTGCGGTCCACGCTGGCGAATGCGAGGAGCGTGGCGACGATTTCACCGGCATCGCGATCGACCTGTCATCGCGGCTGCTCGACCATGCGCGACCGGGCGAGATCATCGCGTCGCGAACCGTGCGCGATCTCGTGGTCGGCTCCGGCCTGACATTCGAGGAGCATGGCGAGATGGAAGCGAGCGGCCTGCCCGGCGTGCTTGCGTTCTTTACGGTCGACGGCCACAAGGGAGAAGGGAGAGTGCAGCTCAGAACAAGAACGCGGCCGTCGCCGGATTCGCCCCGTTGCGGCCGTCGGATGAATCCATGCCGCCGATCGTTTCGAGATCCTTCGCGTCCAGCTCGAAATCGAAGACATCGAAGTTGGCGGCGATACGGTCCTGGTGGTTCGACTTCGGAATGACGATCAGCCCTTCCTGAAGGTGCCAGCGGATGATGATTTGCGCCACCGACTTGCCATGCTTTCTGGCAATGCCCGCCAGCGTCGGATCGCTCAACAACCGGCCGCTGCCCAGCGGGCTCCAGCTTTCGATGCGGATGTTGCGCCTGGCGTGAAAGTCCCTGGCGTCGCGCTGCTGGAAACGGGGATGCAGCTCGATCTGGTTGACGACTGGCGTCACTCCGGTCTCGCCGATGATGCGTTCCAGATGGTCCTGGTTGAAATTCGAAACGCCGATCGATTTGATCCGGCCGGCCTGCCTGAGTTCGACCAGCGTCTTCCAGGCCTCGACATATTTGCCCTGGCTGGGCACCGGCCAGTGGATCAGGAACAGGTCAAGCTGCTCGATGCCAAGCTTCTCCATCGTCTCGTCGAAAGCCCGCAAGGCGGTGTCGCGCTGATGCGCGCCGTTGCGCAGCTTCGAGGTAATGAGCAACTCGCTTCTCGGCACGCCAGCCTTGCGGATCGCCTGCCCGACCCCTTCCTCATTCTGGTAGCCTTCGGCGGTGTCGATCAGCCTGTAGCCGGCCTCGATCCCCCAGCCCACCACCTCAGCGGTGATGGCCGGATCGACCTGCCACACGCCGAGGCCGAGTTGGGGAATGGCGGAGCCGTCGTTGAGCGTAATCAGGTCAGGCTTATTCAGGGTCATCTGTTCAGGCATATCCAAGTCCTTCTGCAACGTTGCGCCCAGCGCAGGCCTTATCTAGGCACTGAGGCCGCCAAGGCCAGTCGCTATCAATACAAAGTGCGGCGCAGGAGCCGCCAGGAGGCCGCTGCTCGCCCTCCCTGCCGTCCATTTCGATCGCGGCGGAACTTTTGCATGGCTAATGTTTTCTTAACCACGCACCCGCAGTCTCCAAAGGGTCGCGTTGCAATGTCGTCGCGAAACGTCCGCCTGGGAGGCGTTATGCCGATTCGCCGAAAAGCTCAGGAAGCCGGTATTTTCGATCCGTCCGAATTGGCTTTGCTGGCGAGGGTCTTCGAACGGCTGAAACTTGAAAGCGGTTCGCCCGATCGTCTCGAAGGTCTGGCGTCGCGCATACTTGCCAACTACATGGCCGGCATTCTCGACGAGGCGGAACTTGTCTCGCTGTCGAGGCAACCGCTGGGACGATAGCGAAGCGCGCTCACCCGCCCGATCGTCGGGCAGGCTCGATGCCTCAACGCCCTTTCGCCCCGAACCGCAGTCCATCCATCAGCAGCTTGACCAGACGGCGCGAGCGGTCGCGCCAGTCTTTCGTATCCGGTGCGGAATAGATGCCGCCGAGTGCGTGCAGCACGTCGGAGGCATCGACGTCGCCGCGGATCGAGCCGTCGGCGACCGCCGCCTCGACCAGGCGGCGCAGGGCGAGCGAGACGCGGCCCGACATGTCGGAAAACAGAGTGGAATTGGTGGTGAGCAGGATGCGCAGGCTGGTCGAGAGTCCGCGCTTGGTGGCGATGTAGTCGACGAAGCGCTGCATCCACTGTTCGAGCGCGACATCGGGCGGATGGTGAAGCGCAAGATCGTCGGCGGCAGCGCAGAGCCCCTCCACCTCACGGCGGTAGACGATTTCGACCAGATGCTCGCGCGTCGGGAAATGCCGGTAGAGCGTGCCGATGCCGACGCCGGCCTGGCGGGCGATCTCCTCCAGCGAGGCGTCGACGCCATTCTGCGCAAAGGCCACCGCTGCCACCTCGACCAGCCGGTCGCGGTTGCGTTGCGCATCGGCGCGCAGCGGCTTTTGCGCTGCGGCTTCGGGCCTCTGTTCGGCGGTTTCCTGCGGCTCGTAAGCCAATTTTGTCTCCACATGCAATTCGGGGCTTGAACCCAAGAGGGTCAGCCCCCACGTAAGAAACGGAGGCGCCTCCGTTTTAGTGGAGCACCTTTATCATATAATCAGGGGGACCGGTATGTCACGTGCTGAGACGTTGAAGGCCACAGCTTCCCCTGCCCGCTGGAGAATGGCGAAGGCCGGGGATCTGCCGATCTTCCCCCTCGTGGAGGAGATGTCCGGCAGGACAGAGAGGGGCGCGAAGGATCGCTGGCCTTCCGTCAAACCCTTCGAGCGCCGGGAACCTAACCAGAGAGCGACACGCCATCTCCGCCGCTTTCGCCAATCGCCAAGCTCTGCCGGCTGCCAGCAATTGCAGTCTCCCCTAGCCGTCTGACGCCCTTGCCGTCCCCCGGCCGGGCACCAGATCATTCCCCCTCAGCGTCAAGCAACTGGAGCCAGACGCCATGACTAGCCAAACCACCATCCATCTCACCATCAACGGCCATGACCATTCGCTCGAAATCGAGCCGCGCGTCACTTTGCTCGATGCGCTACGCGATCGCCTTGATCTTACCGGCACCAAGAAGGGCTGCGACCAGGGACAGTGCGGCGCCTGCACCGTGCATGTCGACGGCGAGCGCGTGCTTGCCTGCCTGACCCTCGCCGCGCAGGTCGAAGGCCGCGCGATCACCACTATCGAAGGGCTGGCGCAAGAGGACGGCACGCTGCACGTCGTGCAGGCTGCCTTCCTCCAGCAGGACGCCTTCCAGTGCGGCTATTGCACGCCCGGCCAGATCATGTCGGCGGTGGCCTGTATCCGTGAGGGCCATGCCGGCTCGGACGAGGAAATCCGCGAATACATGGCCGGCAATCTCTGCCGCTGCGGCGCCTATCCGCACATCGTCGCCGCCGTTCGCCAGGCAGCCCTGGAGGTCGCATCATGAGGGACTTTTCCTATCTTCGCGCCACCTCGCCCGACGCCGCACGCGAAGCGGCCGCCCTGCCCGGCGCCATGCTGCTTGCCGGCGGCACGACGCTGATCGACCTCGCCAAATGCGGCGTCGCCGAACCCGAGGCCTTGGTAGATATCAGCCATCTCAAGGGGCTCGACACGATCGAGGTCGGCGAGCACGGCGCCAGCCTGGGCGCACTGGCAAAAATGAGCCAGGTCGCCGGCCATGACGGCATCAAGAGCCAGTTCCCCGCCGTCTCCGAGGCGCTGTGGCAGGCGGCGTCAGCGCAGATCCGCAACATGGCAAGCATCGGCGGCAATCTGATGCAGCGCACGCGCTGCCCCTATTTCCGCGACCCGGCCAATTTTTCCGCCTGCAACAAGCGGGAGCCGGGCAGCGGCTGCTCTGCAATCGGCGGCGTCACCCGCGGCCATGCCGTGCTCGGCACCGGCGGGGCCTGCATCGCCATGTATCCCGGCGATCTTGCGGTCGCCCTCGTCGCTTTCGACGCGGCCGTCCATCTCGGTGAGCGCCAGCTCCCCGTCGATGACTTTTTTCTCCTGCCGGGCAGCACCCCCGACAAAGAGCATGCAATCCGGCCCGGCGAGATGATCACCGCGATCAGCATTCCGGCGTCCGCCGCCGCGCGGCGTTCGACCTATCTGAAGGTCCGCGACCGCCAGTCCTATGAGTTTGCCGCGGCCAGTGCCGCCGTCGGCATCGAACTCGAGGCAGACGGCCGCACCATCAGGGATCTGCGCGTCGCGCTCGGCGGCGTTGCCACCAAACCGTGGCGGGCGTGGGCCGTGGAAGAAGCACTACGCGGCAAGGTGTTGGAGGAAGACGCGGTCCGCCGCGCCAGCCTGCTCGCCGTCGAGGGCGCCGTCGACCATGGCGCCAACCACTACAAGATCGAACTGGCGCCGCGCGTCGTCGCCCGCGCCATACTTAAGACGGGAGCCATCGCATGACCATTCACGACCTCAGAACCCGGCACGGCGACGCTTCGGACGGCAACGCCGACCAGGTCGGCGGGCGGTTGTCGCGCGTCGACGGCCCGGCCAAGATCACCGGTGCTGCGAAATACGCGGTCGAGCAGCAGCTCGAAGGGCTTGCCCATGCCGTGCTGGTCGAAAGCACGGTTCCCGCCGGCAAGGTGCACGCGATCGACACTGCAGCGGCGGAGCGCGCGCCCGGCGTGCTTCTCGTGCTGACCCCGGACACGATCCCGCCGCTGAAGACGGCGTCCGACTGGTTCGGCACGCCGCCGCCGGATGTGCCCTATTGCCCGCTGGCGCGCGACATCGCCTTCAGCGGCCAGCATGTCGCGGCCGTGGTTGCCGAGAGTTTCGAGCAGGCGGTCGCAGCGGCGGCACTGGTCAAGGTCAGCTATGACGAAGCCCCTGCCATCGCCGACCTCAGCGACGCCAAGGCCGGCGACGGCATTCCGATCGACATGATGACCAAGGAATGGGGCGAGGCCGAAGCGGCCTTCGCCGCAGCACCGGTGCGCATCTGCGCCGCCTACAACACACCGCGCGAATACCAGGCACCGATGGAGCCGCATGGACTGATCGCCGTCTGGCAAGGCGACCGGCTGACCGTGTGGGAGCCCAGCCAGTGGCTGGACGGCATGGCTCGCACCTATGCCGAATGGTTTGCCATACCGTTCGAAAATGTGCGGCTGGTGTCGCCCTATATTGGCGGCGGCTTCGGCTCCAAGGCATTGGCGCTGTCGCATGGCGCGGTGGCAGCCAGTGCCGCCAAAATGCTCGGACGGCCGGTGAGGCTTGTGATGAGCCGGCCGCAGACCTTCACCGGCTATGGCGGCCGGGCGGCGACGCGGCAGACGGTGACACTCGGCGCCGACCGCGACGGAAAAATCCAGTCGATCGTGCATCGCGGCGTCAACGAAACCTCGATGGACGGCATGTGGGTCGAGCCGCTCGGCTCCGTCACCTCGATCATGTACGCGACGCCGAATTTCTCCTCGAAGCAGAATGTCGTGCGGGTCAACTCGGTGGTGCCGGGTGCGATGCGCGCGCCGGGCGAGAATCCGAGCGCCTTCGGCATCGAAAGCGCCATCGACGAGCTCGCCTATGAGGTCGGCATCGATCCGCTGGAGATCCGGCTCAGGAACTATGCCGAGCAGGATCCGCATGCCAGGAAGGCCTGGTCGACAAGGCAGCTTCGCGAGGCATTCGCTGCCGGCGCAGAAACCTTCGGCTGGTCGAAGCGCAGCGCTCAACCGCGCTCGATGCGCGATGGCAACCAGCTGATCGGCTGGGGGGTCGCCGCCGGCACCTACCCGGTGCGGCGCGCCTATGGCGAGGCCCTGGTGCGCATCCTCGCCGACGGCACGGTCGAGGTCGAAAGCTCGTCGATCGACATGGGCCAGGGCACCTACACGATCCTGGCGCAGACGGCGGCCGAGTCACTCGGCGTGCCGGCGGACAATGTCGTGGTCAAGCTCGGCGATTCGCGCTTTGCCCGCGCCGGCGTCACCGGAGGCTCAAGGCTGGCCGGCATCATGACCGGCGCCGTGCACAAGGCGGCCGGTGCAGCGCTCGACCAACTGGTGGGCCTGGCGATCTCCGATCCGCGCTCGCCCTTCCATGCGCTGCAGGCCAACACGCTGGTGGTGTCAGCCGGCCGCATCGCCTCGCCGCGCGGCGACGGGCCGGAGGTCTCGATCGCCGAGCTGCTGGCCAGCGTCGGGGCCGACCAGATCGAGGCCAAGGGCGACACCATGCCGGCCAATTCGACCGCCGAGGATCGCTACAAGGCCTACACCACCATCGCCACGCCGCTGTCGCACACCGATGGCGACTATTCCCGGCATAGCTGGTGCGCGCATTTCATCGAGGTGCGCGTCGACGAGGATTTCGGCACGGTCAGGGTGTCACGTGTGGTGTCGGCGCTGGATTCGGGCCGGCTCTACAACCCGAAGCTGGCCGAAAGCCAGTGGAAGGGCGGCATCATCATGGGCATCGGCCAGGCGTTGCTGGAAGAAGGAATCGTCGACCGCCGCCATGGCCGCATCGTCAACAACAACCTCGCCGACTATCTGGTGCCGACCAATGCCGACATTCCGGATATCGAGGTGATCTCGGTCGGCATCCCCGACCTGCATTCGTCAGTGCTCGGCGGCAAGGGCGTCGGCGAACTGGCCATCGTCGGCGTGGCGCCGGCGATCGCCAACGCGGTGTTCCATGCCACGGGGAAAAGAGTGCGGGATTTGCCGATCACGTTGGAGAAGCTGATCTAGAGGCGGTGGAGCTGCCGATCTCCCCCCTTGCGGGCGAGATCGGCTGCCGTCTTGGCTTTCCCCAATCTTCACTACTTCGCCTCACCCTGCTGCTTCAGGAACTGGCTGAGCAAATCCACTGGCAGCGGGAATACCACCGTGGACGAGCGCTCGCCGGCGATGTCGTGCAGGGCTTCGAAATAGCGCAGTTGCATGGCTTGCGGCTCGGCTGCCAGCATCCGGCCGGCCTCGACCAGCTTTGCCGCCGCCTGCTGCTCGCCATCGGCATTGATCACCTTGGCGCGGCGCAGCCGCTCGGCCTCGGCCTGCTTGGCGATGGCGCGGACCATGCTTTCGTTCAGGTCGACATGCTTGATCTCGACATTGGAGACCTTGATGCCCCAGGCATCGGTGCGCTGGTCGAGGATCTCCTGGATGTCGTTGTTGAGCTTGTCGCGCTCGGCCAGCATCTCGTCGAGCTCGTGTTTGCCGAGTACCGAGCGCAGCGTGGTCTGCGCCAGCTGGTTGGTGGCGGCCATGAAGTCCTCGACCTGGATGATCGCCCGCTCGGCATCGACGATGCGGAAATAGAGCACGGCGTTGACCTTCACCGAGACGTTGTCGCGCGAGATCACGTCCTGCGGCGGCACGTCCTGGACCACGACGCGCAGGTCGACCCGCACCATCTGCTGGATGAAGGGGACGAGGATGATGAGGCCGGGCCCTTTGACCCCGGTGAAGCGGCCAAGCGTGAAGATCACGCCACGCTCATATTCCCTGAGAATGCGGATGGCCGCGGACAGGAACATGACCACGACCAGAGCGAGTACCAGATAGGCCACGTAACCAACCATCATTGTCTTGCTCCATTCTGTCCGGCATCGCGGCGCCGCACCGTCAGCACGAGGTCGCTGACATCGGTCACCTCGACGCTGTCGCCCGGTGCGACGGGTTCATTGGCCCTCGCCCGCCAGCGCTCTCCTAAAGCCAGCACATGGCCCTCGCCGCCCTGCCAGTCGAGGATCTTAGCGGGCTGGCCGCGCATGGCCTCGCCGCCGACACGCGGCAGGCTCCGGCGCGCCGCCCACAGATAGCTGCCGGTGAGCAGCGCCAGGCCAAGCGTCAGGGCGGTGGCGGCGCCGATGACCGCCCATGACATCTCGAAGCCGGGACCCTCGACCTTGAGCAGCATGGCGGCGCCAAGCAGAAAGGCGCTCACGCCGCCCAGCCCAAGCACCACGGTGGGGTTGAAGGCCTCGACGGCAAGGAAGGCGATGCCGAGCAGCATCAGGGCAAGGCCGGCATAGTTGATCGGCAGGAGATTGAGCGCATAGAGCCCGAGCACGAGGCAGATCGTGCCGACCACACCGGGCGCCACAGCGCCGGGGCTGGTGAACTCGAAGACGATGCCGTAGATGCCGACCAGCATCAGGATGACGGCGACGTTCGGATCGGTGATGACGGAGAGAAGCCTGATGAACCAGCCGGGCTCCAGCGTCTCGACCGGCAGCCCTTTCGTCGCCAGTGTCTTTTTGGCGCCGGCCGCCTCGACGGTGCGCCCATCCGCCAGTTGCAGCAGCTCGGTCATGTCGCGGGCGACGAAGTCGATGACATGCTCCTGCAATGCTCCGTTAGCCGACAGGCTGGCCGCTTCGCGCACGGCCTTTTCGCCCCAGTCGCCATTGCGTCCGCGAAGTTCAGCGAGCGAACGGATCAGGGCGACCGCGTCATTGGTCACCTTGGCCATCATCGCGTCGGCGGCCGGCGGCCCGGTGCTCTTGTCGTCCTTTTTCTTGTCGTCGCCCGGCAGCGACGGCAGCCCACCCATCTCGACCGGTGTCGCGGCACCCAGATTGGTTCCGGGCGCCATCGCCGCCACATGGGTGGCATAGAGGATGTAGGTGCCGGCACTCGCCGCATGGCCGCCGGCCGGCGCGACATAGCCGATGATGGGAACCGGCGAAGCCAGGATGTCGGCGATCATCTCGCGCATCGATGTGACCAGCCCGCCCGGCGTATCGAGCTGAAGGATAAGGACTTCGGCGTCCCGCCTGGCGGCGACATCAAGCGCTTCCTGGAGCTGCCTTGTGCTTGCCGGCCCGATGGCGCCGTCGATCGCGACGCTCAGCGCGACCTTCCCGCTCCCAGCCGATGAGAAGGGAGAAAAGACTGCGGCGGCAACAAAAGCCGCGGCAAGAAGGGCCACCCGCGCGAAGGTCACGCTCAAAGCTCCTTGGATTCAATATGGGTTGTATTTTGGCGAAGTCCATGAGGGGTGGTTGTGATGGGCGAAGGTGGCCGAGCGAGTGATCTCCCCCTTGCCGGGGAGATCGGCTGTCGCTTCGGCTTTCGCCAATCTCCTTTGCGAATAATGGCAGTTCTGTATGATCGCCATGTGGCCGCAGATGCCTGCACGTCCTGGGAGGGGATCATGCGAAGCGGATTGGCGATATTCATCGTGGCTGGCTCCGTCGCGGCCACTCTGCCGGCGTTTGCAGCACCTTGCGGCTGGACCGCGAAAATCGAGGAAGACGAGGGCGGCAGCGTGCTGACGGCGTCTGTCTGCGGCGGGCCGAAGGCCGATGCGCAACTGATGCTGACCTGTTTCGGCAAGCCGACGCTGAGCTATGATCTGGGTGCCGCCGGCGCGCAGCTGGAACCCGGCATCAGCGCTTCGTTCGTGTTCAAGGCCGGCGGCAAGGCCGTGACCAAGACGCTCGAACTCGAGGCGATGTACAATTACTTCACGGTGCAGATGGACAGCGCCGACCCGCTGCTCGACCTGTTGCGCGCCAACGGCGAAATCACGGTCGCGTCGGACAAATATGGCGAGAACAGTTTTTCACTTGGCGGTTCGAGCGCCGCCATCGGCAAGGTGCTGGCTGAGTGCGGCAAGGCTTCTTCTGACGGAGACTGAAGCCGGCAAAAACTGGCCGCCTCGCGCCTCCTACGAGGCAACCAGCGGCACGGCCACGGTTGTCGTGTAGTTTATGGGGTACTGGTCGAAATAGGGAAAGTCGATGACGAAGGCATAGCTGGCGTTGACATGCGCCATCTTGAAGCCGCCGCTCGCCGGATCGGTGGTGATCGTGACGCTGACGTTCTTCAGGCCGAGCGCCTCAAGCTTCTGTTTCGCGATCGCCTGGATCTGGGACTCGGTCATCGTGTTGTTGAGCTGCAGGGAGCGCGCGGACGCCTCGAGCGCGTAGCGCACGCTGGACATGTTGTTCATCGACCAGCCGAAGGCGAAGATGCCGAACAGGAGCATGATCAGGAAAGGCGCGATCAGCGCGAACTCGAAAGCGGCGCCGCCCGAGGCATCGCCGGCAAACGCCCTGGCTCTCTGTTTAGCGGACACGGACCACCTGCTGATGGGAAATCGCGCTGTTGCCCGGGAAGACGCCGAAGGTGAAAGGCGGAACCCAGGTGCCCGACGCCTGGATCTGGACGAAGACCGAAGACACCTTCGGGCCCGCGCAGGTGGTCGTCGAAGTGACCACGGTCGTTCCGCACTTGTAGCTGCGGGTAACGGTGACCGCCGCATCGTCCGGTTTCTTTTCCCAGCTTGCCACCGCCGCGGCCTGGATGGCGTTGTCGTCGGTAGCGCCGGCCATCACCAGGTTCGCCGCCGTCTTCACGCCGGCCCGCATCGCCATCGAACTGGTGACGTAGGACCAGCCGTCGGCGATGCCGAAGAGCACGGTGCACAGCACCGGCAGCACGAGCGCGAATTCCACCGCGGCGGCGCCGGAGCGGTTCTTGCGGAAGCGGATCGCGAATAGCCCCATGCCGCTACTCGACGATCTGCACGGCTTGGGCAGCCGGAATATTCTTCATTCCAAGGCTCGAACAGTCCTGCTTGATGGTCGTACTGCCGGACCACTGGATCGTGTCCGCAACCACCTGGGTGCAGCCATTAATGCCCGAGAAATTGCCGAGATAGTTGACCTGCTGCCTGGGGAAATAGATGGCCCCGGTCAAAAGCGAGTCCGCGGTGCCGTTGAAGGTGCTATCCGCCGCGGTCCCCGTCCTGTCGCCGTAGAACAGCATGCCGGAATAGGTGCCCGAGGTCGGCGCGCTCAGCGTCACCGTGGCGTTGCCGTTCATGCTGACGGTATTGCTTCCGGACATGAAGATGGTCACGCCGGTTCCGGAGACGACCGCGTTGGCGTTGACCTTCAAACTGCCCTCCACGACATAGACACCCGGAGAAAGCGTGACGTCGCCGTTGAGGCTCATGCCGCTGCAATAGGTGCCAGGCTGGAGCGTTTGCGAGGTTTTGTTGCCGTTGACGTTCTTGCACGGGTTCGAGGCCGTGGGCGCCGGCAGGCTGGAGAAGGGATCGGCCGCAGGCAAGGCCTGGGTAATCGGGGCCTTGCAGACCATCGTGGGTGTGTTGCTAAGCGAAACGCCGCCAACCGATATCAGGCAGTCAGTCTGGAGGGTCGCCGAGCCCTGAAGCTTGATTGCATCGCTGGCGATCGAATTCGACATGGTGACGCAGCCGGTCTGCTTGGGGCTGGTGTTGCCGGAAAAGAGCACCGCCTGCGAGGCCGACGCATTGAGCGCTATGTTGCAGGCATAGGCGCCATCGGTGATGAGCGCCACCGCCCTCGCCTTTTCGGGAACCTGCCCCTGAACGAAGATCGAGGTGAAGATCCGGTCAAGGTTCTGGTTGAGGATCACCTCGACCGCCTTGTTGGCCGTGTTCGGCCCCGAGGTGGGCGGCGTGTTGACGACGATGGTGCCGGTGCCTAGTCCGTTCGAGGTGGCCGACTGGGTGGCGGCCGTCGTGATCGCCGCGGTGTCGGATCCCGCGACCTTCTCGAGCGCACCGGCATAGGCGGCGGCGTCCGCCGTCGCCTGCAGCTTCAGGCGCGAATAGTACCAGTAGGACGTCTCCACGCCGAGACCTGCCCCGCCGACGACGACGGGCAAAGTCAGCGCGAAAACGACGGCGACGTTGCCGCCCGCCTCGGCGCCGCGACGCAGGCAGTGGAAGACAAAGTCCCAGAAAATATTCAGAAGCATCCGCATAGCGCATTTAAGCAACCATGAATACACTAACTATTTCCTAAGGATTTGCCTCGATTTTCGTTCATCACCACATCGTTAGGGGACGACCGCCAGCCGCCGAGTTGGTTTTGCCGCGCTTTGGCCGGCTGCCTTAGCCCCCGAGCATCGTTGCAGTGACGCGAGAGGCTGTTATTTGCGCCTCCTCGCAGCATCGCGAGAAACTTTTTCCTGCCGTCTCGTTTATGCTGCGAAGGATCTCTGCCAGTCTGCTTCAGGTCTCCCTCACCCTGAGAGCGGCGCAATTCCAAAATATATTTCGCTTAACTCTACCTTTCAGGACTCTATCCTGTAATTTGCTTTCTATCGCCCGCACTGTGAAGCACATGCATTTGAAAAGTCTCCAAATGCTTGAAACTTTTTCTACGTAGAGCTCGTTTTTTCCAGCGATCGCAACCTGGACGATCTTTTTCAAACCGGAGGAATTTGCCATGAGCATCAAGATGCTTTGCATGGGCGCGATGGCGCTTTCGATGGTGAGCGGCGCGGCGCTGGCCGGCGCGCTCGACAACCCGGACAAGATGACCCCCTTCTTCACGGATAGCGGCATGAAGACCATGAAGCCGGAAGCCGATTTCAAGGCGGCCTGGATGGCCATGAGCGAGGAAGATCGCGCCGGCATGTCGAAGGAATGCAGCGACGAGGGAATCGCCAAGGAGCACAATGACTTCTGCGCCATGACCAAGAAGCTGGGCGGCGCCAACTGAGTCGTTGCTGCATCGGGACACTGTTCGGAAATGGCGGGCTCCGGCCCGCCATTGCTGTTTCCGGCACGCCTTCGCAGGGGCTTGGCGGCAGTGGCAACCCAAGTCCCCGGCGGCGAAGGGCGCCAAAACCGCCGCCACGAAAATACACCCAAAAAAAGTCAGGTTGAAAAGCCCGGCGCGGAGCGTTCCGGCCAGCGAAAAGTAAACCCGATTCAAGCGCCTAGAACAGGGCTGACGCAGCGTTCCCTGCAACCGCCGAAAAGCCCGGAAAACCGGCTTTTCCGAGGTCTTTCACCCAGCAATGGCGCGATCGCGCAGTACGCCCGGACGGCTGCCCGGACACCGAAAATCCCTCTTTCAGGCCATGGCGGACGGCGTTGACAGGCGGCACCGCCAATGGATATTCGCACAGTTACGGGTCACGCCATATCCGTGGCTGTTGGGGACGGACGGGGTTTCAACAGCATTGGCGGCGGCGCCGGACGGGCGGGCACTTGCGCAGTGTACCGCCCGCTCCTGGCCAGCCTTCTCCTCGCGGGAGACTCAAGCCTCGATCAAGCCTTTGGATTGGCGTCTGAAACGGGCGCACCTGCCGTCATCACGGACAGCTTTTCGCGCCGGCTAAGCGTCGGCTTGCTGTAGGCCTTTTTCATCGGCATCCCCTCTCCCAGAAACGATCGGCGAAAGTGACCCCGCGGCGGCGGCTTTGTCAAGCATGTGCTAAAATACAATTGGCCACGGCATTGACCCCATCCCCGTGCCATTCCGGCGTCGCAACGTAGGGAAGACAGCGCACCTCCGCCCCTTGCGTCTTGCCCGCCGATTGACCATCTTCGCCCTTATTGAGGCACGGGTTGGGGAATCGCAGATGCCGACGCTCTATGCGTTGAAACCAGCCTTCCAGGCGAGGTTGAGGCCGTTTGCCGATTGGTTGGCAAGAACCGGTGTCACCGCCAACCAGATCACGCTTCTCGCTGCAGTACTCTCGATCGCCACCGGCGCGGTTGTCGCCGCGTTTGCCGAGCATCGGGCGGTGTTCCTGCTGATGCCGGCGGTGCTGTTCGCGCGCATGGCGCTCAACGCCATCGACGGCATGCTCGCGCGGGAGCATGGGCAGGCTTCAAAACTCGGCATGTATCTCAACGAGCTCTGCGACGTTGTTTCGGACGTGGCGCTGATCCTCGCCTTCGCCGTCGCCTTCCCTGTCTGGGGCGTCGTAGCCTTTGCCATCGCTGCGATCATCGTCGAATTCGCCGGCGTGCTCGGCGTCGCCGCCGGCGCGGGGCGCAACTATGCCGGCCCGTTCGGCAAGAGCGACCGGGCGCTGGCGCTCGGCATTATCGGCTTGCTCATCGCCTGCGGGCTGTGGATGCAAGTCCTTACACCCATTGTGTTTCCGGCCATGGCTACAGTGTCGCTGGCGACCGCCATCAACCGGATACGCAGCGGCCTTAGTGGGAGCGGCGGCTGATGACCAGCCTCGAGGGGACCGCCATGCTTCACGAACAAAACATCAGCGCCGCGCCGGCGAGCCTCGATCGCGTGGCAGAGGAGCGGACCTTCAAGAGCCATGACGGCACCGAGATCTTCTACCGCTACTGGTCGGCGGTCGGGAAACCTGCCAAGGGCGCCATCCTGCTGTTCCACCGCGGCCACGAGCATGGCGGCCGCATGGCGCATTTGGTCGATGAACTCACCATGCCCGACCATGCCTTCTATGCCTGGGACGCGCGCGGCAATGGCCGCTCGGCCGGCGAACGCGGCTACGCGCCGTCCTTTGCCGCTCTGGTGCGCGACATCGACTGCTTCGTGCGCGAAATCGGCAGGGACGGGTTTGGCCAGCGCGACATCGCGCTGATCGCGCAATCCTTCGGCGCCGTGCTCACCGCCGCCTGGGTGCATGACTATGCGCCCGACATCCGCGCGATGGTGGTGGCCTCGCCGGCCTTTTCGGTCAAGCTCTACGTGCCCTTCGCCAAGGAAGGCATCGCGCTGTGGCAGAAGCTCAAAGGCCGCTTCTTCGTCAATTCCTACGTCAAGGCGAAGTTGCTGACACATGATGCCCAGCGCATCGCCTCCTTCGAAGCCGATCCGCTGATCACACGGCCGATCGCCTCCAACATTCTGGTCGAGCTTTACGCCCATGCCGCGCGCATCGTTTCCGATGCCCGCGCCATCACAGTGCCGACGCAGCTCCTGATCTCCGGCGCCGACTGGGTGGTACGGCACGGACCGCAGCACGGGTTCTTCGTCAACCTGGCGAGCCCGGCCAAGGAGCGGCATGTGCTGCCCGGCTTCTTCCACGACACGCTGGGCGAACGCGACCGCAAGCAGGCGCTCGACCTGATCCGGCCATTCCTGGAAAAACAATTCGCGGCGCCGGAGAAGGCGATAGACCTGACCGGCGCCGACCGCACCGGTTACACGCGCGACGAGGCCGACCGCCTGGCCTCCCCACTGGCTCTGCTGTCGCCAAAGGGTCTCTACTGGGCCATGAGCCGCGCCTCGATCCGCATGGGTGCCTGGCTGTCGCTCGGCATGAAGATGGGGATCGCCACTGGCTTCGATTCCGGCTCGACGCTCGATTATGTCTACGAGAACGAGGCGCGGGGCACCGGTTTCATCGGCCGCATGATCGACCGCACCTTCCTCGACGCCATCGGCTGGCGCGGCATCCGCCAGCGCAAGCTGCATCTGGAAGAATTGATCGGCAACGCTGTCGCGGCGCTGAAGGCGGCCGGCCGTCCCGTCAACATCGTCGACATCGCCGCCGGCCATGGCCGCTATGTGCTCGATGCCGTCGCCAAATGCGCCGAGCCGCCGGCCAGCGTGCGGCTGCAAGATTATTCCGACATCAATGTCGGGCAGGGCTCGAAGCTGATCGCCGACCGGAATTTGCCGATCAGCGTCTCTTTCCGCAAGGCCGACGCCTTCGACGCAAAGATGCTGGCCGCCCTGAAGCCGGCGCCGGATCTCGCCATCGTCTCCGGGCTCTACGAGCTGTTTGCCGACAATGCGATGATTTCCCGCTCGCTGAGCGGACTGGCCAGCGCCATGCAGCCCGGCGGCCTGCTGATCTACACCAACCAGCCCTGGCACCCGCAGCTGGAGATGATTGCGCGCAGCCTGACCTCGCATCGCGGCGGCCAGGCCTGGGTGATGCGGCGGCGCACGCAGGGCGAGATGGACCAGCTGGTGGCTGCTGCCGGCTTCGAGAAGATCGATCAGCGCATCGACCAGTGGGGCATCTTCACCGTCTCGGTCGCACGGCGCGTCTGAGCATGGCCGTGCCTGCCGCTGCCCCTGCCCCCATTGCGGCCGAGCGGCCGAAAGAACCCTTCAGCGCCATCTTGCTCAGGGCCGCGCTTTGGCTGGTACTGTTGGCGCCGCTGTTCTACTCGACCTACGGCTTCGCCAATTGGCTGGCGTCGCGGCGCGACGATGTCGGCAGCATCGTCTTTGCGTGGGAGCGCGACATCCCGTTCATGGCCTGGACGATCGTGCCCTATTGGTCGATCAATCTGTTTTACGGCATGTCGCTGCTGCTAAACGATACGAAGAGCGGCGTCGACCGCCTCGCCGGCCGCTATCTGACGGCGCAGGTCATCGCCATCACCTGCTTCATCCTGTTTCCGCTGAAGGCGACCTTCGTGCGGCCGGAAACCTCTGGGCTGCCCGGTTTCCTGTTTGCGGTGCTCGGCGGCTTCGACAAACCGTTCAACCAGGCGCCATCGCTGCACATCGCGCTGCTGGTGATCATCTGGAACCACTGGCGGCAGCGACTGAGTGGCATCACCGGTGTCGTCTGGCACATGTGGTGCTTCCTGATCGGCGCCTCGGTGCTGACGACATGGCAGCATCATTTCATCGACATCCCGACCGGGGCGCTGCTCGGCTTTTTTGCACTGTGGCTGTTCCCGCGCGAGGGCGAATTGCCTTTCGCCGGCTTCCAGCTGGCGACCGACCCGAAGGCCAGGCGGCTGGCACGGTTTTATGCGCTGGGCGCGGCTCTGGCGCTGGCAGGCGCTGCTCTCGGTGCCTTCGTCTCGGCTGTCGCGCTGATCCTTTTGTGGCCGGCGCTAGCACTGGCCATCGTCGCCTTCGCCTATGCCGGGGCCGGACCCAAAGTGTTCCAGAAAGCCACCGACGGCACTGTGCCGCTGGCCAGCCGCATCGTGCTCTGGCCCTACCGGCTTGCTGCCCGGATCAATCTGTGGGCGTGGACCCGAAAACTGCCGGCGCATGTGGCGATTACCGACGGCGTGTTCCTTGGCCGCTTTCCGACGGCTCGCGAGGCTAACGGCTTCGGCACAGTTGTCGACCTTGCCGCCGAACTGGAACGGCCGCGCGGCATTTCCTGCCGCTGGACCAGCCTTGCCATGCTCGACCTCGTGGCGCCCGCGCCGGGCCCGCTGGATAGAGCAGTGCCGGCGATCGAGGCGGCGCGCAAGCGCGGCACAGTGCTGGTCTGCTGCGCTCTCGGCTTCCAGCGCAGCGCCGGCGTCGTCGCCGGATGGCTGGTCGCCACCGGCCGCTCGCACACGGCAGCACAAGCACGGAAAGTGCTCGCGGCATCCGGCCGTCCGGTGCACATTCATGCCGGAGTGGACGAACCGGCATGAGCGGCAACGCCTTCCAAGACAGAGCCGGGGCCTTCGCCGCTGGGTTGATGGTGCAGGCGGCGTGGCCGCTGCTGCTGATCGCGGCCTGTGTGCTTGCCACGCCCGTCATCGGGTTGGCGACCGGACCGCAGGCGACGCCGCTGTCGGTGGCGGCCTGGTTCGTGGCTGCGATGGGCGCCCTGACAACCCTCGCCTTCTCCATGCTCATCCTGTTCGACGCGCTGCTGTTCCGGCTGATGGCCAGCCACGACAGCGAGGCAGAAGGCGGTGCCGCGGTCGACGACGTGCTGACGCGCATGCGGCTGAAGCCGGCGCCTGCCGCCACCCGCCCGCTGGACCAGCGTATGGCGGGCACGCGCCGCCTGCTTATGAAGCAGCGCATCGCCTTTGCCCTGTTTGCGGCGGCGTCGCTCGTGGCGGCATTCCTATGAGCCCTTCGATGACAAAGCTCCACCTCCGCGCCAACACTTTTACCCTGCTGCAGACGGTAACCTCGGTTGGCCTGTCGGCGCTGGCCTGGGTGGTGACCGGGGTGCGGCCGATCTGGAACGGCAGCCAGCCGTCGGAGCGGCAGCGCATCTACTTCGCCAACCATGCCAGCCATGGCGACTTCATCCTGCTTTCGGCCTGTCTCAGCGAAAAGGTGCGCGCACGCACCCATGCGGTTGCGGCGGCGGAATACTGGGGCAAGTCGCGGCTGCGCCGCTACATCGCCGAGGACATGCTGTCGTCGGTGCTGATCCACAGGCAGTGGACCGACGAGGCGCAGAACCCGATCTCGATCATGCTCTTGGTGCTCGACCAGGGCCATTCGTTGATTCTGTTTCCCGAAGGCACCCGCAACACGTCAGACGAGCCGCTGCTGCCCTTCCGCTCCGGCCTCTACAATCTGTCGATGGCGCGGCCCGAGGTCGAACTGATCCCGTGTTGGATCGAGAACATGTCGCGCGTGCTGCCCAAAGGCCAGTTCCTGCCGGTGCCGCTGCTCTGCCGCGTCGTCTTCGGCCCGGCGGTGACGATCGCGCCCGGCGAGGACCGGCGCGCCTTCCTCGAGCGCGCGCGCCAGACGCTGCTTGCGCTCAACCCCCGCCCGGATCGAGACGATTAGACCATGATCCCAAAAAGTGGCTTCCGGTTTTTGGACAAGATCATGGTCAAGCAAAAATCAAGGGCCGGAGGCCCGGTATGACACTGCCGCCGATACACGAAACCATGATTCTGGTGATCGGCCTGGTCGGCGTGCTGACCACGGCCAGCCTCGTCGCCGGCATATTGTCGTGGCGGGCGCCGAAGCCGCTGTCCTCGACGCTGGTCAACCTCACCCAGCGCATCAACGCCTGGTGGGTGATGGTGGTGGCGATCACCGTCGCCTTCTTCTTCGGCCGCACCGGCATGACCATCCTGTTCGCGCTGATCTCGTTTGCCGCACTGCGCGAATTCGTGACGCTGACGCACAGCCGGCGCAGCGACCACTGGGTGCTGCTCGGCATGTTCGGCATCATCATCCCGTTCCAGTATTGGCTGGTGTGGACCGCCTGGTACGGGCTCTTCACCATCTTCATCCCGGTCTACTGCTTCCTCCTGATGCCGGCGATCACCGCGCTCAACGGCGACACCGAGCGCTTCCTAGAGCGCGTCTCGGCGCAGCAATGGGCGGTTATGATCTCGGTCTACTGCGTCAGCCATGTGCCGGCGCTGCTGACGCTCAACGTGCCGGGCTTCGAAGGCCGCAACCTCTTGCTCATCGCCTTCCTGATCATCACCGTGCAAGGCAGCGACGTGCTGCAATACATTTTCGGCAAGCTGTTCGGAAAACACCTTCTGTCGCCGACGGTCTCGCCGTCGAAGACTTGGGAAGGACTGGTCGGCGGGCTCGCCGCATCGAGCCTGCTCGGCGCGCTGCTGTCGTTCCTGACGCCGTTCTCGCCCTTGCAGGCAGCCGCCGTCGCCCTCGTGGCCTGCCTGATGGGTTTCCTCGGGGGACTTGTCGCCTCGGCCATCAAGCGCGACCAGGGCGTGAAGGACTGGGGCCATCTGATCGAGGGCCATGGCGGCATGATGGACCGCGCCGACAGCCTTGTCTTCGCCGCCCCGGTGTTTTTTCACACGGTGCGCTATTTCTGGTCGGTGTGAAGGGCCGCCCTAGCCCGCATGGCTCAGCCAATCGCGGTCGAACACGTCGAGGATGGCGCGGAATTCCGCCGGCGGAATCTGGTCGGCGCCGCCGTCGCCAAAAAGGAATTCGGTGAGCAGGCGCTCGACCGTCTCCGGGTGCTCGATGGCCATGCCGAGCGAGGCCAGATCCTCTGTTATCGACTGTTCCGGCAACAGATATCCGCCTCGTGCCTCGGCGCCGGGCAGCGGATCGCGCAGGCGGAAGACGAGGATTCTGGTGATCGAGGGCTGCGGCTCCGGGCCGATGATGGTGGTGCCGCACATGTAGCCGCCAAGCACGCTTCCCGGCTGCGACTGCGGGAATAGGCAGAGGAAGAACTGGGCATCGCCGCCGGCTTCCCTCAGATACATGTAAAGGCCGCGCTTTGCCGGCATGACCGGACCGCCAAGCGCGAGCTGGCCCGTTGGCAGGGCCTCGCGATAAATGGCGCTGAGGCCATGCGCGCCAGGCCCGGCCTCTATCGACAGGTCGCCCCTGATCAGCTGGCCGCGATAATAGGGCGACAGCGCGCGCGAGTAGCAGGCATAGATGCCGGCGAGCGCGATACCGAGGCCGCGATCGTCATGCGAGGACGATGCTTCGAGCTGGGCGCTGGCGCGGCGCTCCAGTTCGTTCCTGTCGATGCCATGGCGGGCCGATATCGCCGCCGTGAAGCTCGACAGATCGCATTCGGCGATCCAGGCGCCGGGCTGCTCGAGCCGCAGCACCTTCGCCCAATCGTCATAGACGCTGAGCTGGCGCGGCTGCGCGCGGCCTTGCAGCCATTTGTCGGCACGACCGAGGTCGAACGACGTCTCCGGATTGACGCGTCGGAACGCCGCCGCCAGGTCCTTGCGGGTGACAGTGCCCAGCACGGCTGACGTCAGCCGCAGTTTCTGCGCGATGTATTGTGCCATCCGGCTGCTGCTCCCCAGGGCATGTCCCATTTCCCGGTCCGCGTATGATCTTGCCCAAACCCGGTTCCCACTTTTTGAGATCATGCCCCTGCCCCGGGCCATGCCATGCGCCGGCATTTCGCCGGCGCAGCGTTCCCCGCCCCATCTTATATTTCCATTGTCTAATAATCCAGCAATTCCAAAGAATTCCATGGCATTCCGCGTGCCTGCCCTTCCGGGCCCGGCAGTCGGCGGTAACGTCACGCCGGGAAAGACAGGGGAGTCGTCATGAAACTCGTTCTAACCATGCTATCCACGCTGCTCGTCGCGCTTGCACTGTCGCAAGCGGCGGAGGCCAAGAAGCAGACCCCAGTTACTGGGGACAACGCCGCCAAGGTCGAGAAGACCCGGCCGCCGCTCGACAACACACCGACGGGCGGGATCACGCCTGCCGACGCAAAGGCGGCGCCGGCTACGGACGGATCGCAGTATCCGCCGGCGCTGTACCTCAATTTCCAATAGGTCGTTTTTTGCTGGCCGTGACGCCCGGATCCAATGGCCCTCGCGCGACGACGGCCAGGCCTGCAGCCCCGTCGCGCGCGGCCTCAGCCGGCAACAGCGAGCGCCGCCTTCTTCCGGGCGGGCGGGCGTCGCCGCAGGCGACGCTTGGCGGCGAGCTTGAGCTTGACCGGCAGCGCCTCGGTCAGCGCGCCCAGCCCGGCGTCGACCATGCCATAGGCGACGAAATCGGCGTTGAGATCGCCGGCCAGTGCTTCGGCGGATTGCCTGTCGTTGTTGCCGGCCTCCGACCAGAACACGATGCCGACCCGCAGCGCCGGCCTGGCGCGCTTCAGCCGGCGCACCAGGAAACGGGCGTGCTTGACGGAATCGCGATTGAGGAAGCCGACCACGACGCTGTCGACGGCGTCGAGTTCGAGGCGGCGAATGCCGGCGGGCTCCATATCGGCAAAGCTTGCCTTCGACACCGTCGCACCCTGGACTTCCAACACCTGCGCCAACATGGCGGCGGCGGCATCGTCGAGTTCGCCGCGCCCGCCGGCACACAGCACCGACATGCCGGTGCCATCGGGCAGTTCGGCCTCGGCCTCGCCGGCGGCGTCCTTGCCCCCGTTCGTAGCGGCCTCGTCGGCCGCGGTCAGCTCATCCTCCTCGGCCGCTTCCTCCTGCGCGCTGTCGTCGAGATTGGCGACAAGCGTCAGCGCGCTGGCCGCCACCTGCTGCCGCTGCTGCTCGTCCATGACTCCCCGTACACGATCCTGCTCGCCAAGCAGCAAGGCGGGAATGGCGACCTTGTCGTAGAAGTCGACCAGATACTTCTCTTCCAGCATTTCCTCGGCATGGTCGGTGGCCTCGTCGGGATCGCCAGCCAGCAGCCGCTGGTAAAGCCGGGCATGCGGCTCGAGCACCGGCTCGTTGCCGAACAAGACGTCGAGGAATTCGAACTGCGGCACGTGCCGGCCGAGCACGACCAGGCAGACGGTGAGCGGCGTCGACAGGACCAGTCCGAGCGGCCCCCAGAGCCAGGTCCAGAAAATCGCGGCGACGATGATGGCGAGCGGCGACAGCCCGGTGCGCGAGCCATAGAGCCAGGGTTCGATCACATTGCCGGTGAGCATCTCCATGACCACGAACAGCCCGGCGGTCCATAGCAGCAGCGACCAGCCGGGCGCCACCGCCAGCGCCAGGAACAGCGGCAGCAGCGCGCCGATGACCGGGCCGATATAGGGAACGAAGCGCAGCGCCAGCGCCAGCAGGCCCCACAACAGCGCATTGGGAATGCCGAGGATCCAGAGGCCGATGGCAATAGGCACGGCGTAGACGATGTTCACCACCAGCTGCATGAGCAGATACTGGCCAACCCTGGTGCCGGCATCTTGCAGCGCCTGCGTGGTGCGGTGAAGGTCGCCGTAGCCGACGAGGCGGATGAAGCGGTCGCGCAGATCCTCCCGCTCCAGCAGCATGAAGATGACGACGATGATGATCAGGCCGGCCGAAGCCAGCGGGCTGATCAGCGGGCCGACCAGGTTCTGCAGCACTTCGAGCGGCCTTTCGCGGGCGACGATCTCGACCGGCAGGGGTTCGCGTTTCGGTGCCTCGGCAGCGGATGGCAGCTGCGGCTCCTGGCGCTCGATCTCCTGGCCGATGCGCTCGACCACGCGGCTCAATCTGGAAACGATCCCTCCCCCGACGCCTGTTTCCTTAAGGGATCTGACCTTGGTCAGGATGTTAGTCTGGTAAACTGGGATGTTCTGCGCCAGTTCGCTGACCTGCGATGCGACAATGAAGGATAACAAGGCGAGTGCCGCGAATGCGCTGAGCACACTGACGATGACAGCAGGGGTGCGAGGAATGCCTATTCGTTTGAGGGCGGAAACCACCGGGGCAAGCGCAAAGGTCAGCAGCAGCGCGATGGCGATCGGCAGGAAAACCTCGCGGCCGAAATACAGGGCGGCGATCGCCGCCACGACAGTCGCGACGGTGGGCAATGACATGCGCGGGGCCGTGGCAGCGGAAAGAATGCTCCCCAGCCCGGGGCCCGACGGGTCTCGACGACTGGTCGTCACTTGATGCCTCCACCCTGCCAAGGTCATGATCGGGTATATTTAGTCGGCGCGCAATGTTTGCGTTCCACAGCATAGTGTTGCCCCACAAGGGTTCTCCCGCCACCCGGGGCGGGTCGCAGGCGAACCCTATCGACACAGGGCGGGACGTTACTGCATAGATACCGGTGCTGCTAAAATTTTAAAACCATGATTTTAGGACACATCTTCATAGATCAACCTAAGAAAATCCCAATCGTCATGAAAATTATACACATCCCGAAAACTGGCGCCAATAACCAGCGAGCTTGACCGACGCTCTCATCCATCTTTTCCTCCTGAAAACTTGCTTCTGGGAACGAGAACAGACCGCCAAAGTTCCGGGCGATACGACACTGCAGACCTTTTCGCGCAGCACTCAGACTTAGGTCCGATAGCGGGATCAGACCGAAACCCGGCAAGGGAACATGTCGGGGACGTTCGCCGATCGGTCTCTGCAATGACGTGAACCGCTGCTCGCCCCCAGGGAAGGAAAGGCTGGCTGGCACTGTCGGCCCGATTCAATTCGCGACACGAAGCCGGCAACGGTGTAATGATAGCCCTAGGAGGAGGCGAAAACGCCTCCAGATCGGCTTCTGGCCCTTGTTCCATCCTATTGCGAACATCGAAGACGCGCAGACGTTGGCGCAGGCCATCGTCAATACGATAGTCGAACCTTTCCTCGTGCTCGACGAACAGTTTCGTGTGCTGGCGGCCAGCCGCTCCTTCTATGAGACCTTCAAGGTCGACCCGGAGCAGACGCACGGCTCGCTGCTCTATGCGCTGGGCGATGGCCAGTGGGACATTCCGGCACTGCGCCTGCTTTTGGAGACGATCATCCTCGAGAAGACCGCCATGGACGGCTTCGAGGTCGAGCATGATTTCCCCAATATCGGCCAGCGCACGATGCTGCTCAACGCGCGAAAGGTGCTCTACGACCACAGTTCGGCCACTACCATCCTGCTCGCCTTCAACGACATCACGGCCCGCCGTTCGATCGAGAAGGAAAAGGAAGAGCTTCTCAGCCGCACCGAAGACCTGCTGCGACAGAAGGACGTGTTGCTGCGCGAGATGGAGCACAGGGTTGCCAACAGCCTGCAGATCATCGCCAGCATCCTGTTGCTGAAGGCCCGCTCGGTCACCTCGGAGGAAACCCGCCAGCACCTTAAGGAAGCCCATCAACGGGTGCTGTCGGTGGCCGAAGTGCAGCGTCATCTCCACACCTCGGCCGGCCTCGAGGAGATCGAAGTCGTGTCCTATCTGTCGAAGCTGTGCAGCAGCCTGGCTTCGTCGATGGTCGGTGAAGACCAGCCGATCAAGGTCAACGTCACGGCGCAAGCCGGCAGGATAGACTCGCAGAAGGCGGTGAGCCTCGGCCTGATCGTCACCGAGCTTGTCCTCAACGCGATCAAATATGCCTTCCCGTTGGAGAAGGCCAAGGCGCTGATCCAGGTAACCTACGAGACCGACGGCAGCGACTGGAAGCTGACAGTTTCGGACAATGGCGCCGGCAAGGCGGCCGGCGAACCGCCGAGCGTGGGCCTCGGAACAGCCATCGTGGAGGCGCTGGTCAAACAGCTGGAAGCCAAGATCGAGGTCATCAGCGACACCGACGGCACCAGCGTATCGGTGACCAGGGCGACATTCATCTCGCGCATCCCGCGGGCGGCGTAGCCTTCCGCGACATTCGGGCCTGCTCAGCTACCTTCCGCTGTCGCTTGTCCTTACGGTTCTACTGGCTGGCCTCATCCTTGGCTGAGCGGCCGGGTCCCCGCGACAAGCCTGTCGAGCTAGCATCAAAGCCTGTATGAAGCATCCTCAGGAAGACCTTCGCAATGGATCTTTCTTGGCCAGTCGTCCCTTCAAGGAACGGAAGCCGATGTCGTCCGTTTATCTTCGAGCGATTCTTGGGAAAGCTCTTGGGCAGAAGCATTTACGGTGATAGTCGCACCGGTATTTTGGGCTTGCGTCTGAAACGCTTGGATTTTTTGTAATCTGAAAGGAGATAAATTATGGCTGACGGCCCAACTGTTATCAATTCAGGCGGAGGCGGAGGTGGCACCACAGCTATCGCCGTCATCGTGGCAATCGTCGCAATAGTCGTATTGCTGTTTGCTACGGGTATCGTCCACATGCCTGGGGGCGGCGGGGGTGACGTCAACGTGAAGGTTGATGCGCCTGCGGCCCAAGCGCCTGCCGCACCCGCTCCGGCTGCACCCGCGCCGGCTGCAAGCGCTCCGGCTGAACCCGCGCCTGCCGCACCGGCTCCCGCGCCTGCCGAACCCGCACCGGCGCCTGCCGAACCCGCACCGGCCCCGGCTGCACCCGCCAGCGGCGGCTGATACACTCGCCGCTCTAGTACCGCTTCAGCGATGAAGCGCAGCCCATCGGTGTCAAAGCCGGTGGGCTTCTTTTTGGCCTCGAACTTTCGAAAGGCGATCTGATTTGCTGGCGCGGCCCTTCCAGCGGGCGGAACCATAGTGCGGTTAAATCGTTTTAAATCCATAGGGACGTCAACCACCCTTCAAGGAGGAAAAATGAACAAGATCGTATCGGGTTTGCTGGCGGCCACATTGTCAGTATCGTTCGCGGCCGCCGCTGCCGGGCCTTCCGGCGCTGCCGGAATATTCCAGCCGCAAGCGCCTTCCGCCTCGTCTGATGTGCAGGCGATCGACCACAAGCCGTGGAGGAAGCACCGGAGCGTCAACCGCAATCGCAATTTTTCGCAAAATGATGGCGCCTACTGGAATGGCCATCGCGGCTATCGTGACTACCATCGCGGCTATCGCCGTCATGGCGACTACTGGTTCCCGCTGGCGGCCTTCGCCACCGGCGCGCTGATCACCAGCGCGATCATCAACAACAACCAGAACCGTGTCTATCGCGGCGGCGATGCCCATGTGGAGTGGTGCTACGATCGGTACCGGAGCTATCGCGCTTCGGACAACACGTTCCAGCCCAACTACGGCCCTCGTCGGCAGTGCAATTCGCCCTACTGACAAGTACGAGCCCGCGCTGGCGACGGCGCGGGCTTTTCAATCCATGTGGACCCCCGCCTTCGCGCGGGGTTCTTGGTGACTGCGCCTTGATTTCATTCCACCAGTCTCTCGGCCTGTAGCGCGGATGCCTTGGGCAAGCTACGTTGTCGAATGGCTTGCACAACGGCGGGATCAATGGTCACGATGCCTGACAAGTCCGAACAGCAGAAGGACGCCGAAGCCGAAGTCGAGGGCTTTCAGCACGACCTTGGCCCGTTCGTTGTTGCCGCCGAGACAACGCGAATGGCCATGGTTTTCACCGATGCAAAGGAACCCGGCAATCCGATCATTTTTGCGAATGACGCCTTCCTCGCCCTGACCGGATACGCCAGGGAAGAGGTCCTGGGTCAGCCCTTCAATTTCCTGATGGCGGACGGCGCCGACGCCGGGGCGCTGAAACGTATCAAGGCGGAGTTCGAAGCCAATTCGGAGGCGAGCACGGAAATCCTTTACAGGCGCAAGGATGGCAGCGAATTCTGGGCGGCCCTTTTCGTCAATCCTGTCCGCGACAGGAGCGGCGCCGTCGTCCAGTATTTTACCTCCTTCGTCGATCTCACCAGGCACAAGGAGGAGCAGGCGCAATCCAAAATGCTCATCGACGAATTGAACCATCGCGTGAAGAACATGCTTGCAACGGTGCAGTCGATCGTCTGGCAGGCATCGCGAGCGAATTCCGATCCAAAGGTGATCCGCGAGGCCGTCGAGTCCAGGCTGTTTGCGCTTTCCCGGTCGCACAACCTGCTGACGCGCGAAAACTGGCACAGCGCCAGGTTGCTCGATGTCCTCCGCGATGCACTGGAACCGTTCGGCGTCACCGACGGTCGGGCAGAGCGCTTGGTGATTACCGGTGAGAACATCCGCCTCTCGACAAGGGCAGCCCTGGCACTTGGCATCGCGTTCCACGAACTTGCGACCAACGCCGTGAAGTATGGTGCGTTTTCCAATGACAAGGGTTCGATCCGGATCGATTGGACGATCGAACCAACATCGGAGGGCCGCCGACTGGTCCTGTCATGGCAAGAGAAGGACGGGCCGAACGTTACGCCGCCGTTGCGAAAGGGGTTCGGTTCGCGCGTGATCGAGCGCGGCCTGACCCACGAACTCGAAGGCACTGTGCAACTCGACTATCGCCCGGACGGGTTGATCTGCACGATGAACATTCCGGTACCGGGAACTCGTGATGGATAAGCTGCTTTCTGGCCGTCGCTTCCTCGTTGTCGAGGATGAAATTCTGGTCCTGATGATGATTGAGGACATGCTGGGCGATCTTGGATGCGAATCCGTGACCTCAGCCGCAACGATCGAAAAGGCGATCGCCCTGATCGAAGGGCAGGTTTTCGATGCCGCCATGCTGGACATGAATCTGGATGGCGACGACAGCAATACCGTGGCCGACGCGCTTGCCGAGCGCGGTGTGCCCTTCATCTATTCGACTGGCAACAGCGGTCGCGACATGCGCGAAGGCTTCAGCAGCCGTGTCGTCCTTCGCAAACCGTTCAGCTTTGACGAGCTCAGCAGCAAACTCGAGCGCCTTCTTTCTCCTTGAGAAGCTCCGGGGAATGACCAGCGCGGCTTCAGACGGTGCTGATTGGCCCGCATCCTCTCAGAATCGGGTAGCTCCGCCCTGGAAACCGACTGTCGGCACTCTGCCGAACTAAAAATCAACGTGGTGGAACAAAAACGTCGCACAGTCGTTGCGTCTAATGACAATAGTTTTTCCGTGGCATCTCGAGGTAAAGGGAGGCCGTTGTGAACAGTATTATTTGGATGGTCGGAGCCGTAGTTATCGTACTATTGATACTCAGCTTTTTTGGCTTACGTTAGACCGCTCAATTTTGGACAGGCATAAATGACGCTCACAGGAGGCGCATGGCCCACATGGATATCACCACAATTCTGGTCATAGTTCTTATTGTCATTCTGCTAGGCGGCGGCGGCTTCTACGGCCGTGGACGCTGGTACTAAACCGCGAAGATCATCGACGAGTCAGGGACCTCTTCGTTCCCGCACTCCGCCCGATTGGCCCGCGCCCTCCGTCAGAGGCGCGGGTTTTTGTTGCCTCCTGGAAAATCTCTCGGGATCGCACCTTGTTGCGCGACCGGAATCATCCGTCCGATCGTTCCTCATGCCCTACCCCTGCGGAAACACAGGGGACTTCAGCCCTTCTTGACGTAGCCGGCGGTGACCTCATCCTTGTGCGCGGCGAAGGCTGCCAGGACCTCGGTTTTCTCGGCCTTCGGAACCTTGAAGTGGTCCAGGGTCCGTCCGAGTTCCGCTGCGACCTCATCGAATTCCGCGGGAGATATCCGCAGGTCCCGGTGCGCCTCCTCAAGGCCGAGCGGCGTCGTGCCAGGCTTGGTGGCCGTGAATTTGAAGGGTCCACCAGAAACGTCGCAGACCCATAGCGTGCGCATGAACTTGAGGCCGGGCAGCCTTTCCAGGTTCTTGGTGTGCCATTTCCGCAGCTGCGGGTTCTTGGAGTTCTGGCCGACGATGGGATTCTTCACGACGGCGTCGCTGAAGTGATCCACCACCGCTGCGATGGCGAAGACGCCACCCAGCCGTTCGTACAGACTTTTCTCAGGCGTGGATTGCTCGTCCTGCGCGTGCGCGTTCTCCGCCGACAATACAGCCGTCGTCGCGGCGGTCACTGCCAGCCCTGCGACGACGATCCGTCTTGTGAAAGAGGTCGAATCAGCCGTTTTCATCTCTGGTTCCCTCCGAGTTGGGCCAGAACAAGCCGCAGCCTGTCTGGCGGCTTCAATGAAGGCAGAGTCTTAATCCGCCATCGTCTGAGGAATTAACGAGCCTCCCAGCCGAATTATTCCGATTGACGGCATTCCCACCATCAACATGCGAACCTTCGGCATGGGCGAAGATTCGTGCATGGCACCAACCGGACTATCCGAGCGGGCTGATCATTTAGACGGCGCTGATGGGAACGATAGGCAGCGGCCAGAGTTAGCTCCATGGGCTCGCCATAACGGGACTATCAAGCCAGTCGCCCGCGACGATCCAAAGGCGAAGCTCACAGGAGTTATAATGAAGAATTATCTTATCGCTGCTGCCGCCGCCGGGTTTGTTTTGGTCGCCGGTATTGGTGCGGCCGTTGCAGAGGACGTCATCGTGATTGCTCCCGAACAGCAGACCGTCATACGCGAATACGTGCACAAGCAGAAGCTTGCGTCGGTCAGCCTGCTCGGCGTGGAACTCAATGTCGGTTCGCCTCTGCCCGACACGGTTGAACTTCATACGATCGACGTGCCCGACGTGAAATACAAGTACGTCGTCGTTCAAGATCGTACGGTGCTGGTTGACCCGGATACACGCAGGATCGTGCAGGTCATCGACTAACCATGCCGCGAATGGAACAAACGCCTCGGTGACGTGTTGATAGACACATCGAACACCCCGAGCGTTTGGTGTTTAAAGAGCCCGCTTCCAAAGTCCCCTCTGGCAAGCGGGTTTTTTGCGCCTTCTGCCTTCGATGGTCCTCGCCGGGACGCCACAGCATCTACTGAAACGCCTGCCGTCCGGAGATGGCCTCGATCCTGATCCGATAGAACAGATGGCTGCCCGAAACGGCCGGCGTTGCGCCGCCCAGATTCAGGGCGCCGGGTTCCCACCAGTTGGCATGCTTCTGCAGCAGCGACCAGGCGAACTCCCGGTCATGCTTCGACTCGGGAAGCGGCTGGTCGACGGCGGGAATCGTGTTGTCGACCTCCGGCGCCTTCGGCAAGTCCTCGAACAGGCCATCGACGACGACGCTCTTCCAGCCGTCGCCGGCGACATCGTCGACCTGCAGGCAGACATGCGGGTTCTTCCGCATCCATTCGACCTTCTTGCCGGGCAGAGAGAAGCTGAAAATGGCGTTGTCGCCGAAGGCAAAGTGGATCGGCACCACGTAAGGCCGGTTGTCCCTGACGCAGGCCAGGCGGCCAAGCCTGGTCGACTTCAACAGGGCAACGCATTCCGGCCGCGTCATCTCCTTGATGTTCATTGCGATTGTTCTTTCCGTTGGTGTTCGTTTGCGTTGATGGTCAGGCTGACCTTCGGGATCATTGTCCCAGATCGATGCGCCGGATGGCCTGCACCGCCTCTGCTTCGGCAACACCGATCAGCGCGCCGATAGCCTGGATCGCCTCGATCTGGCCGCGGGCCGCCACCGTCTTTGCGCAGGCCATGCAGGTCGTCGCGAATTTCGCAGAGCGTGGTTCGGACAGTGAGGGGCATTGGGCCGCCTTCCTGCGACACAACAGGCTCAGATGATGATAGGTTCCGCCAGGGCAGAAGGCGCAGGGCAACAACCGCGCCTACCCGCAGGACCATCGGGCTCAGCAGCGGTCGCCAGTTTACAATAGAAAATCATTTTCTCATTCGATAATTTCTGAAAATATCATGCTCTGCTTTCAAAAGTATTTGGAACTCTTTTGCAAACGACCCGTTCCTCCCTTGGTCGCTTTGACGATCTGAAATGCAACAAGAGGAATTGATCATGAACATCAAGATGCTTTGCATGGGCGCGATGGCGCTTACGATGATGAGCGGCGCAGCCCTTGCGGGCGGCAGCACCGGAACCTCGGCGCTCGACGATCCGGCGAAGATGACGCCCTTCTTCACCGATGCCGGCATGAAGACTATGAAGCCGGCGGAAGAATTCAAGGTCGCGTGGTTGGCGATGAAGGAAGAGGACCGCGCCGGCATGACGAAGGAATGCGGCGACGAGGCCATTGCCAAGGCGCACGACGATTTCTGCAAGATGACCAAGCAGCTCGGCGGCGCCAACTAAGCGCAGCCAGTTCGGTACAGTCGAATATGGCGGGCAGCGATGTCCGCCATTTTTCTGGGAGCGGAGCGCACCCGGCCCGGGCGCCCTGCTCCAGCTACTTAACCGGGATCATGAGATGTGCGTAGGGCGTGCCCGCCCACATCACATAGGGCCTGGACGTGTCAGGCTTGGGGTCCGCCGGATAGCCCTGCATCATGTCCATGGCGTTGACGATCATCACATGCGGGCCGGTCTCTATCCAATTGTTGCCTTCCTCGGGCTTCGTCGCAAAAGGATCGGTGTTGCTGCCGTCGCTGCCGCCGGACAGCATGTACATGAAGCCGACCTTGCCCTTGGGTGGTTCCTTCTTTTCCATCCAGGCCATTGCCCATTCCATCGAGTTGGCATCGCCACACATTGGATCCGGGCCAGGCGTGGCCGGGTGATCCGGCATGCACCAGAAGCCGTTCTTGCCCTCGCGCAGCGTGCGCATCGCGCCCTTCTCATCCATGGCGTGGATCGCAGCGCCGCTTGCCACGGCGAGGGGTGCGGCTGATTCAGCGCTCTTGATCATCGCAGTGTCATCGGCGGCTGCGCCTTGCATCGCAAACAAACTGCTCGCCGCCAAAAGGGCAGCGACCGTCAGAAGCCGTTTCATGGCCATTCTCCGGTTTGAGTTGATCTTGTTGCATGAATGTCGGACGCACGGCGTTCCAGAGCCGTTTGTCGGTGATCAAATCCTAGCAGATCGCACGCATCCGGTGCTTTAGCATCGCCTAATATTAAGCGGACTATATATCGTCTCAACTCGGGCCGTGCACCACGCTCGGCTGCCTGGGGGCGCGGTCGTGGATCAGTCGACCCTAACGACAAAATGCTTGGTCACCGGCTCGATGATCTTCCAGGTGCCCTTGAAATCGGCTTCGACGACGAAGGCATCGCCAGGCCCAACCTCGACCGGCGCGCCGCCGTCGGCCGTGATGATGATGCGGCCGGCAATCATGTGCACGAACTCATAGTCCGTATAGGTCGCATGATAGGTGCCTGGCGTCGCCTGCCAGGTGCCGGACATCACCTTGCCGTCGGCAGTGGTGTGCTGCACGGCGGTCTTCATCGTCGGCTTGCCCTCGACCACCACCCAGCCCGCGAGGTCGCCGGCCTCGGCATTGTCGACGGCGCCGAATTTGAGGATGGTGGTGTCGGTCATGGTCGGGCTCCGTTTGAACGCTGCCGGATTGGCTGGCTGGGTGATAGCCGATGCGGTGAGCGCCGGCAACGCGGGGGCCGACTGCAAATGTCGGAGATTGCGAAAGCGGTGGGAGAGCGTCCTTCTCCCCGTGAACGGGGAGAAGGGAGCTACCCTCCGCTTATGTTGCACTGCGTTAAATATGTTGCATTGCGGTATCGGGCCATAGGCGCGAGTCTTTGACACGGGCGGGCTGTCAACGGCTGTGGTGCCGCGCGTTCGATGCGCGCGGAGGCGCTGCAGCACGTGTGATCCCCGGCGAGCTGTCTCTCGCCGGTGCGGACCATCGGTTCGGGGTCATGCACCAACACGAGGTCTAACAATCGTGTCAGCATCGTTCCGGCCTGATATCGAAGGCTTGCGCGCCGTGGCGGTGGCGGGCGTGATCGCCTTTCACTTCGGGCTTACGTCGCTCCCCGGCGGCTTCACCGGCGTCGACATCTTCTTCGTCATCTCCGGCTATCTGATCACAAAACATTTGCTCACCGAGATCACCGAGACCGGGCGGCTGAATCTCTGGCGCTTCTATGCGCGCCGCGCCCGGCGGCTCTTGCCGGCGTCGCTGTTCGTCATCCTCGCCACGCTGGTGGCCGGCGCCTTCGTGCTGTCGCCGGAGGAGCAGTCGCTCTATTCCAAGGGCGCCATGTTCGCCTCGGCCTATATGATCAATCTGTGGCTGATCCGCTGGTCGTTCGATTATTTCGCGGCGGATGCGACCAGCAACCCGTTCATCCATTTCTGGTCGCTGTCGGTGGAGGAGCAGTTTTATCTGGCCTGGCCGGCGCTGCTGATGCTGGCGGCGTGGCTCGCCCCCGGCAAGCGCGCGGCGATGCTGGTGATCGGCCTTGTCGGCCTCGTCTCTTTCGCCGTCTGCGCCTGGCTGACCACGGTGGCGCAGCCCTGGGCGTTCTATTTCTCGCCGCTGCGCGCCTGGGAGTTCGCCGCCGGCGGTCTCGCAACCATGGTGCCGGCACGTTTCTGGCGCGAGCGCCCGCAGCTCGGCGCGCCGCTGGCGTGGCTGGGTCTGGCGCTGATAGCGGGCGCCTATCTCAGCTTCACCGAGGAAGCGCCCTTCCCCGGCTTCATGGCGTTGGCGCCGGTGGCCGGCACGGTGATGCTGCTGCTGGCGGGTGCCGCCAATGCCGAGCTGCGCGCCAACAGCGGCCCGAGCGCTGCACTGGCGCTGCCGCCGCTGCAATGGGTCGGCAAGCTGTCCTATTCGCTCTATCTCTGGCACTGGCCTGTGATCGTCTATGCAGCGATGCTGGTGCCCGATCTGACGCCGCTGCAGCGCGTCGGCTGCATGGCGCTGACCTTGGCGCTGTCCCTCTTCACCTATCATGTCATCGAGAACCCGATCCGCCGCAATGGATGGCTTATGGCCAATGCGGCGCGGGCGCTGGTGCCGGCCGTCCTCCTGACCGGCACCGGCGTCGCAGCCGCTTATGCCAATGCGCGGCTCGCCGTCAGCGATCTTGACCCGGTGCAGCGCAGCATCGCCGAGAGTGCGGCGCGCCCCTCCACCGCGCGCGCCAAGGTCGGCTGCGTGCTCGACTACGAAACGGTGACGCCAAAGCCCTGCGAGTTCGGCGACAAGGCCGCGCCGCGCACGATCGCGCTGTTCGGCGATTCGCATGCCGACCACTGGTCGACGCCGCTAATCGCGGCGGCCAGGAAGAACGACACCAAGGTGGTCACCTGGCTCAAATCGTCCTGCCGGGCCTCGCAGCTGACGGTGTGGGTGACCAAGCTGAAGCGCGACTACACCGAGTGCGATCAATGGCGCGCGCAGTCGATCAAGGAGATCATCGCGGCGCGGCCGAGCCTGGTGGTGATTTCGGAGATCGCGCTGGCGAGTTCGCGCAAGATGTCGCCCGACGCCCAGATCCCGGCCGACCAGGACGCTCGGTGGCGCGATGGCCTGCGGGCGACGCTGTCAGCGTTCACGCAGGCCGGGCTGAAAGTCGCCTTCATCCGCGACGTGCCGTTCAACGAAGAGCATGTCGACACCTGCGTGGCCAGAGCGCTGTGGCGGGGCGAAGCGCCCTCGCTCTGCGACCAGAAGCGGACCGACGCCGCCAACGACGCGGCGGCCGCGGTGGAGCGCGACATCGTACGCTCGGTGCCCAACGCCAGCTACATCGACATGACCGACCAGTTCTGCGACGCCACCATTTGCCATGTGTTCATCAACGGCAAGATCGCCTACCGCGACCGGCACCATCTCGCGACGTCGTTCGCGGAATCGCTGGAGCCGGAGGTGGAGAAGGCGGTGTTCAGGCAGGTGGTGGCGCAGAGGTAGGGGCTTCCTATCCGGACACGGGGGCGATGCCTCAGCGCTCCCAGTCCTTGGGTCGCGCGACATATGGCCGTGACGGAAGTCTTCGCGGGCGCTCCGTCAGGTCACTCAACGCTCCATTTCCAGCTCGGCCTCCAGACTCTCGATGTCGCGGAAGATCGACGCGACAGCCAGCGTCCGCCCTTCGCGCTTGAAGCGCAGGAGACAATCCTTGGCAACAACGTCACCATCGACCGCGATCTCGTCCCATTGCTCGGCATGGCCGA
>NZ_QZWZ01000045.1 GCF_003601975.1 Mesorhizobium waimense
GAATAAGATTTTCCACGGACGGTCTCCCTTGCTTGAGATCTCAACGACCTCATTCTGGCACATCACGATGCCGTCGGGGGCCGTCCACCCCAACACGTACTTCAAGTACGCTCCGCTCCGGTTCTCGGACCCCACCATTCTCGGCACGGCCTGACCTGAATCTCAACACAGCTTGGAGCACGTCGCTGGCCCTATGCGGCCATGACGATCTCGTTGTAGGCATCGAGGTCGACGTAGAACACCTTGGTGATCTCGCCGATCAGTTCGTCTGGATCGTAGCCCTGCGACCTCAGGATGTTGATGGCGGTGATGATGTCGACGCGCTCTGTGAGCCGCCGTTTCTGGTAGTCCTCGACAAAACGCTCCATTGGCCGTTCCCCCTAGCCAGATTGCCCAAACGCGTTGAACAACTCAGATCGCAGGAGGAGGATAGGAGGCCATGCTTGCGTGGAACTTGCCGCCGAGCCCGCGCCCTTCGATATGACCCAAACAGACTGGTACGGAAAGTGGCCGACTCACCAAGGCCAAGCAAAGAGTAGCATGCAGTTCTTGGCGCGCTACAGTTGCAGAGCTTAGATTGAGGAAAGACTGAGCAGGCCTTCATAACTTCGTCGTCCTTGGGCGTAGCGAACGCGAAGCGGAGCGAAGACCCAAGGATCCATGCAGTGACATCAGAGCGTCACGACGGTGCAAAATCTAGGATGGAAGGCGCCAAAGAATGGCTCTTCTTGCACCGCCGGACTCTTCGGCGGATGTCACGGCATGGATCCTGGGTCTGCGCCGCGTCGCTTCGCTCCTTGCTTCGCCCCAGGATGACGACGGGATGGACGGTTCCGGCTAATCTTCAAGGTTGCTATTCGCCAAAGCGAACGATTCACGTTCCCGGCTTCCAACTGTCCTGCATCGAAGAAGCTACACCGTCAGGAACTTCCTGACATCCGCCCGGTCTAAATCTTCCGCCGGACCAGTATGGACGATCTGGCCGCGGTCCATGATGTTGACCTCGTCGGCGAGCTCGCGGCAGAAATCGAGATATTGCTCGACCAGGAGCACGGCGATGCCGGCCTGGTCGCGCAGATAGCGGATGGCGCGGCCGATGTCCTTGATGATCGAGGGCTGGATGCCTTCGGTCGGCTCATCGAGCACCAGGAGCTTCGGCCGCATCACCAGCGCCCTGCCGATGGCGAGCTGCTGCTGCTGGCCGCCGGAGAGGTCGCCGCCACGGCGCGACAGCATCTGCTTCAATACCGGAAATAGCTCGAAGACATGCCCTGGAATGTTGCGCTCGGCGCGCTTCAGAGGGGCAAACCCCGATTCGAGGTTTTCCTTGACCGTCAGCAGCGGGAAGATCTCCCTGCCCTGCGGCACGAATGCGATGCCCGACCGGGCGCGGTCATACGCCGCGCTCCGGTCGAGCGCCTTCCCCTCGAAGGCAACACTTCCGCTCGTCAGCCGGTGGTGGCCGACGATCGATCTCATCAAACTGGTCTTGCCGACGCCGTTGCGGCCGAGCACGCAGGTGATCTGGCCTGCGCCGGCCTTGAGCGAGACGCCGCGCAACGCCTGGGCGGCGCCGTAGTGAAGCGTGGCGTTGGAAACTTCGAGCATGTCAGCGCCTTCTCCAGAACCTGAGAAACGACAGATCGAAGCGATGGAATTGCACCCGCCAGACCATGCTCATCTCCCGAGATAGACTTCGACGACACGCTCGTCGGCCGAGACGAAATCGAGCGAGCCTTCAGACAGCACCGAGCCTTCATGCAGGCAGGTGACCTTGACGCCGAGTTCGCGGACGAAATGCATGTCGTGCTCGACGACGACGACCGAATGGTCGCGGGCGATATCCTTGAGCAGGCGCGCGGTCTCTTCGGTCTCGGCGTCGGTCATGCCGGCGACCGGCTCGTCGACCAGCAGTAGTTTTGGATCCTGCGCCAGCAGCATGCCGATCTCCAGCCACTGCTTCTGGCCGTGGCTCAGATTGCCGGCGAGTTCGCCTCGCTTGTCGCCGAGCCGGATGATGCCAAGTATGTCGTCGATGCGCCTTGCCTCGGCCGCCGAGCGGCGGTGGAACAGCGCCGGGAAGATCGAGCGCGGGCCCTTCAGCGCCAGCATCAGGTTCTCTTCGATAGTGTGGCTTTCGAAGACAGTCGGCTTCTGGAATTTCCGGCCGATGCCCATCATGGCAATCTCGGCCTCGTCGTGCTTGGTGAGATCCACCTGGCCGTCGAAGAATACTTCGCCCTCATCGGGTCGCGTCTTGCCGGTGACGATGTCCATCATCGTCGTCTTGCCGGCGCCGTTGGGACCGATGATGGCGCGCATCTCGCCCTTGTCGAGCACCAGCGACAGATTGTTGATGGCGCGGAACCCGTCGAAGGAAACCGAGACGCCGTCGAGATAGAGGATGGTGTTCGACTTCGACATCGCTCACTCCGCCGGCTGTGGTTCGGGGCCGGACGCAGACCAGTCGCCCGGCCTTGTCGCCGCGCTGCGAACGACCTTTGGCGGCGGCGGGACGTCGGGATCTGTGCCGGCTTCCTCGGCGAGCGAGGCCGCCCTCATGGCCCTGGCGTTGCCGCGCCATGAGTCCCACATGCCGATAATGCCCTTGGGCAGGAACAGCGTTACGGCGACGAACAAGCCGCCGAGCGCGAACAGCCAGAATTCCGGCAGCGCGCCGGTGAACCAAGATTTGCCGGCGTTGACGAGCAACGCCCCAATGATGGGCCCGACGATCGTGCCTCGCCCGCCGACTGCGGCCCAGACCACGACCTCGATCGAATTGGACGGCTCGAATTCGCCGGGATTGATGATGCCGACCTGCGGCACGTAGAGCGCGCCGGCAATGCCGGCTATGATCGCCGACACGGTGAAGGCGAACAGTTTGACGTTCTCGGCCCGCCAGCCGAGGAAACGCGTGCGGCTTTCGGCGTCACGCACCGCCATCAGCAGCTTGCCGTATTTCGAGCCGACGATCGCCCAGGTGACGAAGACGCCAAGCGCAAGCGTGATCGCACTGGCCGCGAACAAGGCCGAGCGCGTCGCGTCGGCCTGGACATTGAAGCCGAGAATATCCTTGAAATCGGTCAGGCCGTTGTTGCCGCCAAAGCCCATGTCGTTGCGGAAGAAGGCAAGCAGCAGCGCGTAGGTCATCGCCTGGGTGATGATCGACAGATAGACGCCGGTGACGCGGCTGCGGAAGGCGAACCAGCCGAAGACGAAGGCGAGCAGGCCAGGCACCGCCAGCACCATGATCGCCGCGAACCAGAAATGGTCGAAGCCGTACCAGAACCAGGGCAGTTCCTTGTAGTTCAGGAACACCATGAAATCGGGCAGCAGCGGATTGCCGTAGACGCCGCGCGAGCCGATCTGGCGCATCAGGTACATGCCCATCGCATAGCCGCCGAGCGCGAAGAAGGCGCCGTGGCCGAGCGAGAGGATGCCGCAATAGCCCCAGACCAGGTCGAGCGCCAGGGCGAGCAGCGCGTAGCAGAGATACTTGCCGGTGAGCGCAACGATGTAGGACGGGATGTAGAAGGCGCTCGCCGGCGACACCGCCAGATTCAGCAGTGGCACGATGATCGCGGCCGCCAGCAGGATCAGAATCGTGATGGCGATGCGGCGGTCTGCGCCGGCGGCAAAGAAGCGTCCGGTGATCATGCTTCCACCGCCCTGCCCTTCAGCGCGAACAGGCCGCGCGGGCGTTTCTGGATGAACAGGATGATGAGGACGAGTACGACGATCTTGCCGAGTACAGCGCCGGCATAAGGCTCGAGGAACTTGTTGACGATGCCCAGCGAGAAGGAGCCGACCAGCGTGCCCCACAGATTGCCGACGCCGCCGAACACGACGACCATGAAGCTGTCGATGATGTAGCCACGGCCGAGATTGGGCGAGACATTGTCGATCTGGCTAAGCGCGACGCCGGCGATGCCGGCAATGCCGGATCCGAGCGCGAAAGTCAGCGCGTCGACCCAGGGCGTCCTGATGCCCATCGAGGCGGCCATGCGGCGGTTGGCGGTGACGGCGCGCATCTGCAGGCCCCAGGGCGTGCGCTTCATGACATAGAGCAGCACCGCGAACACGCCGAGCGCGAAGACTAGGATCCAGAGCCGGTTCCAGGTCACCGCCAGTTGGCCGATGTCGACGGAGCCCGACATCCAGGACGGGTTGCCGACCTCCTGGTTGGTCGGTCCGAAGATCGAGCGCACGGCCTGCTGCAGGATCAGCGAGACGCCCCAGGTTGCCAACAGCGTTTCCAACGGCCGGCCATAGAGGAAGCGGATGACGCCGCGCTCGATGATGAGCCCGACCAAAGCGGCAACAAGAAAGGCGAGCGGCAGGGCGATAACCAGCGACCAGTCGAACAGACCGGGAAAGGAGGTTCGGATCACCTGCTGGACGACGAAGGTGGTGTAGGCGCCGAGCATGACCATCTCGCCATGCGCCATGTTGATGACGCCCATGACGCCGAAGGTGATGGCGAGGCCGATCGCGGCGAGCAGCAGCACCGAGCCCAGGGAGATGCCGTACCAGATGTTCTGGGCGGCATCCCACAGCGCCAGCGACGAGTTAATGGTGCCGATCGCGGCGGTCGCCGCATCCTTCACCGCGCCTGGCGAATTGGCTTCCACCGAAGTGAGCAGGGAAAGCGCATCGCGGTCGCCGCGCGCGCCGATCAGGGCGACGGCGGCGAGTTTGTCGGCCTCGGGTCTGTCGGAAACAAGAACCGACGCGGCGCGGGCCTGTTCGAACAGCGCCTTGACGTTGGCGTCGGTCTCTGCGGCGATGGCCGCATCGAGCGGTTCGATGTTGGCGGCATCGGGCGTCTTGAGCATGGTGTCGGCGGCGGCGATGCGGACAGTCGGATCCTTGGCGCGCAGCGTCAGCGTGCCCAGCGCGTCGCGGATGACGCGGCGCAGCCCGTTGTTGACCTTGATCTTGGTGATGTCGGCCTTGGCGGCCTCGGCGGATTTCTCGCCGCTCAGTGGGTCAAGCAAGGCGACGCTGTCGCCGCTTTCGTTGCCGACGAAGACCGCGGAATCGGCCTTGCGGATGTAGAGGTTGCCCTCGACCAGAGCCGCAAGCGGACGTTCAACGGCAGGATCGCCGGTGGCGGCGAGTTCACGCACCACGGCCTCGGTGGCCGAGAAGCCGGTGCCGGTGGCGAATTTGGCGATGATGGCGCGCAGGTCGGCTTCGGCAGCGTTCGACGGCAACAGGCTTGCCATCAGGAACAACAGAGTGAGACCGAGAGCGCGCAACAGGATCATCCGTTCAGATACTCTTCTGGGAGCTGGAATTGCGCGTCCGGGCGGACTGAGGATGAGCTCGCCCGGACACTTCGCGGTCTTGGTCATGGACCTGACGGTCCAGACCGGGCCATGGACCTGGCGGTCCAGGCCGGGATCAGTTGGTCCCCTTGCCGCCGCACTTGCCGGTGGCAACGTTGAAGTTGCCGCAGGACAGAGGCGCGCGCCAATCGGAGATCAGGTCCTTGGAGTCCGGCAGGTAGTCGGACCATTCGTCGCCCATGACGAGGCCGGGCGTCTGCGACACCGTCTCGAACTGGCCGTCGGCCTGGATCTCGCCGATCAGCACTGGCTTGGTGATGTGATGGTTCGGCATCATGGTCGAATAGCCGCCGGTCAGGTTCGGCACCGAGACACCGATCATGGCGTCGATGACCTTGTCCGGATCGGTGGTGCCGGCCTTCTCGACCGCCTTCACCCACATGTTGAAGCCAATATAATGGGCTTCCATCGGGTCGTTGGTGGTGCGCTTGTCGTTCTTGATGAACTTATGCCAGTCGGCGATGAACTTCTTGTTCTCTGGCGTGTCGACGCTTTCGAAGTAGTTCCAGGCGGCGAGATGGCCGACCAGCGGCGCGGTATCGAGACCGGCAAGCTCTTCCTCGCCGACCGAGAAGGCCATGACCGGGATGTCCTCGGCCTTGATGCCCTGGTTGCCGAGTTCCTTGTAGAACGGCACGTTGGCGTCGCCGTTGACGGTCGAGACGACGGCGGTCTTCTTGCCGGCCGAGCCGAACTTCTTGATCGCCGAGACCTCGGTCTGCCAGTCGGAGAAGCCGAACGGCGTGTAGTTGACCATGATGTCTTCCGCCGCGACGCCCTTCGCCTTCAGATAGGCTTCGAGGATCTTGTTGGTGGTGCGCGGATAGACATAGTCGGTGCCTTCGAGCACCCAGCGCTTCACCGAACCGCCGTCCTCGCTCATCAGATAGTCGACGGCGGGAATCGCCTGCTGGTTTGGCGCTGCACCCGTGTAGAACACGTTGCGCTCACTTTCCTCGCCCTCATACTGGACGGGGTAGAACAGGATGTTGTCGAGTTCGGAGAACACCGGCAGCACCGATTTGCGCGACACCGAGGTCCAGCAGCCGAACACGGCGGCGACCTTGTCCTTGGAGATCAGTTCGCGCGCCTTTTCGGCGAACAGCGGCCAGTTAGACGCCGGATCGACGACGACCGCTTCGAGTTTCTTGCCGAGCAGGCCACCCTTCGCATTCTGCTCCTCGATGAGCATCAGCATGGCGTCCTTCAGCGTCGTTTCCGAAATCGCCATTGTCCCCGACAGCGAATGCAGGATACCGACCTTGATCGTGTCGTCCGCCGCCCTCGCGGGAGCCGACATCAACAGGCCGGCAGCAACCACGCTTGCCGAAAACATTTTTGTTATTTTTGAGAAATTTCCCCTCATATTCCACACTCCCGAGCTGGTTGATTGCACCGCAACAAAGCTATGCAACCGCCATGCCAAACTGTGAAACGAGGTCGGTCACGCCGGGATATTCCAGTCTTATCAGCCGGTTACTATATTAGACGCCAAGCATGAATGGTGCCGACAAAAAACCCGAATGAGGAGAAATTGCGCACACTTGCCTAGATTTTGCCCAAATTCTGCCAATGCCTAAATTTGGGGCATGCATATCGAGACGACATACGTCGACGGGTTGCGGCGCGGCGTAGAAATGAGGCAAGGTCGGCGTTCAAGCGAGCGACGTCATGGTATCCAGGATTACTTGCATTTTCAGCATCTTGCTTCTGGTCTCCGCCACGGGCAGCGCACGCGCCGATTTCGCCGACGGCAAAATGCCCGACGGGACCTATCATTGCGAAGTCTACCTGCTCGGCCTGTTCCTCAACCTCGGCGACATCACCATCAAGGGCAACGTCTATAAGGGCCCGGTGACGTTCGGGACCGCGCCGCAAGCCTACAATTATCAGATGGACGCCAATGGCGTGATCAGCTGGCTTGGCCCTCTCGGTGGCTACTCGACCGGCGGCAATTCGATCTCGATGACGCAAGCCACCTTGGACGGCCAGACCAGTCCCTCCTTCGACATCATCATGAAACAGCCCGACGGCGCCTTTACCGCTTCGACCTGCACCAGAAGCTGAGCGGCGACGCCTGCCGCTGGCCTGCCGCATCGTCGCGGCGAAACGTGCTTTCCTCTCATGTCATCGGGATGTTGCCGAAGCAGACTAGGCAGCGGTGCGCCGTCACCATCCACCCTGAGAGGCAGACACCATGGCCAACGCACCGTCTTCATCCTCCCCCGCCATTCGCGACGTCATTGCCGCGCGCGTCTCGCGCCGCGAAGTGCTGAAAGGCAGCCTTGCCTCCGGGGCGCTGATCGCCGGCGGCAGCTTCGTCGGTTCGTTGTTTGCCGGCGAAACCCATGCCGCGGCAGCGCTCTCGACGCTCGGCTTTCCCGAGCTGAAGCGCGTCTATGACAAGACCCATGCCGCCGCCGAAGGCTATGAGACGACGATCGTCGCGCGCTGGGGCGACGCGCTTGCTGCCGGCCTGCCGGAGTTCGACGGCAACAAGGTTTCAGCCGACGAGCAGGAAAAGCGTTTTGGTTACAATTGCGACTTCATCGCCTTCATGCCGCTGCCGAAGGGCTCGGTCAATTCCGACCACGGCCTGCTCTGCGTCAACAACGAATACCTCTCGCCCAATGTGATGTTTCCCGGCATGACCGAGGACGATGCCGGCAAGGCGATGACCAAGGAGCAGGTCGACCTCGGCATGGCCGCGATGGGCCATTCAATCGTCGAAGCGATCCTGAAGGACGGCAAGTGGTCTATCGTCGAAGACAGCCCTCTCAACCGCCGCATTACGGTGACCACCGAAATGACCGTCTCCGGGCCTGTTGCCGGCCATTCGCTGATGAAGACTTCGGCCGACACAACCGGCGCAAAGGTGTTCGGCACCAGCTACAATTGCAGCGGCGGCGTCACCCCTTGGGGCACGGTGCTGACCTGCGAGGAAGGTGTTTCCGACCTATTCGGCGGCGACCCAACGGCTGCGCCGATTGCCGATATACTCGATCGCTACGGTTTCGACGGCTCCGACATCTACGGCCGCGGCCGCTTCCACGACCGATTCAACCTCGACAAGGAGCCGAACGAGGCCAATCGTTTCGACTGGGTGGTCGAGATCGACCCCTACGATCCGCAGTCGAAGCCGGTGAAGCGGACAGCACTTGGCCGCATGTCGCACGAGGCCTCCACTGTCGTGCTCAACAAGGACGGCCGCGTCGTCGTCTACATGGGCGACGATGACTATTTTGAATACATGTACCGCTTCGTCTCCAACAAGGCTTACGATCCGGCGAACCCCGCCTCCGGCAACAATTTGCTCGACGACGGCGTGCTGTCGGTGGCGCGTTTCGATGCCGACGGCACGATGAGCTGGCTGCCGCTTGTTCACGGCCAGGGCAAGCTGACCGGCGAGAACGGCTTTGCCGGCCAGGCCGAGGTGCTGCTCAAGACGCGGCTAGCCGCCGATGTGCTGGGTGCCACGCCAATGGACCGGCCCGAGGACATCGAGACCAGCCCGGTGACCGGCCGCGTCTATGCAGTGATGACCAAGAACAAGAAGCGCGACCAGTCGAAGGTCAATCCGGCCAACACGCGGCCGGAAAACCTCTGGGGCCACATCGTCGAGCTGATCCCGCCCGGCGGCCGCGGCGCGGCCGCCGACCATACGGCGGAAAAGTATGCCTGGGATCTATTCGTGCTGTGCGGCAATCCGAAGGACGCCGCGGTCGGCGCCACCTTCCATCCGGACACCTCGGACAATGGCTGGTTCGTCTGCCCCGACAACATCACCTTCGATCCGGCCGGCCGGCTGTGGGTGGCGACGGACGGCGCCAATGATTTCGACCTGCCGGACGGCGTCTATGGTGTCGACACCGAGGGTGCTGCGCGCGGCCTGCCAAAACTGCTGTTCACCTGCCCGCATGGCGCCGAAGCGACCGGCCCGTGCTTCACGCCGGATGGCACGACGCTGTTCCTGTCGGTCCAACATCCGGCCGAAGATGCAGAGACGCTCGACAAGGCTCAGACGCTGTGGCCCGATTTCAAGGACGGCCAGCCGCCACGCCCCTCGGTGGTTGCCATCCGCCGCAAGGATACGCAGCCGGTCGGCGCATAGCGCAGCATCGCAAAAAGGGGCGCAGAACTGCCAGATATGTTCCGCGCCAACAGGCAGTCGGGAGGGTATGCGTAGGGCGGTTCAGCTTTTGATAGATCGCTGCCCCGCCTAGCTGTCGACCGCCACTTCGAGCGCCAGCCGCGTCATGTCGGTGAAGAGCGCCTGGCGTTCGCAATAGTCGGTCTGCTCGCCGGTGGTGACATGATCGACCACATTCAGCAGCGACAAGGCACGCGCACCGAAATGAGCTGAAATGCGGTAAAGCGCGCTGGTTTCCATATCGACCGCCACTGCCCCAAGCGCCTGCGCTTCGGCAAAGCGGTCGCGCCCATCGGGATGATAGAATATGTCGCTGCAGACTGTCAGCCCCGCGCTCCAGGCGATGCCGAGGTCGACCGCCTTTTGCAAGGCCAGCGTAAGCAGCGTCGGATCGGGGCCTGCCGGTTCGTACATCCCGAAGACCTGGCCGCTGCGGTCACTCTCGGCGCGAACGGCGCTCGAAATGACGACGCTGCGCAGCGCCACCTCCTCGCTCAGGCCACCACATGTGCCGGTGCGGATAAGCGTTTTGACACCATGGAAATCCAGCAGCTCGTGGGCGTAGATCAGGAAAGACGAGACGCCGATGCCGGTCGACTGGATGCTGACGGGCTTGCCCCGAAACAGCCCGGTGAAGCCAAGCGCGCCCCTGCGGCGATTGACGCAGCGCGGCGCTTCCAAAAAAGTCTCAGCCATCCATTCGGCGCGCTGCGGGTCACCCGGCAACAGCACCGTTTCGGCATAATCGCCCTTCTCCGCTTCATTGTGCGGCGTCACGGCATCTACCCCAAATCCCCGCCGCTTTTGTCACCGCAATCATGGCAGGCTGGCGTCGATGCGCAAGCGCCGATTGCGAAGCTCCAGTGGCCGGACCTCACTGGTTATGAACGGACGGCTCGTTCTCCGGCGCCGCCACGTGTAAACGGCATGGCGCGGGCGTCTGTGAGCTTGTTCACATTCAGGCGGGCACGCGACTATTTGTTTTTACGCAATTCCGGACGGAAAACCGTTTTCCCGGAATTCCTTTAAGATTCCAGCACGTCCTTGACGATCGTGGCCAACTGCTTGAGCGAGAACGGCTTCGGCAGGAAGCCGAAATGCGCGTCGGCCGGCAGGTTTTTCGCGAACGCGTCCTCGGCATAGCCGGAGACGAAGACGAATTTGATGTCCGGCTGGCGCTTGCGCAATTCGCCAAGCAACGTCGGCCCGTCCATTTCCGGCATCACCACGTCGGAGACGACGATGTCGACCTTGCCGCCGAGCGCCTCGAACACCTCCAGTGCCTCGACGCCCGACGACGCCTCGTGGACGGTGTAGCCGCGCGACGTCAGCGCCCGCATGCCGCCCATGCGCACGGCATCTTCGTCCTCGACCAGCAGCACGGTGGCCGAGCCCGACAGATCCTTGGCCGAGTCGGCCGCTTTGACCGGCGTCGCCGGCGCTTCGCCGGGGTCGCTCGCTGCCCTCACCTCGGCGACATGGCGCGGCAGGAAGATGCGGAACACCGAACCCTTGCCGACTTCGGAGTCGCAGAAGATGAAGCCGCCCGTCTGCTTGATGATGCCGTAGACCATCGACAGGCCGAGGCCGGTGCCCTTGCCGACCTCCTTGGTGGTGAAGAAGGGCTCGAATATCTTCTTCAGCACATCGGGCGCAATGCCGCTGCCGGTGTCTTCGACCTCGACCACCACATAGTCGGCCGGGGTGAGTTCGCGATAGGTGAATGTCTTGCACTCCTCCGCCGTCACGTTGCGGGTGCGCACCGTAAGGTCGCCGCCTGCCGGCATCGCATCGCGCGCGTTGACGGCGAGGTTCACCACAACCTGTTCGAACTGGCCGATATCGACCTTGACCGGCCACAGGTCGCGGCCATGGTCGACCTTGAGCTTGATGTCGTTGCCGACCAGGCGGGCGAGCAGCATCCTGAGGTCGGCAAGCACGTCTGTCAGGTTGAGCACTTCCGGCCGCAAGGTCTGCTTGCGCGAAAAGGCCAGAAGCTGACGCACCAGCGAGGCCGCCCGGTTGGCATTCTGCTTGATGTTCATGATGTCGGGGAAGGACGGATCCGACGGCCGGTGGTTGGTCAACAAAAGGTCGGATGCCATGATGATGGCGGTCAGCACGTTGTTGAAATCGTGCGCGATGCCGCCGGCAAGCTGGCCGACCGCCTGCATCTTCTGGCTCTGCGCCATCTGGCCCTCGAGCGCCTTCTGCTCTGTGGTCTCGACGGCATACACGATGGCCGATTCTTCGGCCCCCTCGCCGCCGGTGCCGTCGGCGACCGCATTGACGTAGAAGCGGATGTGGCGATCGTCATTGCCGGGCAGCAGCGTGTCGATGGGCTCGATGTCGGCCTGCCGCTGTCGCGCCTTTTCGAAGGCCTCGGCGAATGCCGGCCGGTCGCGCTCGTGGATGACCGTGTCGAGCCGCACGCGGCGGTCGACAGCGTCGCGGTCGACGACGGAGGAAAACAGCGACAGGAACGGCGCATTGGTGCGCAGGATGCGTCCGCTGGCGTCGACGCCAGCGATCGCCATCGGCGTCGAATTGAAGAAACGGGTGAAGCGGACCTCCGAGGCGCGAAGATCGGCCGAAGCATCCTCGCCCTGCGTCCGGTTCAGCACGATGGTGCGGGTTGGGCTGCCGATGCCCTCGCGGCTCGCCGAAACACGGTGCATGAAACGCACCGGCAGCGCCTCGCCGGTCATCGTCGTCAGGTCGAGATCGATGACGGCGTTGCGTGTGGTGCCCGGATCGGCCTTGACCGAGCGGACCAGCGCCATGCCGTCGCCGGCGACGATCTCTGGCAAGGAGACGGCGCCGGGCGTGAAGCTGGCAAGGTCGATGCCCAGCCATTCCGCAAGCGTGGCGTTGATATAGGTGACGCGGCCTTCCTGGTCGGCCGAAAAGAAGCCGGCCGGCGCATGGTCGAGGTGATCGATCGCCTTTTGCAGGTCGAGGAAGAAGCGCTCCTGCTCGGCCCGCTCCTGCGAGATGTCGGCGAGTTGCCAAGCCAGCATCGGCAACCTCTGGCCCGGCACGTTGAAGGTGCGGGCGCGGGCGCGGTACCAGCGCGCGCCGGACTCGGCGCCGGGCTTGATTGACTGGGCCAACCGGAACTCGCCGTCGCCCGGCTGGCCGTCGCGCAGGCCCGATGCCAGTCGGTAGATGGTCATCGATGCCTCGGGAACGTCGGAAAGCAGGCCTTCGACCGTCTTGAGGTCGGTCGCCGAGGCAGCACCCGTCATGTCGGCATAGGCGCGGTTGGCGTAGACGACACGGCCCTTGGTGTCGGTGACCAGAAGGCCTTGCGACATCGAATCGACGAAGGCCTTCGACAGTTCGTCGCTGGTCGAGCGGGGCGCGACCTGAACGAAGCCGATTGCCGTGGCAAACAGGAAGCCGACGCCGATCATCGCCAGCACGCCCAGCATTCCAAGCAGGAAGGGATCGCCAAGGCGCTCGCGGAAAAGCCCGAAGATGATCGCGGCGCCGGTCAGGACGGCGATGAAGATGATGAGCCGGGTGACGGCGCCCGGACGCGTGTTCTGATCGACGATAGGTACCGGATAGAAATCGCCGCGCGTTTCCTTGGCCATGTGCCCCCTGCTCGTGAATCCGGTCTACCGGCGTTGCCCGGTTGAATCACATTCTCCTATTCCGGAAAAGGCCCCGGCCGCAAATGTCAGATAAAAATGGCGCCGTTCGGCCATTGCTGTTTCAAGCTGTTCACGAAGCGGAAAGGTAACTTGCGGTGGCCTGCCGCTACAGTCTAGTGTCGCCTCACTTCAAAAGCCGATTGGGGGCACCGATGCTGCAGTGGCTGGATGGCGTGGCGGGTCCTGGATATGTCGCCGCAATCCTGTGGACATTTGCGGCCCTGGTTCTGCTGGTCGTCGTTCTGCTCATCGTCAAACTTGTCCGCAGCCTGACTTTCGGGACGTTCGTCGCCGGCGGCAGGAACCGCAAGACGCGGCTCGCCGTCATGGACGCCACCGCCGTCGACAGCCACCGCCGGCTGGTGCTGGTGCGCCGCGACGACATCGAGCACCTGCTGCTGATCGGCGGCCCGACCGACGTCGTCGTCGAGCGCGATATCCGGCTGGCGACACCCCGCCGCCCGGCACTGACCGGAGATGGCGGCCAACAGCAGGCCCAGGCGCCGCGGCCGCGCGCGGTCCAGCCTGCCCCGGCACCGGCAAAGCAGGCGCCGCCGGCACCGCAGCCGGTCAGTGCCGCTCTGGCCCCTGCCCGGCCACGCCCTGTCACGCCGGCGCCGAAACCTGCCGTGCCCAACTATCAGGCGAGCAACGTTACGCCGCTTCCGGCCTATGGGTCGACCATCAACACCGCCAGGCACACCCCAGCGCCGGCAAAGCAGGAATCCATCGATGACACGCTGATGCAGGAACTCGAGGTCTCGCTGGACAACTCGCACCCCAGGCCTGCGAGCCAAACGGCGGCCAATGCGCCACCGCAATCGCTCGACGACGAGATGACGAAGCTTCTTGGCGAACTGGCCAACCACAAGCGCTAGAGCTGAAGCGCTCTACTCTTTGTTTTTGTTCACTTTTCCCGGTACTGGACAAGCCAGGCACAAAAATGGCCGGAAAACCCGGCCATGAATATGAAATTGCTTGGTTTTGCTCGCGTCAGTCGTCGCGATAGACCTTCTCGCGGCGCTCGTGACGCTCCTGCGCCTCGATCGACAAGGTCGCGATCGGGCGCGCATCGAGCCGCTTCAGCGCTATTGGCTCGCCGGTTTCCTCGCAATAGCCGTAGGTGCCTTCATCGATGCGCTGCAGCGCCGAATCGATCTTCGAAATGAGCTTGCGCTGGCGATCGCGGGCACGAAGCTCGATTGCGCGGTCGGTTTCCGACGAGGCGCGATCGGCCAGATCGGGATGGTTGGCGTTTTCCTGCTGCAGAATTTCGAGAGTTTCGCGCGCTTCGCGCAGAATGTCGTTCTTCCAGGTGACGAGCTTTAGGCGAAAGTAGGATTTCTGCCGTTCGTTCATGAACGGCTCGTCTTCGGAGGGTACGTAATCGGCGGTAACGATGTCGTTCATGCGACTCACCCAACAACCCCAAATTTGGCGCCTATATATTCGCGGACCGAAGCCTGCACAAGCGCAATCGGCGATAGAGTCACGCAAATGTTAGCAGTTGATGGCGGAACCCTTCTGCTTCAAGGGCGCGAGCGAATTCTGACATGATTTGTTGTGCTTGAGTGGTGCCAGCCATTGTGCAGCAGGCCGTTCTGATGGCTAATCGGGCGGGTGTCTTGTGGCGTGAGGGAGCCGTGAGCAGACTTTACCTGTTGAGACATGCCAAGGCTGGATGGGCGTTGCCCGGCGTCCGTGACTTCGATCGTCCGCTCGATGCGTCCGGCGTTGCCGACGCCGAACTGATGGGCGAGGCCATGCGCGTCCGCAACTATGTTCCCGACGTCACCCTTTGCTCCAACGCCAAGCGTGCGCGCCAGACGCTGGAAGGTCTGGCCGGGCAGACCGACACCGGCCGGGTGCTGTTCTTCGACACTTTATACAGCGAGGACGCCGCCGGTTACCTCACCCTCATCCGCGACAATGGCGGGCCTGGTTCGCTGCTGGTCATCGGCCACAACCCGATGACGGAGGATCTGGCCATGGCGGTCTCGGGTGATGGCGAAGAAGCCGCCCGGGGCATGATGAACCACGGCTTTCCCACCTCCGGTCTTGCGGTCGTGCGCTTCGCCGGCGCCCTTGCCAGTGCTGCGCAAGGCAATGGCTATCTCGAAGCCTTTCTGACGCCTGCCGACCTCTGAACCATTTCAAACCACAATTCCAAAGCCTATATCGGAGCCTGACAAGCGCCCGAGAGACCCCATTTTGGCATCATCGCTGACCACATTCTCCGACGAAGCCAAGATAGCGCTCGATACACTTTCCGGGCGAGCCACCGGGCTCTTTTCCCCGTCGCTGCGGCTGGGCGTTACCGGTCTTTCCCGGGCCGGCAAGACGGTGTTCATCTCCGCCCTTGTCCACAATCTGATCTATGGCGGGCGCCTGCCGTTGTTCGAGGCGCAGAAATCGGGGCGCATCGCCCGGGCTTTCCTCGAGGAACAGCCTGACGATGCCGTTCCCCGCTTCCAGTACGAGGATCATATCGCAGCGCTGGTCAACGATCGCGTCTGGCCCGAATCGACGCGCGCCATCTCGGAACTCAGGCTGACCATCGAATACGAATCGGCTTCCGGCTGGAATCGCATGTTTTCAGCCGGCAAACTGTCGATCGATATCGTCGACTACCCCGGTGAATGGCTGCTCGACCTGCCGTTGCTCGGCAAATCCTTCGCCGATTTTTCACGCGAAGCGGTCGAGATGGCGGCGCTGCCGGTGCGCGCCGACCTTTCTCAAAGTTGGCGGGCACTTGCCGCCACGATCGATCCGAATGCCGACGCCGACGAAATGACGGCGCGCCGCCTCGCCGAGAGCTTCGCCGCCTATCTCAAGGCATGCAAACTCGACGAACGGGCGCTTTCGACCTTGCCGCCGGGCCGCTTCCTGATGCCGGGCGACCTCGAGGGCTCGCCCGCGCTGACCTTCTCGCCCCTTTTGGCACTGAGCGACCGGCGGCCGCGTTCCGGATCGCTGCAAGCAATGATGGAGCGGCGCTACGAGGCCTACAAGACGCATGTCGTCAAGCCGTTCTTCCGCGAGCACATCACGCGTCTCGACCGTCAGATCGTGCTGATCGACGCCATGCAGGCATTGAATGCCGGCCCCGGCGCCATGGCCGACCTGGAACGCGCCGTCACCGAGATTCTCTCCTGTTTCCGCCCTGGGCGGGGCAATTTCCTCACCGACCTGTTCTCGCGGCGCATCGACCGCATCCTGGTGGCCGCGACCAAGGCGGATCAGCTGCATCACGAAAGCCACGACCGGCTGCAGGCGATCGTACGTCGGCTGGCCGACCGGGCGGTGGCGCGGGCGAATTTCACCGGCGCCGATGTCGACGTGGTCGCCATGGCGGCGGTGCGGGCGACGCGCGAAGGTACGGTCAAGCAGGACCGCGAGACCTTGCCCGTCATCATCGGCACACCGCTGAAGGGTGAAAGGATCAATGGCGACACATTCGATGGCAAAGCCGAAACCGCCATATTTCCCGGTGACTTACCCGAGAAAACTGATGCGGTGTTCGATGTTTCGGGGTCGCAGCAACCTGATGCTGACGGGCCAGCGATCCGTTTCGTGCGCTTTCGTCCGCCAAAGCTTGAGCGCACGGCCGAAGGCGTTACGCTGTCGCTGCCGCATATCAGGCTCGACCGCGCCTTGCAGTTCCTGATCGGAGATCACCTGGCATGACAGCGCCCCGCAGACCCGCGGCATTCCGCATCGAGCCGGAGCCCGAACCGAAGCAGGAGGCGCGAGAAGCGCGTCGCGCCCATGCCGAGCCGCCGCAGACGCGCAAGCCGCGCGCCGCAGGGGCTGGCGTCGCTGTCGTCGTGCCAGCCGAGGTCGATGTTTTCGACGAACCCGACATCGTCGCCGCCGAACCGCCGCCCGCCACCGCGCCGCGCAAGCGTTCGCTGCTCGGCAGACTGTTCTTCGGCGCGCTGGGTGTCCTGGTTTCGCTGGCCGTCGGCCTGTGGACCGACCAGCTCATTCGTGACCTGTTCGAGCGCGCCGAATGGCTAGGCTGGCTGGCTGCCGGAATGGCTGCCATCGCGGTGCTGGCGCTTGTGGTCATCCTGGTGCGCGAATTCCTGGCGATTGCCCGCTTGGCCGAGGTCGAAAAACTGCAGAAGCGGTCGCTGGATGCGGTGGCGCGCGACGATCCGAAGGCCGCGAGGGCCGTTGTCGACGAGCTTTCGGCCTTTGTCGCGGCAAAACCCGAAACCGCGGCCGGCAGGCGCTCGCTGGCCGAGCTGCGCGGCGAGATCATCGACGGCGGCAATCTGGTGCGGCTGGCCGAGACCGAGATCCTCGGACCACTGGATGCCCGTGCCAAGGTGATGATCCTCGAAGCGGCCAAGCGCGTGTCGTTGGTGACGGCGGTCAGCCCGCGGGCCGTCGTCGACGTCGCCTATGTCGTGTTCGAGGCCGGGCGGCTCATTCGCCGCCTGTCGGAGCTTTACGGCGGCCGGCCGGGCACGCTGGGCTTCTTCAGGCTGGCGCGCAGCGTTCTTGCCCATCTCGCGGTCACCGGTTCGATCGCGGTCGGCGACAGTTTCGTGCAGCAGATCATCGGCCACGGCCTTGCCGCGCGCCTTTCGGCCAAGCTCGGCGAAGGTGTCGTCAACGGCATGATGACGGCACGCATCGGCATTGCCGCGATGGAGACGGCGCGGCCCCTGCCCTTCATCGCCGCCAAACGGCCGGGACTGGGCGATTTCCTGTCCGCGCTGACATCGTTCGCGACAAAGAAAGAAAGTGAAACGTCGACCTCCGGCAAGTGAAGAGACGCCCCGCAGTCACCAAGCATTAACCAATCTTGTTCATGGTCGGAAGTGTTCCAAGAACAGCTTCCTTGTTGCCGGGTGTGGTCGATGAAAAGCGTTATTCTATCCAGCGTCCTGCCTGTCGCGGTCGCGGTTGCAGCCCCTTTCGGCCTCGTTGAAAAGGCGTTTGGCGCGGAACCCGACAAGCAATTCTTTCAATCGGTGGAAGGCAAGTGGGTCGGCCCGGGCGAAATCGTCGCCGGCAAGTACAAGGGCACGAAATTCACCTGCAGTTTCAACGGCGCGACTCCCGATGGCAAGACCGGCATGACGCTCGACGGCGGATGCCGGGTCGGCATGTTCACCCAGAAAATGTCGGCGTCCGTCGAACGCAAGGGCCGCGACGGCTACAAGGGCAACTTCATGGGCGGCACCGCGGGGTCAGGCCTCGACATTATCGGCGGCAATGTCGTCGACGCCCACAAAGTCGTCTTCACCATCAACCGCAAACAGCTGCGCGGTGTCATGCAGGCCCGCATTCCCGACGACAACTCGATGACGGTGACCGTCGCGGTGCGTGTCGACGAGCAGCTGGTGCCGGTCATCGGCATGAGCCTGAAGCGGGTCGATGCAGTCGAAGTCGGCTCCATCACGCCGAACTGAGCAACGGCAGCGGGCAATAAAGAAGGCGGCGGCCCACCAGGGCCACCGCCTTCTTCAATTTCCGAACGATCAATCAGCCCTTGATGGTGGCCGTCAGCTCGTCATAGGCCTTGCAGGCTTCGTCCAGCGTCGTGGCGCCCTGATACTTGGTCGTCACCGCCTGCACCTTGGCCGTCAGATCGGCTGCCTTGGACGGATCCTTGGTGATGGCTTCCTGCAGCGCGGTCGTCATGTCCTGCGCCTTCTTGGTCGCCATTTCGGCGGTGCACTCAGGTGCCTTCGAGCAGGCCGACCCAGCAAGCGCCGCAACACCCACGGCAACGAGCAAAAACTTCTTCATGTCAGTCATCTCCTCAAAAAGGGCGGCGACTTGATCGTCACCCCCCTCCAATGGCCGAAGCCAAGCGTCCCTTAACCGCTGATTGTGGTGACACGCAACGCGAGCACCGCATAAACTTGTGTAACGAGGCTGCAACAGTGCCGGGACCGTAGCGCGCCGATTCGCTCTGTTCGATCTCGGCCGAAGTCCCTATCCTTGGTCTCGATTCCGCAGCATATGCGAGGAACCTCCAGGAAACGGAAGAGCAGGCATGGCGGCGGAAGCATCGGGCAGCGATCTGATCCAGGTGGTGGCGCTGCTTGCCGCCGGCGTGGTGGCCGTTCCGATCTTCAAACGCATGGGGCTGGGCTCGATTCTCGGCTATCTCGCCGCCGGCGTGGTGATCGGGCCGTTCGGACTTCGCATCTTTTCCGAATCGGAAGCGATTCTTCATGTCGCCGAACTCGGCGTCGTCATGTTCCTGTTCATCATCGGGCTGGAAATGCAGCCGTCACGGTTGTGGGGCCTGCGCCGTGAGATCTTCGGCCTCGGCGCCCTGCAGGTCGGCGTGTGCGCCTTGTTGTTGACCAGTGTCGGGCTGGCCGGCGGCTTTCCGATCGCGGTGTCCTTCGTCGCCGGAGCCGGCTTCGTGCTGACTTCAACGGCGATCGTCATGCAATTGCTGGAAGAGCGTGGCGAGATGGCCACGCCCAAGGGCCAGCGCATCGTTTCCATCCTGCTGCTGGAAGATCTGGCGATCGTGCCGCTGCTGGCGTTGATCGCCTTCCTGGCGCCGGGCGGCGCCGATATGAGCCTGTCGCAACGGCTGACGGAAGTCGGCATCGGTCTGGCCGCTATAATCGGGCTGGTCGTGGCGGGTCGTTACCTGCTCAATCCGTTCTTCCGCATCCTGGCGGATGCCCGCGCTCGCGAAGTGATGACGGCCGCCGCGCTGCTGGTCGTCCTGGGGTCGGCTCTGGCCATGCAGCTCTCCGGCCTGTCGATGGCGATGGGCGCGTTTCTGGCCGGCGTGCTGCTGTCCGAATCGACCTTCCGCCACCAGCTGGAGGCCGACATCGAACCGTTCCGCGGCATCCTGCTCGGCCTGTTCTTCCTTGCCGTCGGCATGTCGCTCGACCTGCACGTCGTGGTCGCGAACTGGCGGCTGATCGCCATCTACGTCGTCACCTACATGGTGATGAAGGCGCTCGGCATCTACTTGGTCGCCCGCATGCTCAAGAGCGGCCACCGCGAAGCGCTCGAACGCGCCGTGTTCATGGCGCAGGGCGGCGAATTCGCCTTCGTGCTCTATTCCGCCGCCGCGACGGTCGGCATCATCGACAGCCGCGCCAATGCGATGCTGACCGCGATCGTCATCATCTCCATGGTGCTGACGCCTTTGGCCATCATCGCGCTGCGCTATCTCACGCCGCGCGACGAGCAGTCGCTCGATGGGGTCGACGTCGCCGCGGACCTTTCCGGCAGTGTGCTGGTCATCGGCTTCGGCCGCTTCGGCCAGATCGCCAGCCAGCCGCTTCTGCTGCGCGGCATCGACGTGTCGATCATCGACAATGAGGTCGAGATGATCCAGGCGGCGGCCGATTTCGGCTTCAAGGTCTATTACGGCGACGGCACGCGGCTGGACATATTGCATGCGGCCGGCGCCGGCCGGGCGCGCGCGGTGCTGATCTGCGTCGACAAACCCGAGGCAGCCGTGCGCATCGCGCAATTGATCAAGGCCGAATTTCCGCTGCTGACGGTGCTGGCGCGCGCCTTCGATCGCGGCACCGCGCTGCAGCTCATTCGTGCCGGCGTCGACTTCCAGCTGCGTGAAACCTTCGAATCGGCGCTTGTCTTCGGCGGCTCCGCCTTGGAAGCGCTGGGGATCGATCCGGACGACGTCGCCGAGGTGATCGAGGATGTCCGCCGCCGTGACACCGCCCGCTTCGAAACGCAATTGGCCGAAGGCGTTCGCGCCGGGGCGCGCTTCCTCAAGGGCAATATCGGCACGCCGATTCCGGCGCCGCTGACGCCGCCGCGGCGTGCCGGCCAGGCACTCAACGAGGAGACCGCCGGCGTGCTGCACAAATCCGAGCCTGCCGAGGAGTAAGCAATGACCGAACTGGACAAGCGGGTGCTCTCAGTCGCCAAATTCTGGCGCGATGCCGGCGAAGATGCGTGGTTCGAGAAGAACGACGCCTTCGATACCGACTTCCGCGCTCGGTTCCTCGACCTGCACTACGCCGCCGCGCGGCGCGAATGCGATGCCTGGTCGGAACATGCCGAGGGGTCGCTGGCGCTGATGATCCTGCTCGACCAGTTTCCGCGCAATTGCTTTCGCGGCACCGGCCATATGTTTGCGACCGACCCGCTAGCGAGGCATTTCGCCGGCAAGGCTATCGCCGCGGGCCACGACCTTTTACTCGAGCAGGATCTGCGGGTTTTCCTCTATCTGCCATACGAACATTCGGAGTTGCTCGCCGACCAGGAAAGGTCGGTCGACCTGACGCAGACCCGGGCCGAAGCCTACCTGAAATACGCGATCGAGCACCGCGATATCATCCAGCGCTTCGGCCGCTTTCCGCACCGCAACAAGATGCTCGGCCGCGAGACGACGCCGGAGGAACAGGCGTTTCTCGATGGTGGCGGGTTTTCCGGCTGATTGGCGCCCGGCAGCATCAAGATCAAAACCCGATCAATCCGAACGACGAGTTCGGACCCATTGCGGTCCGTGCTTCATTCGCGGATATTGGCGACATGATTGTTGGCAGGACGAAATTATGAAGCCACGATTGGCAGCGATGTTCAACGTGATGGCATGTATCTGGAGCTTGTCGACCAAGACAAGCACATAGTGGGCGAGATTTTCTTCTCAGATGTCGATGGGAAGATGGCGATTACCTTGTGTCAGTCCGGAGTGCCTGTTGAAGTAGTCGAATGGATGATTGCCAGAGCCAAGGTTCGCCTTCCACCAACGGATCCTGCTGCAGGCTAGCCACAGATCGGGAAGAGTGCTGTGCAACCCTCGGAGAACGAATGATCGGCAAGTCGATCCGCTCAATTGAAAGGGGCGAGCCGGGGTTTGGGATCGCTGTTCTTTTCTCCGACGGGACTGGGCTTACCGTTCATTCGGAGGTGTCGCTGCGCATGAGTGACGCAGCAGGCGGATCGTAATCGAACGCGTTACATCTACCGATCAAGAGATTACCCTTCGCTTGGGCCGGGATGACTTCCTCGCGATCTCGATCGACCGCCAAAAACACGACGCCGCCGAGTTGTTCGTTTACCAAGATACAGACGGCACCTTGGTCGTCGAGAACTAAGCGACCGCTTCCACCGATCTCGTCCATTTGCGGCGGCCAGGCTAGATGCGTTTTGACCTTAGGCCTGCCACCAGTCCCGTCCCGAGGGTAGCCGCTCTATGCCCGATGTGTCGACGACACTGAGCCGCTCTGACACGCTCTTGCCGCCAATGGCAAGGTCCGGCGCGATCTCGGCCAGTGGCGCCAGCACGAAGGCGCGCTCGAGCATGCGTGGATGCGGCACTTCCAGGCCCGTCTCGTGGATGATCCGGTCGCCGAACACCAGGATGTCGATGTCGATCAGGCGCGGCCCCCAGCGCTCCTCGCGCACCCGTTTCAGCCGGCGTTCGGCATCGAGGCAAAGCTCGAGCAAGGCCCTCGGCGCGAGTGTCGTGGCGATCGCGGCGGCGGCATTGAGAAAATCCGGCTGGTCGAGCTTGCCCCAGGGCGATGTGCGGTAGAGTGAGGAGACCGCAACGACACGGGTCTTGTCGTCGCCGTCCAGAATGCGCAGCGCGGCCGCCATCGACTTCGCGGGATCGCCGAGATTGCCGCCGAGGCTGAGATAGACGGTGTTATTCTGGCCAGACAACGGTCACCTCGACATGATCGAGCACGCCGGGCACCGGCGCGTTGGGCTTGCGCACGGTGATCTCGGCCTTCTTGATCTGCGGAAACCGCGCCGTCAGCGCCCGTGCCACCTCGAGCGCCAGCGCCTCGATCAGAAAGCGCCGCTGTCCGGTGATGATCTTTTCGATGACCGCAAAGGCGACGCCGTAATTGACGGTATCGTCGATGGAATCGTCGACGAGCGCGCGGCCGGGCTCCACGGTCAAAGCCGCATCGACATAAAAGCGCTGGCCAAGCGTCTCCTCTTCGTCCAGCACGCCATGGCGGGCAAAGAAGGCGCAGTTCTTCATGCGGATGACGTACATGGCTCAGCTTCCTGGAATTTCGCGCGCCAGCATAGCATCGGTGACAGCCAGAGCGTCCACGTTGATTGCGACATCGTGGACGCGAAATAAGTGCGCGCCTTTGAGCCTCAAAATAACGCTGGTGGCCGCCGTGCCCGCAGCCCTGTCCATCGCGTCGCGACCGGTGACGTTGCCGATGAAACGCTTTCGCGACGTGCCGGCCATCAGCGGATAGCCGAGCTCGGCGAGCTCGGAAAACCGCGCCATCAAATCGAGGTTTTCCTGCGCCGTTTCCTTGGCGAAGCCGAAGCCGGCGTCGAGCACGATCTGGGCGTCGGCAACGCCACTGGCATGCGCGATCTCCAGCGATTTCCTGAGAAAGAAGAGCTGGTCGTCGATCACGTCGGGCAGTTTTTGCCTGTCGCGCCCGGTATGCATGATGACGAGCCCGGCGCCGGTCTCGGCGGCGACGCGGGCGATGCCCTGCTCGCGCTGCAGGCCCCAGACATCGTTGACGATGTGCGCGCCGGCGGCGACGGCCAGCCGGGCGGTGTCTTCGCGATAGGTATCAACCGAAATCAGTGCTTCGCCGAGACCAGCAAGCGCCTCGACGACCGGCAGCACGCGGGCCTGTTCTTCCTCCACCGTCACGGGAGAAGCGCCGGGCCGCGTTGATTCTCCACCGACGTCGATGACTTCAGCCCCCTCCGCAACCATGCGGCGCGCTTGGGCCACTGCCTGCTCGCGGGAGGCGAACAGTCCGCCATCGGAAAAACTGTCCGGCGTGACGTTGAGGATGCCGACGACCACGGCCTTGCCGCCAAGATCGAGATGACGTCCGTGCGCCAGCTGCCACCGCCTTGTCATCATCGACCATCAACCATCTTTGATCCGCCGGAAATCAAATCCGTTGCGCCGGGCACGGCCGTAACGCAAGGTGGCTAAAGAGGCAACCTGATGAAACAACACCTGCTCTGCGCCTTGATGCTCGCCTTGACCGCTCTGCCGGCGGGTGCGGCCAATCTGGTCAAGACCTACAGCTACTTCGCCATTGGCGGCCGCACGCTCGACGATATCGAAAAGCAGCTGTCGAAGAACGGGCCGCAGGTGAAGAGCACCGGGTCGAGGCATCCGGGCGCCACGCAAATGGCGTTCACCACCCGCGTCAGTTATGCGGAAAAGCCGGGCTCCTGCCGCATCGCCGACGCCATCGTGACCGTTAAGGTCAAGGTGATCCTTCCGGAATGGCGCCGTTCGCGCAAGGCAGGCCCGGATGTGCGGCTGTTCTGGGACACGCTGTCGGCCGACATCAAGCGCCACGAGGAGCGCCATGTCGAGATTGCCAAGAACCATGGCAAGCAACTCGAGGATGCGCTGAAGGCGAGCTATCCGCAAAAGACCTGCGCAGCGGCAAAGGCGAAGGCGGCTGGGATCACGGCGGCTGAACTCGCCGCGCATGACCAGGACCAGCTGCGGTTCGACCGCGTCGAGAGCGTCAATTTCGAAAGCCGCATCCTGCGGCTCTTGCGCTACCGGATCGAGGGCATCGAGAAAGGTCGGTTGCCGCCGGCCTGATTTTCGCCCGGTGAGGAGCGTAAACGACGCAAGCCAATTTCGCCGAAGCATAGTGCCAGGCCGGAAAAACCTTCGAACCCCTGTCGAAATCGACCTATACGGAACGACATATGTCAGGTTCGCAAGCGCGGAACCCTCGAAGCACGAGATAACCAATCGACGCGGCAGACGCACCGGACCGGCCAGGCCGGCCGCCCATGGCAGCGCGCCGCAAGCCCATGAAAGACCAGGACAATGGACCAGGCTGTCGACAGACTGACGATGGGAGCGGCATCGCCGCTGACGGAAACCGAAAAGAACGCCATCATCGGCGGCGTCCTGCTGTCGATGCTGCTGGCGGCACTCGACCAGACCATCGTCGCGCCGGCCCTGCCGACCATTGCGCACGCGCTCGGCCATGCCGAATATCTGCCATGGATCGTCACAGCCTACCTGCTGACCGCGACGGCCATGGCCCCGCTCTACGGCAAGATTTCCGATGTCTACGGGCGCCGCCCGACCATCTATGCCGCAATCCTCATCTTCCTCATCGGATCGCTGGTCAGCGCCATGGCTCCCAACATGCTGGTGCTGGTGGTCGGCCGGGCGATCCAGGGCGCCGGGGGCGGCGGCCTGTTCGCCCTGACGCAAACGGTCATCGGCGACCTCGTGCCGCCGCGCGAGCGGGCGCGCTATGCGGCCTGGATATCGGGCACATGGGCGGTCGCCAGCATCGCCGGGCCGCTGCTCGGCGGCACCTTCGCCGAGCACCTGCACTGGTCGTTGATCTTCTGGATCAACATCCCGCTTGGCCTCCTGGCGATGGCGATCATCAACAGGCCGCTGAAGAAGCTTCCGATTGCCGCCAAGCGCCATCGCATCGATGCGCTCGGCGCGCTGCTGCTTGTGATCGCCACGGCATTGCTGCTGCTGGCGCTGAACTGGGGCGGCGGCGCCTACCCTTGGCTATCGCGCGAGATCCTAGGGCTTGTCGCTTGCTCGGCGGCTTTCTGGGGCGCTTTCGCGCTGCGCCTGCTGCGCGCGGCCGAACCGCTGATCTCGCTCGAAGTGCTCGGCAACCCGATCGTGTTAGCCGGCACGCTGTCCATGTTCCTGCTGCAGGCCGCCAATATCGGCCTGGCCGTCTACCTGCCCGTCTACCTGCAATCGATCGTCGGACTCTCGGTCAGCCAGTCGGGCACCGCCATGCTCGGGCTGCTGCTCGGCACCGTCGCCGGCGCAACGTTCAGCGGGCGCATGATCCCGCGCTTTGTCCACTACAAGCGGATCGCCATGATCGGCGTGACCTTCGCCATCTTGTGTCTCGGATTGCTCAGCTTCGTCGCCGGACACGCCTCGCTGCTGGTGGTCGAGATGCTGACGATCGCAATCGGGCTTGGCACGGGCACGACGTTCCCCGTCGCCACCGTCTCGGTCCAGAACGCGGTCGATCGCATGCATCTCGGCGTTGCCACCGGCGTGCTGACCTTCCTGCGTTCGCTGGGCAGCGCACTTGGCGTCGCCATGCTCGGTGCCGTCGCTCTCGGATACGGGTTGCCGCTTGCCGAGGAAGGCACGCTGACCGCTGGCCAGGTCACGTCGGTGACGCCTTTCGCGATGATCTTCCTGGTCGCGGCCGTCACGCTGGTGCTGGCGTTGGCTGCACTCGCGCTGATGCCGGAAAAGCCGTTGCGCGGCCGCGACGAAGCCGCCGCGCCGGTGCTCGCCGAATAGGGCCGCAGCCCCCCTCAGTCGTGGACGCCAAGCTTCTTCTGCAGGCTCGTCGACGAAGTGGTGTACTGGAACACGATGCGCTCGCCTGGGCTGACGATGCGCTTGGCCGCCTGCGCCATCAGCGCCACCTCGTGAAAACCCGACAGGATCAGCTTCAGCTTGCCAGGATACCAGTTGATGTCGCCGATGGCGAAGATGCCGGGAACCGAAGTCTGGAACTTTTCGGTGTCGACCGGGATCAGGTTCTCATGCAGGTTGAGCCCCCACTCGGCGATCGGTCCGAGCTTCATGGTCAGGCCGAAGAAGGGCAGCATGCGCGTGCATGGCACCTCGACGTCTCCGTCGGGGCCCTTGATGATCGCGGATGCAAGCTGGCCGTCGACGCCGGTCAGGCCGGTGACCTGACCGACCTGGAAGTCCAGTTCCTTCATCTCCTGCATGGCATACATCTTGTTGACGCTGTCCGGTGCGGCGCGGAACTCTGGGCGCCGGTGGACGAGCGTCACGCTCTTTGCCACCGGCTGCAGGTTCAGCGTCCAGTCGAGCGCGGAATCGCCACCGCCGACGATGACGAGATCATGACCGCGGAAATCCTCCATGCGGCGCACCGAATAGAAGACGCTTTTGCCCTCATAGGCTTCGATGCCAGGAATGGGCGGCCGCTTGGGCTGGAACGAGCCGCCGCCGGCGGCGATCACCACCACCTTAGCCTCTAACACCTCGTTCTCGTCGGTGGTGACGCGGAAGCTGCCGTCGTCCAGCTTTTCGAGGCTGGAGACCATGCGGTTGTAGGTGAAGTCCGGCTTGAACGGACGGATCTGCTCGAGCAGCTTGTCAACCAGGCCCTGCGCCGTGATCAGCGGCCAGCCGGGAATGTCGTAGATCGGCTTTTCCGGATAGAGCTCGGCGCATTGGCCGCCGGGGCGGTCCAGGATGTCGATCAGATGGCATTTCATGTCGAAGAGGCCGAGTTCGAACACGGCGAACAGGCCGACCGGCCCTGCCCCGACAATGAGTACGTCCGTCTTGATCGTGTCGGTCATGCGTTGCGCCTTGTTGCGGAAACCGCGCGACACTGCATGACCATTGGGCCGCTGCCAAGCGGCCACGGCAAAAATCGATTGGAGCGGTGAGATCAGCCCTGGCGGGCAGGCACGCGTACCACAAGCCCGTCGAGCGCGTCACGAACCTTGATCTGGCAGGACAGCCGCGAATTGGGCTGGACCTCGTAGGCGAAGTCCAGCATGTCCTCCTCCATCGCCTCCGGCTCGCCGACCTCCGCCGTCCAGGCCTGGTCGACATAGACATGGCAGGTCGCGCAGGCACAGGCGCCGCCGCATTCGGCCTCGATGCCGGGCACGGCATTGCGGATCGCGTTTTCCATGACGGTCGAGCCGTTTTCGGCATCGACATCGAACTGTGTGCCGTCATGGGCAATGAAGGTCAGCTTGGTCATTTGTCACCTGAAGGGAGTTCCAGCCGAGATAATCACTTGGCCGGACAAGTCAACTGCGGCGCGAAAGCGCCGCTCCGTGACGTTTTTTTCGGAAGGCTGAGCTAAAGCGCGTCTGAAGGGCGACGCGCTTCAGGTTGTTGTCTTATGCATGTCGTTGTCCCAAAACCGCTGCACCACTTTTGGGCGACATGCATTAGCGGCTGATGGCGGCGATGAAATCGCGTACTTCCTCGATCAGGACGCCAAGCCGCCCGAGGGTTTTGACGTCCTCCGGCTGCCCTTCGATGGCCGCTGCGCAATCGGCGATGGCGAAGGCCCCCACCCCGCGCGCCGAGCCTTTCAGCCCATGCGCCAGAAGCAGCCGCTCCTTGACGTCGGCTTCGAGGATCCTGTCGCGCACGGAAAGCGCCTGCTGCACGAACAGCGCCAGCACCTCCTGTTCGAGACCGCGGTCGCCCATCGTCTGGCGCGCGAGATGCGCAAGATCCACAGGCCGAGACCGGGCCGTTCCCGACACATCACCGCCGGGCATGGAAAAGGCAATGCCGCTTTCGCCGCGCATGGGAATTGCAGCTCCTTGATGTTTGACTGGCCGGGAAATCTAGGCCATCCGCGTAGCTAACGGGTTAATGATTGGCCCGGAAAAATGTTGCGATGGAGGCGGCGAAATCACGTCTGCGTTAACCCTATATTTAAAGTTTTACGTATCGCGAGGAATGCAGGTTTTCTTTACCCCTGTGTGTCATTACGATACGAGGGTCCATTTTCAGCCTCCTGCACGGGATAAGAGAAGCCAGAATCAGGCCAAAATCAAAAGTCCCTCGGCAGCTAGTACAGGGTAGCGAAGGCATGGCGAAGAAACCAACGACGACACGTAATCTCGACAGCGACGTAGCCAGGGAACTCGAAAAAGCGCTCGACCTGGATTTGAGCGGAGATGGCGACGGCGGCCTCGATATGGCAGCGTCGATGGAAGATCTGGAAGCGCAGATTTCGCAGGCAGCGGACGAACTGGCGCGCGAAGGGCGCAGCCAGAAAGCTGAGCCAGCGATCAATCAAGCCCAGGCGGCAAATCTGAGCCAAAACGGGAATCAGGGCCAGAACGGGAATCAGGGTCAGTACGGAACGACTTCGGCCACGACCAAGCCGGCCGAGCTGCGCCCGGTGGAAAACCGCAACGGCACGCAGCCGGCGGGCTTCACACCCGCCAATGACGACCGCCAGAAAGACTACCGGACGCTTCTGCACGGCCTCAACCGGCGCGCATCGAGCACGATCTACTGGGTGGTGGCGTTCATTTCGCTGGCCTGGGTCGCCGGTGCCGGCGGCCTGGCGAACCTTTTGTTCGGCTCGAGCATCTGGAATATCCGCACGTTCGACCAATTCTTCGCCCGCCCCGAACTGATCGGCCTGGCTGTCGCCGCGATCGTTCCCATCATCCTGTTCTGGGCCTTCGCGGCCATGGTGCGCCGCGCCCAGGAAATGCGCATTGCCGCGCAGTCCATGACCGAGGTGGCGTTCCGCCTCGCCGAGCCGGAAAACCTTGCCCAGGACCGCGTCATGATGATCGGCCAGGCCGTTCGCCGCGAAGTGGCGGCGATGGGCGAAGGCATCGAGCGCACGCTTGCGCGCGCCGTCGAGCTCGAAACGCTGGTCCACAGTGAAGTGAACCAGATCGAGCGCTCCTATTCCGAGAACGAAGCCCGTATCCGCTCACTGGTCGACGGGCTGGGCAGCGAGCGCGAAGCGGTCGTCACCCATGCCGAGCGCGTGCGCGCCTCGATTGCCGGCGCGCATGAGACGCTCAGGGACGAAATCGGCTCGGCCAGCGACATCATCCGCGACAGCATCCTCAATGCCTCGACCAAGCTGTCGATGACGATCACCAATTCCGGCGACACGCTGATCGACAGGATCAACGAAAGCTCGATGTCGATCTTCGATTCGGTCGAGGGCCGTCTCGACACGATCACCGACAAGCTGTCCACCTCGGGCGAGGCCTTTGCCTCGCTGCTCGATACCCGCATCGCCAAGCTGACGGACACGACCGACGGTCTTACCCGCTCGCTGACCGATCTGCTCGACGACCGCACCACCGGCATGGTGTCACTGCTCGGCGGTGCCGCGCGCACGCTGAACTCCGAGTTCGAAGCCAGCCTCAACGGCATCGAACGCACCCTGGCCGAACGCGGCCAGGCGCTGATCAGCGAGTTCCAGACCCGCGCCGAGGCGCTGGACACCGGCACGCAGAAGCTCAATGCCGCGCTCGAGGCCCGTGCCCGCCAGATCAACGAGACGCTGGTCGAACGTGCGCGCGAAATTGCCCATACCTTCGCCGAGAGCAAGGACGCCCTGTCGTCGATGATCGACCAGGGCAAGACCCAGATCGGCGCCGACATGGCCGACATCATCTCGTCCACCTCGTCGATGCTCGAAGCCCGCGCCGGCGATTTCGCCGGCCGCATGGAGGCGGCCCGGCACGTGGTCTCGCGGTCGTTCGACAGCGATATCCAGCGACTTGCGGATGCCCGCGCCGGCATCGAGGAAGCCGTCGAGAACCACAGCCGCAAGCTTGCCGAGGGCCGCGACCGCATGGCCGAGGCCATGCAGGCGGACCTCGCTAGGTTCGCCGAAGACCGCGCCGGCATCGACGACGCCGTTACCAACCAGGTCCAAAAGCTGGCTGAAGGCCGCAGCCTGATCTCGCGCGCGCTCGAAGAGGACCTGCGCAAGGTCAACGAGTCCCGCGCCGCCATCGATGCCTCGCTGGGCAGCCATCTCGAACAGCTCGAGGAAGGCCGCAACCGGCTTACCCAGGCTTTGAACGAGGACTCCGGCAAACTTGTACAAGCTCGTACGATCATTGATGAAATGGTTGCCGGGCACGTTGGGAAACTTGCCGAAGGCCGTAGCATTCTTTCGCGTGCCCTGGAGGCTGACCTCGGCAAGCTGGCCGATAGCCGCGCCAGCATTGACGGTCTTGTCGCTGGTCAGGTCGAGAAGATCGCCGAGGGCCGTGCGGTCCTGGCAAAAGCCCTGGAGACCGACATTGTCGGCATCAAGGGCCTGATAGAGACCCATTCCGCGAAACTCGCCGAGGATAGGAGCGAACTCAGCCGTTCGCTGGAGGGCGATCTGTCGGGTATCAGGAACCTGATCGAGGGTCATTCCGTCAGGCTCGCCGACGACCGCAGCCTGCTGTCGCAGACGCTTGAGGCCGACCTTGCCAAGCTGGCGGAAGGCCGCTCGTCAATCGACGGGCTGGTCGCCGGCCAGGTCGAGAAGCTGGCCGAAGGCCGCGACATCCTCAAGCGCGCCCTGGAAGCCGATATCAACACGATCAAGGGTGCGATCTCGGGTCATTCCGAGCAGGTGGCGGAAGAGCGCAGCCAGCTTTCGAAGGCCTTGGAAGCCGATCTGCAGAATGTGAACAGCCTGATCGCCGATCACACGAACCGGCTTGTCCAGGACCGCTCGACGCTGTCGAAAGCCATCGAGGACGACCTGCAGAATATGAACAGCCTGATCGCCGATCATACGAACCGGCTTGTCCAGGATCGCTCGACGCTGTCGAAAGCCGTCGAGGACGATCTGCGGAATGTGAGCGGCATCATGGACGACCACGCGAGCAGGCTGTTCCAGGATCGCTCGACCCTGTCAAAAGCGCTCGAGGACGATCTCGCCAAGCTGGCGGAAAGCCGCTCCTCGATCGACGGGCTGGTCGCCGGCCAGGTCGAGAAGCTGGCCGAAGGCCGCGATATCCTAAAGCGGGCGCTGGAGGCCGATCTCAACACGATCAGGAACGCCATTACCGACCAGTCGCAGAGGCTGACCGAAAACCGTTCGGAGTTCGCACGGGTGCTGGAAGCCGATTTGGAGAATGTCAACGGCCTCCTCCAGAGCCACTCCGACAGGCTGGCGCAGGACCGCTCGACGCTGTCCAAGGCGCTGGAAGACGATCTCGCCAAGCTGGCGGAAAGCCGCACCTCGATCGACGGGCTGGTCGCCGGCCAGGTCGAGAAGCTGGCCGAAGGCCGCGACATCCTCAGGCGCGCGCTCGAGGCGGATCTGCAGAAGATCGCGACCAGCCGCGGCGAGGTCGATGACATCATAGCCGGGCATGTCGGCAAGCTTGCCGAAGGCCGCGACATGCTGGCCCGCGCGCTGGAAGACGATCTCGCCAAGCTGGCCGATACACGCAAGGACGTCGACCGTTCCCTGTCCGGCCACATCGACCAGATCGCCGCCAGAAGCACGGATATCTCCGCAGCAATCGCCTCCGACGTCGAAAAGATCGAGCAGGCGTTCAGCCGCCAGACCGGCATCATCGAGGAGCGGGCCGGAACCATGGAGCGCGCGCTTTCGACAGGCGTCGACAGTGTTCGCAGCGTGCTGGAAAAGAGCGCCGTCTTCGTCGCCGGGCAGTTGCGCGAGAAGGTCATGGAGGTCACCAGCGCTCTGCACGAGCAGGCCGGGCTCGCCTTCAGCGACGCCGACCGCAAGATTGCCGAGCGCGCCGAGCAGACGTCGGCCGCCCTGCTCGCCAGGGCCGAGGACATCACGCACGCCTTCGAGGAAGCGGATCGCCGCCTGCACGCACGCGCCGAAGACACCACACATGCCTTGATTGCGAGGGCCGAGGACACGTCGAGCGCACTGCTTGCCCGGCATGACGATACCTCGAACACGCTGTTGGCTCGCGCCGAGGCGACGGCCGAACAACTCGCCGCTCGTGCCAGCGAGATCGCCGGCACCTTCGACGCGGCGGATCAGAAACTGGTTGCCCGCGCTGTCGAAACGGCGCAGTCGCTGGCGGCTCGCGCCGGCGACATCCTGCGCAACTTCGAAGGCGCCGACCAACGGCTGAGCGTGCGCATCGGCGAATCGGCCGAAGCGCTGGCGGCTCGCGCCACGGACCTCGGCCGCATCTTCGATGCCGCCGACCAGCATCTCATCTCGCGCATCGCCGAAGGGTCGGAAGCGCTGTCGTCACGTGCATCCGAAATCGCCCGCATCTTCGACGATGCGGACCAGCGCCTGGTGTCACGCATCGCCGACAGCAGCACCGCGATCGGCGGGCACGCCGAGACCATTGTCGGCGCCTTTGCCAGCACCGAGCAGCGCGTTGCCGACCGTGCACGCCAGACCGGTCAGGAACTGGCCATCCACGCCCGCGAGATTGAGCAGGCGCTGACTGGTGCCGACGAACGCCTGGCTTCGAGCGCGGCGGCAGCCGCCGCCCGTGTCGAGGAACAGGTTGCCGGAGTCGAGAACCGCCTCGCCTACACGGCTGAAACGATGGGCCAGAAGCTCAACGAGCAGATTTCGGGTGCCGAGGCGCAGCTCATCTCGCGCGCCAATGTCATCGCCGAAACCTTCACCGCGGTCGGCCAGCATATCGGCCAGAGCACCAACGATGCGGCCAAGACCATCGGCGCCAACACCCGCGAGCTCAACACCATGCTGGCGGCGCGCTCGGCCGAAATGTCGAGGATACTCGACGAGACGGCCCGGCCATTGGTCGAGCGTTTCGCTCAGGGCGGCTCGGAACTGCAAAAGAGCATGGAAGAGGTCACCGAACGGGCGACCGAGAAGCTGCGCAACGAAAACGCGGCCCTCGTCAACGCGCTCGCCAGCCGCACAGCCGAGACCTTGTCGGCGGTCGAAGGCGCGCGTTCGACGCTCGCCGAAAGCGTCGCCGACCTCATCGGCCGCATGAGCACCTCGAGCGCGCAGCTCGGTCAGCTGATCGACCAGGCGGCGCTCAATCTCGGCCAGGTCGACGAACGCCTCACCGGCAGCACGCAGAGCTTCGCGGCGACGACGGAAAAGGCCGCGCAGACCTTCGCCAGCTCGGCACGCCTGGTCGATTCGAACACGACGCGGCTCACCGAACTGTCGTCCGCGACCTTGCGCGAGGTCGCCTCGATCGCCACCAAGTTCGACGAGCACAGCCGTCTGCTGTCTTCCGCTTCGGACCTGCTGAGCTCGGCGCAGAGCAACCTCGAACACACGCTGGAACGGCAGTCTTCGCTGGAGGACCTCGCCGTCGGTCTGGTCAAGAAGTCGGAAGACCTCGAGAAGGTGATGCGTTCGTTCGAGAACCTGGTCGGCCAGACGATGCAGAATGCCGAGGGCCGGACAATGGAATCGGCGGAAAAGATCCGCACCGCCATCGCCGATGTCGTCGATTCAGCAACCAAGCGCTTCGCCGACGCCACCGAGGAGATGCGGCGCACGGCCGGCTCGATCAAGAGCGAGCTCGACCTGACCCGCGCCGAACTCAAGAAGGGCGTCATCGAGATGCCGGAAGAAGCCAAGGAATCGACCTCGGCCATTCGCCGCGCCGTTTCCGAGCAGATCAACGCGCTCAAGGAACTGTCCGACATCGTTGCGAAATCGGGCCGCGGTGGCGGCGACAGCGCGGAACAGCGCAACTTGCGGCCCACTCCGCAGCCGCCCGTTGCGCGTGCGCCTGAGCCACAGCGCCGTCCGCCGGCGCCGGAGCAGCCGGAGCGTCCGGCGCCTCAGGCGCCGCTGGGCGGCGCAACGCTGCGCGGCACGCTCGATCTCGAGCGCCCCGCCGAGGCGGCTCCGCGCCGCGACCCCAATAGCCGCACGCCACAGGGCGGCTGGGTGCGCGACCTGCTCACCGGCGCATCGCGTGAGGAGGATGCGAGGCCTGCCGTGCCCGCGGACGCCCCACGTTCCGCTCCGGCCCAGCGCTCGCCGCTTCACGTGATGGAATCACTGAACTCGCTGTCGGTCGACATCGCGCGGGCGATCGACCACGACGCGTCGATCGAACTGTGGAACCGCTACCGGCGCGGCGAGCGCGACGTGTTCACGCGGCGCCTCTACACGCTGAAGGGGCAGCAGACTTTCGACGAGATCCGCCGCAAGTATCAGACGGAGGCAGAGTTCCGTGCCGCCGTCGACCGCTACTGCGACGATTTCGAGAAGCTGCTCAAGGACGTGTCGCGCAACGACCGCGACAACATCATGGCGCAGACCTATCTGACGTCGGACACCGGCAAGGTCTACACCATGCTGGCCCACGCCAGCGGCCGCCTGCACTGAACGGGCGATAGGCTGAACACAAAAAGGGCGGGCCCCAGCCCGCCTTTTTTATTTGTCCGACGTCGATTTCAACTTTGAGGGATGCGCCGGCCGAGCCGTTCGGGCGCCTTCAGATCACCGAATCGGTCCAGCGAACGATGTCCTTCGCCGCCTGGCCGAAGGCGCTGTCCAGCGCGTCGACATAGGCCGGGTTGCCGCTGCCCGAGACGGGCGCGCTGGCGGTGAAGCTCTTGGAGGCGCGCACCTCGCCATTGCGGTCGTTCAATATGCGCACGAACAGGTCGACCTCGGCGTGCTCGCCGCCATCGACCCGGACCTCGAAGGAGCGGACCTCGACGATCACCTGATAGTCGATCGCCAGGCCCTCACCCGGCTTGCCGACGCCGGCGAAGCTGCCGGAGCGCTGGAACGTCTCGGCGAGCCTCGCCTGCACGATCAGCGGCAGCCGGTCGGCCCATTGCGCGCCCTTGAGATACTGGATCGAGCGATCGGACGGCTTGATGACGATGTTCTGGCTGTCCAGCGCCTTGAGCGCGGAGGGCTGGGCGATCAGGATCTGGCGTCGGCTGTGGCCCTGCGCGGCGATCGACGGCGCCGACAGCTCGAACGTATCGAGCGGCGCAGGCTTGCCGCCCAGCGCCGCGCAGCCGGCAAGCGTCAGCGCAAGCAGCGCCGCAGCCGATGTCAGCCCGCCAGTTCTCACCCATACCGACGTCACGCGCGATCCCCGTTGTCCCCGGATCGTAAGATCAACCCGCAATTGCGGTCCATGTTCTTGCTGTGGACGGGCGCCGAAGTCAACGCCGCACCCTGCCATCATATTGCCGGACCTCGCCCTCACCGCCCGACAGGATCCGCTGCGGATTGCGGCTGAGATCGGTCACGGCCTCCTCGATGCGGTTGATCGAGCGGCGGCTGTCCTGGACCAGCGCCTCGACATCCTGCAGGCCCTGGCCCGAAAAGCGCGCCAGATTGTCGGTGATCGTGCCGAGGCGGGCATTCAGCGTGTCGGCGACCTGCTTGAACGACTTCAGCGTATCCCTGGCATCGGCCATCACGCCGTCGGCCTGGCCTGAGCCGAGCAAGGTGTCGACCCTGGCCAGGATGCCGTCGACGCGCACCGAGGCATCGTTGAGGCGCTGCGCCAGTTGCTTGGCGTCCTTGATGGTCTGGTCGATATCGTCGCTTCTGTCGGCGATCCTGTCGGTCACCTTGGCGATGTCGGCGGCGGCCTTGTCGGCACTTTCGCTGGCCTTCTGGATGTTGGCGAGCGCCGTGCGCACTTCAGCCGGGTCGATGCCGTCGAGAACGCCATTGACCTTGTCTAGCGTGCCTTGCGTCTTCTGGGCGAAATTGTTGATCGACCCCACCGCCGTGTCGACGTTCTTGATCACACCGTCGAACTGCTTCGAGGTCTCCTTCAGATTGCCGGTGACCGTGTCGACATTGGCGACGATGCTTTTGATCTGGTCCTTGTCGACGGCATTGAGCAGACCTTCCGCGGCCTTCAGCGTGCCGTCGAGCTTGCCCGACACGCCCTTCAGCTCATCCGACAGCGAACTGACGCTGGCGAGGAACTTGTCGATGCCATCGGAATTCTTGGCCAACGCATCGGAAAATGTCTGGGCGTTCTTGACTGTCTGGGTCAGCGGACCGCGTACGTCTTGGGTGAAACCTTCCAGATTCGAAAGCACCTTGTCGGCGCGGGTGAAAATGTCCTGCGCGGTCTGCAGCAGGTTGGTCACGGCGGATGGATTGGCGACGATCTCGGCAACCTTGCCTTCCTTTTCGGCCTGGTCGAGCAGCTTGACCTCCTTGGGGTCGGCGCCCTTGAGCTCGATATTGGCCTGACCGGTGAGGCCGGCAAGCCCGATATCGGCCCGCGTCGACTTGGTGATCGGCGTCGTCCGGTCGATCTCGGTGTCGGCGATGGCGACCGTCGGATCGTTGGGGTCGATATAGACCCGCTTGACGTCACCCACCTTGATGCCGTTGAACAGCACGAAGCTGCCGCGTCCCAAGCCGGACGCCGAGCCCGGAATGCGCACGCGCAGCAGCGTCGTCTCGCCCTTGTCGCCGATCGCGGCGGTCCAATAGACGAAGGCGAAGGCCGCCAGGATTGCGGCCAGCGTGAAGATGCCGACAATGACGTAGTTGGCTCTGGTTTCCATTGCCCCACTTATGGCTATGCGCGCGCCGCAAGATCAAGTTGGCGCGCGCGTTTTCCGCGGAAATAGGATTTTACCCACGGCTCCTCGCTCTTCAGCATGTCGTCGATCGTGCCTTCGACCAGCACCTTCTTCTTGCCGAGCACGGCAACGTGGTCGCAAGCGGTGAACAGCGTGTCGAGATCGTGCGTGACCATGTAGACCGTCAGGTCCATCGTGTCGCGCAGCTTAACCACCAGTTCGTCGAATTCGGCCGCGCTGATCGGGTCAAGACCGGATGTCGGCTCGTCGAGGAAGACGATGTCCGGGTCGAGCGCCAGCGCGCGCGCCAGTGCGGCGCGCTTGATCATGCCGCCGGAAAGCTCGGAGGGGAATTTCTGCGCCGCGTCCGGCGGCAAGCCGACCAGCTCGATCTTAAGCAAAGCCAGTTCGTCCATCAGCTTCTTGGGCAGGTCGAGATATTCTCGCATCGGCACCTGTACGTTCTCCTGCACCGTCAGCGCCGAAAACAGCGCGCCGTGCTGGAAAAGAACGCCAAGGCGCATGTCGATGCGCAAGCGCTCGATGTCGCTTGCCTTGTCGACGTTGACGCCGAACAGCTTGATCGTCCCCGATTGCTTGCGCAGCAAGCCAAGGATAGTGCGCAAAAGCACCGATTTACCGGCTCCCGAAGCGCCGACAAAGCCCAGGATTTCGCCGCGTCTGATGTCGAGCGAAAGTTTGTCGAGGATCAGCTTGTCATCAATGGCAACGGTGACGTCGCGCACCGAAAGCACGATCTCGCTCTCGTCCTGCTCCTCCGTCTTGGTTCCGTTGCGATTCGCCATCGCCATGTCAGAACTCGATCGCTGCGTAGAACATGGCGAAAAGCCCGTCGAGGATGATGACGACGAAGATCGACTTCACAACCGAAGCGGTCACGTGCTGGCCAAGCGATTCGGCGCTGCCGCCGACCTTCATGCCTTCGACGGAGGCGATGGTGCCGATGATCATGGCCATGAACGGCGCCTTGATCAGGCCGGCAAAGATGGTGCTGAGATCGATGGCGACGCGTAGCCTGTCGATGAAGGCGGCCGGGGGGATATCCGAGTAAAGCCATGCGGCGACGATACCGCCGCCGAGCGCCGCGAAATTGGCGATGATGGTTAGGCAAGGCAGGGCTATAACCAGGGCGACCAGCCGCGGGAAGACCAGCACGCCGATCGGGTTCAGCCCGATGACCTTCAGAGCATCGACTTCCTCGCGCATCTTCATCGAACCGATCTCGGCGGTGATCGCGCTGCCGGAACGGCCGGCGATCATGATCGCCGTCATCAGCACGCCGAGTTCGCGCAGGATCAGCACGCCGACGAGATCGACGACGAAGATGTCGGCGCCGAAGTAGCTGAGCTGGTAGGCACCCTGCTGGGCGACGATGGCGCCGACGATGGCCGACATCAGCACCACGACCGGGATGGCGCCGACGCCCATGCGGTCGATCTGGTTGAAGATCGCGGCCGGGTTGACCGCATGGCCGCGGCCGAGCTTCATCTGCGCGCCACGGATGGTGGCACCGAGGATGTTCATTGAGGCCAGGAAATCGTCGCGCATCTCATAGACGCGGCGGCCAACCGCCTCGAGCCCGCGAATGATGATGTTGGGCGGCCCAGACGCTGCCGATTCGGGCTCGCGCCGGACGGCGTCGCCAACAGCACCGAGCAGGATCGAAGCGATCTCGCTCTGCCCTTGCAATTTGACTTCGATGCCCTTCTTCTCGAAGGCGCTGACCAGGCGGTCGATCAACCAGGCGCCGGCGGTGTCCATCTTCTCGATATGCGAAAGATCGAGCGCCAAGGTCTTGAAACCGGTGCGTTTCTCGATCCGGCGCATCTCCGCGTCGACCAGCGCTACGGTGCGTGTCGTCCAGGTTCCGGAAAAGGCGCAGCCAAGAACGCCGCCCTCCTCGCCGATGGCGATGCGCGGCTGGCCATTTGGCTCCTTGGCGGCGGTGCCGCTTGCGTCGCGTTTGCCGATGGTCAACATGGCGTCCTGTTTAGCCTGCCGGAACCGGCCTGTCATTTGCCGGCATGCCGTTGTCGCATAGCCTGAGAAGAAAAATATGGCGCGTGTCATTTCGGTCGAATCCGAGCGTTTTCCCATCGCCGGCACCTTCACCATTTCGCGCGGTTCGAAGACCGAAGCCGAAGTCATCACCGTAACGATCGGCGACAATGGCCATATCGGGCGCGGCGAATGCGTTCCCTACAAGCGCTATGGCGAGACCATGGAGGGCGTGCGAGCCGCAATCGAAGCGCTGAGCGACAGGATTGCAGGCGGCATCAGCCGGATCGCGCTGCTCGATGCCCTGCCCGCCGGGGCCGCCCGCAACGCCATCGACTGTGCTCTGTGGGACCTGGAAGCAAAGACAGGCGGCAAGTCGGTGGCGGCCAGCGCTTGCAAGGCTCCGTTGCAAGCGCTCGAGACGGCATACACGTTGTCGCTCGGCGAGCCGGGGGCGATGGCGGCGCAGGCCCGCGCCAATGCCGCAAGGCCGCTGCTCAAGGTCAAGATCGGCGGCGACAATGATATCGCCCGCATTCGTGCTGTGGCGGAGGCGGCGCCGGACAGCCGCATCATCCTCGATGCCAATGAGGGCTGGACCGACGACAATATCGTCGAAAACCTTGCCTTTGCCGCCGAGCAAGGCATCGCGTTGATCGAGCAGCCGCTTTCCGCCGGCCGAGACCGTATTTTGCGGCACATCGCGCATCCGGTGCCGATCTGCGCCGACGAGAGCGTGCACGAGGCCAAGGACCTCGAAGCGCTGATCGGCCTTTATGACGCCGTCAACATCAAGCTCGACAAGTCGGGTGGCCTGACGGCCGCTCTTGTGCTGCGTGACCGTGCCCGAGAGCTCGGTTTCGGCATCATGATCGGCTGCATGGTCGGCACCTCGCTGGCGATGGCACCGGCCGTCTTGCTGGCCCAAGGCGCCGATTTCGTCGATCTCGATGGCCCACTGCTCTTGGCTCGCGACCGCGAGCCCGGCCTCGTCTACGAGGGGTCGCTGGTCTCACCCCCTGACAGGGCGCTGTGGGGCTGAGCGCGCGGCGAGCCCGATCAGCACCAGACCAATGATGGCGATCGGGACCATGGCAAGAAAGCCGTCGACGCCAAAACGGTCGTAGAGCGGGCCCGACGCCAGCGTCACCACAGCCATGAAGAAGCCGTTGAAAAAATAGGCGATGCCTTGCGCAGCACCCGTGCGCTCTTCGGAGACGGTTTCGCCGATCATCTTCTGCAGGCCGATCAGCACCATCGCCACCGACACTGAATGCAGGGTCTGGACGCCAAAGAAGCCGGCGACGCCAAGGCCAAGCGGCCAGATCAGTGGAAAGGCGATCCAGCGCAGGATCGAGCCAATGCCGGCGATCAGCATGACCTGGACGACGGAAACGGAAGCGAAAATGCGGTTGAAAAACAAAAACATGCAGACCTCGGCGACCACACCCCAAGCCCAGAGCAGGCCGACGACCGAATCGCTGATGCCGACCGACTTCCAGTAGATCGACACGAAGCCGTAGAGAAAGGCATGGCTGGCGGTGATAATGCCGACGCCGAGGGTGAAGAGAAGGAAATAGGCGTTGAGCAGCTTTGGCGCCGAATGCTGCATGTCGGCGGCCGAGAGCGGCGAGGCGCGGCGAGGACGGCCGAGGCGCGGTGCCAGCAATCCGGCCAGAAGGGCGGCGGCAAGGGCCACGAAGATGATCGCAGGCACAGCCTTGGGACCTGTCCAGGCCAGGATGAAGCCACCGGAGATGTTGGCGCAGAGATAGGAGATCGAGCCCCATTTGCGCATGGCAGTGTAATTGGAGCCGAACCGGCGCACGCCCGAAAGCGCCAGCGAATCGGCGATCGGCGAATGCGGCGTCCAGACGATGGTCAGCGCCAGCGATACGGCGAGCACCATGGCGTAGGTGGGGTTAAGGAAATAGCCGGCGGAAATGACCATGGTGGCAGCGACGAGCACGACATAGACATTGGCGCGGTCCTTCGCCCGGTCGGCCAGCGCGGTCAGCAACGGCGTCGTCACCACGCGCAGGAACATCGGCGCGGCCAGAATGACCGCGATCTGTTCGGCATGGAAACCCTCGGCCTGCAGCCACAGCGGGAAATAAGGCAGATGCGTGCCGAGGGATACGAACAACGTAAAGAAGATCAGGCTCATGCGCAGTTCGAAATGGCGCGGCTTGACGAGCTGTTCGGGCGAAAGCGGCGGCAGGGACATGAATCGATCCAATTACGCCGCGTTCTCCAGACGGCCAGCAGCGCAATCGACCATTAACATGGAGAAAAACCAGGCGAAACCGGCTGGACTAATCGATTAATTCAGGAGCACGCGATCGGCTCTGGCTTCACGCCGCTTCGACCACCTGGTCCTCGATGAGCATCGGGATGAACGGTTCGTCCGGAGCTTCGGGCAACACCTTGGCCCAGTGCAGGATTTCCATCCGGCCGTCGAAGTGCTCGACCACCGCCGTGCAGCTTTCCACCCAGTCGCCGGTGTTGATGTATTGCACGTCCTCGTAGTTCTCGATCGCCGCATGGTGGATGTGGCCGCAGATGACGCCGTCGACATGCGAGCGGCGTGCTTCCTCCGTCAGCATGGTCTGGAACGAGCCGATGAAGTTCACCGCCTTCTTGACGTTGACCTTGGCCCAGGACGAAAACGACCAGTAAGGCAGGCCAAGCAACTGGCGAAGCCGCGTCACCACCCTGTTGACGAGCATGGCTGCGTCATAGGCATAGTCGCCGAGATAGGCCAGCCAGCGCGCATTGTGGACGACGGTGTCGAACTGGTCGCCATGGATAACCAGCAGGCGCCTGCCGTCGGCAGTCTCGTGGATGGCACGATCGGCGACGACGATGCCGCCGAAATGCACGCCCTGGAACTGGCGGGCGAACTCGTCATGATTGCCGGCAATGTAAGTGATGTTCGCGCCCTTGCGCGCCTTGCGCAGCAATTTCTGCACGACGTCATTGTGGCTCTGCGGCCAGTGCCAGCTGCGCCGCAGGCGCCAGCCATCGACGATGTCGCCGACGAGATAGATGATATCGGCGTCGTGATGACGCAGGAAATCGATCAGGAAGTCGGCCTTGGCCGCCTTCGAGCCGAGATGGACGTCGGAGATGAACATGCTGCGGAAAGTGCGGGGCTCTGGGCCAGACATCAGATCGTCACCGTTGCTTTCGCGCAGGCTATGCCCCGATTCATGCAACAACCGTATGACGGTTGCGATTGGTCCAGCCGAAGGGCTAGCGTGCCGCGGTTGATCAGAGGAGAAAATCACCATGGATCTCGGCATTCGCGGCAAGAAGGCGATCGTCTGCGCATCGAGCAAAGGCCTTGGGCGCGGCTGCGCAATGGCGCTGGCCGAGGCCGGCTGCGATCTGGTGGTCAATGGCCGCAACGCCGCGCTGCTGGCCGGCACCGCCCAGGACATCCGTGATCGATACGGCGTCAAGGTGACGGAGATCCTCGGCGACGTCTCGAAGCCAGAGGTGCAGAAGGCGATGCTTGCCGCCTGCCCCGATCCCGACATCCTCGTCAACAACAATGGCGGCCCGCCGCTGCGCGACTTCCGCACGCTCGACCGCGAAAAGATCCTGGAAGGCGTCACCCAGAACATGGTGACGCCCATAGAGCTGATCCAGGCGGTGATCGACGGCATGGCGGCGCGCGGTTTCGGCCGCATCGTCAACATCACCTCGCTGTCGGTCTATGTGCCGATCCCCGGCCTCGATCTGTCGTCCGGCGCGCGCGCCGGCTTGACCTCGTTCCTGGCCGGCGTGGCGCGCACGGTGATCGACCGCAATGTGACCATCAACAGCATGCTGCCCGGCAAGCTCGACACCGACCGGCTGCGCGGCCCGCATGAGGCCGGTACGCCGGAAGACCCGGCGGCTGCCGCCCAGCGCAAGGCCCGCATCAGCGCCGACGTGCCCGCCAAACGGCTCGGCACGCCGGAGGAGTTCGGCCAGATCTGCGCCTTCCTGTGCTCGGTTCATGCCGGCTACCTGACCGGGCAGAACATACCGGTGGATGGCGGCCTCTATGTCAGCGCTTTCTGACAGCGAGACCCAGCATTTTTGCAGGATTTCGACACAACGAATTGAAATAACTCGATCTTTCTGATCTTGACCCTTTCCGTCGCGCTTGCGTCATTTGGCGTCGCGAAAAACCGACGCCGCATGCTAAAAGGCAGCAAGGCAGCAGCGCAGGGAGGGCCGGCATGGAAGGCGAGAACAAGAAGACGGCCCGGTCGGACCTCGACGAGGCCGCTCTCTACTTCCACAAGCATCCGACCCCCGGAAAGCTCGAAATTCAGGCGACCAAGCCGCTCGGCAACCAGCGCGACCTAGCGCTTGCCTATTCGCCAGGCGTTGCCGCCCCTTGCCTCGAAATCCGCGACGATCCGGCGACCGCCGCTGACTATACGGCGCGCGCCAATCTGGTTGGCGTCGTCTCCAACGGCTCGGCGGTGCTTGGCCTCGGCAATATCGGCCCGCTCGCCTCCAAGCCGGTCATGGAAGGCAAGGCGGTGCTGTTCAAGAAATTCGCCGGCATCGACGTGTTCGACATCGAGATCGACGCGCCCGGCATCGAGCGCATGGTCGAGACGATCTCCGCGCTGGAGCCGACCTTCGGCGGCATCAATCTCGAGGACATCAAGGCTCCGGAGTGCTTCGAGGTCGAGGAACAGCTGAAGGCGCGCATGGGCATACCGGTATTCCATGACGACCAGCACGGAACCGCGATCATCGTCGCCGCCGCGGTGCTCAACGGGCTAGAATTCGCCGGCAAGACCATTTCGGACATCAAGATCGTCACCTCGGGAGCGGGTGCTGCCGCCCTCGCCTGCCTCAATCTTCTGGTCTCGCTCGGGGCCAAGCTCGAGAACATCTGGGTCACTGACCGTTTCGGCGTCGCCTACAAGGGGCGCACGGATGAGATGGACCGCTGGAAAGACCCCTATGTGAAGGATACGGCAGCGCGCACGCTCGCCGATGTGATCCCGGGCGCGGATGTCTTTCTCGGCCTGTCGGCCGCCGGCGTGCTGAAGCCGGAACTGCTGCAGCATATGGCGCCGAAGCCGCTGATCCTGGCGCTGGCCAACCCCAATCCGGAGATCATGCCGGAGGCGGCGCGGGCGGCCCGGCCCGACGCGATGATCTGCACCGGACGATCCGATTTTCCCAATCAGGTCAACAACGTACTGTGCTTTCCTTACATTTTTCGTGGAGCCCTGGACTGCGGTGCCAGCGCCATCAATGAGGAGATGAAGATGGCCGCGGTGCGGGCGATCGCAGCGCTTGCGCGCGAAGAGCCGTCAGATGTCGCCGCGCGCGCCTATTCCGGCGAGACGCCGATTTTCGGGCCCGATTTCCTGATCCCCTCGCCCTTCGACCCCAGGCTTATCCTGCGCATTGCGCCGGCGGTCGCCAAGGCGGCCTGCGACACCGGCGTCGCCACGCGGCCGATCGTCGACTTCGCCGCCTATATCGACAAGCTCAACCGCTTCGTCTTCCGCTCCGGCCTGGTGATGAAGCCGGTGTTCTCGTCCGCCAAGGCGTCGAACGCCAAGCGCGTCATCTATGCCGAGGGCGAGGACGAGCGCGTGCTGCGCGCAGCACAGGTGGTGCTGGAGGAAGGCATTGCCGAGCCGATCCTGATCGGGCGTCCGCATGTCATAGAAGTCAGGCTGAAGCGCTATGGGCTGCGCATCAAGCCGGGCGTCGATTTCGGCTTGATCAACCCCGAGGACGATCCGCGCTACCGCCATTATGTCGACCTGTTGATCGAGCTTGCCGGCCGGCGCGGCGTGACGACGGAAGCCGCGCGCACAATGGTGCGCACCGACAACACGGTGATCGCGGCGCTCGCTCTCAAGCGCGGCGATGCCGATGCCATGGTCTGCGGCCTCGAAGGCCGTTTCGAGCGCCATCTGCGCAACGTGACGCTGATCATCGGGCCGCGCGCGGGCATCAAGGACCGCGATCTTTCGACGCTTTCCATGCTGATCTCGCAGCGCGGCATCATCTTCCTCACCGACACGCATGTCTCCGTCGACCCGACCGCGGAGGAGATTGCCGAGATGACAGTGTTGGCGGCGGAGGAGATCCAGCGCTTCGGCATCGAGCCCAAGGCAGCACTGCTGTCGCATTCGGATTTCGGCTCGCGCGATTCGCCGAGCGCGCTGAAGATGCGCCATGCGGCGGCGATCCTGGCGCGCATCGCGCCGGAATTGCAAAGCGACGGCGAGATGCATGCCGACTCGGCGCTGTCGGAGCATTTGCGCCAACGCGTCTATCCGCATTCGCGGCTGAAAGGCGAAGCCAATCTGCTGGTGTTTCCGAACCTCGATTCGGCCAACATCACGCTGACGGCGTTACGCGCCATGATGGATGCGCTGCATGTCGGCCCGATCCTGCTCGGCACGGACAAGCCTGCACACATATTGACGCCTTCGGTGACCTCGCGCGGCGTCGTCAACATGACCGCGCTCGCCGTGGTTGAGGCGGCGCACAAGGCACAGGCTGTCGTCAATCTGGGCTAAGGCCGCATTTGGCGGTAAGCTGCCGTCACGTTTGGTTGCAGATTCGATTGCGTTTGGTTGCAGACTAAGGCGCGGTTAACCGCGGACACGTTAGTTTCGTGGCGGATAGGCAAGCGGAGCTTCGGGGCACATGGCGGGCGCAAGGTTGAGGCTGACGCACCTTGCCGCGCTGCTTGGCGCGCTGGCGGCATCGGTCGTTGCCGTCACCGAGCCGCAGGCCGCCTCGCGCGCCTGCCGCCAGCTCGAAGCACAGCTTGCGGCTGCAGCGAATGGTGGCGGCGGCAAGCCGGGCCTGATCCGCAAATATGACGACGCCATCACCCGCCAGCGCCAGCAACTGGCAAAGGCGCGCGGACAGGCGAGCAACGCCAGCTGCGGCTTCTCACTGTTTTCGCGCAACGTCAGCGAATGTGCCGCACTCAACGCCAGCATCGATCGCATGAATACCAATCTCGACGCCTTGCAGTCAAAGCGCGAGCGGCTTGCCGCAGGGCGCCGAAGTCAGGTTAACGGCACTTTACGTTTGAAGGGATTGCTGAATCTGTGAGGGCCTTACGAATCGGAGGCTCCGGATGGCTTTGTTGGCGGGTTTTGGCGAGAAGTCGCGGCTTGGGG
>NZ_QZWZ01000046.1 GCF_003601975.1 Mesorhizobium waimense
GGGCAGGCGCAGCCCGATGCCAATTACCAGAGGATCGTCAGCAAGATCGGCAAGGCTCCCCCGCAGTACCCGGACATCGACGACGAGTGACGACGCACCGTGCCGCATCGAAAGGGTGGGTAATTACGCAGCGACGGCCTTTTTATATGGACCGCGCGTCCCCGGCCTCGGTGCAACGGCGTCCATCATGCCGCAAAGATCGTCCATCGACCAAAGCGTCTTGGACACGCCAGCCGACTTTGCCGGCGTCATCTTCAGCGTCTTGTGCATTTTTATGAAGTTGTACCAGACGGTATACAGGGCAACCATGTGGACGTGGTTCTCGAACTTCCTTGAGAACGCGTTCGTCAAGCGCGTGAAGCGGCGCATCTGCATCCGCATGGTGAGGTTCTGGCGTTCAACGTGCGACGTGCTGACGTGCGCCAGATCGGGTTCGCCTTCGATGCGGGTCAGCAGACGGCGGGGCTGTAGCGGCGTTCCTGTGGCACTGCCTTGCCTTCCGGCTCGCCATACATCTTGACCAGCATTGCATAGTCGATGTCGGCCCCAAGGTTTCCTCGACCGCATTGAGATAGGCTTTGTGACCGTCGGTCGTGCGTTGGACGCGATTGGCAAGACGCTCCTTAACGTCATCCATGAAGGCTAGCGCATATTCGCCGTCGCGCCCGCCGACCAGCCACGAAATGATAAGCTTGCTGTCGCTGTCCAGAGCGGTCCATGTCCATGTGTCGCCAGCGCCGTCCACCGGCTTTTTCATGCCGGAAACGTTCTTCTGCTTCGCGGCGCTAAAGCTTCAAATTTCGTAGCACTGAACACGCTTGGACTTCACGTTGCGTACTTCGCGGTCGTGCAGCTCGGCGCAAAATTTGCCGGCATCGACAAGCAGCTTCGACACCGCGTTGATTGACACATCGGCAACGCGGGAGATCGACCGCATGGACGAACCCTCGCAAAGCATCGAGAGGATTTGCACGCGGGTCTGAAGGGGCAGCTTGTTCACTTGAAGCGTGGGTAGCCAAAGAATTGCAGATTTGGGTCCAGACATTTCCGAGCGAATTTTACGAGCACATGTTTCGATTGCGCGGTTTGGCGTTCGCTTCCGATTCGGTAAAGCGGCCGCAATATTTCGCCACCTGACCAACGATATCGTCTACAAGCGCCTTGAAGCTGGCGTCCTAAGAGAGTTGAAGCGGGTCGCAGTGAAGCAGGCCGCCCCAAGGCGCGGTATTCTCAGAGCCTCACAAAGAATATCGGGTATCCCAAGCTGAAAGAGCATCTTGGCGCAGTCGTTGCCTTCATGCGGATCAGCAAGTCGTGGGATGGGTCATGAACCTATTGAACGAGCATTACCCTCGTAAGGGCGAGACGCCCATGCAGCCAGTCGCAAGGCGCATGACGCGCACGGCATTGCCGATGACATCAGCGGGGCGCTTCTGGCCTTTAGGTCCGGTTGGCATCGCGAACCACCTTAAAACCAGAAGCTTCCAACGAAGCTAGCGCCGCATGAGCAAATGTGTGGCAGTTTTCAAACGGGCCATTGCCTTCATGTGCCGTCGCATGGAAGGCGGAAAGAATGCCCTCGAACATGGCGGTCACCGCTTCGTCCCGGTCTTGGTCTGTCATATCGGCTCCTATGCTTTGCGGTAAGCAAAGGCGGTTTCGCCCCAGGCTTCAAACACGACCGTCGATTTTCTGAATTTCAAACTGAGAAACTACCCGTTGCGCCGGCGGCTTGACGTGCCGGAACCGCATAAGCAGCAAGATTTTGAGACCGACAAGAGAAATGTATGACCTGATGGAATTCTATCAGAGCGCCGAACTATCCTTTCACAGATGAAAGGATAGCTCGATTGACTATCCTCCCTCGATCCGGTCACTTCATCAACGTGCGGTTGCGCCTGACAGAAGCCGAGATGGCGGCCGCGCCTTAGGAGGAAAACCAAGACATGCGTCAGGCAATGCCCCGCTTGGCGTGCAATCGGATGGTGGCGCCCCAACTTCACGTCAGGGCCATTTTCGCGCTTGTCCGCAACGTCGCAGCTGCACCCTGCAACGGGCATTGTTTTCAAAGCGCGAGATCGAGGACGACATGCATCACAACATCGGCAAACCCGAACAAAGTGCCAGAAAGACGCCGTCGTGCGACAAGAACGCGCAAGGGGCTAATGCAAAGCCCGAGACGAACGACGTGATCCCTGGTGTGCAGCCGTACGAAAGCGCCTTTACCGGGATCTCCGAAATATCGAAAGTACTCGCCGCTCCCTCCCGACTCGAAGTGGCTTTGGCCAAAACTCTCGAGCTGCTGCGCTCGTTTGTGCAGATGCAACACGGCATCATCTCTTTGTTCAACGGTGACGGCGTACTGGACATTGCCGTAGGCACCGAGTGGGACGAGAGCAGCGATGAGCGCTACCGCAGGCGCCTGCCGCGCAAGGCAATCGATCAGATTATGACGACCGATACGCCGCTCATCGCCGAGAACATAGCGCTGCATTTGGCCTTCAGTGCCGCCGATATTGAAATGCTCGGGGCCTCAGACACCGTAGCAGTGTCGTTCATCGGCGTTCCCATTCGCTTGGATGCGAACGTCGTGGGCACCCTGACCATCGACCGCGCCCTGGACAATGGGTCAAGGTATCCGCCCGATTGTGATGTCCAGCTGCTCACCGTTGTCGCCACCCTGGTGGGACAGACCATTAAGTTGCATCGTTTGTCCCCCGGCGACCGCGCGCGACCGATGGCGGAGGGGGAACGGTTGCAAAAGCAGCCTGCGCGGGAGCGTAAGAAGGTTTACGTCAAGGGGATGATTGGCGACAGTCCAGCGCTAAACGCGCTGCTTGAGAAGATAGCGGTGGTTGCCAAGGCAAAGAGCACGGTTCTGATACGAGGCGAATCCGGTACCGGGAAGGAATTGGTTGCCAGGGCCCTTCACGAGTTGTCGCCGCGCGCCAAGCGACCCTTCGTCAAACTTAATTGCGCGGCATTGCCTGAAACAGTCCTGGAATCCGAATTGTTCGGCCATGAAAAGGGTGCCTTCACCAGCGCGTTCAATTCGCGCAAGGGACGGTTTGAGCTCGCTGACAAGGGGACGTTGTTCCTCGACGAAATCGGCGAGATCTCGGGGTCGTTTCAGGCAAAGCTCCTGCGCGTCCTCCAGGAGGAGGAGTTTGAGCGCGTCGGCAGCAACCTGACCGTTAAGGTCGATGTTCGCGTGATTGCCGCCACGAACAAGAACCTGGAAGAGGCGGTTGCAAGGAACGAGTTCCGCCGCGACCTCTACTATCGCATCAACGTGGTTCACCTGCAGGTGCCGGCGTTACGTGAAAGGCGCAGTGATATTCCGCTCCTCGCGGCTGAGTTTCTCAAGAATTTTAGTGATGAGAACGGCCGTACGCTGACCTTCGATCCGAGTGCGATTGAGGTACTGAAGAACTGTGAATTTCCCGGCAACATCCGTGAGCTCCAAAATTGCGTGCACCGGGCAGCGGTCTTGGCGGCGGGCCCATCTATCTTCAGAAAGGACCTTGCCTGCTGCGACGGTCAGTGCTTTGCCGCGGCGCTGTGGAAGGCCTCGCTGCAAGCTGGGCCGATCGTCCCGGTGCCAGTGAAGTCGAGCACGCCGCCGGCCAACGCCACCGGTTCGGCCGCCCTTGGGGTCCCGCCTCCCATAGGCGAGCAGGCGCCGTTAGCGGCTGCCGGCGCAGCCCACTTAAATGGCGCGAGGGTGACTGATGCCGATCGTGTCATTGCGGCTATGGAAAAATGTGGCTGGGTCCAGGCAAAGGCGGCGCGCCTGCTTGGGCTGACGCCGCGCCAGATTGGGTACGTGCTGAGGAAATATGGCATCGAGATCAAGCGTCTGTGAAAGGACTTTGAAGCGAAAGGGACAAATCAAGCGTTGGTGGTTTGGGGGAGCCCGAGCCGCTCCGTCGCGTGCATTTGAGAAGGTCTGCATGCTGAACCAATTGAGGGGTGCGCGTCATGATCGAGGGCGGCGCCACGGCACGCCCGCATCCTTCAGGTCCTGCATAATCCGAGATATGCCGGCGCCTTCGTCTACGGTCGAACGCGTGGACGGCCCCGGGCCGGGCGGCGGCGTTTCGCAGATCAAGGTGGATATGGCTCGGTTCGTCATGCCCGACATGCATCCAGGTTATATCGCCTGGGAGTGCTTTAGGGCCAACTAGGAGCGTCTCACGACCAATGCACAAGCCTATGGAATGCAGCGCCGCGCCGGACCGGTGCGCGAAGGCAGCGCCTTGCTCCAGGGCCGCGTTCTCTGCGGCCCTGTGCGGCGAGCGCATGGGAGTTGATTATAGCCAAGAGCACGGCAAACCCGTCCCGACCTATATCTGCCAGGAGACCGCCACCCGTCGTGGCGGCAAGGTATGCCAGTCCGTGCCCGGCAAAGTCGTCGACCCCGGGTGGGTGCATTGCTTGTCGAGCTGATGACGCCGATGACCCTTGACGTCACCCTGGAGCGGACGCGTCATGACGCCGAGCTCGCCCGGCGCCGCTACATGAAGGTCGATCCCGCCAATCGCCTCGTTGCCGACACTCTCGAGGCCGAGTGGAACGAGAAGCTGCGGCTCCACACCGACGTCGTCGAAGACTATGAACGACGCGCGCCCGAGGAAGCCGCTGCCCTCGATGCCGAGACGCAGCAACGCGTCCGCGATCTTGCCGAGCAGTTCCCGCGGATCTGGAGCGATGCCCGCGTCGACGTCCGCGAGCGCAAGCGCATCCTGCGGCTGCTGGTCGCCGAGTTCACCCTGGTCAAGGCCGAGAGGATTATCGCAAACGTGCGACTATCCGGCGGGGCGACCCGCACCTTGACGCTGGGGGAGCGGCCTTTGCCGATCGCCCAGATCCGCAAGTTCAAGCCTGAATTCGTCGCAGAGGTCGACCGCTTGCTCGACCGTCATTGCGATCGCGAGATCGCCGAGATCTTCAATGAACGATGCCTGTCAACCTGCTCACCACCCAGGAAGTGGCCGAACACTTCGCGATCGCCGAGACCACGGTGCATCAATGGGGGCGCCAGGGCTCATCACCAAAGTCTGCAGCGACAATCTCAACCGTGGTCTGCGGGATACTCCTTCCGGCCTCACGATTATCAAAGGCCGCCCGGGCCCGAACGCCGTTCCCGCCCGCCGTGCCTTAATTACCGCTCCATCAACCGGACAGGACTCATTATGAAACATTCAACCCAGCGCTATTTGCAGATGACGCCGGATCTCCTCGAGGCGGCCAGCGAGCGCTTTGCACCGTACGCGATGGAGGCCGACCATGACGGATAAAAACCTCCTTGGTCCGTGGATTCGTCGGTTTCTACTGGAACATCTGGTCGCCGAGCGCAATCTTTCCCGCAACACCCAAGCCAGCTACCGCGACACGCTGGCTCTGTTGCTGCCGTTCGCCAGCAAACAGGGAGGCTATGCCATCGATCGCATGACCGTCGAAGAGCTGACGCCGGAAGTCGCCCGTAAGTTCCTGGACCATCTGGAACGTGATCGCCGATGCAGCGATGCAACCCGCAACCAACGGCTTGTGACCATTCATTCACTGGCACGCTTCATCGGCACGCGGTCGCCGGTCCACCTGGCCTGGTGTTCCGAGATAAGGGCAATTCCATTCAAGAAGACCGCAAAGGCCGCGATCGGATATCTCGAAGAGGCCGAGATGGATGCGCTTCTCGGTCAACCCGACAGGCGTACGGCTCTGGGCGCGCGCGACCATGCTCTGCTGCTATTCCTGTACAACAGCGGTGCTCGCGCGGATGAGGCAGCAAAATTGAAGGTCGGCAATCTTCAACTGGGCGCGTCTCCTTCAGTGCGTCTTCATGGCAAGGGGAACAAGATCCGGATCTGCCCATTGTGGCCAGCGACGGCAACATCGCTGGCCCGCCTGGTGATCGATCGGGATAAAAGCGATGCAGTCTTTCTGGGGCGGATGAAGGAGCCTCTGACGCGGTTCGGAATACACCGCGTCGTGACGCAATATGCTGCCATGGCAAGCAAAGCCGTTCCGACCCTGACCAGGAAGCGCGTCAGCCCCCATACGATTCGGCACACGACAGCCGTCCACCTCCTGCGTGTAGGTGTCGATATCAACACGATCCGCGTTTGGCTGGGCCATGTGTCGTTGGACACCACCCACATCTAAGCCGAGGTGGATCTGGAAATGAAGGCCAAGGCGTTGGCCAAGGTTGATATCAGCAGCCTGAAAAAGCCCCACGTCAACGATCCCTGCCGTCATTGATGGCATTCCTGAAAGCATTGTAGGCAATTGCCATCGCCGTTCTTCTTATGTGGCGGCTTGGGCCGAGGAAATCACCGAGAGCCTTGGCTCACCCTGCAGCCGCAACATAAATCTGGCCGCAACATAACGACTGCAGCCATAGCCGCCGGGATGGACGGCGCGGTACTGCGAGCATTAAGCGTGACGCCCGGCTTCTTCAGTTCCAGCGCCAGCCCCGCCCATTCGGCTCCCGAAGCCGCCGCAGGCCCTGCTTCACCCCGCCCTGGCGAACAGCCGACTCTCAAGCGCGTCGTCGGTCAGCTCGCCCGGCAGCGGCCAGTTCAACCCCGCCGCAACTGCTCGCTTCAGATTATTATCCTGCACGGCGCTGCGTGCTATGCCCAGCCTCTGGGCGATCTCTCGGGCGCTTGTTCCGTCACCCGCAAGCCGCAGCATCTGTCGTAAATGTCTCATGGTCAGCCTTCTCTTTGCCGGCATTACGCGTCTCTTGTTCCAAAGGACCGTCATTGCCAAAGTTGCTGACCCAGGTGCTCCTTCTCAGGCTTCACAGTGGCCGGATATTAATCGGAATGGTGGCCAGCTTCACGTCGGAACGGCGGCCGGCTTCAAGCTGGAATGCCCGGCCGGATACGTCGGAATTTGCACGTAAACCTTTCCGTCGTCGGTGCGCTCGATGATGCCTGCTCACAATCAGCGAAATGCGCAATGATGCCCCAATCGATCAGCCCGGACACATCGTCATGCACGCGCTTCCAGGTGCTCGATCAGCTCCCACCGCTTGGGGCTGATCACCGTGAACAGCTGCGAGGGCGAACTGAATGTGAAGGTTCCGAAGGGATACCCGTTCGCATGGCCTTCTTTGCGTGCGCGCTCGATGGACTCTACCAGAACGGCATCGGCATCGCTGCGGACCCGGACAAGCGCTGTTTTCATGACTGCTATCGCCTCAAAGAAGCCGCTGAAGCCTTTGCCCGGGAAGCAAAGTCAAACCAACAAATCCACATCTGTCCTGCCTTGCGGGAGGAGGAGTTTGACTGACCTTGACCGGGGGAATTTGAAGTGACCCGCGGGGACACATCGCGCATGGTCCAGCTTCGGGATGGACTGCATTCTTGTCGTTGTCGAGCTGATCAGCTCGGAGACGCCATCGCGCATCTGCGAGATAGATGCGACGCAGCCTGGCGGCCGAGCCCGATCTTGTAGCGCGGCCGCCGACACTATCGCCGACGAGCACGCCAGGTACGACGATCTCGTCGGCCTCAACCAGATGGAACGGTTGAGGCCGACAACAGCCGACTATACATCAGGTCCGGGACCCCGCTAGTGCGATGGTATGGAGTTTCTCTTCGGGAATGTCGTCGAAGGACGCGTAGTTAAGATTGTAGAGTTTGGAATAGAACCCATCCATGGCCATCAGTTGGTCGTGGTTGCCGGTCTCAATGACCTGGCCATTCTGAAGTACGATGATGCGGTCGGCACCACGGATTGTTGCAAGGCGGTGGGCGATGACGAGGCCAGTGCGGTCTTCAAGAAGTTTTCTCAGAGCCTTCTGGATCAGGATTTCCGTGTAGCTGTCGATGTTGGCGGTGGCCTCATCAAGAACCAGGATCTTGGCGTCGGCAACGAGAGCGCGGGCGAAACTGATGAGCTGGCGCTGGCCGAGAGAAAGGTTGCCACCGCGTTCTCCGAGCTCGGCTTCATAGCCGTTGGCAAGGCTCATGATGAAGTCGTGGGCGCAGAGCGCCTTGGCGGCCTCGATGACCTTATCGCGCGTGGCGTCGGTCTTATGGTAACGAATGTTATCGAAGACCGTCCCCGTGAATAAGAACGGCTCCTGCAGCACCATGGCGATTTGGCCGCCGAGCGATTCTTGGGTGAGATCGCGCACATCATGTCCGCCGACCAGCACCTGGCCCTGCTGAACATCATAGAGGCGGCGGACGAGGGCCATCGCACTCGATTTGCCAGAACCAGTTGGCCCGACCAAGGCGACCGTCTCGCCGGGATCGACCCGGAAGGAGACATTTTTCAGCACCGGACGGTTGGGTTCGTAGCCGAAGGTGACGTTCCTGAATTCGACCGAGCCGCCCATTTCCGGCGAAAGCACCCTGGCGCCCGGTTTGTCCTGTACCTCGATCTTGACGTCGAGCACATCGGTCAGGCGCTTGCCGGAGGCCATGGCACGCTGCATGACCGAATATTGCAGGGTAAGTGAGCGAATTGGGTCAAAAAAGCGCTGGATGTAGAACAGGTAGGCGACCAATACGCCCACATCGATTCTACCATTCATGACCATGGAGCCGCCGACCGCGATCATGACGGCCATGGCCAGGCCGGTGAGGCCATCGACGATCGGGACCATGACCTGTGCACACCTGGCAGCGATCAGGTGAGCCCTGAGGTTGGCATGTGCCTTATCGTCATAGAGCATGAAATTTACCTGCTGGCGGTGCATGGACTGGATCGTACGCACGCCGTGAATGGCTTCGGCCAGCGCGCCGTTGACGACCGAATTGGTCTCATGTGCGGCCATGAAGGCATGGCGGGCACGCGGCAACCAGACGATGCGGATGATCACCAAGGCCGGCAGGACAGAGAGCGTCAGGAGGCCGAGGCGGAAGTCGAGGTACAACATCACGAAAACAATGCCGAAGAGAAGCGCAAAATCGGCTACGGAATAGATTGAGGTTTCGAGGAATTCGTGGATGGCGTAGACGTCGCCTTGAAGGCGGGACATCAGGCGTCCGACCTCGGTCTTGTCCATGAAGGAGAGCGAAACCTTCTGCAGATGACCAAACATGGCGCGGCGGATATCGAAGAGGACGTTCTCGGCCATTTTCCCCACCGCGGTTTCCTGTGTGTAGGCGGCGCCGAAATTAACCAGAATGGTGAGGCCGAACGCCTCGGCGGCCGCAAGCAGGGCGGAGCGATCAGCGCCAGCCGAAGTCATGGCGTGGTCGATCGCGTAACGGATGATAAGCGGGATGAGAAGCTGCGTACCGGTGAAGATCATCAATGCGGCGACGGAGATGATTACCATAGCGCGGTAGGGGCGGACGAAGGCCCAGATGCGCCGAATGATGTTGTTGTCGAAAGCCCGGCCGAACATCTCCTCCTCGATGCGATGGGAGCCGACGACCGCGCGCGGGGGGCGCCTGCCGTCATTGGATTCGGTTTCGGGTTCGATGACATGCCCCTTGGCCATCAGGTCACGCCTCCATTCGCGATCGCGTTGTCATCACCGGGGCGCAACTGGAGATCGTGCAAGCCCTTATAGCGTCCTCGCTTGGCCAAGAGCTCTTGATGGGTACCGCGCTCGACGATCTCGCCGTTGTCGACAAAAAGGATCTGGTCGGCGTGCGTGAGCAAACTCAGCCGGTGGGCGATGATGATCGTTACCCTATCCTTGGCGAAACGTCGTATCGCCGCGCGGATGCGCTGCTCGGTGGCCCCATCGATCGCGGCCGTTGAGTCGTCGAAAACGACGATTGATGGGCGCAGCATCATAGTGCGAGCTATCGTGAGACGCTGGCGCTGGCCGCCCGAGAGAGAGGCGCCGCGTTCGCCGACGACCGTCTCGTAGCCTGATGGCAGGCTAAGGATGTAGTTGTGCAGCTGGGCGGATTCGCTGGCGCGCTCGATCCGCTGTTCCCTCGCCCAGGGATCGCCGTAAGCGATATTGTTCTCGATCGTCGTGGTGAAAAGGAATGCATCCTGCTGTGCGACGGCGACCATCTTGCGAAGCGTCGCGAGGGTGATCCCGCGGATGTCATGCCCGTCAATCGTGATGGCGCCCCCGCTCACGTCGTAAAAGCGGGGAATCAGGTGAGCCATTGTCGATTTGCCGGAACCCGGCGGACCGACGATCGCGATAGTCTCGCCCCTACGGGCTTCAAAGCTGATATTCTTCAAAATGGCGCGGTTTTCGGTGCCGGGATATGCAAAAGAGACATTGTCGAAGCGCAGAATGCCTTCACTGATCTCGAGCGGTCTGGCGCCGGGAGCATCCCTGATCGCGATATCCTGGTCGAGGAGAGCGAAGAGACGCGAACCGCAAGTCGAAGCGCGGGCGAAGGCATTGACCATCAGACCGATCTGGCGGACGGGCATTTGCAGGATCGTCATGAAGGTCAGGAACGTTGCCAGCGTCCCGACCGTGATATCGCCGGCGATGAGCTTGTTGCAACCGATCCAGAGCACCAACCCCATGGCGAAAAAAAAGGAGAGGGTCGTTGCCGATGTGTTGGGCACGGAGACGTCAACCTGGTCGTGTGCGCGGTCGAGCGCGTTCTTCGAGGCGCGGTCGAACTTCAGCATCTCATAAGCCTGTGCCGAAAAGGCGCGGACGACGCGGATGCCTGCGAGATTTTCCTCCATCACGCGGCTCAGGACCGAAAGCCGCTCCTGCAGGTCTAGCCAGGTGGCGCGCAGCCTAAGTTGTGTGACCGACGAGCGCCAGGCGACGAAAGGTACGAAGCTCAACGCGACCAGGCCGAGCACCGGGTCGGTTGAGATCATAGTGTAGGCGCCGATCCCGATCAGCATGCTGAGCAAGAGCACGCGAACCAGTGCGTTGGAAAAATACGTCCGCACGCCGTCAAGATCGAGAATGCCGAGCATGATCAGATCACCTGAATGCACGCGATCGTGATAGGAAAAGCTGAGACGCTGGATCTTGTCGTAACAAGCGAGCCGCAGTTCGTACGCGACGTGATGCCCGACGGCTTCGGCAAAATAGTTCTGCGCCATCGTGAAGAGGCCGCGTAGCGCGCTGACGCCGAGCAGCAGCAGAGCCGGGGTCCAGAGCGCTTGTTCTGCCGTGGTCCCCGTGACACCGTCCCCGATGGCTAGCTGGGTCTGGTCGACAGCCCGCCCGAGAAGCTGGGGAATGAGCAACTGGAGGATTACTGCTCCGATCGTGGAACAGAAAGCGAAGGCGACCTGCCGAGGGTGCCGCAAGTTCATACGCGTAATGCGCAGCAGCGTATTCAAGCCTCGCCCCCGGCGGGTCGCCTCCGCATGGGTGGACGAATTCAGAGCGTTCGTTGCTGTGCCAATGGCATTGCTCACGGGTGTGTTCCCGACTGAATTTTGCCCCCTTGACGGCAAGCCGGACGGCTTTCCATATCAAAGGTGTCCGCGAAGTTGATCCTGGCCATCTGCTGCAGTGCGCGCTCCGACAAGCCGAGCCACCGCTTCGCTTGCTGACATATCGATTACCGTAATTCCGCTTGCCGCCAGAAAACGGGCTTCGTTTCTGGTCAGCGTTTGCGCATCCATTACCGTGCAATGTGGGCCTATGGAGCGCTTCAAGATCTGCCTGGCATAGGTGCGCAGCATCTGATCATTGAAGCGGCAGCCGAAAAAGAAAAGACCCCGATCGTTGCGCCGTTCCTTCACCGCGTCTGGGATCGGTGTCTGGATATCGATTTCGGTAAGGACTTCGACATAGTCGGAATCCGCCACTAGGAAATTTGCCGCCGGCCTAATGCTGCCGTGAGGTGTATAGAGGACCGTCTTTGCCACCGATCCGGATTCGAGTTCGTTGCCGGACAAATCATATGTTTTCGTCCAAATGTCACCGAATTCGTTCGCCCGAGTTATGCCTTGCATCTCGACGACGTCCGTTCGGCCGGCGTCTGCGAGGGCCGCGCGCATGGCGCCGTCGTACCAGCTGTCGATGATGAGGGAGAGCGGCAGCGTTGCGAGCCAGGCGTGGAGGACAGTCGGCGCCGCCGGCGCTGCGAAGATCTCGGCCATCCATGTTTGAAGTGTGCGGCGGTGCCGGCGCTGTTCGATAAACTGCGCGACCGACCACATATTGGTGCGGATCTTGGAAGGTGCTGGCATCCTCGTGTTGAGCGCCGCGGCGACGGCTTCCGAGGTAAACGGTACAGTCGGCTCCGCGGAGCTCAGCCGGAGAAGGCCCGGACCGAGATACGGGATCACCTGATCGGCGGCTAGCGCTTGCTTCGCAAGCTCAAGCAGCTTTTCGGCAAAGCTGTCCCGGACAATGACGAGGTGCCTCGAGGATGGGATCGTGTTCATGCTCGCTTCCTCTGGTCGCGCTCTCTATCAATCCGCGGCATTAGTCCTCGTCGGAGATCTTCCTTGCCTCAACGGTGATCGGCAAAGGCGTATCGCGTGGAAGGTCGGGTAAAACGAGTCGCCAGCCGTTTCTGAGCGTCACGGCCCCGCCCCACAACTCTTCCTTCTCGAGTTTGACGATCGGCTCTTCGAGATCCTTCTTGGGGATATACGCCGACAAGCCAGCGCCGGTCCTGCGGATCATTACTTTCATCTGGCCGTTCCTTCATTCACAGTGCTGTCGGTCCTGCACGGAGCCTCGACCTTGTCGAGGCTCCTCAGTTCACGCGCTCGCATGCCGACCACCGTGCCACGATCGATCCACTCGACCGCATAGATGAAGAACTGCTGGAGAAAGGTGCCAACATCGCGCACATAGCCCTCGTCGCCCTTCCGCACGAGGTTTTCGCCGATCTGCCTGCCAGGAAAGGTGCCGTCATTCTTTATGTGGCGCGTGGCACGGACCCGCTCACCCGGCACAAATCGTGGAGGTCGGCGGATTTCGACCTCCTGTTCGCGTCCGAGCCCCATGGCCGTTCCTTCCTTCTCGAGGTGTCAGTTTGTTGATAAAGACGTTTCAGGCCACCGGATATCAAGCAGGAACGCAGGTCTTCGGCACAGGGCACACTGAGGCGCATTGCTGCGTATCGAAGGCCCCCTCGCATTCGGTGCACTTGTCCCGCTCGATCACGTAGCTCTCGCCCTTGAATTCGATCGCGTCTGAGGGACATTCGAACTCGCAAGCGCCGCATTGAGTGCATTGGGATGCGATGATCTTAAAACTCATTGTAACTCCTGGTTCGGTTGGGAATGAGACGGCTCAGGCCGTCGCCGCCAGCGGTTGGACGCCAAGCTCGGCGGCGTAAAGCGCGCTGACTGCCGTCTCGATGTAATCATGCCCGTAAGCGTCGGTCGCTCGGATTCCAGCATCCGCGAGTTGATCCTTTGGGCAATCTCCGATCTTGGCGCACAGCACGATGTCTATGCCCCCCAGAGCAGCGATGATTGCTGCGAGGGTGGCTTTTTCGCCCCAGCCGCCGAGGCAATACTGCTCGACCTTGCGATGCCCGACGAAGGTGATCCCGCGCGGCGAGGCTTCATAAATCTGGAATTCCTTCGCATGGCCGAAATGATCGTTGACACGGCCGCCGCCCTTGGTCGCAACTGCCACAAGAAGGGACCTGCCGGAACCCGCTGCCTTGAGCATTCCGATCGCCTTGCTTCTGGCCGCCATGTGATCGCGGCGCTCGTGCGCGACCACCTCGCGATAGGCCTCGCGCTTGCTGGCGTCGTAGGTGACCTCGGTGGGAATTCGGTCGAGTGTGAATTCCTGGCCATCATCCTCGCCGATCAGGCCGACGGCATCGGCCCGGCATTGCCGGCAATGGCGCATCAACTTGGCGCCGCCTTCAAGACGATCCTGGAGGGCCTTGAGCTCGGTTGCATTGGGGCCGCGTTGCCCGGTCAGGCCGTAATGCGTACCGTGCGCGGGGTCGGAAATCAGGGGCATGACATTGTGCAGGAACGCCCCGCGCTCCTTGACCCATTTATTTACCTCGATCAGATGCTCGTCGTTGACGGCGGGGATCACCACCGAGTTGATCTTGGTCAGGATGCCGCGCGCGCTCAGCATTTCCAGACCCAGCATCTGCCGCTCGTGCAGGATCCGGGCGGCTTCGATGCCGGTGTATCGGCGGTGGCCGTGAAAGATCCAAGGATAGATCTTTGCGCCGACTTCCGGATCGACCATGTTGATGGTGATCGTCACGTGATCGACATTCATGTCGGCAAGCTCGGCGACGCGATCCGGTAGCGCGAGTCCATTGGTCGATATGCACAGCTTGACGTCGGGGATCTCTCTGGCGACTCGCTCGAACGTTGCCTTTGTCTTCTTCCAGTCGTAACAGGCGTCGCCCGGTCCGGCGATGCCGAGTACCGAAAGCTGCGGCACTTCGTTGGCAACCGCGATCACCTTGCGTAGCGCCTGGTCGGGAGTGAGCTTTTCCGAGACGACTCCGGGCCGGCTTTCGTTGGCGCAGTCATATTTGCGGTTGCAGTAGTTGCACTGGACATTGCAAGCCGGCGCGACCGCAACGTGCATGCGCGCAAAATAATGGTGGGCTTCTTCTGAAAAGCAGGGATGATCCTTGATCCTCTCCCAGACAACCGGATCCAAGTCGTCTGGCTTCTCCGACGAGCCGCAGGATGGCGATGTGCAGCCAGCGGATTTCTCCGTCGCCAGCAATTGGTCGAAAGTCGTCGTGCTGGTCAGGGCCTCAAGCGAAACGATCGGTGCGGGCATCGAACGGCTCCGTTGCTGGTGGACGTCGCAGCTGGAAGCGCAAGAGCCATGCCAGCTCAAAGAGCGGTTTTAATTCACGAATTGGCTTTCCGTGTCGAATTTTGTCGTTTTGTTCGGACAGCGTTTTGTCGGCATTCCGACAGGCGGACAAGCGGATCGGGGCCGCGAAGGCAAGCGTGTCTGAGGCACAGTTCAGCAGCGCTGTTGCAGCCCGCCATTGCAGGTCATCAGATCTCTGGAATTTCTTCACCTTGATGCCATACCGGCGCAGAGCGTAGCCGATTTGCCGCGGCGTGAGGCCGAGGATACGGGCGGCCTTTGCCTGAACCGAACCCAGCCCACCCCTTCTCCATCGCGTCGATCAGCCGGTCGCGCTCTGTCAGACGCAGGGCCGTCGCTGGGCAAGCAGGATCGCTTGGTTCCGCCGCTGTGAGGGACGATACCTTGTCGTGTGGAGGGCCGATGCGGCTGGCCAGCAGCCGTGATCCAGCCGGCAAGATGTTGCTCCGTGACAGCCCTCGATTGCATTGGTGCCATGCGAACTCTCGGCTGCTTTCCAAAGGAGCGAAGAAAGGGATTGACTAGTCGTGCAGGCGACGTCCGACGAAGTGATTGTCCATGACCGAGCAAGTGCAGCCGTCCTTTGCACGCAGTTTTCCAGCTCGCGCACATTGCCGGGGAAGTACCAGTGCGAAATCAGTTCAAGCGCCGGCGGCGCGAAGGCGAGCTCGCGATGGTTCTCCTTGTTGAATCGGTCGAGGAAGGCGTTCGCGAGGCGTGGAATATCATCAGGCCTCTCTCGTAGTGGGGGCAGGATAATAGGCACCACATGGATGCGGTAATAGAGGTCGGCCCTGAACTGCCCATTCACGACAGCGATCTCGAGGTCCTTGTTGGTCGCGCATGAGGCGGATGTCGACCTGTAACGTCTTGGTGCCGCCAACTCGCTCCAGTTCGCCTTCCTGCAAGACCCGCAACAGCTTGGTTTGAAAGGCTGGCGAAATCTCGCCGATTTCATCAAGCAGCAGCGTTCCGCCATTTGCCAATTCAAAACGGCCGGCGCGCTGGGAGATGGCCCCGGGGAAGGCGCCCTTTCATTCCCGGACAGCTCCGATTCCAGAACCCTTTCAGGCAGTGCGGCGCAGTTCAATTTGATGAAGACTTCTCTCCGCGACGAGAGAGCTTATGGATGGCTTGCGCAAAGAATTCCTTGCCGGTGCCGCTCTCGCCTCGCAAAAGCACGGTGGAATTGGTCTTTGCTACAATCGAGACGGTTTCGAGCACCTGGTTGAGGGGGGCACTTTCCCCAATGATCCCGTCGATTTCCACTTGTGGATGCCGGGCGCGGTCGATCCTTTACGCCTCGAGCGGTTTGTGCGCTCGCCATTGCTCATCGACACGCCGCTGGCGATTTGAACCGAGCATGCGATGGAGGCGGTTGGTCCGGTCGAGAAGATCGGCGACCATGGTCAGGAAGCCTATGTCCTCGTGGCTGTGCAAGGCGGTGGCGCTGTTCCGGTGCGGTCGATCGACAATGTCCCAAGGATTTTGTGCTCGGCCCTTACGGGAACTCCGATAAAGGCGATTGGGATTGTGTCGTCGCTCGAAGACGTCTGAGGGTCAGCCTGAAAATGTTGAGACTTGCTGATGTCCGGTATCACGAGCGACGTCCCCTAGCGACGATTTGATCCAAGACGACCTGTGATATGAGGCGGCGAGTGCCAGATGCGCTTTGGTCGATGCTGCCGACCGTTGCGGCAATCTCGGGCTCTCCGGCAGTGTCCAGGACAACCACTGCTACGTGGCGCATTTGCAGAAAGGACGGGAGGACCTTCACAACGTTGGCGAGCGTAATCTCCAGCGGGGCTGGGGCAGTCAGAACCTTCGATATCTCATAAATTCGCCTGAGCGAGAGATCGGCTTTGTGCATGGCTTTGAGGGCCGGTTCCGGCCCGGTGTCCGGAGGCCCTCCTTCATCGAACCGATCCCGCTAGCATATGGGCCATCGAAACACCTCAGCGGTAATCCAGGATACTCCTCCCAAGCGCCTCTTGGTCGTTTGAACTCCAGTATTCATTTGAACAGTGCGTGCGCCGCCGATCATCCGAACTTGAAGAGGACACCGAAGCCGCCGCGCGGATAGTTCCACTCGATCTCACCGCTGGCCTCGCACAAAATCCGGCAGGTGCCGCACTCCATGCAGCCATCGGGGGTGATCTCCACTTGGCCTGCGTCGTTCAACTCATAGCATTTGGCCGGGCACACGCGGGTCAGGGCGAGAAGGTTCGGGCTCGGCTTCTCGTGCGGTCGCACTTTGATATGCGGGCGGCCAGGATCGACCAAGTAGCGGTTGTGGTAAAGCTTGTCCTCGACGCGTAACTTGGTCACTGCCATCGTCATCTCTCCCTCAGCGCCACGCGCATGCTAGGCGGACCGCGTCGCTGACCAGCCCCCAGCGCGAACGAGCCTTGACGAAGGCGGCCGTGGTCGCTTTTTCCTTGTCGATCTTGGGGGTGCCGTCGACACGCAGGAAGTTCTGCGCGGCCTTGGACAGCAATTGCGGATATGTGGTGAAGAAATTGCACGAATTGGTATGAAGCAAGGCTGGCATGTCCTTGTATTTGCGCAGATCTTTGACCACGAAGGAATTGTCAAGCATGATCTTGTAAAGAGATAGGTTCCGTTTAGTCATTGGATGACTGCGCCTCTTGAGCTGAACTATTGCCTCAGCTGCGATACGGCCGGAGGTCATGGCGAGGTTCGAACCCTCGCGATGGACGGCGTTGTTCAACTGGGCGGCATCGCCGACCAGCACCCAGCCGTCGCCAAAGAGCTGCGGAATCGCCTTGTAGCCACCTTCGGGAATGAGATGCGCGGCATATTCTTTGACCTCGGAGCCGGCGATCAGCGGCCGGATCGAAGGATGGTTTTTGAAGGCGTCAAGGAGAGCGTAAGGGCTCTCCATCGCTGCGGCGAAATCGGAAACGAGGCAGCCGACGCCCAATGAGATTGACTCCTTGTTGGTATAGAGGAAGCCGAGCCCGGCCATGCCGCGGGAGATCGTGCCCACCGCCTCGATCACACAGCCTTCATCGCCGTTGAGGCCGAACCGCTGCTCGATGACCTCTTCGGGCAGGAAATGCATCTCCTTGACGGCGAGCGCCACGGTTTCTGGTTTGGGCATCGATCGCAGGCCGGCCCGGGTGCCAAGCAGCCCGCACACACCTTCTGCGAGAACGACCACGTCCGCGCCGATTATTCCGCCGGTCCGATCTGTGCGGACGCCAATCACCCTGTCCCTGCCATCTCGGACGAGCTCCGTCACGGTCGTCTCACAAAGAACCGTCGCGCCAGCCTCGCGCACCTTGCGCGAAAACCATTTATCGAACTGTGCGCGGATGATCGTATAGCGGTTGGGCTTCGCCTCATTGAAGTGGTCCGACCGGTGGTGAATCCCGGTGTGGGAGGTGTCGTCCATCACCCAAAGCCGCTGTTCGACCAGATGCCGCTCGAGAGGCGCATCGTCCCGGAAGTCCGGGATGATCTTCTCCAGCATGTTCGCGTACATGATGGCACCCTGGACATTCTTAGAACCCGGATATTCACCGCGCTCCAACTGCAGCACCTTCAGGCCCTGGCTTGCCATGGTGTAAGCAGCCGCGTTACCGGACATGCCGGCCCCGATGACAATGGCGTCGAATTCTTCCTCGATCATGTCCATCTTCCTTAACTCGCTAGCTTGTCGCGACTATGCGGCGACAGCCGCCGGGTGAAGGCTTCCGTCAGTGCGGGCAGGAAGCGGATCGCATCAGTGACGATTCCGAGGTGGGCAAAATCGAAAATCGGCGCGTTCGGATCGGTGTTGATGGCGACAATGAGATCGGCGCCCTCGACGCCAACGCGATGCTGGATCGCGCCGGAAATCCCGGCCGCGATGTAAAGCTTCGGCCGGATGGTCTTGCCGGTTTGGCCGATCTGCCGATCAGCCGGCATCCAGCCCTTCTGGACCAGCGGGCGCGAACAGCCATGTTCGGCGCCGATCGCTCGCGCGAGGTTCTTCACAAGCTGCAGATTCTCCGCGCCGCCGAGACCGAGGCCTCCCGCAACCACGACATCGGCATAAGCGAGATTTGCCTTTGCCGACTGGCTATCCGGCAGGAACCCGAGGACCTTGGTGACGATCTCATCCTCGGCTAACCACAGCTTGTGCTCGATGACACGACCTACCGGCCTGTCGGCGCGCTGCGGCATGGGCATGACCCTAGGACGCACTGTCGCCATCTGCGGCCGGCAATTGAGCGTATAGATCGTGCATAGCAAGGAACCGCCGAAAGTCGGACGGGTCGCGGCGAGCGATCCGTCTGTATCCACGTCCAGTTCGGTGCAGTCGGCCGTGAGCCCCGTATGTAAAGTCGTCGCCACGGAGCCGGCAAGATCCCTGCCGAGCGTGGTCGCGCCCAGAAGAAGGATCTCCGGTTTGTGGGTATCGACCAGATCCGTCATCGCCTTGGCGAAAGGCTCGTTCCGATAGTCGGCCAGCAACGGTGCCTCGACGAGGTAGACCATGTCGGCTCCATAAGCGAAGGCCTCGGCAACGGCGTTGCGGGTGGCTTCTTCAGGCGGTCCGAGCACGACGCCCGCAAGCTGGACGCCAAGCTTGTCTGCCAGCTTGCGGCCTTCGCCGAGCAGTTCGACGGATACGGGATGGACCTGGCCGCGTTCGAGCTCAATGAAAACCCAGACATGCCGGTAGTCCTTGAAACGGTCAGGCAGTTCCTTCTTTATGCCGGCACGGCCGGCGGCAGGGCGAGGGGTTTCTCGGTTCGGGGTCGACATCGTCTGCTCCTTGCCCTCACGCGTCGTTGTTGAAGGCGAGTTCGTGTGCCAATTCCGGCTGCCGGGTGAAGAGTGCGGCGACGAGTTCGTCAGCAAGATCGCGCGGCGTCTTCTCCGCGGTTTCGATACGCTCCGCCTTTTCCGCCCGTGGGGTAGGGGCGAAAACACGCTTGACGACCGTCGGCGAGCCGCGTAGGCCGCATCTGGTGAGGTCCTCAATGCCGGCGTCGGCCGCACTCCACTTCACCACTTGGCTGCGCGCTGCGCACAGGGCTTCCTGAAGCGAACCCCGGCGGATCTCGTTGGTGCCTTCCAGCATGGTGACAAGGCAAGGAAGTCTGCTCTTAAGCAACTGCATGCCGCCTTCGCAGCGGCGCTCGACATTGATCTCGCGCGCAGCGAGATCAATGGAGGCGATCTTCGCGACATAGGTGAGTTGCAGGAGACCGAGGCGCTTGGCGATGCCGGGTCCGACCTGGGCGGTGTCACCATCGATCGTCTGCTTGCCGGTGAAGACGATGTCTGGCGTGCCGAACGTCTCGCCAACCTTCGCGATTGCTTGGGAAAGAGCGAAGGAGGTCGCCAACGTGTCGGAGCCGGCAAAATAGCGGTCGGTCAAGAGCACCGCGCGGTCGGCCCCATAACTGAGCGCCTTGCGCAGCGCGTTCTCTGCCATTGGCGGACCCATACTGAGCACTGTGACCTCGCCGCCATAAGCGTCGCGCAGCCTGAGCGCTTCTTCGAGGGCGAACAGGTCGTATGGGTTGATGATGGTCGGCACACCCTGACGCATGATCGTATTCGTCACCGGATGGACGCGTATCTGTGCCGAGTCCGGCACCTGCTTGATGCAGATTACGATGTGCATTGGCGGTTTCTCTAGGCTCCTGTCCGGATGCGGGCTTTGCGGTCGTCTCCTTCGCGCATCATCCATGCCAATCATTTGCGCGCCGCTCTTGCCGGAAATTCGGTTGGTTGCTTCTGAAGGCTTCGTCGTGATGACCCCCTTTTGTCGACTTGGCGACATTGTTGCGTCGCATCCGTGTCGCGCTCATTCCTTCCCGAACCGTTTCAGCATGGACTCGAACGGGACGAAGGTGCGGCCCGGCGTGGCAGGTTTGTCCGGATCGTGGTCTTTGAGCACCTTGAACACCCTGTGCGTGAGTGGCGAGGAAATCGCGAAGTCCTGGTAGGCGCGCTCCAGCGTGCCGCGGACCCGCGCAGCGATCACCGAGTCGGGCAGTTCGGAGAAATCTTCGCTCGCAAGGTATTGGCCCATCCGCCTCATGATATGGAGCCGCGAGACATTGAGCACCTTGGGGTCATAGGAAACGCCAAGGATGGCGAAGAACTCCTCCGCAGCCGACAGGCCTTTTAGCCGCGCGAGGATATCCGTGAGATCGAAGGGACGGCCGTCAGCGGAACAACTCATTGCATTCTCCAAGGTCGGAAATTGTGGTGCGATGGCGGAGCGGCTTTTTGCGCCGCAAGCCGCGGCTGCTATCCTGGCGGAACGGATGGCGAGGAAAAACGACATCGTCCGCCTCAGTGGAATGCAAGGCTTCGGCCAGCCGCCTCGCTGCACAGTCTATCGTAGAGCTCGACCAGTTGAGCTGCGGTGACGGTCGATTTGATCTCGGCTGCCTTGCGGCGGACACGGGCAACCATCGCAGATCCGGGTCGAGATCGCGGCCGCTTTCGCCCAGCACATGAGCAATCGCGGTGGCGCCGGAATGCTTACCGATGACGATACGCCGCCAGCGGCCCACGAGAGCCGGATCCAATCCCTGATAGGTACGCGGGTCCTTCAGCATCCCGGCGACGTGAATGCCGGATTCGTGAGTGAAAACATCGGCGCCGACAACCGGCTTGATGGCTGCTGTCGTCCGCCGGGCGACCTGCGCCACCTGGGCCGCCAGGGCCGCCAAGGCGGGCAATGCGGTCAGCTCTAGGCCCGTGTCTGGGTCGCCGAGGACCGCCATCGCGGTAGCCACCTCTTCCCGCGCGACATTGCCGACGCGCTCGCCGAGCCCGAGAACGGTGACGGAGGCATGGCGCGCGCCGGCGCGGATCGCGGCCAGCTCGTTGGCGGCAGCGAGGCCGAGATCGTTGTACCCATGAAATTCTATATCGATAGGAGACTGCGCCGCGACCTGGGCGACAGTTCGAAGGTCGAAAACGGATCGAGAACGCCGACTGTGTCGGCCAGCCTGACGCGGTTGGCGCCGGCGCGCGCGGCTGTTTCGACAACGCGAGCGAGATGATCCCGATCGGCCCGCGAGGCATCCTCACAGCCCACGGCGACGAAGAAACCGCCGGCGGCTGCGCGTCCGACCATATACTCGATGACCTGAAGCGCTCCTGCATGATCGAGACCTAGCTTTGTGGCGAGTTGGATGTCCGATGCAGGCAGCGACAGATTGATGGCGGAGACGCCGCTCTCGATCGCTGCATCGAGATCCTGCGACGTTATCCGGCACCATGCCGTTAGCCGAACCGAGAGACTCCGCGCAACCGCGGCGCGAATTGCTTTGATCTCGTCGGCGCCCATGACGGGCGTGCCGATCTCGATTTCTGGGACGCCGGCTGCGGCGAGAGAATCGGTAAGCTCCAGCTTTTCCGCCTGTCGTGAAGGCGACGCCGGGTGCCTGCTCGCCATCGCGCAATGTAGTATCGTTGAGAAAGATCCGACGGTTCATGAGCTGCCGGTTCTCGTGCTGCCCAGGCATGGACCGGGTTGACGGTCTTCAGCGCTTCGCCTGCCGGGCCCACGCAGCCTCTCCACGATTGCGGGCACGACCTCGAGCACCCGATCGACGTCCGCTTCGCCATTCTGGCGCCCGAAGGAGAAGCGGACTGTTGCGTATGGCATTTTCATCGCCCGCAAGACATGGCTCGGCTCCAGCGATCCAGAGGTGCAGGCAGAGCCTGAGGAACAGGCGATGCCGACGCGTCCGAGAAGAAGTGGGATTGCATCGCCTTCGATATCTTGGAAGGCAATGTTAGCGGTGTTCGGCAACCGCTCCAGCGGATCGCCAGCGACGAAGCTGTTTGGGATATGCTGGAGGATCCCGTCCTCGAGGCGGTCGCGGAGCGACCTTACCCGCGTGGCCTCGTCCTCCATGAATTTCAAGGCAAGTTCGGCCGCCATCCCGAGCCCGACGATGCCCGGCGTGTTCTCGGTGCCCGCGCGCCGGTCGCGCTCTTGGTGCCCCCCCTTTATCAATGAGCAGAAGGCCACGCCGCGCCTTACATAAAGCGCGCCGATCCCTTTCGGCCCATACAGCTTATGGCCGGAGAGCGACAGCATGTCGATTGCCGTCGACTTCAGCTCTATCGGGAGCCTGCCCACCGTCTGCACGGCATCGGTATGGAAAAGGGCGCCGACTTCCTTGGCCAAGTCGGCAAGCTCGGCCACTGGAAAGATCGTCCCAGTCTCATTGTTCGCCCACATGATCGAGACGATTGCGACTTTTGGCGTGAGGGCGACCCTGTAGGCGTCCAGGTCGAGCCGGCCACGGCGATCCACGGGGATTGTGTGCACCTTGACGCCGCGCGTCCTCTCAAGGTGTGCACACAGCGTCAGCACGGCCGGATGCTCGACGGCAGAAGTCACGATCTCTGCTCGATTGGGCATCACCTCGAGCGCCGAAAGAATCGCGGCATTGTCGCTTTCCGTCCCGCCAGAGGTGAAGATGACCTCATCGTCGAACTCCGCGCCGATCAGCGCTTGTACCTGCCGACGCGCCTTTCCAACCGATGCACCGACCGAGGCGCCAAGACTGTGCATCGACGAAGGGTTGCCAAATTGATCCGAAAAGAACGGCAGCATCGTTCGAACGACATCAGGGTCGACCCGCGTCGTTGCGTTGTTGTCGAGATAGACAGTCCTCATGCGCACGATCCACAGTCGATCGGAATGACGCGAAGCGCGAGCCACGTCGCATTGAGCTTCTGGCGCACGTGGTTGATGCTGACGGCGAACCGGCCGCCGCTGCCGGCGCCCGTCAGTTTGTAAATGGCTTTGACCTTACAGAGTGGATTGGCTGTTTCCAGAATGCCGGCATTCCTCAAGGCAAAGAAGCATCCCTTGACCTTGTCGCTATAGTCCAACATGGCTCTTTTCCTTCTCTGGGGCGATCAGCCGAAGGACTTGCCGCAGCCACACTTGTCCCGCGCGTTGGGATTATCGAAGACAAAACCGGAGGATTCGAGCTCCGTAACGAAGTCGACGGTCATACCGGCGACGTGGGGTTGGGAGCCTACGTCCACGAACACCTTGACCCCATCCACCGTGATAATGGCATCGCCTTCGCGCTCGACGCTCTCCAGGCCCAGCAGGTATTGGAAGCCGGCGCAACCGCCGGCCTGGACCATGATGCGAAAGCCTTCAACCGGCTCGCTGATGCGGGAAAGTGCGGCCTTGACGGCGGCAACGGCGTTGTCGGTGAGCGTAATCATGGTTCGATTTCTCCTCAGTCCGTGACGTACTGCGGATCATCATGCATGGACCGTGCCAAAGGAAAAAACCGCTTCAAACCGTGCGATATCCCTGACTCTGCCGTGAATCTCGCGCGCCATCGTTGGGACGACGTCGGGTAACCGACAGGTCCCTGTCAGGTGTGTCGAGTAAGGCACACAGCGATGTTCGGCTTCAGATCCGGCTGCGCTTGCACGTAAGTCATTGACGAGCATGCCGAAGATCCGTCCTGCGCGTGCTTCTGCGCAATTGGCACGACTTTTGAACCTGCCCTTTCGGCGAGGCCCAAGACTGGCCGACGGATATTCATCTCGTGGGTAGCCTCGTGATCGATGGCAGGAAGGAATGCAACATGTCAGGTCCGAACCAGCTCCGCCTTCACCGAACCCCTGATCGGCCAATTGGCGTCGGCATCCACAATCGCTCACCACCGGCTAGTGGCCGTCGACTGAAGTGAGATGGGACCGGCATGTGCCTGTCGGCCATCGTCCGCAGTTCAGTTGGTACGCGCGCGCGTTTCGAGGGGTGCCGGACGGCTCTCCAGCAACACTCTGTTCTCGGCGAGCACGAGACCGGATCGAGCATCAAGGCGCGCCCCGTCGGCTGCAGATCAGCCGGCATAGCATCGATGATCAAAACGTATGTGGAAGCAGGGGATAGGACATGGAGCAGCGCGAGAAGCCCTCGCCCGAGCAAATCCGGCGTGCACGCAAAGACTGTCCGAAAATCCGCGAGCGCGATCTCGCCGCCCAATTGGGGATTTCGGAAGCGGAACTGGTTGGCGCCGATTGTGGTTTCGACGCGGTTCGCATCGAGCCGCGCGTCAACGATCTGTTGATCGGCCTCGAAGCGGTTGGCGAGGTGATGGCGCTGACCCGCAATGAAAGCGCCGTGCACGAGAAGATCGGCATTTACGACAAGGTGGTAACCGGCAACCACCATGCCATGGTGCTTGGCGATGAGATCAACCTGCGCATCTTCCCGAAGGTGTGGGAGCATGGTTTTGCCGTCGAAAAGCGCGATGGCGGCGACATCCACCGCAGCCTGCAATTCTTCGATGCCGACGGCAAGGCGGTGCACAAGGTGCATGTCAGGCCGGCCTCCAACCTCTATGCCTATCAGAAGCTGGTGGCGCAGCTCGAATCCTCGAACCAGGAGCCGATCGTGTCGGCTAAGGCGAGCGAAGCTGACGATGCTGAGATTCCGGACCAAGCCGCCACGGTCGAGGATCTACGCGACCACTGGAGTCGGCTGACCGACGTGCATCAGTTCTTCGATATGCTGAAGACGCTGAAGCTCAGCCGCTGCCAGGCGATGCGGATGGTCGGCCAGGAATACGCCTGGCTGCTGGACAATGCTGCCATTGGCGCCATGTTCCAGTGCGCGGCCGAAGACGAGATGCCGATCATGTGCTTCGTCGGAAATCGTGGTTGCATTCAGATCCATTCCGGTCCGGTCAAGTCGGTGAAGCCGATCGGCCCGTGCATCAATGTGCTCGACGCGACCTTCCACCTGCATCTGAGAACCCATCACATCCGCGAAGTCTGGGCCGTGCGCAAGCCGACCAGGGACGGTCACATCACGTCACTCGAAGCCTATGGCGCCGACGGCAGAATGATCATCCAGTTCTTCGGGCAGCGCTATGAAGGCGACCGCGAACGCGGTGACTGGCGGTTCCTGGCCGAGAACCTGCCACGTATCCCAACCCCATCAGCCGCGTGAGATAATGACCATGTGCGTTGCTTTCCCTATACGCTCCCTGCTCGCGCTGATGCTCGGCCTCCTGCTGGCCGCCGCGTTGCCTGCTGAGCGCAGTCAGGGCGCAGCTGTCTTTTCCGATCCGCTGCGGATCACCTCGATCGGCGGCTCTGTCACCGAGATCATCTATGCGCTTGGCGAGGAGGGCCCCCTGGTGGCTCGCGATTCGACCAGCTACGACCCGAACGCTTCACTGAAGCAGCCCATTGTCAGCAACGTGCTGCGGCTGTTGGCGGAGGGTGCTCCGTCCGTCAGTCGGTCCGGCGTTCTGGCCGTGCACGGCAGCCGGCGAGAGGACGCGATCGATGCAAAGTGGCGCACACCCTTTGATCGAGCTGCCAGAGGACGGTCGCAACAAAGGCATCCTCGAATGATATACGTGGTCGGCAAGGAAAGGCCGGGAAACTGCCCGCCTCCAGCAGCTGCATGACACCGCCTGCGGCGGCATCATGCAGCTGCCGTCCGGCGACGACGAGGCGGAAATCAGCAGCTATCTCGACGATGCCTGCGTCCAGCGCTAGCAGCCTGAAGCGCTGCATCAGCGCCGCGACAGAGCCAGCACGGCAATCTGCTGCGCAAAACCCCGAAGCAGCAGGACCTGTCATCCAGTCTGGGCATGACAACCTGCGCACCGGCCGGCTGGATCGCGTGATTGATGGCCCGCAGAAGATGCAATATCTGAACCGGATCAGAGCCCGATTGAGACCAGTTCGGGATTCCGACATAAAACGTCCCTGGCCTTCATCGCTGTTGATATGGCGGGAACGCAGCGCTCATCCTATTACTCGGCCGCGCTGGCACGAAGGGCGCTTGGTAGCTGCAAGAGAACTCGCTGGGCCGGAGAATTCACCATGAACGCTTTCGTCACCCGCGACGGTTCCGGATGGATGCCGCAATATCTGACCGCTATCGACGGCACGACCTGCATCGGGTGCGGCCGCTGTTTCAAAGTCTGCTCGCGCGAGGTCATGCACCTTTACGGCGTCGATGACGCCGGTGAAATCCTCGGTGCCTGCGACGGCGAGGACGATGACTTCGATGGCGAGCTCAATAGCATGATCATGGTGGTCGACCATGCCGGCCGCTGCATCGGATGCGGCGCCTGCGCCCGCGTCTGCCCGAAGAACTGCCAGACGCATGTCGCGGCCGACCAGGTCGCCCCATAATTTGACGCAACAGACTGGGAGAACGGCACCATGTTTGCCCATCACCACGGTTGCCTCGGCACTGGCCAATGGCCGTGGGCTGAGATAGGCACGGGGTTCGACCAGCATGTGCTTGCCTGCGTCTTCGCGCGTGCGCTCAAGGAGGTTGAGGCCGGCGGCACGACGGCGACCGAGGCAACCGGCCTTTCGCGCGCCGAGTTGCAGGATGTCCTGGCCAGCGATTTCCCCGCAATTGCTATCAACGCTTTCGCCTTGGAAGAGGCGAGCGACCCCGAGCCGAGCCTGGAGGAAGAACTTCTGCGCGATCTCTTGCTCGCGCATGCCCGGCCAGGAGACCCGGCGGGCGCCCGTTTCGCCAAGATCATCGCACGGCGTGCCATGCGCAACGACCATCTCTGGCAAGACCTTGGCCTTTTCAATCGTGCCGAGCTCAGCCGCTTGCTTGCCACGCATTTTCCGCGGCTGGCGGCCGGAAACACCCAAAACATGAAATGGAAAAAGTACTTTTACCGCAAGCTCTGCGAGGCCGAAGGCTTTTCGCTGTGCACCGCGCCCAGTTGCGGACAATGCAATGATTTCGAAGATTGTTTCGGCGCTGAGGAAGGCGAAAGCCGCGGATAAGGCCCGGGATCGATTTCCGTTTAGGGAGCGCTCCCGTCATGGGTACGAGGCGGCAAGGCTTATCGCCCGTTAAGCGATAAGCGCTTTTCCCGCCGCCGCTGCACGGAGGAGGGGATGTTCATCGCTTCGCGATATTTTGTGACGGTGCGTCGCGCGACGTCGACACCGGTTTCCTTGAGCCGGAGAACGATGTCCTCGTCAGAAAGCACGTCTTTGGGCGATTCCAGCGCGATGATCGCCTTGATCCGGTGACGAACCGCCTCGGCGGAGTGCGCGTCGCCGCCTTGCGAGGAGGCGATCGGGACAGTAAAAAAATACTTCAGTTCGAACACGCCGCGCGGCGTAAGCATGTATTTGTTCGACGTCACTCGGCTTACCGTCGACTCATGCAGTTTGATCGCGTCAGCGACAGTCTTCAGAGTGAGAGGCCGCAGGTGATCGACGCCATGTTCCAAGAAGCCATCCTGCTGGCGGACGATTTCAGCCGCAACCTTCAGGATCGTCTTGGCGCGCTGATCGAGGCTTCTGATTAGCCAGTTCGCGCTTTCGAGGCACTCGTTGAGAAATGCTTGATCTTTCGAACCTTTGGCGGTCAGGCGGGAGACTTCGGCGAAATAGGTCTGATTAATCAACACTTTGGGCAGCGTATCTGGATCAAGTTCTATATGCCATCCACCTCCGGGCGAGGGCATGACCCAGACGTCGGGTATGATGGATTGGGGCTCTCCGGATTGGAATCGGTTTCCAGGCTTGGGGTCGAGCGCACGGATTTCATGCAACATCTCGAGCAGGTCGTCCTCATCGACGCCGCAACGCTGCTTCAAGGTCTGAAAATCACGTCGCGCAAGCTTGTCAAGATTGGCAACCAAAGCTGCCATCGCGGGGTCGAACCGATCTCGCTGGCGCAGCTGTATTTCCAGGCATTCGCTGAGAGTTCTCGCAAAAATCCCGGGTGGATCAAACTGTTGCAAGGTTCCGAGAACCCGTTCCACATCAGCCTCCCGGATGTTTAGGCTGCCGGCCAGATCCGAGAGGTCTACCCGGAGGTAGCCAGTGTCTTCCAGATCAGCTGCAAGCAGGCCAGCAATCAGCCGCTCCTGCGGTGTAAACGCGGTGAGGGCGATCTGACGAGCGACATGGTCATGCAATGTTTCGGTGAGGGCGACAAATTCCTCGGGGGCAGGGCGACTACCCGCCGCATCGTTCGTCGTGTTGCGCTGTGATTTCCGTTGCCCGACCCGATCCGGGGAACCGGCCCTGGTCGGACCGTCGACGTTGTTGCCGCCTGCGCCGACCTGCGGATCCGTCTCCGAATTCGAGGAAGCGTCGCCGACAGGCCCCTCGTCGTCCGCCGCTGTTTCCAACAGCGGGTTCTTCTCGAGTTCCCGCTCCACGTACTGATGCAGTTCGGCATGCGCCAGTTGCAGCAAGCGTATCGACTCAATGAGTTGAGGCGATGCCACCATGGATTGCTGCTGGCGCTGAAGCAGGCTTGCTGTGGGTTGCATGGTTAGCTCGAATCCTCTCGAGGGAACCCTTGGGGCATTGAAACGTCGACCCCTCTAAAGCGCATCGCGGCTGGAGGGCCTCAGGCGAGGCGCTTTAGAGTCTTGTGTCTTTGCATGTCCCCGCTGCGCACTTTGGGCGACATGCACAAGGTTCATGCGGCGGCCTTCAGCGTTTCAAGAACGTTCTGCGGGGACGAGACGCCATAGGGGTCGGTCTCGCAGTTGTCCGAGAAGCCTTCCTCCTCGAACCACTTCTCCACCACGCCATTCTCGATCAGGGCCGCGTAGCGCCAGGAGCGCATGCCGAAGCCCAGATTGTCCTTGGCGACCAGCATACCCATCTTGCGCGTGAACTCGCCTTTGCCGTCCGGGATAAGCTCGACCTTCTCCAGTCCCAAGGACTTCGCCCACGCATTCATGACGAAGGCGTCGTTGACGGAGACGCAGTAGACGGCGTTAATCCCCTCCTTCTGAAACTCGTCATAGAGGTCTTCGAAATTGGGCAGTTGGTAGGTCGAGCAGGTCGGGGTGAAGGCGCCAGGAAGCGAGAACAGGATGACGCGCTTGCCGCTGAAATAGTCGTCGGATGTCTTGTCTTCCCAGCGGTATGGATTTGGCCCCTCGATCGACTCGTCGCGAACCCGCGTGCGAAAGGTGACGAAGGGAACCTGCTTTTTAACGGTCATCCATGTTTCTCCTCTAAATGAAGGGTGGGGCATTGTTTCTCGGTTGGTTGACGCGACACCGGGCTGGGGCTGGCTCGCCGACCATTCGGTCTATCGGCTACGTGTTGGCTATTCGTCTCGCCGGCGCTCACACGCCGAGCAGGGCCGGCAAACCGGAATTGGGCGAGCGCCATGCCTTGGCCTCTCGGCCTCGAAGCACTCATGTGCAAAGCAGCCACCGACCATCGATGTCTGGAGGGGACGGCGTCCCGATGTGGGCCGGGAATCGGTACTATCTCCTTGGGCGCTTGTATGGAGCTTCGCGTCTCAGCCATGGTTCGTTGTTGCCTTCTTGGTGCCTTGATGGGCTCTAACGACGAAGAGCAAGCGCCATGCCAACCCCTCGAAGGCAGTGAATCTGACGAGTTTTGCAAAGACCTTTTTGGGCTTGCGCAGGAGCGCCGTGCGTAGCCGAGATCGAAGGCGCGGACGATCGACTGGTCACCCGGATCGGGCAAGACTGCAGTATCGTTGGATAATCAGCACTTCTGCGCAGGTTCGGGAAAGACCAACCGTTTCCGGACAGCCGGACCGATGCCTTACCGTACACCGGCGGGGACTGCAGCGACCGCGCGAGTCTATTTCTCTATTGTGTTCCTGCATGCGCGGCGTCTGCAAAGACACCGGCCAGCATCTAAGATCGCGCGCTGTTGCTATTCCCTACCCGCATCGAAGTGGTCTTTGCCGCCCTCCAGCTCTTCAGCGAGTGCCCAAGGGCCGGGACGCGGGGGCTCGCGTCGCGGTGATCGAGATATCTTCATTTGCACTGCCGTGCGTGTCTGACCGCACATGTTCTTGTGTCTGAAGTCGGACAAGAATGTAGCAAGGCGACCAAGGGTCGCCAAGCCCTCGCGCGGTGCAAGCGGTGCAACGCAAACGGTACGCTAATCGGCACGCAACTTGCTCCGATGATCTTGTCAGAGTGGACATCAGCAGGGCTTCGCAGCTCAGCGGGGTTTGACCAGTCTGTCAGCTAAACGCGAGTAGGCGGCTGAGGTGCTTTATGGACCAAGGACGACGTGGACACCCTTCCAGCATGAATTCGCGACCAATCTCATCCGCGCTCGCGCGCAGGCGCTGCATCGCGAAACGGAAATCTCGAGGCACTGAGCCGGGACGTGCAACATGCTGCTAATCGACCTTATGACCAGCCGTGCGATCCCGACCGAGCGGATGAACGGCTGACGTTTCAGGAGAAGTCAAAATGGCCCCCAACCCAGTTCCAGATCATGTCCCGCCCGAAATGGTGAGGGACTTCAGTCTGTTCACGTCGCCTGGCATGCTGCCGACGCCCAATGGGGATCCGCACGCAGCGGTCGCTTGCGTTCATGAAGGCCCGCCGATCTTTTATTCTCCCTACAATACGCGCGATGGCCAGGGCACCTGGGTCATCACTCGCGCCAAAGATCAGCGCCGCGTGCTGCAGGATGCCGAAACCTTTTCCAGCCATCGCAGCATCTTCGCCTCCGCGCTGGGCGAAAACTGGCCGATGATCCCACTTGAACTCGATCCGCCGGCCCATGGCGTGTTCCGCTCACTACTTAGTCCGCTGCTTTCGCCCAAGCGGGTGCTGGTGCTGGAACCGGCTGTTCGCGAACGAGCGATCGCGCTGATCAAGAGGATCGTCGCATCCGGCAGAAGCTGCGACGTCATGAAGGATTTTGCCGTTCCTTTCACGGTCAGCATCTTTCTTAGCTTTCTTGGGCTACCCGATCACCGACTCGATACATTCGTGGCCTGGGGCAAAGATCTGCTGCACGGCGACGATGAGAAAAGACAGGTGGCAGCCCGCACAATTGTGGCGTTCATCGACGAACTTGCAGCCGTTCGCCGTAAGGAACCGGCCGACGATTTCATGACCTTTGTCGTTCAGGCCAAGGTCGAGGGCCGACCGCTGACCCATGAGCAAGTCCGTGGCGTGGGCGTGCTTCTGTTCGTCGCGGGGGCTGACACAGTTGCAGCAGCCTTAGGCTTTGACCTCGCCTATCTGGCGCGCAACCTCAAAGAGCAGGAATGGCTGCGCAGCGAACCGGACCGGATCGCGCCCGCGGCCGAAGAATTGCTGCGCGCCTATCCAACGGTGCAGATCATCCGCGTGGCGAAGAAAGATATCGACTTCGAGGGCGCGCCCATCCGCAAGGGGGATTATGTTTCCTGTGCCACGATGATCGCCAATCGTGACCCGACGGAATTCGAACGCCCCAACACGATCGATCTGGCGAGACAGGAAAATCGTCACGCCGCGTTCGGCTACGGTCCCCACCGCTGCCTCGGCTCACACCTTGCCCGGCGGGAGATTGTCATTGGTCTGGAGGAGTGGCTGTCGCGCATCCCGGCCTTTCGGATCAAGGAAAGTACGGCGCCCATCGCCCATGGCGGCCATTTGTTCGGAATCGAAAATCTGATCCTGGACTGGTCCTGAGCAAAGCCGCCCCGAGACGCGGCGCAGACAATGGAGACAGCACCATGCGCATCATCGTCCATACTGCCAAATGCCAGGGTCACGCGCGCTGCTGGGCGCAAGCGCCCGGCATCTTTAAGCTTGACGATGAAGGCTCCATCCTGCCCGGTGACATCGAGGTTGCGGAGGCGGAGCAACTGCTTGCGTCACGAGCCGCGAGGTCCTGCCCAGAACGTGCGCTGGAAGTCGACCACGCTCCGGCTGCGCAGGTCGAACTGGACGCCGTCCAACCGACAGCCCGGCAAGTTTAGATGCGTGGAGCGATGGGACCGCACACTGGAAAAGGCTGGCGCGGCCTGTCCCACCGCTGTCCGCGTGCAACCGCGCAAGGGGCATATCTGCGACATCGAGGTGCTCCACTGCCCAAACGCCAGCAGGGTGGCGAAACGCCTCTTCCAATCTCAGGATTTGCGACAGAGCCGATGGACCAGGAAAAAATAATCGAACTCACCGACCGTGAGGCAATCCGCGACTGCCTCTACCGGTACTGCCGCGGGATAGACCGCGCCGATGAGGCGGCGCTGCGCAGTTCGTACTGGCCCGATGCGCAAGACAATCACGGGGCCTATTGCGGCTCGGCCGACGGCTTCATTCGGTTTGCGCTCGCGGTGTTCGAGACCGGACCGCGCAACATCCATCAGATCACGAACATCCTGATCAAATTCATCAGTCGGGCAGAGGCCACGGTCGAGAGCTATTTCACTGCCCTGCAACGGGGACCGGACAACGACGGAGAAATACGCCAGACGCTGCTGTGCGGCCGTTACTGCGATCTGTTTCAGAAGAGGGAAGGTCAGTGGCGGATTGCCGAACGGACGGTCGTCTACGATTGGTGCGAGGAGCAGACCCCACCAGCGGTTGCCGAGGCAGAACGGTTCGGCCCGCGGCGGCCGATTGGAGCACCGTATCCGCACGATCCGGTCTATGCGCTCGGAAAGCGTGGCGTCCATGTTGCCGTCTGAGATTTCGAACCGGAGATCCGCATCGGCAGTGGGGACAACCTTGCAATGCCATAGCCATCCCGGCGAAAGCCCGCCCCGTGAAAATACCGCTGCCGGAAAGCACGACGTCTATCTGGGCCGCAACTGGCCGTCATCGGGACGTGACCCGGCCGGTTGTACCACCTACGTTGATGGGCTGAGATCACTGAGGGCTGTCGCGGAGAAGTTCGCATGAAGCAGGCAGGACGCATCGTCATCATTACAGGCGCCGCCGGCGGCATCGGCCGTGCCTTGGTCGATCTTCTTGCGCGCGAGGGAGACACTGTTGTTGCGGTGGACCTTCCGGGCAGCGGCGTGGTTGAACTTGCCCGTAGCCTCGGCTGCCCGCATCTCGGCCTCGAATGCGATGTCTCGCGAGAGGGGGATGTCCTCGCCCTTTACGGCCGGATCGAAGCACAGTTCGGGCAGATCGGCGTTCTCATCAACAACGCCGCGGTTGGACCCGCCATGGCTGCGACTGTCGACACCGGTGTCGATGCCTTCCGGCGCGACCTGGCAGTAAACTTGATAGGGCCGTTCGTCATGGCTCGCGAAGCGGCAAGGCGCATGAGGCCGGGCGGTGTCATCGTCAACTTTGCTTCCATGGCGGGCGTGGTCGGCAACCCCAAGCGCAACGCCTACGCAGCCTCGAAAGCGGGCCTGATCTCGTTGACGAAGTCGCTTGCATGCGAATGGGCTTCTCGCGGCATCCGCGTGACGGCTGTCGCGCCGGGCTACGTGCGCACGCCGATGGTCGCGGAACTGGAACGCGCGGGCAAGATCGACCTCGCGGCGGTGCGTCGCCGCGTGCCGATGGGACGCTTGGCGCGCCCGGTCGAGATCGCCCTCGCCGTGCGTTTTCTGATCAGCAGTGAGGCGCGCTACATCACGGGATCGGTGCTGCCGGTCGACGGCGGTTGGATGTCATTCAACCAGCCAGGGGATGCGCATGCACCGGTGGATGGGACGCCTCCAGCCGAACTCTCCTGTCCGGCCGAACGCACCGACGCGCGAATCGTGCTCGTCACCGGGGGCGCCAACGGCATAGGCGCGGCCGTCGTTCGCCGCTTTGCCTCGAACGGTGACACCGTCGTGATTGCCGATAGAGATCGCGATGCGGCGACGGTGCTCGCTGCATCGCTCGACAGCAAGAACCTGGCGAAATCCGTGGATGTGGCCGTCGAAAGCGAAGTGGTGGCGCTGTTCGAGGAGCTGCGGGCACGCTTCGGGCGCGTCGATGTCCTTGTAAACGGTGCTGCCGTCGCCGACACTTTTGCGGCGGGTATCGAACAAATCCCGGCAGATATTGAACACGTCCTTGGTGTAAACCTTACCGGCGCCTTCACCTGCGCGCGCGAGGCGATCAAGGCGATGGGCCCTGGCGGCGTGATCCTCAACCTCGGATCGATCAACAGCTTTCTCCCTGTCGCGCCGCGCCATGCTTACGGCGCCTCGAAGGCCGGGATGGACATGCTGACCCGATGCATGGCGGCCGAACTCGGGCCGGTCGGCATTCGGACAGTAACCGTCGCTCCTGGCTACATCCGCACGCCTGGCGTTGCCCAGTTGGCCAAGGCTGGCCGCATCGACTCCAAAGCGATCGGACGACGCATACCGATGGGCAGGATGGGGCGGCCGGAAGACATCGCACACGCGGCGTTTTTCCTTGCTTCGTCCGACGCCTCATACATCAACGGCTCGGTCCTCTATGTGGACGGCGGCTGGACCTCGTTCGGTGATGCGGGAAACGCCAGCGAACTCTATGACGAATGTTTTGCGGAGGTCGCGCATTGATTGTCGACCATTCGCCAGGCAACGCGCTGCGGCTCATCGAAGCCCGAGGGCGTCCAAGCCTTCAGGCCCATTCAGCGCGTCGCGCCCGCGACGCTGTCTGCGATCGAAGATGTCATCGCCGCCGAACCGGTCGATGCAGTCCCAAACCGCTCCAGGCGCGCCTGCCGCCGCCCACTGGCAAGCGGGTTGCCGCAAGACTACGCCGCCGACAAGGGCTTGGATCAACCGCGGCCAACGCCTTGTGTGCACATTTCGAGCGACCGTTATCGGCCAAACCGCCCCTCTGCAGACAAAGGAAACACCTTGGAATTCGCGACCTTCATCCTGGCCGCCCAGCGCGGCTATCATCAATCATCCGACAGCGTCATCCGCAACTCAATCGAACAGGTCGTCCTTTCGGAACAGGCTGGCTTCGACACCACCTGGTTCGCCGAACACCACTTCAACAATTACAGCCTGATCCCCTCGCCCTTGATGATGGTGGCGCACTGCGCCGGCTTGACGGACACCATTCGCCTCGGCACCGCCGTCTGCGTGCTGCCCCTCTATCAACCCCAGCGCCTGCTTTCCGAGATCGGCTTCGCCGATATCGTTGCGAGCGGTCGTCTCGAACTCGGGTTCGGCCTGGGATACCAGCAGTTCGAGTTCGAGCGTTTCGGCGTGAATATCGATGAGGCGCCGGCGGTCTTTTCGGAATATCTGGACATCCTTCTGAAGGGCCTCAACCAAAAAATCTTCGAGCACGACGGCCGGTATGAGAAGATACCGCCGACGGCGATTTCGGTGCGCACCGTCCAGAAGCCGACTCCGCCGATCTGGATCGCTGGCGGGTCCGAGAGGATGGCCCGGGCCTATCGTGGGGGACACAATTTTTTTGTCACAGCATTCCACGACGGCATGGAGACTTTGAGCACTCTGCGCGATTCGATCGAGAAGGTGGCGGCTTCCGAGGGCAAGAATGTCACGGACGCCAAGATATCGTTGCTGCGGTGCTGCTACGCCAGCGACGACGAGGCGGAGATCGACAGTTACCTCGACAATGCCCGCTTCCAGCGCCGGTTGTCTGAAGCACTGCATCAGCGCCGCCAGCAGAGCCAGGACGGCTATCTGCTGGAGGAAACGCCGACGCAGCAGGATCTGTCGTTCAAGACCATGCGCGAGAACCTGCCGATCGGCAGCGTCAATCGCGTGATTGATCGGCTGTTGGAGGAGATGGAGGTCTTGAAACCGGACCAGATCGCAATTCAGACCCAGTTGGGGGATTTCGATCAAAAGACGATGCTACGCCAGATCGAGCTCTGGGGAGACAAGATCATCCCGGCGGTCAACAAGTCGCTCGGCCCCTCGCAGGCTGGCAGCTTGCAAGTTCGCAACGACTTGAATTGAATTGCTGCCATTGGCTTGCCCTGGCCGGCATCGGGCAGCACTGCCCAACGACGGACACCGCTGGCCGCATGCATTTGCACATTACGAGCATCTTCAGCACCGTCGAAGGTCCATCGCAACGCCTCACAGCCATCATGCACGGCAACCCAAATTGGCGGACACCCATCCGCCTGTGCGATTCAGCAGCGAGAGCGTGCTGCAAGGCTCCAAAACCAATTAGAAGACAACCACGATCGAGCGGTCACCGCTGTCCCGTCAGCTTACTGAAAATTCAAACCCTACTCTCCACAGGAGGCCCGTATGACGATCAACATCAAGATCAACGGTACTGTTCACACGGTCGATGCCGATGGTGATACCCCATTGCTGTGGGTCTTGCGTGATGTCCTCGGCATGACCGGTACCAAGTTCGGATGCGGTGCCGGTTTATGCGGTGCTTGCACGGTGCATCTCGACGGACAGGCTGTGCGCGCCTGTCAGACCCCGATCGACAGCGTCGGGGAGAGTTCCATCACAACAATCGAGGCCATAGGCGAGACGCCGCAGGGTAAAGCGCTCCAGCAGTCCTGGATCGATCTCGACGTGCCGCAATGCGGCTATTGCCAGTCCGGCCAGATCATGTCGGCTGCCGCTCTCCTTGCAGCCACACCGAAGCCCACCGACGCAGATATCGACGCTGCGATGTCCGGCAATGTCTGCCGCTGCGGCACCTATCAGCGCATTCGTGCTGCCATCCATCGTGCGACCGCTTGAGGATAGAGGCTAATGTTCGACAGTTCGCTCCGTCTAAACCGCCGCAACTTTCTCGCTGCCGGGGGAGGTCTCGTAGTCGCGCTTTCTCTTCCGTCGTCGCCTCGAAGGGCTGCGGCTCAAGCCTCACCAGGCTTCGCGCCCAATGCCTTCATTCGTATCGATCGCCAGGGCATCGTCACGATGGTGATGCCCATGGCCGAGATGGGGCAGGGGATCCACACCGCGCACGCCATGCTGCTCGCAGAGGAGCTTGACGTCGGCCTTGATCAGGTTCGCCTCGAACTGTCGCCCGCGAGCGACGCGCTATACGGCAATCCTCTGTTTGGGCCTCAGAGCACCGGCGGGTCGACTTCGATCCGCGCTTTCTGGATGCCGCTGCGCCAGGCAGGCGCGGTTGCCCGCACTCTCTTGCTAGAAGCCGCGGCCCAAAAATGGGGCGTCGATCCCAAGACCTGTCGCGCCGAGAGCGGCTCGGTTTTCGAAACATCTGGATCCCGCCATCTCGCCTATGGCCAGCTTGTCGATGCCGCAGGCACCCTGCCGGCACCCGCACCCGAAAGCGTAGCCCTCAAGGATCGGAAGGACTTCAAGATAATCGGCAAGCCTCACAGGCGGCTCGACACACCCGGGAAGGTCAATGGAACAACTGTCTTCGGGATCGACACTAAAATTCCCGGGATGAAGATCGCCGCAATCGCCATCTCGCCGGTATTTGGCGGCAAACCGAAATCGGTCGACGAAAAAGCGGCTCTGGCTGTCAGAGGTGTCCATCAGGTCGTCCTGACCGATCAGGCTGTGGCGGTTGTCGCCGACCATATGGGCGCTGCCAAGAAAGGCCTCGATGCGGCTGCGATCCAGTGGGACGAGGGGCCGAACGCCACCGTCAACAGTGCCGACATCATCCGCCAGCTCAAGGAGGCTTCGAATACACCCGGTGCTGTAGCGCGCAGTGAAGGTGACGTCGAGAAAGCGCTGGCTGGTGCGACCCGGCGCTTGGAAGCAGTCTATCAGTTGCCGTTCCTCGCGCACGCGACCATGGAGCCGATGAATTGCACCGTGCATGTGAAGAAGGATGCTTGCGACGTCTGGGTCGGTACGCAAGTGCCCACCATGGCGCAGACGACCGCAGCGCAGCTCACCGGCTTGCCTGTCGAAGCCGTCACCATCCACAATCATCTGATCGGCGGCGGCTTCGGCCGTCGGTTGGAGGTGGACGGCATTGAGCATGCCGTTAAGGTGGCGCAGCAGGTGGACGGGCCAGTCAAAGTTATCTGGAGCCGCGAGGAAGACATCCAGCACGACATGTATCGGCCTTACTATTATGACCGGCTGTCGGCCGGGCTTGACGCATCTGGCAAGCCGGTTGCCTGGACTCACCGCGTTTCCGGATCGTCGGTGACGGCGCGTTATTTTCCTGCTGGCATGCAGAATGGTGTCGATCCGGACGGCGTCGAGGGAGCGGATCAACCGCCTTATGCATTTCCTGCCATTCATGTTGAATTCAAGAGGGTCGAGCCGCCGGCCGTTCCCACCGCCTGGTGGCGTGGCGTTGGTGCGACCCATAATATCTTCGTGGTCGAAAGCTTCATCGACGAGCTGGCAGCGGCGGCGAAGGCTGATCCTGTCGAGTTTCGCAAGGCCTTGCTCAGCCACAATCCGCGTGCGCTTGGCGTGCTGACGCTGGCCACGCAGAAGGCGGGTTGGGGAGCACCAATGCCCCAGAGGCAGGGTCGGGGCGTTTCGGTGCAATTCGCCTTCGGCACATACATGGCGACCGTGGCGGAGGTCGAGGTGGGCACCGACGGCACGGTCAAGGTTCATCGGCTCGTCTGTGCGGTCGATTGCGGGCTGCAGGTCAATCCCGACACGATTGCGGCTCAAATGGAAGGCGGTTCCATCTTCGGCCTGACGGCTGCCTTGCACGGCGCCATCACGCTGAAGGACGGGCGGGTGGAGCAGGGCAACTTCGACACCTATCTTCCGATGCGAATGGATGAAGTGCCCGTAGTGGAGACACACTTCGTCAACAGTGCCGAAGCCCCTGGGGGGATGGGCGAGGCCGGAACCGCGGCGGTATTTCCAGCCCTAACGAATGCGATCTTCGCGGCGACGGGCAAGCGCATCCGCACGCTGCCCGTAGACACCAAACTCCTGAAATCTATCTGACCGCTGTCAGGGTATAGGGTTAATTGGAGAAGCTCTGCGGGTCGAGATTTCAGGCAACCTTGGCCTCCCCAGCGCCTTCTGCCGCTTCTTCATCGTCTCGAGATTGTGCTGCTGCCGCACCCCGGAGGCGAGACCGAGTGGCCGCGTTTCCTCGCCTGCCTTATGGCATGCGGATCTGACCTAAGGCCAGCAGCTCCAGCGACAATTCGAGAATGATCGTCTCCACCTCCGGAGCGTCGATTGGCAGCAGCAGCTTTCTTGCGCGTCATCTCCTGCAGAGTCAGCTCCCGCCCGTCTCCTACAGTTCCTTGAACCGGTAGAAGCTGTCGTGCGAATAACCCATCATCTTGCAGGTTTGGCTGACATTGCCGGGCTGTTTGGCGAGCTCCAACAGCCCCACCTTGGCGCGGATGATCTTTTGGTCCTTGGTCATGTCGGAATCTTTCACGCCGAGGCCGGGCGCTGCGAACCCTGACCACTCCGCGCCCGGCCTCGGCTCTCGGTTCAGCTTTATGACACCGTCTGTCAGATTAAGTCTAAACTTTTGCCCTTTGCGATGGGCTATGAGGCTATAGAAGGCAGGTTTATCGATCATCAAGATCCTGCAATAACGAGGCAGCCAGGGCCTCCTCGGCGATGGCCACGCGATGCTGAAGCATGGCCAGCGTCAGCGCTCCGTCCCATGCTGCTTCGACCGCCTTTCCTCCAAGCGGGTGGGCCAGGCTCGGCGCTGTTCGCACGGCGGCTATATAGTCGACGGCGCCAAAGCGCCATGGCTCGGCACCATGTTCGCGCATGATGTGGTTGCCGATGCGCAATCCGGGCCAGTCAAAATCGCCGTGATAGTAGAGGCGCGCGCCCGCCTGCGCGAGTTGGGCCAGAAGGCATCGTTGGGCAGCCGCTGGCATACCATCGGTGCAGACCAGCGGGGCGCAGTCAGCTCCCCATCGGTCAGCGGCGATGGCGAGCAGGTTGGGATTTTCGCACACGTAGACGTTACGGCCCGTTGCATCCCATCGGGGCGGCGAGCGCAGCAGCGATCGCAGCGATGCATAGGCTGGCTCTCCCAAGCGCCAACGATCGCTTTCTGTCCCGCTTGTCGGCAGGTTCAGGGACAGGGCAGGGCGCGCCAGCTCATTGACCAGAACCCCTGCTCTGGCCCACGTCTCGCGGACTCGCTCCGCACCGCCGGCCGGGATCAGATCGATGTCCTCGCTCGATTTCCGTATCGTCTTGCCATCTTCGTCGGCAACGGGTGCGGCCGAGTCATGAGCGGGCGTGGCGGTCTGGCGCCAGACTGCCAGCACGAGTGTCGCGACCCCGCGGCCGTTGTCCAGCGCATGGGCATCGCCCAGAACGTCCGCGGCCAATTGCGAACGCGTGATGCCTTTCGCCGGCAGATACCGCAGCACCTCTTCGGCGCGCAGGCAAAGCTCCGCTGCAGAGATCGCATCCCGCCGAGCGAGCCGCTTGAGCAGGCCGATGCCCTCCGGTGTCAGCAGCAAGCTGGCCAAGCCGGAATGCCTGCAACCCTCGATTACACCGGACCACACTGTTTGCAGATGGAGGCGCATCCCGGCGAGATGAACGATGGGGCCGTCGAGCTTTTCCAACGCATCGCGCAGGGACGTGGCGATGCCGGAGTGCAGCAGGTCGGCATCGACCTGGCGGACGTTGATTTGTAGGGACTTGGAGCGGCGCTGCGGGCGACCGAGCAGCGAGGCCAGTGTTGCGTGTTCTTCCGCGCTAAGCCCAGCGACGCGAATATGATCGACAGTGCCGCCGAGCGGAGCGCGCTCGAAGCGTTGGCGCAGGCGCTTGCGCAGCAAGGCAAGGTGCTCGCCGCCGAGCAGGCGTTGAAGTCGCGGGTCGGCCTGGTCGTTCATGCTGGCGCAAATCGGCGATCGGGATCGGCCTCGGACGTCTTTTCCCGGCCGTCCCAGCTCCATCGCGACACGAACACGGCGTCGATACCTTCGCGCCGCTGCAACTGGCAGATGGCGACGCCCGGCAGTTCAGCATAACACGCCCACTCGCGCTCGCTGGTGATGACGAAGTCCAGATCGAACTCGCGGATCAGACCCATGCAATGCGCGCGTGCTGTGTCATCGATGCCGGCGAAGGCTTCGTCGAGCAGCATCAACCGCGGGGCTAGGACGTGGCTGCCCTGGCTGTAGAAGCTGGCAACCGCAGCAAACAGCGGCACCGTCAGACCGAGCGCCCGCTCGCCGCTCGAGGCGGGTCCGGAAAGCTTGCGCCAATGTCCCTCCTGCCAGCGTTCGACGCGGAAGCGGTGCCAGTGGCGATAATCCAGGGCGCGGGCCAGCTGGTCGAGCAAGGTCCCGCCGCTGTCTTTTCCACCGCTGGAATCAGCGCGCTCCCGCTCGGCGGAGATGCGCTGTTGCAGCATCGCACCGACGACGCTCCGGTCGTCTGACGACCAAAGGTCCGCGCTGGTGTTGAGCAGGCGCTTTCGCGCCACGTCGAGGCCCACCGGCGTTCCTTCCTCTTCCAACAGTGGCTGCCACAACAGGCGATAGCGTACGCCGGTGGAGGTAGGGCGTTTGTGCAACTCGCCGTTGATGGCGTCGACTTGACGTTCGGCGCCCTGCAATAGGCGCTGGATTTCTGCGGCGATTTCGGCCTGCAGATGGTTCTCCAGAACAGCCCGTTCGTTGGCGGTGAGCAGTTCGCTGCGCTGGGCGATCTCTTCGGCGAGGCGCATGGCAAGGCGGTCGGGCCGTTCGCGCCGGTTCTGATAGACGATATCCACCCTGAAACCCCAATCGCTGGGGTCGGCCTGGGCCTGGTGGCCGAGCGCGCCGAGCGCGCGCTGCAGCTCGGTCAGTTCTTCAGCTGTCTGCCGCTGGACGCGCGCCCACGCCTCCTCGTCGTCCTTGAGGTTCGACAGCTCCTGTTCGGCGCGGCGGGCCAGCGTCAACGCCGGGTCGATCGTCCACTGAACGCTCATGTCCGGCAGTTCAAGATGCGGCAGGGCGGCCGACAGCAGGCCCGTGCCCGAGAATTGCTGCAATGTGGAGATCGCCTTGGCGCGGGCCTCGCCGCGCTGCTGAAGAACGAGGTTCGCCGTCTCAGCCTGCTGGCCGGCAACCGCACGCGCCTCACTTGCCTTGCGCCAGGCTTCGCCGGCGAGCTTCAGGGCGGCTTCACCGGCTTCGACCACACGGCGCGCATCGGTCAGTTGCCGCTGCAATTCCTCGACCTTGGCGCCGACCGTTTCGCGCAGCACGTCGAGCCGAGCAGACGCGTCTTCCGCTTCAACGCGGGCTGTCGCGAGTTCCTCTTCGCGCTGCCGCACATCGTTGCGTGCCTCACTCTCGCGGGCACGCTGACGTTGCCGCTCCGGCAGTGCCAGACGGACCTCATGGGCCACTTGTTCGAGCCGGACGTGCGCATCGCGATAATGATCGAGCGCTGCTTGGATGGCAGGCAGCGCTTCGGGTATTTCGGGCAGGCGCTGGTCAACGGCATCCGCGGCAAGCTGTTCGCGCACTGCCTTGAGCGCCTGTTCGGCCTCGCGACACCGTGTGTCTGCTTCGGCCAGCTTTTCGCTGGCGAGACGCGCGGCTTGGGCGCTAGCGGTGGCGGTCAAATGAGCGACTCGCAACGCCTCGTCGGCGGGCGCAAGCCGCCACTCTTCGTCGGCCTGTTCCCGATACAGCGCGAGCTGCTCCATCTTGGCTCGCACACCCGTCAACTCAACGGAGAGTTGGGCGAGGCGGCCAGCAATCTCGGCCAACCGCCGCACGCGGGCTGCGGCGCGGGCCGCGTGGCCGATGTAGACTGCTTCTGGCTTGCCCCACGCACCGGACAATGCGCCGAGGCGGAAGCGGCCGTCGGGGGCGATCCAGGCCTCGCTGTCGATCGGATCGTCGTCCGCGCAGGCGATGCCCGACAGCACGCGCTCGATGATGTCGGCTGGCACGACGCAGCCGGCCGGGACGGTTGCTTCCAGCCAGTCAACGAGCGATGGAGAGTGCTGTTGTCGTTCCACAGCCTGCGTATCGTAAGGTAGGGTGCCGCCATCGCCGGCTTGGAGGCGTCCGTCAGGCGCCATCCAGGCGTCCAGCAACCCGGCGGCCTCGAGCGCGGCTTCAAGGCCGCCGCGTTGCGGGGCAGCCACCGTGTCGCGAAAATCGACCACTTGCCAGAGCGGCGCGCCCTGACGTGCATCGCGGACAGAGGCATCGCGCGTATAGGGCAGGGGCGGCGCCATTTCGTCGCCGGATTCCAGGCGTCCACGTTCGTCTTTCAGGGTGTCGTATTCCATCTCCAGCGCCTGCCGTTGGCCGTCGAGCGCTACGCGACGCTGAGTCAGCGAAAGGCTGGCCCCTTGATATGCCGCTTGCAGAAGCCGGAGGGTGGGGTTGTCGCCTTGGAGCGTCATTGTCCATTCCGCCAGGGCCGTCAATGCCGCGGATCTGCCGTCGGGATCGACCAGCAATTGCTTTAGGCCGATAAAATAGCGGTCCCAGCTCTCCACCAGAGCCCGGCCTTGCTGTTCGAACTTAGTATCGGCTTGGGTCCGACTTTCGGCAGCCTCTTCAGCTGCGATGCGCCTTTCATCTTGGACTTCGCGGCGCCGCGCATAGGCGGCCTCGGCCCGCGCGACTTCGTCGTGGCGGCGACGCAACTGGGCAATCTGCTCACGCCGGCCGACAACGAGGTTGCGGAGCTCGCCGCAGGCCCCGTCGAAAGCATGCTGCGTCAGCTCGATCAGCGCGGAAGCCTGCGATGTGGCGAGGGGATTTCCAGCATGCTGGCCAGCGATGCCCGCCGCATCGGCGTGCGTCGTACTTTCCAGACGCAGATGGGCCAATGCGCGTTCGGCCTGGTCCGCGCGCTGGATTGCGCGTCCGGCTTCTTGCGTGCTGAGTCCCAGCCGTCGGCCCGCCTCTTCGACGGCCGCCGTGGCCTTCTGCATCGCCTGCAGTCGTGCCGCCCTGTCTCTTTCGGCGGTTTCGAGGCGGTTGGCGTCCTGCATCGTCGGGTCGGAACGCAAAGTGTCGAGACGCGCGCGCCCTCGCGTCAGCACGATCTCCGCATCATCGTGGGTCGTTCGTGCCAGCGCTTCTTGCGCTTGGGCTTCGTCAAACCAGACCTGGGCTTCGCCTCGTGTCCGGCTGGCGTTGTCAAACTCGGTCTGGGCCTGGCGCAACAAGCGTGCCTGCCGGCGGGTCTGTGTGCCGGCGTAGATGCGATAACGCTCTTCGAAACGGCCGACGGCCTTGACCAGGGCCTGATACTCGTCGAGCTGACGACGGTCTTCCTCCAACTGTCCGAGCGCTTCGGCAACGTCGCCGAGCAATTCGGGCGCCAGCGGCGGCAGGGCCTCGGTCAGGGCATTCGAAAGCGCGGTCTCGTCCGGCTTTCTGGAAAGCTGCGGCTGGCGAAGCTGGATCAGCGTGTCCATCAACGCGTCGTAGCGCTTGGCGCCCAAATGGAACAGGCGCTCGTCGACGGCGCGGCGGTAGCCGGCCGCAGTGTCGAACACCTGGCCACGACCATCGAGCGCGTCGCGCAGGCGCTCCTTGGTCAGTACTACACGCTGCGCGCTCGTCAACCACAGATCCTGGTTGATGCGCGGCGCGCCGTCGGTGTCTTCCAACAGGAAGAACCAGCTATCGACCTGCGGACGGGCCGCCGTCGCCGAAAGGCCGGCGCCGAGCGAGAGAAAACGTGGCGTGCCGTCTTCCGCGACGCGGCCAAACTCGATCCACGTATAGCCGATGCGCCGGTCATAGCTGTTCATCAGCAGGTTCCAGGCCATCTTCTTGCTGCCGTCCCCGTCGGGCTCGATGCGCGAAGACTTGAGCTGCGCGTCGAGCAGCAGTGGCAGCGTCAGCGACAGCACCTTGGACTTGCCGGTGCCGTTGTTGCCACGCAGCAGCAGGTGGCCGTCGCGGAACCAGAATTCCTCGCTGTCGTAGTGGAAGAGCTCCACCAGACCCAGGCGCAGAGGCTGCCAGCGCTGCCGCGTCGGCATCGGCAAGGCGGGTTTTTCCGGAGGCAAGGCGAACAGGTTCATGTCGATTCCAATCGAAGGCCGGCTGCCCTGGTCGAGGCGCCGCGGCTTTCGCGGATCTCAGCCTCGCCCAGCGCGAAGCGCGCGAGCGCCGGCAGCGGCTGTATGAAGCCCGCCATCCGCACGGCAAGTCGCAGCTTTTCCAATCGATCGATCGCAATGGTGGCGAGCTCGCGCTCGGCGCCGGGCTCGCGCGCCGATTTGCGCCAGTAGCGGCCATACCGGCCCTTGGCCTCATGCAGGAAGTCGGCAATGTCGTGCTCCCGCATGCCGGTGGCCGGTGCCGTGCCGACCCCATCCGTCCGCCGCTGCCTTTGGCCGGTGGCTAGGTGTTCGGCAACCAGCAGCGTTACATGGGCGTCGGTGCCCTCGGCCGGCATGGCGACGTCGGTCAGCACACCGGCTTCATCTACCAGCGCCAGCCCTTCAGCGCGCTGCTCGGCCACCAGGCCGGCGGCCTCGCACAGGCGGCAGGGCGCCGAAGTCAGGTTAACGGCACTTTACGTTTGAAGGGATTGCTGAATCTGTGAGGGCCTTACGAATCGGAGGCTCCGGATGGCTTTGTTGGCGGGTTTTGGCGAGAAGTCGCGGCTTGGGG
>NZ_QZWZ01000047.1 GCF_003601975.1 Mesorhizobium waimense
TCAGGCGCTGGCGATCAATCGGCGAAACGGTGAGGGATATTCCTGTGCGCATGCGCCAAACTCGCATGCGCACTCGCGAAAGGGAATCCCAAGCCGGACTCTTATGTTAGGCGGAAACCACTAGGTGGAGCTATGGCCGAACTGGGGGATGACGGTTTGAGAAGAGCGGCGTATCGAGGCGGTGATGAAGCCTGCCAGAACCTCTCAAGGAGAGCGAGACGCCATGAACGAGACTATCAACATTGTCCGCCTTCGTCAGCCCAACGAAATCGATGATCCCCTGACGGATGTGCTTCGCAGCGGCGCGCGCAAATTGCTTGCGCAGGCGATCGAGATGGAAGCCGAGGCGTTTCTCGCCGAGATGAAGGATCTCAAAGCTTGCCGATGGTCGTGACCGGATTGTCCGGCATGGTCACGCCCCGGAGCGGAGCATCCAGACGGGGATCGGGCCGGTGCCTGTCAGCCGGGTGAAGGTCCGGGATCGCGGCGCGAACGGCGAAGCGGACCGGGTCCGGTTCTCCTCATCGATCCTGCCGAAATGGGCGCGTCGGACGCGCAGTCTGGATGCGCTGCTTCCCGTTCTCTACCTGCGCGGCGTTTCGACGGGGATTTTCAGGACGCTCTGGCGGCCCTCTTGGGCAAGGAGGCGCCGAACCTGTCACCATCGGTGATCACGCGGCTGACGGCAGAGTGGAACGCCGATTATGAGCGTTGGCAAAAGCGCGATCTTTCGGCGCGCCGCTATGTCTATGTGTGGGCGGACGGGGTCTACCTGCAGGCGCGGATGGAAGACCAAGCCGAATGCATGCTGGTTCTGATCGGCGCCACACCCGAGGGCAAGAAGTAACTTGTCGGCTTCCAGACCGGTATTCGCGAAGGTGCGCACAGCTGGCGCGAGCTGCTGGTCGACGTCAGGCGTCGTGGCCTTAAGATCGCGCCCGATCTTGCCGTGGGCGACGGCGCGCTTGGCTTCTGAAGGCGCTCGATGAGCTCCTTCCCGGCACCAAACACCAGCGATGCTGGGTGCACAAGACAGCCAATGTTCTCAACAAGGTGCCGAAATCGGTGCAGGCCGGCATGAAGGCAGACCTGCGCGAAATCTATCTCGCTCCCAACCGGGCCTCGGCCGAGACGGCAATTGCCGTCTTCGTCGAAAAATATGACGCGAAATATGCCAAGGCGGTCGACTGCCTGACGAAAGATCAGAATGCGTTGCTGGCGTTCTACGATTTCCCCGCTGAACACTGGGATCATCTGCGAACGTCGGATGAGATCGACAAGCGTCTTTGCCACCGTTCGCCACCGCACGGTGCGTACCAAGGGCCCGCTATCCTCGAAAACCGCTAGGCTGATGGTCTTCAAGCTGGTCATGGCCGCGGCCAGGACGTGGCGACGATTGAAAGGACAAAATCAGTTGCCGAAACTGCTCGCAGGTGCCAGGTTCCTGGACGGAATCGAGGTCATCGAAACGAAGCCGCAGAGCGCCGCTTGATCAGCCTCGTCACCCAAATTCCAGCATAGCTCCAGGTCGACAAGTTGGCGGTAACGGTGCGTGGCTGATCGTGGCGACACCGCGCTCCCCAAGAAGGGGCGCCACTCGGTCGGCGTCGCGCCGCAATATGCATCGGCGCGTTGGCAAGAACGTCAACAGTCGCTGACGCTGGCCTCTGGCGAAGGGCCGGTCATGGTGGGGCTGCGGCTGTTTCTGCCCGAGAGCTGGACTTCCGATCCCGCCCGGCTCGATCGTGCCGGTGTGCCCGCGGACCATCGTGCCTCCAGGACCAAGCCCGAAATCGCGCTGGCCGAGATCGACCGGGCTCGCGCAGCCGGCATACGCTTTGGCTGCGTGCTCGCCGATGCCGGATATGGCTTGAGCGCCCCCTTCCGGCAGGCGCTCACCGAGCGCGGCCTGATCTGGGCCGTCGGCATCCCGTTCAAGCAGAAGGTCTATCCCGCCGACGTGGCGATGATCTTCCCCGTTGCCGGACGTGGCCGCCCACGCCAGCGGCACATCCCTGATGTGAAGTCGATGACCGCGCAGGCGATGCTGGAGAAAGCCCAATGGCGGACGGTCAGTTGGCGGCGTGGTACCAAAGGCCGCCTCTCGGCACGCTTCGCAGCTGTCCGTGTCCGGGTTGCAGATGGCCCACCCCAGCGCATCCGCGACATGGGCGCTCAGCATCTGCCCGGCGAGGAGGTCTGGGTGATCGGCGAGCACCGCTCGACCGGCGAGCGCAAATACTACCTGTCCAACTTACCCGCCGACACTCCGCTCAAGCAGATCGCAGGCGCCATCAAGGCGCGCTGGGTCTGCGAACAGGCGCATCAGCAGCTCAAGGAGGAACTTGGCCTCGACCACTTCGAGGGGCGCTCATGGACGGGCCTGCATCGGCACGCGCTGATGACGATGATCGCTTACGCCTTCCTGCAATCTTGCCGCCTCAAACAAGCGGGAGGGGGAAAAAAGAATCCTCGGCCCGCCGCCCCAACCGAGCCTACCCGCCGTCAGGCAAGCCATCCTCACCGCGCTCGCGCAGCTGCCCCCAATGTAGCATTTACCATAACGAAGCCCGAGGCGATATCGAGGGCTGCGAACAAGGAAGCGGTGCCGTGACGGACATAGCTATGGGTCCGGCGCTCGGGAATGCCGGGCATCATCGGCAGGATGGGCTGGGTGCGGTCGAGCGCCTGGATTTGGCTCACATGGGGATTTGCGGGTCAAGATGCTCGGATCAGGATTCCATGGTAAATCTCGCTCGTGCTCCGTATCCAAGGTCTGAGCCCGTTTGCATGACTCGGCCCGTTTCCGATGCCGCTTCAAACTCACATCCGGTCGCCGCTCTCATCGGCCGCACCAATATCCCGCTTGCGTCGGGCGAAGGCTCAGGAGGGCGGGACCATTCTCTTCTTCGGCTTTTTAAGCCAGGCCAAATTTCGGTCCGCTCACCTGGATCCGCCGGAGCTGATCAGGCCCCAGGAGATTGAAAAGGGGAAAGCGTTTGTTCTCAGGCGGCCGTTGTCTCGACTCCTTCCAGCACAACCCCAGCGGTCACATATTTCCAGAAGGCGATCAGCAGCTTTCGCGCCAAGGCAACGATCAGGACTTTCCGAACTCGGCCACCATTGGACTGTACACGCTGATGAAACCACAGGGTCAGCATCGAGCGGAGCTGATGCTTTACCCACAACCAGGCGAGCTGGATCATCGTTGTTCGCAGCCGGGGGTTTCCGGCTTTGGAGACACCTTGCTCGTGCGCGACGGATCCGCTCCGCCAAGGCGTCGGCGCCAATCCGGCATAAGCGGCAACCTGCCGTCGGTTGGAAAAGCTTCGGAATAATCCCTCCGACCACAGGACACCGGCGAATTCCGGGCCAATCCCCTTCAAATTCTTCAACATTGCTCCCGGCGCTGGCGTGCCTTCGTCAGACGGGCTGAGCATAGCATCCCGCTCAGTCTCCACGGACTTGATCTGCTGAAGCGTGAGTTCGAGTCGATCAAGTTCGCGTCCAATCTGTGCCTTCAAATGCTTAGGTAGCGGACGATCATCACCGGTCCTGAGTTCCTCAAGCCGTTCCCGTCTTTTGCGCAATAAAGGCTCATAGTCAGAGATGCCCTGGGCGAAGAGCAGCCCCTTGATCCGATTGACGTGCTCGACGCGCTCCGCGGTCAGCGTCTTGCGCTCGCGGCAGATTCGGCGGCGATCCTCCTCTTGTGGGGTCGGTGCTCGAACCATGGCGCACACCCGCGGCTCGCCTCGCTTGTACGCCAGCAACGCGCGCACCAGAGCTTCCCCGTCGATCTTGTCAGTCTTCGCCCGTCGACGCCGGCGCGACGTCGCGATTGAAGCGGGGTCAACGACGTGGCTTTCGACCCGTTCGTCCTGCAGTAAGCGGTGGATCCAAAAGCCGTCGAGGCCCGCCTCTTGAATCACGATGACTGGAACGACCTGTCCCGTGCGGACCTGAACCTTGTCTTTGAGCTGAGACAACCGTGCCCGTAGTCCAGCGACGTCACCGCTGCGAACCGTATGCTTCGACATCTTTTCTCCGCCGCCCGGCGACAGCGATGTAATCAGCCAGGTCGATCGACTAAGTTCCAGTGAGACGAAAATTGCGCCAAGATTGGTGCGAATAGCGGTCGGCGCTTGGGATCGGTCAGTGATAATTTGCATGGTCGCCTCCAGAGTGGGTGGGTCAGCAACCTTCACTCTGCCAGAGCGTTGGTCGCTATCCACTCCCCATGGGATCTCTCTTCTCATCGACGCTGAGAAACAGCGCCCTGTTGGGCGGTGACAGGTGAAGGCCGGCGATATCGCGGACTTTGTCGACGAACAGCGGATCGCTGGAGCAGGCCGTCAACGCGCTCCTTCAAAAAGCGCCGCCGCCACTTGCCAACGGTCTGCTCATGAACGCCGAGTTCGGCTGCCACGGACTTGCTGGGAAGGCCATCTGCGCACCGCAGAATGATCCGGCATCGTTCAGACATCGACCGCGCCACACGACGCCGGCGAACCTGACGCTCAAGATAGGCCCGCTCATCCCCACTCAACACCAGCGGCGAAATCGGCCGTCCCGTCGCATTGGCCATCGTCTCGCTCCTTCTTCACTCGCGAGCACAACCCTATAATGAAATGAACTTCAGTTCCAGACGACTAGTTTCCGTTCAAAAATGCACGCATTTCGCTGCGCTTACAATGATTTGTGCCTGACTGGAGTGAAGGCATGGCACAGCGTTATCGGAGCCGACGGTCGGCAAAATGGTGTCGTCGGCACGATCGTGCATACGCTGGGAGGGCCGGCGAAGGCCGGCGCGACGCAACCGCGAAACCGGCTCGGTGTCAGGTCGGCTTGGTGCGGGTGAAGCGGGCGTGGTTGTAGACCACAACCGAGGACCAGACGTAGGCCTTGAGGTGATCAAGGCCTCGCCAGGTGCAGCGGGCAAGGCCGTAGGCGCGCTTGAGACATGAGATGCCGGCTTCGATGCCGGCGCAGAAGTTGCGCAGCTTGCGATAGACCCACTTGCTTCTGACCATGTCCTCGATCCCGAGGCCGGCCTTCTTGTGGAAGGCCATGTCGCGAACGCCCCACGCCTTGGCCGTGGACAGGTTGTCGCGCGTGGCGAAGCCGCCATCGGCCGCCGCTTGCCGCGGCGCCTGACCATAGAGATCGATGTGGCGCGCCAGCATCGGCAGCAAGCGGTCGCCGTCGGCGGTTGCCTGCTTCGATCACTAGATCGAGGCTCATGCCACTCCTGCCGGTGGTCAGGTTGAATTTGTGGCCGTACTCGGTGTCTCGGCTGCCTTTGACGATGATGTCGGCATGCTCTTCGAAGAGGCTGACCCAGCTTCTCGCCGGCCGCAATCCTCGTGTTGGAGCATCAACCGCCGACTCCCTCGGTTTGCCCGACGGCCCTCGAATGAATTTTGGGCGGCGTATCGCCGTCACGGCAGGGCGGCGTAATCGCAATCTGTCGAGGCGTCAGCCGTCGCGGAAGGTGTAGCCATAACCGTTAATAGCCGGCGCGCCGCCGAGATGCGCGTAGAGGGTCCTCGGCCCTTCCGGAAAGAATCCTTTCTGGACGAGGTCGATCATCCCTTGCATCGATTTGCCCTCATAAACGGGATCGGTAATCATGCCCTCGAGCTGCGCGCATAGACGGATCGCCTCCTTGGTTTCCTGGGACGGAATGCCATAACGCGGGTACGCGTAGTCTTCCAGCAACACCACGTCATCCTCGACAGGTTCCGTTTCGAGATCGACAAGCATCGCTGTGTGTTGGGCAATGCTGAGCACTTGCGCCTTAGTCTTTCGGGAGTGGCAGAGGCATCGATACCGATCACTTTGCGCTGTTGGTTATCTTCTGCGAACCCGACGAGCATGCCGGCGTGCGTTGAACCGGTGACCGTGCAAACGACAATGTAGTCGAAAGCAAATCCAAGCTGTTTCTCCTGACCGCGCACCTCTTCCGCGAAGCCCACATAGCCGAGGCCGCCATTCGGGTGGACAGAGGCGCCGGCGGGTATCGCATACGGTCTGCCGCCCCTCGCCTTGACCTCACAGAGCGCTTTTTCCCAACTGTGGCGGATGCCAATGTCAAAGCCCGCGTCGACCAGGCGCACCTCTGCTCCCATGATGCGGCTCAAGAGAATATTGCCGACCCGGTCATAGACGGCATCCTCATGGGGAACCCAGCTCTCCTGAACCAGGAGGCATTTCATGCCGATCTCGGCGGCAACCGCGGCGACCATGCGGTTCTGCGACGGCTATTATGTGTCCGCGATACCAAACAGCTGCATCTCTTCCCGTTGGACGGCCCAGGATGCGGTCACCTCTGCCATTTCAAGCGTACCTATTTTGAACGATCAGCTTAACGTCCCTGGTTGACCCAAAGTGGCGTGAGATTGATGTCCGAGCTTGTCACTGCGCAACAGAGCAGCGATGTGCCGCCCATCGAAACGAGCTGAGGCACATTCGAAAGTTCATCCCTCATCTCGTCATGGTCTAACGGCTGGTTTCGAACTTCCTTCCCCTGTCGAAATGCTCAGTCCTTTTTCACCCGCTCTACAAGCGCAGTTGGACCGCCAGACCAGAAAGAGCAAGCTTGCAAAATAGACCATCTGAAGCAGCAGCGAGCAGGCCAGCGTCGTAACGATTGCAAGACGGACAGAATGCGAGGCGAAGTAGACAGTCACAGCGTTGCTGCAGAGAACCAGCACCAGGACACGAAAAAAAGTTCTAAAAGGCAACGCCATTCTCCTCGTTTGTCTCGTCATGTCATGCCGCGACCTGGTCGGCCGCGACATGGGTCTGACAATTCTTCGGGCAGACTCGGGCGCAGGCTCCGCAGCCAATGCAGCGGCCGGCATGGTCGACCACCATGATCATGCGATTGAGCTCGCCATCGAAGTCATCGTCCTTGCCGTCGCAGGCACCGAGGATTTCACCGGCGTCATCGACGCCGTAAAGATGCATGACCCCGCGCGAGCAGACTTTAAAACAGCGGCCGCAGCCGATGCAGGTCGTGCCGTCGATAACGGTCAGACATTGCGGCATATAATAGGAGCGGTCGCGGGTGACGAAAGTGCTGCTCATCGTGAACTCTCCAACGCGTCGAGATCTCTCTTGGCAGCATCCAACTCGGCAAACACGTCGAACGTTTTCTCGGCGACCGCCTTGATCTCGGTCCAGTTTACCGGGAGATCTTCAGCAAGGTCGTGCAATTCCATCTTCGCATTTCCCGCGCGCGATTGCAGTTTGCGGACTTTTCTCTGCAACTCATCAAGCCCTGACATGATCCCATTCCTCGAAAATCATTCATCGCGCCGATGCCGCGTCGGGGAGAGCAGCGGTCGCATAAGTTTCGCGCCACCTCCGGCGCGCTCCGAGACGTCTTTAAGGCGGACCCACATGCACCTAGGGAAGGGTTTTCACCTAACCGACCAACAGCCAGACTCATCAAAAAACATGCGCTCGATGCACCCACGGCTGACCTCCATCGTCGGCGGTGTCCTTAGAGCCGGCGGGCTACGGAGTCGAAAAGGATGACCTTTCAGTGCCGCCACCATCATCAGGTCGCCTCGAAGTCCGTCAGCGCTTTCTCCAAGACGTCGTTGATCGGCCTGGAGAGGTCCGCTGCCGCCATGATGGTGAGTGCTTGGAATTCCCTGGCCTGCTCCACACACATCTCAGCACTCTGGCGCAAGAAATTCGACTGCAGCACGATGGCCTCCGACGGCGCCTTCGCAGCAACCAACGCCTGCAGATGCGAGAAGGCGGCCTCGGCGTTGGTCCGCAATAGAGCGACCGTCTCCAGCGACAGTTCGTTACCGACGGCTCTTTCGCTTTGGAAGATGGTTTTGAGCATTCTCCCGGCGTCTTCAGCATCCGACGCAAATTTGACAAGAGCTCCTGTCGACTGCTCGCTCGTTTCTTCGGCGACTGCACGGAGATGACCGGAGGTTTTGGCAGGGTCTAATGCCAGGACGCAGGCAGTTCGATCCTTCTCGCCAGCTTTGTCTTCGGTCCTGGCCATTTCGTTTTCCTTCTGCTCGACCATTGCCTTGGCGGCCAAGCTCTTTGCATTGCCCTGTGGCTCCGTCCGGCTGAGCTGGCCGGAGCCGAGCTTTGTATGTCCGCGCGTTATTGACTATATCGGCGCACGGGGAGCGGCATAAAACCAGTCTTACGGACACGACGCATTTTAACCTTAGCATAGAAGGTAAGCGAGATAATTAATTGTTGTGTTAAATTCTTTAAGAAATAATTGCATTTGTTATTTATATTTTAAATCGTTTCAGTTGCATATCATTTGTAACGCACCCGTTATATTTGTTACAGCGAAGGCGATACGAACATGCCGTTGCCGCCAAACCCTTGACCAGATGCCCCAGCACAAGAAAAAGGGAATGATCCCGCACATTCAGCCGTCCGGCTTCTGGGGCGACCATTCCGGATGTAAAGACACCAAGGTGCAAGGCTGATTTCAACGCACTTCTAAGCCGCCGATATGGAGGGATCTCCCTGGTGACCTGGCCTGATGACACTTCGGAGAAAGTCCCAGCGAACGAGGGCGCACCAAGCCTCGCGAATTGCAGCACATTCACGTTGCCCGGCAAAGCCGCGTCGCATTGCTCCTCCCGGTCGAAAGGCTTCACTGGCTTCTTCAAACGGACCTGCGGCATCAGGCGCACAAGGAACGGTCCCGATGAGCAGTCCGAACCCGGTCAGCGAGCCAGAAACAGCGGCAAGGCCGGCTTCCCAACGATCCATCTCGTAACGCCGCCAAAGAGCCGCTCGCGCAGCCGGCGGCTGCCATAAGCGCCCATGACGATCATGTCGGCAGATGTGTCGATCGCGTGCTGCGCGAGCACCGTGGCCGCCGGTTTGCCGGCGCTCGGCAGCCGGTCGACCGCCACCCGAGCACCGTGCCGGGTGAGATAGGCTGCAATGTCGGCTCCGGGCTCCGCGCCGTTTGCGTTGCAGATTGGCTCCGGATCGACGAGTGTGACACGAACTTCCTCAGCACGGGACAAGATATCCAGCGCTTCCCGAACCGCACGGGACGCCTCGACTCGCGAATCCCAGCAGACCACCACGCGCCGTGGCGACAGTGTCGCCTCAGCGCCCTTCGGCACAACAAGCACCGGCTTTCCCGTATCGAACAAGCTGCCGTTGACGACAGAAGGTCCAAGATGATCATCGTTGAGAAGTGCGGGTCCGACGATCGTGAGGTCGGCGCAGAGCGCCCGCTGTCGCACCGCGTCACCGACGCTGGCCTGATCGCAGTAGTCGGTATCGACGTCATAGCAAAGCCACATTGCTCTTAGCAGCGTCTGAATTTCCCTGGCTGTTTTTTCCAGTGTGGCCATGTCCTGTGAGAATCTCTCGATCTGCCTATACCGTTTTTCCAGTCTGGCGATAGCCACTGCGCTTTGTCTAGGCCACTCGGGGATGCCATCGCCGAGCAGCGGAGACGCCATAACGAGCGGCGGAGGCGACATCACCAGAACCGAAAGATACGCACCAACTTCGGCACACAAGGTGGCAGCTATTCTGACGTCCTGATCGCCATGGTCTGACCCCGTCACATTGAGTACGCTTCTGAAAGTCATTTGACTGCTTCTTTCTGAACATGTCCTTTAGGCGCGTTTCAGAGCCGCGAAACTTGCCCTAAGCACGACGGAGATGGGGGAATGGCAGCAGCCGTTATCCATTCAGCCGTCCAGCTCCTCGAGTGAGTAGCCGGCCGATCTGACGGTACGGATGGCGATGCCAGGCGAGGCCTCCTTCAGCGCCTTTCTGAGCCGGCTCATATGGACATCGACGGTGCGTACACCGACATGGATGTTGGCCGGCCAGGCCGCGCCAATCAGTTCGTCCCGAGTGAAGACCTTGCCGGGTGCCTCAAGCAAAAGCCGCAGCAGGTTGAACTCGATCGGCCCGAGATGGATCTCGTGGCCATTGCCACGAACCCGGTGGGCGTCGAGCTTCATCTCAAGCTTGCCACAGGAGAGCCAGCCGCCGTTTTCAAACCCGTTCGAACCCCGCTTCGTCAACGCCAGCTTCGCGCGTAGACAGTCGAGCAGCTTGGCTGGGGCGATCGGCCGCACAAAGCTCTCGTCAATGCCTGCCTTCAGGAGATCGAGGTGCTGGTTTTCGGCGCCGGGGGCAATCAGGGCAATAATGGGCAGGCTGCCGGTCCGAGGCTCCCGCTTGAGCCGGGCGCAGATTGCGGACCCGGTTATGCTCACTGGCCCGCAGTCCAGCACCACGGCCCGGAATTCCCGTTCGTCGGCCCTTGCAAGTGCTTCCTTCGCGCCGCCTGCCGGCTCACTGGTAAATCCATCCACCTCCAATATGTGGCTGAGGAACAGATAGAACTCCGCATCTTGCGAACAGATCAGGACGAGTGGCTTCATCAGCGCTACCCCAACGACCGCATCGGCCTGGACCGCGTCGGCTGCGTGGGCTGGCCATCGCGGCTGCTCAAGACCTGACATGCCCCCCCTGCTCGACAACCGGTTTCCTCACGACCTTGCCACCTCGGGATAGGCCTCGATCGTTGCGATCGCATCGCCGGCCAGTTTCGTGCCGGCCGCTGCGAGCTTCCAGAGCGTCTCGAAGCCGAACCGGTGGACGTCGCGCAGGGTCTTCGACAGAACAACCAGCCGCCCGGCCGTGAAAATGACGCGTCCAAAGCCCTCGTGACTCATCTCCATCACCGGAGATGCCATCAGCCCGGAGCGTTCCTCGATCGCAAGCCCGACGGCGGCGTAGAACTTATCGAGCCTCCACAGCACGTCCGGATCCGGATCGTCGACGATTGGGATCGCACGGCGCTGTTCCTTGGTGAGGATAAAGTCTCCCAGCAGCTCGGCATCCGGTTTGCCTTCCCATGACCCGTAGGAATCCTGCGCACGGATCAGCCGCACAAGGCATTTGACGAATGGGGTGGCAAGGGCCGCCTCGTCGTCGGCGATCGCAGGGCCAACCGCGGCATCAGACATTTCGCTTCTCCTCATCTCAGTCCTCGTCCTCGAAGGACGGCTTCTTGTTGGTGGCGCCTGCCTCCGCCAGCACCTTGCGCAGCCAGGGGGGAGGACACGTCCTGAGCATTATCTGCGTGCGCAACAGCACCTCCTGAATGCTTTCCGGCTGAGGCACCTTGATCGGATGGATTTTCGCCGAAACAAGCTTCGCTGCCGAAGGCCCGCCGATCGCCAGGCAAAACAGGAGATGACATCCCTTCAGGGCGTGCACCTTCGGCGTGATACGATCATCGCCCTCGGCCTGATGCTTCCCGCTCTGGTCGGAAACATCGTCGAAGGCCACGGCTTCCACGAGACTCCATTCCTCGCGCGTCACGTCGTAGATGGCAAAGCGCCTGGCGGACCCGAAATGCGCATTGAGATCCTTCATGTCTTGCGTAGCGATTGCCACGCGCAATGCGCCTGCTGGTCGTTCACGCAGGGGACCGTGGACTTCGTCAGGGACGACTGAGAGGCGACGGACGGGACCCATCTGGCGTTTCTCGCTTACCGAGTGGACAGAGTTCCTCACGCGTCGGCGCCTGCCGGTTAGCTTGGAAAATGTTGGCAACCTCGAAAACCAGGTCGCGGATGCCCTGATAGAGGATTGTGGGCTTGTGCTGGCTGCCGAGCCGGTCGAAGACGGGGAAGCCGACGCGCATGAGCGGAATGCCGAGGCGCTCTGCCGCCTGACGTCCGTGCGAATGGGTGACGAGGAGATCGGCACTGGCGCCAAGAGTTTCCAGATCGCCGAGATCACCGATCTGAACCGACTGCGCCGGTACTTTTTCCAGAATTTTCGACATATCGGTCGTGGTGACCGCTGCGGCGATTTCGCAGCCCATGCCGATGAAGAAAGTTGCGAGTTGGTAGAGTTGGTCTGGTTCAGCTGCGATCGCAATTTTCTTGCCTCCGAAATGGAAATGTCCGTCGAGCAACGCATCCTGCAATTGTGCCCGGCGGCGGCGCACACCTGCCGGCACAGGTTCACCCGAGATCGCGGACAAGAGCGAGACGAACCGGTCGGTGCTCTTCAATCCGGTCAGCGACTGAAACAGCACGTAAGGGACGCCCGTCACCTTCCGCAGCACCTCCGCCGAGCGACGCATGTGCTCGCCGATGGCGATGCAGTACTGGGCCGTGCCAAGTTCGCGGATACCCTCCACGCTGGTGCCGCCATAGGTGGTCGTGACCCAGCGCTCAGGCACGGTGCCGTCGAGCGAGCCGGAGACGTCCGGCAGGATCACCGGCTCGAGTCCGAAGTTTTCAATCATGTCACGCAAATGCTCGATGTCAGCCACGGTGAGGTTCCAGCCGGGGAGGATCGCGATCTTCTTTGACTGCCGCACCTGCTCGCCAGGGCGTGTAAGCCGTTCGATCATCGCGGTGACTGCCTTGGCCCAGCCCTCCTCGATTGCGCCTTCGAAATCCGGCGTATTGGCCAGCACGATCTCGGTGCCTGGGAGGTCTTGCGCGCGTTTCAGCCTGATGTCGGCGACGTCTCCTGCTGTATCTTCGCCACGGGTTTCGACCAGCGCCGTCGTGCAGACCCCGATCAGCTTCGGCTTCGTGCGAGCCTTGATGTTGAGGATCGCCTCTTCAAGATTGTCCGCCCCGCCGAGGATCGTCGTCACCTCGTCCATCGCGGTGGTCTGCAGCGGGATGGCTTCCTTGAAGTGCCGTACCAAGAGCACGAGCGCGAAGCTGGTGCAGCCCTGGCTGCCGTGGAACAGCGGCATTGCGCCTTCGACTCCAAGAAAGGCCAAGGCGGCACCGAGCGGCTGTGACGACTTCAGCGGATTGACCGCGGCTGATTTGGTCTGGGAAAGGATGCGGGACATCGGTTTTCCTCAACACTCGCCGAAATCGCCGGCCGTCGGGCCGGCGAATTCTTCGGCAGCGTGCAAGGTCGCGGCCTCGCTCTTGGTACCCGGCAGTTCGTCCTTCACATCAGCCTGGCGATCCCACGGGGCCGGGTCGCGCACCTGGTGCCAGATCGGGTTATGAATGGCGAGGTCGATCTGGCGTACGAGTTCCACCATGCCGTCATAGCCGGCATAAGGATGCTGGCGCTCCTGGTTGATATCGAGCCAGGGCGTCTTGGCCTTGAGCGCGATGAATTGCGTGCGTCCGCCCGACAGCATGATATCGGCCTTCTGTTCTGAGAGCATGGCGTAAAGGTCGCGCGCTGGCATCTGCTCGAACATGTGGTTGTCGTCCTTGAGGATCTGTTTGATGCGCTCCTTGTCTTCGAGCGTGGATTTTTTTACCGAGGTGCCGACGATCTCGATGCCGATCTCCGTCAGCGCGTGGACGACTGACCATGACTTGACACCACCTGTGTTGAGCAACACGCGCTTGCCTTGCAGCCGCGGCCGATAAGCCTCGAGCTTCTTCCACGCAATCGCCTCCTCCTGTGCAATCAGCGTCTCAGTGCGATCGAGGATCTGTCGATCGGCGCCTTTCCTCACCAGCAGTTCAGCAATGTTGCGAAGTGCTTCGGAGGTATCGGTGATGCCGTAGAAGGAGCCCTCGAAGAACGGGATGTCCCAGCGCTCCTCCATCTTGCGGCCCAGATTGATAAGTGCGGTCGAGCACACCATCATAGCCGCGCGGGCGCGGTGAGCCGACGCAACGTCGATGTATCGCGCGTCCCCCGGAATGCAGGCGCGCACCCGGATGCCAAGCCGATCAAGCAGCGGCTTCACCAGCCAGAACTCACCCGATAGGTTGAATTCGCCAAGGATGTTGATGTCGTGGGGCCCGGCGTCGTCGGGTTCCACGGTGCCGATGACGTGTTCGAGCAAAGCCTCGCCGGCGAGCTTGTTGCCGAGGTTCTTCGACCCGGCCAGGCCCGGCACATTGACCGGCACCACGGCCAAGCCGAATTTTTCCCCCGCGCGCTTGCAGACGGCCTCGATGTCGTCGCCGATCAGCGCCGTTACGCAAGTCGAGTAGACGAAGATTGCTGGCGGCGCATGTGCCTCCTTGATCTCGCGGATCGCTTTGAAAAGTTTACGCTCGCCCTGCCCCATCACGATGTCGAGTGCGGCAAGATCGGTGGTGAAGCTAGTGCGCCACAGCGTTGGCCCGGACGAAGCCGAGCCGCGGTTGTCCCAGGAATTGCCCTCGCATGCGAGCGGCCCATGGACTAGGTGCGCAACGTCGGTGATCGGCTGCAGCACGATCTTGGCGCCATCGAAGGCGCAGCCGCCGGCTGCCGCTCCCGGCGTCAGCGGCTTTGCGCAGCCCTGTTTGCGCGCCTTGGCATCCTTGTTACGGTTCTTATCGCAGGCGGGCTCGTTGAAGACATCCTGAATCTTGGCGCTGAGCGAGGACATTGCATCGGTCTCCAAAAGGCCAGTGGAAGGTGGCCGGCTTCGACGAAAAGCCGGCCGCGGCGCTCAGCGGGTGAGGTCATAGGAATAGTCCGTCACGCCCGTCTGGCTCGTCTCGCGATCGAGCTTGTCGAAGATCTTGTCGAGGATCGCCGTCAGCACGCGTAGCCCGCCCTGGTAGCCCATGAGTGCAAAGCGATGGTGATGGTGCCGGTCGAAGATCGGAAACGTCAGCCGGATCAGCGGCGTGCCGGTGTCGCGCTCCAGATACTTGCCATGGGAATTGCCGATCAGCAGGTCCACCGGCTCGGTGAAGAGCAGTGAGCGCATCGCCCACAGGTCCTTGCCTGCCCACACTTGAGCATCCTTGCCGTACGGTGAGGAACCAAGCAGTTCCTTCAACTCGGCTTTCCATGCCGATGTGCCATTGGTGGCGAGGCAATGTGTCGGCTCGCCGCCGGTTTCCATGATGAAGCGGGCCATGGCGTAGACGAAGTCCGGATCGCCGTAGATCGCGTATTTCTTGCCGTGCAGCCAGGACTGGCTGTCCGCCATGGCATCAATCAGTCGGCCGCGCTCCAGGCGGATTGTCTCCGGGATCTCCTTGCCGGAAATCGCCGAGACCTTCATCAGCAATTCGTCGGTCGCCTGGACGCCGAGCGGATAATGGAATGGGGCCGTCGCCTGCCCGACTTCCTCGCAATACTCGAGCGTTTTTCGGGTGTTGTAACGCTGTAGTGAAACTGTCGCCTCGGCGTTAAGTGCCTTCTTCACGTCTTCAATCTTCGTGCCACCGTCGTACATGCGGTATTCGCCGTCCGACGGCGTGTCGAACTGGTCAGAGGCGTCCTGGATGAAGGTGTAGGACACGCCTATCAGATCGAGCAGGCGCTTGAGTTCACGGTTGTTGCCGACGCAGAAGCCGTCGAAGCCCGGGATGATGTTGATGGTTCCCTTGACTTGACTGCGCTCCTGGCCTTTCCAGAAGTGCTCCAGAATGCCCTTGACCATGCCGTCATAGCCATCGACATGGCTGCCGACGAAAGCCGGCGTGTGGGCAAAGGGCACGTCGAAATCGCGCGGGACGGAGTTTTCGTCCTTGGCATTCTCGATGAAGCTGTGCAGGTCGTCGCCAATGACCTCGGCCATACAAGTCGTGGAGACGGCGATCATCTTCGGGTCATAGAGCTGGTAGGTGTTGGCTAGTCCATCGACCATGTTCTTCAGGCCGCCGAAAACCGCCGCATCTTCAGTCATCGAGGAGGAAACCGCCGAAGCAGGCTCCTTGAAATGGCGCGACAGGTGCGAGCGGTAGTAGGCCACGCAGCCCTGGCTGCCATGGACGAAGGACATCGTTCGCTCGAAGCCCGCGGCCGCGAACACTGCGCCGAGCGGCTGGCAGGCCTTGGCGGGGTTCACCACAAGCGCTTCGCGGGCGAGATTCTTTTCGCGGTATTCCCAGGTCTTGGTGAATTCACGTTGATCGGTGACGATCTGATCGGGGTGCGGACATTCGAAATTCAGCTTCTTCTCGGCGAGCATCTGCCTATATTCCGGCTCGCGGAACAGAGGGGCGTGGTCGAGAATTTTTTCAGCCGACTGCGGCATTGGTGGTTACCTCTTTTTCATCTGGCCTCGCCATATGGCGGCTCAGGGACGTCGAGCGTTTCAGGTCTCCCGCGGATCGCGGGCGCAGGCGTTCATCGTCTCCCTTGGGGAGACAAAGCTGAACACAGGTGGTTATTCGGCAGCCAACGCTTGCCCACGGCTCGGGCTCTTTTTCCAGGGGGCCTGGAATAGGTCCCAGACCGGGTTGTTGATGGCAAGATCCACGTCGCGGGCGAAAATGGCAAAGCCGTCATAGCCGTGATATGGTCCTGAATAATCCCAGGAGTGCATTTGCCGGAACGGTATGCCCATCTTCTGCACCGGGTACTTTTCCTTGATGCCCGAGCCGACCAGATTAGGGCGAACCCCCTCGATGAACTTCTCCAACTCGTAACCGGTCACGTCGTCATAGATCAGCGTGCCGTTCTTCACGTAATGGCTGGTGCGCTGATAGTCGTCATTGTGGGCGAACTCATAGCCCGTGCCGACGATCACCATGCCGAGATCTTCGTAGGCCGTGATGACGTGACGGGGTCGCAGGCCGCCGACATAGAGCATGACGGTATTGCCTTCGAGGCGCGGCCGGTACTTGGCAATGACCGCATCGACAAGCGGCCTGTACTTGGCGATGACCTTCTCGGTCTTCTCCTCGATTTCAGGCCCAAAATGCTTGGCTATCTTGCGCAGAGAGGATTCGATCTGAGAGGGGCCGAAGAAATTGTATTCCATCCAGGGGATGCCGTATTTTTCCTCCATGTGCCGGCAGATGTAGTTCATCGACCGGTAGCAATGGATGAGATTGAGCTTGGCCTTCGGCGCGCGCTCGATTTCGGCGAGCGTAGCATCGCCCGACCAGTTGCCGACCACGCGCAGCCCTATCTCCTCAAGCAGGATGCGAGAGGCCCAGGCGTCGCCACCGATATTGTAGTCGCCGATGACGTTGACGTCATAAGGACCGGCTTCGAATTCGACTTGCTTCTTCTCGAACACCCAATCGCGGATCGAATCGTTGGCGATGTGGTGGCCAAGCGATTGCGAGACGCCGCGGAAGCCCTCGCAGCGTACCGGCACGATCGTCTTTTCGAGCTCCTTGGCCTTGTTGCGGGACACAGCTTCGGTGTCGTCGCCAATCAGGCCGATCGGGCATTCCGATTGCACGGTCATGCCGTTGTTGAGGGGAAACAGTTCCTCGATCTCGTCGATGATCTGTTCCAGCTTCTTGTCGCCGCCGAAAACAATGTCCTTCTCCTGGAAGTCGGAGGTGAACTGCATTGTCCCGAACGTGTCGATGCCCGTCGTACCGACATAGTAGTTGCGGCGCTGCGACCAGGAGTATTGCCCGCAGCCGACCGGTCCGTGCGAGATATGAACCATATCCTTGACTGGACCCCACACCACGCCTTTAGAGCCGGCATAGGCGCAGCCGCGAATCGTCATCACGCCCGGAATGGACTTGATGTTCGACTTGACGTCGCATTCGGAGACGACCTCGCCTTCCCCGCCAGCCTCTTCTCCGCTCTTTGCAACGCTAAGGTGCTTTTTGCGGCGCTTCGCCGCCTTGTCGGGATATTGCGACAGCACCTCCTCGACAAGCTTCGCATGGAGAGCGCCGTCATTCTCGTATTCCAGGCTCATGGGATCCCTTTTAATGGTTCGGGTGACGCCTCATTGAGGAGGCGCCGTTCTTTTGAAAAGGCGCGCCAGCTCCAGGTCCGCACCTGGCGGCGGCAGGAGCGGTTATTGGGCGACCGCCTTGACGGTTTCCTTAGCCTGAAGCTCGGCAAGCATCTGCTCGTCGGTCTTCATGATGCCGAAGTCGAGCAGCATGTCCTCGAGCTCCTCCATGGTGATCGGGGTCGGGACGGTGCCCTGGCCGGAATTGCCATGAATCTTCTCGGCCAGTGCGCGGTATTCCCCCGCCTGCTTGGAGTTCGGCGCGTACTGGATGACTGACATCTTCCTGAGCTCAGCGTGCTGAACGATGTTGTCGCGCGGCACAAAATGGATGAGCTTGGAATTGAGCTTGGCGGCCAGTGCTTCGGCAAGGTCGAGCTCGCGGTCGGTTTGGCGTTCGTTGCAGATCAGGCCGCCGAGCCGCACGCCGCCCGAATGGGCATATTTCAGGATGCCCTTGGCGATGTTGTTGGCGGCATAAAGCGCCATCATCTCGCCGGACATGACGATGTAGATTTCCTGCGCCTTGTTCTCGCGGATCGGCATCGCGAAGCCGCCGCACACGACATCGCCGAGCACGTCGTAGGATACATAGTCCATATCGTCATAGGCGCCGTTCTCCTCAAGGAAGTTGATCGAGGTGATGACGCCGCGGCCGGCGCAGCCGACACCCGGCTCGGGGCCGCCGGACTCCACGCACTTGATGCCTTTGTAGCCGACCTTGAGCACATCCTCGAGTTCGAGGTCTTCAACCGAGCCTTCCTGCGCCGCGAGATGTAGGACCGTATCCTGCGCCTTTGCGTTCAGGATCAGGCGGGTGGAGTCGGCTTTGGGGTCACAGCCGACGATAAGGATCTTCTGCCCGAGGTCGACAAGTGCGGCGAGTGTATTCTGGGAGGTGGTGGATTTGCCGATCCCCCCTTTGCCGTAGAATGCGATCTGACGCAGACCTGACATGTAGCGTTCCTTCCTTCTTTTCACCCATCGCGGCTGCCCGCGACATGAATGCCGGCCGGCAGCTCTCGCCGCCTCGTACTCAAGGTTTCAAGACTCGTGCCAACTTGCCTGATGGGGTCGAAGAAGAATTTCGTGGTTGCTTTTCAGCTATTTAGCCTAAGGACAAAACAAGAGATTGGCCAAACACGCCTGTGTCGTGGACCCGACAAAGGCGACAGAAGGTGGCAGATGGCGTAAAAGAGACGAGATCGTAAATCGTCGCGCGTCGGGCATATTGATGACAACGGGTCGCGAATTCAGGCAGCAGCGAGGTGAGCAATCTGCGCTGTGGCCAGGGCGAGGCGGGGAACGGTAGCGGCGATAAGCGGATTGGGGCCATCCTGTATATGCACGCTTCATCGTACAAATTCGTCAGCCCTCTCTTAATTTTACGATGCCCAACGGCATGCCCGACGTCGTGCCGGTGCGGCGACAGAAGGTCGAGCATGCCTTCGGCGAGGACTGGATGGAGCTATGTCACCTGCTCACTTGCCAGCTACCAACATCAAAACCACATCCTCGCCTAAAACGGGTAACCGCCATCCTTGGCGCGCCGATCTCGATGAGCCGCCTGAACCCTCAAATCATGTGGGCGCCAAGAGGAAAACGCTGCCGTACCGGTCTCACAGATCTTGACCGCGATAGGTTACCAGCGGCGGGTTCGAAAATGGAAATAGAAGGCTACGCCTACCGCGAATACGGTGCCGACAGTCGCGATGATCTGACCGATGGCGGATAGACTTCCGCCGCCTCCGCTGCCGTCATTGGGAAATAGATTTGTTGTGAAAGCGCATATTACCGCAACGATTGCGGCGGGCACGCTATAGTCGAGAACGAGCCGGGCCAACTCCATAAGCGACGACGCTACTTGTCTGTGGTCAGGATTGTCAGAGTTTAATCCTCTCTCGCAGCACCATTCCAAGCCATTGAAATCGCTCAACGTCTTGCGTTGTAAGGACTTTTCAACCGCTCCACTAGTACACAGGAGCGGTACACATGGTCCTTCGCATGAATCATCCTTGGCCACATCCGGACTCCGGTATCTACTGGTATCGCAAGCGCGTTCCCGAGCGGCTGAAGCCGCTGGTCGGAAAGACGGAGGAGAGGATTTCCCTCCGAACGCGCGACCCTGAACAGGCCAGGATCGAGTTCGCCCGCGTTTGTCTTGAAGTGCAGCAGCGTTGGCGGGAGCTTTCCGCAGGCCCCCGCAGCCTTAGCGAAAGGCAGGCTGCTGGCCTCGCGGGAGAAATCTACGATGCCATGGTCAAGGAGCATGGGGACAACCCATCGCGCATGCCCGGCCGCAGCTTGGCGCTCATGCTGGACCAAGCCGCGTTGCGACGGGGCTCAGTGCGGATGATTCCCTTACCCGATAAACGGCCAAGTGTTGCAGGGACGGTTTAGCGTTTTGTCGGCCCGATTGGCTTGTCGTCGTCAGGGTCCGTCGAGGTCGCGACAACAGGTTCGTCCGGAGCGGGCGGCATCAACAACTCGTCGCCTCGCCTCGTCCATTCCGGAGTCAGCTTCAGGATTTTCCGTTGGCGAAGCGACGCAGGAATTTCCTTACCGCTTGTTGTTCCCGGAGGAGGAAGCGCGTCAGAAATTTCCTTTTCCAAATCGCCCGCGCCAGTTCCAACTTCTGAGAAAGATCATCGGCCATATCGTCCCTCCGGTTTTTGAATCCTCCGGTTTTGCCGATCATTCCATGGCCGAGATTTCAGCTCCCCGTCATCATTCTCGCGCGGGCTGCTGTCGGCTCCGAGGGAATGCTGCCGTTCCCGCCGCCACCTGCTGATATTGAGTATGCGGCTGCATTCACTGCGATAGTCCAACAGCATCATGCGGAGGATTTGGAAGCTCCAATTGAAATAGTCGTAGACGAGATCGATGCCATTGTTGGACCTGCACTCGGTCTGTCGTTTGAAGATGTCGCGTCAATCCGTCGTGAGCTGACCGAAGATCCATTTTTGAAAAACATAAAGCCTCGTTATCCTGCTTCAGCCACACGTATTCATGGTTATAGGACAGGCCTTGATAGTTCCGAGCGTCACATTAGCTCGGCAAAAATCGTTGGATTTCTCAAGAAATAAAGTATCGGACAGTACCCAATTTACCCTTGGAAAAGCTGGCTATGGCGTTTCCTTATCGATGAGGGGGGTGTAGAGCCCAAGTCAAGTTTAACAAGTATCTCGGGGGGAGATCTTGAATCTGCACGACCTAAAGTCGCTGTTGCAGCGGCATTTCAGCGATGGGCTTGTGACCATCGTCGGGTCAGGCTTGTCTTGCGCTGAGGGTCTGCCAGGCATGGCCGAAATCGCGCAACATCTTCAGGCTGTAATAGTAGACGATCTCACCCCCTTCGATGCAGAACAATGGGCGGTTCTTAGCCCACTCATCGCTGACAAGGGACTGGAGGCCGCTTTATTGGAAGTGGCCCCAACTCCAGCACTGGAAACGGCAATCGTTGCGCGGACGGGGCAGTTTATCGCAAATCGGGAGCGCGAAATCGTCGAGGAGGTCTTTGCAAAGACCAGAACGCTGCGGTTCACGCGACTGTTGGCGCATCTCCTTAAGCCGGATAGCGGCGCACCAATCATAACCACGAATTACGACCGATTGATCGAGATTGCCGCCGAAGAAGCAGGACTTGGCGTGGATACGATGTTTGTCGGCCAGTTTGCAGGCATCCTCAATGAACATGAAAGTCGTCTCGGCTTTTGTCGCGAAGTGACCCTCCGCGGAAAGCAGGTTCAATGGAGATACCGCCAGCGGGTGAATGTGTTTAAGCCGCATGGCAGTCTCGATTGGTACCATCGAGACGGTCGGCCAGTGCGCTATGCTGGCGATTTGACATCGCCACGTCTGATCATAACTCCTGGATTGAATAAGTTCCGCAATGGCTACGAGAGCCCTTTTGATCGGCATCGAGAGAGGGCGAATTCTGCAATCGATCGCGCGAGCCGTTTTCTGATCATTGGCTACGGGTTCAACGACGATCACCTCGAAACTCACCTCACGCCTCGTATTCGCAGCGGTGTTCCGACGCTGTTGCTGACGCGCGGGTTGTCTCCCAACGCGATGAAACTCGTTGAAGAGTGTCCGAACGTAGTAGCGATTCAGCACGCCGTCGTCGGAGGCAGTCAAGGTTCATCGGTGTTTGTGGATAGGGCGGAAATGCAAGTACCGGACCTCGCCCTTTGGGAACTGAACTCCTTCATTTCTGAGGTGCTTGAACCATGACCGAAGCCGCATTGCAGTTTTCCGATGGCGACCGAATTGGGCGTGTCGCCTCCGTCGATACCAGCCGTGTTGCAGTCGATGTCACCAATTCGGTCCTGCTCACCCGCATTGGCATAGGCCAACTCGTTGCCATTCGGGGGGCGACTGAGAGGGAGTACCTGATTGCGATGACAGAGCGGGTTACGCGCAGCATGCGCGAGGAACTGCCTGCGCAGGGCAGTGACGACGAGACTGGCGCACTTCTCGCCGCAGTGCCGACCGACATTCTGCAAGGTGTCCTTATAGGCACATTCCGAACTGTCGAAGGGGCGAAGATAAATACATTCAAACGAGGTGCCGACAGCTTCCCGCAGATTGATCGTGAATGCTACGTGATCGAAAGCCTAAACCTACAAAGGTTTATGGGAATCTTGGGTGCGGGATTCTCCGAAGACGAACGGCTAAAGCTAGGTGTCTTCGTTGCTGATCGTTCGGCCGATGCCATTGCCAGCGGCGACAAGTTTTTCCAGCGCCATGCCGCAATCCTCGGCAGTACAGGGTCAGGAAAGAGTTGGGCCGTCGCACTGATCCTTGAACGCGCAGCCAAGCTCAAATTCCCAAATATCATCGTATTCGACATGCATGGGGAATACGCACCTTTAGCGGACAAAGCCGCTGGCGGATTCGCCGAGCGTTTCCGCATCGCTGGTCCAGGCGATCTTGAGAAACCCGGGGATGATGTCCTGTTTCTTCCGTACTGGCTGCTCAACCGCGACGAAATGTTGTCGATGATCCTCGATCGCAGCGATCAGAATGCGCCAAATCAGGCTTCACGCTTCACGCTACACGTTCGCAATCTGAAAGGGCGAACGTTGGATAACGAGGGCAAAGCCAGCGTGAAGAAAACTTTCACCGTGGATTCGCCTATCCCATACAACGTAAGAGAATTGTTCGGATTATTAGATGCTGACAACAGCACCAAGGGAATGGGCAAGACGGGTCCTATTAAGGGTGAATGGGAGGATAAGCTGACCCGCTTCCTTTCACGTCTGGAAGCCAAATTAGATGATCGACGCTACGGATTCATGTTCGCGCCCTCAGAAGCAGCCTCTAGTTACGACTGGCTTGCAAAACAGGCGCTGAAGCTTCTGAGTGCCGGAGATGGATCTGGAATCAAGATCATCGACTTTTCGGAGGTACCTGCGGATGTGCTACCTGTCGTAACTGGCACGCTCGCTCGGCTCCTGTATGATGTCCAGTTCTGGATGGGTGGGAAAGCGCGCACACCAGTCACCCTGCTTTGCGACGAGGCGCATCTGTACCTTCCTGTTCGCGACGATGCCGATGCCGTGCAACGGCAGGCGCTGGGTTCTTTCGAGCGCATCGCAAAGGAGGGACGAAAGTACGGCTTCTCTCTGCTGGTGGTGAGCCAGCGACCCTCGGACGTAAGTCGAACGATCCTCAGTCAGTGCAACAATTTTCTTGCGTTGCGGCTTACCAATGAGACTGACCAAGGTGTGATCAAGCGTCTCATGCCGGATTCGTTAGCTGGCCTCACGAGCATCCTTCCCTTGCTTGACGTAGGGGAGGCGCTTTTGCTCGGGGACGCAGTACTGTTACCCACCCGAATTCGGCTTGATGTTCCAAAGATCAGGCCGGACAGCGCGACGCGCGATTTCTGGACCGAATGGGGCTCGGTGAGGCCAGATGTCGCTGCGATAACAGCAGCGGTGGAATGCCTACGTAGCCAATCACGCAGAGAATGAACTTGGGGTAACACTCCCACCTCCGCGTCCGGCAACCATAGAGGCGCAGGTAGTGAACGCAATCGCACCGCCATGTAAGGACCCCCAATTTCCGCGTGTCCATTTACCGTTCTTGAAGGGCATCATGCATAGGGATACGAGAAGGAGAACATTGCATCGATGGACCAGACCAAGCAGACAGACGAATTCGCCGCCGCTCTGAAACGATTGAGCGACAGGGCCAGCGAACTTAAGTTCGCGTCCTTTTTCCCGGCCGCAACCTTCACGCCGAAGAAGCAGGAAGCCGAGGCGATGAAGGTTGGCTATGAGCTCATCCAGCTTGTCGAAGCTGCCAACGCGGCCGGACGGCCCGAGATTTCCGCCAAGGCCCTCAAGTCCGCGAAGGTGGTGCGCGACATGTCCTTGAAAGCGAGAGCGCAGATGCCGAAGCGCAAGCGGAAGACATCTGCCTAGTCATCAATGAAGGGGCAAACCAGAGCTGGCGCTCGCGCCGCCTAGTTGCCGTAGGCAAGCGAACCAAGGACGGGCTCGGCATTTTTGCCGAGAATGCCGCCCTTTCTCCCGCAGCCGAGACCTGGTCCATAAGGCAGGCAAACAACCGGAGAACGGGAATGAGGAAACTTGCAGCGCCGATCAAAGACCTGCCCAGAACCCTCAAGCGCCTGCAGGAGAGGGGGTCTTCTCTTGCCACGGTGGCCTTACTCTTCCCCGATCCGGCTTGGACTCTGGATGAGTTGGAGGCCGCCGGGGCGGAGGTCGGTCGTAAGCTGATGGAAGTGATGGCCGCTGCGGAGGGTGTGGGAAGGTTCGACATCGCGAAGGAGGCCAGGGACTCCGCCGACCTGATGCAAGCCATGATTGATCGGGTGCAAGCGCGGCTAACGGCTTTCCGACCCTTGTGAATGAGCCACAACACTGGTACACAGAGCGCCTTCAGCGGCGGCTGAAACCCTTGATTCCCAAGGCTCGCAGGGGCGTTTGAGCGGAGTTCCGCCGTTTATCCGGCAGAACGGGACTGTCGAGCCTTCATCCCTTCTTGGTCGTGGTTTGGCCAGCGAAACGACCCTCGTAACCGCGAACGGGGGTACCAAGGGTCTGCTCGAAAATGAGCGCTCACTGGCAGCCATCACTGGCAGCTGCGATATGCTTTACGAATCTCGGTGTGATCTTACCGCGTGAGCATGGCGGAAATGCCATGGCGGACGAAGGGGAGATACTGGGCAAAGCGAAGCCCGACATGTCTTGCAACCCGTGCCGCTGGGTGCTCGCCTGAGTATAGTCCGATAAGGATATTCGTGGCATGATAGATCGGTGCCGCCGATAGGCGCAGGCAGCTTTCGTATTTGTGAAGCAAATCGGGATCGGCAATGTCGCGACGGTCGCGACATGCTGTCAGGATTCCATTTGCGAGTTGCTTCTGCCCGCTGAGGCCGATGTTGAAGCCATGCGCGGTCACTGGGTGCATGCCGATGGCGGCATCGCCAACAAGTGCGGCGCTTGGAGCGCAGAACTTGTGCGCCCACGTCGTGACCAGCGCATAGCTGTGGCGGGTGCTTGCCAGGCTCATTTTTCCGAGGCGCCCTCGACACCGGTCCGTCAATTCCTTCAGGAACAAATCGTCGTCGAAAGCAATCAGTCTGTCGGCCTGGTTTGAGGGCAAGGTGAGAAGCAGCGACGACACGCCTTGGGTGAGCGGCAACATCGCTATCGTCTGACGGTGATCGAACCATTCGACTGCGATCTGGTGATGGAGGCGCTCGTGCCTCACCCGGCAAATCAGCATCGATTTGCCGAGCTGATTGATATCGGCGCCGATGCCGAGCAGGTCGCGCGTGGGGGACAAACGCGAATCCGCTGCAACGAGAAGCCGAGCGGTCAATTGCCTGCCGTCAGAGAGCGTTATGACCGCACCTTCGTGGCTGTTTGTTGCATGGACGACCGCGTGGCCGCACAGCAGCTGGGCATGATCCTGCAAGCGTATGATCTTGAACAGGGCGTCGCGGATCCGACAATTTGGCACCAGAACCCCGAGCGGCTCGCGAGATCGGCTGGGCGAATCGAAGCGCAGCGTGAAGGGGCTCGATCCATTGAGCACGCGCGCGCCTTGAAGGGGTGATTTGTCCGAAGCGGGGATGGCATCCCAGGCGCCGAGCTCGCGAAGGATTGCAATCGAAGCGTTGGTCAGCGCGATCTCGCGACCGTCGAAAGCCGGATTGGCCAGCCTTTCCAGGGGCTGCTTTTCGACGACGGCCACCTTGAGTTGGCTCCGGGCAAGCGATGTGGCGAAGGAAAGCCCGACCGGCCCGGCTCCGATGACGACGATGTCAAATGTCTCGTGGGAGCCAGCCATCAGCGTGCCGCCATCGCGTCGGCCGTCCCGGCGAGATACTGCCTGGGGAGAGCCGCAAGCGCGGCTCGATTGAGCTGCTTTTCCAATGCCCGCCCCAGCCTTTTGGTCAAAATGGCAAGTCTGCGGATGTGGTAGGCTGAGCCTTGGCCGTTGCGCGCGCATCTGCAATGGCGCGTTGCAGCCTGACAAGGTCGACCACCCCGGGGATCACTTCGTCGCCGACCACCAACGCCGGCGTGCCGGTGATATGCAGACCGCTGGCGAGCGCGCGATTGCGCGCGATGGCGTCTGCGATCGCCGGATCCTCCATGTCCCGCTTGAGCTGCTCAACGTCTAGGCCCACGCGGCCTGCGATGATCAAGGTGGTTCTTTTGCTGACCACGCCGGGAAAATTCATAAGAGCGAGGTGGAACGCCTCATACTTTCGCTGTTGGCGGGAGGCGAGCGCCGCCACCGCGGCGAATTCGGAATTCGATCCCAGGACCGGGAACTCCTTGAACACAAGCTTCACATTGGCATCGCCCCTAATGGCTTGCTGGATATTGAGGCCTGCCGCCCGGCAAGGCGGACAGTTGTAGTCGAAGAAAGAGACCAGAGCGACATCGGCTTCGGGATTGCCGGCGATTGGCGAAGCGAGGTCCTTGAGGAGTACGTCGCGCCGCTTGAGAATGAGGATGCGCAGCTCCGATGCGAGCTGGCGATCGTCTCCCAGCAGGCGTAGGTCATCTGGATATTGCTTTAGCGCCGCCAGCGCCGAAAGAAGCAGCGCGACCAGAATAGCGATCGCGGCGACGAGGGCGGTACTTTGCTTAAACATGAGGCGGGCTCCAATCAGCGGTGAACGGTCGGCAGCAACGGCTGGCCTTTTGGCGCAAAGCGGTCATCGCTTTGGATCGGCGGCCGAGCGGGTCGCGCAGCACGGGAAACTGGAACCCGTAGCCATCGAGCCGGTGCCATCTGGCGGTGCGTCCATGACGGCTTCGTGCCAACGAGCCGACCCCAATATCTGGGAAGCGTTCGCGCGAGCTGGCCAGACGCAAGTGCCGTTCGCCACGCCGGCCGACCTTCTGGAGATCGTTCATAGCGGCGATGCCGGTCGAATTGTCAGAAAGATGACAGGCACGATGACCATCTTGACGAACTTGATGAAGGCATCGTCCAGCAGCTTCATGCTCTCGCCGACCTGCGGATAGAAGCAAACAAGGGTGACGCCAAGGGCGATGGCGGCAAGCACCTGCGCGTAAAGCCGGGCGTAGCAAGCTTGCGGGGCGCGGGACGTGGGCTGCGAATTGGCCGGATTCAAGATAGTTGTCTCCCTGCGCGGATCGAGGTGGGTTCCTCCCTTTGGGGGCTTCTCCCATCACGGCGTTCCGGTCGAACGCCGTACCAACGCCGTTGCAAGCTTCGTGCCGACTAGCGGCCGCGCGAAACGCGCGGGATCTCTCATACCGATCCTGGCACATTTGTGCACTCGCCGCTGGCGCGTGCCCTGCACCGAAAGGCCGACTGCGGGAATTGAACTTCGCGGAGCGGCTGGAAGGCCGTCGACGCGACGTCTTTGCCTTAGTGGCTGCGATCGGCGTGGTCGATATCGTGGTACGGCTATGCCCCGGGCCCGTAGCCCGGCGGTCTGATCATACCGGGTGATCGAATATCAAACGCCGCGGTTGGCACCGATTGTCTCTGCAGCCACCCTATGGTCGGGTGCTGAGCAGGCGGCGGGGTCGACGACCGCGTTACGACATAGCCCAAGTTGCGCACCTGGCGCGCAATCGTTGCACTGGCCGCACCGCCTGGACAGTTACGTCGGATGCGCAGTCGGTGCCGGTGCGGACTTCGGAATGAACAGCGAGGCGATCCTGCGATCGACCGGGTGCGGCCTTTACCTCAGACGCATCGCCCGATGGCTACAAGTCTCAAACCTCGCCGCCGTTCAATGCCTTGACGGTTTGGGCAAGGCGAGCATCAGCAATATCGTGGATGGGGTTGGCGGCTTGCCCGTTGACAAGTTGAACATAACCACGCTGCGCCCAGTGTCGTGCTTGCAGCGAACCCATCAGGTGGCATTTGTCGCCCTCCGGCTGACTGACAACGGGTCCGCTCAGACAAGAGTCATCGAATCCAGGTCAGATGGGAAATCGGTCAGCTTCCGATAGCCGTCCGCAGTGATCAGAACTGTATCGGAATGGCGGTAGCCACCTTGGCCGTGCCAGTAGATGCCCGGTTCGACACTGATCAACATGTTCTCCTGCAGGATGTCGTCGCTCCCCTCGGCAAGCCACGGTCCTTCGTGTCCGGCCATGCCGATACCGTGACCGGTCCGGTGCAGCAGATTTCCGCCGAATCCTTCAGAACGCAGGAACGACATGACCTTATGATCGACTTCGTGGGCGCTGACACCGGGCCGAAGCATGTCATATGCGATGTTGCGGGCCGCGAGCATCGTCGCGAAGACCGCGGCTTGGTCGCCCGAGGTGCGGTGCAGGAAGAAGGTGCGCTCGGTCTCCGCCGAATAGCCGTTCACCCGAAGAAACGACAAGCCGACATTGGGACCTTCGCCGAATATGTCCGTCGGTTCGGGAAAGCGATGCGGCTGGGCGCTGAAGGGTGCAGCCCAGACACCGAGCCAGATCGAGCTGGTGTGCTGGTCGAATTTTCCCTCGCCCTCGACGATGGCATTGCGAAGCTCCGGGATGCGGTCATACCCGCCTTGTATGGAGGTGCCGATACGCGCTGCATCCAACACCATCCGCAGGCCGAGGTCACAAAAGCGCGCGGCCCGTTCGATCCGACTGATCTCGTAGGGCGACTTGACCAGTCGCAAGCGCTCCACCAGTGGCTCCACCATCGGGAAAAAGTGCTCGAGTGCTCGCATGAGTTCGGCAGGCATGGAAGGCTCCACTGCGATCACATCATGCTCCCCGATCACCTGTGCAAGCGCGTCGAGAAATGTTTCGCCTTCGGGCGCCGGGTACTCGGTGTATTCCAAGATGCGATGCTGCAGCGGGATCGTCGCGACGTTCTCGGCCTCCAGCCGCGGTGTCACAAAGACGAGATCGCCCTCGGGGCGTACGACGAGGAAAAATGGGCGCTCGAATGGCTGATAGCGGAAGCCGGTCAGATAAAAGATGCTGTCTGTAGAGGTTATCAGCGCAGCATCCAGCTCCTTGTGCTCGATCAAGCGTCTTAGTTTATTGAGCCGCAGTTCGTATTCGTCCAGTATTCCTGTCTCCATGACAATCCGTCTCCTTGTTGTTCCAGGTTAATCGGCCCCGCCGAACACGACATCGAAATTCATCGAACTCACGGCAGCACATTTCGAAAAAGCCGAGGCACTAAGTCGTTGCACAGTCACGAACGGAGTGAAGTGAGCACAGTTGGCGCGGTTACGACCTGCGGCTGTCGCCGATGAACGCCAGTCCCTGTCGATCTTGAGGCGATCCATGTCAGAGAGGCGGAGGCTGGCCAGCTGTTGACGTCCCGCCTTGCCGAACAAGTCAACCGGCGGCACGGTCTGCTCCGGGCAACGGTCGAACGCCGCTGCGATCCCGTCTTCATCATAGTGCACAACCGGACGTGAACAGCAGCTGGCGGACATGGAAACGTTCCCTTTTGCGGCATGATGTGGTGGAAGCGCGCGACCCTGCTGAGCTGCACCGAAACCGCGTCGTCGCGGATGATTGCCAGGCGGCGGTGGCTCCGACCGCGTTGGAAGGTCGATCGCAGGATCCAGGACGGCCGGCGCGTCGATGCGCTTTTCGTAGAAGCGCCGGACCAATCCGATGCAAGGTCGACGATGTAGGAAGATCTCATTGCCTCGAAACCCTGCAAAACGGAACGTGTGAAGTTCGGCTTGCGCGTTTGTCATTGGGTTGCCTTCGACGCCGGCTGTGGCCTGGTTTTGGCGTCGACACCCTCCGGCTTGGCGCTGTCGATGGCCCCGTCCCAGCCGCCGCCGAGCGCCTTGTTGAGCGCGATGTAGTCGGTGGTGATCGAGACGCGACTTTGCAGGAGAGTGTCCTCGGCCGTATCGAGCGAGCGCTCCGCGTCCAGCACGTCGAGCAGGCTCGCCGCACCGGACTGGTAGAGTATCCGCACCAGGCGTGCGGCGTCGCGGGCCGATTTCGCCGACGAGGCAAGCTTGCCGTTCCTGATGCGCTCCTGTGTCAGCGAGACGCTGGCGTTTTCCACATCTTGGAGCGCCGTCAGCACGGATGCCTTGTAGGCGATGAAATGTTGGTCGCGCTCGGCCTTGGCGACGTCGACGGCGGCCTGCAGCTTGCCGGCGTTGAACAGCGGCACGCTGAGCTTCGGCCCAAAAGACAAGCCGATGGTGGAGTTCTTGCCGAGGTCGCCAAGCTTGAGGGCCGACGTGTCGATATTTCCAGTCAGGCCGACGCTTGGATAGCGGGCTGCCTCGGCCTGGCCGATCCTGGCGGTGTACTGAGCATATTGCCGCTCCGCCATGCGCACGTCGGGGCGGGCGAGCAGGATGTCGGCGGGAATGCCGGTCGGCACCGGCAGGCGTGGCGCCGGGATCGGCGCGCCGCGCTTCAGCCTGTCGTTCAGCGCGTCCGGCGACCGTCCGGTGAGCACGGCAAGACGGTGCACCGTCTCCGCATAGCTTGCCTCCAGCGTCGGCACCTCGGCCTCCGTGCTGCTTGCCTGCGCCTTGGCTTTTGCCACCTCGGCCGCTGTCACCAGGCCGGCCTTGGCCCTTGTGCGGGTGATGGCGACGGTCTGCTTTTGGGAGGCGACTGAGCGGCGCGCGAGTTGAATGCGCGCCTGATAGCCGCGCGCCTGAGCGTAGTTGGAGGCGACATCACCGATCAGGGTCAGCAGCCTGGAGCGCAGTTCTTCCTCGGCGGCGTCCAGTCCATAGCGGGCCGCCTCGACGCTCCGGTGGTTGGCGCCGAACAGATCCAGCTCCCATGTGGCGTCGAAACCGGACCGGAACTCGCCAGAGGAATCGCCGCCAGATCCCGACGTGATCGCGGCAGTCGTGCCGCGGTTGGCCGATAGGGAGCCGTCGGCGGACGGGAACAAGGTCGCTGCGCTTTGGCGATAGCTCGCGTGAGCCTCGCGTATCTTGGCTTTGGCGGAGGCGACCTCGAGATTGCCGGCAACCGCTTCCTCGACAAGCGCGTTCAGCTCGGGGTCGCGCAGCCGCTGCCACCATTTCGACAATTGAGCCGGTAAGGCGGTCTTTGTTGGGTTTTGGCCGCTCCAGTGTGCCGGCGTGGGCAAAATTGGCGTCCGATAATCCGGGCCGACGATACATCCCGCCAGCAGGACAAAGGTGGAAATAGGCACGATGAGCCGCCCCGCGGCAATCGAGCCGCGTTCGAAACTTTGCATATAAAAAGCCCTTGTTGCTGATTGACTGTCGCTGGCGTCTTGCCCGTGTTCCTGTCTGGCCGCCTTGCCATTGAAAAGTTGCGCCGCACCCGAACTGCGGCACACTGCGATCTCGCCCACCCTGACAGGTGATAATCACATGGTGGGTTTTGTCTTTCCTTATTGGGTTCTTCCAATCAAAATAATGCCGCTGGAAGACAGAAGATGTGACGGTCCCGTGACCATCATCAGCTCGGCAATTGGTCCTTCCTCCGGCGGGCGCGACCTGTCTCATGCCACCTCCTTCTTTGGTTTTCGTCGAGCAATTTCAAACTCGGCATCGTCGACAGGGCACTTCCTGGGGCCGTGCGATGAAAACCCGCAAGAAGCGCGCCAGCTGCAGGAGGCGTCGACGGATCGCACGCGTTCAAATAATCGCACGCGTTCAAATAATTGTGTTGCGTCAGCCTTTTGGTGGGGGCGCAGGGCCGTCTCGAGTTCTGTCAATTGCGGATGGCGAGACAATTGCGGCGCTCACGCCATCGGGCGCCAACCAACATGCAGTCTTTCCAGGTTCGATAGCAGAATGTTTTCGACGGCGGTGCTGCGTTCATGCTTGCCGTCATGATCATGGTGGCGTTCGGTGACGTTGAACATTGCCATGGCCGCCCCCTTTTTGCAGAACTTGACGAACACAACCCTCAACAGCCGCAATCCTTAAGGAGCCTCAAAGCAAATGGGCACCGCTGCCGCGTCAGCCTCCATACGTCCGAGGCGCAGCCGCCAGCCTTGAGCGCCCCTGGGGTGGGCTTCCACTGTTAGACGTCTTCGCTCGGCCGCGGCTGAAGAGGGTCCAAATGGACGTCCATTTTGCCGTCGGTCTCCATGCAGACACCTCCCTCCAAAGCGGAGACGTCTTCGCATGATCAGCCCAGGCTGGGCAGGAGGGAATCGGGTGGGCGCTTACCGACCAACAGGGCCGACACTTGTCGATATCGCCAGCAATCCGAATCGGGGAAAGGTCATCGTTGCGGCGTGGTCCGCCCTTGGCGCTGATACCAGAAACAACAGCGCCGTCAAATGTGGGCCAACGCGAACCTAAGACCCGCAGGCGCAGTTCCAGTGAAAGGCGGGCAGGCTAGACGCCTCTCTTGTTACCCCAGAGCATAACGTGCAACTGCGGCAGCACGCGGGCTTCGAACCACCTGTCGCGGGTCACGCTTTCAACCAGCCACTCCATGCGTTTCGTTATTCCGTCAAGGTCGACAGCGGAGTCTCCATTTCCGGGGCGTGGCGGCGTGTGATTGCCGGGTTGCAGATAGATCGGCAATCGTGGAAATCTCGCGGCGGCGTCCTTCGCGTAGGCGTAGTCGCTTTCGTCGAACACAACGAGCTTGAGCACGACTTGCGGCTTCTCGTTTGCCGCCTGGACGCATGCCTCGAAAGCGGCCCAATCGGTCGTCATTTCGCTTGACGGCGGCTTTGGGCTCAGAACCAGTACGTCAAGCTCGGCAAACCAGTCCCTGACCACCGAACCTTGGGTTTCCAGCGCAAAACGGTATCCTTCCCGGTGGCCCCGTTCGATAAGCGCACCGAGCGGCTGGATGGCCGGATTGCCGCCCGACAGCGACACCATAACCGGGCGGCCACCGGAAAGCCCAACCACGCTCTGCCAGACCGCGTCAATGGACATCATTTCCCATTCATGGCGGTATTGATTGTCCACCGCATGCAGGCTGTCGCACCAGGAACAGCGATAGTCACACCCGCCGGTTCTGACGAAGACCGTAGGCAAACCGATGAGCACGCCTTCGCCCTGGATCGTCGGCCCGAAAATCTCACTGACGCGGATTGCGGGATGCGTCATGGCCGCCATTCCGCCCATGTTTTCGGTGTTTCGCTCACCCGCACGGCCGAAGTCTCCGGCAGGCGTGCCTTGCACCATTCATAAAAATGTCTTGCCAGGTATTCCGCCGTGACTTGCGCATGTCCCAGCACATCGTTGAGATGTCGGTGGTCGAAACTCTGGTCGATATAGCGTTTGAGCAGTGCCAAATCGTGATAGTCGCGCACGAACCCGTGCTCGTTCAGTTCCTTCGCCGAAAGCTCTACTTCGACGATGTAATTATGTCCGTGCAGGCGCGCGCACTGGTGGTCGGGAGGCAAGGAGGTCAGCTGATGCGAGGCTGAGAAGTGGAATTCCTTGGTGATGCGGAACATTACACGTTCCTCCTATGCAGCGCCTCGAGCCAGAAGTCGCCATCCTCGTAGTTGGTAGGGTCAGGGTGCCGCGCGAGATGGAACGCTTCGCGTCGCTCGACGCAGGTCCCGCACCGCCCGCAGTGACGCTCACCGCCCTTGTAGCAGGACCAGGTCTCCGCAAATTGCGTGCCGTATCGTGCTCCATCCTCAACGATGTCCGCCTTGGTGAGATTCACGTAAGGCGCATGAAGGCGAATGTTCGCGTAGCCGTCGAGGGCGCGGTCTTGCATCATCTGGAAGGCATCAATGAAGGCCGGACGGCAATCTGGATAGATGAAATGATCCCCACCATGCACGGCCGTCGCCACCGCTTCGGCCCCTTGCGCGGCCGCGAATCCAAAGGCGGTAGCTAACATGATGGCGTTCCGGTTCGGCACCACCGTGACCTTCATCCTGTCTTCGGCGTAGTGCCCGTCCGGCACGTCCACACTATCGGTCAGGGCGGAGCCGGAAAGGCCGCGGCCGATTTCGCGGATATCGATGATCCGATGCAGCACGTTTAGTCGATCCGCGCAAAGGGCGGCGAAGCCCAATTCCTTCCTGTGCCGTTGGCCATAATCGAAAGATAGCAGGCTGGCGAGTTGGTGCTCCGCTGCCACCTTGTGAGCAAGCGAAACGGAATCCAATCCGCCGGAGCAGATGACGAGAGTCTTCATTGTTGGGTTCCTTGTTTTGACCGGGTAGGCTGCGACCGGAGTTTTATGTGGGTCCCCAGTACTCCAGGGATTCCATTTTGTGAATGAGGCGACGAGTTGCATGCGCCGACGTGTCGCTGTGCGCCATCGGGCGGAGCTGAACCTGCAAGAAGGCGCGGATCGTTTTTGATCAAACGGCCGACCTCGCGCCATCTCTGCGGCTACTGGCAGGGCAAAGGCCGCCACCTTATTTGAGGAGGCGATTGAGACTTTTCAGCGCCTACAGCTTGCGTTCGAGAGCATCGACTCTATCGGTGAAAATTTGCCCTCAATGCGGCCAAGAGATCCATCTATTGAAGTCTGAAGGTCGGCAAACCGCCGCCGAAATTGGCCGTGATTTCGAGATCATCGCGCAGCTCAGATTGCCGACGTTGTCGGGAATGAGCGGCACCTTCATAGACTTCTCCAACAAAACAGGGACGCGTGATGCAATTGGGAGATTTCCTCCCGACCTGGCGCTCCCAACAAATTAAATTGAATGGCTCGATTTCGGCCGGATCGGCCCCGTCCACCGACTGGCCCAGGTTAACGCGGCAGCCAGGCTGGAATATGGCGGTTCACCTGGGTTCTGATCAAGTCCAAGAGCCTGTTCGCCGATAGCGCTTCCTGTCCTATTCCCTGCTGCTCATCATCACTGATGGACTTCCTGGACGGAAGTCGAACTCGCGAAAGCCGCCGCATCCTTCGCGGGGACCCAACCAAGCCCAAGTCAATTTATTGCAGGGCCACCCATAAAAGAAGGCGCTGTTAACCAAATTTTTCAACGCGCCAATGCTTATTCGCCAAACTGAAGGGGTGGGGTGATCGATGTGTGATTCAAACATAAGCGTGTTCCCGCTGCATCGTCGGCGGAAATTGGTCGAAGGGATCGCCCGGGTCTTGGAATCCAAAAACGGGGAGGATGCGAATGCGTTCTGGCGCAGCACCGCCACAACAATTCTCGTTCAACTGTCCGAATCGGGAATTGCACCCAGGCTCGCCGAACAAGAGGTTCGAACGCTTCTTCATGCCGTCATAGACGATATAGCGACCCGGAATGCTGCGAAGTTTGCCCAATAGAACGGTCTTATGTAGCAAACGCACCAACTTCCCGCGCGACCTAAAGGGTGGGTTCCCATAAAATCCGGGGTGCCAAGAGTGGCGCCGACTGTCCACTCCGCCCGATACGAGCACGCCATCAACACCCTTGTCGCCAAGCGTGCCGAGATATCAGGCATGATCCGGTTCAAGGGTGCGGACCTGGCGCATGATCTCCAGCATATAGACGCGGTGCTGCTGATCCTTGGCTACAAGGGCGACCCGTCCCAAATCGCATGCTGCTGCTGCAATTCGAGATTGGGCTCGAGCAGCGTGCCGACATCGGCGACCTCAGGCGGCAGCGATGGCTCGACAACCCAGGTCTCCCACACGTCACGGTCGGCAATGGCGATCGGGCTGACACCGAGCATGAGCAAGGTCTCGGCCAACCCGTCATCCCGGCACGATGCGCAGTGGTTTCGCCGCGGCGGATGGCGATGCCATTGCGGTGAAGGGCAGAGCGAAAAGTCCCAGCGCGCCGCGCCGGGTGATCCGGCCGCGGAGACGGTCAACCCGGTGAGGCTCAAGCGCCACCGTCACCGCACGACGCCTGTGCGGAAAGCCGTCTGGCATGAATGTGAGGCACGGTCTTTCTCCACAACGTGCCGCTGCGACGGAAGCCGAACCGGTTCCGCAAGGGCGAGCTTTACGGGCCGATACTGAAGCACAAAGCGGACGGCAGCGCGTCAAACCGCGAAACCGCAACGCGTATCGTGCAGGCGAAGGGATGGGATGCCGCGCTTGTAAAGCCGCTCATGGACTGCATCAAGACAGCCAAGGGATGGCGGGCAAGGCGGCTTGGATGTGGCCGACTGTGAAATGACTGGCACAGTCGCCGTACAAAACCGCCAAAATTGCGGTTATAAATCAATAACTTAACAATCTTTAACAATCCAGGTAACCGGGGCAAAACCGGTGGCGTTTGAGCGGGTCGATCTGCTGTTGGGGTTCACTGAGCGGCGACGAGAACGGGAAGCGGTAGGATCTTGCTGCCAGGGATGCCGAGGCGATCGCCGAGATAATCCCAGAAGCTGACACCGAGCTTGTTGCAGGTCTTCATCATGCTGAGCATGGTGTCGCGGGCAGCACGGCCCTGGTCACTGTGGGTTCCGCCGCTGATCTTGCGGCGGGTCACCACGCTGCGGATATCGTTCTCCGAGCCGTTGGTGTGGAGCGGAATGTCGGGGCGTCGGAGGATCCTCAGGAAGCTTTGGCGGTCGGTCCGGATGCGCGCGAGCAGACGGTCGAGGGTCACGAACCTGGTCTTCATGCCGACGATCCGGTCGAACCGCCGGGCCAGTTCCCTGGCTCTTCGGGGCGTGGGATCCAGACACCACGCCTTGATGTCGTTGTAGAGCCACCAGATCCGGCTCTGGATCAGGGCCTTGGCGCGGCGCTGCGGGTCGGTGAAGCTATCGAGGGCATGGATCTGCCGCTCCATGTGGACCCAGCACCGCGCGTGCTCGCCGATTGCGAACTGGCCCGCCCCATCACTGAGGATGACGGTGCCGTCGAGGGCCTTTGCCTCGGTCAGACCGCCCCACAACGCGCCTTCACTGGCGATGCGGAACGGGTCCAGAGGGCCATCCTTGGGCTCCAGGCCATGGGCGAGCAGATGGGCGTCCCATGACGCCGCGTCCTCGAACCCGGACGGCTCGCGCCCGGCATGCAGAAGATCCGTCGTGATCACCGGCAGCCCGCGCTCCAGCATGTAGGCGCGTGAGGCGGCGTTCAGGACCCACCGGGCCGACCCGCCGTGCAGGAGCCGCAGGAAGTTCAGCCGGCTCTTCGACTTGGTGGTCGTGAACACGGCGAACCGGTCATTGCCGATTTGCGTGCACACGCCATTGACCGCGCCATGGCGGGCCCCGGTGTCGTCGACGCTGACCCAACCGGCCGAAGCGAGCCCGGCCGTCAGAACCTGCTTCGCTTCGGCGACAAAGGCGTCGATCTTGCTGGTCAGGATCCGCACGACCTGGCGCTTGGAGATCGACACGCCGAAGTCGCGCAGCAACGCGACGATCCGCTCCACGGTCGATTGACCCTGGTGATAAAGCGACAGCACCAGACGCCGAAGCTCCAAACCGAAGTGCCCGTCGACCCCGTCCGGCAGCGGAGCGACGACGATCCGGCCATCCGGCAAACGCCAGCGGTCCCGATGATAGCGGACCACCCGCACCCCAATCGTCAGATCCTGCACCACGAAGCTTGTCCGCCCCACAAACCGCGAGCCCGGTGGCGGCTCATAACAAAGACGGCGCTCTTCGGTGACGACCGCCCGGCTCGAGCCACGTCGCTTCGGACCCGTTGCCGCAGGTGAGTTCCGCTTGGACGACTGCTCCATCCCGCTCGGCTTCAGCGTCGGGCGCGGCGGTAGACCTTTCAGACGCCGGATCTCATCCTTCAGAGCCGCATTCTCGGCGCGAAGCCCGGCGACCTCGGCCCGCAACTGCAGGATCATGTCGAGCAGGTCCGCAGGGGTCAGCGTTCGAGAATCTGGTGGCTCCGCCATGGCCTGATGGAATCACGCCGCCCGCCAAACCGCCACCCACCCCAACCCGATACACCCGAGTCATAACGCCGCGTCCGCCACCGGTTTTGCCCCGGTTACTCTTTAACCTAGCCTTAACCGTAAATGGCGCGTTAATACCTGAATTGCGGGGGCACAATATTTATGGGCGAACGTCATCGTGAAGAAGTTCTAAATACAGTCCTTGCGACCTGCCTGGGGAGGCGCGGCGTAGAAGCCGATCCTGAGACGATACTGAATAGCGGCCGGTCACGACCAGATGTTATCGCGTCCTATCGCGGGCTTCGCTGCGCAATCGAAGGCAAAGTGGCTGATACTCCGCAAGCTGGTCTTCTCGTGCTTTCGGATGCACGCGGCAGGATTGAGCAGGGGATTGCCCATTTGGCAATCGCTGTCGTCTACCCGGCCAAGATACGAACTGTCGAGTTCGTCAAGCTAAGTGAGGCTCTGAGTTCAACGAGCCTAGAATTCGCCGTCCTAACGGAAGCCGGCGACGGTGCCTGGCATAGCGGCTCGATGAATGACATTTTGGCCGAACTTCGGAGAGCGCACGACATTCTGGTACGTGACGATGTTCTTCAACAGGCAGTTGACACGCTTAATGTTGGCCTTTCGGAGGTTGCAAGCGCGCTAATGAACAACCGCGGAGCTTGCGATCGTCTCATTCAGGTTTTGGGAGTGGGGGGGAAGACAAGTGCCGACGCTTCCGTTTGAACAACGCCGTCGCGAGACCACGGCGAAACTCGCGGCCTTGATGCTGGCGAACGCGTTCATTTTCCAAGAGCAATTGTCTGGCCTCGAAGAGAAGGTAAAGCCGATACGATCGTTACTCGTAGAGCGGGACTTTGTTGGGAAGACTGCTGCCCACTGGAACATGATAATAAATGAGATCAATTACGTGCCAATTTTCAAGGTGGCACGTGACATTATTCTGTCGCTGCCGTCGCATTCAGATACCGACTCAGCAGTTCGGCATCTTGCCGAGCGAGCGCTAGAGATAGTGTCTAAGAAGGCTGCCCTACGGCACGACCTAATGGGAAGGATTTATCATCTCCTCTTGCTTGAAGCAAAATATCTAGGCACCTATTACACGTCTGTTCCAGCAGCAACTTTATTACTAAAGCTGACTTTGGATATTGACAGATGGCCCAAAGTTGATTGGGCTAATCCTGTTTCGTTGAACGAATTCAAGATAGCGGATTTGGCCTGCGGTACGGGTACGCTGCTTATGGCCGCGAGCCAAGCTTTGACAGATAATTTCATAAAGTTTAGAGCAAGTCGAAGCGAGACGATCGATAATGGCTCACTAACAGAATTGCATAAGCTAATAATTGAGGAAATGCTTTACGGCTACGACGTCCTTCCATCGGCCGTTCATCTTACGGCGTCAACTTTAGCGCTTCTGGCGCCGGAAACGTGCTTTCATAAAATGCACCTCTACTCTCTGCCAATGGGCCGAATGAAATCGGGGCAGGTTTACCTAGGTAGTATCGATTACGTTTCCGCCAGTACCATCGAGACCCAGTTGGATCTCATGAGCCCAGGAATCGGCAGTGCGATAAGCGCTGCCGATGAAGACGTACCCTCCGTTGCGCCACTTCCGTCATTGGATTTGTGCGTCATGAATCCGCCGTTCGTAAGAAGTGTCGGCGGGAATCTTCTTTTCGGATCGGTACCTGATCAACGCGGGCATATGCAGGCAGAGCTGGCCCAGCGCCTTAAAGCGACGAACTTGGCAGCGTCTTCTACAGCCGGGCTCGGAAGTGTGTTTGCTGCCGTCGGCGACCGCCATATTAAGGATGGCGGGCGCCTTGCTTTAGTTCTTCCGGCAGCCCTTACGACCGGCATAGCGTGGGGAAGGACGCGGGAGCTAATCAATCGCGGGTACATTTTGGAAACGGTCATAGCAAGCCATGACCCGGAGCGATGGAATTTCTCGGAGAATACCGAACTTAGCGAAGTGATGGTCATCGCGAGAAAACGCGATCGGCGAATTGAGACCCTGGACTCTGTTGCTGATGAGCCAACGCAATTCATCAACCTTTGGCGAAACCCGGTCACCAGCGCACACGCCCTTGCTGTCGGGGAGAAAATCTCCCGCGGCGCCCCCCGCACCTATCGGAACGGCGGATTCACCGCGACACGGTGTTTCCGAGATTGTCGTGGGATCACAAAAATACGGTGAGGCTATCGAAATCCCGTGGGGCGAGGTGCGATCATCGCCTTGGATAGGTTCCGCTTTTGCGCAGACAAACTTGGTTCGCACGGCTTGGCTGTTGCGGCAAGGACAGCTTTATATGCCAGGCCGCAAGGCGACAATCTCGCTTCCGATCGGCACGATTGAAGAAATAGGAATTCTTGGCCCCGACCGGCGAGATATTGCCGATGGTTTTACGCTGTCGAGCTCTCGCACGCCGTATCCTGTATTTTGGGGGCATTCGGCCGACGAGGTTCGCAGGATCGGAGCGGCGCCGAACAAATGGCTGTCGCCGAGACCAGTCGCAGCCAAGGGGCGTTCATTGCGAGATGTTGCGGTGCTATGGCAGCGCGGGGACGGTCATGATAGCTGAGCGGTCTTGGCTTAACACCCAAAGAACTTTAGCTATTCGCCTTACAAAGCCTGCTTTGTCGAATGTCTGGTGGCCATTGCGGTTGAGGGTGGAAAACGAGGCTGCCGAAAAGGCGCTCATTTTGTGGCTTAACTCTACACTTGGTCTACTGACATCGCTGGCACACCGGGTGCCTACGCGGGGCGCATGGATTCAATTTAAGAAACCGACCATCCAGAATATGCCGGTCCTTGATGTGCTTGCGTTGTCGGCCAATCAATTGCGCACAATTGCCAGCGCTTATGACAAGATCGCCGGCAGGGAGTTGAGCACAATTGTAAATATGGCAATCGACCCTACGAGGATCGCCATTGATGACCTTTTTTGCCAAGTGCTTGATATACCGTCTGTTGAAGGACTGAGAGCGGAGTTGGCAGAGGAACCGATTATCAAGTTGCGCTATTGCCAAGAGCAGCGAGAAGTCACCCCCGAGCCCGACGATCAAATGCAATTCGAGTTGATCTGAACTAATCTCTTATCGTACGGCCCGCTGCAATACCCGGCCCACACACGGCTTACGGGGTGGTTGAGCCGCCACCAAGGATGGCGAAGGCATTGCCGCCGTTTGAGCGGCGGCGGTGATCCTCAAGCCAAGCGGCGTGGTTCGCGTACTGGTAGAGGTACTTGTGCGAGACATGGTGGTGCTGGCCGACGACCATGCGGCGCAGGCGGCTGAAGTAGCTTTCCACCATGTTCATATGCTTGCCGTGGCCGTCGCTGTAGCTTTCCGAAGGATTGATACGGGTCGAAGCGTAATCGGCTTCAAGCGCATCCCAATGGCTCGCCTCGTCAGCGAACAGCTTTGAGCCGGCCAGCATACGAGCGCGGGCGATTTCGATGCATTCGGCTTCGCGATGGCGGATGAATGTCAGGGTGCGGCCAGCGCGCTCGCGCAGGGCGATGACAACGCGGCGGCGGTCTGACTGGTTCTCCTGGTCCTTGCGGTCCTCTACGCGGTTCTCAGGGCGTACCACACCGCCTAAGCTTGGTGCTTTTGCTACATAAGACCGCAATAGAACGCCAAGAGAGTCATTGTTCGCCACCCCCCTTTGGATAGACGTGGTGAGAGCATGGAAGAGGCCGTCCCCTGTAGGAACGATCCATGCTTCAAATTCGTTGGAGATCGGAATTTGAACGCATCGACAGTCGGGGCGAATAACAGAACTCTGTGCGGCCATTGTGGATTTCGCCGGATACATCCGTCCGACGGCTGCGGCCTGGATGAATAGCCAGGGCTAGGTGAAGGGTGTTCTGGAGCACAATCCCCTAACCGGCTTGAGGTACAAGCAAATCGGCAAACCTCTTCATCCCGTGTCCATTGAGTTCGTCCAGCCGAGCAGCGAGGGTCTAACGCGATTTCCTCGCAGTAGCGCCCTCGGATGCGCGGCGCGGTGCTGCGCCGCTGTCAATTCCCATGATGCGAAGTTTTCCGCTGGGATGAAAGATTGCTTCCGTAACGGACCAGGCTGAGCTCAAAGTAAAGCACTCGAGCCATGTCGATCTGACAGCTGCGGGAGGCCTATCGGGCCGTGTTGCCGAAAGCGCCGCACGGCAACCGACTCGCACACGCGATCGAGGCGTTTGTCTGTCGCCAGGCGGCGCCTATGGCGACAGCTCGAAACCGACCTGCACAGAACGCTTTGGGCCGATCATCCGGAGATGGCGCCATTGCCCTTATCTCGGGTGGGAAAGGTTGTTTCGGGAATTTTCGAAATCAGCGAATGACCGGCTCGCCATGGAAGCGTCGCCGCGAGGGCGGGGACACGCCGAAACCGACTTCCATCATCAAGCGTGGCCTACGCGCCGGCACGGTGCCCATATGGAAGCCGAACGGATCCTCGACGAAACCGAGACCGGCTTCGCCGGTCAGTTTAATGGGGCTCTGCTGGCCGTAGACGTCCAGAACCTCTTGGGCCGGATGGCCGACAATAAGCGTCAGCTGGTGCTTGAAGGCCCGGCGGTTATGGCTGCCGCGGACATAGACGTGCGGGCCGGTGCCTTCGTCGACTGGCACCAGATAGAAGAAGAACTTCAGCATCCGCCAGTCATCGAGATCGAAGTGGTATTTGCCGAGCGAAGCGAGGTTCTTGTCGGCGTCGGAGGCCTGTTCGGTGGGGAAGCTCCACCAGACGCGCGTGGTAATCAGTTTCGCCTGGCCTCCGAGATAGTGCGCAGCGACATCCATGAGCAGTGGATCGCTCTGTATGGCGAGTGCGGCCTTACAACCGAGAATGCGCTCGAAATAGTGGCCGCTGAGCAACGGACGGCCGAACCGTGCCTCAGCTTCCGCATGCTCCATCGGCATGAATTCGAGACGGCGATCGAAATTGCCAAAGCAAGGCGTGCCCCGGGCGAAGGCTGCGATCTCCTGGTGGATAAATGGCGGCAGGACGAGCCCGGAAAAGAGCCCCTGCGACCGCAGCGCGTTGACGACGTCCTGTCGATTGACACCCATGAACATCGTGTCCAGGGCTTTCTGTGACTCTTGAACAGGCTTTGCACCACGCCAGTGCATTCTGCGCGCCGGCATGGTGCGGGCGAGTACGAACATCGGCAGCCATGCAGGATTCTCGCGAATATCCGACAAATAAGTCGGAATGCGTACGGCAATGCGATGCAGCATGCTGCCGTTTCGCGCGACGGCCTCAAGGCTTGCAGGGCTGGATTTGTCAGGGCTCGTAAAGGTCATCAGGGTCCTCATGCACTTTCAACGAAGCGAGGTTCTAACCGCTTCGTCATTATTACCCAAACCCCGATGCCCGCACCGAAAGGACGCTAACCACGCGTCAAGTTCTTGTGCAATGCACAAAACCTCGCACCGTATTAGCTGCATTCAGATTGTTGAGGCGTTTCGAATAAGCCAGCTATGCAAAATGGTAGGCAAACGGCCGCGGAGGGGAAACCCGAGCGGCACGCAAACCACGTGCCATGCAATATTCTATCTAACCGCGTCCCCTGCGCGCCGCCTGACCTAGAGAATTTGCCGGTCTCTAACCGAAACGACCTCCCATCTGACAATAAATGTCCACGCGACAACCGTTGGTAGCGGCGCTTCATGCCTAGCGAGGACGAGTGTCGGGTTTACGACGCAGGTCGGAGACCAGACATAGATGGGGTGGCTCACCACGTTGTAACTGAAAGCTCTAGTCCTTTGGCACGATTAGTGAGGCGGACGATCCCAAACATTGCACGGAACCGATGCAATGGAGGGGTGAGCGTCATCCAGATACTTGCGTTAACGGTCCACGGAGTCGCAGCCGCGCAGGCTCTGCCGGACGCCGGCCATCCCGATACTCATCGATCCAGTCAGCTTAGAGTCCGTTTTGAAATTCAGGGATGAGCGTTTCTGCGGATGAGATTGCCGCCCATAGCGACAAGGATCATGGCGTGAGAGACGTCGATGCGCTTCTCGTAGTCGCGCACGAGGCGGCGCCATCTTGTCATCCAGCC
>NZ_QZWZ01000048.1 GCF_003601975.1 Mesorhizobium waimense
TCTGGCGGATCGAGCGTCAGCGCCACCACCTTGTCGACCAGCACAGACTGAAGCGGTGCAATGCCCGGTGGCCGCGTCTTGTCGCGCAGCAGACCGTCGACGCCTTCGTTCATGAAGCGCTCCTGCCAGCGCCACACGCAGGTCTTCGACTTGGCTGTCATCGTCATGATCGCGGCGGTCCCCAGGCCATCACCGCTCAACAGAATGATCCGCGCCCGCCAGACATGCTTCTGAGGCGAACTCCGTGCTGTGACGATCCCTTCAAGCCGAATTCTGTCCGAAGCCGTGATGTCGATGCTGATACCAGTGCGCATCTCGCAATGTCGCATGCCGAAGCGATCCGGGGAATCCCAAAAAGGACTCTTCTGTTCCGATCAATCCACTAGTCGAAGCTTTTAATCTTGTCAGGCACGAGCGCAAGTGGATGATTGCGGATTGCTTAATGGCGCGCACGCAGACAAGGAGAGCATGGGTTATCGCCAACCGGCTGACGTACATCGGAGAACTGGGCTGGGAGCTCCATATTCCCACTGAGATGGCTCAGCACGTTTTTGATGTCTTGTGGGAAGCCGGTGGCGAGCACGGGTTACATCCGGGCAGGCTATCACGCCCTGGAGCACCTCCGCTCCGAGCGAGCATACCGTGAGTACGAGCTTGACCTAACCCCGGTCGACACACTGCTCGAGGCCGGACTTGGGTTTACGATCACTGGTCAAAGGCCTGTGGTTTCCAAGGTAAGGCCGCCACAGAGGCCCAGAAGGCGGCAGGCACGCCGCGCAAGCCGCTTCTGTCGTTTAAGCTGCGGGATCCAAAGCCCCTACTCTTTCGCGAGGAGCTAATCCGCTACAATGGTGGCATTGTCGGCTACATCTCCTCTGCGGTCCGGAACTTTACCCTGGGGTCATCGATAGGACTCGGCTACGTCAACCAACCTGGTGGAGTCAGTCGCGAGTGGATCGACTCGGGAAGCTGGCAGATCGAAATAGACGGCGAGCTGTTCGACGCCGACGCATCCCTGCAGGCTTTCTTCGATCCCAAAGGCCTCAGGACGAAGATCTAGCCCCGCAGGCTGCAAGGTCCGAACGTACTCGGCCCTGTCCAGCCCCGTTCCTCCGCATTTCATCGCCCTCCGCCCGGATTAAAGCGCCAGGTGAACAAAATCCGATTTCAAAGGCGAAGTATTTCGAAATAATGTCCAACTTTTTGTGGCTGCTTATTAATGCGCCCAACGCCGACCGAAACCGCTCACTCCTTGATGCCCGCGATTGTCACGACCGACAGATTATATTAGCTTGACCGCGGCCAGCACGCGCGTTTGCGAAGGATCGAGAAGGTTCTCAGCGCGTGCGCAATGAGAAAGTACTGGAAAATGTCTTCAACAGTTCGTCTCGAGTTAGCCAAATTAGCTTTGAGGCTTTGGGCTCATTGTCCTTCATGATCCTGGATACTTCGATCCTGATGATACGTCGAGGCCTTGCGAGGCGTCGCGTGATGGTTCGGATGTGCGCGACGAGGACGCAGGCAGTCGCGCTCTCGTCAGAAGATCGGCGGGCGCTCTGGCCTCAACGCCGTGCTGACCCCAAATCGGCTTGGCTCGGGCGGCAAGACGCATGGAAGACCATGGAGGTCTTCCTGTGGCTCCAGGGCCTTCCCCGGCCATCCGCCGGCGCAATGCCTGCCTATATGCCGACGAACCTCACATCATGGATCAACTTGTTGCAAGTCATCGATCCAATCGGGCTTGCCGAACCGACAAGCTGTCATAGCCCTTCGCCTTGTATACCGCAGTGGATATCAGCCAACTGGCGAGGAAGATGCCGACAACCGTGAAACCGAAATTGGCGAGGTTGTCGTTCATCGCGCCGACGAAGCCCCAGATCCCACCTTCGAGGCCGACCTTGTCGGCAATCAGGCCAAGCGCCTCGATGCCGCCGATGAAGATCGCGACGACCACGGACGCCGCCGTGATGTTAAGATTGTACCACAGCTTGCGGATCGGATTCACGAAAGCCCAGCCATAGGCGCCGGTCATCAGGACGCTGTCGGTTGTGTCCATCAGCGACATCCCAGCGGTGAAGAGTGCTGGAAAGACAAGGATCGACCAGAACGACATTCCTTGCGCCGCCTGGGTTGCCGAAATGCCGAGCAGGCCGATTTCGGTGGCGGTGTCGAAGCCGAGGCCGAACAGGAAACCGATCGGATACATGTGCCATGAGCGCGAGAGGATGCCGAACAGCGGGCCGAAGATGCGGGCGATGAAGCCGCGACCGGCAAGCAACGCATCGAGGTCTTCGTCGACGACCTTTTCGCCGCGCCGCGCGCGAGAGAACGCCGCCCAGATGCCTCTCAGGATAAACAGGTTGGCAATGCCGATCACCAGCAGGAACAGCGCTGACACGCCGGTGCCGATGACGCCGCCTATGCTATGAAATTCGTCCAGCCTGGACTGCATCATTGTCGCTGCTGCGGCGATGGCGATGGAGGCCAGGATGACAATGCTCGAGTGCCCGAGCGAGAAGAAGAGGCCGACCGAGTAGGGCGCCTTGCCTTCCTGCGTCAGCTTGCGCACGACATTGTCAATCGCCGCGATATGGTCGGCGTCGAAGGCATGGCGCAGGCCAAACATATAGGCGAGCAGTGCGGTGCCGAGCAGCGCTGGCCGATCGGCAAAGGCGATCCACGCCCATACCCATGCCGTGATGTTGGCGGCGATGAGCAGGACGTAGGTCATCGCCGCCTTGGTCCTCACCCGAGTTGGCCGATCGTCGAAGGGATTGGGAAGTCCATGACCCGCCGGCGCATGTTGTGTCGGCGGCAAAGCGGATACGATCGTGTCCTTCATGGCTTCGTCCTCTCGATCCGATGATGTGGTGGCAAGCCTCGTGCCGAGGCATTGTGATATCGCTTAACCTGCAAGCCGCGCTTGAGCCGCCTCACCCTGCAGCCAGTCATACCAGCTGGCGAGCCCGTCGCCGGTTTTCGCCGAGACCTGGATCGCCCTGATCTGCGGATTGACCGTTTGCGCATTGGCGATGGCCGCCTCGACATTAAAATCGACATGCGGCAACAGGTCCGTCTTGTTGATGACCATGATCTCCGCCGCTCGAAACATATGCGGGTATTTCAGCGGCTTGTCGTCGCCTTCGGTCACCGACAGGATAACGACCTTGGCGCGCTCGCCCAGATCGAACATTGCCGGGCAGACGAGGTTGCCGACATTCTCGACCATGACCACAGAGCCGACTGCCGGCTTCAACTCGGCAAGGCCCTTGGCAATCATATCGGCTTCGAGATGGCAGCCGGCGCCGGTGTTGACCTGGACAGCGGCGGCACCGGCAGCGCGGATGCGCTCGCCGTCATTGGCAGTCGCCTGGTCGCCTTCGATGACCGAGATCGGCATCCTATCCTTAAGGTCGCGGATGGTGCGCTCGAGCAGCGTCGTCTTGCCGGAGCCGGGCGAGGAGACCAGATTCAGCGCCAGGATTTCGCGGCCGGCGAACCAACCCCGATTCTTCGCGGCGAGCATATCGTTCTTGGCAAGTATCTGCGCCTCAAGCTCGACCACCAGATTGTGGCCTTGGTTGTGGCCATGACCGTGGTCATGGTCACGGTCATGGCCATGATCATGCGATTGATCGTGATGGCCATCGGCGTGGTCGTGATGACCGTGGGAATGATCGTGACCGGCTTCATGCAATTCCGCATCGCCATGCGCATGATCGTGATGATGGTGATGCTCATGCACGTGGTCCGACCGGTGGTCGTGGCCATGCTCATGGCCGTGGCTATGCGCATGAGAGTGCCTGTGCGGATGTTCGTGATCATGGATGTGACCGTCGTCGTGGTCGTGGGGGTGAGTGTGGCTGTGCTCATGACCGTGGTCGTGCCGATGCTGCATGCCGTCGTCATGCGGACGGGCATGATCATGCGCGTTGCCCAGAGCCGTTTCCTTGCCGGTCTGGAGGTCGAGGATTCGCGTTTCGTCCTTCGAGCCGCAACCACAGGTTCCGCACATCAGGGAGCCTCCTCGATTTCCATTTCCCGGATTTTCAGCTCTTCACCCGCCAGCCGGTCGATGGCGCGGGAGCCGCAGGCGCAGGCCTGGTAGAGCGTGGTGGTGTCGAAGGCCCCGCCGCAACTCCGGCAACGCGCCCGCCCCGCTATCTTCTGGATGTCGAGACGCGCGCCATCGAGCAGCGTGCCCTTGGCGACGATGTCGAAACAGAACAGGATAGCGTCGGGCATCACGCCGGAGAATTGCCCGACGTCGAGCGTCACCCGTTTGACACGGCGGCCCTTCGCCGCTTTCTCGACGATTGAGACGATGTTGCGGGTGATGCCGAGCTCGTGCATCAGCAAATCCGCGGCAATTGTTCGCCGACCAGCATGTCGACGATGCGCCGGCCGCCGAATACCGTCTGCATGGTGACGCGCCCTGCCTCGCCGCGCACGGCATGGCCGATGATCGATGACCCCTGGCCCAGCGCATGGCCGGAGAGGGCGGCAAGTGCCGCCGCACTTTCCTCAGGTGGCACGACGACGACGATCTTGCCTTCGTTGGCGAGATAGAGCGGGTCGAGACCGAGGATCTCGCAGAAGCCGCGCACTTCCTCGCGTAGCGGCGTCAAAGCTTCGTCGATCTCGATCGACACACCGGAGGCGTTGGCGATCTCGTTGAGGACGGTGGCGACACCGCCGCGCGTCGCATCGCGGATGCAACGCGTGCCGGGTGCGGCTGCCAGCAGCACCTCGATCAACCCGTGCAAGGCCGCGCAATCGCTTTCGATCGAGGTTTCCAGCTCCATGTCGCCGCGTGCGCACAGGATCGCCGCGCCGTGGTCGCCGAGCAGCCCATTGACCAGGATGGCATCGCCCGGCGTCACGTGATCGATGCCGAGTTCGAGGCCTGGCCTGATCACACCGATGCCGGTGGTGGTGATGAAGATCTTGTCGCATGCGCCGCGCTGCACGACCTTGGTGTCGCCGGTAACGATGCTGACACCGGCCTCGCGCACGGCCTCGGCCATCGACAGCGCTATGCGGCGCAGCGTCTCGACCTGCATGCCTTCTTCGATGACGACGGCGCAGGACAAATAGAGCGGCTTTGCGCCGCCGACGGCGAGGTCGTTGACGGTGCCGTAGACGGCAAGCTTGCCGATGTCGCCGCCCGGAAAGAACAGCGGATCCACCACGAAAGAGTCTGTCGTGAAGGCGAGGCGGTCGCCATGAGTCGCCAGCATTGTCAGATCGAAACGGGCCTGGTCCTCCAGAACCTCGGGTGCCGCGCCGGCAAAGGCGCTGATGAACACGTCGTCGATCAGATCCTTCATCGCTTTGCCGCCGCCGCCATGGGCAAGCGTCACGGTCGGGATGAAAACGCCCCCCAGCACGCGCTTGGGTGGCGGTGGCCGCATGTTCATGACGCGGCCGCCACGCTGGCATCGGGCCGGGCCGCCGTGTGCTTCTTGACGCCGCCATACTGGTAGTAGGCGGCGCAAGCGCCTTCGGACGAAACCATCAGCGCGCCGAGCGGCATTTCCGGCGTGCAGGCAATGCCGAACACCTTGCACTGCCATGGCTTGATGACGCCCTTCAGCACCTCGCCGCATTGGCAGGATTTCGGGTCCGCGATCTTGACCCCGGGAATGGCGAATTTGCGCTCGGCATCGAAGCGGGCGTAGTCGTCGCGCACCTTGACGCCGGAATGGTCGATGGAGCCAAGCCCTCGCCATTCGAAGAATTCACGCAGTTCATAGACCTTGCCGACCGCGGCAAGTGCCGCGTTGTTGCCGGCCTCAGGCACGATGCGGGCATACTGGTTTTCGATCTCGGCGCGACCATCCTTGATCTGCTTCAGCACCATCCAGATCGACTGCAGCACGTCGAGCGGCTCGAAGCCGGCGACGACCATCGGCCGCTTGTAGAAGCAGGCGATGAATTCGTAGGGCGCGGTGCCGATGACCATCGAGACATGGCCTGGGCCGAGGAAGCCGTCGAGATGCAGGTCGGGGCTGTCGAGGATCGCCTTGATCGTCGGCACGATGGTGATGTGATTGCAGAACACCGAGAAGTTTTCGATGCCATCGGTTTCAGCTTGCAGCACGGTCAGCGCGGTGGACGGCATGGTGGTCTCGAAACCGAGGCCGAAGAACACAACCTCACGATCCGGGTTCTTCCTGGCCAGCGTCAGCGCATCCATCGGCGAATAGACCATGCGCACATCGGCGCCGTCGGCCTTGGCCTGCTGCAGGCTCTTCTTCGAACCCGGCACGCGCATGGCGTCGCCAAAGGTTGTGAAGATCACCTCGGGCCGTTCGGCGATCGATACGCAGTCGTCGACGCGGCCCATCGGCAAGACGCAGACCGGGCAGCCGGGCCCATGCACCAGTTCGATGGCGTCGGGCAGCATGCCTTCAAGCCCATAGCGGAAGATCGAATGTGTGTGACCGCCGCACACTTCCATGATGTTGATTGGACGCGTCCTAGCGATCTCGATCGTGGCGGCGAGCTTGTTGATTTCCTTGATCAGGATTTTTGCTTTTTCGCGGTCGCGGAATTCGTCGGTGTATTTCATTGGACGCTTCCTTTTCCGGCGGCGGAACCACGTTCGTCGGCGAGCAGCGTGTGCACGAGGTCCCACAGGATGTGGTAGGCAGCGACGTGGCATTCCTGGATGCTGTGGATCGAGGTCGACGGCACGACCAGCAGATGATCGAGGGTGCCGGATAATTTCATGCGGCCGCCGTCGCCACCGGCGAGACCGATCGTGTGAACGCCCATCTCCCTGGCCTTGGCGAAGGCCGACACCAGGTTCTGCGAATTGCCGCTGGTCGAAATGCCGATGACGGCGTCGCCCTTGCGGGCGTGCGCCAGCAGCTGGCGCACGAAGACATGGTCGAAACCGAGGTCGTTGCCGACGGCTGAGATCATGGCGAGGTCGGCGACGAGATTGGTGGCGGCGAGCGCCGGCCGGCCGGCGGTGACCGGATGGACGAACTCGACGGCGACATGCGAAGCGTCGCAGCTCGAGCCGCCATTGCCCATCGAAAAGAGTTGGCCATGGTTGCGGTAGACATCCGCCAGCGTGTGCGCGGCCGCGACCAGGATTTCGGCCTGGCCGCCGAAGAAGCGCTCATTGGTTTCGCGGGTGTCGCGCGCTTTCTCGGCAACGGAATGCAGCAAAGCCGCATTCATCTTTTCCGGGTCCTGCGCCTTGCCGTGCAGGAACGGATAGAGCCCCTTGAGTTCGCTTTCGCTGGACATTGTTGTGTTCTCCTCCAGCACGTCGCCCAAAAGTGCCGAGCGGTTTTGGGACAACGACGTGCATAAAAACAAAACTTGAAGCGCGCCGACGGCGGTCTAATGCACCGCCGACAGTCGCATCGATTCCATCTCGGCTTGTGCTTCACCGAGCTCGGTCAGGATCTTCAGGGTTTCGGCGGCCTCGTGCTCATCGATGCGGCTCATGGCGAAGCCGACATGGACCAGCACCCAGTCACCGACGCAGGCGTCGACCAAATGGGTGTCATTGACGATGCAGGCGATGTTGACCTGCCGCCTGACGCCGCTGACATCGACCGTTGCCAGCTTCTTCTGATGGTCGTCGATCTTGACGATCCGTCCTGGAATACCGAGGCACATGGTCAGCTCGCTTTCTGCCGGGCATGGCCGGCGTCGATGAGATGGGCGGCGGCGATGGCCGCCTGGCCGAAGGCGATGCTGCCGTCGTTGGCAGGCACCAGCGAATGCGTCAGCACCTTGAAACCCAACGCCTCGAGCCGGCCGACGACCTGCTCGAACACCACCTTGTTTTGGAAACAGCCGCCCGACAGCGCGACCGTGTCGAAGCGCGGCGGCGCATCGTCCTCGTCGCGTCGGGCGAGCTTCAGCGTCATGGCGGCGATCGATTTGGCCAGGCCCTTGTGGAAACGAGCCGAAATCACCGAGGCTGGCGTCTTCAGGATGAGGTCGCCAAGGACCGCATTCCACATGCCGAGCGGCTCGATATAGGGAAGCCCAGAGCCTTTCAGGTTTGGGATAGGTAAGGGATAGGCGAGATGATCTCCCTCTTCGCCGAGCGTCCGTGCCGAGACAATCGCCTCCAGCCGTGCCGCAGCCTCGCCTTCATAAGCCTGGCGGTCGAAGCACAGTTCGACAACGGCGGCAACCGCGTCGAACAAGCGGCCGCAGGAGGATGCCTTGGGCGAATTTAGCGACGCCTTGATCATGGCGTCGACAGTCGCCAGCGGCTTGACGGAAAGGGCCGCGAACACCGCAAGATCCTCAAAGTTCATCTTCAAGGCGGCAAAGCCCATTTCGGCCATCAGCTGGGCATAGAGGTTGCGCCATGGCTCGCGCACTGCCTGCGCGCCACCCGGCATGGCGACCGGTTTGAAGGTGCCCAGTCGCTCGAAGCGGCGATAGTCGGCCAGCAGGAACTCTCCGCCCCAGATGGCGCCGTCAGAGCCATAACCGAGTCCGTCGAGCACAATAGCGAGCACGGGCGCGGCATGGAGCGTACGGCCATTTTCGGCGAGGCAGGCGGCAGCGTGAGCGTGATGGTGCTGAATTTCCAGCAGTGGCAGGTTTTCAGCGGCAGCTGTCGCTCGCGCCAGTTTTGCCGAGAGATATTCCGGGTGCAGGTCCGCCGCCAGCGCCACCGGCCGATGGTCGAACAGATCACGGTAGAGCCCAAGGTTATTGCGGTAGTCGTCATACGTCAGCGCGTCTTCGAGATCTCCCTGGTGCTGCGACAACACCGCGTGTCCGTCTTTGACCAGACAGAAGGTCGATTTCAGTTCCGCACCATAGGCGAGGATTTCCGGCGCCTGTTCAAAACCATACGGCAGCGCGATCGAGGCCGGTGCATAGCCACGCGCGCGGCGCAGCACCCGCAGTTTTCCACCCATGCGGCGCACAACGGAATCGTCGATGCGATTTGCGATGTCGCGGTTGTGGATCAAAGCGTAGGCAGCGATTTCAGACAGTTTCTTTGCCGCTTCGGCATCGTCAATAACCTGCGGTTCGTCCGACAGGTTGCCGCTGGTCATGACGACCGGGCGGGTCATCCTGCGAAGCAGGAGCAGATGCAGTGGCGTCGACGGCAGCATGAAGCCGAGCGTGCCGAGACCTGGCGCGATTGCCTCCGGCAGTTTCTCCGGCCCGTCGGCGGCAAGCAGCACGATCGGCGCCTCGCGGCTTGTCAGCGCTGCAGCCTCCTCGTCGCTGACCGTGGCATAGCGTCTGATCACATCCACATCGCGCGCCATCAGCGCGAAGGGTTTTGCATCGCGACGCTTGCGCTCGCGCAGCATGGCGACAGCCTCCGGCCGGGTGGCGTCACAAGCCAGCTGGTAGCCGCCAAGTGCCTTGATGGCGACGATCTCGCCCTTCTGGATCAGGCCGAGTGCGGCATCAACGTCGTCGAGCATCGAATATTGTTCAAATGAGAGAGCGCGGCCGTCGAAACGGATCAGCCGGGCTTTCGGCCCGCAGACATGACAGGCCGTCGCCTCGGCGTGAAAGCGGCGGTCGGCGGGGTCGCGGTATTCCGTGCCACAAGCTTCGCAGAGCGGGAAGGGCGCCATGGTCGTCGTGGCGCGGTCATAGGGCACGGCGCGCACGATGCTCAGCCTTGGACCACAGTGGGTGCAGTTGGTGAAGGGGTAGCGGAAGCGGCTCAGGAACGGGTCGGTGATCTCGGCCGCGCATGCATCGCACATGGCGGCGTCGGGTGAGATTTCGGTGCGTGCCGCACCGACCACGCTGTCGACGATGACGAAACCCGGCTCGATTGTGCCACCGTAGCCACGCGTCTCGATTGCGGTGATTTCGGCCAACGGCGGCGGCGATGTTCGTAACTCGTCGATCAGCGCGGAAACGGCGGACACGGCGCCACGCAGGCGAATGAGCACACCCTCGCTGTCGTTGAGTACGTCGCCATCGAGACCGAGCTTGCGGGCGATCCGCCACACGGTCGGCCTGAAGCCGACGCCCTGGACGCGACCGCGCACCCTGATCTCGACCGTTTCGGCCGGATCGGTGCGCGGCACGCAAAGCAGCGTGTTCATGCGGCCACCTCCCACAACAGCACACGGTTGTTGCCGGTGTCGGCAACCGCTAGCGTTGTGCCTGACGCCGACAGCGCGAACGGCCAGCAGACGCTGTCGCGTGCGGCGAAACGCCAGCGATTGTCGCCCTTGTCGCAGAAGCCGGTTTGGGCGGCGAGGCCGGAAGCGGCGCGGTCCATCCCGAGATCATCAAGGGGATAGCCGACCAGACGGGAATTGGCGGTGTCGGCACAGAAAACGAGGCCGTTGTGAACGACCGTGCCGTAAGGCATGTTGAGCGAGCGATAGTCGGGATGGTAACCGGCACGGTTGTGGTCGTTGCCGTCGAAGCTCGATTGGCCCAGCACAAAGCTGCATGGCGCGCCGTCGGCATTGGGCATCGAGGTCCAGACCATGATGCGGTTGTTGCCGGCATCCGCCACCAGGATCCGGCTGTCATCGACAGCCACGCTGTGCGGCCACCGCATGCCGACCGCGGCGCCCGAGCCCGACGCGTTGTCGTCGCGCGTTACCATATCCGTCTGGCCCAGCACCAGATCAGCGGCTTGGCCGTTGCGTTGAGGAAGCGAGTTCCAGACCAGCACACGACGATTTCCGGTGTCTGCGACAAACAGCCGTCCGTCGGCGACAGTGACACCATAGCACCAGTTCAGCGTGTCGGCGGCCGGAACGGCATCGCCACGATTGGCAACGCCGCTCAAAAAATCCGCCTGCCCGAGCACCAGGTCCGCCGGTTGGTTCGAATGCTCGGGCAGAGTGCGCCAGATCAGCACACGGTGGTTCCATGCGTCGGCGACGGCGATGACCGTGCCGTCGGTCGAAATGCCGGTCGGCATGTTCAAGGTCGCCGCACCGACCACGCCGCGCGCGTTGCGGCCTTCGGAAAAGAAGTCGGGCTGGCCGATCAAAAGGTCGGCAGGTGCATTGTCTTGATCCGGCCCCTTGTTCCAGACCATCAAGCGATGATGGCCGGTGTCGGCAACGAAGAACGGTCCTCCGTGCGGCGCGAAGCAGACGCCCCGCGGCCCAAATAGCGTATGCGGTTTCGGCGCGACCGAGTCAGGCAGCCCGTTGGCATCCACTTGGTTGCCAAGTACGACGCGCGCGCCGGCTGGGTCGAGCATCGGTGGCAGTGCCATGCCAACTGGCGGCAGGGCTCGGCGATAGTCAGGCGAGAGCGAGATGCGCATCACGATGATAGCCTCACCTGGACGCGATTGCCGATAACGCGCACGGCGTGTGACTGCAGCGCCACTTCCGGAGCTGTCAGGCATTCGCCGCTGGAAAGGTCGTATTGGAAGCCGTGATGCGGGCAAGTGATGATGCCCTGTTCGACATCGCCGCCATCGAGCGGCATGCCGAGATGAGCACATGCATTCTGAAAGCAGGACACGATTGCATCCTGTCGCGACAGGATCACGTCCTGCCCGCCGACGACGAGGGTGCTTATGCCGCCGAGCGGGATTTCGTCGAGGCGGCAGACCAGGTGCCAGCCGCTGACGGCGCCGAGCGCGAACGGGCTGACGAAGCGGACGCTGTCATTGTCGGCCGCATTGCTCATGCTCTTGATCTGGATGATGTCGGTGATCTCCGGACAGGCCTCCTCGATGGCCTTTTTGACGCCGGCATGAAAGGTCAGGGCCGAAGCCGGGCATCCATCGCAGGCGCCGACAAAGCGCACCTCGATCGCCGGCGGCCTCACGCTGACCAGTTCGACATCGCCGCCATGCGAGGCGAGCATCGGGCGCACGCCATCAAGTGCTGCTTCCACCCGTTCGCTAAGGCTGGGTTTCAAGATGTTGTGACGGCGAAGCACGGCGTAGACGACCTCGTCGGTCACCGCTTGCTTCATGGCCGCGAGCGCGGCAGGCTCTTCTTTCAGCGCCTTCACCAGCCGGCGCAGCGCCTCGCCGTTCAGGTCTTCGATGGCGCGCCGGTAGGCTTCGACGGCGCTACGCTGGGTCTCGTCCCAAGTGGCGAAGATCGCCTCGACCCGCTGGATGTCGCCGGCAAGACCGGCGAGATCGTCGCGTTTAGTCGGGATGAGGTCGACGGCGTTCATCTCACCGATACCGCAGATCTTTGAAGAGATATGGCTGCAACGCACCCCCGATCAAGCCGGCGATCGCAGTCGCTGCGGCTACAGGCAGGCCGAGCTTGGCCTGCACTACGACCAGCACAGCTGTTGTGACGGCGCCTATCGCCGATTGGCGATAGACCTTGGACGGTTCGGAAAACAGTTTCCCGCGCAAAAGCAGGAGGATGGAGCTCTTGGCCATTTCCCACATGGCGCCGCCTCAGCCGACAAGAGCCAGGATGACGATACCAGCAAGCACGCCGGAGAATCCGCCAACCGGGCCATAGAAGGAGCCCAACATAGCGGCCAGCTCGTTGCCGAGAGCCTTGCCACCGGTCGCCACGCCGCCGATGGCTCCGCCGATACCCGAGGCCACGAGCCCTGTTGCAAGCGCCAATGCGACGCTGCCTATTGTGAGTACTACTGCCGTCACTTGCCATTCTCCTTTCGTATGCTTGATGAAATAGCCATCACCCGGTTTGCGCGTGTGCGCCGGTTCCGTTCGTGGGCGCCACGGCAAGCAATTCGCGGCCGATCTGGTCGCAGGCCTCGGCAACGATGCGAGATTTTTCTGCTTCGCCGCTACGGCTGAAAATAGTACGACATTCCTGGTAGTACTGTTGCGCGAGAAGCAGGTTAACTCGATTGCCACGTTCGGGATGCTCTGGATCGTCCGGCAGGTTCCATACACAGTTCGCCTTGTTGGCGATCGTATTGGCAAATTCGAGGGGCATCGTTTCACGCGATCGGACTTTCAGGGCCTCATCGTAAGCGTCAAGCGCGCGCAAATTATTTTCCAGCGTATGACTCGATGAAGCATATTGCAGTGCGTTGCCGAGATTGTTCTGCAGCATGGCGTACTCGGTCGGATGATCGATCAGATTGACAACCTTCAGGCCTTCCTCGAACGCCTGCACGGCCAGCGCCTCCCGCATTTTGGCTCTGGAGTCGGTGAACGGCATCGACAGGAAAGCCGTCGCCACATTGTTCTGCAGGATGGCAAATTCCTTGGGGAACCGCAGCTTGTCGAAGGTGCGCAAAGCACGCTGATAGGCCGAGATCGCGTCGGTGATGCGGGCCTTGTGCTGACCGGCGAGATTCTGGATGGCAAGACCAAGGTTCATCTCTGTCTCGGCCAGTTCCTCCGGACGTCCGAAATCGACGAAATGCGGGATGGCGGCCTCGAAAGCCTCGCGGGCCTGCTGCAGCGCCTGCGTGCCGCCTTCCGGCAGGACGAGAAGCGCCGTGCCCTTGCGCGCCATGATACGCGCGTCAAGCAGGCGCTGGTCCTCGGGGCAGAGCGCCAACGCGCGGTCGTAGAGAAAAACGGCGGCGGCGATCTGCTCGGGATTTTTCGGACGCTGCTGCAGCCCCATGGCGATTTCCATGAGCATTTCGGCTCGCTCCGAGGGACTTGCGCCCGCATCGTCCGCCACACTCAACGCTGCCCGCACTTCGTCGCCAACGCGATCGCCGTTCATTCTTGGGTTCCTCCACTGACCGCGTGAGATGCAGCTTACTTTATTGGCAAAAATGCTAATGCACTTTCCTCTACCTGTCTATATAAATTACTAATAGTAAACTTAGTATGCAGAATGCGTGCTAGCGAAACATTCGCCTGGCAATTAGCGCTACCTGCTCGGCATCCCAGTCGGCCTCAAGTTTGCAGTCGGCATCATCGCTGATCCCATGTTCACGAAAAAAATCGGGGGCGAAGACAACGCGATCCCCAGCTCCGTTGCGCCGCTTCAGCAAATAACCGCCCGCCGCCGGGTGACGCACAGGCAGCACAACCAGGTCGCTCTCTCGCCGCAGAAGGACCACGGTCTCCAGCCCCGCGAAGAAGCGCTCATAGACCTCGCAAGACAGATAGAGCCCGCCGCGCCTAAGCTCGATTAAGACACGGGACATGCTTGTTGCCCCGGTATAAGTGCTGCAACCAGGACTTCGATACGACCTACGACCTTTTCAGCCGAACCCGCCACCACGTCGGAAAGACCAATGCCAAGGTCCAGTTCAGACGCCTCGATCAGCAACACGGTCACATCCTGCGGAAACGCATCGCGAAAAATCTGCCGGCCGGCGTAGAGGGCGGCGTCCCAGCGGAAATCGTGCAGGTTCAGCCCCGGTGAATAGGCCCGCTCCAGTTCCACCCCCGGCACCTCGTGGATGGTTCCTGGTTCGACTCCGGATTTGGAAGCGTCAACAACGATCAAAGTCGTGCATCCCCGCGCAGCGAACATGACCGACATTCCATCTGTTCCGGCATCGAACAATTTGACGCCTAAGTGTTCTATTCCGCGCGCCTTCAGCCGGTCGATGACAACTGGGCCGACGCCATCGTCCCGCCTGTTAGGGTTGCCGCATCCGATGATTGCGATCATCTCGCCACCGTTCAGATCCGCCAGAGCCTGCATGACCATTCCGGTTCGACCGGAACAGCGAACTCAGGCAATTCGCAGAACTTGCGATGCACGAGATAGTACATACAGGTCTCGCAAGGTTGCTCGATGCCGCCATGCTCGATCGTTTCGAGCGTGAAGCCGCCGATCACCAGCTTGGATTCCAGACTTCCATCGGATTCTCGCAGACGGGCGATGATCTGCGCAATCTCTTCGTGGGTGTCACCTCTCGGGAAAACCTCGGTCTTGAGGCCGCCTGCCAGCATCGAGCGGATCTGCTCGAGGACCTCAGCATCCGTTGCTGCCGTTTGCGCCATGGCATCCTCCCCACAATGTCAGATGCGCCAGAGCCGGCACCACCAGTCCGCATCAACGGGCACGGCAAGCTCTGGCAAGTCACACCATTCGCGATGCACCAGATAGTACAGGCACTCCATGCAGCGCTGCCGATCCGGCCCATAGGGACGATTGAAGAAACCGCTGATAACCATCTTGGCTTCCAGGTCGTCGGGATTGAGAGCGCGCAGTTCGTCAAGGATAGCTGCGAACTCCTTTTCCGTTTCCGGAAAAGGTTCGGTCTGCGTCTTCAGCCCATTATCCATGAAATGGGCCATCGTTCGCAGCATAGCTTTTTGCTGCTCATTATTCATTTCACTCGCCTTGTCTGGAGCTTCGCCTGCGGGACGGTCGGCGATCCTGATAAGCGGGACGCCGAGATACCGACTGTTGAAGGAGAACTTTTTCCAATCAAGCCGTTCTGAAACGCGCGAGCTCTTCGCCAGTGCTGGCGTCATGGGCATGCACCGTGCACACCAGACAGGAATCATATGACCGGCAGACGTGACCCACTTCGACCGGATCGGTCGGGTCGGCGATCGTCGCCCCGATCAGAGCCTCCTCCATCGGCCCTCTGTTGCCGTCCTGCGAGCGCGGACCGACGTTCCACGTCGTCGGCGCTATGATCTGGTAGTTCTTGATCTTGCCGCCCTGCACCTCGATCCAGTGACACAGCGCCCCACGTATTGCTTCTGTCGCACCCCAGCCGCGACCATCCTTCTCCGTCGGCTTGATGTACCAGGGATCGTTGAGTTTGAATTCGCGCAATGCGTGCTCGGCCTGGCGATAAAGCGCCAATCCCTCATGCATCCGGGCAAAGTGGCGGAGCATGACGCTGGCGCCACCGAGTTTCTTGTACATATCAAGAACCAGTGGATCGTAATGCTGGAAGCTCTCGCCATGCCTGCCACCAGCAATCAATTGACGCGACAGTGGCCCTGCCTCGAGGCGACCGTCCTCGTTGTGTCTCACGGCGGTCGCCCAAGAGTATTTTCCGGCCATGTCGACGATGTTTTTTCGGGTCGGCTTGGTTGTACGGTCGAAGGGATGCACGCCGCCCGGTTCATCATACCAGGCGTGAAGCGTGTCTTCGCGGGTGAATTTCTGGTCCATCAGCTTGTGAGTGTCGGCGTGGCCGTCATAGACGCCGCTTTTCATGATTAACGCGGCGTTGCGGCCCTCGATTGTCGGCTTCTGATACTTGTCTTCGTGCGGCAGGTATCCCCAGCTGACATACTTCCCGACGCCGTTGCCGTATTTGTCGGCGCCGATGTCGAGGCTCATGCGCCAGAACATGCCGAGATCGGAATTGGCATGTTCTGGACGTTCATCGAGCCAGGCCATGAAATCATCGTAGGACTTTATTTCTTGGTAGCGTTCCAGCGTGCAGCCGAGCCACACGGCTTCGATCCAATTACGCTTGAAGTGCTCAAGAATACCCCAGGCGCGGGTGACATCCGTCAACGTGGGAGCACACATTACGCCACCTGGTACCATATAGCTCGAATGCGGCCATTGCCCGCCGAGCAGCGCATAAATCTCGACTGGTCGTCCCGAAATGGTCACGCCGATCTCAAAATTGGTGCCCGTGAAAGGTGCCCAGCGCTTGACGGCCTCCTCATAAAACTTGGACTTGGCGTAATTCTTGTTGGTGTAGTCGATCATAAACAGACCGTAGTGATGGCGGGGCAAACTCTGCAGACTTTCGACGATCTGACCGAGATTGCGCGCCAGAATAGCGTTCCGCGGAACTTCGGTCTTCCATGCTGTGTCGAGCGCCCAAGCGGCGCAGGTCAGATGCGACGCCCCGCAGATGCCGCAGGCTCGCGGTGTCACCACCAAGCCTGCCTGCGGATCCTTGTCGCGCAAAATAACTTCGAAGCCGCGAAAGAGTTCGGCCTGTGTCCAGGCGTTGACGACAACACCGTCCTTGATGTCGACACGGACGTCGAGATCACCCTCGACGCGGCCAACAGGTGAAATATCAAGTGTCTGTATAGCAGCGGACATGGTCGATGACCTTTCTGAAATGAAATATGATCGCTAGCGAATTTGGGACAAAACTGGCTCAGACGACGAAGATGTCCTCTTCAGCCCAGCGCGGAGATGCCGCCTTGGCCGCGGCGGTCAGCTTGACGTAACCAATCTTGTCGACGCCACTGGGCATGTCCTTGGGAACGCCCATGACCGTCTGGGTCTTGAAAACAGTGCCAGGGGCCAGATCGAAGAACGGGAATTCCGGCTCGGTGCAACCCATGCACGGCATCCCAGCGCGTGTCTTAGACGACTGCCGATTCCACAGAATTCGGTTGCAGGGTGAATGCGTCATCGGCCCGCGGCAGCCCAGATCATAGAACAGGCAGCCCTTGCGTTGGCCGAACTCGGTCGCCGAAACCTTGTAGGCGAAGTGCATGTTGCGCGTGCAACCTGTCTGTGTGAAGGACGTGAAGAAGGTTTTTGGCCGCTGGAACTCGTCGAGCGTCAGATCGCCAGTACGCCCGGTGGCCACCGCCACCACGATCTGGGTTATCCAGTCGGGATGGGCCGGGCAACCAGGAATGTTGATGACCGGAAGGCCAGCCTTGGATTTGTAATCCTTGCCGAGAAAGCCGCCATGGGCGCGCTTGAGGAATTGCAGCCCGTTGCTTTCGGACGGATTGGGGGCCGTCGCAGGGATACCGCCCCAAGTCGCACAGTCGCCAATCGCGACTGTGAAATTCGCCACCTTGGCGAGATCGGCAACCCAGTCCTTCATCGGCCGCCCGGCAAAGCGGTTCCATTCGCCCGTACCGTCTGGAGCGTTCACGACGGTGCCTTCGAAAACGAAAATATCGAGCGCTATCTGGCCGGAGGTTAGCGCCCTCAGCAGTTTCTTAAGGTTGTCGCCCAGCTCCATGCCCAGACATGGGTGCCAAAGCACATTGATGCCGAAATCCGTCACCAGATCGCAGGCGCTTGGCTCCTCGGCATTGAGGAACGACATCGTGTTGCCCGAACAGGCTCCGCCCTGGAGCCATAGAAGATTGGCCATAGTTCTGTCCTCCTGATCGACGCTGCATTTTGGCGCAGCCGTTCAAAAAGGAGAAAAGCAACCTTCGTGCCAATCTGTGAAAACGCAAAAAAGCCAGCAAACTCCGCCAACCAACATATTACGCTGCAGCAATGAGTCTGTGCTTTGCGCATACTTCATTTTCATGTGCAAAGAAGGTTACCTCTCTGCCAGGGCTTGCCGCGCCAGAAAGGCCCTCAGCCATGCCTGTTGCCGCAGACTGGGCAAGCGACCTCAAGCAGATAGCCGTACCAGATGCCTCGGCAGCGGCTGCACCAATGGCCGATGGTCTGCTCCTCGGGAGCGCCAAGAACTGTCGCCATCGGCCCAAGCCCTAGAATTTTGGCTGGCTTTTTTGCTCCGACTGGCGATACCCGCGATTGCGGAAACCGCAGTACGGCACCCACTGTAAGTCGAACCGTCGTCATCGCCAGCCATCGACCACCTAATTGTGGTTAAGATTATATCGCTTAATCTTGTTGGCAAGACCGACGCGTGACAGGCCGAGCTCATCGGCAGCACGGCTTTGGTTCCAGTGGTGACGTGCGAGCGCCCGGCGGACAATTTGCTTTTCGAGGCTTTCGACCTGATCCTTTAGCGTCACACCTTCCGGCTGGAAGATGCCTGCCCCATCACCTTTGGGCCGCGGCGCGGCGTTCAGCAATGAAGGCGACATATTTCGAGTCGTTAGATACTCGCCGTCCTTTGCCAGCGCCACCATACGACGGATTTCATTCTCGAGTTCGCGCACATTGCCGGGAAAGTCTCCATTGGAGAGTTTGTCGATGACGCTGGCGCTGATGCCAAGGATTTTTCGGCTGAGTGCGTCCGCGTGCTTGGCAGCGAAAAATTCCGCGAGCGGCGCGATGTCATCGGGCCGCTCACGCAGCGCCGGCACTTCGAACTCAAAACCTTTCAGTCGAAAATAGAGATCCTGCCGAAATTCGCCTCGCGCGACCAAATCATGAAGCGGACGGTTTGAAGCCGCGATGACGCGAACGTTGCAATGAAGGACCTTATCTGCACCCAGCGGCTTGACTTCTCCTTCCTGAAGGAAGCGCAGCAAGCTGACCTGGAACGAAGGTGACACTTCCGAAATCTCATCAAGGAACACCGTGCCCCCATCAGCAGCGCGAAACAGTCCGAGACGATCAGAGATTGCTCCGGTAAATGCGCCGCGCTTGTGGCCGAACAGCTCAGACTGCAACAATTCGTCCGACATTCCGCCGCAATTTTGCACAAGCAGCGGACTGGTTCGTCGCGTCGAATTGTAATGGACAGCGCGCGCAAGCAATTCCTTTCCAGTGCCGGTTTCGCCTTGAATGAGGATCGGCAGTTCCGTTGTGGCGGCTTGGCGTGCTAGGTCGCACATCTCAGCCATTTTCTCACTGACATAGACAAGCTTCTCGAAGCGTTGGCTTTCCGGCCGAAAGGGCGAGCCTTTGCGCTCGCCGAAGATGAGCGAGGCCCCAGAGATCTTGAACTCGCGCGAGAGAATCCGATGGCGGCGAGCCAGTTCGCGAGTCTCCAGTGCTCGCTCTACGACCAGACCAAGCTGCACGGCGTCGAGTGGAGTGAGAAGGAATTGGTAGATCGCCGCTCGCGCCAGCGCCTGCATGGACACGCGGTGCGAATCTGGGGTTACGTACACGCGCACAATGTCAGGATGAGAGACGCGCAGCTGGGTTAGAAAGTCAAGCCCGCTCGTGTCGTCACCACCGTCTTCCGCAATCGCCAAGTCAACCTGGATACTGCTCATCGCCGTAAGCGCCTCGGCAGGGGAACTTGCAAGGACAACCCGATAGGCATAGCGCTCCGAAAGCACCTCGCATGGCGACCTCCATTCGCTTCCGGGTCGCGCTAGAATGACGATCGTGCCTGGCTGATCCATGAAAGATGGTTTCCACTGTGCGTATCTTGTTAGCAGCGGGACACATAGACATCAATCGCGAGTTTAGGCCATCAGGCGTCAAGTGCTTTTCGAAAAGCGAGGTCGGCCGACTGCCCAGATCGCTTCAATGGCGGCTGCAAGATCGCCGAGATCGGCGATAATCAGATCGGCTTCGGCGGCCTCGTCGGGGCTTCTCATATAGCCGTTGAGAAGGAAGACGACCGGCAGGCTAGCGTTGTGCGCTGCATCGATGTCGATGGCGCTGTCGCCCACCATGACGGCATCGCGGGGCTCCCCGCCAAGCCGGGCGAGTGCGTACAAAAGAGCATGTCAGGCGCGGGCTTGGGTACCAATGCCGCATTTGCGCCGAGAGACCGGTAATTTCTTCTGTGGTTGCCGCCTGTGATGCAAGAAGTTTCTGATCCTATGGGTGGTGATCGAGCGCGGTCTTCTGTAAGGCCTTTGAATGCGGCGCTTTCAGAAGCCGCTGGCCGGTATGGTGATCTGCGGATCGGGTCCATATCTCTGGGACGAGCTTGCAGGCTCGGACAAATTATCTGGTTTTCCCGATCCAGATCTGTTCGATCATTTTGCCCATTCGGGACGTCGCCTTCTTGTCTCCCCGTTGCCGGCGTCAGCCTTGCGCAGCCTGTTGATCAAGCTACTGTGGCTGCTGCCGGAACCCGGTAATCCTCCTGCTTTGTCAGCATGGCCCAAATTGTCCGGGCCATCTTGTTAGCAAGCGCGATCGCAACCAGCATCCGTGGTTTGCGCGCCATCATCTGCGCCAGCCAGGAACCTTCCGGGATCGATTTACGACCCAGCCAGTTCAGACGGGACATTGCGCCGATAATCAACAATCTACGCAGATCAGCTTGCCCTGCCTTGGAAATGCGCCCGAGCCGCTCTTTGCCCCCGGAGGAGAATTGACGCGGAACCAGGCCGAGCCAGGCAGCGAAGTCGCGCCCGCACTTGAAGCTCGTCATTGGCGGGGCAAAGGCTTCGAATGCCAAGGCGGTCAAGGGACCAACGCCGGGCATGGTCTGCAGTCGCCGCGCTGTGTCAGCCTCAGCCGCTAGCGCCTTGATCTTGTCAGTCTTGGCATTGATGCGGACCGTTTTCTCGGCAATCTGCTCCAGCAAGTCGCGGCATTCTTCTCGCAACAGGGCAGGTAAGTCGCTGTTTGGTGCATCCAGGATCTCTTCGATCCGCTTGATCTGACGAATTCCCTGCGGAACAACATGGCCGTATTCATAGAGGCAGGCCCTCAGTGCGTTGATCAGTTCGGTGCGCTGATGGACCAGTCGCTCTCGAGCGCGAAACAAAATTGCCCGGCCTTGCTGATCCGCTGATTTCGGTTCGACAAAACGCATGGTCGGTCGGCTGGCCGCCTCCACGATCGCTTCAGCATCCGTTGCATCGTTTTTCTGCCGCTTCAAGAACGGCTTCACGTAATGTGGTGCAATAAGCTTCACGTCATGGCCGAACCTGATCATCTCGCGAGCCAGTGAGATCGTGAGCGCCGTCGCGCAGGGGCGCAGCGCGCATCTCAGCCGCTTCGCGCAGAGTTTGTCGTGCGGTGGCCTCGGTAAGGAGCAAGCGCTCCTTTTCCTCGCGCGCTGCGTCAGGTCCCAATATGACCTCGAGGCTGGTCAGTTCCGCCTGGATGGTCACGTAAGCAGCCTCTGCGGCCATGACAGCCTCGTCGGCGTGGCTGCGCAGGGGCAGGGCCTCGCGCACGTTGTTGCGTGTTGTCGCCACACGCTGCTGGGCTGCTGCATGATTTTGCCGGATCTGTTGCGAATCGACTTTAAGTTCGAGGTTCCCGGCCGCGAGGGCACTCAGTCGGGCAAGCTCCTCGTGCAATTGCTGTATCCCCTTGGGCGCGAGATCGCCAAGCCGCTGACGCGCCAAGCCCAGTTCGGCAGCCTTGTCGCGCGCTTCAACCAGGCGCTGGCGTGCCGTCCTGAGGCTGTCGACACCAAGGGACGCAAGCAGGCTGTGGTGCTTCGCTTCGGCTTCTTCGATGGTCCGGTTGGCTTGCTGGGGTCGAATTGAGCGCAGGGTCAAAGCTCCGATGCCGGCAATGTCTATGCGCACGGTGCCAGCAAAGCTTTGGTCTACTGCATGGAGCAAAGGCTTGGCATCGATGGTCACCAAATCGGCGGCGCCGTCCCGGTATTCCATGCGTAGCGTCGGCAGGGTTCCCAGTTGAGCTGCACGAAGGCCGGCAATGTCGATTTCGAGCGCTTGGAGCTGCTCGACAGCCTGTTCCGGCACCGCCAGCATCGCCAGCGTTGCCTCTCCATCTTCGATTTGGATTCTGTCGACTTCGGCTTGTTTCAGCCGGTTGTGCAGGCTGGCCAGTTGTTCGGCTGCGTCGCGCGCCAAGAGGGTCGCATCCAGCCGCGCGAGCAGATCGCGAGCTTCGCGCTCTTCCTGTTCGGCTACTTGAACTTCGGCCATCACTTGTTCGTTTTCGACTATGGCAGAAGCGCGCCGCTCGAGAACCTCACTGCGGCGAAGCTGCGCAATCGTCGACTGCTCGCGCAAATCCGCGGCTCGTTTGAGCGCGGTCCGAAAACTATCGAGGGCCTGCTTCGCCGCGTCGTGGTGAATTGCGGCCAGGGCAGCTTCCGCTTCAGCAGCCTTCAGGGCTTCGCTATGCGATTTGGCAGCCTCGACCGCGGCTTCGGCGGCCGAGATACCCTCCCGCCGGGTAGCGCCTTCTTCAGGGTTTTCAAGCTCAGACAGACGCGCCAACGCCATGCGCCGCTTGTCGAGCGCATCGCGCAGACCCGCAACTTCGGCGGCCGAGATACCCTCCCGCCGGGTAGCGCCTTCTTCAGGGTTTTCAAGCTCAGACAGACGCGCCAACGCCATGCGCCGCTTGTCGAGCGCATCGCGCAGACCCGCAACTTCGGCGCTGAGGCGCAGTTCTTCTTTCAGCAGTTTGTCACGCTCATCGAGCGCCGCCGCGTAGAGACCGCCGCTCTTGGGACGCAGCGTTGACGTAACCAGGCTATAGAGTTCTTCTTCGCATGCGGCGGCGATTTCCGCCATGCGTCGCCCGCCGGTCAGGGCTTCAACTTCCCCCTGAACCGAGGATAGTAGGCTTTCGCGCACGCGTTTGTCGCCATCCTCCTCGCTTTTGCTGCGCCTTTCGATGCCGGTGACTCCTTGGCGAACCCAGAGCAATCCTGCCGGTCCTGCGGTTCCGCCATGGATTAGTTTGCCGATAAACGCTTCGGCCTCATCCGCTTGAGCCAACAGTCGGCCCCGCTCGAGGTCGGTAACGATGGCCAGCTTGCCTCCAAAAACTGCTTGGTAAGCCGATAGCGTCCTTCTGAAGTGGTGATGTCGGCCTCCACCACCGGATTGCCACCACTATAAGGCCGTAGCAGTCTTACGCCTTCGGCCGTCCCCGTATGAGGCTGGAAAAAGAGTGCATGGAGTGCTTCGAAGAAAGTTGATTTGCCGTATTCATTGACTGCGCAAAGCACGTTGACGCCGTCGCCTATGTTCTCGATGGCGACGCCTTGCCCAGCGAACCGTTTGACGTTGTGCAGCCGAAGGGCTGTAAGTTTCATGATCCCATCGCCTCGCAATAGCTAAACAGCCGAACCAGTGCTTGTCGCGAAATGTCGCGTTCGACAGTCGACCGCCTTTCGTCGGTGCTTTCATCCAACAGTACCTGCGCTGCCTCGCGAAGGGCGCCGGAGCGACCGATCCGATCCAAATCGCCGCTTTCGCAGTCGGTCGCGAGCCCGTCCCCTTGCAGCTCCAGATAGGCGTAGTCGGGCGCGACTGCCGCGACCGCCGCTTCGAGGGCGGTTCGTCCGCTTACCCGTTTTCGGCCAGACGCGACAATTCGCAGCAAGGTCTGACGCCGCAAGTGTGCCGGTGGTAGCATTGCTTCAAACGGTGGTAGCATTGCTTCAAATGCCGCCGCGCTGTCGTCGCCCGACAGCAAATTCAGCGGAGCGGTTTTCCAGGAAAAGCTGGCTGTCTCGACAGCCACGATCTCGGGCATGGCACTTGGCCCGGCAATGGAAACGACAAGGGCCTGGCCGGGTGTATCATGCTTGAAACGGTCAGGTTCGGGCGCACCGCTATAGCGGCTGCGCTCATTGATGGTGACAGGCCCGTGCCAGTCGCCAAGTGCCAGATAATCGAGGCCAGCCTTGTTCGCCCGATCTGGGGCAATGACGTCGGACGTTGCTGAATCTTCGGAAAAGTTCTGAATGGGGCCATGAGCAAGTCCGACCCGGATGACGCCCTGCGGTGTCGCGGCGTTGTTCATCCACTCGGTAAGGTCGCGACCGGGTCTGCGGGTCGTGCACGGTGCGGGCAGCAGCGCCACGTCCGCAGCAATGGTCAGGATTTCGGGCCGGGTGGCCAGTATGACATTGTCCGGCACAACGCTGCCCGCAGCGCTCCACAATTGATCAGCTAACAGTGAATCGTGGTTGCCAGGGAGCAATATCCAGCGCAAGGGCGCGCTCCGGCTCATCTCGGCAAGGGCCTGCCGCAACATCGCTGGTGTAGGCGTTTCGGTGTCGAACGTATCGCCGGCCAGCAATATGGTGGATGCACCATGGACCCGTGCCTGTTCTGCGAGCCGGCTGATCGCGCTATGGCGCGCTTCACGGAGCCGCCCGCGCAGATCCTCCGGCATGTTGCCGAACCGCTTGCCGATATGAAGATCGGAGCTGTGGATGAAACGAAACATGGAGTCTCCGAGACTATGTCGGTGCCAGGTAGCGCCGGGCGCGATCGATGGCCTCATCCAGCCGGGAGCGTGATATCGCCGCAAGTCGCTCGACGCCGAGCATACGTGCAAGGTCGAGAGCGGGATCCGACTGTTCCAGAATGTCTTTGTTCGCGACGACGACAGCGGCTAGCTCGGCCATTGGAATGTCGGCAATGGATCGGCGGGCATGGGCGTCAAACGGCATGCGATAATCAAACAGATCGACCACCGTCCCCTTCTTCCATAGGAAGCTGCCGCTGGATTCTTCAGTTCTATCAAAATCGCGCAGATGCAGGTCGATCCGCTCCCGAATCTTGTTGCCCGTTCTGAGCCAGCCATGCGCCCGTGCGATGCGCTGCGCAAGGACGTCTTCTCCCAGCGGGCCTTCCTGTTCGATCACTGCGTCGACCATGGTCCGCAAAGTGCCTCGGTAGGCGAAGTCGTAAAAATGATCCGGGCTGGTAGCGAATGCTGATAGGTCTGTGAGGCGATAACGGTTGTCCGTCGGTATGGAATCATGCGTCGAATTCGCGGCAGCAGGCAAAATTGCTCCAGATGCTGATGGGTGCTCTACCGTCGCGACGGGAGCGGCGACAAGTTCTGGCTCTGATATTAGCGACAAGTTTTCAGTTTCGCCGATCGATGCAAACTCTTCGGCTGGCAATGGGTCTATGGGGTCGACCTTATGTCCCATGTCCCATTGGATCACCGCTTCACTTTCCTGTTGTTCAGCTTGCTTGCGACGGCTTTCCTCGAGCAGCGCGGCCAGGCTGGCATGAAGCCTCTCGGTGCAACCTTCGAGATCAAACCACCAATCGGTTGACCATACCCGGACAATGTTCCACCCGAGGCCTCGCAGGACCTGCTCTCGGACCTTGTCTCGATCTCGCGCCGTGGCAGAACTGTGATAGGCAGCGCCGTCACACTCGACCCCAGCCAGATAGGCTCCGGCAAGATCGGGATGCCGGATCCCTATATCCACTCGAAAGCCAGAAATGCCAACTTGTGGAACGATCGTCCATCCGCGCTTCTCAAGCTCGGCGGCTACAGCCTCCTCGAAAGGGGATTCCAAAGCCCCGACCGATCCGCGTTCCTGCGCTGGCAATGCCACGGCGCCGCGCTCGGCAAAATCGAGGAAGGTTTTGAGATGCTGTACACCGATTGCCTTGGTCCGGTTGGGGTCGATCTGGTCGGCGGTAAAACCTGAAAATACTATCAGTTCCTGCCGCGCACGCGTCACCGCGACGTTCAGCCGGCGTTCGCCGCCGTCCCGATTTAGCGCGCCGAAATCCATGGAGCGCTTGCCGGCGTTATCTTGCGAGAAAGTGATCGAAAACAGGATTATGTCACGCTCGTCGCCCTGGACATTTTCCAGATTCTTGACGATGGCGGGTTCAATACGATCGTCGGCAAAGAACCATTCAAGCTCCGGCTCCATCTGTCGCGCCTTGTCGAAAAAGTCGAGGATGAGCGACTGCTGTTGCGCGTTGAAGGTGATGACTCCGAGCGTGGGTCGGTCCTTTTCCGGAAGGGCCAGCCAACGCCGCATCCTGCTGACCGCCTCGTCGGTGACCGCCTGGGCTTCGATGCGGTTGGTGCGACTTTTTCCTCGGTCGTAGATGCCGGTCGTGATTTTTCGCAGCTGCACTGCCCGATCTTCCACCGTTGGGGAAGGGAAGGTGATGAGCCTATTCTGATAGTAGTGATGGTTGGCGAAGGCGATCAGCGACTCATTGCGGCTGCGGTAATGCCAGCGCAGATCACGCACCGGGATGCCGGCCGCTTTGGCTTCGTCGAGAATGCTCTCAAGATCCTTTTCGTGCTCGACGACTTCCTCGTTCTCCTCGTTGCGGCCAAAGAAATTGGTGGGCGGCAACTGCTTGGGATCGCCTACGATTATGGTTTGATGGGCCCGCGCGATGGCACCGACGGCGTCCCAGGTGGTGATCTGCGATGCTTCGTCGAAAATGACTACGTCGAACAACGCCTGGTCGGGAGGTAGGTATTGAGCGATTGAAAGAGGCGACATCAGCATGCAGGGCGCGAGCTTGGCAAAGCTCGACGGCATAGCACCGATCATCTCGCGGATTGACCTGCTGGGCCGCTGCAATTCCATCTGATGGCGCAACAGGCCCAACTCGGAATTGCGAGGGACGCTTTGCACAGCCGGCAAACCATGAGCGATGGCGCTGATGACGCGAAGGCTTGCTTGAGCACGGACAAGATCGTCGATTTCCCGGAAATCGTCGATGGCGTGCTCGTGCTGGAAGCGCCGGAACTCTCGCAGCACCGGTTCGGCATCCAGCGTGGCCGGCAGCCACCAGCGCACGTAGCCTAGGCGGAACGCGGATTGAGCTTCGGTTGGTCGCACTAGACCCGCCTCGATATCGTCGACCAACGCTCCCAGATTCTGACTGACAGCTCTGCGACGTATGCCGCACCACGAAGTCCAGTCTCGGAGAAGATGACGGGCATTGAGCAAATCTCCCATCGCGGTCGTCATTTCGGTCAGCGGGTTATCATGTCCTGCCCACGAAGGCGTCTTTCCAGCAGGGATCGCAAATTGGGTCCTCGCAGCCTCGAATGCTGTAGCAGCCGCAAGGAAGCGAGCTGCCCCATGGCGCATCGTACTATCTGCTGCACCGCTTCGCAGGCTCGGGGCGGTTGCTTGGAGGAGCGCTCTGAGATCCTCCGTGCCGAGGCCGGGCAGGCGTAGCGTCTGTCGAAGCCTTTCGGCGATCGAGAGTATCTGATCGATACTACGGGTGTCGGTATCAAGTGCAGCAAATCCGACCGGCTTGCCAGATAGGATGTTGGCTTCGACAGTGGCGCGGCTGTCCTGCATCACGCGCAGCAGTGGCAAGTCCCGCTGAGGATCGGCCACGCCCTCTGTGACATAGCCTTGAAGCAGCTTCTGGACTTTGCGTTTGCCCAACTGACTGTTTGGCCAAAAGGCAGAAGCAGCCTGTTGCCATTGCTGCTCTATGTTCTCTATTCGTATGCGCGCAACAGCAGCCTCGTCATAGTGTGCCGACAGGTCCTTGCGAGACTTGCGATAGTCCCTGATTGCATCATCGAGAGTCGCGAGGGCTCCCCGCAACTGGGCGAAATCTCGATCAAAGACAATGCTGAGGTCATAGCCGGCACTGTCCTGGAGTGCCCCTGCTAGTTTTCGCAGCGCTTCGAGCTCTGCTGTTGACGCATCGCCTTTGGCGCGCAGGCCGATGCTCACCAGGAAGGCGTCGAGTGCGGTGGCTAGAACCTCGGACGCACTCTTGAGGGTCTTTGCCCCTTCGAGCACGTTATCCTGCCAGCCCGACGTCCACTCGGTTCCATCTATGAGACGCAAGACCGGTCGCATCTCCACTGACTGAAATGCGAGACCTGTTTCGGCGGCAATACGCTCCAGCGCCAGCCGGCTTGCCTCGTCATGGCCATCGCGCGAAGGCCACGATAATCCCGGAGCATGCCGTTGCTTGTTCTTGAGAGCGATGCCAAGCGCCAGATAGGGCGTGAGACCATTGATATGGCGCCGATGCAGCGCTTCGACATAGGTATTCAGTTCGTCGCGACGGACGCGAAGCCGCTCATTGATCGCAATCCACTCCGCTGCGTCCACGCGCACGCCGCTTTCCCAGTTGATCCTGAGCTGGTTGAGAAAGTTGCGTCGGTCTGCCTTACTGGAATGGAGTTCGAGACAATGCGCGCCCAGGCCATGTTCGCGCAGGCGGCGATACACCACATCGAGCGCCGCCGTCTTCTCGGCCACAAACAGCACGGTTTTGCCAACTGAAAGACAGTTGGCAATCATGTTGGCGATGGTCTGGCTCTTGCCAGTGCCGGGAGGACCGATGATGACAAAGTCGCGGCCCTCAGCGGCGGCAAGGCTTGCCGCGGTCTGTGAAGAGTCGGCCGGCAGCAGCGAAACGATATCGGACGGGGCATAGTGCCGGTCGAGTTCGCGCTCGTCCCGGAATGATGCGCCACTGCCCTCGAACGCTATCTCCGGCGTATCGATCAGGTGGCGTACTACGCGGTTTTCGCGCAGAGCATCGGTACGCTCGACCAGATCTTTCCACATCAGGAATTTGGCGAAGGAGAAGGTTGAGAGCGCCGTCTCGTCCACTACCTCCATGCCGGGGACGTCGCGCACTGCCTGACGCATAAGACTTAGCAGACGGGGCACATCAACGCCGCTTTCGTCTTCGGGCAGCTCCCCGGAGAACTGAGGCAGTTTGAGCTCGAAGTCGCGCTCAAGAAACTGCAACAAGGTTGCGTTGAACCGCGGCTCATCTTCATGAAAGCGCAAGGTAAAACGCGATGTTGCGCTGCGGCGCTCGATTTTGACCGGCACGAGCAACAATGGCGCGCGATAGCTGCGCTCGTCCTCCGGCTTTTTCTTCCAGCGCAGGAAGCCGACCGCCAGGAAAAGCGTATTCGCACCGCCCTCGGCAAAGTCGTTGCGAACTTGGCGGTAAAGATCGATCAGTCGGGATTCCAATTGGTGTCCATCGAGCGTCGATGGGAGCTCGTCGCGCAGGAGCGCTTCTGCTGCAAAACCGCGCTGCAGGTCACGTCCATGGACTTCGCGATAGAGGGCAGCATCACGCTCGCCCAATGGATTCTGTTCGGGCAGCGATATGAGCCTGATCGAAGCGCCTGCCATCAGGCGATCCTCTAGATAGCCGACGTCAGTACAAAGAAACGGAATTGTCTTCTTGGAGTCCGGAAAATTGAGCAGGCGGTTCCGCAGTGTCAAATCAAGGAGCTTTTTCTGCCAGCGGTCGATCCGCCCGGCAGCTGTCGTCGGCTTCACCTCGACGATGTCGGCAGGCAGGGCTGTCACGGCCGGTGCCGCTGGCAGCGGCAGCGCGATTTCGGTTGCCACTTCGGTATCCACGCTGCGACGCATCGGTTCGTGCGAGGCAAGTGGTGTAATGCCGCCGCTACGCGAGCGGCGGATATCGATGGCGGCGACAAAGGTGCCTACCTGCGTTTCGTCGAGCCGTTGTTCGATTGCTCGTTGCGCAGCCTCCAGCGTCATCGCCGGCCGATGCGTTACACCGGTCGTCTCAAACACGATCAGTTCGCGCGATGCCAGCGCCTTGCGGATCTCCATGGCATCGGTCTCGATTGCGTTGGCGAGCGTCTTTTGTGTCATCCAGGCGCCGACGGCAGCGTGGCCCTGGAACATAAGGACGACTGGGTGCAGGCCCGTCGCCTCCAGGGCAGAGGCGAACAACAGACTGGCATCGAGACAGGTAGCCAGCCTCTCCGCCGTAATTGCTGAGGGACGTCGGATTTTTTGGCCTCGGCTTTCGAAGCTTGCAGGAGGCTCTGCATAATGCAGGGATAGACCGGCAACGGCCGAATAAATTGCGGCCGCCAGCATGAATGCGCGTTGCGGATTGCCGCTTTGATAGCCATCGAGGCTGGAGGCATGACCATGCGCTGCGAGCCGCTCCGCTGCGGAACGTAGCAGTCCTGCGATCGTCGGGTCGTTCGGCATGACGAATGCAGGTAGCAATTGCGCCATATCGATGACGCCACCCCATTCGTCGCGAGCAAGCAGGCGCACCGCAACGCGCTGCTCGGCCAGCACTGCGCCTCCTGAGGTGAGCCGCAGCGTTATCTCCCCGCGCTCAGCCTCATTGAGACCGGCTAGATAGCTGGCATCGAGATCGATTTTTCGGTCGCTTAAGGGAAGCCGGTCGCCGGCAACGATCCGATCAATCGTCCAACTTTTGGCGCGCAAAAATGGTGGGTTCGATGTCAGGTCGAGAGTGCATTTTTCGAAACCCTGCTGGGTCGGGTTGTTGAGCGCGATAGACCGGATCACCGGAATAGCATTTTGGAACGACGCATATGTAAAGCTGGCGGCGATGTCCGCCACGACTTCTATTACGGGCGCGGCTGATATACCGGCGGCATCGCCAGTGTCTGAACTCGTTTCCATACCCCATCCCCTTTTTCACTTACGATAGAACTTTGCGGCCAGAATTTGAAAGTAAATTCTCGCTATTGTCGCCGCTTAGTTCTTCTGCAGCATAAATCTCTGAAATTCGAACCGCCTTGGTCAGTTCGACAGTTGTCGACCTGCAGGAATTGTGATCCTTGCCGCCGGGACAGCACGCTATTGCGTGGTGAGGCAGCTGCTCGTGCTTCACGTTTCGTTGAGCCGCGCTGGTCGTTCGTTTGAGGCCGGACTGCGCCCGTTCGTCCGGACAACGCAACTGGTGGGCTTTGGTCCGGCTCCTTTCAGGACCACAGGTGGTCGCCCCTTTTGGCTCGAAGCAAACAATCGCAGGTGAAGCCGCGCATGACAGCTTTGCGCCTCCTTCCAGTCGGCCAACGCGACAGCAGCTCAACCCGAGAGCGGCCGGTCCCTCAGCTGGTTCAAGGCTTGAGGGTTGAAGTCGCCTGTTTGACTGCGAGTTCTGCCGCCTTTGCAGCGTCCCGCGACATCCTGATGAAGTCGGAATGGGATTCCCATCGCATAACCGGCGAGATCGGCGTTCCGAGCCAGATGTCGTACCAGTACGGATTCGATCCGGAGACACGCGGTGCTCGGGTGATCTCTGCTGACAAGCTCGACAGGCTGCGCGGCTTCGCAACTGAAGCCGAGGCCGACCGCAGGGACCGGGGCTTCCCGGCTTTCCTGCCTCGCGCCGAGCATCTGTGGCTGGTGTTCGGAGTGGGCGTGGAATTGCTGCTTGAGACGGCGTGGCTGCGGCGCGCCGCCTGGCATTGTGGGGTCGCCATGCCAATGACAACGCCGCGCATCGGACGACGCAGCTTTCGGACGACGACGAGTTGCGTGTCGACAGGCTCCGGTTCCGGGCATGGAGGCTGCTGACGAAAGCCGACGCTATGCAGATCGCCGACGTCGACGAGTATCTCGCAGAACGCGTCGGACACGAACATGCCGGTTGGCGCATCCAGCCGACGGCGCAGATGGTCCAGCGCGCCCGCGAACTGCACGAGAGGAGAATATCTCAATGCTGCGTAAGCGAGTTCCTACCGCGCATGGCGGCCTCGGCATGCGCCGCCGTCGTGCCGAGAAGACCGCGATCCCGATAACTGGGGAGCGGGCGAGTCCGAAGAAGTGGCCTAACGCCGTGAGATGGTACATCGGTGATGACGGGCCAAAGAGCAATGGGTCCCGGGTTTCGCGGTACGCGGCAAACTCTAAGAGGGCTGGGTCTTGGAAGGGGCGCCCGAGGAAGAAGCGCAGAAGCAGTCGTTCGGTATCCGACACTGGGGCAGCGACCAGGAAGGGCCGATGCGCTCAGAGACATGTCTGATAGAGAGGACTGTTGACACGTCACCCCGGGTATCGTATGTCGCTGCCCATTCCAATAAGAGACATCACTGCTGTGATGTCAGATAGGCAAGCAACATGTCAACCGAATGGCCGAAACGAATCCGCAGCAGGGCTGCGAAGTTAAAGAATGGGAATGCGCTCCTGGCCCTCGCCGAGGAATCGCCGATCCTCTCGGAGATGCGGCGCCGCATCATGAATGGCGAGAAGCCCGTAACAGCGCTGTCCGGCGAGATGGTCGAGCGCTTCGGTCAGGAAGATGCCGAGCATCACGGACTCCGCCAGCTCGCTGGGGAAGCGACTGCGTTCATGGTCGAAAGCATGCTTGGTGCGGTCCGTTCGTCCGGATCGAGAAAGATCCTCGACGACCAAGTTTTCACGTCAGGCACGCCTTTCCGGATTCCCCGACAGACCAGAGAGACCGTTCTTGCCGAGCCGCTGGCGACCGAGCTTCTGGTCCGGCACCTGACCGATGCCGCACTCGCCGACCTGGCGGCCATCCTCGCCGCCGAACAGGAACGCCGCCTGACGACCTAGCGGTCAGCCAGCAGCTTCCTGACTTTAGCGAGGCGGGTCCGGCAATCCTGACCCGCCAGCGCCAGCCGCTCGAGATACAAAGCAACGTACCGCTGAGTCTCCCCGACCTCCGTCGCCACGGGTTCCGGCATGCAGTCGAACAGCGAACGGGGGACATCGGATTTGCGTTCGACGATCCTCGTGACGACCTTCGGCTCCGGGTCGTCACACACCATGTCGTGAGAGAAAAATCTATCGAGCTGGGATGACGTGTCGCTACGCGCGGTTGACTGTCGGCGGAACCTGCGAGCATTGGGCGGCGCCTAAGTCGGCGTCATAGTCGCCGAGATGGAACTGGAGCGCGTTAAGTATGCGCTCGCAAGCCTCGACGACCTTCTTACGGTCCTTGATGGGATTGCTATGGAAGAGCTCGTTCCGGGTTTCCTTGATGACCCGTAACGTGTCGTCGAACACGGTCTTGTCGAGGTTGAATCGCAGCTCCGCGTTGGCGCAAAACATGCCCCGCATCGGTGGTTCAATAGCATCAAGGGTTTTGGATTCATTCAGCCCGACAATGGTGGTCAGGACGTTTTCGTCCACATCTCCGCTGTGGAGCGCGCGGGTCTCGGCACCCTCGTCGATGGCCAGAAGATCAATTTTGAGATCGAGCAGGACCGCCGCACCGGCAAGTCCTCTGCCGGCAATCTGAGCAAAGCAGGCTGATTTTCTCGTAGTCACGGATGTACTGGCGGCTGCGCCAAGAGCGCACGAAGGATGATAGATCCGAAGGCCGGGGCAGCAGATTCTGCAAGTCTTCAAAACGATCACGTGAAATCAGTTTGTTTGGCAATAGAAGGCGGGATATCTTCCCGCCTTTTGGATATGGGATGGATTATAGGATGCTGATGGCGATCCGGCGAGACTGGACAGGCCGGTACGCCCGAGCTTATTGCTTGCTTGGCTCTACAGCGCGGCCACGGTGGTCCACCGCCGTGTCGTTGAAACGTCACCGCAGCTGACCCATATCACATCGCATCGGATGCCTCCTCCCATCGCGTCCGACGCGTTCCCCTCTGGAGGTTTTGAACCTTCATACTTGGCCGGGCTTAACAGTCCGGCCTTTTCTATTCGTCACGTCACCACGTGGAGGCACGTTCTGACAGGTCGTCTGTCGAACCTTGGCCAAGAATGAAATCAAACACGGGTTGAGGCTGACCGAGCGCAGTCGCCTGCAGGTTTGCGGGCATGCCTGCCACGGCTCTGGCTTGTTCGGCAAGCGCTGCGGGCAACATGCCGAGAGCGCGCGCGAAGGTTTGATCCGTTGTGTCCATCAGCAGGTGAAGGAGTCCAGCGGCACGCCCGGCATGACGCACTGCCGCGGCATGCTTGCCCTCCCGGATCTTCACGCCGGCCGCCGATAACAGGATCAATCCCTTGAAGAGCATCCGGAGCGGATCGCCTCGATCCGCGACCTGCCAAAGACCTTCCCAGGCCTCATGGGCTTCCCAGTAATAGCCGTGATTGAACAGGTCGAGACCCCATAGGAACATGTCTGACTCAAGCGACGCTTTTGCAGGGACCGGCACGGCTTCGCTGTGGTAGCTGTGTCCTGCGGGATCGCGCACGGGATGCGGTTGCTTGCCCGGCAGATACGCATAGGATGGAAAGCGCCTTTCCGGCAGGCAGCGCGGGCGCAACATCGAACCAATAGCCATCAAATACATATAGCACGGCCGAGACCTGAACTGACGTCAGTTCCAACGCATCAGGAATGACACTTGGCAATAGCCGCCAGCAAGAAGCCCCATATGCTCTGCCTCGGCCGAACGACGCACACTGCGAACAACGATCAGTTCGTGATCTCATCGCGCACGCCCATCCCACGTCGCGGGTTCGTTCTTCGGCCAATTGAGACGTTCAATGCCTGTGCGGGGCATGGGCCCCTTGCCACAAGAATGGGCGATTTGCGCGCCGGCCTCGTAATACGCTTCCCTGAGGCCAAGTGAGGAGATTTCTCGCAGTTCAGATTGCGGCAAGGCCAGTTCAGTCTCGGTCTTTTCGCCAAGGATCAGCAGTGCCAGCTCTCGACCGAACACCGTGCCGGGCGAAATACCGCGGCCGTTGTAGCCTGAGAAACCGATGACGTTTTGGGCGAACTTGTGGAATCTCGGCATTGCATTCGCCGTCATGCCGATCTGTCCGTACCACTCGTACTCGAACTCCGCATCGCGAAGCTGCGGATAGAGTTTCGACAGGGCACGGCGCGCCCAAGCCTTGTGGATGGCAGTGCCGGTGTTGCGTAGCGCGCCGACGCTGCCGAACACCAGCCGCCCCGCTTTATCCAGCCTGAACGAAGAGAGGATCGTGTTGGTGTCCCACGCGCCTTCTCGTCCTGGCAGGATGGACTGTAACAGCTCGGCCCCGAGCGGCTTGGTCGCCAGGTTGAAGTAAGGTAGATGCACCTGCTCGTTGCGGACGCTTGTCCATGGTCCGGTGCTGTAGGCGTCAGTGGCGACCACCACCCATTCGGCCTCGACCGCGCCATTCGTGGTACGCACTGTCCATCGACCGTTCTTTTTGCCAGCTGCCACAACTGGACTGGAAGTGCAGATTATCGCCCCGGCGCGAAGGCAGGCCTGGGCGAGGCCACGCGCGTATGCGAGCGGCTGGAGTGTACCGGCACGTCGATCGAGCAGTGAAGCCGCATAGGCCCGGGCGCCTTGCCTCTTTTCCGTTTCGTCGGCGTCGAGTACCTCCACCGGCGCACCTCTTCTTTGCCACTGTGCCTCGCGCTCCCGAATCTCCATCAACCCGGCTTGGCCTACCGCGCAGTGGAGCGTGCCGTTTCGTTCCAATTCACAGTCGATGCGATGTCTATCTATCGATGAGGTCCATGACCATTGCCGGACCCTCACCGAGCAGCCGCAGCAGCCGCTCGCCGTGAATGGACCCGAGCTTGGCGGTAAGGTCGTCCGGCATCAGCCATAGGCCGGCATTGATCAACCCGACATTGCGCCCGGCGCCGCCGAAACCGATCTCGCGGCCTTCCAGCAGAACGACCTGGCGTCCGGCTTCTGCCAAGTGCAGCGCGCACGACATGCCGGTATACCCACCACCGACGACAACCACATCGGCGGCAATCTGCCGGTCGAGGGCTGCCATTATAGGAGCCTGCGGCGCGGTCGCCTCCCAGAGGCCGTGAGAGCGGGGGTCATTCAGCATCGAACGGTTCCGAGTGCATTCTTGCCAGATTGGTCGCCTAGGCGAGTCGCGCGCATGCTGCGGAAATGCGCAGGATTGCTTCTCTCAACTCGGCTTCCGATGTCGCATAGGAAATACGGAAGAAAGGCGACAGGCCGAAAGCAGCGCCTGGGACAACCGCGACACTGGCCTCCTCAAGCAGGTAGTTGCAGAAATCATTGTCAGTTTTGATCCGCTTGCCGGCGGGCGTCGATTTGCCGATCAGGCCTGCACAACTGGCAAAGGTGTAGAAGGCCCCCTCCGGATTGCGACAGTCGATGCCTTCGATCGCGTTCAATCCGTCAACAGTGAGATCGCGGCGGCGACGAAAACTCTCGGTTCTTTCCTTCAGGAAGTGCTGAGGGCCGGACAGGGCCTCGGCAGCGGCAGCCTGGCTGACAGATAACGGGCAAGAGGTCGATTGGCTCTGCACCACCGCCATCGCCTTGACCAGCTCTCGCGACCCGCCGGCGTAGCCGATCCGCCACCCGGTCATGGCATAGGCCTTTGAAACGCCGTTTACGGTCAGCGACCGCGCCTTCAGGCGCGGTTCCAGTGCCACCGGGGTGACGAAACGAAAACCGTCATAGACAATATGCTCGTACACATCGTCGACCAGTAGGTGGACATGCGGATGCCGAAGGAGCACCTCGATCAGAGGTCGATAGTCGGCCTCGCTATAGGCGGCGCCGGACGGATTGGAGGGTGAATTCAGGAGCAGCCATTTTGTCCTCGGCGTAATCGCTGCCTCGAGCTGACTTGCCGTCAGCCTGAACCCAGCCTCCGCTTCACAAGGGACGAAGACGGGGCTGCCCTCGGCGATGGCGACGATATCGGCATAGGAAGTCCATGCTGGCGTCGGGATGATGACCTCATCGCTGCAGTTCACCGTCGCCATCATCGCATTGAACAGTATCTGCTTGGCACCGGCAGCCACCGTGATCTCGTCTACTGCATAGTCGAGGCCGTTCTCACGGCGGAATTTTTCCCGGATCGCCCGCTTGAGTTCCGGCGTGCCATCGAGCGCGGTGTATTTGGTGTCGCCGCGTTGGATGGCACTGCAGGCCGCCTGCTTCACATTGTCGGGCGTGTCGAAATCCGGCTCACCCGCTCCCAGGATGATCATCGGCGCTCCGTCGCGCTTCATGGCCTGAGCGCGGGCGCCGATCTTCAGGATCGGCGAAACGCCGATCGTCGATAGACGCGAGGCAGGTACGAAGCCGGCCTCATCGATCCTTGTGCTGACGGTCATTGGTTGATCCTCAGTCGATGTCGAACGACACGCCCTGCGCCAGCGGCAGCGCCTTGGAATAGTTCACCGTGTTGGTGGCGCGGCGCATATAGGCCTTCCAGGCGTCCGAACCGCTCTCGCGGCCGCCGCCGGTCTCCTTCTCGCCGCCGAAGGCGCCGCCGATCTCTGCGCCCGATGTGCCGATGTTGACGTTGGCGATGCCGCAATCCGAACCATCGACGCCGAGGAAGCGCTCGGACTCCTGCAGGTCGCGCGTAAAGATCGACGACGACAGTCCGGCGCCGACCGCATTGTGTTCGTCGAGCACGGTGTCGAAGTCTGAATATTTCATCACATAGAGGATCGGCGCGAAGGTCTCTTCCGTCACCGGCGAGACTTGGCTTTGCATCTCGACCAGCGCCGGGTGCACGTAATAGGCATCGGGGTGGCCGTTCTCGACGCGCGTGCCGCCGCTCACCTTGCCGCCATGCGCGGTGGCTTCCTTCAGCGCCTTCTGCATTGCCTCGAACGCTGCCTTGTCGATCAGCGGGCCGACCAGCGACGAGGTCTCCAGCGGATTGCCGACCGAAACGCTCTGATAGGCTTTCTTCAGGCGCGGCAGCAGGGCGTCGTAGACGCTGTCATGCACGAACAGGCGCCGCAGGGTTGTGCAGCGTTGGCCGGCCGTGCCCATGGCGCCGAAGGCTATGGCGCGCAGCGCCATGTCGAGGTCGGCGGTCGGGCAGACGATGCCGGCATTGTTGCCGCCGAGTTCCAGCACCGCGCGAGCAAAGCGCTTGGCCAGCCGCGGACCGACGTCGCGGCCCATGCGGGTCGAGCCGGTGGCCGACACCAGCGGCACCTTGGGATGGTCGACCAGGATCTCGCCGACGGCGCGGTCGCCGATCAGCACCGGTGCCAGGCCCTGCGGCGCATCCGCGCCGAAACGCTTTGCCGCGCGCGCAAAAATCGCTTCGCAGGCAAGCGCGGTCAGCGGTGTCTTTTCCGACGGCTTCCACACCACGGCATCGCCGCAGACCAGCGCCAGGGCGGCGTTCCACGACCACACCGCAACCGGGAAGTTGAAGGCGGAAATGACGCCGACAACGCCGAGCGGATGCCAGGTTTCCATCATGCGATGGCCAGGGCGTTCAGTAGCGATGGTGAGCCCGTACAATTGCCGCGACAGGCCGACGGCGAAATCGCAGATGTCGATCATCTCCTGCACTTCGCCCAGTCCCTCGGATGGGATTTTGCCAACCTCGATCGACACCAGCCGGCCGAGCTCGGCCTTGTGCGCGCGCAGTTCCTCTCCGAGCAGCCGCACCAGCTCGCCGCGTTTCGGACCCGGCACCAACCGCCAGGAATGGAACGCCTTGTGCGCCCCATCGATCACCTTGGCCGCGTCGGCCGGCGAGATCGTCTTCAACGCTGCGATCTGCTCGCCCGTCACCGGGCTGCGCACCATGAGATCGCCGCCGACAAGCGCCTCCTTGGCCACGCCCAGTTTCGCCAAAAGCTCGGCCGTTTCCTCGGCTACATCCACCGACTTAACTGTAATGTTCATCCGACGAACTCCTGTTCCTGATTATCCAAAACACACCGAGCCGAGGCTGCCTGGCGACGTCAGTCGCTTCAGGCCCGCGGCAAGGTCCTTGCTCTTTTGTGGGGTATAGCGATCGTAATAGGCCTGGTTCTTGCGGCCGACGCCGTGCTCGGCACTGAAACTGCCGCCGAACCGGTCGACAGCGACCGAATAGACCCAGTCACGCAGCCGCTGTTCGAAGGCGGCATCGACCTGACTTGCATCGCAAGCCACCAGATTGAAATGCACGCCGCCTTCGCCGATATGGCCAAAGTCGAAAATGTCGACACCGGCAAATTGCCGAGGCAGCTCGGCCTTCATCCACTCACAGAACGCCAGAACGTCGGCTCTGCGAAACGACAGGTCGAAAGCTACAAGCCGACCGGCATGCTTCACGCCTTCCGACAGGGCGTGCCGTAGCGCCCACATCTCATGCGCGGGACCAACGAAGGCGTCGGCCAACAGCGCATCGTCGCCTTGCAGGATATCGGCAAGCACGCTTTCCAGGACCGCGTCGATCGGCTGCTCGCCGTCGCGCGGCGCCCAGCTTCGGGAAATCTCGGCCAGGATCACATAGTCGGGAATTTGACCGTTCTGGAACGGATTTCGCAGCGGCGCAACATGGGCGAGAGCAGCGCCAATCGCGTTTTTCGACATGCCTTCGAAGGCGGAAAGACACGATCCGAGGCGCTCCTCGATCGTCCGCAGTAGGGGCATGACGGCGACACTGCCGCTCGGCACCAGATAGGTTGTCGCGACCTGTTTTGGCAGTCGCTCGAGATTAAGTTCGCATTCGGTGACGATGCCAAATGCACCGGAGGTTCCGACGAAAAGCTGCTTCCAGTCGACGCCGGTATTGTTCTTGCGTGAAGGTCGTTCTGGCCGACGAGGCCGGTACGGTTGTCGATCTAATGTCTGGATTACTGCCCCCGAGGCGCGGATCAGCGCCAAGGTCGACCGGAAAGAAAAGCCCACTTGGCTCAAGCCGGGCATTGACCTCGGACAGCAAAAACGCGGCATCGACACGCCAAGCGTGTTCTTACGCACATCGCCATACCGGAGAAAGCGCGTGCCGCCGGTATTGGTCGCCAGCACGCAACGATCGATTGTCGATGTCGAGATCGAAAAGGCGCGTCATTCGGTCGAGGCTGAGCACGACTTGCGATCCGGTGGCATCCGGCGTCGAGCCCGACACCAGCCCTGTGTTGCCCGATTGCGGCACGAGCGCGATACGCTCCCGGACGCAATAGGCAACGCAGGCGGACATTTCCGCTGTAGTGCCAGGGCGCAGCACCAGTGCCGCATGACCGTGATCGTAGCGCGCACCGATCTCGTAGGCTGTCATGCCGGCCCGATCCATGACGACGCCATTTTCGCCAAGGATCTCCACCAATGCGGATTTGTGTCTTTCGTCGATCATCCAGGGCGCCTATTCCGCAGCCCGGAGGCCGCCGAGCGCTTGGCGACAGGTCTCGATCGACGCCTGTTCGATGGCGGCGTAGTGCTCGAACTCGCTCAGCACGCCAACACCGAGATCGCTTTCAAAGCGCTTCTGGTTGGGACTGGCGACAAATTCCTGGATTGCCCCGTCGCCAAGATTCGACTGGAAGATGCCGGCGGCGCTGACAGGCAGGAAATCCTCGTAGACGATTGGGTCGAAACGGAAGAAACCTTCCGCGACAAGGTGCTTGAAGTCGTCAGTCATGACACTGCCGGCATGCCGCCCGCGCTCCGTCAGGGAGTATCTGAAGTATCCCAGATTCGCGGCCCGGATGCTTTCCCATGTATCGGGGAACGCCTCGAATGTCTGTGAAAGTGTTTGTGCGTAGTCGGCCGCGTTCGACCCGTCGGCACCCGGTCGGATGATTGCGCGCGTGGCCTCCAGCAGACTGTCGTAAAGGACGCGCCCCTTGGGTGTCAGCGCTATGCCGCGCTGCTCGATCTCGCCGAAGCGCGCGGTATGCGAGCCTGCCACCCAGGCCCCGTCGCCCGACTTGAACGACACCACCTCATCCAGTGCCTTGAACGAAGTCTGCCTGAGCAGGATCGGGCAAAGCCGAGATGGAGGGCCCTCCACGATTGCCTTCGGCGCTATGCCATGCGCCGGCATGCCAACCTGAACGGCATCGATATCGAGCGTGCGCGGCGTGAGATGATTGATATGCGGCCCTCTGAACGAGACCACATCCGCGATCAAGCGATGCGCCTGATGCAGGCTGTTGTACATGTCGAGACTGACGCAGGCCTGATCGTGCCACCGGAAAGTTTCGAGGATTTCGGCGACAAAACGATCCGCATCGTCTTCGTGCAGGCCACCTTGCCGTTCGGCCTTCTCGGTGAGCGCCACCGCTGTGCCCGTGAAAATCCTGCGCTCGGACAGGATGCGCTCGGCCTCGGCACGCAAGGTCTCGTCGTCGATGAGGTCGATCCTGAGCAGCGAAGTGAAGACGCGGAACGGATTGCGGCTCAGCGCCTCGGCTCCGACGGGGCGGAAGGCGGTGGAGTGAACCGGCACACCAGCCGGGCTCAGGTCATAGTACCCTACCGGGACCATGCCCATCACGGCGAACACGCGCCGCATCATCGAGAGTTCGGCCGGCGTTCCGAGCCGGATCGCGCCATGCCGTTCCTCCGAAATTCGGTCGAGTGAGTCCATCGCTTCGAGGCGAAGCCGAAGCGCGGGATCAGACCTCAGGGTCTCGTCATTGACCGAAGCGACCAGGTCCATCAGCGTGCCGTAGGCGGGGACCTCGGTCCTGTACATGGCCGACATCGCGGCCGAAAAGGCTGAACGGATGTGATCGGGTGTAATAAACCCACGGTTGTCCATGACGCGCGACCTCGCTTAAAAAAGGGCAGATCATTCCTGAAAAAGCTGATACGGGATTTCATGCTGCAAAGATCGCGACAGTTTCGACTAGGTTGATGCGAGTTACGCATGACACTCAACAGGCGACTGATACCGGATCTGGTGGCGATCCAGGCATTTGAGTGTGCCGCGCGGCACGCCAGCTTCACGCGTGCAGCGGGTGAATTGAACCTGACGCAGAGCGCGGTCAGCCGGCAAGTCAAGGATCTCGAGAACCATCTCGGCACGCTGCTGTTTGAGCGGATCCGCCAACGGGTGGTGCTTTCCGAGGATGGGCAGCGCTTCTTGCCGGAGGCGCGAAAACTTTTGCAGCAGACTGAAGAGACGATGCTGCGGGCAATGTCCTCGGCGGAGGCCAGAGTAAGTCTCAGCATCGCAACCTTGCCGACATTCGGCAGCCGCTGGCTCAGCCCGCGCCTGCCTGATTTCCTCAGCCAACACCCGGGGACGATCCTGAATGTCGGTTCCAGATCGGCGCCGTTCGATTTCGAGGAGGAGAATTTCGACCTCGCAATCCACTATGGGCAGCCGGTCTGGGCCCGCGGCACCTGCACTTATCTGTGCAGCGAATCCATCGTACCGGTTGCAAGCGCGGCGCTGTCGCCTTCTGCGGAGAAGAAGGTCCCGGCTGACCTTCTTGGTGAATCCTTGCTCCATCTGGCCACACGCCCCAAGCTGTGGTCGCAGTGGTTCGAACGGGCCGGCCTGGCGGCGGAATTGGCTTACCGGGGACACCGTTTCGATCAGTTTTCGATGATCATAGAAGCCGTGATAGGCGGGATGGGCTACGCGCTTCTGCCGCGCTATCTGATCGAGCGGGAACTGATGTCCGGCGAACTCGCCGTGATCCTCGACGTGCCAATGACGACCGAGAACAGCTACTACGTCGTCGTGCCGGAATCAAAAAAGACGAATCCGCTGGTGCAGGATCTTACCGCATGGCTGCTCGGACAAGTGACCAATGCGATGTAACGGTGGTGTTGTTCCTCTTGTTCTGGCGATCTGCTCGCGTATGGCGTCCGTCGGCACCACCACCAGCAGTCGCTCGAAGCGCTGATGGGTATTGAGTGCGAGCATGGTCTCAGTCTTGCCGGTGCCGGGCTTCAGTTCAAGTGCCAGCTCCGGAGCGCGAAAATTCGTGGCCTTCGACAGATAGGCTTCCCGCTCCTTGATGACCTTCATCAGGGAACTGGAGGTTCACGCCGCTGTTGAAGAAGGAATTATCGCTCCGAAATTGGTGAGCATGAGGATTTGTGGGGCGGTCATGCGGCGCCGGTTTCTCTGTGCTCGTGATTGTCGTTGGCCATGCCGGGATACCATTGCCGGAAGGTCGAGCGGAGGGAACCGTCTAGGGTCTGCGTGCGGGTTTGCAGCAGAAGATGCGCGCCAATCCTGCTCCACTGCATCTGCTGTTTCTGGTTGTGTTGCAAACTTTCGCGGGCATGGCTTAAGGGCCGAAGCATGGGAAAATAGCCTTGATTATGCGGCGAGGATGTCGAACTGCTCGGCCAGCGACGGATCTGGATTGAAGGCGTACCTTGCCTGTCGTTTGCGCATCATGTGGACCATTTCGATGCCGGACAGGATGATGTTGGCCGTCGCTGGAGATTTGAAGCCGAGCATCGGTCGCACGCGGCGCTTGATGCGCCGATGGTGCTGCTCGATGTGATTGTTCTTTTCCGGATTGCGATCGGCTTCAACCAGCGCCGCGAGCGGTCCTGCAATCGGCTTGTCGCATCGCAGGAAACTATCGCCTCGTGGTTGGTCTGGCTGCCGTCGATGACGACGCGATCGGGCCGGCCGTGGCGTTCCAGCGCCTTGCTGAAGAAGCGCTTGGCCGCAGCCAGGTCACGGTGCTCGCTGAACCAGAACTCGACCGTGTCGCCGACGCTGATGATCCTGCACGGCAAGGCGGTGCGGCGTGGCCTTAAGCGTGCGCTCATGGTCGTCGAAATGCCGTTCGGCTCCTATGAGGAAGATCCTGAACAGGCTTTCCGAAACGCAGCCCGTGTGATGACCGAGACCGGTTGTGCGGCCGTCAAGATCGAGGGCGGCGAGGCAATGGCGGAGACGATCCATTTCCTCGCCGCGCGTGGCATACCGGTCATGGCCCATGCCGGCCTGACCCCGCAGGCGGTCAATACTTTCGGCGGCTATCGTGTGCAGGGCAGGAGCGAGGACGGTGAGCGCATCCGGCGCGATGCCCAGGCAGCGGCGAAGGCCGGTGCTTTTTCGGTCGTGCTGGAAAAGGTGCCTCAGCCACTCGCCTGGCGGATCACCAACGAGGTGGCGGTTCCGACGATCGGAATCGGGCCTCGCCAGCGTGCGACGGGCAGATCCTGGTGGTCGACGACATGCTTGCCTGTTCGGCGACTTCCGCCCGAAATTCGTCAAGC
>NZ_QZWZ01000049.1 GCF_003601975.1 Mesorhizobium waimense
AGCTTTCGCCGGCCTCGATCGCCACAACAACACGCTCACGAAGATCATTCGAAAGAGGTCGCGTCATCCGATGCTGGCCTCCGATCCAGCCAGCATCTTGAATCACAAATCAGCCAAAACGGGAATCCCCTCCGATTCTGTCAATGCCTGAACCGCTCTAGACCTTAAACGCCCCGGTGTGCTGAGATTGAGGTCAGGCCGAACTGAGAATGGTGGGCTCCGAGAAGCGGAGCGGAGCGGACTTAAAATACGTGAGCACCGGAAGCGCAGGAGGCCGCCGTTCGCAGGCCGGCATCACCTGAATATCAACACACCGGCTCAGGCGACCAGCGTAATGGTCGACGCAATCAGCAGCACGGCCGCGATGCCGACGAACAGGGCATAGATTCGCGGCCGGTCGAGCAGCAGCGCATTGCCCGATATCCAGGCCGAGGTGGCGCCGCCAAGCGCGAACAGGAAGCCGTTGCGGTGCCCGAAGGTCATCGAAGCGGCCATCAGCCCACCAATGATCAAGGCGCCGAACACGATGATGACGGCGACGGCATATTTCTCGAAATCGTTGCCGCTGCCCATTGCCGGTCCGATCGTATTCAGATTCGGCAGGTCGTCCGGATCGAAGGGGTTGGCCGAGCCATATTCGTCTTGACCGATGGATTCGCGCATCACTCGTTCTCCGCTGAGCGGCAACAAACCATCAACGCTTGCCGAGCGCAACCGGCAACGCCCACCGCGGCGATATGTTCGCCGCCCTCTGGTGCCAACGTGCCACGGTTTGCCGGTCAAGCTCAACGGTCAGATGGGCGATCTGGTTCCACAGGCTTGATCTATTTGGAGAAATCGCTGCGCACGATGCCGTGCCGCTGCAGCTTGTCGTAGAAGGTCTTGCGCGGAATCCCCAGCGCCTCGATCGTGCGCCTGACGTCGCCGTCATTGCGGCCAAGCATCTCGCGGATGATGTCGGCCTCGTAGCGCTCCAACCGCTCCGGCAACGGCATGGCGTCGTCGAGCTCCGCCGGCGCGGCGGCCCGTGCCTCGCTTCCTTCCTCCAGACCAAGCACGAAGCGCTCAGCGAAATGCGCCAGTTCCCGCACATTGCCCGGCCAGTCATGCTCTCTGAGATGGCGGTGGACGGCGGCCGGCACCGCTGGCACCGAACGCCGGAAACGGCTGGCAGCGCGCTCGGTGAAATAGCCGAACAGGAGAAGAATGTCGTCGCGCCGTTCGCGCAGCGGCGGGATCGAGATCGTCACCACATTCAGCCGGTAGTAAAGGTCCTCGCGAAAGGCACCGCGCTGGCTGGGGTCGCCGAGATCGACCTTGGCGGCGGCGACGACGCGCAGGTCGACCGGCCGCACCTCGTTGGTGCCCAAAGGCGTCACTTCGCGCATTTCCAGCACCCTCAGCATCTGCACCTGGGTCGACGGCGGCATGCTTTCGATCTCGTCGAGAAACAGCGTGCCGCCGCTGGCATGCTCGATGCGGCCTACCCGCTTCTTCTGCGCGCCGGTGAAGGCGCCGGCCTCGTGGCCGAACAATTCGCTCTCGATGACGGTCTCCGGCAGCGTGCCGCAATTCAGCGCGACGAAATTGCCCTTGGCGCGGCGGCTCCAGCTGTGCAGCAGACTGGCCACCACCTCCTTGCCGGAACCGGTCTCGCCGGTCACCAGCACGTCGACATCGGTGTCGGCGATTTGGCGGAGCGTGCGGCGCAGCCTTTCCATCGCCGGCGTCTGGCCGATCAGCGGCAGGCCGTCCTGCGCCTGCTCGGCCGCCTCGCGCAGGGCGCGATTCTCCATCACCAGGCGGCGCTTTTCTGCTGCGCGCCACACACTTTGCGCCAGCCGGTCGGCGGCAAAAGGCTTGGTGATGAAGTCGTAGACGCCGTCTCTTATCGCCTTGACGGCCATGGCGATGTCGCCGTGCCCAGTGATCAGGATCACCGGAATGTCTGGGTCCAGTTCCAGGATGCGGTCGAAAAGCTGCAGGCCGTCGATCTCCGGCATCCTGATGTCGGACACCACGACGCCGGCAAAACCGGCATCGAGCCCGACCAGCGCCTCCGTCGCCGAGGAAAAGGCCAACACCGAAAACCCGGCCAGCTCCAGCGTCTGCCTTGTGGCCTTCAGGAGATCGACATCGTCGTCGATCAGGATGACCGGTGCTGGATCGTTGCTGGTCATGCTGCTTTCGCAAGATGGATGGTGAAACAGGTGCCGCTGTCGCCGCTCGTAACCTCGATGCGGCCGCCATAATCGGCGACGATGTCCTTCGAGATGACGAGCCCGAGTCCGAGGCCTTTTTCCTTCGAAGTGTTGAATGGCGTGAACAGCGACTTGAGGATTTCGGGCGGAATGCCCGGCCCGTTGTCCGACACATTGACGGTCACGCCGTCAGCCGTTTCCTCGGCCGACACCTCCACCCTGGCGTTCTCGCGGCCATCCAGCGCCTCCAGCGCATTCTGGAACAAGTTGATCAGCACCTGTTCGAGGCGGATCCGGTTGCCCTTCACCTTTAGGTCCGGTGGTGGCGGCGTGATATCAAGCGCGTCGAGCCGGCCGGCAAAGCGGCTTCGAAGCAGCACAACCGCACCCTCGATGACACCTTTGAGTTCGACCGGCTCGGCCGCGGTGCGGCCCTTGCGGGCAAACGCCTTCAATTCCTCGGTGATGGTGCCGATGCGTTCCGTAAGTGCGGCGATGGCGCCGAGATTTTCTTCGGCCGGCGCGGTCTGCTTCCTGTCGAGGAAGACCCGGGCATTGTCGGCATAGGCGCGGATCGTGGCGACCGGCTGGTTGATCTCGTGCGCGACGCCGGCGGCGACCTGGCCGAGGATGGCGAGGCGATTGGCCTGCACCAGTTCCTGCTGCACCACCTGCAGCTTCGCTTCCGTGCTGCGATGGCCGGTGATCTCGGCCTGCAGCCGGTCGCGCGCGCGGCTCAGATCCTCGGTGCGCTCGACGACGCGGCGTTCGAGCTCGGTGCGTGCCGCCTGTTCGGCGGCGATCCGCATCTGGGCTGACTGCCGTCGCCACAACAGATAGGCGGCAAGGCCAATGAGTGGACCGATAACGCCGAGTGCCAGAAGCCGCATTTCGCGCTGAGCTGCAGCAATCGGCGCCTCCGCCGGAACGAGATAGTCGAGTCGCCACGGCGTCGATGCGATCGGGGTCGAGAGCCTGAGATATTCGGCTTCGCTGCCGCCCGGCGTGATGGCATGGACGAGCGCGACGTCGTCACTCAGGGCTTGCGGCCGGTTGATCGGCAACGGCACCAGCGGCGCGTCGCCGAATTGCTGGCTGCTGCGGATTTCGCCAAGCACAGGTTGGCCAAGCGGTGCCGTCGTCATGAAACGCCAGGACGGAACGCTGGTGATCAGCACGACGCCATGATCGTCGCTGACATAGGCCGGGCGGTTGGCCTCGTGCCAATCGGCCTCGAGCTGGTCGAATTCCATCTTGACGACGACGACGCCGAGGGCGGCTTCGGCGCTGCCGACGCGGCGCGAGATGTAGAGGCCTGGACGCTTGCTGACATTGCCGAGCGCAAAGTATTCCGCGGTGCCGGTCTGCATCGCGCCGGAGAAATAGGCGCGGAAGCCATAGTCGTTGCCGACGAAGCTTGTCGGCTCACGCCAGTTGCTGGAGGCGATCGCCAGGCCGTCGGTGCCGGTGACGTAGAGCACCGAAGCCTTGGTGCCCGAGACCAGGCCTTCGAGCTTGCGGTTCAAAACGTCGATTGCCGCTTGGCTGCGCTCAGTCAGCGCGTCGCGCACCTGCTGGTCCTCCGACAGAAGCAGAGGCAGCGCGCGCGGGTTTTCCAGCACCGCGCGCAGCAGCGCGACCTTCAGATTGGCGTCGGTGCGCCCTTGCGCCGCCAATGCCTGGATTTCGGTGCTGCGGCCATAGAGGCCGGCGCCGTAAAGAGCCGCCGCGGTGATCGCGAGCGCCACCGCCGCAAACAACAGCCAGGCCCGGCGCGCCCGTTTGCCGAGCTGCTCGGGCGTCGAAGACAGGACCTGAGCTGGGGCAGCGGCGGGGCGTTGCAGCATGGCCTTTCTGTGCATGATTTCGCACAAAGCACAATTCAACTTATGCGGATGGCCGCACGTCTCGATTTGCCAAGACACCGAGCGGCCAGAAAATATTCAACAAAATCAATCAGAAGAGCCCGCAGGCAGAAACTGGCACGCCTGTTGCAGACATCAAACCAGCAGCCGCGAGGCTGTTGGAGGTCAAACTGCCCCGGGAGGTCGAGCTTTCGATCGGGGCGCAACGGAGGACGTCATGCAGACAGCATTCGCTGCCGCCGAACCGCGCGGCAAAGTTCCCTTTTACCGGCATCTCTATGTGCAGGTGCTTACCGCAATCGCCGCCGGCATTGTGCTCGGCCATTTCTATCCCGAACTAGGCGCGTCGCTGAAGCCGCTCGGCGACGCCTTCATCAAGCTGGTCAAAATGGTGATCGCGCCGGTTATCTTCCTGACGGTGGCGACCGGCATCGCCGGCGTTTCCGACCTGCAGAAGGTCGGCCGAGTCGCCGGCAAGGCGATGATCTATTTCCTGTTCTTCTCGACGCTGGCGCTCGTCGTCGGTCTCGTCGTCTCCAACGTCGTCCAGCCCGGCGCCGGCATGCATATCAATCCGGCCACGCTCGACGCCACGAAGGTGACGACCTTCACCGAGAAGGCGCATGACACGACCATCGTCGGCTTCCTGATGAACATCATCCCCGACACCATCACCGGCGCTTTCGCCCAGGGCGATATCCTGCAGGTGCTGTTCTTCTCGGTTCTGTTCGGCGTTTCTCTCGCCTTGGTCGGCGATCGCGGCCGCCCTGTGGTCGATTTCCTGCAGGCGCTGACCACGCCGATCTTCCGCCTCGTCGCCATCCTGATGAAGGCCGCGCCCATCGGTGCCTTCGGCGCCATGGCTTTCACCGTCGGCAAATACGGCATCGCCTCGATCGCCAACCTCGCCATGCTGATCGGTACCTTCTACCTGACTGCTTTCCTCTTCGTGATTGTGGTGCTGGGTGCCGTCGCCCGCTACAACGGCTTCTCGATCCTGGCGCTGATCCGCTACATCAAGGAAGAGCTGCTGCTCGTTCTCGGGACCTCGTCCTCGGAAGCGGCACTTCCCGGTCTGATGGCCAAGATGGAGCGCGCCGGCTGCAACCGCTCGGTGGTCGGCCTGGTCGTTCCGACCGGCTATTCCTTCAACCTCGACGGCACCAACATTTATATGACGCTGGCCGCTCTGTTCATCGCCCAGGCGACCGACACGCCGCTCACCTTCGGCGACCAGATCCTGCTCTTGCTCGTCGCCATGCTGAGCTCCAAGGGCGCCGCCGGCATCACCGGCGCCGGCTTCATCACGCTGGCGGCCACGCTTTCGGTCGTGCCTTCGGTGCCGGTCGCCGGCATGGCGCTGATCCTCGGCGTCGACCGTTTCATGTCGGAGTGCCGGGCGCTGACCAACTTCGTCGGCAACGCCGTGGCGACGATCGTCGTGGCGCGATGGGAAGGCGAGCTCGACCAGAGCAAGTTCGCCGCCGCGATGGCAGGCGATCTGCCGGAAGAGGCCGATCTCTCGCTGCCGGGCCTGCAGCCCGCCTGATCCTTCAAGGCTTTCGCCCAGGACTGTTCAGGCCGCAGCCGGTCACCGGCTGCGGCCTGTTCTTTTCACCGGCCGGCGCATAGGTTGATCTCAACCCGCCATGGCGAAAGGTCCGTGAATGAGCAGCGCGTTTCCCGAGATCTACCTGGTTCGTCACGGCGAGACGCAATGGAGCGCATCGGGCAAGCACACAGGCCGCACCGACATACCTTTGACGGCTGCCGGCGAGGCTGCTGCACGCGGTGTGGCTGAGCGCCTCAAGGGCGCGTCGTTCCAGGCAGTCTGGTCGAGCCCGTCGCAGCGGGCCTACAACACCTGCACGCTCGCCGGCTTCGGTGCGGCCGGCGTCAAGAAAGACGATCTGCAGGAATGGGATTACGGCGCCTATGAGGGGCTGACCACCAAACAGATCCTTGCCGCGCGCCCCGGTTGGAACGTGTTTCGCGACGGCTGTCCGGGTGGCGAAATGGCAGCGGATGTCGGCACCAGGGCCGACCGGATCGTCAGCGGGCTGCGAGCGGTCGGCAGCAACGTGCTGGTGTTTTCGAGTGCGCATTTCCTGCGGGTGCTTGCGGCGCGCTGGCTAGGCCTGCCGCCGCAGGACGGCGCCTTGCTGGTGCTGGACACTGCAAGCCTCAGCATCCTTGGCTACGAGCATGACCTGACCGAGCCGGTGATCCGCAGATGGAACCAGAAATAGCAGTCTGACGGCAGCCGCGTGTCCGTCGCTCAACTCGCCAGCAGCGCCCGTTCTTCTGCGGTGAGGTGGCGTGCTTGGCCCTTGGCGAGATCGCCCAGTTGCAAGGGTCCGATCGCCACCCGCACCAGCCGCAACACCTCGACATCGAAGGCGCCGAGCAACCGGCGGATTTGGCGGTTGCGGCCCTCGTCGAGCACGATTTCGAGCCACGCCGTGCGGCCACCGCTGCGCAGCATCTCGACTGAGCTTGACGTCAGCAGTTCGCCGTCGACGACCGCGCCTTCGCGAAACCGTGCCAGCATTGCCTCGTCGGGCGTCGAGCCGATCTGCACGTGATAGGTTTTGGCGACATGCGATGCGGGATCGAGCAGGTCGTTCGCCCAATGCGTGTCGTTGGTCATCAACAGAAGGCCTTCGCTGGCCTTGTCGAGGCGGCCGACCGGCGACACGAAAGGCAGGTCCAGTCCCACCAGGCAGTCATAGACGGTACCTCGATCCTGCGGGTCGTCGCGGGTGGTGACCAGGCCGCGCGGCTTGTTGACCATCAGATAGACCTTGCGCTCGGCAACGACGCGCTCGCCGTCGACGGTGATGCGGTCGCGGCCGAGATCGACGCGCAGCGATCCGTTGCGCACCACCTTGCCGCCGACCCGCACCCGCCCCTCGGCAACCAGCACCTCGGCCTGCTTGCGTGAGCACAGTCCGAGCTTCGACAGGGCGCGGCAAAGGCTGACGCCGGGGGCGGCTCTGACGGTGTTTGGCGGTCGTGTCATGCTTGAACTGTCATCGTGATCGACAGCGACTGATGCCACGCGCGGCAAGGGCTCCGCAACTGGTCGGGCATGGGTCGGGTTTGACCGCCATGCTGCCGAAAGCGTCTCAGCTGCGCGTCTTCAGCGTTTGAGCCAGCCACTTTTTCAAGCCGCGCAGCGAAACGCTTCGCCTGAGGTAAAGCCTGCGTATGCGTTGCCTGACGCGTCGAAGGGACGCCTCATGCACGTCGTCTGCGCTCCTGGACCCATGGCCCAGCCGCACGGAAGGACCGGATGCCGGCCTGGCCAAGGTCAACATCGCCCGGCTGTGGAGGTCAGCGTAGAAGGCATAGTTCGTCGACTTGTCCCACCAGGGCGGGCGCGAATTCACGGTGGGATTGGTGTTGATCTCGAAGGTCTGGACCTGTCCATCGACAAGCCCGTAATCGATGCGGCCATAGTCGATGCCGGCTATCTGGAAAATGGATCTCAGCTCCTCGGCGTGCGGATTTACCTGAACATACCGGTGATGCTCGGCCCTGTCGGCGTCGCTGAGATCCGCGTTCGAGTACTTCACATACCAGTCGGAGCTGATGAAACAGTGCTGAGGGTAGATCGCCTCTCCAACCCGGAACGCCGAATATTTGCGATACCTCCCGTCTGGTGAGGGGGCAGCGCCGAACTCCACGATCATCAGGTCCGGGTCGTCCCTGATCTGCGCCGGCAGACCGGCAATCGCATCTTCCAGATCGGCAGCCGTCTGGAGCAGGCCCGACAGGGGAGGGACATGCTGGCTTGCCCAGCGCAGAAAGACAGGAAAGCGAACGATCCTGTCGCGCTCCTTGAGCCGGTGCACGTCGAACCGGTTGATGCCAAGCGCTTTCAGGCGTTTCAGTAGATCGAAGCGGCCGACCGCAACGGCTGGATTGTTCAACAGCCGCAGATCCGGATTATGACCGGCAAGCGTTGCGTGCAGGCCGATCACCGATTCCAGCTGTCTCGGCGACAGCCTTTCGAAGTCGGTGAATATGAAGGTGCCGGGCGTCACCAGGCCGAGCGTGTCGAGCTGCTGGTAAGGGACGATGCGCAGGAAGCCCTTGAGAGGGTTTTCGTAGTACTCGCAGAATACGCCGATCGTGTATGTGTGGTCTTCGGCGCAAAGATAGTAGATAGGACCCTGGGGCTGACTGATCATGATGATCGGAACGATGCCAGGAGTGGTGCCTTGTCGGCATGAACAGGACGACGCACAGTACAAGCCGCTGGAGCCGCATTCGCTCCGGTTGCTTCGACGGTTCTGAGGATGTCTACGCGATCCATGCCGAGATGCGCCGCGACGCCCCGGTCTGGCAAGCTCCGTGGGGCGATATCTATGTTTCCCGCTACGACCTTGTCGCGGCATCCCTGGCGGACCGGCGCCTGTCGCATCTCCCACCGGCTGACGCCAATGCCGTCGCGCCGGATTCGGCGCTGCGCAACTGGCTGATCTATCAGGAAGGTCATACCCACGCAGCCATACGGGCGGCCCTGCAGAAGCCGTTTGCCGGCAGGGGCCTGGCCGCCTTGCGGCCCTTCGTGGACGAGGCGGTCGAGCTGCTTTGCGCTGGCACGCCCGATGGCGATGTCGACGTCGTCGGCGCATTTGCCCGGGCTGTTCCCGAACGGATTATCGGGCGGCTGCTCGGCGTGCCGGTCGGCGATCTGCCCCAGTTGCGCGCCTGGTCGGCATCGATACGCGACCTCCTCGATGTCGGCTTCGACGACGCGTTCGACCGCAGGATCAACGCGGTCGACGAGATGTCGGCCTATTTCACCGGCCACGCCAGAGCGCTTCTCAAAGGCGGCGAATTGCCGATGTTGCTTTCGGGACTGCCGGGCCTCGTCGAAAAGATTGGCCTCGATGCTGCCGGCGCCAATCTTGCGCTGCTCGCCTTTTCCGGTCACGAGACGACGGTGCACCTGACCGGCAATTTGCTTTATCACCTGACCCGTGCACCGGACCAGTTCGCCAGGCTGCGCGCCGACCCCTCCCTTACGGTGAACGCTGTCGCGGAAGCGCTCAGGCTGGAAAGCCCGGTCCAGAAGATCTGCCGCTGGCCGACCGAGACGATTGACCTTGCCGGCCATGCGTTGCCAGAGGGCCGCCTTGTCGTCCTGCTCGTCGGGGCGGCCAACCGCGATGCCTCGCGATTTGCCGAGCCCGACAATTTCATCCTGAACCGGCCTCCGGAGCAGAATCTGGCTTTCGGACGTGGGCTCCATATCTGCATCGGACGCGCACTGGCGGAAATCGAGGCTCATTCCGTCCTGGCCGCCACGCTCAAACGCTGGTCCAGCATCGAGCCGGTGGAAGGCGGAGCGAGATGGCTGGACAATTCGTCGTTCCGAGGTCTCGAACGCCTCGTTCTGCGGCTCGCCGCCTGACCGGACATGATCGGAACTACCAGCCATTCGCCATCCCTTCGGCGAAACTCGTCGCGCCGTAGCGCTTGAGATTTGGCAAGTCGAATTCTGCGATGCAGGCCAGTTCGACCCCGCGATAATAGGACGGATTGGCCTTCAGGAAAAAATCGGCATGCCGGTTGTGCCGAGCCCTGTGCTCGGCGTCAGCCCATTGTTCACGCAAATGGCCCTGCGATTCGCCAAAGTCGATCAGCCCCGTTGCCGGATCGAAATGCTGGCCATAGCGGGCAGTGGCGATGCCGTCGCGGATGCGCAACAGGCCCGGCGCGGCGTCAGCGTCGGCGGCCGGGAAGTAGTCCCGAAAGAAATTGGGAAGGATCCGATAGGTCCTGTGCCCCTTGATGATGGGAAACCAGAACAGCTGGCCATTGCCTAGGCCTGCCTTGACGGCGCCGGCCGCCCGGAACCAGGCCTGCAGCAAGACGGGGTCGCCCCAGCGCGACGCGTCCAGAACCGTGTCGCCGGAGAACAGATAGTTCACCTCGGTCCCGTCGACCTCCTGCCTGCCGACAAGAATCGTCGAGAAGCCGATGATCTCTCCAGTCCCGGATCGCACCAGCACGACGGCGTTTTTCTCGGCCAGATCGCGTTCGAAGCGATCTCGATCCGCGGCGTCGTAGTGACGCTCATAGAGCCGGAACATTTCGTCCCGGCATCGTGAATCGAGATCGGCGGCGGCAATCGTTCCTGCCGTTATCGAACCGGGATCATGCGCCGAATTGCCTCTCGCGAGGCGGGCGGCCTGTATTGGTTTTATCGTGTCGATTGCTCAAATCTCCATCGTGCGGCTCGAATAGCCGAAGGCACGCCGCAGCATGCGGCATCGCCAGTCCACGCTGTAGATCTCCGACGTCCTGAGCATGGATCGGTAGCTGCCGACGCTTCGCGCCGAAACCGGCGCTTCCGACAGGTCTGTGCGGTAGGAGCGCCAGTAGCGGTGGGTCAGAAGCTCGGCGATGCTCGTGCGCGTGACGGGATCGGCCGGCAAAATCCCGGAGCCGGGCCGCAAGCCGAAACGGTCCCAGACCTGGCGCAGGGCGGCCGCGGGGTCGGCGACCGCGTCTTCATAGCGCACAAAGACAATGCGGTCGCGAAACTGCTCGTCCATGCGCCGTTTTCTCAAGGCCGTGAGGTAGGCTCGATTGTAGGTCTTGCATAAACGGGCGACGTCGCGCTTGGCGGTCAGCGCGCCGTGCCGTATCCCCAGCCGCGTCTGTTTGGCACCGACGTTGAGGATCGACGTGATCGTATCCTTGGGCTCGCGAACGGAAATCGCGAAATTCGCGTCCGGCAAAAGGTCGGCGACCAGCGGCAGCATCCCTGCGATCTCAACGGTCCGCAGGACGAGGCAGTTCGGCTTTCCGGAATGGACCCAGGCGTCGTGGAGGCGTGCCTCGACAAACTGGCGCGTCTTCTGCACGAACTCCTCGCGCGACAAAAAGTAGTCCGTCGCAAAGGCACTCTCTTCGCCGCCGTAGCGTCTTACCAGCTGCAGAAAATCCGCAATAAATCGCGCCGGGCTGAGCCGCTCGCCAGTATCGGGCGACGTGGAAACCAGCCTGTGAAGCAGCGAAGTCCCGCTTCTCATGCAGCCGGTAACCAGGATCAGCTTGAACGGAAGGGAGCAATGACTCATGCGCCGATACTAAGCATGAGTTTGTTTGCGGCAAACCTAAATTAGCGGCCTGGCATAGTGCGGGCCGAACAGGTCACCGCCGATCGCTTGGCCGCGCCTGGAGACATCTCCGCTGACCGCACGATATCCGACTTAGCCCATTTCGATACCCCACATGGCGGTAGTGCGGGGGCAGGCGTCCGGCTATCGCAAAATTCTTGACTCAGTCTGTCGTCTTAAATGTTGACTATTAATGTCATGTTTCATAGTCAACAGGCTATCGGCAGCGGCATCGGAATTTGAAATCGGTGGAGAGGAGAGCAAGGATCGTGCCCAGAGATTATGATCCGGCGGCGTTCGGTGTCAGGCGCTGATGGCGGCGATTGAGCCTCAGCTGCAGCACTCGCGCAGTTGGATCACCCGGCGCGGCGCGCTTGGTCTCTTCACTCTGCCCTTCGCCGGGCCCTCGATGGCCGCGGCGAACACGCTGCGCATCGTCTCACTGGACGCCGGGCTGACCGAGACCTTGCTGATGCTCGGCGTCCGGCCGGTCGCCATTGCCGACCGCGAAGTCTGGGAGAAATGGGTGGTCGAGCCACCGCTGCCGCCGGAGATCGCCGATGTCGGCACGCTGCTCGAGCCCAACCTCGAATTCCTGCAGCAATTGCGCCCGGACATCATCCTGGCCATCCCCTATCTGGACGGCATCAAGCCGCTGCTCGAACGCGTCGCGCCAGTCACGACCATCGGCATCTACACCGAGGAAGGCCGGCCCTATCAGCTTGCCGTCGAGGCGACCCGGCAGCTGGCAAGACTGGTCGGCAAGGAGGAACAAGGCGAGGCGCTGATTGCCGCGACGGAGGCCGGGTTCTCGGAAATCCGGCAGCAGTTGGCGCCATTGTCGGCGCGGCCGCTCTACATCGTCAACTTCATGGATCCGCGCAATGTGCGTGTCTACGGCCGGCAGAGCCTGTTCCAGGATGTGTTCGACCGCATCGGCATCCGCAACGCCTGGACCGGCGACACCAACTATTGGGGCTTTGCCACGCTCGGTCTGGAGGGGCTTGCGACGGCGAGCGATGCGCGGCTGGCCTATATGGAGCCCTTGCCCGAGGGCGCCGGCGGCACACTGACCGAAAGCCCGGTCTGGAACGCCATGCCCTTCGTGCGCAATCGCTCGATCATGCGCCTGCCGGCCGTGCTGATGTTCGGCGCGCTGCCGTCCGCGGCCCGCTTCGCGCGCGAGCTGGCCAAGGCGATGACCGGAGATAATTCTCATGGCTGACGACACTGCCGCCCTGGGTGGCAGGCACGCCGGCCGGGCCTGGCCGCCCCGCCTTTCCGCCCGCCTGCCGCTCGGCGCCATCCTGCTCTGCGTGGTGCTCTCGGCCGCGGCGATCGCCGCCACGCTCTCCAATCTTGCCGTGCAATTGCCGCCGGCGCTCTGGCTCGATGCGCTCGGCCCGCCTGATGTCGCGGATATGCGGCTGGTGCTCGTCCACTATGCCTTCCTGCCCCGGCTGGCCGTCAGCCTGCTCTGTGGCGCCGCACTCGGGCTCGCTGGAGCGGTTCTGCAGCAGGTGTTGCGCAACCCTTTGGCCTCGCCGGAAACAGTCGGCGTCTCGGCCGGCGCCCATCTGGCGCTGGCGCTGGCGACGCTTGCCGCGCCGTCCTTGCTCGCCTTCGGCCGCGAATGGGTGGCGCTGGCCGGCGCTTTCGTGGCGATAGTCGCGGTTGTCGCTCTGTCCTGGCACAAGCGCCTGTCGCCGCTCTCCGTCGTGCTCGCCGGCCTCGTCGTCAGCCTCTATGCCGGCGCCATAGGCGCTGCCCTCATCGTGCTGCGCCACGAATGGCTGGCCAGCCTGTTCATCTGGGGCGCCGGCTCGCTCGGCCAGCAGGACTGGACGACGACGCTCTGGCTGCTGCCGCGCCTTGCTGCCGCCGCCGTCGCCATCGGCCTCATGGTCCGTCCGCTGACCTTGCTCGGCCTTGAAGACGAAGGCGCCCGCAGCCTTGGCCTGCCGCTCGGCGTCTACCGTGTCGCCGGGCTCGGCGCGGCGGTGGCGCTTATTGCTTTCGTCGTTGCCGCCGTCGGCGTCATCGGCTTCGTCGGCCTGGCCGCCGCCACGCTCGCCCGCATCGGCGGCGCGCGGCGCCTTGGCCAGCGCCTGCTCATGGCACCGCTCGTCGGCGCGGTTCTGCTCTGGGCCGCCGACCAGGCGGTGCAACTGGCGACCGGGCCGCAGGGCGACCTGCTGCCGACCGGCGCCATCACAGCACTTCTCGGCGCACCGCTTCTGCTGTGGCTGCTGCCACGCCTTGCCCTGGCCTCGGAAGCCCCGGCGCTGACCGCCGAGCATCTGCCCCGAAGCCACCGGCCCGGCCTGGTGCTGGCGGCGCTCGGCCTGTCCTTGGTTGTACTGGTCGGGCTCGCTTTGCTGCTGGGGCCGGGGCCGCATGGCTGGAGTTTTGCTGTAGGCGATCAACTGCAACCCTTGCTGTCGTGGCGCTGGCCGCGCGTCACGGCAGCACTTGCCGCCGGCGCCATGCTGGCGCTGGCCGGGCTGATGATGCAGCGCCTGACCGGCAATCCGATGGCCAGCCCCGAAGTGCTCGGCATCAGCGCCGGGGCAGCACTCGGCATGGTGCTGGCGCTGTTTTTGGCCTCCGATCCCGGCCACCCTGTCCAGACCGCCGCCGCCACCGCCGGCGCCTTCGCTACCTTGCTGGTTACGCTGACGCTCGGCCGCCGCGCCGCCTATGCGCCCGAGCGGCTGCTACTCGCCGGTGTCGCGCTGACGGCGCTGTTCGACGCGCTGATCCTGGTGCTGACCGCCACCGGCGATCCGCGCGCCATGCTGCTGCTCAACTGGCTGACCGGCTCGACCTATGGCGTCGATGTGGGTTCGGCGCTGCTGACCACGGCCATCGCGCTTTGCCTGTTCCTGCTCACGCCTGCTTTCATCCGCTGGCTGGACATGCTGCCGCTCGGCGCGCCTGCCGTTCAGAGCCTTGGCATCGACCTGCGCAAGACGCGGCTGCTGGTGCTGCTGATGGTCGCCGTACTCACTGCCGCCTCGACCCTGATCGTCGGCCCGCTGACCTTCATCGGCCTGATGGCGCCGCATCTCGCCCGCCGACTTGGGCTGGCGCGCGCGCTGCCCCAGGCCCTGGGGGCGGTGCTGGCAGGCGCCCTGATCATGGTGGCCGCCGACTGGATCGGCCGCACCGCCATCTTCCCGCGCCAGATCCCGGCCGGCCTCGTCGCCACGCTGATCGGCGGCCCGGTGCTGATGTGGCTGCTGCGCCGCCGCTGACTTTTTTGCTCCCGGGAGATCTCCATGTTCCAGTCGATCGCCACGCCAGCCCTGATTGCCAACACCACGGTCCACGATTTCGTTCCCACCGCAGGCGGCGAGCCTTGGCGGGTGTTCATCCATGTGCCGCCGGGAGAGGCACCCGAGGCCGGCTGGCCAGTCCTCTACATGACCGACGGCAACGCCGTCATCGGCACCGCCGTCGATGCCATGCGCGCGCAATCGGGCTACCCCTCGGGCACCAATGTCGAAGACGGCGTCATCGTCGCCATCGGCTATCCCGTCGCCGGCGCCTATGATCCGCTGCGGCGCTCCTAGGATCTTGGCCCGCCGCCCGGCAAGACCTATCCGCCTTTCCACCAAGGCGGCCCCGAAGTGCGGACCGGCGGCGCGGAAAAATTCCTCGCCTTCATCGAGGATGAGCTGAAGCCGTTCGTGGTCAGCCGCGCCAGGATCGACACTGGCAGGCAGGCGCTTTACGGACACTCCTTCGGTGGCCTGTTCGCGCTCTACGCCCTGTTCACCCGCCCGCACGCCTTCAGCACCTGGATTGCGGCGAGCCCGGCGATCTACTGGGAAGACCGCGCCATCGACCGGGTTCTCGAGCCGTTCGAAGCCGCCGTGTCGGACGGGCTGAGCGCGCAAGTGATCCTGTCGGCTGGCGAATACGAGTCCCAAAAACTGGCGCCGTTCCAGATCGGCGCCGCCGACGAGCAAAAGCGCCTGGAGCAGAAGAAGGTGACGCGCACCGACGAATTCGCGCGCGCAATGGCCGAGCGCCTCGATGCCATACCCGGCGTCGCCGCCAGCTTCGAACTCCATGCCGGCGAAAACCACATGTCGATCCTGCCGGCGACGGTCAACCGGGCGGTGCAGGCGGCGTTTGCGGTGCAGCGGGGAGGTGGCCGCTAGAGTATTCCAGGAAAAGTGTGAAACGGGTTTCCGTCCGGAATTGCGTAAAAACATAGAACTAGAGCAATTCCAGGAAAAGTGTGTAGCGGTTTTCCGTCCGGAATTGCGCAAAAACATAGAACTGGAGCAGTTCAACGATTCAATCAATTGTTGAATTGCTCTAGCGGCCCGACCACGGCCCCTGGCTCGCGGCGTTTTGCAGCACGCCGCGATTGCTAGCCGCCGCGAGCCGGTGGCAGTTCGAACAGCGTAGCGCCATTCTCCTGACCGCGTTCGACATAGCCGATGATCCGGAACCATTTGGCGACGTCGGCTCTCTGCAGCCAGCTGCGCGAGCGAATGGGGAGGTTGCCGGCCAGCGCCTGGATATGGCGAATGTGCCGCTTGCAGAAGCGGATGGTGGCGGCGCTGAAGAAACCTTCCTGCGCGGCAAACAGCGTATCGGCAGCGTCGCTATGTTCGTGCCAGGCGATGATCGCCACCGTCTTTTCGCCCTCGACAAGGGCATGGGCACGGCCTTCCTTCAAATTCATCATCAGATTGTCGTAGGCGACCTTGCTGTCCTTGCCGGCCGCCACATACTCGTCCGAAATCCGCTTGGACAGACCCCGGAAAACACCCTCGAGATCGCCGACCGTAGCTGCGCGTGCTCTCATTTCTCCTCCTGCAGCCCCGGCAGGCAGTTTGCCCTAGGAATAGGGGATCACCAAGCAAATCAAATCCGCCAATCGGCCGATGCGAGCAAAGGCGTTTCGCTTGGCGAGGCCGGCGAATGCGAGACGGAAAGGCTGGCACCGTTCCAGATCGGCGCCGTTGACGAGCAAAAGCGCCGGGAGACGCGGACGCGCACTGACGAAATCGCCCGCGCAATGGCCTAACGCCTCGACGCCATCCCCGGCTGGCCTTGCTGAGAGGTGACCGCCAACCTGGCGCTTGCGTTCGCGCAAGCCTATCCGCCGGGCGAGCGAATCCAAGGCCGAACATCTATGTCAGCCTGATCACTCTGCCTGCAGCGTCGAGGTGGCATCTGATTCGCGCCTGCCGGATCTCGGCGCCACCTTGCCTTGCATAATGTATGCGAACTGCAATCGGGGCCGAGACTGCGCCTCGGCTCAGACGGCGTAGGGACCCTGCGCTCATGGCACGTACATTCACGACACCAAACGGGATAGCGGCCAACTCAATCGCCTCACGGCAGGCGCGAACCACTGCACCCGGCGTGCCCGGTATCGCTTCAATTGTCGTCACGGCCGATGAGCGACCGCTCCTGTAGGGCCAGAGGATGCGTGGCAGGACGATGGATTTTGGTACACCTGCGGCCGCGGCCGCGGTGGCGGCGGGAGCACCGGGGGTATCGCCTGGAGGGGCGCTTGCTGCGCTACTTTCGGACGAGGCGTCTTCCCCACTAACTTGGCCGCTCGCTCCAATGCTCGCGCCGCCGAGTTGGCCGCTGGCTCCAACGCTTGCGCCGACCGAGCCGTTGCCAGTTCCGACCGAAGCTCCGGCGTCTGCTCCGCCTACGCTACCGACGTCCGCGCCAACACCGACTGACGCCCCGTTCTGGCGCAATCGAGAAAGCGGCCGCGAGATATTTGCGCATCGCAATCCTCCGTTCCCCTGTCATTGGCGGAACCCCCGCAGCCGCTGGCGCGCCGCGACTTGGCGACGGCTACCGAAGATCCCGGGGGCGTTTACACTTGGAAGCAGCACAACTCGGTGGGTTGCCGCCACAATCGCTATCCGCGGGGCATAGCTACTCATACTGCAAGGACAACGGGGCGTGGCGCGCTGCGGTTCCGAAGGTAGATTTGCAGTGCCCGACTGCCCGGCTTTCCCGCGCGCTTAGGTGTCAGCCGGCGATCGCCATTCCCAGCCCGACGTCAAGGCCTGATGGTGCTGCGCAGGCGCCGTACCTCAATGCTTCACCCAGACTGGGTTGCGCTAACTGCTTATACCAAATCAGGGAAGGGGCTATGAGTCGCTATTGGTGATCTCTGGTATAAGTGTCTGCTATGAAGGTAATCATGGACAACCGTTATCCGCCAGACTCGGACTTCGTCTGAATGGCGGCAAACGAATCCGGGCCGAGACCTGCGATGCCTTCGGGGCTTGTGTGGCGGCGCCGATCAATCGCGCCGGAATGTCCGTGATGGATCGGAGCAGGCGCAATGTGCTGATCGGTGCGTCTATCTTCGGAGCCCTGAGCCTTGCGGGGCTGCTTCCTACTATGTGCGCAATGCGGCAAATCAGGACAAAATCCCCCATGGCCGAAGCCAGCCGTCCCAAACGGCCGCCGGGACAGGCGAAGCCGTTGCTGGAGGAAGATATCGCGCCGGTGCTTGCGCGCCTTGATGCCTGGTATGCTGCCCATCTGCCGCCAGACAAATATGTGTTCAATCCGCCGGCCACGGACGCGCTACTGGATGCGTTCGAGCGCCTGATCGGCCTCAAGATGCCGCGCGCCTATCGCGACCTATACCGATGGCACGACGGCGAAAACGACGACCGTTGGGGCCATATCTATGGGCTTCCGCTGCTGCCGCTGCATCAGGCAGGGGCGCAATGGAAAGTCTGGGTCGATGTGATCGCCGATTTCGGCGGCAATCGCTATGAAATTCGCGGAGGGGCGTGGCCTGAACACGCGGTTGACCCGGCCTATATCAATCCGCGCTGGATCCCGCTGACCCATGATGGCTCAGGCAATCATATCGGTCTCGATTTCGATCCCTGGCCCAGCGGTCGCGTCGGCCAGGTCATCCTCTTTGGGCGAGACGAAGATGTGAAGGCGGTGCTTGCGGAATCCCTTGGCAAGTTCCTCGAGTGGATCGCCGGCCTGCTGGAAAGCGGCAATTTCAGATTGGAAGCGGCGGAAGAGCCAGTGCTGCGCCGGTTCCGATTGAAAGCCCCCCCATCAAACGACTTCCACGAAGGCGCACGAAGCCTTCTGGGCGCACCTGGCCCCTTCCTATGACGGCACGTATTTCGGTGACGCACGTCCGTGCGAAGCGCGATAGGCATGGCAAACTCCACATCGTTTGCCAGCTTGAATCAACTCAGCTGCCGCTTGGCAACCCTGCAGAGTCATGATGGTGGGACAAAAGTCACTTCTAAGCCGTTGGAAAATAAGAAAAAGACAATGCCCTTCCCGAGAGATGGGTAACAGTTCATTCCGGATAGATGGTGTCTCCGGTATAAACCGTAACCTATGTGTCCAGAACGGATCCAAAAGTGATGATGCCAGAGGCGGAATCGAACTTCCGACTATCTATTTGAATTTATTCTTAGATCTTCAGTGTGGGTAATGGTCGATACCCGCAAAATTACCCAATCCAAAATCATACCGGTGGTTCGGTTCCGTTTTCCACAGAAAATTGCATTTCATGATGCGATAGATGCTGTCATTTCGCCACCTCTCGCAACCGGACTTATCGGATTTCATCACCTTCTCGCCTCGGACTCCAAGATGCAGGACTCTCTACCCATCGATTGATTTCCGACTCTCGCCATCCTGCACCGTTTACGCTGATTTTGATCTGGGGTGGAAAGGTGCCTTCGGCAATCTTGCGATACATGGTTGAGCGGGAGAGCCCGGTCCGGGTAAGGACGGTTCTGAGGCGGATGATGCGGTCGGGTTCCGGCATGGCTGGCCTGCTTTCCGCTGGGTGCGTCTGATACCTGATGAGCCCAACAGAACAGGCAGCTACGGGCGTGCAAGAGGGATCGTCGCGGCGTCGTAAGGTGACGTGGAAACGGCGGCAAATCGGATGGGTCAGAGTCCGATGCCGCGCCCCCGTCCCAGACCGATGCCGTGGTTGAAGGCGAGTTCCGCGCCCAGACGCCGGCCGGATTCAACCTGGATGCCAAGCGCCTTCTTATGATTGGCAAGGAGGGATTCAAGCTGCGGATCACGTTCGAGGCTTTTGGCCAAGTCGGACATGGCCGACCGCGTTGACTTGTAGCCGGATATGTCGCCGGCCTGGTATTGACGCTGGCCCATGCGATCGAGCTTTTGCCAACGTTCCACGAAATGGTCGGCGCGGCGCCCCGGATCGGTATCCAGTCCTGTGCGGATTTCCGTCTCAAGCTGAAGCGCCAGCACGATGCGATTGACGCGGCCGGCCCCCGTCTCGCGGACAAGCGCGGGATTTTTCACATAGGCCGCTTCGGCATCGCGCCAGCCATGCGGCCGAACCTTCTCGAACGCGCTGCGGGCATCTCCCAGTTCGCGCATCTGCTCCGGACTGCCCTGCCTGTCCGCATCTCCGCTGCGCATGATGGTGTCGAGCGCGCGCGCGTGACGAACAAGCGCCTTCGTGCGAGCGCTGCGCAATGCCGCTTCCAAGTCCACCGGCGCATCCGTTTCGCGCGGCGCTCCCGTGCCGGGAGTTTTTCTTTCGGGCGTGTGGCCGGCATCTCCGACCTGCGCTCCAACATCTTCCCTTCCCGGCCTGTGCCCACGTTCCTGGCCGGGCTCGGCGTCGCCGGGCGAGCGCAACCCATCCACCAGCTCCCCGATCCTGTCGCGCAGCTTCTCCGGAACAATCCGGCGCACGATCTCCACCACGCGTTCGCGGAAGGTGATGCCGCGTCGCTCGGCATAGCTCTGCGCCGGATCGGCTTGCTCATAATCCGACGCCATGTCCTTGGCTCGGTCGCGTGAGAGCGTCCGGACGAGCCGTTCGCGGGTCGCGAAGTCATCGCTGCCGCTATGAAGGTCCATCCTGTCGCGATGCCGCGACAGGGCAACATAGCTGCCTTGCGCATCCATGCCAGGTGTCGCCAGCACATGGGTGCGGTCAACCGTCATGCCCTGCGCCTTGTGGATGGTCGCGGCATAGCCATGGTCAATGTGCGCATAGTCCTTCAGGTCGAAGCGCACCGACCTGCCATCGTCGGTGCGCACGGTCATGCTTTGGACGCTGACTTCTTCTACGGTGCCGAGCGTGCCGTTCTTGACGCCTAGCCCGCGCTCGTTGCGCAGGAACATGACCCGGTCGCCACTGGCGAAGCTTCTTGCACCGCGTTCCACATCCACTTGAACATCGTCGCCGAGATCGCCGGCGGCGCGCATGCGCTCGCGCGCTGCCTGGTTGAGCGCGCGCACCTCGTCGTTTGTGTGGGTGAGGATGATCCGGCTTGCCTTTGGCTCTGCCTGCCTGTCGCGATCCCAGCGCTCGACCAGATTGCTGCGCGCCTCGCCGCGCGACGCAGCCTGGTGCACCATCCCTTGCACGTCATAGGCGCTGATCGCAGCACCGATCCTGCCGGTTGCCAGATTGCGCGTGGCGTCACGCTGCCAGTCCTCGCGCTGGCGGCGTACCTCGCCGATTTCGACGCCGCCGTGCCGCTCGTGGATCGAACGGAACGCAGCGCCGGCCTCGATCGCCTGCAACTGCTGCGGATCGCCGACCAGCACGATCTTTGCGCCAACGTCCGCTGCATGGGAGAGCACGCGCTCCAACTGGCGCGTGCCGACCATGCCGGCCTCATCGATCACCAGGACATCACGCGCGGTGAGCAGATCACGGCCCTGTCCCCAACGGTGTTCCATACTGGCGATGGTGCGCGAAGAAATGCCCGACCCGCTTTCGAGATTCTCCGCCGCGATGCCGGAAAGTGCCGCGCCTCGAACTTCATAGCCGGCGGCTGCCCATGCCTGGCGCGCAACGCCCAGCATGGCGCTCTTGCCGGTTCCGGCAAAACCGACAACGACACCAAGACCGCGCCCATCGGTGATGTGATCCAGTGCATCTGTCTGCTCACCTGAGAGTGCAAGTCCGCGTTGCGCTGCGAGTGCCAGAGCTGTCTCGCGCTGTGCGTCACTCACCGCATGGCGCTCCTGACCAGCCATGCGTTCCGCCGCGCGATGCAAGCGCTGTTCGGTCTCGATCATCTGCCGCGTAGTGAAGCGATCTTCGCCGCGTCCGTCCTTGCCGAGTTCGACCAGATCGGGTGCGTTGCTGATGGCTGCCATGACCGCGTTGAACTGATCCATCCCGTCGCTGTGGCGATGCGAGAACTTCGCCATGTCTTTTCTGGTGAAGGTCGATTGCTGATGCGTGATGGCATCCAGCGCCACGGATGGATCCGCAATAATCCGCGCGCCATTGTTGCGCGCGATCTCGCGGTGCAGTTCGGCGCGATCTGCTTCAAGGTTGGCAGCGTCAAGGCCGCTGCCCTCAATGCGTTGAGCCGGTGCACCAATCTGGGTTTGCGGCTCCAGGGCAATGCCCTGTGCTTCCAGACTGCGATGATCGATGCGCGCGTCGATGTCGAGTTCTGCAAGGCGCTCATTGGCAAGTTCGGCCCATTGCTCGCGCCAGCGCTCGACCAGCTCGGTTTGGTTCCAGTCGCGCACCTTCGGACCAAAGCCGTTCACGTCCACGGACCGCATGGTGAGCATGACGTGGGCATGAGGCTTTGGACTGCCGTCCTCTGCCCTGTCCCAATGCACATTGAGATCGGCGACCATGCCCTGGCTGACAAACTCGGCTTGCACGAAGTCGCGCGCCAGCTCGATGCCTTGCGCCTGGCTGAGTTCTCGCGGCAGGGCAAACTCCACCTCCCGGGCAAGCTGCGCGTCCTTGCGCACCTCGAACGCCTCGACATCGTTCCAAAGCCGTTCGCGGTCGCTCCACGCATCCGGCGCATTGTCCGGCAGCATCACCTCGGAATGGACGACACCGCGCTTGGCCGAGAAATCGTGCGTGCGTTCGATCCGCTGGTCGCGCAGCCGCGAGGCCGAGCGGTAGGCGGCCGACGCGACAGCGCTGGAGCCTGCCTTGCGGCCAATGACCTTGACGTGAAGATGATAGATCGCCATCGCGACCAGATCATTTGCACGTCAAAGCGCACGTCGGCACGACGTATAAGCGCGCCCTCCCTCGAAAAAATCTCGGGATGGACCAGCCCGTCCCCCGCTGTCTCGGCAACCCTGAAGCCTTCCGGCAGACGCTGCCCTATCATCACCGCATCGACGTCAGATGGAGACAGCCATGCGTAAACCACGGGATTTTGATGCGGAACTGAAGGCACTCGAAGACAAGGCGCGAGAACTCAAAACGCGAAAGGTGCAGCAGCTTGGCGACCTGGTGATCGCCACCGGCGCCGATCAACTTAGCACCGAGGAACTGGCCGGCGCGCTGGCCGCAATCGCTGAAACGAAAGACACCGCAAAGCGTGAGGCATGGGCCAAACGTGGGGTGACGTTTTTCGAGAGCAGGCCCCGGCGAACTGCTCCGGCATCTGAGCGCAACCTTCGCGGCGCTCCAGCGCAACCGGGCGGCGCACAATCGCCGGCAAGCGGCACTGGCTCGGCTTGACATGCGCACCTGGCAGGTCGAGCGCCGCAAGCGCACCCGACACCTGATCGAACTCGGCGGGCTCGTCGTCAAGGCAGGCATCGTGGAGATGACGGGCGACGACCGCGCCACGATCTACGGCGCTCTGCTCTGGATGGCCGACAGACTAGAGAGCGAAGGCGGAGAACACGCACGCACGCTGTGGGCCGAAAAGGGGAAAGAGGCGTTTACGGCGGAACGAAATGAAGAGCTAAAGGGCTAGCGAACGTAGCGATATTTGGCGCGAGCGGCGGGCGGCGCGGAGACCTCAAATATCGTAGCGCCGCCCGCTTTGCTCCGGCAGCCGATTTTAGGTTCTAGAATCTCGAAGGTCTCGAGGAGGGCCGGAAGCGGACCGCCCGGATTTAGGGTTGAGCAGCGTAAAAAAGCGGTGTCACTGGTCAAGCCGTTGCCTGCACAGAGCGTTCGGGAAGCGAGGTCACGTCCACCAATGGCAAGCGCCGTTCCATTCCACAGGAAGTTATCCATGGACCCTGGCATGAGATGTCGAACGGGCATTCCAACGCTGCAACCTTTCCACCAAAGAGACAAATGACCGAGGAGAAAATTGTCATGAAGGCAATTGTGGTGACGGACCAGGCTGCGGGAACGGTCGGGATGACGCTGATGGAGCGGCCCGAGCCGCAGGGAGCGATAAACGTCGTCGTTGTTCAGGTTCATGCGTCGGGCTTCGTCCCGACTGGACTGTCGTGGCCCTCGACCTGGACCGATCGTGTCGACCCTGACCGGACGCCATCGATCCCCGGACACGAGCTGGCCGGAGTGGTCACCGCCCTCGGCTACGGCACGACGGGACTGTCGGTGGGGCAGTGGGTGTTCGGCCTGGCGGATTGGTATCGCGACGGCACCCTGGCGGAGTATGTGGCCGTCGAGGCACGCAACCTCGCGCCACTGCCGGGCGACGTCGACTTCACGGTGGGCGCGAGCCTGCCGATCTCGGGCCTGACCGCGTGGCAGGGACTGTTCGGGCACGGCCGCCTTCAGGCGGGGCAGAGCATCCTCCTGCACGGCGCGGCCGGCGCAGTCGGGTCGATGGTGACGCAACTCGCACGAGAGGCCGGCGCCTACGTCATCGGTTACGTCGCGGCTATGGATATGCGAGAGTTCTCGCACCTGGGTGGTGAAGTAAGTGCAACCTTCGCACTGCTCGGCTGCCGGTTTGCCGTCGCGCCACATGAAGTAATAGGCGATAAGCTGTCGCCGCCCCTCAAATGCATCCAGCAGCGTGACGGGATCGTTCGCGCCGATGAGCCGTGTCGCGCCGCTCACCTTCACCATCGGCAGTCGCCGCCGTGCAGCGGCGATCGCGTCGCCTTCCCGGGTGTGTGCCTTTTCGCGCACCCGCAGTTCGCCGAGCTCAGGGCACGCGCAACAAGCGCTATGACTACGGGTGGCCTCTGTTGCTATTGGCGCGAAGTCGTCGCGAGCGTCGGAACCGGAGATGTCCGCTTGTCCGTTCGCATCGGGCTTGGGCGGTTGTCGTTACTAGGCCCGGAGGGCGAGCTCAGAATGTTGATTTCATTTGGTTTTTCGTGGGCTTGAATCAGAAATCTTCCCGTATCGCTCCGCATGGTTCCGCCACCGACGTCGACCATATCGAAAACCACCGATAGTGACATTCACTGATGGTGGCCATCGAACGGAGAATTCATCTCGATGCAAACAGCAGATATTCCTGGTGCATAGCCATCCCGCTCGAGACCTTGCGGCCATTGTCCCTCGCAATGCGCAGTGATACGTCAAACGCTGCCACTCAAGTTTCGCCACGCGACCCCGCGCTTGATTGCCTCGCGGGCAAATCGCCATGTTCCAGACCCAAAAGGGCGACGATGGGGTTCGGTAGTCGTCGAATTTCACCTCGTGCTGCCAGCCGTCGCCCTTAGGCGGCTTCTCGAACACGCTCACAACGTAAGTCGTTACCGGCTTGTCGGTCATCGGCTTATGCTTCGCATATGGCGGCGCGAGTCTTACCCAGCCCGCGATTTTCGTCGACCGAAATATCCTTGCCGTTTTCCAGGACCGGTCCATATTCATCGATCGGGAGTACCGTTGTGTTGGCCACGAAAAGTCTGTCGATCGCCTTTCTTGCCGGGATGGCAGTTTGTGTCACCAGCGTCGCCGATGCGCGACCGGACACACGCGTGATGACCTGCGAACAGACGCAGGCCAAGATCGAAAGCCATCGCTCGGTTGTTCTCACCACTGGCCGCAACACCTACGATAGATACGTCCGCCAGTTCGGCAACGAATGCGACTATCCGGACGTGCCGACCGCCGCCTCGGTCCCGACACACGACGGTCAATGCCGCGTCTATCGGTGTATGGAACCGAGCTTCAATCGATCTCCTTGAGATTCGCTTCACACCATCGTACATGGCGCTTCTATTTCGCAGCCATTTTTGAACCCAATTTCAGTGCCTTCGTTTTCCTCTCGCGCACCTGGTAGGCCTCCCGGCCTTCAATACCGATGCGACTGGTCGATCGGATAACGCCGCTGCTGACACGCGCTACGCCAGTCGACAGGTTGCCGCTCATTCGACCGCCTTTGTCGGAAAACAGTGCCCTGCGATGCCCAGTGCCTTCATGTCGAAAAGTGGCAACGCCAAGAATGCCTTCGCAACGAGAGCATTAGCAAGATCAACGAAGAACGATCCGGCCAGAGTGATCAGCAAGAACGCCTTCGGGGCTGGACCGTAACGGCGCGCCACCTCGTCCATGGCCGCCATCGCGACGGGCATTGAAGATATCCCGAAGCCGAGGAAACCACCGACCGTAACCGCTGCCTCATAGTCCCGGCCCAGCAACCGGAACAGAATGAAATAGGCAATCGCCACGATGACGATGATCTGCAGCAGTACGTTGACAAAAAGTGGTCCGAGGATAGCGGCAACGGCAATCAGCTTTGTGCTCATGACGCTGAGCACCAGAAACAGGTTCAGAGCGACCTCGCCGCCTTTTTGAATCGGATCGAAGTCCGGCCGGATGCGAGTCCAGTCAACAAGGTTCGTCAGGAAAACTCCCGCGAGCATCGCCGACAGGAAGCCAAGTAGCAATAATCCTTCGTCCTTGGCCCAGCTATTGAGCTTGTCGCCAAGAAAGACCGACACTGCAATGATCAGGATGGTCGCCAGTATACCCTCAAGGTTCCCGCGATCCTCCTGAACTGCTGCCGGCGCCTCCCATTGCGCCTCGGCGAAGGAGATCTCGGTCTGCGGTGCCGCAACCGGGGAGAGTTTGTGACGCCGATCAGCCAGCCGGTAATGGTCCGACACCAGTGCGCCGGTGATGACCGCAAGAGTCGCCGCGCCGGCTCCGACCGCTTGCGCGTTCTGAAGCCCTACGCCCTCCGCCTCCTTCGTCCAGGCAAGTGCCGTTCCTGGCCCACCAACGAAGGAAAGGCTCCCAGCAAGGAGCCCGTAGGTGTGCACCCCAAGCCGTCGCGACACCGATGCCAACCAGATTCTGGCAGACCAGCCACTGTCACCGCACAGAGGATGACCAATGGACGGCCACCGGCTCGCGGCGCTTTCAACTTCGCCGACAGGCCGATCGTTGTGAAGAAGACAAGCAACAGAAGATCGCGGAGCTTTGTGCCGAAGGCGACCTCGGTTCCGAACATGACCTGAGCAAGGAGAACGAGCGGAGCCACTATCATGGCACCGATCACGGCGTTGGGCATGTCGATGCGTTTCAGCACTGGAACCATTTGACGGATGCGGGTCCCCGCGACCAACGCGATCAGACCAATGATCAACGTTGCAAGTTCCGAGAATTTAACATGGTCCGCGGCCATCGGCTCAATCCCCCGTCGAAGCTCTGCGAGCGCTTCCATCATCGTCACCACCAATCTCGCTTTGGCGATTGGCTGAACGTCTTTCGGCGATGCAAAAATAACAACTGCACTGCTCGGCCAGCTTACCTCCAATGCGAGATCATCGAGACCGGAAAACCCCTTCGCGTTTCGATCCCACGTGCGAGGCCGCTCCCAGATCACTAGCCAAGGCGGGGAGATGGCACACCAACCCGGATCAATCTCGAAAAATCCGGCGACAGGCCCGACTTCCGAGCACGGTCGTCTATGTGTGCCAACTCCCGCAAGGTCGACAACGGCAAGCGGGTGTCGAGCGCACCCCGGTCGTACGCATACTCGGGAAGATAGCCGTTGACGATAAGGCGCCAGTCGAGGGGAACGGCGTCGCCGACCGCTCGCATCATCTTGACGATCGTCGTCGTGCAGTTCGTCGTGATGGAATTATAGAATGCAGGCTTCGTGGAAAGCGCATTTGCGTCCGAGACGTATTCCAGCAGAAGCGCCCGGGCCGCGTCAGGCGACGCTTTCATGCGATAGATCTGGACATCCTCTCCCCGAACATTTGACCTGACGCCGACGACGTCTCGCTCGTCGGCCGCGATAATGACCAGGGGACTGCTCTTGAACAGGTCCGCTATGGGCGAAAACTCGCCACCGATACGACGCCGCACCTCAATGGACCAGGCAAGATATTCACCGTCGGAGAAGCCGAAGCTCATGAAGACATGGGCCATTTTCGGTCCAGCCCAATAGGACATCAAGAGGTCGGCGCGCTGAACGGTGGAAAGGTCGTAGGTCCGGCTTGTCCAACGTTCGGTGAAATCGGTGTCGCTGCGCCATTCGAAGTCGCGCACGTCTTTCAGCATCAACAGGTTTCCGTCGCGGGTGCCGGTTACCTGGCTGGGCCACATCTGGCGCCCAGTCGGCGTCGCCCAAAGGCTTGATGGTGCTCCACCAAACCAGAACCGCAGCGAACGCAGCGAGAAACAGGACGAACGCCCTGAAGCGAAGACGGCTGAAGAGGGCAATGACGGTGCCGATTCCGAACAAGATGAAAAGGGCGCAGGCCACAGCCCGTCCAAGCTCTGCCGAGGGCAGGCGGTACCAGATGGCAAGTCCGGCCCAGGCGGTCAAAATTGCAACGGCTAACGAAAGGAGGATGGCGAGCGATATCCGAGCGATGCGATGCATTCATTTCCCTTCCAGCCAGATGGGAACAGCAGAAGCGTCGCTTCAGGTATGGGCTCGCTCTCCGCCCTCTGAATGCCATTCTCACGGAACGTTCAAACAACTTAGAGATGAGGCATCAATAAGCTTCGCTGCCGCCTTGACTTCGTTGAACCGCTATTTCTTGCACCCTTTTGTGGATGCTGCAGGCAGGTTGCAATTCTTGCTGCCAGCATTCGTTTTCTTACTGCTTAGCGAGCCGGTCAGGTTCTCGACCTCATTGCCGTAGTTTTCCCTGGTGTTCTGATCGACCACTGCAACGGGTGCCGAAATCACCAACCCTACAGCGCTGCCAGCCGCAGCCGCCGCGCCGGTCGTCGCTTGCACGATCGTGTCGCCAAGGCCCACCCTGCTGTCGGTCAAGGTCTGGCCGGCAGCCATCCGCGCCCCAATCAATTGCACGATCTGCGGTGATGACGCGAACTTGCCGTGATTCAGACTGTCGCCGGATTTGACCTTCGTCAGGTCGATGACGGTCACATTGTTGCTGGCAAGGTCTTCCTTGTATGGAGCCTCTTCCGGATTGATAGAGCCGAGCCGGGGGATGTTGCCCCAGACCCGTCTAGAAAATGCAAGCGCCCGGTCATCCTGCGAGACAAAGAGGGTGAACTGGGGGTGCTGTTTGCCCATGTCGGCAATCTGAGTGCGAAACACGTCGACATCGACGTCAGGCGCGGCCAGCATGACGTTCTTGAACTTTGCCGGCAGGCCGCCATTGCGGATGGCCATCTGGCGCAAGGATTCCAAGGCAAGCCAATTACCCATCGAATGGGCGAGGATCGAAACCTCTTTTACGTCGGGATCGTGCGCCAGGTATTGGAACAGCGTCTCGAGCGCATCTCGCGTGTAGTTGGTGCTCTCGCGATCGTAGCCATAGGCCAGCGTACTGCCTCGGGAAGGCCATGTGACCAAAATCGGAGCGCTGTCGGTGCCGGTATCCTTGGCGATCTGCGCAAAGCGATAAAGGGAGTCCTCGAAGCGGTTGTTGAAGCCATGGATGAAAACCAGAACGCTGTGGTCCGGGCTCTTCTTGACAGAGGCGTGTAGCCACTCCTTCGCGCCATCCCGTGTTAGTTCTTCGGCTTTCACCACCGCGAAATCGGTTGCAGGGTTTGACGGCAGCTTCTTGGGCCAGGCGACCTCGCCGACCTTGCGCACCGACGCCGATGGGATCGACACCGTAACGTCCGCGAATGAAGGAGCCAGTCCGCGCTCGCCCGTATACATCTCGGCCGGATTGGCAGAGCGAGCGCGCGTCGTCGTCACCAGCATCTCCACCTTGCTGGATGACGGGGACGTATCGGCTACGGGTAACAACACGTTCGTGGGACGAGATGCACAGCCCCACAGCAGGCCAACCAACGCTGACGCCAACAAGACGTGGCTGAGGCACCTGATTTTGGACAGGCTCACAAGACAATTCTCCAAACCTATCCCCTCGTTCCGAAGCCGTACTAAAAGCGGAATGCACGCTCGAAAACTGTCCGTTCTGCGTTACCTTATAGCTGAAGCCGCCGTCCCGATAGTCGGTGTCGCGCATCTCATAGCCAGGATGGTCGACATCGTTGGCGTCGAGTTGTAACCGACTATTCCCCTGTCTCTGTTAGACAACTGCTACCAAAAACAATAAAAGGTTGGGCATTTGCCTAGGCTCTAGAAACCATGCCGCCGACTTTTACTTGATGCGGGCAACGCCACCCGAAATATCTATCGTTTCCGAGCCGGTCAGGGCCTCGAATCACCATTAGGCCACGTGACGAAACAGCCTTTCGGGCGGAATTCCACGGTTTCGCCGGCCCGCCGCGTCAACTTCGTCTTGCCGCTGCCTTCCGTCACGATCAGCGTGCGAATCTTAGTATCCTTGTTGACCACGATGGCGGCCGAGGCCGAACGCTCCAAGGCAAGAACAGCGATAGCGACGACGAGCGACTTCCACATTTTACAATATCAGTGTTTCCACACCGCCTCTGTTGCTTTTCGCAAGGCTTTCTCGCCCGTTGCAATGAGCTGTCACAGCCGCTTCCTGCTGGCGGATGAACTCGTCAGTCTTCAAGCCTCGAATGGGATGGGCACAACTTCGCTAAAACTCATTCAGCAGGGCCAGGATTGGCAACAGGGCGGGCGGTTTCAAATTGAAGCTAGTCTAGTCACCAGTCACCTGCCATTTGTCATCGGGATTGAACAGCTTTATCCCTCCGGCCACAGCCTCCGTGTTTGGCCCTAGATCGGCCTCGTAGACAATACCTTGCTGATTGACCTCAAAGGTTTTGACGCCCGTCTCAGCATATTTCACAGGCCAGGCCAGAAGCGCGAAACCGGCGATCATGTTGCCGTTGATGATGTAGTTGTAGGCGCCGCCGGCGATATTTTTGCCCTGACCATTGAGGATGCGGAAGCGATAACCAAAATAGCCATCGCCTTTCTTGGCCTTGTCGAGAGCTGCCTGGTTGATGAAGTCGCCTGCGGGACTAATGCCATTGGCTTCGTCGGACGGCCAATATAGTCCGTCGGTCAGGCCCTCGCTGCTGGCCAGCTTCTGGGCGTACTCCAGCACGCCATCGCCATCGCGGTCTTCCGCGGCGTAATCACGTTGAGCGTCGACATAGGCACGGACCGTTTCGATTGCCGCGATCTCATTTTCACCGACGCGCCGGTTGATGATCTCTTCGATGCCAGCATAGGTATCGAAAGCCCATTTGCCGTCTTTACCCTTCACGATAGGGAACGGCAGGGGCCATAGCTTGTCGCCAATGTCGAGTTCCTTGCGGTCGCCAAGATCGCGCACGATCACTGTTTTGGCAGCACCTTGCTTGATCTGCGCGTAGGTATCCATCACGCCTTCGCTTGTCCGCAGCTTCGCGGCATCCAGCCCAAGCAATGCCGCCAGTCCGTCGAAATCGTCCTTCGCCAGGACCGCTTTGAACGCTTCCACCGCCGCTGAGGGATCATCGAAAAGCGGCGGATCGTTCTTGGCCACGTAGTCAGTGAGGCTCTGCTCCTCCTGCGCGCTGACAAAATTTGCAGAACCCGCGCCAATGCCCAAGATCATTCCGACACCGAGCAGCGAACGTAGAACAAGACTCCGGACGCACGTTTTCATGGTCGGTTTTCCTCTCGCCAAAAGTTTTAACGCCTGCGCCCGCCACCGCCGCGCCCACCGCCGCCCTTCCTGCCACCGCTCGGCCTGATCATCTTGTGGCCGCCGCCGCCGCTGCTGCGAATTCCGCCTCCCATGCTCCTCGCACCTCGGTTAGAGGCAATCTGCTGGCGTTTTCCGGAGCTGACGTTGCCAAGGCCCGAAGGCTTCCTCGGCCTGTTGTCCACCCTCATTGCTGGCTTCGGCTTGCCAACCGCGCGATTGATTTTCCCCGACGCCTTGGCGGCAGGGCGGTCATTCTTTCGTGCCGAAGCAATTGGCTTGGTGTTGGTTGGCTTTTTGAAATCCGGCCTTGACCCCGGCGGCCGGTTTTTCAAACCCTCTCTGATTTCGCGTTGGCGAACGTCCTTCACCTTGCCGGACTTTCCGGCCAGTGTGCTCATCCGGTCCTTTTTGAGATCGGACGCCTTGTTGCGCATACTGTTGCGATCGTTCGTTTTGACCCGGTCGCGCATGCTCGTTTTGTCGAAGTTGGCGAACTGGTTCCTGTCGAAATTTAGTTTCGATCGGTCGACGTTTTTCCAGTCCACGTCGTTGAAATTGACCTTGCCGTTTATGTTGTTGAAGCAATTGTTGCAGTCGATATTGATATCATTGCCGTCCCAGCGGCCCCCCCACACGCCCCCACCATTCCAATCCACCGCCGCTGCCCAGACGGCACCAGTCACGAAGGCCGCGAAATAGGGCGCAGTGGGATAATAATAACTTGGGTAGGGGTCGGGATAATAGGAGATCGGAGCGACCGGATAGTCGACGGCATAGAGCATTTGCGGCTCATACCGTGGAACATAGACCTTATCTGCGCTAGCGGACCGGATGACCACATTGTCGTTCTCCTCGACAACCTCGATCTTGTCATCGGACTTGATCACACCTTTGGCGACAGCCGTGTCGCGCAACTGCTGAATAGCGACCAGAACGTCTTTTTGCTGATACGTCAGTGCGTCGCCAAGCGTCTGGGTCCAATCCAGATCGTCACTCATCATTTTGACGATGTCGGGATAGTTGAGCAGTGAGATGACGCTGCCGTCCCAGCTTTCCTTCGGTTTCAGGCCTGGCTTCTTGGCGACCTGGTCCAAAAACCGGTTCGCCTCCACGATCTGCAATGGATAAAGCGACGCTTCGGAAATCACCGCGACAAGTTCATCGGGGTAGAGCGCAATTCGCGCTACCAGGATTTCGAGTTCATCCTCTTCGAGCGGTTCGGGGGCTTGGGTTGCCGCTGCGCTCGCTGTAGCAGCGGCTTTATCCTGAGCAATCGCGAAAGAGGCCGGACCGAAGCACATCAAGAATGCCATTATGGCCACAGTGCCAACAGGCCAACGAGGAAACTTGATCTCCATTGCCGTCCCTCCAAAGGATGTGAACCTGGTTGTCAGCGATGTTCTGTCGCCGAGTCCGGGCGAATTGTTCTTGCCTTAGGAGACCGTAGCGCATTGCATGCCGATGCGGAAGGTAGTTAACTGTATGCTACGTGCAGATCTTGGAAACCTGTCCGCGGATCAGTCGATATCGAGGCCATCTTTCGGATCGATGTCCGCGTCAGATAATTGCGTTCGAGGGCGCGGCGCGGATGACCGGCTGGATCCCAACGATGAGGTCTCGCTGGGCGTAGAAGGAGGCTTCCGACCGGCGACTTCGATGGCGATCGGCCAGGCCTTACTCGGCTGCTTCAGCGGAGCGGAATACACTAGGCTGAATCGACATTCATCGCATCCATAACATGGCGCAAGCGATTTGAATGAAGCTGAGGAGTATAGGGCGCGTCGGTCGTTGCGTGTTGCGATCCGTCTGTTGAAACAACGTTCGATGAGCAAGGCGGGCGCCTGTGTGACATCGCCGCGCTGGCCGGGCGTCAAGATCAATCGTAGTGGGCGCCCTTGGCCGTCCACCGCCATATGAATCTTGGTGGTCAGTCCACCTCTGGAGCGCCCAAAGCCTGGTTTTGGTCCCCCCCTTTTCCGCAATGAGGAGATCCGGCATATGCGGAAAGTATCGCTGGCGGCCCTGACGATGTTGGCGGCATATTCTCCGGCCAATGCAGCTCGATCTGCCACGGCAAGCACCGGCCTGTGAAACCAATCATCGTTAAGACGATAAACTGCGGAACCAGCGTACCCGCCCAGATCGTTTTTGTCTGCCAGCCGACGTTCGATCCCGTCGATTGGCCATCCCATTGACCATTGGTTCGTGTTGTCCCCGATCCTACCGGACCGAGCCGGCAGCGGAACGTAAGTTACCTGGAGGGCATTTTTTGCCACCATCCCATGATGGCATGCGGGACATCAATGTGTCGCGACAGGCCGGGCAGCGCGCCACGCTAGTAACAATTACCGGAATCCGCTTCCCTGGGCGAGCAGGGCCGATAGGACCCGTTTGAGTGATAGCCATTGTCGTAATGGCGGTCGGTATAATAGCGGTCGCTGTAATGCCGATCGCCGTAATACGGATCGCCGTAATACGGATCTCCGTAGTAGTCACCACCTTGGTAATACCCACCATAGTAGCCGTTGTTGTTGGCGAGCACGCTGCCGAGCAGAACTCCGGCGACAAAAGCGCCGCCGGGGGCCAAGTCGTTGTGCCGGTGGTGGTGGTGGCGGTAGCCGCGGTAGCCCCTGTACCAGCCATCCCGAATGTGGATGACATCAGAGTGCGCGCTTTGTGCCCTGGGCACGAAGACCGGAGCGGCGTCAACGGAAACAGTACTCGTCAGTGCAAAAGTTGCGACCAGGCAGGTCGCTATGCCTGACAGGAATCTCATGATCGCGTCCTCGCTGGTGGCAATGTTTACCGTATGCGAAACATCGTCATTACCTAGGTGGAACGTCGCCGATCCAGAATTGTTCCAGACACCTGGAAATTGTCTCAAGCCGCTCCGAAACTTTGACGGGCAGACGAGGCCGCCGTCGATCGGCACCTTGTAACGGACCGGATTTGGCCAGCTTGGTGCGGCCGGATGTCGGCGGAATGGTCTTCCCTTGCCCTGCCCAACCGTTCTATTTCAAGCGAATAGCAAAACAGGCTGAACAGAACCAGCAGGACAGGCATGGTCGTGGCTATACGACCAAAGGCGCATCGCTGCGTCGAGGATAGTTCAGCATGACCAGCAATAACATCCGGTACGTCAAGAAAAATGGAGTCGATTTCGGCGGCAACCTTTCCCGTTAGGAAATGCAACTTCAACGTACGATTGGTCGGAGAGGCAGGAGCAGAATTGCTAAATGACGATGCCGCCATGAGATCGCGTCTCAATCATCCGCCACCACGGTAGACTGGTGATCTTTCGGCACTAGGGCCGGTGGCCCCACGGTACTTACCGTTAGTTATGTGGCGCGTCGAAACGGCCATGCTAAAGTAATGCCGAGATTCGCACCACTCGGCAGGGGTGTTTTGCAAGGGGACGTCATGGCTGACAAAATCCACGGTTTTCTGCCGGCCACAGCCGAAATGCCAACCGACCGCCAGCGATTGATCATACGCTATCTCTTTGGCGTCCTGATCGACCTCGTGGTCCTGAACCTGTTTGATGAGTTTTCGGACAGCGTCACAGTCTCTTCCTTCAGCGTGTCATTGCTCGCCGCCATCTTGTTGCAGGCCCTTCTGAAGGGGACGATCGCTATCGAGCATCAGGTCGCTGTGTTCTTCCAGGCAAGGCAAGGTGCCTTCATGAAGTTCATGCGATTCTTCGGCGCATGGGTAGTCCTGTTCCTATCCAAGTTCGTGATCCTGGAGGCGATTACTTTCGTGTTCGGGGATAGGGTTCGCTTTGAAGGCATGCTGCACGGCGTGGTGCCGCTGATTATCGCCGTCATGGCCATGCTCATCGCCGAGGAAGTGATCGTGCGGTTCGTCAGATGGGTGCGTTGACAACATACCGCAGGGTTCACTCCACATAGGAAGCAAGCGACTTTTCGGCCTCTCCAGGGCTGAACGATCTCACAGCAGGGGTCCGAGCGTGGCGATGCTGTTGTTCCAAAGGCGCCGTGGCAGGGACCATGAAGCCACCATCTTGGTTGTGACGGGACTCGAGCGGGCGTAGTCAAGCTGGCGCTGCCGCATGGCGGCGGTAAGATCGAGATCATAAAACGGATGTTGTTCTCGTAGTTCAGATCGAAGCTCCGGCGGTCCATGTTCGCGGAGCCGATCAAGGTGACCTCTCCGTCGAGTGTCAGCGAATTGGTGTGAAGAAGGCCACCGACATATTCGTGGATCTCAACGCCCGCGGATAGGAGATCCGCATAGTAGCTTCGGCTCGCGGCTCCCACGATCCGGGAGTCGTTCCTGGCGGGAAAGATGATCTTCGCATCCACACCCCGGCGGGCTGCCGTGCAAAGCGCGCCTTGCAGGGATTCGCTGGGCACATAATAGGGGGTCGAAATGATGAGCTCGCGTTGCGCTGCATACATCAGGGATTCAAACATTTCCGGCATGGCCGAAAATCGCCGCCGTCGGTCCGGTTCCGATCACCTGTGCGGGCATTGCATCGGATTTGGCCAAGAGATGGGGCTCGCGAAAGAGGCCTTCCAGATCCTCATCCACACGGGACATCCAGTCGCTGGCGAACAATAACTGGTTCTCGCGGGCAATCGGGCCCTCGAAGCGCATCATCGCATCAACCCAGAGCGCATAGTTTGCCTTCACCAAAAATTCTGGATCAGCACAGTTTTGGCTGCCGCAATAGGTAGTGCGACCGTCGATGACGACGATCTTGCGGTGGTTTCGAAGGTCAATGCGTCCCATGAAGGGCCGCAACAGAGGGTTGCCGACCGGCAGCCCGTTGGCCACCTGCACGCCTGCCCGGCGCATGGCCTTCTCGAGGAAGCTGCATTTCACCGATCAAACTTGGATACACGCGATCCCTCAGTTGGCGGCAGATAAGCAGGCGAAATGCGACGGCCCGTGTTGCCAAAATGGCATGATAGGGTGTCCATGCAGGATGCTGAAGCCGGGGTTCAAGGGGCTCATCGTCTTCAGCGTGCTGTTCGCGTTGTATTGCTATTCGCTCGAGCTTGAGAGATTGGGCCGAGGGATGTAGAGCAAGCTCCCTGAACGAATCCGGCGTGACCTCTCATGCCGCGCGAAGCTTGCCAGGCCTGCTTCCGCATGGCGCGCGGAAAACGCAAGCAACTGGCCGTTGACAACGTTCACAACGGTTGAACAGATTTGATGTTGCCGTCGGCGTCGACAAGGCAGCTCGTCTTCTTGCCGCCGGCGTCGAGGTCGACCTGAAAGGTCTTCGAATCGATCAGGTTCGAACTGACCGGCAGTATTTTGTCGGCCTTTAGGCCGCTGGCTTTTGCTGCGGCATTTGCGCAAAGAAGTTGCAAGTCGGCGGGCGCTGTCTTGGCTGCGGTGCGCGACATCTGCTCGGGTGGTGGTGGCGGAGGCGGCGCGCTAACGCAGGCGACGGGAAAGATCGCTCCCAACAAAACCGCTCCGACGGCAAGCCGATGCCCTCGGCCTGCAAAGATCTCGGTTCTCGACATCAACTTCCCTCCTCCAATTGCTTCCGCTGTCACACGCCCTTGTAGAGGGCCGCCCCCTGCATGAGGACGATGACCTTGGCACCCACGTTCACGCGTGAAGCCAGGTCTATGATGTCCTTGTTGTTCATCCGGATGCATCCCGAGGACACGTCGAGGCCAATTGTCCATGGCTCCGGCGTGCCATGAATTCGGTAGATCGTGTCATGGTCTCCTTCGTAGAGGTAGAGCGCCCTGGCTCCCAGCGGATTGTCGGGGCCGCCTGGCATGCCCGATGCAAACGGTGCAGCTTTGGGGTCGCGAGCGACCATTTCCGCGGGCGGCGTCCAGGTAGGCCACTCCGATATGCGGCCAACGCGCACGATGCCTGCCCAGCCAAAACCTTCCCGGCCGACACCAATGCCATAGCGCATCGCCATCTGGTTGGGCTGCACTAGGTAGAGAAAGTGCTGGTTTCCATCGATGATGATCGTGCCGGGCACCTCGGCGGTACGAAACTTGACCATCTGCATACGAAATGCCTCGGGCACCTCTTTATGCGCCGCATAGTATTTGAGGGCCTTCTTGCGGTCATAGTCGACCCACTTGTGGGTGATTGGATCGAACACCTGCGTAGCCGCCCCCGGCGGTGCCGCGGTCGCGAGCGCCAACGGAGCCGCAAGCAACAGAGCCGCGATTGCTGCTGTACCCGCGTGCCGCCGGATTGCGGCCTGCTTCAGCCACCCGCGATCTGCTGCGAGGTAGGCAGTCTGCCGCATCGTCGAGGATCGTTTCATTTGCTTGCCCATCCATGTACCTGGTCACCATGCGTAGCGACCCATTGCGTGGCGAAAGCATAAGGGTCCTGCCGCTCCACCTGAAGCGCGTAGCTCATCTCGGTGATTTCATCCTCCTTGAAGTCGACATGCTCCAGGAACTTGACCACCTCCGGATGGCTTTGGCGCAGGGAGGTTGCATAGCCGACGTGGAATTGAGCGGCATTCCAGGCAACGGCCGCGCTCGATTTCGTCAGCCATTGCGGATCTTCCGAAGGCAGCACGATCTTCCACTTGGCCGGATCGTACGGAGGCTCCGTAAGGCGCACGATATCGTGGAGCTTGAAAATGTAGTGCGGCGCATAGCAGGCAAACACGATGGGGCGGTCTGTGGCTTCCGCCGCATCTACAGCAGCCATGCCGACGTCCTCCGGCATTTCGAGCAAGGTCATCGTCTTGGCGTAGCCGTAGCTGTTAGCCCTGACCCGCTCTATCGCCGTCGACGCCCAAGTTTCAGCGCCGATCCACAGTTCGCCGCGGCCGTCCCCGTCCGTGTCGAGCGCCGCGGTCTTTTTCGGATCGTTTAGATCCGAGATGTCGCGAATACCGAATTTGTCGGCGGTGATCCGCGTCTCGCACAATCCCTGCCAAGCCTGGACGCCAATCGGGCTCATCGAGACCGTGCCAGCTTTTGTAACGTACTTGTCAATCAGACTGTCCAGGTTGGGCGACCAGATCTCTGGGTGGATGTCCACCTCCCCGGAATTCAGGCCAGCGAAGGCGATCATCGAGCCCATCTCGCGGACGTCCGAGTCAAGTCCGTATTCCTTTTTCAGACCAACCTTCAAGATGTTCGCGGTCGCCTTACCCGAGGGCCAATTCGGCATGGCGATGACAAGGTCACGAGCGTGGACCGACAGAGACGTCACTGCCAGGACGAAGGCCGACAGCGCAGCTTTCTTCAAAGAGTACGTGATTGACGACATTTTGCGTTTCCTTAAGGTATCACGCTGCCCGAGAGTTTCGAATCTATTCCGGCGACGATACGGTCTTCCAAGCTCAAGTGTTGGTCGGTAACCGGCTGCCCCGTGGCCAATTGGCGGCCGATTAGCCGAATAACCTCGAGGCTCTCGGAAAACTTGCCATGGTTGAGCTGGCCGGTCGTATCGATCTTGCTCAGGTCGACGACATCGATCCCCCCTGTTTCCAAGAAATCCTTGTAGGGATCAACTTTGGGATCGATGGTCCCGAGGCGGGCAGTGCTTACCCAAAGCCATTGTGATGCTTTCAAAGCTTTGTCATCATTTGACACGAACAGGGTCAAGCGAGGACGCCGAACACCCATGGAGACCAATTGGGTGTGAAAGACATCGACGTCCACATCGGGCGACGCCAGCATGACGTTCTTGATCTTGGAGGAGATGCCTCGGTTTCGGATTGCCATTTGACGGAGCGCTTCCAGGGTGATCCAATTCCCCATCGAGTGAGCCAGAGAAACCGATGAGTCCTGCACCAGGTACTTCAGCGTTGCCTCCAGAGCGTCCCGGCTATAGTTCGCGCTTTCGCGATCATATCCATAGGCGAGTAGTTTTCCGCGGGATGGCCACGTAAACAGCACGGGTACGTATTTCGTACCGGAATCGTGGACGATCTGCGCGAATCTGAACACTGCATCGTCGAAACGGTTGTTGTACCCGTGAACGAAGACCAGAACCTTCCGGGAGGGGGCTCTGGTCAGTCGCGCATGCAGATTGGAGATCATCGCGTCTCGTGTCAGTACAGTGGCGCTGATCGTCGCAAACTCGCGCTTGGGATCGGCGGGAATCACCTTTGGCTATTCCACCTCTCCGATCTTACGGACTGTCGGGCGGAATCGAAATTGCGATCTCGGCGAAGGTCGGATCACCACGCTCGCCTCCGAACATCTCTCCCGGTATCTTGGAAGGGCGCCGCATTGTTGCCACCAACATTTCCACCCGCGACGTACCAGGTACCGAATTCGGCCCCACAGGGAGAAAGACGTTCTCGGGCGATGGGCGCATGACGTCGAGCCGATCAGGGTCAAAACCATGGAGAGGCGGATGGCTCTATTCACTAACTCGAACGCCCTTCATGCTCCCCGTAAACCAATTTGCCCAGTCCGGAGGCTATCAGACCCGAACGGCTTGACGTTCGGGTCTTCCAACTGCGTCAATTGACCGTAATCTGCACATATCGGCTGCCAGAGCGCTGGTAATAAAGCGAGCCGCAGTGATGGTAGCCAATGCCGCTTATGTGGACGAAAGCGCAACCAGCTGGCAAAACCGGGACAAAGAGTGTGGTACGGCGGATTACACGCCTGGTTGTGCGGCGCGCCACGCCACGCGCAGTGACCGGCGCGCGATACACGGGGCGATGCACGGCGCGATGGCGTACGGCTCTACGCGCTTCAGCTTGAGAAATGACATTTCCGCCAAGGAACTCCTTCAGGTCATCGCGCGCTAGGGAAACTGTAGCGAGCGTAAGCAATGCGCAGAAAATTTTCGTGAGACGACCGGGTCCCATTGGGGTTCCTCCTTTGACAATTCGACGCAAGCCGCGCAGAAGAGCCACTTCGTCGGCGAGGCTCGAGTTCGAGACATAGAGGCTCTTCATCCCGAAGCTAAACCGGCGCCGGTCCGATGCGCCATTGTCCTTGAGGGCAATCGACCATTGACCCGTAGCCCCCGTGTCCGCGCAGGTCGGGCGCTTTTTCTGCCGTTCGGGGCCAAGTTGGCGAGAACGGCCAATCTCAGATCTCGGAGCCTAGTTTCCCCGACAGACCCAAATCCGACGATTGCCGCGCTTCCTGCATCGCCCGTCAGTGCGCAGAGCCTCCTTGTAATTCCGGAAGCTCGCTCCGGCCGCATCAGGCACCCCAAACGCACCGCCCCTGTTAAGGCACGGCCGGACGGAAAGTCGGCAAATAGGGCGGTGCTAAGGAACGGGAGTACGGTCGCAATCCTTGGCAAACCCCGATCTTTGGTATCGTGTCCGGGCTGGAAATCAGGTCGGCTACATGCATGACACCCGGGTCTATGTCGACCAGTACGAGAGCGGCCCCTTCGGACAGCGCCATGTTCAGGTCAAGAGCTTCGATAAGCTCGCCGAGGCCGAATCCTATGTGCGCTCTGCGTCGATCCCGCTTTCGGCTTACCTTGCCACCGATGGCTGGTTGGCATCATGCCTAAAAACACATTCGACGAGCACATGGCCAAAGCCTGGTCCAGGAGGCGCGGGGCGCGATTCCTGACGACCTAAACGACCAACGACAACAATTATGTCCGCAAGGTCTGCTGCAAGTAGCCGCCCCCTTGCGCTCCAGGCAACATTGCGCGACCATCGATCGAAATTTATCGTGGACCGAATGGACGAAGTCACCCGGAGGATCAAGCGAAGAACTCACCGCAACGGGAACGCTCAGGATTCGCAATGGGGAGATCTAACATGAAAATCAATTGCAAGACATTGAGGGCATCAATTCCGGGCATCGCGTTAGCCGGATTGATTGCGTCGGCGGGGTCCTCCAACGCGGCCGATACCGACTTGGCCAAGCAACTCTCCAACCCGATCGCTTCGCTCATCAGCGTTCCGGTCCAGTTCAACTACGATACGGGCTACGGTCCGGCCGACGGACGCAAGGCATATGTGAACGTCCAGCCGGTGATACCATTCTCGCTGAACGACAACTGGAACTTGATTTCCCGCACCGTCGTTCCGATTGCCTGGCAGAACGACATCGCTGGCTCCTCCGGCGACCAGTTCGGTCTCGGCGACATCGTTCAGAGCGTGTTCTTTTCACCGAAGAAGCCGACTGCAGGCGGTATCATCTGGGGCGCCGGTCCGGTGTTCCTCATCCCGACAGCGACGGACGAGCTGCTTGGCGGCGAGAAATGGGGGGTCGGGCCAACAGTCGTCGTTCTGAAGCAGAGCGGCCCGTGGACCTATGGCATGCTCGCCAACCATATCTGGTCCTTTGCCGGCGACCATGACAGGGCGGACGTGAACGCCACGTTCCTCCAACCGTTCATCGCCTATACGACGCCTGACGCATGGACCTTCACGCTTAACAGCGAGAGCACCTATAACTGGACGGCGCGGGAGTGGTCGGTCCCGATCAATGCGAGCGTCTCGAAGCTCGTCAAGTTCGGGGCTCAACCGGTGAGCCTGACGGCTGGCGTTCGCTACTGGGCCGAGAGCCCGGACGGAGGTCCAACAGGGTTCGGCCTGCGGCTTGGCGCAACATTGCTGTTTCCGAAGGGATGAAACCTGGGTCGACGGGAGGTCACGCACTCATAAACTGCTGGCGGTAGCTGCAAGGTTCTGATTCAAGCTTCTTGAAGGGAGCTGCTGATGGGCCAGCGTCGCTACGAGTTGACGGATTTCGAGTGGTCGGTGATCGAGCCGCTGCTACCGAGCAAGCCGCGCGGGGTGCCTCGGGTTGACGACCGGCGTGTTCTGAACGGGATTTACTGGCGTCTTCGGACCGGCTCGCCGTGGGCGGACATTCCCGAGCGCTACGGCCCGTATACGACCTGCTACAACCGCTTCGTCAGATGGCGCAAGGCGGGCGTATGGGACCGGCATCTTCGATGCTGTATCAAGGGCTTACGATGGCGATGTGCAGATGATCGACAGCTCGTCGATCCGGGTTCACCAGCATGGTGCCAACGGCAAAAAAGGGGGCGCGCCGGATACCGCCCCCAGGGCGTGAGCCTGACGACCGATGCATGGGGCGCTCGCGCGGTGGACTGACCACCAAGATCCACGCGCTGGTCGATGCGCGCGGCCTGCCGATCGCGCTCAAGCTGACGCCCGGACAAGCACACGATGGCAGGACGCCGCCGACATGCTCGATACGCTCGGCGGCGGCGACGTGCTGATCGCCGATCGCGCCTACGACAGTGATGCCTTGCGCCTCGAGATGGCCGCGCGCGGCGCATGGGCCAACATCAAGCCGATGCCCGGCCGCAAACGCCGCCCGCCGTTCAGCGCCTTCCTCTATCGCTACCGCAACCTCGTCGAACGCTCCTTCAGCAAACTCAAGCACTTCCGTGCCGTCGCCACCCGCTTCGAAAAGCACAGCGAAAACTACCTCTCGTCAAACTCGCTTCAGCCAAAATCTGTATGCGCTTTACGAGTTGGTGAGCTATAAAGGTCCCTCGCACGCTCGGAGAGGCGTTCAGGCAGGAGCCCGACCATGATCAAGATGAGCGTCTACTATCCGGGCGATGGCGGCTCGAAGTTCGATCACGACTACTACCGCACCAGCCACATGCCACTGATCCAGGAACGGCTCGGCGATGCCTGCCTGCGGTACGAGATCGATAAGGGCCTTGCGGGTCTTGAACCTGGAAGCGCGCCGGAGTTCGTCGCGGCGTGCCACATCTACTCGCCGACCCTGGGGACATTCCAGGAGGCGTTCGGTCCCCACCGCGCGGAGATCTTCGCGGACGTCGCCAACTATACGGACATCGCGCCCATCGTGCAGATCAGCGAAATCGTTGAAGGATAGGGGGCTTCGGCGCGTCAGGCGTAGCCGTTGAACTTTCCGGGATCGGCGTAGTGCTGGCGCACCTGATCCATGGTGACGTAGGCGGTGCCGAACCGGTCGACGATCGGGAACATGTGGTTGCCGTTGAAGCGAAAACTACCTTGCTCTCGTCAAACTCGCTTCAGCCAAAATCTGGATGCGCTTTATGAGTCGGTGACCTAGTCATCTGGAACTGAAGTTCGTTACATTGTATGCTACGTCGCTTCTGGAGAGGAGCGCATTATGGCGAACGCGAATGGCCGCCCAACCGCGCCGTTGGTTCTGAGCGCAGACGAGCAGGATTATCTCG
>NZ_QZWZ01000004.1 GCF_003601975.1 Mesorhizobium waimense
AAACCTTCGCCGCCTCGACCATCGCCGGCAAGCGTCGCGCCCTGGAGCGAAGTCTGGACGATATCTTCGCCACCACAACGTCGTGCGATCTGGCCCGCGACATCCAAAACAAGTTCAGGCGAGCTCGTAATCAACTTTTGACCTTTGCCCAATGGCCAGGAATGGTCGACGCGACGAACAACGCCTGCGAACGGGCGCTGAGACCCGCCGTCGTTCAACGGAAGATCACCAACGGCTATCGCGCCATGTGGGCCGCCCAGGGCGAAGCCGACATTCGAACCGTCGTCGACACGGCTCGTCTCGCGCCAGGCACGAACCCCTTCAAAATCATCCTTCAAACCGTCAGCGCCTGAAATCTGCGATGACTGAGCCCGCGACCTTGATCTTCCGAGCCTCTCTTCGGGCACGGCTTTGTCGGGACATCGAGGTGTCGAGTTCGAGCACGCTGGCGGATCTGGCCGAAGCCATCGTAGCGGCATTTGGCTTCGACTTGGACCACGCCTACGGCTTCTATTCAAAGCTGACGGGAAAGCTGTTCGACTCGCCCCTGCGGTTCGAACTCTTCGCCGACATAGAGGGGAGCGGCTCTCGCAGCGTGAAGGGCACGCGCGTCAGCACAGCCTTCCAGAAGGTGGGCTCGGCAATGACCTTCTTGTACGACTACGGTGACGAGTGGCGCTTCCGCGTTGAACTTATTGGAACAGGGCAGGCGCAGCCCGATGCCAATTACCAGAGGATCGTCAGCAAGATCGGCAAGGCTCCCCCGCAGTACCCGGACATCGACGACGAGTGACGACGCACCGTGCCGCATCGAAAGGGTGGGTAATTACCAACGACCGGTATTGGGAAACAACAGAAAAGGCCGTCTGACAAATTCCTAATCTGTAGGTCGCAGGTTCGGTTCCTGTCGGGATCACCACGTTTTCAATGGCTTAGCTGGCAACCCGCCGTACTTTTTTCCGAAATTGGTTTCGGCGTGCATCCCCTCAGCTCAGGACTCGCCCAAACAAGCGACCAACGCGGCAGACGGCCAACCAGCTGACGCGTTTTCCCAGGAAAATAACACATTGACATTCCAATTAGTTTTTGGATACCTTTTGGCATCCGAGTGAGTTCCCAAGCTCTGGGTTCTGTCCACGCAAGCCCACGACCGGATCGGATCCAGCCAGCTTAATTGACGCTCATTTGGGAGGATATCCTGGCTTTCCGCACGGCCTCTCTCCGCGCGAAGCGAGCGTCGTCCTGGCGCCGCGGCGGATAGTTGCGCTGGAAGACGCCTACAGGAGACGGGTCACGGCATTGTTCTCAAGTGAACTTGCCGAAGCCCCCGCAAGCATCCGGGCAGCCAGGTCACATGACAAATGGAGGAATCGACATGGCAACAACGAATGAGGCACCGAAGAGCCTCGAGAGCATCCTGAAATCGGCGGGTGGACCAGTAAACCTGCTGCGCGGATCCAACCTCGGGCCTTACCGGTTTCCCGTCATTCCGCCGGAGTTTACGAACTGGCGCGACGAAGTGCGCGCGTGGAAGGATGGCTGCGCACTGCTCGAACAGTCCTACCATATGACCGAACTGCACCTGCGCGGGTCGCAGGTCATCCCCTTTCTCTCGGAGATCGCGGTCAACAAGTTCGACCCGTTCCCGGTCCTGCGCGCCAAACAGCTCGTGCTGGCCGGCCATGACGGATACTACATCGCCGACGCCATCATTTTCCGGGAAGCTGACGACTTCTTCCGCATCGTCGGCGCTCCCTTCGCCAGCGACTGGGTGCTCTACAACGCCGAAAAGAGCAGCTACGACGTGGAGGCGAAGAAAGACGACAATTTCTCGATCCGCTCCGGCACCCGCGAGGTGTTCCGCGTCCAGATCCAGGGGCCGAACGCCCTCGCGCTCATGCGGGAAGTGACGGGCGGCAGCCTGCCGGAGATCAAGTTCTTCAACATCGGTGAGTTCAAGATCGCCGGAAAACCCGTCCGCGCCCTGCGGCACGGCATGGCGGGCGAACCCGGCTTCGAGATCTACGGAGCCTGGGACGACCAGCAGGCGGTGCGCGAGGCGCTGGAGAAGACCGGGGAGAAGTACGGCTTGCGCAAGATCGGCGCGCTCGCCTACTCGACCACTGCACAGGAGTCCGGCTGGGTGCCGATGCCGCTACCTGCCATTTATCATGGCGACGACATGAAGCCCTACCGCGAGTGGCTGAACAGCTACTTCCTGGAGTCGGTCGCCTCGCTCGGCGGCAGTTTCGTGTCGGACGAGATCACGGACTACTATGTCGATCCGATCGAACTCGGCTACAGGAACGTGATCGACTTCGGCCGCGACTTCATCGGCCGCGACGCCTTGCTCGAGAAGGCCAATAACCAGCGCCGCACCAAGGTCACGCTCGAGTGGAACGACGAAGATGCGGCCGTCGTGATGCGGGACTCCATCTTCCCGGCCAACGGGACCCCGGCCAAGTTTCTCAACATGCCGATGCCCATGTACGCAACATTCCAGGTCGATGCCGTCATGAAGAAGGGCAAGGTGTCGGGCATCTCGACCTGGCCGTCCTTCACGGCGAACGCCAATCGCTTCATCTCGCTGGGGCTTGTCGACCTCGAGCACGCACAACCGGGAAGCGAGGTTACGCTTCTGTGGGGCGAGCCGGGGTCGCGCCGCAACACGGTGGAGAAGCACCAGGTCCGCGAGATCAGGGCAAAGGTCGCGCCGGCACCCTATTTCGACAAGGTGATCAAGACCGGCAAGCACTGACGAGCTGCCCAACGCCGCACGGCTCTGATCGAGCTGCCGGCTGCCAAACATGTCCAGATCATCTTGGAAGGCGGCCTCGACATCGAGGCCGCAGACGGGATGGCTGTGCTCGGAGCGAGGCCAGACGGATGAGAGAGTATCTTCTGGTTGCAGGAACCGCCCGGGCATCGTCGCGGCCGTCGCCATACCGGTTCTCCCATAGAGCAACTGCACATCCCTCCCATTCGGTGGCATCAGGAACACGGCGTGTGGCTGAGGAACGGGCAATTGGCGACCGACCGCAATCGCCTACCGATCGTCGAACGCATAGGCCACGGCCAGGCGAGCGGGCTCGCCCTCGGTGATCAGGCGGCGCCTTCCAGATAGTGCCTGTCGAAGACGCCTTCGGCCGCATCGCGCTTCGAGTTGTCGAGCAGGTTTGCCCTGACCATCAGGTCGATCGTCGTCTTGAGCGCCCTGTCCGGCACGGCAAGGCCTTGCGGCCACATGCCCATGCCGCGCATGTATTCCAAGCCCCGTCGCGCCAGGGATTCACTGTCAGGCGTGGTGATGCGCTGGAAGATCGGCAGCGTGATGCCTTGGCCGGCCGCGTCATTCGTGACCGCATGCGCCTCGATCAGCGCCTTGAGGAAGCGGGTTACGAGATCGCGGTTCGCGCTGAGCCAGGAAGCCTTGCCGATGACGGCGGTGAAGACGATCTCGGGGATCGCGGCGCAGACCTCCCCGAGCAGGTTGTAGCCTTTGTCCTGCGCGAGAAAGTTCCATGGCGCGGGCTGCGGAGCGCAGTCTATTTCGCCAGCCTGCAGTGCCTCCCACCGCTTGGTGTGGATGCCGGCCAGGGCAAACTCATAGTCGCCGGGATAGTGCAGCCCTTCCGCGGCCAGCATGATCTGCGTGTAGATCGCGGTGCCTTCCGTCAGCGACGAGGTGCCGACCTTCTTGCCCCTCAGTTCGGCGAGCGAACCGATATCCGGGCGCGCCACAATGGACATAGGCAGGCGCACGGCGTTGGCTGCGACGATGCGCAGCTCCCCTCCCCTCACAAAGTCGGCAACGGCGCCTTCCGGCGGCGTGATCGCCAAGTCCGCTTCACCCTCGAGAACGGCAGCGGTGGCTTTGTCGACGCTGCCCATGCGCTTGTAGACGATCCGCACGCCGTGCTTTTCGAAAAAGCCCTGTTCGTCGGCAACGAAGACAGGAAGCCAGTTGAACCCTTGCGCGCCGCCCGCGAGCCAAAGTTCGGCGAGGCCGGCAGGTTTTTGGTCAGTCATGGCGATATCCTCCCTTGAAACTTCCGGCTCGGAGCACCGGCCTGCTCCTCCGTCTGGTGAGATGCGGTTCGGGCCTGCGACCGTGGCGCCGCCCATGTTGACAGAGACATGTAAATTTGAGATACCAAATAGTATCTAAAAAACATACGGTATGTCAACATACCGAACGAGGGAGCCGGCTGACATCGAGCCGAAGGAGGAAACATGCGCCCCACAAAGAGTGTCGCCGATATCCGCAGGCGACAGTTCGAAGCGCCGCGGGACAGCTGACATGAGCGGCCTGGCGCGATCGCCACAGGAAGCGATGATCCTGTGCATGGTTACGGCTGGTTTGCTGGCGCTTGTCGCTGCTGGGCTGTTGCGCTGGCTTCGCGCCGGGCGGGTCTGGACAGACCTCTTGGTGCCGCTCTCCTTCCTTGTCGCTTACTGGCTCACCTACAACAAGGTGCCGTCCTTCCCGCCAGTGGGCGCGGTCAACAAGATCTTTTTCGTCGCCTTGATCGGAACGGCGCTCGCTATCCTGGCCGAGGCCGCCGGCCGTAGCAGGCTGGGTCGCGCACTTGTCCTTGCCCAACCGATCGCGTCCGCCGCCTATATAGGAACGGCTCGGCTGCCCGATGCTCTCCCGGAAGTGGCGGTGGCTGGGCTGTGGGGGCTGCTGGCGATGTATGGCCTTTCCGGCAGAATAGGCCAGGCCGAGGACGAAACCGAAACAAGACGCGCCGCTCTGCTCGGCATCGCATGCACCGGATTCGCGCCGATCGCCCTATTGGGAGCATCATCCTCGAGCTTCCAGCTCAGCCTGCTTTTTGCAGCCGCCGTGGCGGCCATTGTCGCCGCCAACATCTCAAATCCGGATTTCGGATTCCGCTCCGCATCCCTGTTGGGAGGAGCGGGAGGCATGATAGCGGTCGCGCAGACCGTCACGCTCATCACGCGCAAGACCGACATGTTGGCGCTGGCTGTGCTGTCGTTGGTCTTTGTCGCGCCATTTGTCGTCGATCCGGTTTTGAGCCGGATCCCTACCACGAACAAAGCCGTCCGCCTCGCCGCTTTTGTCGGGATGTGCCTGCTGCCTGTCGGTGCATCCCTGGCGACTGTGATCGCGCGGTATGGCTCGAGCTTCCCGGTATGACCCGGAAGAGAACTGTCGGAAACCATTTTAGGGAGGAAGTTACACTTATGTCGAAACTACTGCGCACCACCTTGCTTGCCGCCACGATCGCCTGGCTGCCGCTGGCCGCCGAAAGGGCCGCGGCCGGAACTTTCGAAATCGATCCCGTACATTCGGGCATCGCATTCTTCATCGATCATCTCGGCTTCTCACAAGTGATCGGAACGGCGAAAGAGTTCTCGGGCACGTTCGCGTTCGACGCCACCCAGCCAGCAAACAGCAGTCTTGAGGTTGCGGTGAAAGTTGCCGGCATCTCGACCAACAATAGCCAGCGCGATAGCGACATTCAGGGCGCGGACTGGTTCAATGCAACCGAGTTCCCGCAGATCACCTTTGTCGGGTGGGAATTCAAGGCGGTCGACGCCAAATCCGGAACGATCACGGGCGATCTCACGATCGCAGGGGTGACAAAGCCGGCCACGCTGGACGTCACCTTCAACAAGGAAGGCGAGAACCCGTGGGACAAGAGCCATGTCGTCGGCTTCAGTGCCCGTACTTCGATCAAACGCAGCGACTTCGGCATGAAGGCCGCGCTCGGAATGATCGGCGACGAGGTGAGCCTCGTGATTCAGGTTGAAGGGCGTGCCCGTGCATAACTCACGGTGACCGTCCGGCAGGCTGTCGCCTGCCGGACGCCTCGATTGCGTGCAATGGCCGGAAGCGGATCCCATCGGCAGCGGTCAGTTTCATTCAGGCTGGTTCTGCCGCCCCACGGATTGCGCCAAGTGCAACTTGCCGTGGCCTACTCTGCGGCCACGGGATCCGAACGCTTGAAAGGATCGCCCGCCCCACCTTGCGCGAAAAGGTGGCTTGCATGGGCAATGACGTTCTCGGTCGTCTCGCGGATATGCCGGTCGACCAGATCCTGCGCCGTGGCGGTGTCGCGGGCGATGACCCTGTCCATGATCATCTTGTGCTCGACGTCCTTTGCGCGCCATTGCGGGCGAAACTGCGAGGACATCCTGCGGTAGCGGTGGGCGCGCTCAAAGAGCTTCTGCCGGATCTCGAGCAGATTGGGCGAGCCGCATGCCGCGACCAGCGAAAGGTGGAACGCACTGTGCAACGTCGCCCATTCGTCGGAGAGATAGTAGCTCGCACCAAGCCGGCTTTGCAGGCGATCCATCCGATGGAACGCGGCCATGATGTCCGCCTCCCAGCGATCGTCGCCACGCTCTATCGCCAGCTTGATGCACTGCCGTTCGACGAGCACACGGACATCCGTCAGATCGTTGAGATCGAACAGCGAGACCGGCGCGACCAGGAACCCGCGCTGCCCCTCCGCCACAACCAGGCCTTCGGCCACCAGCCGCGACAGGGCCTCGCGCAGAGTGGAGAAGCTTACTTCATACAACTCCCTCAGCGTTTCGAAGCGCAGCTTGGTTCCCGGCTTCAAGGCGCAGCTGATGATGTCGCTCCGCATGCGCGCCAACACGTCCCCGGCACGTGTCTCTCCGGCGGGCTTGAGGGTGTTACCCATGCATACGACTCCGCATTGAATTATCGCGGAGATTACTGCCGATTTTCGAAATAATCAAAACCTATCGCACCGAAGTGGCGGGATACTCCGATCCGGCAGTGAAAGGCGAGCCATGTTGATTCTTAGCTGTTAGGCGACAGCCTCTCAGCGTGCCATCTCAGATGGTCGTCCACGAAGGTCGAAATGAAGAAATAAGAGTGATCGTACCCATCCTGCATGCGCAGTTTCAGCGGAATGCCGGCCTTTGCGCAGGCCGCCTCCAGAAGCCAGGGCCTTAGCCCGTCATTCAGGAACCCGTCCGATGTCCCCTGATCGACGAGAAATTCCGGGAAGCGGCATCCGTCCTCGGTAAGCGATGTGGTGTCATACGCCCGCCACCAGGCCTCGTCCGTCCCGAGGTATTTTTCGAAGGCCGGTCTCGACCAGCCGGCTGTGCTTGGCTGCACGATCGGCGCGAGGGCCGAGCAGCTCTTGAACCGCTGCGGGTTTTTCAGGGCAATCGTCAGTGCGCCGTGGCCGCCCATCGAATGGCCCGTGATAGCCTGGCGCGACATGTCTGCCGGAAAATTCGCAGCGATCAACGCCGGCAGTTCCTCGACGATATAGGAATACATCCGGTAGTTCTTCGCATAAGGCTCCTGCGTCGCATCGAGATAAAAGCCGGCGCCGCAGCCAAACTGCCAATTGTCCTTCTCATCTGGGATGTCGGCGCCGCGCGGACTGGTGTCCGGACAAACGACGATCAGCCCCAGTTCGGCGGCCATGCGCCTGTATTCGCCTTTGTCCATGACATTTTGATGGGTGCAGGTCAGTCCCGACAAATACCACACCACCGGGCAAAGCGTTTCCTCAGCCTGTGGAGGCACGAAAACGGCAAACGTCATATCGCAAGAGCAACTCGTCGACAGGTGCGAATAGACGCCCTGCACCCCGCCATGGGATTTTGCCTGGGAGATGGTCTTCATGGGTTCCGGCATGTAGTCCTTCTCCACCAATTTCAAGCGCCAATGATAGCCATCTATGGCATCGGCTGCGGCCACGGCAACCCTGGTGGACCAGGTTGCCCCGATGTCGGGCCGGCACCAGCGTTCTAAGAGCACAGTGCCATCAAGTGGGCATGTCACGCGAGACGATCAGTAAACCACAACGCTGCGAATGCTCTCACCGGCATGCATGAGGTCAAAGCCCTTGTTGATGTCTTCGAGCTTCAGCGTGTGGGTGATCATCGGATCGATCTGGATCTTGCCGTCCATGTACCAGTCGACGATCTTCGGCACGTCGGTGCGGCCGCGCGCGCCGCCGAAGGCGGTGCCCATCCAGCTGCGGCCGGTGACCAGCTGGAACGGCCTGGTCGAGATTTCCTGGCCAGCACCGGCGACGCCGATGACGACCGACTTGCCCCAACCGCGATGCGAGGCCTCCAGCGCCTGGCGCATCACCTTGGTGCTGCCGGTGCAGTCGAACGTGTAGTCGGCGCCGCCGATCTGGTCGGCGCCACGCTTGGTCATGTTGACGAGGTGAGGGACGATGTCGCCGTCGATCTCCTTCGGATTGACGAAATGCGTCATGCCGAACTTCTCGCCCCAGGCCTTCTTGTCGTTGTTGAGATCGACGCCGATGATCATGTCGGCGCCGGCAAGTTTCAGGCCCTGGATGACATTCAAGCCGATGCCGCCGAGACCGAAGACGACGGCGGTGGCGCCCTGCTCGACCTTGGCGGTGTTGATGACCGCACCGATGCCAGTGGTGACGCCGCAGCCGATGTAGCAGATCTTGTCGAAGGGGGCGTCGGGATTGACCTTGGCCAGAGCGATCTCGGGCAGCACGGTGAAGTTGGAGAAGGTCGAGCAGCCCATATAGTGAAAGATCTTGTCCTTGCCGATCGAGAAACGCGACGAGCCGTCCGGCATCAGGCCTTGGCCCTGCGTGGCGCGGATCGCGGTGCACAGATTGGTTTTTCTGGACAGGCAGGAGGGGCACTGTCGGCATTCGGGCGTATAGAGCGGGATGACATGGTCGCCCTTCTTGACCGAGGTCACGCCCTTGCCGACATCGACGACGATACCGGCGCCCTCATGGCCGAGAATGGCCGGAAACAGGCCTTCCGGGTCGGCGCCCGACAGCGTGAACTCGTCGGTGTGGCAGATGCCGGTCGCCTTGATCTCGACCAGCACCTCGCCGTCGCGCGGGCCGTCGAGGTCGACCTCCATGATCTCCAGCGGCTTTCCGGCGGCGACAGCGACAGCGGCACGGGTTTTCATGCGTTTTCTCCAATTCTAATCGTCACCGGCCTGCCGTCGACAGTGCGGTTCTTCACGGCTCGCGGGCACGGCGGTCGCTAGTCGACCGCTTTCGCGAGCTTCACCTTGTGCCAGGCGATGATGTCCATCAGTTCCGGCGAGAATGCGTCATAGGCGGGAACCCCGGCCCTCGCCAGCGCGCCACGCACGCTGGCCATGCCGGTCGCCGGCGTCCCGGTCTCGACGAGCGAAGACACGAAGGCCGCGAATTCGATCCTCGGCTGGTGTCCGTCCGTCGCCAGTTCGGGATGCACGAATTCAAGCCCGTAGAAATGGTGATCCGGATCGGACACCTTGCCGACCATATGCGTCCCGCAAGACCTGCAGCGGTGGCGTTCGATCTTCTGCGTGGCGTCCACGGCCTCGAGCTTATCGCGCTGCGCCGCGACGGAGATGCTGCCGGCCGGCACAAGGGCGATCTGCGCAAAGACGGCACCGGCAGGCTTCCAGCATTTCGAGCAGCCGCACAGATGGTTGTGCGCCACCGCCTGGTCCGCCGCGATCTCCACTGGCTCGCTGGCACATCTGCAACGCGCGGTGAATGCTCCGGCCGGCGAAGCCGCCACGTCTCGGCCGACAGCAGGGTGCAGCACGGCGGTCTCGCCGCGCAGCGCCTCCGCCCGCGCCTTCAGCGCGCGGTTCAAGTCGTGATAGGCGGTTCGCAGGTTGGTATCGATGCTGGGCCAGCGTTCGTCGGCCATCGGACCATCGAAGATCTCGTTGTGGCGTACCCGCGTGCCGCCATTCCCGGTCGGCTCCAGGATGAAGATGTGCTCCGCGCTGAACACGCCGCCAGGCGCCTGGGTCAGCCAGCGTAGTTCCCGCGCCCCCACGATTCGGGTGATGGTCGGCGTGACCTCGCGCTCGGGTACGTTGGGCTGGCGCAGCGTCCCGACGACCTGCTGTCCGACCGTCGTGCGTCCACGCAGCGCCGGCAAGGCCGGATTCCAGTCGGGGTAAAGCTCGATGTCGTCCAGAACGGCCCACACGGTCTGTGGCGGCGCGTCGATGACGATCTCGGTTTCAAGCAAGCGCATGGGACATCCTCATTCATGGAGCAGATTGTTTTGGCGTGCGGCAGTGCGCTAATGCGCGGCCGCCGCGGCAACGTCGCCGAGGTAGGCGCTCATGACCTTTGGATCCTTGAGCAGGTTCGACGCCGTGTCCTCTCCGACGATCCTTCCCGTCTCGATCAGATAGCCGCGAGCGGCGGTCTTGAGGCTCAGCCGCGCGTTCTGCTCGACGAGCAGGATGCCGAAACCTTCGGCGACGATGGTGGCCAGTGACTTGAACAGCTCCTTGGACAGCAGCGGCGACAGGCCGAGGGAGGGCTCGTCGAGCATAAGAATGTCGGGCTTCGCCATCAGCGCCCTGCCGATCGCGACCATCTGCTGCTCGCCGCCCGACATGGTCTGCGCCAGCTGGCGGCGACGCTCGGCGAGCCGGGGGAACAGGCCGTAGACGAAATCAAGCCTCTTGCCCGCATCGGCCTTCGCGCGCCTGGCATGGCTTCCAAGCCGCAGGTTCTCAGCCACGGTGAGTTCGCCAAAGATACCTCGGCCTTCCGGGACAAGCGCGATCCCCTCCTCCACCATGAGATGGGCGTCGAGTTTCGTGACATCCTTGCCGTTCATGACGATCCTGGTGCCGGCCTCCGTCCCGACAAGCCCGGCGACAGCACCGAGGAAGCTGGACTTTCCGGCGCCGTTGGCACCCAGGATGACGCAGATCTCGCCTTTGGAAACACGTGCGGAAACGCCTTCGAGCGCGACGTGGCGTCCGTAGCGGACGCCGAGATTGGACACCTCAAGCATCGTCGTCGTCCCCCAGATAGGCGCGGACAACCTCCGGGTCGGCCAGGACACTGGCAGACTTGCCGTCGGCGATCTTCGTACCGGAATTCATGACCACGCAGCGTTGGCAAAGCGAGCGGATGGCATCCATCACATGCTCGACCATGATGATCGTCCGGCCCTGCGCGCTGATCTCGCGGATGAGCTCCATGCCGATCCTGAGTTCGCTGGGGTTGAGGCCGGCGAGCCACTCGTCGAGCAACAGGACGTGAGGGTTGCCCGCAAGGGCACGGCCGAGCTCGATCCTCTTCTGATCGATATAGGTCATCGCCGCGACGGGAACCTCCTCGCGACCCTTCAACCCGACACGCTCCAGCAGATCGCGGGCCAGTGCCAACGCCTCGTCGCCCCAGAGCTTGTTGTGCCCGAATACGGCGCCGGCTGCGACGTTCTCCAGCGCACTCATCGTCGGCAGAACGCGCACCAGCTGGAAGGTTCGGGCAACCCCGATCCGAGCGATCTTGTGGGCCGGCAGTCCGGCGATCGGCTGACCGGACAGAAGGATGTTGCCCGACGTTGGCGACAGCGTCCCCGATATCAGGTTGAGCATCGTGGTCTTGCCCGAACCGTTCGGGCCGATCAGCCCGAGCAACTCGCCCTCAGCAACCTCGAAACTCACGTCATTGACGGCGACGAGGCCACCGAAGGCCTTGCGCACCCTGTCGATGGCCAGCAGAGGAACGCTCATCTGCCCTCCTCCACTGTCGATGTCAGCAAGCTCTGCTCGGCTGGGCGGCGGCGACGGAACAGGCTTTCCAGCTGCCCCGTGACGCCGTCGGGAAGCACATACACGATCGCGAGGAAGGCGATGCCGACGATCACCGCAGTCTGGTTGGGGAAGTGGCCCGAGATGAAGTCCATCACCAGGGTGAATGGGACAACGCCGACCAGGGGCCCCCACAGGCGGCGCGTGCCACCAAGCAGTGCCATGATGACCACGAAGAAGGACGTCATCGGGCTGAACGCCGCGTCCGGCGTGATATAGGAGTAGCGTGGCGCCATGATCGCGCCGGCTACAGCAATGAAGGCTCCGGAGACCGCGAACAGGATGATCCTGGTTCGAGCAGTGTCGACACCGACATGGCGCGCCACGGCCTCGTCATTGCCGATGATACGCAAGGCCAGGCCGAGCCGGGACCTGTTGATGAGCCATCCGGTCACGAAGACAATCACCGTCAGCGCAAGCAGCAGCCAGTAGAGATGCGCCTCGGTGAGATCGGTGAAGACGTAGAGCCCGATCGCGCCACCGAAATTGGTTTGTACCCAGGTCACGATCTGGCCCATGAGTTCGGTAAGGCCGAGGGTGAAGATCACGAAATAGACGCCCGAGAGCCTGAGAGTCGCCAATCCGACCAGCATGGCAAGCAAGGCGCCGGCCGCGACCGCGATGAGGATGAGCGCGGGGAAAGGCAGGACGTCGATGAAGATCGCGACCGAATAGGTTCCGACCCCGAAGAAGGCGGCGCTCGCCAGCGAGACCAGGTGCGTCGGTCCGGAAAACAGCGCCCAGGCCGTGCATATGGCCGCATACAGCATGATGTTCACGCTGAGCGACAACCAGAACCCCTCGGTGACCAAGGGGAGAAATGCCAGCACAGCCGCGCAGGCAAGGCCAGCGCCAAGAGCCAGAAGTTCATTGCGCGGGATGTTCATCACGCCGGCCGCTTTCCGAAGATGCCCTGCGGCCGCAACAGCAGAACGAGGATGAAAAGGGCGTAGTTGGCCGCCAGCGTCAGTCCCGGATCCAGCAGGCTGGCGACGAGCGTCTCGGTCAGGCCCAGGACGAGAGCGGCAAGAACCGCGCCGCGAATGTCACCAACACCGCCCATGATCACGATAATCAGCGCCTTCATGGTGAAGAGCACCCCCATCGACGTGTTGAACGTGTAGAAGGTCGACAACAGCGTGCCGGCGCAGGCCGTGATCGTTCCTCCCAGGGCAAAGGCGAAGGCCGCTGTCCTGCGCACATCGATTGCCACGAGCCGTGCCGCGCGCGGATCGACGGCGACGGCGCGAACCGCCGTGCCGCGGTCGGTGTGGTAAAGAAAGACGTAGAGCGCGGCGGCTATAACGGCCGCGGCGACAAAAGCCACGACGCGGTTCAGGCCGAACGAGTCACCCATGATCGAGAATGGCTGGGCGAGGAACTCATAGTTGAAATAGGATCCGCCGAAGGCCTGCAGCATCAGCCCCTGGAACAGGAACAGCAGTCCGAAAGTCGCAAGGATCGAATCGACCTCGAGCATGCCGCGGTTCTTGGCCCGCTTCACCAGAGGCTGCATCAGCCAGGCATAGATCAGCCAGTTGATGACGAACGCGCCGGGGCCGATCACCAGCAGGCCCACAAGCGGATTGATGCCATAGCCCGTATACAGCCAGAAGGTGAAGAAGCATGCGGCTACGAGCGTCTCGCCATTGGCGAGGTTCATTATCCGCGCCACGCCGTACTGGAGCGTGAGCCCGAGCGCGATGAGCGTATAGGTGCCCCCAAGGAGCAGGCCTGTCAGCAGGATGAGCATTGGTACTCTCGCAGTGAGGGCCCGGCGTCACGAGGACGCCGAGGCCCCTGGGAGGATCGGATCAATTGCTGGGCCAGGCGGGCTTGAGTACTGGCTGTTGCGCGCCTTGGAGGTTGCCGGTCGCCCTGACGCCATGAACGACACCATCGCTCCACTGGCCCACCGTCCAGTTGTTGTTGTTAATGTTGTTGTCGAAGTGAACATCGCCGATGACGGTCTTGAAGGTGCCCGACTGGATTTCCTTGTTGAGCGCATTCTTGTCCAGGCTGCCGACGTGCTCGACGGCCTGCTGCAGGATCTCCAGGCTGGCATAGGCCACCGGGCTCGCCCACCAATCGGCTTCTTGACCCGTCACCTCGAGGTGCTCCTTGCGATAGGCCTGGAAGATGGGGGCGCTCGCATTGACGCCGCCCATGATCAGGATGCCGTTGGCAGCAGCGCCAAAGCGCTTTCTATAAGCGTCGAGATTGCCGCCGACGCTCACGAAGAACGCCTTGACGTCGAACTTCTGCAACTGCGCCTGCTCCGTGAGGGCGAAGCTGTCGGGTGGGTAGGAGTAGGCGATGAAGGCGTCGGGGTTCGCCGCTTTGGCGCTTGCTATGACCGGAGCGAGGTCCTGATTGCCGAGCGGATAGGAGCTTTCGTAAACGATATCGAAGCCGGCCTGCTTGAGCGCGGGCTTGCCGGTCTTGATCATCTCGAGGCCGAAGGCATCGGAGACGTTGACCACCGCCACCCGGTTGCCGATCTTGCCGGCGTCGTGCAAATCCTTGAGCGTGCCGACAATACCATCGGCGATGCCCTGCGCCCGGCCGAGCAGCCAGAACGTGTTCGGCCAGCGCTTGACGAACTGGTCGAGATCGTTGGCATTGCCGGTCGAGACGATCTGCGGATAGCCATATTTCGCGATCAACGGGGCGGTCGCGAGATTGAGTCCTGTCGAATATGGCGGGATGATCAGGTCGACCTGGTCCTGGGTGGCAAGACGCTGGATGTTCTTGACCGCCTCTTCCGGCGACGACTTGTCGTCATATTCGACGATCTCGATCGGCCGCATCTGATCGCCGACCTTGAGGCCGCCGGCCTTGTTCACTTTCTCGACCCACAGCTTGATGTTCGGCCAAAGCACGCCTGACGCGCCACCTGCGAGCGGCCCGGTCTTGGAGGCGCTCACGCCGATCCTGACTGGGTCCTGCGCCAAGGCGCCGCCGAACGTGCCGACCGCCAAGGCCGCCGAAAGCATGAGTACGTTGAAACTGCGTCGCAACATCGATTCCTCCCAGTGCTGGTTGCAGTGGGCGCTGCACTCGCCTCGCGGTTCGCGAGAACGAGTTGATCGCCCGATCCTCCCTAGCGAAATTGCTTAGGCCATTTTCCTCCGATGATCCAGCAAATTTCGTAATATTCAATATTTTCGTTATTTTGTTGGAGCGACGATATTCCTATCTCCCCGAGGCAAGCCGGAATATGGCCGCTGTATCCGCTTGGCGGAGCGGTTCCGCCTCATGCCATTTAGATACCACATAGTATTCAGATACGATACGGGATGTCAATGCGAAAAGAACAACCGGCGCGCTCTGCTTCCCTCTTGTCCGCGTCAGGAAGAAACGGAACGCCAGCGCTCGGCCGGGCGCGGCCCTCATTTCGAGGAGTTCGCCAGGGCCTCGAGCGCCAGCACCGGATCCGCTACCTGAGTGGGGTCGGGGCTGGCCGATACGGCAAGAAGGCGCTTTCCAATCAGATAGTCGCGCGGCGCGTTCAGCCCATCGACGGCGACGAACAGCCCCTCGCGGTAGTACCAGTGAGACCGTCCCGGTCCCGCCCCCTGCCTGACAACCACCGTATCGCCCGGCCTGGACAGGCCGGCGATCTGCAGCTTGAGATCGAACTGATCCGACCAGAACCATGGCTTCGGCTTGTAGGGTTGGCGCGCGCCCATGATGTTGCGGGCGACCAGGTCGGCGCTGTCGATCGCGTTGCCGACGCTCTCCATCCGCAGACCTCCTCCCGGCAAGGAGAAGTTGGCGCAGTCACCGGCGGCCCAGATGGACGGGTCGTCGGTACGCCCGGACGCGTCGACGGCGATGCCATTATCGACGGCGAGACCCGCCTCTGCCGCCAGAGCCGTCTCCGGCATGCCGCCGATCCCCGCCACGACCACGTCGGCGGCGATGATCGTGCCGTCGCCGAGCCTGGCGCCGGCGACGCGGTCCGCGCCGAGCAATTCGCTCACCGCCTTGCCGAGGTGGAACGTCACGCCCCTGGAACGGTGAAGGTCTTCGACAGCCCTGGCTGTTTCCGCCGAGGCCACCCGCGCTAGCAGCCGATCGGCGGCTTCCACCACATCCACTGTCATGCCGAGCCCACGCGCGACCGCAGCGATCTCGAGGCCGATATACCCACCGCCGATGACAAGGAGCTTGCCGCTCGCTTCGAGCGCAGGCCGCAACACATCGATGTCGGCGAGCGTGCGGATCGTGAAGATACCCGCAAGGCCGCGCGAGATCGCCTGCGGAAGCTTTCGGGAGGTCGATCCGGTTGCGAGCACGAGACGGTCGTAGGCAAGCATGCTGCCATCGGCGAGACATACGCACCGCGGGACGCGATCGATGGATGCGACGCGCGTTCCCAGGCGCAAGGCGATCCGGTTCTTTGCGTACCAGTCCTCCGCTTTCAGCTTCAACCGGTCGCGCTCGAGTTCGCCGAGAAGATAAGTCTTCGACAGCGGAGGACGCTGGTAGGGAGCATCGGGCTCGTCGCCGATCAGGGTGAGCGAACCCGCGAACCCGTTGGTCCGCAGCTTCTCGGCTGTGGACAGCCCGGCCTGTCCGGCGCCGACGATCACGATGCTGCTTTCGTTGCCAGGCCTGGCCGCGGCGGGATGATCGGCGTCAAGGGACATGGTTGGGTCGCAACTGCTAGGCGGCCGGAACGCGGACGGAAACGTTGTCCATCGCGTCGCTGACCTTGATCTGGCAGCTCAGCCGGCTTCCGGATTCGCGCGACGCTTCGGCGAAGTCCAGCATGTCGTTTTCATGCTCGCTGATAGGTCCGAGCGCCGACATGATTTCCTCGGGAAGCACGACATGGCATGTGGCGCAGGCCGCCGAACCGTTGCATTCGGCGATGATGCCGGGAACGCTGTTTTCAAGCGCGGTTTCCATCAAGGTGCGGCCGTTCTGGGCCTCGACGGTAAGCTCCGCGCCATCTGCGAGAAGGAACTTGATCTTCGGCATGACAGTCTCCCTCAAGCGTCCCAGACGACAGGCATATGTGTGGGACCACGGAACACCCAGCCCCGGATGCGGACGAGTCGCGGATCCCTGAGCCTCAGATTGCGCAGCCGCTCGAACACCATCGGCACGGCGATCTGGCTCACCAGCGCGCGCGACACCCACGTGCCGGCGCAGAAATGCGATCCGGCGCCGAACGCCAGATGGGACTTCTTCTCCCGGAAGAGGTCGAACTTTTCAGGATCGTTGAAGCGGCGGTCGTCGTGGTTGGCGGCGCCGACGCACAGACCCACCTGCTCGCCCTTGCGGACCAGCGTGCCCGAGATCTCCGTGTCGCGGGTCAAGCGGCGCGGATACATGCCGATCGGCGAAATCCAGCGCACCGCTTCCTCGAAGGCCTGCCCCCAGAGCGAAGGCTCGGCAAGAACGCGCGCGAACTGGTCCGGGTTCTGCAGCAAGCCCAGGATCAGCGTAAGGATCGAGTCGCGGGTCTCGTTCAGCCCGCCCCCGATCGCGACCTTGATGTTGGCGTAGATCTGCTCGACCGTCTGCGCAGGATCGGCCTGGAGCATCGAAGACAGCATCGAAGGATTTGGATCGTCCCGATGATGGGAAAGCATCCTGTCGACGGCGCTCTCGACGCCGCTGGCTGCCTCCTTCGCCTTACGCGCGATCTCCGGGTTGTGCGAGTAGTTGCCGGAACCGTCGATCAGCGACTGCGACCACAGTGCCATCGTGCGCCAGTCGACGCCATCGAAACCCAATATGTCGGCCAGGGCGCGCGCCGCGATCGGCGCGGCGAGTTCCTCGAAAAGTTCGGCCTCGCCCTTGTGCTCGATCTGCGAGATGACGTCGTCGCAAATGGCTCGCATGGGGTCGGCCCAGCAGCGCTTGACGACGCCGGGCCGCAGGCTCGGATCTATCGCCGCCCGTTCGCGGGCATGGTCTTCGCCGTCCTTGCGCATCAAATTCGGCCCGATCACCGTGTTCAGGAGCGACTGCGGATTGACGGAGGAAAACGTCTCGGGATCGCGCTCGATGGCCATGACGTCGTCGAAGCGCGTGACCATCATGATGTTCGCCGCCTCGACCTTGACGACCGGTCCGAGGTCACGGACGCGCTTAAAGACCGGATACGGATTGGCAAGCAGGTCTTCGAACGCAACGTCGTCGACCACTTTCACGGCTTCGCTCATGATTTCCTCCCTGTCGGCAGACGAGGTACGAAATCGGCGTGTATTCAGCAATGCGATGGGTTAAATGGATATCATCGAAAATTTGCATGGAGAAAAGGCCGTGCTGTCCGACGACCTTGCCAGCATAGACCTCGCCGCGCTGCAGGCGCTTGTCGCGGTACAGGACCGCGCCTCGTTTTCCGACGCCTCGCAGCTTCTCGGCGTCAACCAGTCCACCATAAGCTACGCCATTAAGAGGCTGCGAAAGGCTTTCAACGATCCGCTGTTCGTCCGCCAGGGCAACGCGATCGTGGCGACCGACAAGGGCGAGGAACTCGCCCAGCATGCGCGCGGCATCCTCGAACAGATGGCGGCGCTGTCTTCACCTTCGGGTTTTCACCCGGCCACGGCCGAAGGAAGCGTGACGGTCTCCTGCAACCACCATGAGCGCATGTTCGTCATTCCCGACTTCGTGCGCCGGGCGCAGATAGAGGCGCCGAAAGCGACGATCCACATCTTCGAATCCGCCGTCGACGGCAAGCAGCAGTTGAAGCAGAACACGTGCGACATCGTGCTTGGACCGGTCGCGATCCTCGGCGACATCTACTACCGCAGGAAGCTGTTCACCGATCACTACGCCTGCGTCATGGACCCGGCCCATCCGCTGGCGCGGGGCACGCCGACGTTCGACAGTTACTGCGCCTCGCGGCATGTCGCGGTCACGCACAATGGGCGCTGGGAGGCGCTCTATTTCGCCGCGTTGCGCGCAACGGGTATCGAGCTCCAGCCGGAAGTCACCGTGTCGAGCCACGACATATTGGAGCGGCTGATTCCGGGCTCGGAACTGGTGGCGACGATCCCGTATCGGCTGGCGCGCCGCCTTTCGGACAGGCTCGCTTTGCGTCCCTTCCCGATGGATGTCTTCATCCAGGTCGACATGTACTGGACCGAGCGCACCCACCATTCCGGCCTGCACCGCTGGGCCCGCCAGATCCTGGCTGAGGTCGCCGAGAGGAATCTCGGCGACGAGAACTCGCACGAGGCAAGAAGGAGCGCCCGCCTGCCGGGTGAACAGTAAGTCTGGGCAGCAGGCCGCGCCGGATGGGCGGGGCAGCCTGAGAGTGGCGCCGCCTAGGCCGTGGTCGCGCCGAGCATGACGACCGAGACCGTCACCGGCTCGGCGAAGGGATTGCGCCAGGCGTGACGCGTTCCCTGCTGCACGACCGTATCGCCCTGCTTCAGCTCGACGGTCTTGCCGTCGTCAAGCTCGAGGACAAGCCGACCCTTGACGACGGTCACGTAGTCGATCGTCGGCGTCTGGTGCATGCCGGGATTGTCCATCTCGAAGCACTCGGCGACGCCGGGCGCGGCCTTCAGGTGCTCCGGACCCGCCAGTTCGGGCTTCCACTCGGGCGACATCATCACGCTGTCCGGCGGAAAGGTGATCATCCAGAATACCGACCCCCCAACCGAAGCAAGCATCGTGCTCTCGCTCGCCATCGGATCGGCGCCGCCCCGTCTGGCCAGATCCGGCGTCCCGTCGATCTTCCACTGCGGAGACGAAACGAAACCGGGCGTGTGCTGCAGCGCCATCTCGCGCGGCGAGGAACCGTCGCTGATGAATACCGATTTTCCTGCGGCATTCTTTCCAGTGACAACGCGGCGAATCTTCATGTCTTGATCCTCCCAGACAACATGGATACCATTCGGTATCAGCATACTAGTACGTATTCAATTATGGATGGATCACAAAATTCGAGAACCCGCCATGGCGCTGGGCGATGCCCGAGATGGCCTCATTGACCTTGCTCATGGGCGTCGCTTGGGTTTCCAGGAGATCGAAGCTGACCTTGCCGATCCCGACGAGGTCGGCCATTTCCTGGCCCTCGGATGTCGTCAGCCATGCCGAACCGATAAGACGTTGATTGCGGTCCATCATCGTGTGCACATCGATGGGAACCGCGCCCATCACGGCGCCGATGTCGACGGCGGTGCCGCCGCGGCGCAACGCCCTGAGGCCCGCCAGGAAAGGGTCTTGCGGCGTGCCGGGGCCGTTGCAGTCGATAAAGGCGTCGACACCCTCGCCATGCGACGTCTTGGAACGGGCCCATTCGTCTGCCGACCCGTCTTCCAGCGAATGCGTCTCGATGATGCCCGGCGCCAGCGCTTCGATCTCCTTCAGCAGCTTCCTGTCACGACCCGTACCGAGGATCTTCTTGACCCCGAAGGACGGACCGAACACCGCGATCGATATGCCGAGTGTGCCGGAGATGCCATTGACGAGGATCGTGTCCCCGGGGCCGACCTGGGCCTTCTTCAGAGCGGAATAGCCAGTTCCCATGTAGCCGAGCCGCGCCGCCTGGTCGAAGCTCATGTTGTCGGGAAGCGCCACGATCGCAGATGCCGGCGCGGCCATGTACTCGGAAATGCCGCCGACGGGGTAATCTCCAAATGTCTGCAGCGCGTCGTGGCTGAAGCCGAAATAGCCCTGGAAGGCGTAGTGGCGACAGGAGATCGTATCGCCGCGCCGGCAATGACGGCAGCTGCCGCAGGAGCGCCCCGGATTGACGTAGACGCGATCCCCGGGCTTCAGACTGTGGACCTGGCTGCCGACCGCGGCGATTTCGCCAGCCGGGTCGAGGCCAAAGATCGCCGGCAGCGGCGGTTGCGGCATGTGGGGGAACCAGGTCGGCCACATCGCCAGGATATTGGCGAGGTTCGGCACGATGCCGCACGATTTGACGCGGACGAGAACGTCCATCGACCCAAGCTTCGGGACCGGCACTTCCTCGATCCTCAGCTGGCCGCCGATCTCGTGCATGCGCGCGGCCTTCATCGTCTGCGGAATTGCTGTCACGTCGATACCTCCCGTTCGCTCAAACCAGTGCATGCCAAGTTTTTTGCACACATATGGGCCTCCTCCCGAGGCCAGTTCGGTGGTCGCATAGTTTTTTCGAAATATCAATCTTTTTTCGTAACTTTATGGTGATGACCGAGGACTGGCGCCGCTCCGGCGTGGCGGTGAGGCCATTTTCATCCGAGATCGGTGCGCTTTGCCGGTTTCGTCCATGGCTTGCCTATTTTCGAAAATCCGGTTTACTCCGGGCCAGAAGTACCTGCTTTCAGGGTACGTCCTAAATGGGTGAGCTTTTGAAATTCGCTTCTTTCGCTGAACGCAACGGTGCCGGCTACGGAATTGTTGAGGGTGAAATGATCCTGCGGCTGGATTCCATTCCCGATGCACCACCGGATCTGAAAACCTATCTCAGCATCCACTTTCCCGACCTCGCTCCCCGCGAACGCGAGCTCGAGACCTTGCCACTGGCCGACGTCAAACTGCTCCCTCCGGTCCCCAACCCCGGCAAGATCTTCTGCGTCGCCACCAATTTCCATGAGGAGGACAAGGCAGCGCCGCAATTTCCGCTCCTGTTCATGCGCCACGCGGAAGCGCAGACCGGTCACGGAGGCGCCATCTTGAAGCCTGCTGTTTCCGACAGGCTGGATTTCGAGGGCGAGTTGGCGGTGATCGTCGGCCGCCGCGCGCACAAGATCGCACCTGCCGAGGCGATGGCATATGTCGCCGGCTATGCCTGCTTCAACGAGGGCAGCGTCCGCGACTGGCAGAAACACTCGACCCAGTTCACGCCCGGAAAGAACTTTTACCACAGCGGCGGGTTCGGCCCGTGGATGGTCTGTACGCGCGAGATTCCGGATCCGGCGCGTCTTCATCTGGAGAGCCGCGTCAATGGCGTGGCAAGGCAGTCGATCGCGATCGACCGAATGATCTTCGATATCCCTTGGCTGATCTCCTACATCTCGACCTTTGCTCCGCTTGACCCCGGCGACGTTATCGTTACCGGCACCCCATCGGGCTTCGGCGCCAGCCGTAACCCGCCGGAGTTCCTTTTCTCTGGCGATGAGGTCGAGATCGAAATCCAGGGCATTGGCATCCTGCGCAATATGGTGGCCGAAGACATCTCCGACTCGTGATATTTCGCAATAACATATTATTTTCGAAATTTGTTGCCATCCAGCCGAGTTTGATCTAAGCAGGTCGCCAGGGTCAAGCTGCGGCCGTAGGAGGATAATGGTGATGCACCTGGTGTTTGGGGTCGGTCACATAAAGCTGAATGTCCGCGACGTAGGGGCCGTGATCCACGACTCGACGGAAATCCTCGGCTTGCGCGTCACCAGGCAGGCGACGGGCGAGACATGGCTGAGCTCGAACGGCCGCAAGGCCGAACTCGTGCTTCTCCACTCTGAGGAGAATTCGTGCCACACGATCGGGCTCGAAGCGCTGACCGCCGAGGCTGTCGCCGAAGCCGCCTCGCGCGTGGACGATGCCGGCTGCCGGATCCTCTCGCGTGAACCGAGCCTAGCCTGCTGCGATGCCGGCGTGACCTTCGCGACGCCGGACGGATTGCGCTTCGAAGTGCACACCCCAGCGCGCGACGACATGTACAATCCGCGCTACCCGACCAACGGCATCAAGCCGCGGCGGCTCGACCACATCAATCTCATCACCCCCGACCCGGTCGCCACAAGGCGGCAGCTCTCCGAGATTTGCGGCATGCAGCTCACCGAGCGCATGGTCAACGAGGCTCTGAGCTGGATGCATGGCGGCAACCGCCAGCACCACATTCTGGGCCTGGTGAAGGGTCCGGTCGGGCTTCACCACTACTCCTTCGAATTCAGCCATTTCAGCGACTACTGCCGGCTCGGCGACATTCTCGACGGGTTCGACCGGCAGGTGCTTTGGGGGCCGGGCCGCCATCGTCCGGGCGACAACACCTATGCCTACTATCTCGATGCCAGCGGCGCGATGGTCGAGTGCTCCGGCGCCATGCACACGGTCGCCGACGACGCCCATTTCGTGCCCAACGTCATCACCAACCTGGAGCGCCCCGGAAATGTCCGCCAAATGAATGTCTGGGGCTCTCCCGCCCCCCAGGAATGGCGCGAGCACCATTTTCCATTCGCCAGGATCGACTGATCAGGAAGGCCCGGCGGCCGGCCGCGCTTCGGCAGACGGGACAAGCAAGCAAGGCGAAGCAGCTCGACCGCATGGACGCTGCTTTCGACAGGAGATCGCTATGCAGGAAAAACTCACGTTCGAATCCGATGGCCTGAAACTATCGGCGGTTCTGCACATTCCCGACAGCCACCGCCCCGGACAGAAGCTGCCGGCGTTCATCGTCTGCCACGGCTTCGTCGGTTCCAAGGACGAGTCGCACGCCCAGATCCAGGCTGAGATGATGGAGACGTTCGGCTATGCCGCGCTGCGCTTCGATTTCCGCTGCTGCGGCGAGAGCGAGGGCGAGCGCGCCCAGGTCCGCTGCTTCGATCAGGTCACCGACGCGAAGAACGCGCTGACCTTCCTTGCCGGGCGCCCCGAGATCGACCCGAAGCGGATCGGCATCACCGGCCACAGCTTCGGCGCCGCCGTTTCGGTCTATACAGCAGGCGTCGACGAGCGGTTCGCCTGCGTCATCTCCTCATGCGGCTGGGGTCACGGCGAGCGGAAGTTCCGCGGCCAGCACCCAACACCGGAGGCCTGGGAGCGCTTCATGGGCCTGCTCGAGAAGGGCCGTGAGCACAAGCGCGCGACGGGCGAGAGCATGTGGATCTCGCGGTTCGACGCCGTGCCGATCCCGGAAAAATTGCGCAAGAACCTGTCGCCCAAGGCGATCATGGAGATCCCGACCGAGACGGCATGGAGCATGATGAACTTCAGGGCGGAAGACGTGGTTGCCAACATCGCGCCCCGCCCCGTTTTGTTCTTTCACACCGCCGACGACATCATCACGCCGACCGAGCAGTCCATCCGCCTGTTCGAGAAGGCCGGGCAGCCGGCCGAGCTGATGCTGATTTCGGGCACCGCCCACTTCCCGCTCGCACCGGAAGACGCGCCGCGCACCAAGATGATGCTCAAGGGCTGGCTCGATAAATTCTTCCCGGCAACGCCGGCAGCTTGAGGGCGATGCGGCCAGACCAGGAGACATTCGGCATGCCCGTCGCCCAGGAAAGCGAACTGACCAATTTTGCGACCGCGCTGCTCAATGCTGCCGGCTATACGCCCGACGAGGCGGTGCAGAGCGCGCGGTTGTTGGTCTGGGCAAATCTGCGTGGCGCGGATTCGCACGGTGTTCTCAGGATCCCGCGCTACATCGAGATGATCGAGACCGCTGTCGTGCGCTCCGGTCAACAGCCGAAGCTGATCCGGGAGTTCGGGGCGACCTGCGTCTTCGACTACGGAAAGGCCCCGGGCGCCGTCGCCATGATGCATGCGGCCGGCAAAGCCGGCGATCTGGCGGAAGCGTTCGGCATCGGCTGGTGCGGCGCCCGCGCCATATCCCATGCCGGCGCAATCGGCTACTTCACCACCCAACTGGCCGTCCGCGGCCTGATTGGCATCGCCATGACCGCGTCGAGGCCGCTCATGAGCTATTTTGGCGCAAAGGGCGAGGCGCTGTCGACCAATCCGCTGTCGATCGCCGTTCCCCGACCTGGCGGCGCCGATCCGATCGTGCTCGACATGTCTACCGCCGCCGTGGCGCTCGGCAAGATCATGGCGGCCAAGGATTCGGGCAACCCGATCCCCAAAGGCTGGGCCATCGACGCCAACGGCGTCGAAACGCAGGACCCGCATAAGGTGACAGCCATACTGCCCATGGCTGGGCCGAAGGGATCCGGTCTGTCGCTGATGATCGAAATTCTGTCAAGCGTGCTGGTGGGCAACGCCGTCATTGCGCCGTTCCTGCGCGGCGAGAAGAAAGGCGGCTTCAATGGCCTTATGCTCGCCATCGATCCGGCGGCCTTCGGCGACCCGTCGTCCTTTCTCGCCTCGGTGGAAACCCTGGCCGGCGCAATCCATGCGCTCGATCCGGCAGCCGGCTCCGATGGCGTGAAACTGCCCGGCGAACGCGGCTTTCAAACCGGGCGGGAGCGCACCGCCAACGGCATCCCGCTGGCGAAGGGCACCGCCAGGAACCTCGCCGATGCAGCCGTACGGCTGGGGCTCGCGGTGCCGGCTTTCCTGCAGTGATGCCGCACGACAGCCGCACCAAGGCCGGCCAGAGGGGTATCCCTGGATGACGCAAGATGAGGCGGACGTCGTGGTGGTCGGGCTCGGCCCCGTCGGCATCGCCTTGTGCAATCTGCTTGCGGCAGCAGGAGTTCGGGTTGAAGGCATCGATGCCGCTGACGACGTCTACGCACTGCCTCGCGCGATCGGCATGGACCACGAGGTGATGCGGATCTTCCAGAACATCGGCGCGGCCAACGCCATTGCCGCGGCAACGGGGCAGTATCGCGCGTCGGAATACAGATCCGCCGACGGTGTCTTGTTGCGCCGGTTCGAGTCCCCTGCTGAGCCCTACCCGCTTGGCTGGCCGCCCTATCTGACCTTCATTCAGCCGGAGCTTGAGAGGGCTCTGCGCGCCAACGGCAAGAGGTTCCCTGACCTGACGCTGCGCACGGCAACGGAGCTTGTCGGCCTTGAGAACCCCGATAGGCCGGTCCTGACTTTGCGCGACAAGGCGAGCGGCGAGCACACAACGCGCACCCCGCGCTATGTCGTCGGGTGCGACGGCGCAGCCAGCTTCATCCGGCGCAGGCTCGGTGTGGCGCTGGAGGACCTTGACTTCGACGAACCCTGGCTCGTGGTGGACATGATACTGGGGGATGGGCACGTGCCGTTGCCGGACACCAACGTCCAGTTCTGCGACCCCGCGCGCCCGCACACATATGTTTGCGGTCCCGATCGGCTCCGACGTTGGGAGTTCATGATCCTACCGGGTGAAAGTCCAGTGGAGATCAACCGACCGGAACGGATCTGGCAGTTGCTTTCGCCTTGGCTTCAGCCGGATCAGGCCAGGCTTTGGCGCTCGGCGACCTACAACTTCCACGCCCTTGTTGCGCAGCAGTGGCGGGTGGGCAGCGTCTTTCTTGCCGGCGATGCCTGCCACATGACCCCGCCGTTTCTCGCGCAGGGGATGGTGCAGGGCATCAAGGATGCAGCCAATCTTGCCTGGAAGCTGGCCCAAGTGATCGGCGGTGGATCGGAGCGCCTGCTCGACACCTACCAGGCCGAGCGAAGGCCGTTCATTCGCGAAGTCATCGAGGTCACGAAGCGGCTGGGAAAAGTCATCTGCGAGTTGGATCCGGACAAGGCCCGCGCCCGCGATGCCGAGATGGTAGTGGCGATGCACGCGGGCCATGGTGTCCAGGTCCGGCAGAACCTCTTTCCGCCCATCCGTCATGGACTTGTCGCCGGTGGTGTTGACGGGTCGTCGACAGCCGGAGCGGGCGAGCCCTGTCCACAGCCGTGGGTCGTCGGGCCTTTCGGACGGATGCGGCTCGACGACGCTTTGCCGCCCGGGTTCCAGCTTCTCATCAGCGGCGATATGGACGTTTCACTCAACCTTTTGGAGAAGTCGCGTGAGGCTGGCGTTGCCGTGCATCGCGTGGCGCAGGATAGGTCCTATCCCTCGCTGTTGGTGGAAGAAGATCGCGTGCTGGCGGACTGGTTGACGTCGAAGGGTGCACGCGCCGTCCTGGTGCGGCCCGACCATGTGGTTTTCGGTACGGCCGCGGACGCAGGGGAAGCCGAGCAGCTCGTCCGCCAATTGCACACGATGCTGGCAGCGACCGAGCAATGATGGTTCATGCGTCGTGTGCGCCGGGACGATCTCGGGTGCAAGTCAGGACCGGCCAGTGCACCTCGGAAGCGGCGTCCCCTATACGCGGGCGGCTGGCATGTGGCGGTAGAGGTGGGCCAGATGCATTGAGGTGAGCGTGGCCCTCACCATCTCGCCCGGCGAATCGTCCTTCATGAAGCTGGAGAGGCCGCCATAGATGAGTTCCAGAACGACACCGCCCACATAGAGTGGTTCGATATCGGCACCGCCATGGGGAAAAAGCTTTCCGGACAGCAACTTGCCCAGGCCCTCCCACTGGTCCTTGAACAGGCGCAGATGCCGCTCTTCCAGTGTGTTGTCGCGGCGGGCGATCCGCAACAGGTCGATGGCAAGCGTTCCCCACCGCTTGTCCTTCGCCCGCTGATTGGCCCAATCGCACATCGCATCGATGATCTCCTTCGGGTCATCGTAGCCGTCGAGCAGGCCGGTGAGCTCGACCACGTCGCCACCGGCATGGCGCTCGAGCAATTGAAGGAAGATGTCTTCCTTGTTCTCGAAGTTCGAATAGAAGGCGCCCTTCGAGTAGCCGGCTTCTTCTGCGATACGTTCAATGGTCGCCCCGGAATAGCCGTCGCGAGCCACGACTTCGCTCGCTGACAGCAAGAGCTTCTCGCGGGTCAGAGCCTGGCTCTGTTCGCGCGTCAGTCGCGCCATTCTCTATCCTTCCAAGCCATTCATTGGGATACCTTTGGTATCCGAATCGGCCGAAGGTTAGAAGGCCGAAACAATACAGGCAAGCGCCCAGAAGATCGGGTATTCGGGGCCCATCAACTGCCAGCGCCAGCGCGGGCCGTTGATCTGCACCACCGCATAGGCCGCTCCCAGCAAGACGGCCACGCCGCACGCCGCAGCCCATCGCGGATAGATGTCGAACACCATTCCAACGGCGGCAACAAATTCCAGCGCAACCGTCAGCACGATGAAGGGTTTTCCTGGCTTCAGCCCGGCGGCCTCGAACGTCTTTGTCGCCTTTTCGAAGTTCCTGATCTTTCCAATGAGATGCGGAATGAACCAGATCCCGCACAGAATGCGCAGGAGATCGATTGGCGTTAGCATGAACTCCGGCATTGATTCCTCCGTGTAGAACGTCGAACGGACCGCCCGGCCCTTCCTCCCGTCCTTGTTGCCATATCGGGCGACGTTCTCTCATCCAGCGGAGCCGAAGCGTTTGTCGCCAGGCCGCAACCGATGCGGCCTTCGCCGACATTTCCCGCAAATGCTGTCGTCAGTGGAAATCGGCTCTTGCGTCACCCAATCCAGATACTATACGGTATCCACAGTCTACGAGGAATGTCAACGAGGCATCTCTGCGAACTGGCATATTGGGAGGAACAGACGATGACGATCATGATGCGGGCGGCACGGCTTCATGCCGTGAACGAGCCGATGCGTGTCGAGGAAGTGGCCAAGCCGATGGCATCCGGAACGGATGTGGTCGTCGAGGTCAAGGCCTGCGGGATGGTGCCCAATCTCGCGAACGTGCTCAACAACTGGGAGACCTGGTACCCGCATCAGCCGCTGCCGGCGAAGCCCGCGATCTTCGGCCTCGACCCTGCGGGCATCGTGCATCAGGTCGGCGAACAGGTCGTGGCGATCAAGCCGGGCGACCGCGTGTATGTGAACCCGCTGCGTTCCTGCGGTGCATGTCATGCCTGCGTCAGCGGCCATCAGGCGAAGTGCGAATATTTCACCTTCAACGGCTATTTCGGCTTCAACAGGAACAGCCTGGAAATCTACAAGCGCTATCCTGAGGGGGGCTTCGCCCAGTTCATGCGCGCGCCCCAGAATGCGATCGTCAAGATCCCCGACAACATGACCTACCCACAGGCGGCCCGCATGGGTTACCTCGGCACGGCGTATTCCGCGCTCAAGAAGTTCGGCATACCGGCCGGCAAGTCGCTGATCATCAATGGTGCGACCGGCACGCTGGGCGTCGGCGCGACACTCTTCGCGCTCGCCATGGGCGTCTCGACGATCTATGCGGTAGCACGCGGCAAGCCTCTGCTCGAGCGGCTGAAGCAGCTTGCCCCGAACCGGATCCAGACTTTCTCCAACCAGGACGGCAAGGTCGCCGACTGGGTCCGCTCGCAGACCGGCGGTCTCGGCGCCGACTTCATGCTCGACTGCCTCGGTGCGGTGGCCGACGTCAACGCCATGAAGGACGCCATGATGGGCGTCAAGCGCGGCGGCCGCATCGTCAACATCGGCGGTACCGGCAGCGACATGCTGTTCAACACCAAATGGTGGATGGACAATTCGATGCAGCTTCTTGGCTCGGCCTGGCTGACCACGGCCGAGGGCATGGAGGTCGCCGAAATGGTGGGCTCCGGCGCGATCGACCTTTCGGTGCTGGAGGCGCGGACGTATCCGCTAGAGCGCATCAACGAGGCCATCAATGGCGTCGCCTCCGGTGACGGTGGCTTCACCAACTACGTGCTCGAACCATAGCTGGGCCATCGGCATCGGCGGGCTTCACCGTCCGCCGCTTGCCGGCAACCGCGGAACGGCGCAGCGATCCGCTATCTTATGCGCGAAGAGAACGAAATGATCATCGATTGCCACGGCCACTACACGAGCGAACCGCCGGAGCACCATGCCTTTCGCAAGACGCAGCTCGAGTTCGTCGAAGGCATGCGCGACGCCATGCCCGTCTATCCCGGCATCACCGACGAAATGCTAAGGGCGACGATCGAGCAGAACCAGTTGCGCCTGCAGCGCGAGCGCGGTACCGACCTGACCATCCTGTCGCCGCGGGCTTCGGGCATGGGCCACCATATTGGCAGCGCCGAGAACAATGCCGAATGGTCGCGTATCTCCAACGACTTGATCGCCCGCATCGTCGAGATGTTCCCGGCCAACTTCGCGGGCGTATGCCAGCTGCCGCAATCGATGAGCGGCGACCTGAAGCCGGTGCTTGCCGAACTCGAGCGCTGCGTCCTCGAACTCGGCTTCGTCGGCTGCAACCTCAACCCCGATCCGTCCGGCGGCTTCTGGTCGGCACCGCCGATCCACGATAGCTATTGGTATCCGCTCTTCGAAAAAATGGTCGAGCTGCAGGTGCCGGCCATGATCCATGTCTCCGGCTCCTGCAGTTCCTGCCTGCATACGACCGGCGCGCATTACATCAACGCCGACACCGCCGTGTTCATGCAGCTGATCCAGGGCGACCTGTTCAGCGCGTTTCCCGGTCTCAGGCTGATTATCCCGCACGGCGGCGGCGCCGCGCCCTACCATTGGGGACGCTATCGCGGCCTGGCGATGATGTTGGACAGGCCCGGACTGGCCGAGCATCTGATGCGCAACGTCTTCTTCGACAGCTGCGTCTATCATCAGGCGGGCATCGACACGCTGTTCCGCGTCGTTGGCCCGGCCAACATCGTGTTCGGCTCCGAGTTGCTCGGAGCGGTCAAGGCCATCGATCCGGAAACCGGCTTCGCCTTCGACGACACGCGGCGCTACGTCGACGCGCTTTCGCTCGGTGAGGTCGAACGGCACGCCGTGTTCGAAGGCAATGCCCGGAAGGTCTATCCGAGGCTTGATGCGCGGCTGAAGGCACAAGGGCGTTAGACCAGCCAATGAGCATTGTTCGGGTGCGGCGCCGGATGCCGCACCTCATCGTTCCGGGAGAACACTTATGGCCAAAGTCGTCACCAAGACCGAGCGCACGCCGATCGAGACGTGCGATGCTCTTGGCCAACTTGGCGTGGCCACGGTTCACGAGGCGCAGGGGCGGACGGGCCTGCTCGCCGCGCGCCTGCGGCCTATCTATGACGGTGTGAGGATCGGCGGCAACGCGCTGACTTGTGAAGTTGCGCCGGGCGACAATTGGATGATCCACGTCGCGCTGGAACTGGCACGACCAGGCGACATCCTGGTCGTCACCCCGACCTCGCCCTGCGAGGACGGCTATTTCGGCGACCTGCTGGCTGAATCGGCCAAGGCGCAAGGCATCAGGGGCCTCATCATCGATGCTGGCGTGCGCGATGTGTCGACCCTGCGCTCCATGGCCTTCCCGGTCTGGTCGAAGGCGATCTGCGCACAGGGGACGGTCAAGGAGACGCTCGGCAATGTCCAGGTGCCAATCGTCTGCGCCGGCGCCCATATCCGGCCTGGCGACGTCGTCGTGGCTGATGACGATGGCGTGTGCGTCGTGCCGCGTGAAATCGCGGAAAAAGTCCTCGAAACCGCCCGCAGGCGCGAGGCGATGGAAGAAGAAAAGCGAAGCCTTTACGCAGCCGGCAAGCTAAGTCTCGATGTCAACGACATGCGCGAGCGCTTGCAGCGCAAGGGTCTCATCTACGAGTAGGGACCGCCTCGCCGGTTGCGCGACTGATAAAATAAGCGGATCCGTGGCACCAGTGCGCTATTGCGCCAAACGCTCGAGCTTTCGACGTATCGTGGTTGCCATCGTCGGCAGCTGCAAGCAGCCGCCCCGAGTGCCCGGGAGATTTTCGAACCGCCGCTTTTCCGCGTCAAAGACCCGATCCACAAGCCAGGAGCCGGCAGCTGCGCGATGGTGATTGAGACTGGCGCCGACAGCTGCAAGGTCACCAATATCGCCACGAACGTCGAGCTATCTCAAAATGCAGGCATGCGCATGTCTGACGTCTTGAGGGACTGGGTTCGAAGATGATCCTGGAACACCCGTCTGAGTTCCCGATAATTCGCGAACCCCAAGTGACGAGCAAGCCGCGAAACCGTCGAGGTTCCCACGTGGCAGCGGCAAGCGACTACAGAAGTGCTATCGAAAGCGGCAATCTCGGGCTTCTCAAGAATTTTTCTCGCTACTTGCTCCATCGCCTTTGGCAAGACCAGCTCGCGTTTGGCGATAGCTACTTTGATTTCATCGAGAGTTCGAGGTTTGTTCATGGCTGTAGCTCTTAAAGAACGAGAAGAAGGCGTTCGACACCATGGCTGTCATGTTGCAAATTCGGTTAAGTCGCTTGAGGTTTGAAATCGGATTGCGCTTGCTCGCAAGCACTGTCAGCCGAGCACGCTGGCGAGTTTCACAGGAGCGCCGGTCTTCGCCGACACCGTTGCTGCCTCCGCCATCGCCAGCGCGGCAATGCCGTCGTCCAGGGTGACGGGAACCGCCTTACCGCCATTGACTGCCTCGACAAAACCGGCCCATTCGGCGGCATAGGCCGGCATGTAGCGCTCCAGGAAGAAGTAGGTCGGCTTGGCCCCCGTCACGCCAGAGGTGGTGGACTTTACCACCGTGTTTTCCAGCATGTTCTGCGCCTGCAGCAGCCCTTGCGAACCCAGCAGTTCCAACCGCTGGTCATAGCCATAGACCGCGCGCCGGCTGTTCTTGATGACAGCAATCCGGCCATCATCGTAGGTGAGCGTGACCACGGCCGTGTCGACATCGCCCGCAGCCCCGATTTCAGGATCGACGATCGAGGATCCCACGGCGGTCACCGCCATGGGCGCGGCACCCATGATGAAATTCGCCATGTCGAAGTCGTGGATCATCATGTCGCGGAACAGTCCACCCGAGACCTTGATGTAGGCAACGGGCGGCGGCGCGGGATCGAAGGATGTAATTGACAGGAGTTCGGTCTTGCCGATCTCGCCTCTGTCGGCGGCAGTCTTCAGCGCCGCGAAATTTGGGTCGAAGCGGCGGTTGAAGCCGATCATTACCGGGCGCTTGGTGGCGGCAGCTGCCTTGCGGCATTCCAGCGCGCGCGCAAGACTGAGGTCCACCGGCTTCTCGCAAAGAACAGCTTTGCCAGCGGCGGTCGCACGCTCGATCAAATCAGAATGGGTGTCTGTCGAGGTGGCAATCAAAACCGCATCGATGGCGGGATCGTTCAGGACGGCTTCTGTGGTTCGTGCCTCAGCCCGGTACTGAGTAGCGAGCTTTTCGGCGGCCGCCGTATTGATGTCCGACACGGCGACGAGTTTGCTGCCAGGGTGCGACGAGATCGCCGTCGCATGAACGCCGGCAATCCGCCCGGCCCCGAGAAGTCCAACATTAAGCATCAGTTTCCAAAGCTCCGTACAACATTGAATTGATAGGGTCAGCTTTCGCTGCTCTGAGACGATCCACATCCGCAAGCGTTCGTGTTCCTTCTTGCGCCGTCGTGGCCCCTCGCTGAGTCTAGGATCCGGCTTGGGCTTGATTGACGAAGCGAGCAAACTCCTCGTCGGCGATCGCAACATTGTGTTCCGGCGCCGGATAGGCGCCAGAATTGACATCGGCGATGAACTCCTTGAAAGCCGCAACCCGCTCGTTCTGCAGCCGCTCGTATTCGATTGCGAAATTGCGATAGGTACGCGCGTGCCGTGGCTTGTGGCCCTGGGTATGGCCCAATACGTCTTCGGCGAAGAGATACTGGGCGTCAGCACCCGGCCCGGCTCCCATGCCGAGCATGATCATCGAAGTGTTCTTCGAGATGAATGCACTGACTTTGTCAGGGACAACTTCAAGCTCGGCGCCGAAGCAGCCGATGGCCTCAAGCTGCTTCACCTGCTGCCAGACTTTCAGGGCTTCCTGCCCGGTCCTGCCCACCGCGCGAAAGCCTGTCCAGGTGATGTAGGAAGGAATGAGGCCGACATGCGCCACGATTGGCACGTGGTTATCGCACAATGTCTTCTGGATGTCATAAGAGGCAGCGCAATAGAAGCAGTCACCTCCCATCGCTGCGAAGTGGAAAGCTGCCCGCAGATAGTCCTCGGCAGTTGCGAGAGGCCGGCCCTGAAAGGTTCCCCAGCCGCCATAAGGCAGACCGACCTGCACGAAGCAGCGCCCAGCAGCCTCACGCATTTGAGGACTGAAAAAGCGCCCCTCGATCGACAGCATGTGGATCCCCGCCGCGTTCGCGGCAGCGGCCTCTTCTTCCGTAGTGACATAAAGCATCGAGATCTTTTCGCCGCGCGCCTTCATGGCGCGAATGTCGGCGACGGTGGGGCGGATGTTCTTGCTGACCATGGACCTACACCGTGAATGCGTTGCGGAAGGCGTCGAGTGCGACTTCGGGATCGCCGGAGGCAAACGCCTCCATGCCCACCGGCCCGCGATAGCCCATGCCCTTCAGCGCATGGGCGATGCCCCGGTAGTTGATCTCGCCGGTGCCGGGCTCCATCCGCCCCGGCACGTCGGCCACCTGGACCTCGCCGATCCACGGCAGGCAGGCGCGACAGAGTTCGATCAAATTCCCCTCGCCAATCTGCGCATGGTAGAGGTCGAGGTTGAGGCGCAAGCCAGGCCGGTTCACACTCGAGACCAGCGCAAGCGTATCCTCGGCACGTGCGAACGGCACGCCGGGATGGTCGACCGGCAGGTTCAAATTCTCCAGCGTGAAGGTCACGCCTTCGGCCTCGGCGAGGTCGGCGACGCGGTTGAGCGTGTCGCGCGCCTTGAGCCACATCGCACCGGTGACCGTCTCGCAAGGCGCGACCGGCAGGCCGCCCTCGCCCAGCCCGGTTCCATGCAGATTGAGCCGCGCGACGCCGAGGCGCTTGCCGACCGCCGCCGTCTCCTTCGCCGTCTTCAAAAGTTCGGCAGCACCATCGTCATCGGGCAGCCGGCCCCTGAGATACCCGTTCATGATCGAGAAGGTTGCGCCAGAGCTTTCCAGCATAGCGAGATCATGCTCGGGCCAGTTCCAGAGACCGACCTGAAAACCCATTTCGGTCAGACGCTTGACGCGGAATTCCATCGGCCGGTCGCGCCACAGCATCTCGGCGCAGGCCGCAAGGATGAAGGTGTCGGACATGTCAGACCTCGATGTACACGCGGCCGTCTTCGACCTTGGTGGTGTAGGTTTTAAGGTTCACGCAGACCGGTGCGCGCATCGCTTCGCCGGTGCGGTAATCGAACACGCCGTTGTGCTTCGGGCATTCGATCCTGTATTCCATAACCAGCCCGTCGCTCAGATGTACCTTCTCATGCGTGCACAGGCCGTCGGTACAGAAGAACGTATCGTCCGGGCTGCGGTAGATGGCGAATGTCCGGCCGCCGTGATCGAAGCGGATGACATCCTCTTCCTCGATATCGTCCGTTGCACACGCATCAATCCATTTTGCCATTGTCGCCCTGAGCCTTGGTCCTCGGTTGGTCGAAAAGTCGGCCGACGGAACACGTGTCCGCCGGCCGCCCGGGAGGGAAGATGCCCCGTGTGGTGAGCATCTTCACTGGGTTTACGGATGCTCTCCGTCACGCGGCGCATGCCCATCGTTGGTCGCCGAGAATCTCTCGATTTCGGCTTCGAGTTCAGCCATCTGCTCGCCGCCGGCCATGAGATCGGTAATCGCCTCGCGGCTTTTCTCACCCTTGCGGAAATCGGCGGCCTTGGAACCTCTGATGAGGACGGCGAAGTGGTCGCCGACGGTCAGCGCATGGACGACATTGTGGGTGATGAAGATCACCGCAATGCCCTTGCGGCGCGCCTGCAGGACAATGCGCAGCACATGCGCCGCCTCCTTGACGCCGAGCGCGGCTGTCGGCTCATCGAGGATCAGCACGCTGGCACCGAAATGGACGGCACGGGCAATGGCCAGGGCCTGACGCTCGCCCCCGGACAGTCCGCCGACGAGGCGATCGCCGTCATCGATGCGGGTGATGCCGAGCTGGCGCATCTCGGTGACGGCGATCTCGTTGGCCCGTTTGCGGTCGTAGATGGTGAGCGGCCCCCAGCGCCGTGTCGGCTCGGCGCCGACGAAGAAGGAGCGGCCGATGCTCATCAGCGGGAACGTCCCGCCGAACTGGTGGACCGTCGCGATGCCATGGTCGCTGGCATCGCGCGGGCTGCCGAATTCGACGGATTTGCCGTCCATTTCCATCCTGCCCGATGTCGGCTTGTGGACGCCGGAGAGGATCTTGATCAGCGTGGATTTTCCCGCGCCATTGTCGCCGAGCAGGCACAGCACCTCGCCTCTGTTAACCTCGAGCGAAATGTCGTGGAGAACATCGATCGGACCGAACGACTTGTTGATTCCGGTCAGCCTGAGCAGGGGCGTGGTCATGAGCGGGCCCTCGGTTTGGCGCGTGGCGAGTAGGTCAACGCCATGGTGCGGAACGTGTTGTTCATCAGCACGGCGGCGAGCAGCAGGACGCCGATGATCAGGCTCGCCCAGTTGGCGTCGAAGCCGGTGTAGAAGATACCCTGGTTGACGATAGCGAAGGTCAGCGTGCCCAGCACGATGCCGACCACTGAACCGTAGCCGCCAGTGAGCAGCACGCCGCCGATGACCACCGCGATGATCGAGTTGAAGATGAATGACTGCCCGGCCGCCACCTGGGCGCTGTTGTAGAGGATCGCCTGCGACATGCCGACAAAGGCTGCACACAGGCCGCTGCTCATGAACAGCGCGATGGTTACCCGGTCGGTCGGGATGCCGGCATTGCGGGCGCTGACGGCGTCGCCACCCATGGCCAGGATCCAGTTGCCGAAACGCGAGAAATTCAGGATGAAGCCGACGATAAGGACGATGGCGATCCACCAGAACAGGGTCACCTGAAACTTGCCGCCGAGATAGTCGCCGAACACAAGCTTGGCGACCGGTCCACTCTTTAGCGCGACACTCGTGCTGCCGGACAGGATGATCGAAAGGCCGAGCGTCAGGCCGGCCAGCGCGAACAGCGTTGCCAGGGTGACGACGAAGGACGGCACTTTGGTGCGGATCACCAAGACCCCGCTGATGAAGCCGACGGCCAGCCCAAGGCTCAGCGCCGCAAGGATGCCGACAATGATCGGCAAGTCGTAGTGGCCCGAGATGATGGCAATTGTCATCGAGCTGGCCGGGATCATCGACCCGACGGAGAGATCGAGGTGTCCAGCGATCATCAATAGCCCCACGGGGAGTGCGATGATACCGAGTTCCGAGGCGACGTTGAGCCAACTGGCGGAACCGCCGGCCGACATGAAATTGGCACCACCGAAGATCGAGAAGAAGACCAGCACGGCGATCATGCCGATCAGCGAGCCGACCTCAGGGCGCCGCACAAGGCTGCCGATCGAGGGCATTGAGGAATGCGGGGCGGGCGGCGCAGTCGCTACCACGGCGGGTTGGTCATGGGCTTGGGATGTCATCGAAGTGTCCCTGGCTTGAACAAAGGGGAGCCTGGCGCCGCCTTTCGTCGGCGGCGCTGGGCCGGTGATGTCCGGCCCTTGGATGGGCCGGACACTCGGTCTGCGACGCTAGCGGGCGCCTGCCGCAGCACCAGCCAACGTCGCCTCGACATTGGCTGCGTCGACGATCCCCGGTCCGGTCAGCACCGGTTTCGTCGGCAGGTCGAGCCCATAGTTGACGAAGCCGTTGAGCAGCGACACCGCAAGATAGCCCTGCAGATAGGGCTGCTGGTCGATCGAGAACATCTGCGTGCCATCCTTGATACGCTGCAGGCCGGTCTCGTCCATGTCGAACGAAGCGAGCTTGACCTTGTCGCCGACATTGGCCTGGCTGATCGCGTTGGCCGCACTGTTGGCGTCCCCGGCGCTGATTGTGATGAGACCGTCGAGGGTGTTGTCTTTCAGCACGGCGGCCTTGATCGCCTCGGCGACCGCGGTCGGGTTGCCGAAGCTGGATGAGGGCAGCGGCAACTGGGTGGATTTGCCGCCGCTCTTGGCGATGGCGTCGGCGATGCCCTTGCAGCGGTCTTCCGTGTTGGTGGAGCCCGGCAAGGTGTTGACGCAAAGCACGTTCTTGGCGCCATGGCTGCCGAAATATTCGCCACCGCCGAGACCGGCCGCGTATTCTTCGTTGCCGACATAGTTCATGGCGCCGAGCCGCTTGGCTGCATCCATGCCGCCGGAATTGTAGATGATGAGGGGTACGCCCGCGGCAACGACTTCCTTGAAGGCGTCATCCATGGCCTCGGGCACCCAGTCCGGGCCGACGATGGCGCTCGGCTTCTGGCTGAGCGCGGTGCGGATCAGCTTGGCGGCATCCGGGCCGAGATTGTCGTAATTCTGCGGGCCGAGCCAGGTCACAGAGCCGCCCGTCAGTTCGGCGACCTTGCCGGCGTCGTCGGCGCCCTTCTTGACCTTCGACCAGAACGGGTCGTCCGCCTTGCCGCCGATGACGAAGATCTTCGCCCCATCGGCCATTGCAGCCGTGGCTGACGTCGCCACCACGGCGGCCGTCATCATCGCCGTCAAAAGCTTCGTGATATGGTTCATTTCATTTCCTCCCAGTTGCCGTCTTCAGACGGGTTTACAAAAACAGTGAATTCATCTCCGCGCGCACGACTCTCCCGGTTACGCGCCGTGATCGATGGTTCGCCCGGGCGTTGCTCACGCCCTGGCGTTCATGCGCTCCCTCTTCTTCTGGAAGCGGGCGTCCATCATGGCGTCGCCCTCTCTGGTGCCGTCGTGCCAGGTGCCGAACCACCGATCGAGCGGGATCAGCCCGTCGCCGCCGTAGTTCACCTCGAAGTATTTGTGGTGCAGGTAATGCGTGTAGGCGTGGCTGTTGATGGCCGTGTCCTCGGTCACCTCCAGCTTGTCGAAGCCGAGATGACCATTGACGGCGCCGAAGCCGGCGACATGCAGCTGGAACAGCGCGACAATCGGATTGGACGGGATGACAAGGTGCCAGAAGGCGACCGCGTGATAGAGGAACCCTTCCACCGGATGCATCGACAGTGACGACCAGGGCGACGGGTTGATCGAATTGTGGTGGACCGAATGGATCCAGCGATAGAGCGGCCCCCAGTGGATCAGGCGGTGGATGAAGAAGAAGTGGACTTCGTGGATGGCCGGCGCGACCAGCACCAGTGCCGCGAGATAGACCGGGTGGTCCTGCCAGCCGACCCACGGCACGTAGCCCTTGGCAAAGCACCACAGGAAGATGACTTCGACCACGGTCCACAACGGAATGGTGATGAAGAACGAGCGCAGGAAGTTGTCGAGGTTCTGGCTCTGGAACCAGAAGACGTCCGAAGGCGCATCGCCGGGGAATTTGTGGTTGTATTTGAACCGCGTCTGCTGGGCGCGCTTGATGTAGTAGCGCAGCTCGAATATGCCGTAGAAGACCAGGATCGCCGCGGCGTTGACGGCGTAGAGCCACAGCGCCCAGCCCCAGCTGATCGTTTTCATTGTCTCGACGTCGGGGACGACATAGAACCAGTAGATGAGGGCAGTGGCCATGTGGAAGGCATTCCATGGCCAGATATAGCCGGGCAGCCATGCCAGGATCTTCGGCAGCTTCGGTGGCCAGTTCCACAACGGCACGGCCTCGATACGCCCGTTCGGCTTCCAGTCGCCCCGCTTGTTACGCGTACCGTATTTGAGATCGTCCATTGCAATTCTCTCTTTTGGCTTGGTGGCGATCCGACAACAGAAAGTGGCGACCACGCGGGCGTGCCCGGTGATTTTTGGCGCCTTTGGCGCCATGCCGATCTGTTCGGTACTCCTCCCATAACCAACAGTTGCTGTTGCAGGTCTGTTCGTTATGCCTTCGAAATAAGGGGCATTGACGCGGAACAAAGCAAGCGTCGATAATGGCTGTCAAATAAGATTGTCTCAAATGTATCAAGGCAATGCAGGGATGATACAAAAGTCATCAGGGGGTCAGTCTTGATAGCCAGACCAACAATTCGCGATCTGGCGGAGGTGGCCGGCGTCTCCGTTGCCACCGTGAACCGCGTGCTCTCCGGGGCCGAAGGCGTTCGCGAGCCGACCCGGGAAAAGGTGCGTGCCGCGGCCGAACAAATAAGTTTCTATGGGCTCGGCGCCATCCAGTCGCGCAACGCAGCCGTCCAGCCAAAATTTCATTTCGGTGCGCTTCTGCTTCAGCCGCACCGGCCGTTTTATAAACTTCTCGCACAAGCCTTGAGCGCGGCCGCTGCGAGCGCAGACGCGGACATTGAACTGAAGATCGAGCATCTCGAGGACCTGTCGCCCGAAAACACCGCGGCGCGTGCGCTCGCCCTCGCTGAAACCTGCCAGGCGATCTGTCTGACGACGGCCGTGCATCCAACGGTCATGCAGGCGGTCGAGACAATTCAATCCAGTGGAGTGCAGGTATTCGCCCTGATTTCACAGCTGGCGGCGACTGGACAAGTCCACTACATCGGCCTCGACAACTGGAAGGTCGGCCGGACCGCCGCATGGGCATTCGCCAAGATGTGCCCGGCCCCGGGCAAGCTCGGCATCCTGATGGGAAATCACCGCTATCGGAATCAGGAGATGAACGAAACCGGCTTCCGCTCGTACTTTCGCGAGCATGCACCTGAATTTGTCTTGCTGGAGCCATTGCCGACATTCGAGTCGTCTGCGGTAGCGCACGAAATGACAGAAAGTCTATTGAGCAAGCATCCTGATCTCGCCGGCCTTTACGTTGCCGGCGGCGGTATCAGCGGTGCGCTGGCAGCATTACGGGGAAGCGGCCGGGCCGGCAAGCTGATAGTGGTGGGATATGAGCTTATGGACACCACGCGTGGCGCTCTGCTCGACGGAACCCTGACGCTTGCCATTGCGCACCCCCTAAAGCAGCTTGCTAAGGCGGCCGTGAGCGGCATGGTCGGAGCTGTTTCGGCCGGCAGCGATCCGGTCAATTTCACCTCAGTGATACCCTTTGAGCTTTATACCCCGGAGAACATCTGAAGCGGCTTGCGGCTTCGGAACTTGCCGTCCGTCCCGTCGTAGTCCGTCCCGTCGTAGTTCGGCCCGCGACGAAGCCGAACCTCATGTCGCTTGGGAGCAGTGCCAACGCAAAGGTGAACCGACGCAGGCGTGGCTATCGGCGCGGGCATCGCCCGACCCAATCACAACCGCCGCCCGGTCTTGGCATCGAACAGATGCGCGCAGGCACGGTCGACCTCGATCCGCACCGTCTCGCCCTGCTTCAGCGCCAGCCGCTCGCGGAACAGGCAGGAGATCTCCTCGCCGGCGCAGTCGACCTTGGCGAAGATCTCCGAACCGGTCGCTTCCAGAAGCGTGACCGTGCCGGAGATGCCCTGGGCTGTTGCACGGATATGTTCGGGACGAATGCCGTAGATGAGTTCGCCGCCTGTGGCGTGCGCCGGGTGGATGCCTTCCGGCAGCGGCAGGGTCAGTCCGCCATTGCTGCGGAAGATGCCTTCCTCGATGCGGCCTGCAATGAAGTTCATCGACGGCGAGCCGATGAAGCCGGCGACGAACAGATTGGCCGGACGATCGTAGAGGTCGAGCGGCGCGCCGATCTGCTCGACCAGACCGTCATGCAGCACAACGATCTTGTCGGCCATGGTCATCGCCTCGATCTGGTCATGCGTGACGTAGATGGTGGTAGTGCCCAGCCGCTGGTGCAGCGCCTTGATCTCGCCGCGCATCTGGACGCGCAGCTTGGCGTCGAGATTGGAGAGTGGCTCGTCGAACAAAAAGACCTGCGGGTCGCGCACGATGGCGCGGCCCATGGCGACGCGCTGGCGCTGGCCGCCGGAAAGCTGGCGCGGAAAACGATCCAGCAACTTCTCCAGGCCAAGGATATTTGCGGCCCTTTTGACACGGCCGGCGGTGTCGGCCGGATCGGCTTTCTTGATCTTGAGCGCAAAGCCCATATTGTCGGCCACCGTCATGTGAGGATAGAGCGCGTAGTTCTGGAACACCATGGCGATGTTGCGGTCGCGCGCCCTGAGATTGTTGACGGTGCGCTCGCCGATAGCGATCTTGCCGCCCGAGATCGTCTCGAGCCCGGCGATCATGCGCAGCAGCGTCGATTTTCCGCAGCCCGACGGCCCGACCAGGATGACGAACTCGCCATCGGCGATATCGACGCTGACGTCGTGGATGATCCGGGTGGCCCCAAATGCCTTCTGCACATTGTTGATGGTTACCGATGCCATTGGATTCCTCCAGAAAAAAGTAATGTCCGCTCGGGCCGCACCTCAGCCGCCCTTGACGGCGCCGGCGGTCAGCCCCGCGACGATCTGCCTTTGCGCGAACATGGTCAGCACCAGCACCGGCAGCGTCACCACCAGCGCGGCGGCGGCCAGCGGCCCCCAGCTCACCTGCTCGTAGGAAAGCATGTTGTAGACGGCGACCGGCAGCGTGCGCGTCTCGCGGCTGGCGAGCACGATGCCGAAGACGAAATTGTTCCACGAGAATATGATGGACAGGATGAAGGCGACGACGATGCCCGGCCTGGCGATCGGCAAAGCGACCAGCCGGAACACCTGCCAGGAGCTGGCGCCATCGATGTTGGCCGCTTCTTCCAGCTCCATCGGCGTGGTCTCGAAATAGCCGATCATCACCCAGACCACGATCGGCACCGTCACCACCAGATGGATGATGATCTGCGGCCAGAGCGTGCCGAGAATCCCGATCCACTGGAACAGCAGGAATAGCGGGATGAGATAGGAAAGCCCCGGCGTCATGCGGGCGATCATGATGACGACCGCCGACCGTTCGGCCTTGAGCCGCGCGATGCCGTAGCCGGCAGGCACGCCGATCAGCAACGCCAGCAGCGTCGCCGTGCCGGTCACCAGGACCGAATTCCAGAAATAGAGCAGAAAATTGTTCTCCTCGAATACCTTTGCATAGTTCGACCAGGCGAGATGTTCGGGGATCAGGATCGGCGGATAGGCGCCGTTGTCGATCTCGAACTTCAGCGACAGCGAGATCATCCAGAGGAAGAACAGGATCGCCGGCGAGACGAAGACCAGGGCCGCGAAGAACAGCCCAATCTGGTTGAGCAGCCGTGACGTCATCTATTTGCCCTCCACATCGATCCATTGCGAACGCTGGCGCAGCATCAAAAGTATGAAGGACAGCGCCACGATGACGACGAAGAACACCACGGCCATGGCCGAGCCGTAGCCGATGTCGTAGTAGGAAAAGGCGGTATTGTAGAGATAGATGTTGATGGTCTCCGACGCCGTGCCCGGCCCGCCTTGCGTCATCGCGTAGATGATGTCGAAGCTCTTCAGCGCATCGATCGTGCGGATGATCATCGCGATCATCAGGAACGGCGCGATCATCGGGAGCGTCAGGTAGCGGAACTGCTGCCAAGCATTGGCGCCGTCGATCTCGGCGCTTTCGAACGGCTCGCGCGGCACGGACGCCAAGCCGCCCAGCACGATCAGCATCACCAGCGGCGTCCACTGCCAGGTCTCCACCGCGACCAGCGAAGGGATGACGCTCTTGGCATTGAATATCCATTCCTGGGCCGGGATGCCGACCAGTGACAGAAGGTAGTTGAGCACCCCGAGCTGCGGATGGAACATCATGGTCCAGACCAGCGCCACGGCAACCGGCGTTGCCATCATCGGCATCACGAAGACGCCGCGGAGCAGGCCGCGCAGCGGAAATTTCGCATCGAAGATCAGGGCCGCGACAGTGCCGAGAAACATCGGCGCGATAACCGAAAGGAAGGTGTAGCTCAACGTATGAAGAAGCGATTCCCAGAAGCGCGGGTCGCTGGCCAGGCGCAGATAGTTCTCCATCCCGGCAAAGCTTCGCGCCTGGCCGAGCGTCCAGCTGTTGACGCTCATCCACAGCGTGAAGGCCCAGGGAAAGACGATCACTGCGCCGACGACGACGAGCGCCGGAACGACGAAGGGCCAGTAGTTGGGAGCCAGCCGTATTGTCTGGCTCCCTTCGATGGCTTCAATCGTCACCCCGGTGCGTTCTGGGGTGGTGGCGGACATCAGCCTTGCTCGCTCCTGTCGAGAACCGGCTGGAATTGCTCGGTGGCCTTCTTCAGCTCCTCGGCGGGATCGGCGCCGGCGATCAAATTGGTCAGCGCCACCCCATAGATGTCGCGGAACTCGGTGACCGGGATGATGACCGGCAGCGACAGCCGGCTGACATTGCCGGAGCCGACCACGGCATCGAGCCAGCTCGCCGGCATGGTGACGCCTTCGCGCACCTTGGGATCTTCAAGCACCGACTTGCGGAACGGCACGCCAGCACCTGCCTGCAGCAGGCGCGCGCCCATGGCGGGGGAGATCGCCCACTGACAGAACAGATAGGCTGCTTCCTTCTTCTCGCTGGCGGCCGTCACGCCGAGGCCGTCGCCGAACGTGCCCGCGGCGTGCGCCTTGGGACCCTTGGGCATGACGCCATAGCCGACCTTGCCGACCACCCGCGACTTTTCCGGATTCTCCATCGGCGGGGCAAAGCCGACGCCGTCGAACCACATGCCAATCTTGCCCTGCAGGAAGGCGGACTGCGCTTCGGCCCAGTTGAAGCCGGTGACGCCCGGAGGTGCGGACTTGGTCATCAGCCTCTGGTAGAGGCTGGCGGCCTCGATCGCCTCAGGGGACGTCGTGCGCAACTTTCCCTTGTCGTCGAGCGGCGTCATGTCGTAGCCGAGCATCAGCGAGGTCCACACCGGCGTGTTGGCGTTCTTGAGGCCGCGGGCGACGAAACCGTAGGTGTTGGTCGACGGATCGGTCAACGCTTCGGCGGCGGCCACCAATTGCTCGAACGTTTCAGGGTATTTAAGGCCCTTGGCCTCGAACAATTCCTTGTTCCAGTAGACGATCCAATAGTCGACCGAGAATGGCAGCGAGCGCAGCACGCCCTGCCCGTCCTTGGCAAAGAGCATGCCGGCATCGGCGAAGTCGGTTTCGACCAGCGCCGGATCGGTGAGCGTGGCATCGGTGAGATAACCGGAGATGTCAGCCAGCCAGCCGCCTTTCTCGAATTGACGCTTTTGCACATGGTAGCTCAGATGCACGACATCGAAACTCGGTCTGCCGGAGCTGAGCTCGATCACCGTCTTCTGGCGCTGCTGCTGTTCGGGTGTCGCCTCGGCATTGACCTTGATGCCGGTCAGTTCCTCGAACTCGGCGAGATACTTTATCAGCGTGTCGCTGCGCGGGCTCTTCACCAGGTTGACGTCGAGCGTCGTGCCGGCAAAGCGCTTCCAGTCGACGCCGGCGGCAAAGGCCGGGCGCAGGCCGGCAAGGCCGGCGGCGGCGAGAGCCGCGGTTCCCTGGAGGAGTTGCCTCCTGGTTGGGTTGAACAGATTGGACGACATTTCTTCCTCCCGGTTGCTGTCGTTTGTGGGTTGCGCAGCGGTTGCGGCGCGGCTCATGCTTCCTCAGATTTGCAGCGCCAGCCGGCGTGCATTGTCGATATGCAGGCTGATCGCCTCGACCGCCTTCTGCGGATTGCGGCTTTCCATGGCTTCGATCACCGTCAGATGCTCGCGCATGACCGGCACGACGCGGCCGTCGATGCGGAAACGCTCCTGGTGGATCAGCCGGATCTTCACCGAATTGACCAGATAGGCCTTGGCGATGATCTCGTTGTCGAGCGCGTCGATGAAGGTGTCGTGCATCGCCCAGTCGATGGTCTGCGCTTTTGCTTCCATCTCCGGCGTCGCTGCCTGTGCCAAAGCGTGCGCCAGCATCTCCTCGTGCTCGCGCCTGAGCCGGGCGAGTTCGGCATCGGCAGCGTTGACCGTGAACAGCGCCACCGCTTCGCGTTCCATGAACAGACGGAACTGGAAGGCTTCGCGGATCAGGTTGATGTCGATATGCGCGATCTGCATGCCGCGCTGAGGAATGGTGGTCAGCAGCCCCTCGGCCTCGAGCCGGGGCACGATCTCGCGGATGGCGCCAAGCGGCAGCCCCGTGAAGGCGACCAGCTCGCGCTGCGACACGAACTGGCCTGGCCTGAGGTCACGCGCCAGGAGATGCCGCGTGAAGCTGGCATAGGCCTTTTCCCTCAGGGTTGCCGGTTCGCTGCTGTCGTCCATTCAGCACTTCCTTGCCGGTCAGACCGGCTCTGTCGCAAACAGCCGGTCATAGGCGGCGGCCAGTTGCTGCCGTCCCTGCGCGCTGATCGGCTCCAGCGGTGGGCGGACCGCCAGCCAGCCTTCGTCGCCGGTCTTGCGCGCCACCATCACCTTCACCGCCGGCGTGACCGGATATTTGAGCAGTTCGAGCACGAAATTCTCGACGCGGGCATCATCGCGGCCGTCCACCGCCATGGCGCGGATTTCGCCGGTGACGAAATTGGCCATGCCGGAAATGGCGCCCTGTCCACCCTGGCGCACGCTTCTCGCCAGATGCCGCTCGTCGCCGATCAGGATCACCAGATCGCCATGGGTGGCAAGCAGCGCCTCGCTGTAGCTCCAGTCGCCGCCCGAGTCCTTGACCCCGGCGACCACGGCCGGAAAGGCGGTGCGCAGTCGGCCGATCAGGCTGAGCGACAACTTCACCGCGGTGACCGAGGGGATGTTGTAGAGCAGCACACCCCGAGCGAGCGGACCGAGCGCCGCGAAGACGGCTGAGAACCAGCCGAACAGGCCGTCGTCGCCGACATTCTTGAAATAGCTTGGCGGTGCCAGAAGGATGTTGCGGGCGCCGCGCTGCAGGGCGTGGCGTGCCTGTTCGGCCGCGTCTTCGGCGGCATCGACCAGCACGCCGGCGACCAGCTGATGCGCCGGGATGCCGGCGACGAGCATGGCCTCGATGACCGTCCGCCGCTCTTCGGTGCCCAGGGAAGCACCCTCGCCGGTGGTGCCGAACAGCGTCGCACTGCTGCAGCCGGCGCCAAGGCAAGCCTTGGCCTGCGCGACCATGGCGGGAACCGCGATCTGCCCGGACACATGAAAGGGCGTTGCAAGCGCAACCGAAAGACCAAAGCGCGAAGCCACCAGAATGCTCTCCAGATATCAATCTGCAGGCAGTTCTATCAAACTAACATGTCAGTTGTAAACAGGGAGGCGTGCATTTTTCGAAACGATGCTTCCCACCACGGTGGCAACGTATCGAAAACATCACAGGAGGCGAAGGTGATGGGGCGCCACCACGGGCCAGGCTTCACACGGCCTGCAGCACCAGCCCCGCCAGCGCCGAACCGGCCAGCGTCGGCAGCATGCCGATCTTCAGCCTGAGCATGGCGACCATCGCCGCGGCCGCCAAAAGTGCGGCACGCCAGTCCAGCGACGAGAGCACCGGGACCTCCATACCGAGGCCGACGCTGCGCACCTGACCAAAGACGACATGCAGCGCGAACCACAAGGCAAGGTTCATCACCACGCCGACGACGGCCGCGGTGATGGCGCCGAGCGCCGCCGAGAGCGCCTTGTTCTGCCGCAGTTGCTCGATGTAGGGCGCACCGAGGAATATCCAGAAGAAGCATGGCACGAAAGTCACCCACAGCGTCAGCAGCGATCCGAGCGATCCGGCGATGAGCGGGCTCATCGCACCGGCGTGCCGGTATGCTGCCACGAAGCCGACGAACTGCAGCACCAGGATGAGCGGCCCCGGCGTCGTCTCGGCGAGACCGAGGCCGTCGACCATTTCGCCGGGCGCGAGCCAGCCGAAAGAGGTGACGGCCGCCTGCGCGACATAGGCGAGAACCGCGTAGGCGCCGCCGAAGGTGACGACCGCCATGACACTGAAGAAGCTGCCGAGCTGCGTCCAGACGCTGTTCGAGCCGGTCAGAGCTGCGATCAGCGCCACCGGCCCGAGCCAGATCGGCAGCCAGATGGCGATGGTGCGCGGCGCATGCCATCTCGTCGGCCTGGTGTGGTCGAGTTCGCCGCGCTCGAACATCAGGTCGACCACTCCCCGAATATCGGGTGCGTTACCTTTGCCGTGCGCCGCTCCGGAAAACGGCAGCGGCGCAAGGCGGTTGCCGATCCAGCCGGTCAGCGCGGCTGCCAGGATGATGAGCGGAAACGGCAATTTGACCACATAGATGGCGAGGAAGGCGGCGACCGCGATCGCCACCATCACCCGGTTCTTCAGTGCCCGCTTGCCGATGCGGATGACGGCCTCGACGACCACGGCCAGCACCGCGGCCTTGACGCCGAAAAACAGCGCCTCGACGACCGGCGCGTCGTTGTAGAGCATGTAGAAGCTGCTCAGGCCGAGCATGACGATGGCGCCCGGCAGCACGAACAGGGTGCCGGCGACAAGGCCGCCGAGGGTCCGGTGCAGCAGCCAGCCGATATAGATGGCAAGCTGTTGCGCCTCCGGACCGGGCAGCAGCATGCAGTAGTTGAGTGCATGCAGGAACCGCTGTTCGCCGATCCAGCGACGCTCCTCGACCAGCTCCTTGTGCATCAGCGCGATCTGGCCGGCCGGCCCGCCGAAGGACAGCAGGCCGATCTTCGCCCACAGCCTCACCGCCTGCTTGAAGGTCGGCATGGCCGGGGGCTGCGTGGTCTCGGCGTCGTTGTCCGCGGCAAGGGAGCTCATGGCGCCTTGCTCCCGCTCGGCCAGTTATGCGTTTCATCGGTCGCGTCGCGGCACCACCGGAAGAACGCATCGTAGAGCAGCATGCCGGCGTCGAGTTGTTCGAGATCGTCGCGGAACATGCGCGACAGGCCGAGCGACGCGGCAAGGAACCCCGACGCCTGCGGCACGAGATCGAGGCGCGCTGTGTCGGCGGCGCGCACGATCAGGGCAAGGCGATCAAGCGCCTCCGACCGCAGTCCGAACTCTTCCATCATGGTGTCGAAGGTGCAGCGCTCGCCGCGATGGCTCCAGAACACGTCGTCTATGTCGAAGGGAACCGCCGAAAAGCGATCGCCGGCCGCCAGCACCTCGGACGGTTCGACGAACAGGAACACGGCCGATGGATCGACGAAGCGGCGGATCAGCCACGGACAGGCGATACGGTCGACCTTGGGCCGCGCGCGCGTCACCCACACCGTGCGGCCCTTGTCGTCGCGCGGCGGTATTGCATCTGCCTTGACGAGAGACCCCTTGGCCGCGACCCAGGCCTCGAAGCCGCCTTCCAGCGATTCCGCAGCGATGCCTTCATGGCGCAGCCATGCGGCGACGCCTTGCGAGAGCTTTTGCCCTCTTTGACAGATGACGACGACCCGGCGCCCGGCGAAGTCGGCCGCCCAGGTCGAGACGGTTCTGAAATCGCGCCGGCACGACGCCGGCAGCAGACGCGGATCGGCTTCAAAATCTTCGTCGACGCGCACGTCGACGAGATCGGGCGCATCGGGCAAGCCGACGAGACGGGAGAGCTGCGCTACGGTGATTGCGGTTGTTGACGGCATGGCGTCCACCTCCAGGAAAAGAGAGCTTGGACGCGATCGTTGGGCTGACGCCTCACGGGGTCATCGCGATGAACCCCTTGCCATAATGCTGGAACGATCCTCGGCCTTTGTCAAGAAAGAGCAGCAGCTGGTGCCGGCTGTGCCTTCATTCCCCAATGCCGTCACAATACAGTTATCCTGCAGCGATACGGGTGTGCCTTTAGCCGGCGCCCGCGGGCCGGTTCTCTCGTTCTTTGGAGCTTTCCATGCACAAGATCATTTTCGCCGCCATGATGCTGGCATCGGCCGTCACCACAGGCGCTTCGGCTGCCGATGGCAAGTTCGTGCTCTACACCAGCCAGCCCAACACCGACGCCCGGCAGACCGTCGATGCCTTCATGGCCAAGAACCCCGGCATCAAGGTCGAGTGGGTGCGTGATGGAACGCCGAAAATCCTGGCCAAGCTGCGCGCCGAGATCGAAGCCGGCCAGCCGCAGGCCGACGTGCTTCTGATCGCTGATGTCGTGAGCATGGAAGGGCTGAAGAAGGAAGGCCGCCTGCTCGCCTATCCCGGCGCCGACGTCTCCGGCATCGACGCCGCCCTCTACGACAAGGGCAAGACCTATTTCTCGACCAAGCTGATCACCACCGGCATCGTCTACAACACCAAGGCGCCCTTCGTGCCGACGAGCTGGGAAGATCTGACGAAGCCGGAAGCAAAAGGCCTCGTCGCCATGCCGAGCCCGCTGACCTCGGGTGCGGCGATGATCCATGCTGTGACGCTGACCGGCAATCTGCCGCAAGGCTGGGACTATTACGGCGCGCTGGCCAAGAACGGCGCCCAGGCGAGCGGCGGCAATGGCGACGTACTGAAGGCCGTCAGCGGCGGCGACAAGCTGTTCGGCATGATCGTCGACTACATGCCGATCCGCGAGAAGGCCAAGGGCGCTCCGGTCGAGTTCGTCTTCCCAAAGGAAGGCGTTTCGGCCGTCACCGAGCCGGTGGCCATCCTGTCGACGGCCAAGGACACCGAGGCCGCCAAGGCCTTCGTCGATTTCCTGCTGTCGAAGGACGGACAGGAAGTCGCCGCCAAGATGGGCTACATCCCGGCGCGCGCCGATGTCGCCTTGCCGGCCGGCTATCCCGATCGCGCTTCGATCAAGGTGCTGGGCTACGATGCGGCCGCCGCACTTGCCACAGATGCCGCCAACAAGGAGAAGTTCGGCGCCGTGATGAGCCAGTAGGCCGGCCCGGCAGCCAGCAATGTCATCCGCGCAGCATATCCTGCCCGGGCGGCCTGTATCGGCGCCGGCAAGTCGCCGGTACATCTCCGGGCGAGCGACATCAGGCTTTCGCGTGTCGGCGCTGGCCGTTCTGCTGGTGATCGCTCTGCTCAGCCTGCTGCCGATGGCGAGGCTTGTCATCGCGGCCGTCGCGCCGGGTGGCGAACTCGACTTCGGCGCCTTCGCCGATCGCCTCGCCAGGCCGGCCGCCTTGCGGGCGATGGGACACACGCTGGACACCGCCTTCTTCGGCGCCGTGTTTGCCGTCTGTCTCGGTGGCCCGTTCGCCGTCGCGGTGACCATGACCGACCTGCCCGGGCGCAAGGCGCTCGGCTTCCTGTTGCTGCTGCCGTTGATGATCGCGCCGCAGGTCACGGCGCTGTCGTGGCTGCATCTGTTCGGCCCGTCCAGCACGCTGCTCGGCATGGTTGGCGTGGCGCCGCCACCGGGAACTCCCAATCCGATGCTTGGCCGCAACGGCATCATCCTGCTTTACGCCGTCCAGCACGCGCCGATCGTGTTCATCACGCTGCGGGCAGGGCTTTCCCGGGTGCCCCGCGATCTCATCGAGGCCGCCAGGGCCTCGGGCGCCACACCGCTTTACGCGCTGCGATCGATCGCACTGCCGGTCGTGCGACCGTATGTCGTCGCCGCGGCCGCGCTCGCATTCGTCTCCGGCGTCGGCAATTTCGGCATCCCGGCCCTGCTCGGAATGCCGGTCAACTATTTGACGCTGCCGACGCTGATTTATCAGGATCTGTCGAGCTTCGGTCCCGGCGTGCTGCCGCAGATCGCGGCGCTGTCGGTGCTGGTCGGCGTTCTGGCGCTGGCCGGAGTCGCCTACCAGTCGCTGGCCTTGCGCGGTGCGCCCCATCGTTTTACCGGCGGCACCCCGGCGCGTTTCGAACTCGGCGCCTGGCGCCTGCCGCTAGCGGGGCTCGCCTGGCTGGTGATCGGCGCCATCCTCGTCCTCCCGGCTTGCGCGCTTTTGACGACCTCGCTCATCCCCTCCTTCGGTGTGCCGCTCAGCTTGCGCACCATCACCGCCTCCAACTATGCGGAAGTGCTGGTCCGGCAGGCCTCGACCGTCCGCGCTTTCCGCAATTCCGCTCTCTTTGCCGGCAGCGCGGCGCTGATCCTGGCGATCGGCGTTATTCCGGTCAGCGTCGTGCTCGACCGTTTCGGCCGGCGCTGGCAGCGCCTCCTTGGTGGCATCGTCGACCTGCCCTATGCGGTTCCCGGCGTCGTCCTTGCCATCGCCTGCATCCTGCTGTTCCTGCGCCCGCTGCCGCTGATTGGCAGCCTCTATGCGACGGCATCGATCATCGTCATCGCCTACGCGATGCGGTTTTTCACCCTTGCCTTGAAGCCGGTGGCGACCGCCGTCGGGCAGATTTCACGCGATCTCGACGAGGCGGCCGCGGTCTCCGGGGCCGGCCCGCTTCGCCGGCTGGCAACGATTGCCGCGCCGCTCGCCGCGCCGGCGGCGGTGGCCGGCGGGCTGCTCGTCTTCATGGGCGCCTTCAACGAGCTGACGGTCTCGGCCTTGCTCTGGTCGAGCGGCAACGAGACGCTGGGCGTCGTGCTGTTCAGCCTCGAGGAGGCCGGACTGGGCACGCAGGCTTCGGCGATCGCCGTGTCGACGATCGCCGTCGTCATCGCCTTGCTGCTGGTGCTGGACCGGTTCGGGCGCCGGCTTCCGGCAGGCGTTTTGCCCTGGAGGTAGAGCAATTCCAGGAAAAGTGTTTTGCGGTTTTCCGTCCGGAATTGCGAAAAAGCAAATTCCGGGAATCAGGCGCCCGGGATCACCCAGGCGTCCGAAACCGCCACATGCACCTGCTGGCCGATCGCCAGCGCATCGGCGCTGTCGATCAGCAATTCCTGCCTCGAAACCGGTAATGCCAGCCTGACCTCATGGACCGGACCGCGATAGATGCTGTCGAGCACCGTTGCCGGCAGGCCTTCGGCGGCCAGCCGCAGTGCTTCCGGCCGCAGCAGGACCTTGACCGCGCCGGCATCACCCCCGGCGCTTCGCGCGATGACCCGATGTCCCGCAATGTCGATCCTCGCGCTCGTTGCATCATGATCGACCGCCGTCGCCGTGACGACGCTGCCACGCCCGACGAAGCCGGCGACAATGGTGTCGGCGGGCGCGCGATAGACTTCCTGCGGCGGAGCCACTTGCAGCACCTTGCCTTGGCTCATGATGGCGACGCGATCGGCCAGCGCCAGGGCTTCGGCCTGGTCGTGGGTGACGTAGACGATGGTGGCGCCGGTGCGGCGATGGATATCGCGAAACGCTTCGACCATCGAGGCGCGCAGATGCATGTCGAGATTGGCTAGTGGTTCGTCGAACAGGATGATCCTGGCGTCGGCTACCAGGCAGCGCGCCAGTGCCACCCGCTGGCGCTGGCCGCCAGACAACTCCTCGATGCGGCGGCCCGCAAAACCGGCGAGCCCGACGATATCGAGCACCGCGCCGACACGGCCGGCAATCTCGCCAGCTTTGACATGCCTGGCTTTCAGCGGATAGGCGACGTTTGCGGCCACGTCCATGTGCGGCCAGAGCGCGTAGGACTGGAAGACGACGCCGATGCCGCGTACTTCTGGCGCTACCTGCCGTTGCGGATCGGCCATCAGTTCGTCGCCGAAGAACACGCAGCCATCGCTGGGCGCCTCGAAGCCGGCGATCAGCCTCAGCATCGTGGTCTTGCCGCATCCCGACGGCCCGAGCAGCGCGGTGAAGGTGCCTGCCGGGAAATCCAGCGAAACGGCGTCCAGCGCGACCGTGTCGTTGAACCGCTTGGTGAGACGGTCCACCCTGATTTCGCTCATGCCTGGCTCATCCGCGCGTCGTTTCGCTTGTCGGCGCAGGCATAGCCGTTACGGCATCCGGCCGGCAATAGGCTGAACCTGGCAATGTCGACGACCGGTGTTGCGTGGCGCGACGCCGGCCGCGCCTGCACAGATCCATGAAAAACCGTTACGCCCTACGCGCAGCGCCTTACTGCGCCGTCCAGCCGCCATCCATCGGCAAGGTCGTGCCGGTGATCTGCCTGGCCGCGTCCGAGCACAGGAACAGCGCAAGTGCGGCAAGTTCCTCGACGGTGACGAATTCCTTCGTCGGCTGTGCCGCGAGCAGCACGTCGTGCTTGACCTGTTCCTCGGTCATGCCGCGCGCCTTCATCGTGTCGGGAATCTGCTTCTCGACCAGCGGCGTCCAGACATAGCCCGGAGCGATCGCATTGACGGTGACGCCGTCCTGCGCGGCTTCCAGCGCCACCGTCTTGGTCAGGCCGGCTATGCCGTGCTTGGCCGAGACGTAGGCCGATTTGAAAGGCGAGGCGACCAGCGCATGCGCGGAAGCCGTGTTGATGATGCGGCCCCATTTGCGCGCCTTCATGCCGGGGAGCGCGGCCTTGATCGCATAGAAGGCCGCTAGCAAATTGATGCGGATGATGGCTTCCCACTTGTCGTCGGGAAACTCCTCGATCGGCGCGACATGCTGGATGCCGGCATTGTTGACCAGGATGTCGAGGCTGCCGAAGGCTTCCTCGGCCTCGCGCACCATGGCGCTCACCGCCGCGCCGTCCATCATATTGGCGCCGGAATAGCGGCACCTGACGCCGAAATCCTTCTCGATACCGGCGCGCTCCTGCTCGATTGCCACTGCGTCGCCCAGCCCGTTGATGGTGATGTTGGCGCCCTCGGCAGCGAAGGCGCGGGCTATGGCCAGGCCGATACCGCTGGTCGAGCCAGTGACGAGGGCGTTTTTCGAAGACAGCAAACCCATGGGGGATCTCGCGCGAAGTGGGAGGGAGGTACGATCATATATTTGTGCATTGCAGCACGACAATGCCAGAGCCATATGTCGATGCGATTACAGCCAGATTGCGGCCCAACCCGGTCCGCGATTGACCTTGCGGCCATGGTCGCCCGGCTGACACGGGACTGTCATGGTGCCGTGCAACATAATTTGACTGCGCGTTCGCGCAGTCATCCCGAATGAATGGGGTACAGACTTGGAAATCGCCGATGTCGTGAAGCGCGCCTATGCGATGCCGCTCACCAACCCGTCCTTCCCGCCCGGTCCCTATCGTTTCTTCGACCGCGAATACGTCATCATCACCTACCGCACGACGCGCGAGGCGCTCGAAGCCGTCGTGCCGGCGCCGCTGGAGATCGACGAGCCGCTGGTCAAGTACGAATTCATCCGCATGCCGGATTCGACCGGCTTCGGCGACTATACCGAGACCGGCCAGGTCATCCCGGTGCGTTACAAGGGCCAACACGGCGGATATGTCCATTCGATGTATCTCGACGACGACGCGCCGATCGCCGGTGGCCGCGAGCTTTGGGGTTTCCCGAAGAAGCTCGCCAGCCCCAAGATCGCGCATGAGGGCGAGGTGGTGGTCGGTACCCTTCACTACGGCAGCGTTCTGTGCGCCACCGGCACGATGGGCTACAAGCACCGGGAGGCCGACCACGATCAAGTGCTGGCCTCGCTTGCCGCGCCCAATTTCCTTCTCAAGATCATACCGCATGTCGACGGCACGCCGCGTATCTGCGAGCTGGTTCGCTATTACCTCACCGATATAACGCTGAAAGAGGCTTGGACCGCACCTGCCGCGCTCGACCTCAGGCCTCATGTCATGGCCGACGTGGCAAAGCTGCCGGTGCTCGATATCGTGTCCGCCGTCCATTTCACCACCGATTTGACGCTCGGGCTGGGCGAAGTCGTCCACGATTACCTCGCCGGCCACGGCCACTCCGGGACCAGCACAACCCAGCCGGAGAAGGCTCGTGCTTGAACGCACCCACAACAACGCGCCCGCCGCCACCATTGCGGAAATCACGGCGCAATATGACCGCATCGCGCTGGTGTTGCAGGGCGGCGGCGCGCTCGGCGCCTATCAGGCCGGCGTCTATCAGGCGCTGGCCGAAGCCGGCTGCGAGCCGAGTTGGCTGTCCGGCGTGTCGATCGGCGCCATCAACGCGTCGATCATCGCCGGCAATGAGCCGAGCCGCCGGCTGCAGCGTCTCGAGCAATTCTGGCAGACGATTTCGGGGCGCAAGATCTGGGCCTTTACGCCCGAAGGCGACATCTACCGCGACATCCGCAACCGCACCTCCTCGTGGATGACGATGGCCATGGGCCAGCCCGGCTTCTTCAAGCCGCGCAATCCCAATCCCTGGTTCGAACAGCCGGGTGCCGACGGCGCCACCAGCTTCTACGACACCGCGGAATTGAAGGACACGCTGGAAAGACTGATCGACTTCGACATTCTGAACGACGGCAGGAAGCGGCTCAGCGTCGGCGCGGTCAATGTCAGGACCGGCAATTTCGTCTATTTCGACACCGACAATGTGCGCATCGGCCCTGAGCACATCATGGCCAGCGGCGCGCTGCCGCCGGCCTTCCCATCGGTCCGCATCGACGGCGAGTACTACTGGGACGGTGGCATCGTCTCCAACACGCCGCTGCAATATCTGCTCGACCAGGAAGAGGACCGCTCATCGCTGGTGTTTCAGGTCGACCTGTTCAGCGCGCGCGGCACCTTGCCGCGCGGCATGGCTGACGTGCTGTCGCGCCACAAGGACATCATGTATTCCAGCCGCACGCGCCAGAACACCGACAATTTCCAGCGCATTCACGCGCTGAAGATGAAGCTGCTCGATGCGCTGAATCGCGTTCCTCCCGAACTGCTGAAGGACGGCGAGAAAGAGCTGATCGCCGATTATTCGGATGCCGGCGTCGTCAACATCGTCCACCTCATCTACCAGCACAAGGGCTACGAGGGGCACGCAAAGGATTACGAATTCTCCGGCACCTCGATGCGCGAGCATTGGGAGATGGGCCTGGAGGACACGCAGCGCACGCTGCGCCATCGCCAGTGGCTGACCCTGCCGACCGATGTCGAGGGCGTCGCCATCCACGATCTGCACCGCGAAGATCCCACCTAAACCAGGCCTTCAGCCTCGGTAGGATTGCTCTGAACAAGTTAAAGGCAGCGTCCCTCCGGCGCTGCCTTTAACTTTGTAACGACTGTTACGTTTCGCTCAGAACACCTGGCGGAAGACAATGAAAAGCACGAAGGCGAGCGCAATCGAGCATGGCAGCGTCAGCACCCAGGCAAGCAGCAGGTTGCGCACCGTCGACCACTGCAGGCCCGAACCGTTCGCGGCCATCGTGCTGGCGACGCCGGAAGACAGCACATGCGTCGTCGACACCGGCAGGCCCAGCCGGTCGGCCATGCCGATGGTCACCATGGCGACGAGTTCGGCGGCGGCACCCTGGCCATAGGTCAGGTGACGCTTGCCGATCTTCTCGCCGACCGTAACGACGATGCGCTTCCAGCCTACCATCGTGCCGAGGCCGAGCGCCAGCGCAACGGTGATCTTCACCCAGAGCGGGATGAACTTCGTCGCGTTTGCAATGCACAAAAGACGGGAAGACGCTATGTCCGGACGATGAAGCTGGTATGACGATTTCGACCGGCGGTTGCATTCGGTTGAACCCGAGCCCAACCTCAGCAGGCGCGGCAACTCATTTTGCAATCTCCAGCAGCGACGCCACCAGCAGCCGGCGCTCGTCCTGCGAGAGCACGTCGGAATCGAAGAGATTCATGCTGCGAAGCCCTTCTATGGCGAGAAAGCAGACCAGCAGCGCCTTGATATCGGGCGTCTCATCCTTCAGCCGCTCGAACAACTGCTGCTTGAAGGTTTTTATCGGCGTCATGAAATCGGGATCCTCGGCGATTGCCGAAAAGATCCAGGATGCCGAGGGTTTCGGCTCCTCGCAGTCATCGGCCGAAAGCCTGACATAGGCCGCAAGCCGGCTTTCGCCGCCATTGTCGGCCGCGCGGGACTCCAGCGCTTGCTCGAATTCGCGCAGATAGTCCTCCACCAGGCCCTGCATCAGTTTTGCCTTGGTCGGGAAATTGTAGAGCAGGCCACCCTTCGACACGCCGGCGCGGCTGGCGACGGCGTCGAGCGACAGGCTGCCGGGACCGGTTTCCCGCGCCACCTCGGCGGCGGCGGCGAGGATCTTGTCGCGGGAATTTGCTCTGCGGGTTTTCATCGGCGCCTCCCCTTACATTAGCCTATGTGGAATTGACAAGACCGTCCAGACGGTACAGTAAGACCGCCATCATTTGAAATCGGGACATGAGAAGAATATCTGTCCCGGATCGACCGCCATGCCGGTCGCCGGTTGAGGGGGCACTCTTGTTCAAGCGCACAATCCAGACAATCGTCATCGCCTTGGTTTTGCTCGTGCTCGCGGTGGTATGCGGCGGCATCGTCGGCTTCAACTTCCTGCGCGACAACGGCATCAAGCAATACTTCGCCACGATGAAACCGCCGGCGGCGACCGTGTCGACATTCGCCGTCAAGCCGACAGCGTGGACGCCGGGCATCGAGGCGATCGGCACAGTCAGTGCCGTACACGGCGTGGACCTTACCGTCGAAACCAGCGGCATCGTCAGGCAGGTCCTCTTTCACGCCAATCAGAAGGTTGCGGACGGCGCGGTCCTCCTGCAGCTCGACGATGCCGTCGAGCGCGCAGATCTAGAAGCGACGAAGGCGCAAGTGGCGGTCGTCCAGACTGCGCTGACGCGCGCCATCGAACTGCAGAGGCGCGGCGTTAATCCGGAAGCTACGCTCGACACGGCGCGTGCAACCGCAGCCGCCACCGAAGCCCAAGTGGCCAAACTGCAGGCGGTGCTCGACCAGAAGCGGCTGACGGCGCCTTTCAGCGGCACGGTGGGTATCCCGAAAATTGACCTTGGCCAGTATCTCGCGCCAGGCACCGCGGTGGTGACTTTGCAGGACCTCGACACGATGCGGGTTGACTTCTCGGTTCCCGAACAGCAGCTTCCGTTGCTCAAGATCGATCAGACAGTGCGGCTGGGAATCGGCGGCGGCGACATGCCTTTCGCCGGCAAGATCCGCGGCATCGACCCCAAGATCGACCCGGCGAGCCGGCTTGTCAGCATCCGGGCCGAAGTCGCCAACACGGAAGGCAAGCTGACGCCTGGCCAGTTTGTGCAGGTGCGTGTCGAACTGCCCGAGGAAAACAACGTGCTGGCGCTGCCGCAGACGGCATTGACATCCAGCCTCTATGGCGACTTCGTCTTCGTCGTGCGTCCGGCCAAGGCTCAAGAAGCCGCTCCGGCCCCGGCAGCCAAGCCGGAAGAAAAGCCGGCCGACAAACCTGCGGCGGATGCCGCCAAGCCCGCGGCGGATGCGAAGAAACCCGCTGCCGAAGGTGCTGCGGCAAAACCAGCTGACAAGGCGGCCGCGGACCCGGCCAAGCCTGCAACAGAAGCGCCGAAGCCGGAGCTCGTACTGTCCCAGGTCTTCGTCAAGCCGGGCCGCCGTAACAACGGCATGGTTGAGGTCTTGGAAGGCATCGCTGCTGGCGACGAGGTCGTCACCGCCGGTCAGAACCGGCTCTACAACGGCATGTCCGTTGCCGTCGACAACACGATCGACCCGACCAAATCGGCAAACAACCAGGCCGCCCAGCAATGAGCATTTCCGACATCTTCATCCGCCGCCCGGTCCTGTCGACCGTTCTGGCCTGCATGATCCTGCTCCTGGGCTTCCAGGGCATCTTCAACCTGTCGATCCGGCAATACCCGAAGGTCGATGAAACCGCGATCACGATCACGACCGCCTATCCCGGCGCCAGCGCCGACCTGATCCAGGGCTTCATCTCCGCGCCGATCGCGCGTGCCGTCGCCTCGACCGAAAACATCGATTACGTCACCTCCGCCAGCCGGCCGTCGTCTAGCACCGTGACAGTGCAGATGAAGCTCGGTTCCAATCCCGATGTCGCGCTGACTGAAGTGCTGTCGAAGGTCCAGGGCGTGCGCGGCACCTTGCCGGATGCATCCAAGGACCCGGTGATCGTCAAGGGCACCGGTGATCAGTTCGCGATGATGTACATCTCGATGCAAAATCCGAACATGACGAAGGAGCAGCTGACCGAATATATCGAGCGCGTCATCCGGCCCCGTATCTCGACGGTGGAAGGCGTTGCCGACGTGCAGATCTTCGGCGCCCAGGAATATTCGATGCGCGTCTGGATCGACCCGGTCAAGCTTGCCGCGCGCGGCGTCACCGCGGCGGACGTGCTGACCGCCATCAACGACTCCAACTTTCTCTCCGCGCCCGGCAATACCCAGAACGAGTACGTCGTCTCGTCGATCACCGTACGCTCGACATTGCAGACCCCGGAGGCTTTCGCCGAGCTTCCGCTTCGCTCAAAGGACGGCAACGTGGTGCGGTTGCGCGACGTTGCACGCGTGGAACTGGGTGCGGAGAACACCGACACCAGGGTCAGCTTCAACGGCAAGCCCGGCACCTTCCTCGCTATCTTCCCGACGCCGGCGGCGAACCCGCTGACGACGGCGGCTGCGATCCACAAAATCGTGCCGACGATCCAGGACACGCTGCCGAAGGGCATGACGATCGAGATCGTCTACGATTCCACCGAACAGATCAGCGCCTCGATCGAGGAGGTATTCAAGACCATCGCCGAGGCGGTCGCCATCGTCATTGTCGTCATCCTGCTCTTCCTCGGTTCGTTCCGCTCGGTGATGATGCCGATCGTCACCATTCCGCTGTCGCTGATCGGCGTCTGCTTCCTGCTGTTTTCGGTCGGCTATTCGATCAACCTCTTGTCGTTGCTGGCCATGGTGCTGGCGATCGGCCTGGTCGTCGACGACGCCATCGTGGTGGTAGAAAACATCCACCGCCACATGGAAGAGGACCACATGTCGCCGATGCAGGCGGCCTTCAACGGCATGCGGGAGATCTTTTCCGCCATCGTCGCCATGACGATAACGCTGGCCGCCGTGTTCGCGCCGCTGGCCTTCACCGGCGGCCTGACCGGTGCGCTGTTTCGCGAATTCGCCGTCACCCTTGCCGGTTCGGTGGTGCTGTCGGGTATCGTCGCCGTCACCATCACGCCGATGATGTCGGCGCGCCTGCTGAAGGCCGGCGCGCCCGGCCGTTTCCAGCGCACTGTCGACGGCACCTTCGGATGGGTCGAGCGCGTTTATGAGAAGGCGGTCAAAGGCTCGCTGAATTATCGCCCGGTGACACTGATCATCGTCCTTGCGCTGGTCGGCGTCACCGGCTTCGCGTTTACCAAGACCTCGAGCGAACTGGCGCCGGAGGAAGACCAGGGCTTCCTGCTGTCGATCGTGACCGGGCCGCGCTACGCGACGTCGGACTATACCGAGACCTACGTCAATCAGATCCTGGGTCTGGTGAAGGATATCCCGGAAACACGGGCGCAGTTCTCGGCGGTCGCCTTCGGCGGCCAGACCAACGGCGCCTTCGTCGGCTTCGCGTTCAAGGACTGGGCCGAGCGCGCCCGCAGTTCGAAGGAGCTCCAGGCCGACATACAGGGGCGTCTCGGCAAGGTCGCCGGCGTCGAGGCCTTCGTCTTCGCGCCGCCGACGCTGCCGGGCTCCGGCGGCGGCCTGCCGATCTCGATGGTGGTGCGCTCGACCGGCGCCGCGTCGGAGGTTTACGAGGCGGCGGAGCAGATCAAGAACAAGGCGCAGGCCTCCGGCCGTTTCATCGTCGTGCAGAACTCCATGTCCTATGACGCGCCACAGGTGACGGTGACCATCGACCGCGATCGCGCCGCGGCCCTCAACCTGCCGATCGCAGACATCGGCCGCACGTTGACCTTGCTGGTCGGCGGCGCCGAAGTGGCGCAGTTCGACCGCGACTCCAACAGCTACGACATCATCCCGCAGGTGCCGCAGGAATTCCGTGACAATCCCGAGAAGCTGGCCGAGTATTTCGTGCGCAGCGCCTCGGGCGAGATGGTGCCGCTTTCTTCCGTGGTAACGATCTCGACCAACGCGTCGCCGGCGGCCATCGAGCAGTTCAACCAGTTGAACTCGGCGACGATTTCCGCGCTGCCGCTGCCAGGCGTCACCACTGGCGACGGACTGAAGGCCCTGGAGGACATCGCCAAGGAGAGCCTGCCCGAAACCTTCTTCGTCGACTATTCCGGCCAGTCCAGGCAGGAGAAGGAACAAGGCAACACGATCCTGATTGCCTTTGCGGCCGCCGTGCTGGTCATCTATCTGGTGCTGGCGGCGCAGTTCGAAAGCTTCCGCGATCCGCTGATCATCATGATGGCGGTGCCGCTGTCGATCTTCGGCGCCATTGTGCCGCTCAATCTCGGCCTCGGAACGCTGAACATCTACACCCAGGTCGGGCTGATCACGCTGATCGGCCTGATCACCAAGCACGGCATCCTGCTGGTCGAGTTCGCAAACCAGCAGCGCGAGAAGCACCAGATGTCGCGACGCGAAGCGATCGTCGCCTCTGCCAAGGTCCGGTTGCGGCCGATCCTGATGACGACGGCGGCGATGGCGCTGGGCGTGGTGCCGCTGATCGTCTCCAGTGGTGCCGGCGCTGCAGCCCGTTACTCGATGGGCCTGGTGATCTTCACCGGCATCCTGGTCGGAACCATGTTCACGCTGTTCGTGGTGCCGATGTTCTACACTTTCATCGCCAGCAAGGACCTGCCGCATCATGCCGAGAAGCCGGATCCGAAGCTGATGCCGGTGCCGGTGGATTGACAAAGACAAGAGACAAAAAAAGAGGCCGGATTTTCCGGCCTCTTTTTTGGCTGAGCTGATTTACCGCCGAAGCCACTTCCAGCGCCTTCCAGCGGGAGCCTGAAACGGTGAAAAGCGCGGCAGCTTGCCGAAGCTTCACAGCCGGCTCCAACCACAGCCTGCTACTTGACGATGACGATACTGGTGTTGGCCGGGCCAAAGGCCTCGACCAGCTGGTAGAAATCGGCGGCATTGTCAGGATGCAGCCGCACGCAGCCATGCGAGGCCGGCCGGCCGAGGTGCTTGATGGCATAGGTCGCATGCACGGCATAGCCGCCGTTGAAGAACACCGAATGCGGCATCGGCGCATTGTCGTATTTCTTCGAGTACCACATCTCATGCATGCGGGTCGGCTTGAACGAGCCGGTCGGCGTGACATACCCCCTGCCGCCGGTCGACACCTTCCAGGCGAACGTCGGCCGGCCGTCGACCAGCACTTCCATGGTCTGCTGCGAAAGCGAGACACGGGCCAGGATCTGGTTGGCGTGAGCCGCGCCACTGCCGAAGAGCAAGGCCGCGCCGGTGAGCGCAGCAGCAGTGATGTTGATAAGCTTGGCGGAAATGGTGGTGTGCATGATGTCCCCTCTCTCTGCCGGTCCGGCCGGCTCCAATTCGATGGCGGACTTATCGCTGCGTCATGTTTCAGGCTGACTTCGCTTGATGCTCGCTTTTGTTTCGAATCTGTTTCCTAATATTAACAAGAATGGTTACCCCGACCGACCGGTTCAGGCCACTATGGTCTGGCGGCTCTGCAACCCAACACAACCAGTCTCTCACGCTTTTGCGAAACAAAGACGCGATTTTCCTTTACAAGAAAGGGACTTAAGCTGTCTCGAAACCAATCTGCAACAAAGTCCCGCCCGCGCGGCATGATCTGGATACAGCCCGGCCGCACAGTTGACGTAACGAAAAGCAGTCGGCACCAAACGAAAATGAGCAGGAAAACGAACATCCCGTTCTGGATCTTCAGGATAAGCATCGCGGCGATCATCGTCGGCGGCGTCGGCACAGTTGCCGGAAGCCCGATGACAACGCTTGCGGCGATGAATACGGGCGAGGTTTCGACACTGCATGCCGCACTGTTCATAGCCACGGTCTGGATCGTCTCCAGCCTGCGCATTAACCGGCTCAAGGCCCTCTGGCGGGTCGGCCTTGGGCTGAAGTGGATGCGCGGCGCCTCCGGCTACTTGCTGCCGAGAGGACCGAAGGCCCGCGCCGCGACGGGGGGCTCCGTGGGCGGCGCGGGCACTTCGGGGGTTTCCTGAAGCGCCAATATATTTTGGTCTGATCTGAAGGGATGGAAAAATGAACACGAAATCTGCCGCCGCGGTGCTTTCTGCATTGCTTTATGCCCAAGCCCTGCTCGGCTTTGCCGGCCTTGCCGCGGTGCTGTTGCGGGATCGTGCCCAGACCTATGAGGTCACCCTCGCCAGCGATATGCCGTCAGGGCCATCCGAACTCGTGGTGCGCTGAGCGATTGCATCGGACCCAGAAGATGGAGACCGGTCCGATGCTGAAACAAAGAAACAGGATGACCGCCCTGTTCTCAGTCGGCGCGCTGCGTCGGCGGATCGAACCGGTAGCCGGCTCCTCTTATCGTGGTGATGGTATCTGTGTCGAGCTTGCGGCGCAGCCGCACGATGCGCGAATCGATCGAGCGATCGAAGGCGTCGGCGTTCTCAGCAGGTGCCGCCGCAATGATGTCGTCGCGCGTCAGCACCTTGCGCGGGCTGGCCAGAAACAGCCTGAGCAGCGCCACCTGGCCCGGCGAGAGCTGGTCCTCAGTGCCCGAGCGATGCATGACCATGGCCGACCTCAGATCGACGGTCGCATTCTCCAGCACCACCAGTTCCCCCGCACCTCTGCCGCGCCGCGCCAGCAGGCCGCCGATGCGCGCGGCAAGCTCGCGGACATTGAGCGGACTTTCGACGACGTCGGCGGCACCGAGCTCGAGCGCCAGCACCTTGTCGACAAGGTCGGCCGGCCGGCAGATCAGGATGAAATCAGGCCCGCCCTCGCCGCCATGGCGCCTGAGCAGATCGCGTCCCTCGGCCTGGCTCAGACTGTCGCCGACAACCACCACGTCGATGCCCTTGGCCGAAAGCAGCGATTCCGCTTCCCAGGGCTGGCGCGCTTCGCGCACGTCGTGGCCACGCCGCTCAAGATGGTCGGCGAGATCGCTCGCAACCACTTGCGCTACGGATACGAGCGCGATGACCGATCGTGCCATGTTTTTCCACCCCGCGACAGACATCTCAAGATGAGTGCTGGACATGATGTTTATACCCAATCTACTTTCCGCTGAAAGCGGGAGCGAGAGCATAGTGCGGGCACGGATTGTAGTCGTCGAGGACGAGCCTGACCTGAGGGAGGCGGTCGCCGAGTATCTTGGCGCCAGCGGCTATGAGGTGGCGATGGCGGAAAGTGCCGCCGAGGCGCGGACCTTGCTGGAAACGCAATCCTTCCATCTGGCCATTCTCGACATCGCCATGCCCGGCGAGGACGGTCTGTCGTTCGGCCGCTGGCTGCGCTCCAAAACTCCGATCGGCATCATCTATGCCACCGCCGCCGGCACCGCGCTCGACCGCATCGTCGGACTGGAGCTCGGCGCCGACGACTACATCGTCAAGCCGTATGAGTTGCGCGAGGTTCTGGCCAGGGTGCGCAGCGTGCTGCGCCGCGTTCCGCAGCCGACCGTGCCGCAGGCCGCCAAGGCCGAGACGGGCGCCGGGCGCCGCCTGAGCTTCGGCTCCTTCCAGGCCGATCTCGACGGCAGGCTCGTCACCGGCGCCAACGGCGCGGTCATTGACATGGCCAAGAGCGAGTTCGACGTGCTGGAGGTCTTCCTGACCCGCGCCAACCGTCTTTTGACGCGCGCCGCAATCTCCGAAGCGATCGGGTTTGTCGAAGATCCGGAATCCTCGCGCGCGGTCGACATTCGCATCATGCGGCTGCGCAAGAAGATCGAGGCCGATCCTGCCAATCCGAAATTCCTGCGCACGGTACGCGGCGAAGGCTATATCTTCTCGCTGCCGAATGGCGACAGCAAATAGGCCGCGGCCCGGCGTCGTGGATTGAAGTTCTCGCTGTTTCGGCGATAGGGTTCGCCAATTTTCAGGATTCAAAACCGTAAGACAGCGCCGCGCGTCCTTTCGGACACGCAAGCGAAGCTGTAGCATTCTGATTTTGCGCAGGATGCTTCCGGAAATCGGCATCGATTTTAGGGCTCATGCGCTGAATTCCGTGGTTTATCAGATGTGGCTTTTGGATAATTGCTGATCATGACTGCCGACGCAGCAAACACGGACATGAAGAGCGACCGCCAAGGCGCGGCGATGGCGGCTGTGCGCGTCGTTCGCCGGCTGCGCGAGGCCGGCGACTGGCAGCGCGAGATGGAGACCATCCTGGAGACGCTGTGCCGCGCCATGGATTGCCAGCGCGGCATCCTGTTCCGGTTGCGCGAATTGCCTGGCCAGGGCTTTGCCCAGTCTGTCTCGGCCTACTGGATCGACGCCGACTTCGGCGGCGAACTGGCATCACCGACGGTCATCATGCAATCGGTCGTCAATTCGGATCCGCTGCTGGAGCGGCTGGGCGAGGACGAGCGTCAGGGCAAGGTCTTCGCCGGTCATACGCGCAATCTGGAAGGCTTTCTCAGAACCGACTTCGAAAAGCAGAACATCAAGTCGTTCCTGTCGGTTTCGGTCTTCGCGCACGGCCATCTGTGGGGCACGCTCGCGGTCAACGACTGCGTCGACGAGCGCGACTGGACCGACGAGGAAGAGGCGACGCTGCACATCATCGCGCTCGCCATCGGCGACGCCATCGAGCGCTCGCCCTCGGACGCCCATGCCAGCGAAGTCATCCGCCGTACCATGCTGCAGGCCTCGCTCGACGCCATCATCGTCATCGACGAGACCGGCTCGATCATCGAATTCAATCCGGCCGCCGAAAAGATGTTCGGCTTCCGACGCTCTGACATACTCGGCAAGGACCTGCTCGATACGGTGGTTCCGGCATATTATCGCAAGGGCTATGCGTCGGGCGCCGACTATATGTCGGGCCGTGGCTCGCCGATGGTCGGCCAGCGGCTCGAAACGGTCACCCAGAATGCGGCCGGCGAGGTCTTTCCGATCGAATTGACGGCGACCGAGATGCGGGTCGCCGACCGCCGTCTCATCTTCGGCTCGATCCGCGACCTGCGCGACAAGCTGCGCGCCGAGGAGGAGATCGGCCGCCAGCGCGAGAAACTGCATCAGAACGAGAAGATGGCGGCGATGGGTTCGCTGCTGGCAGGTGTCTCGCATGAGCTGAACAACCCGCTTGCCGTGGTCGTCGCGCAGTCGACGCTTCTGCACGAATTCGCCACCGACCCGCAGACCAAGGTGCGTGCCGAAAAGGTCCGCGCCGCCGCAGAGCGCTGCGGCCGTATCGTCAAGAGCTTCCTGTCTATGGTGCGCCTGCATCCGGCGGCACAGGCCGAGACCGATCTCAACCAGGTGATCCGCGCGGCACTCGAAGTGACCGCCTATGGCGCACGGTCGAGCGGCATAATCATCGACACCGATTTCGCCGCCGGCCCGCTGCTGGCCATGGCCGATGCCGACCACGTGACACAGGTGGCGGCCAATTTCCTGATCAACAGCCAGCATGCTTTGGCCGGGGTCGCGGGCGACCGGCTGATCAAGGTGCGCACATTTCGCAGCGACCGCGGCAATCCCGGCTTTTCGATCGAGGACAACGGACCGGGCGTGCCGGAAGCGATCCGTTCGCGCATCTTCGAATCCTATTTCACCACCAAGCCGGTCGGCGTCGGCACCGGCATCGGCCTGTCGATCTCGAAATCGATCATCGAACGGCACAACGGCAACATCTGGTTCGAGGAAGTCCTGCCGAGGGGTGCCCGCTTCGTCGTTCAGTTGCCGGCGATCGCCGCCGGTGCTACCGCGGCCGGCGAAAGCCCGGCGCGCTCGAGCGGCCTGCGGCATGCGCTGATCATCGACGACGAGCCCGATGTCGCCGGCTCGCTGTCCGACATTCTGGAGCTGATGGGCTTGAAGTCGAGGGTGGTGGCGGCCTGGACATCGGCAGCCGGGATCCTCGCAGGGCATATGCCGCCCGACATCGTCTTTTCCGACCTGCGCATGCCCGGCACCAGCGGCATCGCCATCTATCGCGAGCTGCTTGCCGAACGGCCTGACCTGGCGCAGCGCTTCGTGCTCGTCACCGGCGACCTGATCGGCGCCAAGGCCGAGATCGAGGCGTTGCCGGCGCCACAGCGCCCGCAAATCCTCGAGAAGCCTTTCAGCACGCTGGACGTCCGCGGCGTGCTCTCGGCCATTGCCGAGCAGGTCGCCGTGGCCGCCGGCTGACCTGTGCTTGGGGTCTGTTGAGATTCAGGTCAGGCCTGGCCGAGAGTGGTGGTTTCCGAGAACCGAAATGGGGCGCATATTTGGGTACGTGACTATCGGAAGCGCAGGATACCGCCATTCGCAGGTCGGCCTCACCTGAATATCAACAGGCCCCAAAAAAAAGACTCCCGACCGACGTGCGGCGGGAGCCTGACTGAGCGCTGGAGGTGCGCTCTGGGAGGTCCAAGCATGATCCGAAGACTAGATACCTACTGTCGGATCATGCCTAGCAGAACTCAAAAAACATTCGGCGTGTTGCTCATTGGCGCGGCATTGGCAATCATGCGGACGGCGCGGTCTCTATGCACGCCGGACTGGGCGGCAATGACGCGCAGGCAATCCGCGCTCTCGGCGCCCCAGGCCTGGCCCTTGCAGGCAAAATCGATCTCCGGCATCGGCAGCCGCGCCGTCTTGACCGTGGTCGAGGCGCCGTCGATGACGTTGGCTGGCGGATTGAACGAGGCGAAGGCCGGACCGGCCGCCGGCGTGAATGCCATGATTGCGAAGGCGCAGGCGCCCATCATCATGAACATCACCATCGGATGATCGCTGGCGCGCTGGCGCAGTGCCAGCTTCGGACGCCTGTCATTGCGCTCCGGCACTTCCCTGCCGCGGTCGCTGTTGGCGTGAACCTTCGTAAACATCGCCTTTCCCCTCGTTTATTTTTGTCTTTGCTATATAACGAACTTAATCGCGCCTGGTAACGGACGAACGACGCGCGAAGGTTGCCCGTGTAACAGGGATGAAACAAGAAAATCGGGCAAATCCGGGCACAACCGGGCAAGCGCCGATGGCGTGTTTCGTTTGCGAAGCTGTTTCATGTGCATGATCAGGATGTTGCCTAGACGGTTCTAGCGTTGAGCTATGCCCGGACCTGCCCGGCCAGACTATGAGCAAGATCACACTCCGGGCGGCAATCTGCCGGCGCCGGGGCTTTTTCCTCGGAAATGGGTTCATTTTTCCAGGCGCGGCGCCCACGAATCCCCGCGCCCGGTGTATCTTCCACAACCGGCGCTAAGGCCCGGAATTTCCGGGATTTTCTCTGGTCGGGCCAGATCCAGGTCTGCTCAATTCAGCCATCTTGAAAATTTCCTATTTTCGCAAGCCATTGCATTTTAAAGCAAAATATGATTTTATTGAATGAGTATTCAACAAATGAAGAGCCTTTGATGAACCCGCACCTCCGTGACGTGGCGATCCCCAACAATTGGGACCGGCGGGGCCTGCCGGGTTGGAGTTACCACTCCGACGCCCTTCTCGAACTCGAGAAGGAATACGTCTTCCGCAACCACTGGCAGATCGCCGGCCATGTCTGCGACGTGCCGAATGCCGGCGACTATCTGACCATGGACGTGGTCGGCGAGCGGGCGCTGATCGTGCGCGGCAAGGACGGCGTCGTGCGCGCCTTCAACAACATGTGCCGCCACCGCGGCAGCCGCGTCGTCGCCGACAGCCAGGGCACCTGCAAGAACGCCTTGGTCTGCCCCTTCCATGGCTGGGTATACAATCTTGACGGCACGCTGCGCGGTGCTGCCCGTCCGCGCTCCTTCCCCGATCTCGACAAGACCGAGTTCGGCCTGGTACCGCTCGACCTGGAAATCTGGATGGGCTTCGTCTTCATCCGCTTCCGCAAGGGCGGCCCGCAGCCATCGGTGGCCGAACTGCTGAAGCCGATCGAGGCCGAGATGACTTACTACAATGTTGCCGACATGGTGCCGTCCTGGGGCATCTGGACGCAGAAATCGCCGGTCAACTGGAAGTCGGTACGCGATGTCGACAATGAAGGCTACCACGTCGCCATGGCGCATCCGGCGCTGCAGGACCTCTACGGCGCGACCTATTTCGACGAGCCGTTCATCAACGGCGTGTCGCGCTCCTTCGCCACCTACAATCGGCATGCCGGGCGGCGCTGGAGCGTGCGGGAGTACATCAAGCTCGCCCCCGACGCGTCGCATCTGCCGGAGCACCTGCGCAAGGCCTGGATCTACTACGGCATCTTCCCCAACAACGCGCTGTCGATCATGCCGGAATCGGTGCAGTTCTATCAGGAGTTCCCGCTGTCGACTGGCGAGACGCTGCTGCGCGGCGCCATCTACCGCTACCCCGACGAGACCAGGGAGCAGGCGGCGGCACGCTATCTCGCCTACCGCATCGATCGCGACACCATGAACGAGGACGTGCAGCTCTCGGTGTGGTCGAACGAATCGATGCTGTCGGAAGCCTTCGGCGGCTTTTACCTCTCCGATCTCGAATACGGCGTGCGCACCCACCACGACCATTTGCGCAAGCAGATCCCCGTGCTCGGGCTGGAGACGGCGCCCGAGGAGAAGGACATGTGGGCGCTGAACGACGCGCTGAGGTCGCAGTCGTAGGACGGCGAAGCCGGACCATGTGCGGGCTGCTCGGCCCGGACGGCCCGACAGGCACATTCACGCACGCGGAACTCGGCACCATCCCGTGGTAACCCATTTCGGACTGCGCACCGCGAGTCGAATCCAAATGAAGCCTGAGCAACCACCAGCTTCAGGGTTTTGTTCGGCGTGCAAAATGCTCATACGTGATTTGCCAAGCATCGCTCTCGGAAGATCGTTCCTCGCCGATCCAATGGAAGCTGTCGGCAGTGATCTCGGTAAAACGCCATCGAGTTTTCAGACCGCACGAATCACTGCCGAGCTGGACAATGTCGCTACCTTCGGCCCGCCCGATCTGGCGCGAGTGATCTTGGTTGAGCGGGTCGTTCCATATGATGTGCCAGCCATCGATCCCAGGATCGAAGATGCGCAAAGTCGTGCCATACATCGTGGACGGCGCAGGGCGCTTGGGCCTGATCCAAACGTCCTGAATCGCGCGGCCTCCGAGCACCCAGCCAAAATGGCATTCTCCATCCCATTTCTGGATTGTGCCGTCGTCGAGGTAGTGGACCGAGTCCATTTCCCAGCTTCCAATTAGCCATCCATAAAGGTCCATGTCTTTCGCTCGGTCGGCTGGGGGACCTTCGGATCCGAGAGCGATGAGAAACGGAGAAATCGTCATCGTCATACTGCCTTTCGCTTCCAAGCAGACGGATTGAACTGCCAGCGCAGCTCCGCCGGTCCATTGTCGCGCCGGCCTGCCGCAAGCGCGCCTTGTGGGATTTTGCGACAGAATTGCCGCCACAACTTGCAGCGGAGCGGTGTCCTGCGCTTGGGGAAAATTGCTATGATGCCGAGCTGGCCCCCAAGGCGAGTTGCCGATGGGCGACGACCCAGCAGGGCAATTCACGGCGCCGGCTGGGCCGCGATCAGCTTCGCTGCGCCCCTGCCGGCACTTTCTTCCCGTCGAACGGGAAGTAAGGAATTATCCTTGCCACACACCTTCCCGACGCAGGTCCTCCATCGTGCGCGAAATGCCTTCGCGCAGGATCGCCACCATGTCGTCGATCTGCTCGCGCGAAATGATCAGCGGCGGCGACATCACGCACATGTTGATCAGCGGCCTGACCAAGAGGCCAAGATCATGGCAATGCGCGTCGATCCGCTTGCCGACATCCTTGTCGAGCTTCAACGGATCCTTGCTTTCGCGGTCGGCGACGCATTCGACGCAGCCCATCAGCCCCATGCCGCGCACCTCGCCGACCAGAAGCAGTTCCTCCAGCGTCTTCAGTTGCGCTTGGAAATAGGGCGCGACCTCGCGCGTGTGGGCGAGCACGCTCTCCTCGAGGATGTCGAGGTTCTTCAGCGCCACCGCACAGCCGATGGGATGGCTGGTGTAGGTCAGACCATGGCCGAACAGCGCGTCGGGGTGGTTCGAACGGCGCAACTGCTGCAAAATCCGCTCCGAGATGACGACGCCGCCGAGCGGGAAATAGCCTGAGGTGACGCCCTTGGCGAAGGTGATCATGTCGGGGTCGATGCCGAACACTTCGCCGGAGGCAAAGACGTGGCCGAGCCGGCCGAAGCCGGTCACCACCTCGTCCGAGACATAGAGGATGTCGTTGTCGCGGCAGATCTCGCGGATGCGCTTCAGATAGCCGTCCGGCGGCACGATGACGCCGCCCGATGCCTGCACCGGCTCGCCGACGAAGGCGCCGATCCTGTCGGCGCCGACGCGGGCGACAGTGTCGCGGAACTGATCGACCAGGAAATCGGTGAATGCCTCGATGCTCGTGCCTTGCGGGCGACGGAACGGATCGGGCGAGGACAGCTTGACCACCAGCTCGTCGGCGCCATCCATCCAGTCGCGGTCGCGCGGACGGCCGTTGAGCGAGGCCGACAGATAAGTCGAACCGTGATAAGCGCCGCCGCGGCTGAGGATCAGCTTCTTTTCCGGCCGTCCCCGTACATTGTTGTAGAACTGCATGAAGCGCAGCGCCGTCTCCACCGCCGAGGAGCCGCCGGTGGTGAAGAAGACATGGCTGAGGTCACCCGGCGCGTGCCCCGCGATGCGCATGGCGAGCTCCGCCGACGGCGCGTTCATCGTGTACCATGGCGTGTTGTAGGACAGCGCCATCGCCTGGTCGTACATCACCTTGGCAAGCTCCTCGCGGCGGTGGCCGACATTGATGCACCACATGCCGGCCGGCCCGTCGATCAGCCGCTTGCCGGAAGCATCGGTGATGTAGATGCCCTCGCCCTCGCCGATCAGCGCGCGCGCCTCGGCGCCGACCGAGCCCGCGAACGGCCAGGGCTGGACGAGATGGCGCTTGGCCAGTTCGACGGCGTCAACACCGGCATCCGCGGCCTCCATCGCCTTCAGGTCTCTTGCTGCCGCCATCTTTGCCTCACATGCTCTCGTGACAATTTTCAGCGGACACGAAATCAAGCTCCAAGCCATGGGAAAAGCGGCTTTTTTCACTTCATTTTGAATGTCCGTTCAATCAATATTACAGAAATAGCGCTTGATTTCAATCGCCGGATGCGCGCATGATGAAAGAAAGCCGGCAAGCTTGATGCGCGACCCGCAAATCGTGCTCCAGGCATAAATTGGGAACAGGCAGCTGGTACCAACAATGGGATGCAGCATGGCAGGACAGTCCGAGCCAGCAACGAAGATCGCGCCGGGGGCGCTGCAATGACGGCGGCTGCCGAAGGGTCGCCTGCACGGCGCATGACGCGGGCCAGGCGAAACGCTCTTCTGCAGTCCGAACCCGTCCAGGGCTTTGCCCTGATCAGCCCCACCTTCCTCTATGCCCTCATCCTTCTGGTCCTGCCGATCCTGGTGGTCATCGCCCACTCCTTCTGGACGCAGAACTACCTCACCATCGACCGCACCTTCACGCTGGAGAACTACCGCATCGCGCTGACCGAGCCGATCTATCGCGACCTGCTCTGGCGCTCGCTCTACATCTCGCTGATGGTGAGCTTCTTCACGGTCGTGCTCGCCTACCCGATCGCCTATTTCATCTCGTTCCATGGCGGCCGCCACAAGAGCCTGTGGCTGTTCCTGATCACCATCCCGTTCTGGACCAGCTATCTGCTGCGCGTGATGTCGTGGAAGGTCATTCTCGGCTACAATGGCGTGCTCAATTCCGGATTGATGGGCCTCGGCATCATCGACGAGCCGTCGACCGCACTGCTCTACAATTCGACCGCCGTCATCATCACGCTGACCCATGCCTGGGCGGCCTTCGCAATCCTGCCGATCTTTGTGTCATTGGAAAAAGTCGACCGCACGCTGGTCGAGGCGGCCAAGGATCTCGGCGACGGTCCGCTGCGCTCCTTCCTGCGCGTGACGCTGCCGCTGTCGGTGCCCGGCGTCATTTCGGCGGCGCTGATCGTCATGATCCCGACCGTCGGCGACTACGTCACGCCGAAGCTTGTCGGCGGCAAGGACGGCGTCATGATCGCCAACGCCATCCAGGCGCAGTTCGGCAAGGCGTCCAACTGGCCGCTGGGCGCCGCACTTTCCGTCACCACCATGGTGATCGTGACACTGATCGCCGGCGCCATGGTGCTGGTCATCCGCGCCGCCCAGAGGCTGGCACGATGACGGCGTTGCGGCGTCTCCTGGGCAGCGGCTGGCTGTCGGCCTATGCCTTTCTTTACGTGGTGTTCCTCTATCTGCCGGTCATCTTCCTGCCGATCTTCTCGATCAACACCGCGGCGACGCCGAAATTCCCGCTCTCCGGCTACACCCTCAAATGGTACGAGGATCTGCCGCGCACGCCGGCACTGCTCGACGCCGCCTGGAACAGCCTCGTCGTCGGCGTCTCGGCGTCCATCCTCGCCACCGTCTTCGGCATCCTCGCCGCCCGCTCCATCACCCGCTACCGCTACCCCGGCCGCCGTGCGATCAACGGCCTGATCATGGCGCCGCTGGTGCTGCCGGAGGTGATCGTCGCCATCTCGATGCTGCTGGTGATGCTGCAACTGGGCTTGAGCCTGTCGCTGTTCACGGTCGTGCTTGGCCATGTGCTGGTCTGTATACCTTATTCGATGACGGTGCTGACCTCCGGCTTCGAAGGGTTCGACCGCAGCCTGGAAGAGGCCTCCGCCGATCTCGGCGAGAGCGCCTTCGGCACCTTCCGGCGGGTGACGCTGCCGATGGTGTCGCCGGCGATCATCTCCAGCCTGCTGGTCTGCTTCACCATCTCGCTCGACGAGTTCATAATCGCCTTCTTCCTGACCGGCACCGATGCGACGCTGCCGATCTACATCTGGGGACAGCTGCGTTTTGCGTCGAAGCTGCCCGGCGTGCTGGCGCTGGGCACCTTGCTGCTGGTCGCCTCGTTCCTGCTGATGACCGTCGCCGAAATCCTGCGCCGCCGCGCGGCCGGGCGCACCCAGAACGAGGGAGGCCTCTATGCCTGAACAATCGCAGGCCGCACGGCCTCATCAGTCCGAACGGCCCCCGCTATCCGAAAGGCCCATGATCGAGATCCGCAACGTCACCCGCAGCTACGGCGCCTTCAAGGCGCTGGACGATGCCACACTGACCATCCGGGAAGGCGAATTCTTCTCGCTGCTCGGCCCGTCCGGCTGCGGCAAGACCACGCTGCTGCGCATGATCGCCGGCTTCGACAATCCGACCACCGGCTCGATCGCCGTCGGCGGCCAGCCGATGGAAGGCATCCCCGCCAACCGCCGGCCGACCAACATGGTGTTCCAGAGCTATGCGATCTTCCCGCATCTCAATGTCGAGCAGAATGTCGCTTACGGGCTGAAGCGCCTGAAGCTGCAGGGGACGGAGGAAAAGCGCCGCGTCGAGGAGGCGCTGGAACAGGTCTCGTTGACCGGTCTCGGCAAGCGTCTGGCCACCGAACTTTCCGGCGGCCAGCGCCAGCGCGTAGCGCTCGCCCGTGCGCTGGTGATGCGGCCCAAAGTGCTGCTGCTCGACGAGCCGCTGTCGGCGCTGGACAAGAAACTGCGCGAGCAGATGCAGGTCGAACTGCGCCGCCTGCAGCAGGCGGTTGGCATTACGTTCGTGCTGGTCACCCACGACCAGTATGAGGCTTTAGCAATGTCCGACCGCATCGCCGTGATGTTCGGCGGCAAGATCGCCCAGGTCGCATCGCCCAAGGAGATCTACCAGCGGCCGGTCAACCGCCAGGTGGCCGACTTTCTCGGCGGCATGAATTTCGTCAAGGCCGAGATCGTCGAGGAGAACGGCGCTTCGCTGGTCCTCGACACGCTGGGCTTCGGCCGCGTCAAGGCCGACAAACCCAAAGCGTTTGTCCGCAATGGCGAAGCCGCGACGCTCGGCATACGACCGGAGCGGCTGCGCGTTCTGTGGGACAATGCCACGGCGAAATTCGAAGTCGCCGGCAAGGTGGTCGAGCGCCACTATTTTGGTGAGATCACCCATCTGATCGTCGAGATCCCAGGGCTGGAAAAGCCGCTCTCGGTGACCGAAACCAACGACTTCGGCGCCGACGACATCCCGGTCGGCACCTCGATCCGCCTCGCTTATGATCCTGAAGCTTTAGTGGCGATGGCAGACTGAAGTTCGGCGGTGATCTTCTTGGCGGCGATGCGTCCCGCCACGATCGCGCCCTCGACATAGCCGGGAAATGACGGCGACACTTCCGACGAGGCGAAATGGACGGGCGGCGCGCCTGCAAGGATCGTGCGCTCAGCATCGGTCGCCGTCACATCGACAATGAGGTCGCTGTAGGCGCCGCCGCTCCAGCGATCATGCGTCCAGTCGCGCTGGCTGAAATCGAGGATATCGGCCGCGTCCGGGCCGAGCGCTTCCTCGAGCCTTGCGGTCACTTCGGCGCGAAGTGTTGCATCGCTGAACTCGCGCCAGCGCAGCGCAAGCGGTCCGCCGACGAACACGACGAGCGCGGCATGGACCGCATCCTTGCTGGAGTCACAGGCAAACAGTCCCGGCCGGTCGCGCCACATCACCATGCCGCTCAAGCCGCGGTCGCGCCAAAATGGCGTGGCATAGCGCACCAGTATCTTGATCACCGCACCGCTCTTCCAAACGCCGAGCGCCCTCTTCAAGCTAACCGGCAGAGATGGTGCGAAATCGAGTTTCGCAGCCATCACCGGCGGCAGCGCGACCAGGACTTGGCGCGCTTCGATCGCGCCGCTGGCCGAGATGACAAGGACGCCTTTCGGCCCGTGCTCGATCTGCGTCACAGGTTCGCTCAGCCGCAACCGGTCGCCGAGGTCGCCGGCCAGATCATCCGCCAGCGACTGCATGGTCTCGCGCAAGAAATATTGCAGCTCCGGCACCTCGTTGGTGATACGGCGATCATTGTTGATCAGGTGCCAGAGCGGCACCTTTTCCAGTGCCAGGCACCACAGGCCCTCGATCATCGACCGGAAGGCTGCCTTGCCTTCGCCGGTATCGTTCTGGCGGTCGAGCCAGGCTGCGACGGTCAGCCCGGCAATCGAGGCATTGTCAGGCGCGATCGCATTCATGCGCTCGCGGATCGCCATCGCAGCGAAATAAGTCCGTTCGGCTGCTTGCGGCGACATTGACGGCCGCGCGATGAAATCGCCCTCGACATAGGTCTCGACCAGCGTCTTGCCGCGCGCCTCGATCAGCGCCATCAATTCCGGCATGTCCTCGCACAGGAACTGACCGCCGCTGTCGATCAAGTCACCAAGGCCATTCAGGCTCGATTCCACACGGCCGCCGACGCGGTCGCGTGCCTCGAGCAGCACGAAATCGATGCCGGCTTTTTGCAGCTCATGGGCGGCCGACAGGCCGGTGAAGCCGGCGCCGACGATGACAACGCCGGTTTTTTCGATTTCTTTGTTCAATAGCCGGCCTTGATCTTCTCGAACTCGGCGACCATGCGCTGCTTGAGCTCCGGCGCCACCGGCTGCTGGAACAGCGTCTTGTCGAGGAATTTGTCGAGATTGTCGAAGCCGCGCTCGACCAGGATGCCGTGGTCGATCGCCGCCATGCCGGCGCCGTTGCCATGGCCGTAGCCGAAGGTCTTGACCATATAGTCCGAAACCCCGGGCGCGTTGACCGCGTTCAGGAAATCATAGGCCTGGTCGAGCTTGCCGGGCGCATCCTTCATCAGCACATAACCGCACACCCAGGTCGACAGGCCCTCCTTGGTGTCGCGGTTCATTTCGATCGGCACGCCCTGGCCCTTCAGCGTCACGAAGGTCTCGTTCCAGCCCCAGGCGAGATCGACCTCGTTGCCGGAAAAGGCCTGGTTGATGTCGGTATCGTCGGTCCAGTAGAAGCGCACGTTCTTGTGCACCGCGCGTAGGAAATCGGACGCCTCCTTGAACTGGGCGTCGGTCATCTTGGTCCAGTCCTTCAGCCCGATGACCAGGCTTGCCAGCGCATAGGCATCGTCGACATTATCGCCGATGGTGACGCGTCCCTTGAACTTCGGATCGGCGAATATCTTGAGCGACTGCGCCTCTTCCTTGGTGACATTGTCGGTCCGGTAGAGCAGCGAAGTGTTGCCCCAGTCAAAGGGCATGAACCAGGCCTTGCCGTCGGCGGTCGTCGCCAGATCCTTCATCGCCATGATGCCGGGATTGAGATCCTTCCAGCCTGATATTTTTGACGTGTCGAGCGGCTGCAGCATCCCGGCATCCCGCCATTTCACCACGCTTTGAGAGCAGGGATGCGCGATGTCGGCCTTGAAGCCGGCGCGCATCTTCTCGAACGCCTCGTCCTCGTCGCCGAAGAAAGCGAAGGTCGGCTCTGCGCCGTATTTGGCGGCGTATTCGGGATGCAGCAATGGGTCCTCGTAGCCCGACCAGTCGAACACGACGAGGTCGCCGCCGCCTTCGGCAAGCGCGTAGACCGCACCCGCGCCGATGGTGCAGGCGGCGGCAAGCGCAAGGCGGCGAAGCATGGAATTCATGGCGCGAAACTCCCCCATCGCGAAAACGGCGCGGCGACGTTAGGAGAATTCCCGCGCTTTGGCGAGCCCGTCCGCCCGCCATGTCGGCGGCGGACGGACCGGCCGGAGCAACATCAATAGCCGGCTTTTATCTTCTCGAATTCGGCGATCATCTTGAGCTTGAGATCGGAGGGAACCGGCGACTGGAACAGCGTCTTGTCGACGAATTTCTGCACGTCGTCATAGCCCTTTTCCTTCAGGATCGCCTGGTCGACTCCCGCCATGCCCTGGGCGTTAGCCTGGCCGTAGCCCCAGTCTTTGACCAGCACCTTGGCGATTTCCGGATCGTTGATGGCGTTCAGATAATCATAGGCCTTGTCGACATTATCGGGCGCATCCTTGAACAGCACATAGCCGCAGACCCATGTCGAGATACCCTCGGCGGTATCCTTCTTAGCCTTGATCGGCACGCCGGCGGCCACCGACTGCACCGTGGCGTCATTCCACGCCCAGGCGAGATCGACCTCGCCGCCGCTCAGCTGCTGGACGATGTCGGTGGTGTCGGTCCAGTAGGAGCGGACGTTCTTGTGCACTTGGCGCAGGAAATCGGATGCCTGCTTGAACTGGTCGTCCGTCATCTTGGTCCAGTCCTTCAGGCCGATGGCGAGGCTGGCCAGCGCGTAGGCGTCGTCGACATTGTCGCCGATCGACACCTTGCCCTGGAACTTGGGATCGGCGAACGCCTTCAGCGACTGCACGTCCTTCTCGTCGACCTTGTTGGAATTGTAGGTCAGTTGGCTGTTGCCCCAATCCCAAGGCATGAACCAGGCCTTGCCGTCGGCGGTGGTGGCAAGATCCTTCATCGCCATGATGCCGGGATTGAGGTCTTTCCAGCCTGATATCTTCGAGGTGTCGAGCGGCTGCAGCAGCCCTGCCTCGCGCCATTTTACCACGCTCTGCGAACAGGGATGGCCGAGATCGGCCTTGAAGCCGGAGCGGACCTTCTCGAACGCCTCGTCCTCGTCGCCGAAGAAAGTGAAGGTCGGCGAGTCGCCGTTCTTCTCGACATATTTCGGATGGAAGCTCGGATCCTCATAGCCCGACCAGTCGAACACGATCAGGTCCTTGTCGGCGGCAACGGCCCGCGCCGCCGCCGAAGCCGCCAGCGCAGCAGTCAGTGCCAATGTCAGTGTCAGGCGTCGGCTGAGTGTTTTCATTGCTGTTCCATCCTCTTTTCTTGGTTGTTCATACCGGCTTGAAGCCGCCGGCTTTCTCAGGCGTAGTGCTTTGGAAACGCCGCCGACAGGAACGCGTTCGCCGCCTGCAGCGCGCTCTCGCGGGTGACGTCCTCGGTCCCCATCATCAGCCGTAGCCACAGGCCCTCCAGCATGGCGCTCAGCGCCAGCGCGATGACTTGCGGCTCATAGGCATAGCCGCCGCTCTCTTTGAGCGTCGCGCAAAGGTCGATGAAGATCTTCTGGTAGGCGGCGTCGCGCGCGCCGCACAGCGCCTGATAGGTCGGCCGCGACTTTGCCTCGCCCCAGAAGGCGCACCAGGCGGCCAGCTTGCGCTTGTTGCAGATCGAGCGGTCGAAGTCGGCGGCGACCAGCGCCCGCAACTGGTGGGCCGGATCCTCGCCGGCCCTGGTCAATGCGGCACGCCAGTGCGCGGCATATTCGTCGGCCATGTATTGCAACGTGGCGACGAGCAGCTTGTCCTTGCTTTCGAAGTGAAAGTTGACGATGCCGCGCGACAGGCCTGCGCCATCGGCGACATCGGCCATCGTCGTCTCCGAATAGCCGCGCTTGGCCAGCGAATCGATCGTCGCCTCGATCAACTGCTGCTGCCGGACTTCCTTCGACGCCTTGCGGCCGCGCTTTTCGGGATCGCCTTTTCGTGCTGGTTCAGGCAGAACATCCTTGGCATCTGCGGTCTTCATCGGTGTCATGATCTCCAGCATTGCCGGCTACCCAACCGGCTTTCGACCGCGAAGATGAGTGGGACGGTGCTCACCACTGTCAAGCACCTTCTGCATGGCTTCCCAGGTCCGGATGTTCTTGTCGACATAGGCGGCACCTACCGCGGCCGCGACCGTCGGATAGAGCGGACCTTTCAGCCTTTCCAACTCGCCGCGGGCGACCTCGCGATACCACGGATTGCGGTCGCGTATGGTGACATCGGCAAAGCCTGCCCGACGCATCGCCAGCGCATAACGCTCAGGCGAGGCCATGGCAAAGGACAGGCCTTCGGCGGCGACATAGGCCTGCATCTCGGGCGACGGCTGGCCGTCATGCGAGATCATCCAGTTCGACGCGGCGAAGGCGCCGCCCGGTTTCAGCACCCGGAAGATTTCGGCAAACAGCGCGTCCTTGTCGGGCACATGCAGCAGCGCATCCTTGGAGAAGACGATATCGAAGGAAGCATCGGTGAACGGCAGACGACCGGGCGGCGCCTGGATAAAGCTGGCGCGATCGGAAAGCCCGCGCGCCGCTGTCCGTTGCCTGGCCGTCTCGATCACCGGGCGCTCGACATCGAAACCCGTGGCGTGGGCAGCAGCATGACGCTCGACCAGATGCAGCGTGATGCCGCCTAAGCCGCAGCCTATGTCGAGGACCGTCTTGCCCGCGAGCGACAGGCCTTCGACGACGCGGTCGACTTCGTCCGGCCCGCCTGGCGACAGATAGCCGTCGCCCCAGAGCGCCTCCAGGAAGCGGATGGCGGTGTCGTCATATTCCGGCTCGGCGTCTGCCGTTTCGATCATCTGACCTCAGCCCCAACTGCCGATTGAGCAGTCAAGAATGTCGGCAAAGCCTAGCGCATAAACAGGAAAACGCAACATCATTTGTTGAACATTCATTCAATATGGCTGGACAAAATGGCCGAAGCCGTGCCAAATTCCTCGCATTGGGGAAACAGATCACATAAAATGAACGGTGAGATCGCCATGAAGGCTCGGCGTATATGAAGGCGTGGGATGCGATCGTCATCGGCGGCGGCCACAACGGACTGGTCAACGCCTGCTACCTGCAGCGCGCCGGCCTCGACGTGCTGGTGGTCGAGAAGAACGACTGGGTCGGCGGTGCGGCCACCAGCCGCGAATTGACACCTGGTTTCCTCTATTCCAACTGCTCCTATGTCTGCTCGCTGTTCAGGCCCGAGATCATGCGCGACCTGGAGCTGCCGCGCTTCGGCCTGCAAGTGATTTCCTACGAGGGTGGCGCGGTCTTCACCAGGGACGGCGACTATCTCGCCAACTACCGCGATCACGACGCCCACCGGCGCGAGTTCGCCCGCTTCTCCAAGCGCGATGCCGAAGCATATGACCGCTACGCCCGCGACGTGACGCGGCAGTGCCGCTTCATCCAGCCGCTGCTGATGCGCACCGCGCCGGACCCGACCAGTTTTCGACCGCGTGACCTCGGCGAGCTTCTCTATCTCGGCAAGAAATTCGCCGGGCTGTCGGCGGAAGAAATGGCACTGACGCTGCGCTTCTGGACGATGTCGATCTCGGACTTCCTCGATGAGTATTTCGAGACCGATGTCATCAAGGCGAACTTCGCTTTGTCCGGCATCATCGGCACCGCGCTTGGACCGATGTCACCCGGCACGGCTTACGTGCTGCTGCACCACTATATGGGCGAAGTCGACGGCTCGGTCGGCGCCTGGGGCTATGCGCGCGGCGGCATGGGCGCCGTCACCAAGGCGCTCGCGGCGTCCTTCAAGGCCTCCGGCGGCACCATCCGCACCGGCGCCGAGGTCGACCACGTGCTGGTTAGCCGAGGCAAGGCGAAAGGCGTGGCGCTGGCCGGCGGCGAGGATATTTACGGCAAGCTCGTCGTATCCAACGCCGACGTGAAGCGCACCTTCCTCAAGCTGGTCGAGGAAAAGGAACTGCCCGACATCTTTCTGCGCCGGGTGAGGAACTTCAAGATTCGCGGCTCGTCCGGCAAGGTCAACATTGCGCTCGATTCGCTGCCCGAATTCCCGGCGCTGCCGAAGGATTCTCCGGCCTATCGCGGCGACATGCATTTCACCGATTCGATGGAGCGCATGGAGCGCGCTTATGACGACTGGAAAGCCGGGCGCTGGTCGGCCGACCCGTTCCTCGACATGGTAATCCCGACGACGCTCGACCCGACCATGGCGCCGCCGGGCAAGCACTTCATGAGCTGCTTCGTGCAATACGCTCCACCCAAGATAGCAGGGGCGGACTGGACCGACGCTGATCGCGATGGGTTCGCCGAAAGCGTGATTTCGCAGATCGCCGAATATTCGCCCGGCTTCCGCGATCGTATCGTCCACATGGAGGTGCGCACGCCGCGCGAGATCGAAGCCGAGGTCGGGCTGACCGAAGGCAATATCTTCCAGGGCGAACTGACCTTCGACCAGCTGCTTTTCAATCGACCGGTGCCGGGCTACGCGCAATACCGCTCGCCGCTCAGTGGGCTCTATATGTGCGGCTCGTCGACTCATCCCGGCGGCGGCGTCATGGGCGCGCCCGGCCGCAACGCCGCCGCCGAGATCCTGCGCGACCTCGCCAAATCGACCTCGCATATGAGCCCGGCCCATGACGTCATTTGATGCAATCGTCATTGGCGGCGGCCATAACGGCCTCGTCGCCGCCGCCGTGCTGGCAAAGAGCGGCCGCAAAGTGCTGGTGCTGGAAGCCGCAACGGATATCGGCGGTGCGGCGCGGACCGAGGAATTCGCGCCGGGCTTTCGCGTCTCTTCCGTCGCCCATGTGCTGAACCGTCTGCATCCCGATGTGGTGAAGACGCTGGAGCTGGAACGTCACGGGCTGGAGATTGCGCGCGGCGACTTCGTGCCTTCCGTGGCGCTGTCCAGGGATGGGCCACCGCTTGTACTGCATGGCGCCTATGGAGAGGCGCTGACCGGCGCCAGTTCGTCCGAGCAAACCGCATGGAAGGAACTAAGCGCCCAACTGCTGCGCTATGCCGGCATATTGAAACCGTTTCTGTCACGCCGTCCGCCCGATCTTAGCGCCATGTCGCTGCTAGAGACGGCAGCGCTCGGCCAGACCGCGCTGGCGCTGAAGAAACTCGGCAAGGAAGACATGCGCGATTTCCTGCGCGTGCTTTTAATGAATGTCGCCGACCTGCTCGACGAGCAGCTCACCGACGACCGGCTGAAAGGCTTGCTCGCCTTCGATGCGACGCTCGGCGGCCATCTCGGTCCGCGTTCGCCGACCTCGCTGCTCGGCCTCTACTACCGGCTGGCGGGCGAGATCGGCGGTGCTGCCGGCGCGCAGGCGCTGCCGAAGGGCGGCATGGGCGCGGTCGTCACCGCCATCCGCGCAGCGGCGGAGAAGGCTGGCGTGACAATCCGCGCCGCCTCACCGGTGGCCAAGATCATCGTCGAAAAAGGTCGCGCCGTCGGCGTCGCACTCGACAACGGCGAGGTGCTGCATGCGAAAGCGATCGTCTCCGCCATCAATCCGGCAACCACTGTCCTCGACCTCGTCGGACCGCGCGAGGTCGACACAGGTTTCGTGCGCAAGGTCAAGAACATCCGGATGAAGGGCAATGCGGCCAAGCTCAACCTGGCGCTCGACCGGCCGCCGCAATTTGTCGGCGTCGACGCCGCCGGCCACAAAGGCCGCCTGGTCATCGCGCCCTCGCCCGACCATGTCGAGCGTGCCTTCAATCCCTGCAAATATGGCGAGTTCTCGCCCGAACCCGTGATGGAGATCACGCTGCCCTCGCTTGCCGATCCGTCGCTCGCGCCAGCAGGTGCCTGCGTGCTCTCGGCGGTCGTGCAGTATGCGCCCTATGCGCTGAAGGAAGGCTGGGGCGCCAGCAAACCGAAATTCCTGAAGGCGATCATGGCTCAGCTAGAGGCTTATGCGCCAGGGATCTCCAAGACCGTGCTTCACAGCGAGCTTTTGACGCCGACCGACATTGAGGCGCGTTACCGCATGCCCGGCGGTCACTGGCATCACGGCGAATTGCAGGCCGACCAGATGCTGATGTCGCGGCCGGTCTCCGGCTGGTCGGGCTACGACACGCCGGTCGAAGGCCTGTTCCTCGCCGGCGCCGGTTCGCATCCGGGAGGTGGCGTCTCCGGCAGGCCCGGTTTGAACGCCGCCCGGCGCATCATCGCGATGAGGGGATAGACCATGGCAAAGGCAACCAGGAAGAAGCCCGCCGTGACCGAGATCGATGCGCCTGCCGATGCTCGCACAGCCGCTCAATCCCATTTCCGGACCTTGCGGCTCGGCACGCCGTTCCAGCCGCGCATCGATGCGTTGGCGAGGACCGATGACTGGTACAATTGGGCCGGCTATCGCGCCCCGCATTCGCTGTGGGACGAGGAGCTCGAATATTTCGCCATCCGCAGCCAGGCCGCTTTGTTCGACATCTCGCCGATGACGAAATACCGTATCGAGGGCTCGGACGCCGAAGCCTTCCTCAATCGCGTCACCTTGCGCGATGTGGCGAAGCTCAAGCCGGGCCGCGTCCACTATACCGCCTGGTGCGACGACGCAGGTTTTGTCCTCGACGACGGCACTTTGTTCCGGCTGTCGCCGACGCGCTTTCGTCTTTGCTCGCAGGAGCGGCATCTGCCCTGGCTGCTCGACAGTGCTATCGGCTCAGAGGTCACCGTTGAGGAAGAAACCGAGGCCGTCGGCGGCCTGGCACTGCAAGGCCCGACCTCGTTCGCCGTGCTTGTCGACGCCGGTTTCGCCGGCGTCGACAAGCTGAAAATATTCGACCTCGCCGAGTTCCCGCATGACGGCGGCACCGTCACCATCTCGCGCACCGGCTTCACCGGCGACCTCGGCTACGAACTGTTCGTGCCAGCCGAAAAGGCGCTGAGCCTCTGGGACCGGCTGATGATTGCGGGCGAACTGCGCGGCATCCGCGCCATCGGCTATACGGCGCTGAACCGCGCTCGGCTGGAAGCCGGACTGATCGTCGCAAATGCCGACTTCACCACCGCCGAACATGCCATCCGCACCGACCGCTTGCGTATGCCTGACGAGATCGGTCTCGGCTTCATGATCGACCTGGAGAAAGGTCATTTCAACGGCCGTCGCGCCATCCTCGAGGCCCGCACCAAGCGCAAGCTGCGGCATGTGCTGGTCGGGCTGGAGATCGAGGGCAACATCCCGGCCGAGCACGCCATCGTCTACTACAAGAAAAGCCAAGAAGTCGGGCTGGTCAGCGCCGCCATGTGGTCGCCGATGGCCAAGCGCAACATCGCCCTCGCCTCTCTCAAGCGGCCGTTTGGCGATACGATGGTCGAAGACCTCTGGGTCGAGATCTATGCCATGCGCGAGTTGCAGTACCAAAAGCTGATGAAGCGGGCCAAGGTGGTGCAGCGCCCCTTCATCAAGCTCGACCGCCGCACCGCCAATCCGCCGGCGGATTTCTGATCCATGAGTGACGAGGCAGAGCTCGAAGCCGCCGATCAGTGGCAACTGGTCAATACGCCGCTCGGTGAAAAATGGTCGGGCCGTACGCGCTATGCCGCTGCCATGTTCTTCTACAAACGCGGCGAGATGAGCGCCGAGACGCTCGAAGTCTACCGTATCTGCGCGCGGCTGGACTCCACCGATCCGTTGCCGATCATCCGCGATCGCGGCGGCGGCCAGGACTGGCTGAAGCGCATGGGCTACAAATAGTGACGCGGGTCGATTATCCGATCGTCTTCTCGAGCATGCCGATCCAGTTTCGGTAAGCGATCTTCTCAATCAGCGCCCGCCCGAAGCCGCGTACTGCAAGCGCGTCGATCAGCTTCGGCAGGCCGGCAACGTCACCGATGACGGCCGGGATCATAGCGCCGTCGAAATCCGATCCCAGGCCGACGCCGTCCTCGCCCAGCGCCTGCAGCAGCGAGTCGACGTGGCGAACCATGATCTCGAGGCTGGTGTCGGCGTTCATACGGCCGTCCTCGCGCAGAAACCCGGTGGCGAAGTTCAGCCCGACCATGCCGCCGGTCTCGCGAATCGCGCCGAGCTGCCAGTTGGTGAGGTTGCGCGAATGGCCGCAGATCGCATGCACGTTGGAATGGGTCGCCACCAGCGGCGCGTCGCTGATCGCGGCGACATCGCGAAAACCCTTCTCGTTGAGATGCGAGAGGTCGATCATGATCCTGAGCTGGTTGCAAGCCTTGACCAGCGCCTTGCCGGCGTTGGTCAGACCAGGGCCGGTGTCGGGCGACGACGGAAAGCGGAACGGCACGCCATTGCCGAAGGCGTTGGGGCGGCTCCAGACGATGCCGAGCGAACGCAGGCCGGCGGCGTGCAGAACGTCGAGCATGGTGAGCTCGGGGTCGATCGCCTCGACACCCTCGATGTGGAATACCGCCGCGATCGCATCCTTCGCCATCGCCTCGCGCACATCGCCGGCGCTGCGGCAGACGGTCACCGCTCCCGCCCGCTCCAGCCGGAACAGGATCGAGGCCATGGCGATGGTCGAGGCGAGTGCTTCAGAGCGCGGAAGCTCCGGCGGCAAGGGCTCGTTGTCGCTCGGCGCCGGCGGCACCGAGGCGCGTTTGGTTTTCTCGACCGGCGGCGGGAAGATCGCGAACATGCCGCCGGCAAAGCCGCCCTTCTTGGCGCGCGGCAGGTCGATATGGCCGCCCTGCGTCCCCTCGATGAACAGCTTTTCGACATCCGCGTCCTTCGACTGGTAGAGCCTGAGCAGCGTGTCGTTGTGGCCGTCGAACACGGGGACGAGATCGGTTTCGGTCATCAGGAAGCCATTCGGTTGAGATAAGCGAGGCCGCGGACCGTGAGCCGGCCCGCGGGCGATACCTCTACTTAGGCAAGATGGCCAAATCGCGCAAATGCCAGACGGGTGATTGCGTTCGTTTCTGCCCGTGCGGCCGTCTGTCCCCGCGCGGGCAAACTCCTATTGCTTCAGCACGTCGGCCCATTCCGGGTGGCGGCGGAACTGGGCGTTGGCGAAAGGGCAGAGCGGAATGATCTTCTTGCCGGCCGCGCGGGCATCCTCGACGGCACGGGTGACAAGCCGAAGCCCCGCGCCCTGGCCGCGAAACGCATCCGGCACCTCGGTATGATCGATGATGAGCTGGTGCTCGCCGATCTTGGTGAAGGTCATCTCCGCCTCGGCGCCGCCAGGTCCGCGCAAGAGATAACGCCCCTTGGAGCCGCGGTCCTCCAACTCGACCTCAGGCAATTGGTCAGGCATCGCTAGGCTCCTTCAACAGGCATGCCGGCAAAGAGCCGCCGCGCCGCCTCGATTTCATTCGGCCGCACCTCGTGTCCGCCGTCATGCCATTCCACAGTGACATCGGCGCCATCGGCGCGCAAATAGGCTTCGAGCCGTGACGTCAGGTTCGGCGGACAGATCGGGTCGCGCTTGCCCGCGGTGACCAGGATGCGGCGGCCGGCAAGACTGCCCTTCACCTCCGGCTCGAACGGGATCAGCGGATGCATCAGCACCGCCGCATCGAACAGGTCGGGTGCCGCCAACACCACCGAGGCCAGGATGTTGGCGCCGTTGGAATAGCCGAGCCCAAGCACCGAAGACGGTTTTGCCGCCTCGATATGCGCCTTGATGAAACCCGCCATCTTGTCCGTGGCCCGAGACAGGTCGTCCATGTCGTAGACGCCCTCGCCGGTGCGGCGGAAGAAGCGCGCCGCGCCAATTTCGGCAACGTCACCGCGCGGCGACACTATCGTTGCGTCTGGAACGAGATCGCGCCCGAGCGAAAGCAACTGGCTTTCGTCTCCGCCGGTGCCATGGAAGACGAAGAGCAGCGGGCCGCCAGGCGAACCTGGCAGCACCTTGTGGATGTAAGCGTCCTTGCTCATGGCTCTCAGCCTTCCAGCTTCTGCAGATGCTGTTCGAGATAGGGCCTGAGATGCTGGTGCTGCGACGGCAGCTTCAGCGCCTCGCCGAGATGGGCAGTGTCCTCATCGCGATCGAAGCCGGGCTCGTTGGTGGCGACTTCGAACAGCACGCCACCCGGCGTGCGGAAGTAGATCGCCCAGAAATAGTCGCGGTCGATCACCGGCGTCACCTGGTAGCCGGTGTCCATCAGCGCCTTGCGCACTTCGAGTTGCCTGGCGCGGTTCTCGACGGCAAAGGCGACATGGTGGACCGAGCCGGCGCCGAGATCGGCAAAGCCCGCACCCGGCAGCGATTCGATGTCGACGACATCGGCGCCGTTGCCATTCTTCACCGCCAGCCGGCTGACATTGCCGGACTTGTCGACCTCTTCATAGCCCATGAACTTCAACAGCTCCTCGGTAGCGCCGCCATCCCTGAGCCGGAGCGACACCGAGTGGAAGCCTCGGATCGCTTCGTCGGCGGGAACGCCGCCCTTCACCCAGGGCGCGCGGCTGTCGGCCTTGCCCTCGACCAGCGCGAAACCGTCGCCGTCGGGACCGGCAAAGGCCAACCGCTTCTCGCCGAACGTCTCTTCGCGCGAAAGCCCGGCGACACCCTCGTCGGCAAAACGCTTCTCCCAATAGGCGAGCGTGCCTTCGGGCACCGAATAGACAGTGGTGCCGACTTCGCCGACGCCATGGCGGCCCTTGCCGATGTTCGGGAACGGAAAGTAGGTCATCACCGAACCCGGCGTGCCGACCTCGTCGGCATAGTAGAGGTGGTAGACGTCGGGCGCGTCGAAGTTGACCGTCTTCTTGACCCGGCGCAGGCCGAGTTTTCTGGTGAAGAACTCGTTGTTCTGGCGCGCATCGCTGGCCATCGAGGTGACGTGATGCAGGCCCTTGATCTGGTCGAGCATTGTTCTGCTCCTTCCCTTGGTTCTGGTGCGGCCCATGCCGCTGTCCACGCCAATATGAGGATAGGCAGGCCGTCGTTAAAGGCGGCAAACACAGAATGGACTGTGCTGTATAAGTGAACAGCTGCACTTATTTTGTTCACCAAACCGTAAGCGCACGAGACTTGCGCCACTGCTCGAATTCGGCTCCATGAACAGCGTGCCGGGATGAGGAGATAGCAATTGGCCAGCATTGGCAAACGCCCCAACGTTCTCCTGATCACCTGCGACCAGTGGCGCAGCGACTGCCTGTCGGTGGCCAGCCATCCTGTGGTTAGGACGCCCAACGCCGACGCGCTTGCCGCCGAAGGCGTCCTGTTCCGGCGACACTATGGTGGCGCCGCACCATGCTCGCCGGCGCGCGCCTGCCTCTATACCGGCCTCTACCAGATGAACAACCGCGTCTGCCGTAACGGCACGCCGCTCGACGCTCGCCACGGCAACATCGCGCTCGCCATCCGCGCTCTGGGTTATGATCCAACGCTGTTCGGCTACACCGACGTCTCGCTCGACCCGCGCCGCCTGGCGCCCGGCGACCCGAGGCTGAAGAGCTACGAGGGCGTGCTGCCCGGCTTCAGCGTGCGGCAGTTCCTGCCCGAGCACCAGAAACCCTGGCTGTCATGGCTGCAGGCGCGCGGCGTCGAAACCGACGCCGGCTTTCCCGACATCCATCGCCCCGTCGGTGGAGAGGCCGGCAATGACGTGACCAGCACGCCGCCCGTCTATTCGAAGGACGAGACGCCGACGGCCTTCCTCGCCGGCGAGTTCATCCGCTGGCTGGGCGAACAGGAACGCGACGCGCCATGGTTCGCGCACCTCTCCTTCATCAGCCCGCACCCGCCCTTCATCGTTCCGGAACCCTACAACACACTATACGATCCAGCCGATGGCCCCGCCTTCCGCCGCGCCGAGAGCTGGCAAACCGAAGCCGGGAGCCATCCCTATCTCGCTTACGATCTCGACCGGCAGAAACGGAAAAACTTCCGCCCCGGCGCCGAGGGCAAGGTGCGCGACTGGGGCGACGACAATGTCCGCGCCGTCCGCGCGCTCTATTACGGCATGATCTCCGAAGTGGACGCGCAGCTCGGCCGCCTCTGGCAAGCGCTCAAGGCGGCTGGCGCATGGGACGACACCGTCATCGTGCTGACCTCGGACCACGCGGAGCTGATGGGCGATCATTTCATGCTCGGCAAAGGTGGTTTCTTCGACGGCAGTTTTCACATCCCGCTGATCATCCGCGACCCGCGTCGCAGCGGGACATCAGGCAGCCAGGTCGACCGCTTCACCGAGGCCGTGGACATACTGCCGACGCTGCTCGACCTGCTCGACCAGGACCCGCCGCCGCATCTCGACGGATTTTCGCTGAAGCCATTCCTGGAGGGCGAGGTGCCCAAGGACTGGCGCGACGCGGCACATTGGGAATTCGATTTCCGCTCGATCGCCGGCGGCGAACCTGAACGCCATTTCGGCATCGACTCGCGCCAGTGCAATCTTGCCGTCATCCGCGCGGAAAAGTTCAAATATGTGCATTTCGGCGGCGGCCTGCCGGCGCTGCTGTTCGACCTGACGAAGGACCCCGGCGAGCTGACCAACGTCGCCACCGACCCGGCCTATCTCGCAGCGCGGCTGGAGTTTGCCGAGAAACTCCTCGCCTGGCGCGCCACCCATCTCGACCAGTCGCTGGCGCTGGCCGAACTGACGGAGGACGGCGTTGTGGGGTACGTTGATAGGGGGAGTAAGGGAATAGGGCAGTAGGGAATAGGAACAAGGCTGATCCTACTGCCCTACTGCCCTACTGCCCTACTGCCCTACTGCCCTACTGCCCTACTGCCTTACTTCACTTCACCATCATTCGCTGCTGATCGCGCTGCTCGGCATAGCTGCCCTTGTCGTAGGCGGTCTGTGCCTCGAGCTGTTCCTTGGTGAAGGTGGTGTAGAGATACTTCTTGCCGTCCTTGTCGGTCATGAATTTCAGATTGTCCATGCCGACAGCCACTTCTTTCTCCCCGACGCCGAGGAAGCCGCCAACGTCGACGATGACCGCGTCAGGCTTGTTGTCCGGCGCCAGCACGACATCGCCGATCTCGCCGACCTTGACGTCGTTGGCGCCGTAGACGGTCGTGCCTTTGAGGTCGTCACCCCTGATTTCGCCGACCGGCATCTCTGTCAGCGTCGACTTGTCGATCGCCGCGGTCTGCGTGGGGTCGGTTGCCTTCACATCGGGCGCGGGGGTAGCCGGAGCCTCAGCTGTCTTTTCCCCCGGGGCCGGGGCGGTCGTTGTTGGGGCGGCAGCCTTCGGGACCTCGTTCGAGGCCGTGCTGGCCGCCGGGGCCGGATCATAGGCCTTGCGGTTGAAGTCCGGCTGCGCCTGCAGCTCTTCCTTCGTCGTCTGCACGACCAGCCAGCGATCGCCGTTCCGCTCGGCCCATTCCGTCTTTGCGAAGTCATAGGCGACGTTCTTTTCGCCAAGGCCAAGGAACCCGCCGACGCCGATGACAAGCGACTGCGCCTTGCCGTCCTTGGTCAAAACGATGTCGTTCACATCGCCGATGTTCTGGGCGTCATCAGCGGTGCCGTTATAGACGGATTCGCCAATGATGTTGGTAGCCAGGTTCCCATCAGCCTTCTTTACAACGGGTTCAGCCGGCGCCGCGTTCATGTCGACAGGCTTCTGTGTTCCGGTAGCGTCCGTTGAAGCCGCCGGCGCTGTCGCCGACGTATCGGTCGAGGCTGCCGGGGCTGGGTCATAAGGCTTCCTGTCGAAGTCCGGCAGAGCCGTCAGCGCTTCCTTCGACGTCTCCGCGACCAGCCAGCGGTCGCCGTTCTTCTCGACCCATTGCAGCTTGTCATAGTCGAACGCGACATCCTTCGCCCCGATGCCAAGAAAGCCGCCGACGCCGATGACAGCGGATTTCGCCTTGCCGTTTTCGTCAAAGACAACATCGCTGACCTGGCCAATGCTTTGCGCATCGTCGGCCGTGCCGTTATAGACGGATTCGCCGATGATGTTGGTCATCAGGCTCCCTTCAGCGCGCATCACCGGAGCCGCGGGAGCGCTCTCGGTGGCGGGTGCCTGTGCAGGCGCTGGGGTTGTTGCCGTCTGTGCAAAAGCGCCGGTTGCAATCAGCGTTGCCAACGCTGTCGTCGCTAAAAGAGTGCGGATCATGATCGTCTCTCCTCGTGCCTGATTTCTGCACGCCGAACCCGACGAGAGGTCAGCCTCGGCATCCTCCTACTGGTTCACAACGTCGTGACCACGCTGTTGTTCCGAAATTAGGTGTGCTCGGCGCATCCGCATAAGCCGCCGGAAACCTTGGGGGATTTCGCCCATCCAGGGAACCTTTCATCGGCCATTTCGTTCAGCCTGTGGCTGGGGGCCTTCCCGGCCCGATGGGTTGTGAAAAATCGGAGCGGGCATGCGATTTGCGGCGGTGCTGAACCAGGACGGCGGCACCTTGCGCACGACCGATCTTCCAGCCTTTTGCGAGCAGATGCGCAAGACGCTGGAGGCAGCGGGCCATTCCATCGACATCGACATCGTTGCCGGTGGCGACATAGAGGCTGCGCTGGAGAAAGCCGCGGCGCGGCGCGGTGTCAACGTCGTCCTTGCCGGTGGCGGCGACGGCACCATCTCGGCCGCGGCGGCCCTGCTGATGAATCGCAAGAAGGCATTGGCCATCCTGCCCGCCGGCACCATGAACCTTTTCGCCCGTGGACTCGGCATCCCGCAAACGCTCGACGCTGCTGTGAAATCCTTTGCCGATGGCGAGATGATCGCCGTCGACATTGCCAGCGCCAATGGCCGGCCATTCGTGCATCAGTTCTCGGTCGGCCTGCATGCAAAAATGGTGCAACTGCGCCAGAAGATGGAGTTCGGCTCACGCCTGGGCAAGATGAGGGCTTCGGTCCGTGCCGCCTGGGTAACCATCAACAACCCGCCGGCCATGAACGTGACGCTGTCCATCGGCGAAGCCGAGATCATCACCCGCACCACCGGCATCGGCATCACCAACAATCTGTTCGGCGAAGGCCACCTGCCCTACGCCGACAATCCCACCGGCGGCGTGCTCGGCATCTACATTGCCGTGGCGCGGCAGCGTGGCGAGTTGGCCAGGTTCTTCCTCGACATGGCGCGCGGCAGATGGCGCGACAGCGAGCACGTCGAAATCCACCAGTCCGACAGGGCGATCCTGAAAATCCATTCGGCGGCGAAGAAATTCCGCGCTGTCATGGACGGCGAACTGGTCAGGCTCGATCGCGAAACGACGATCGAGATCCACCCCAGTGCGCTTAATGTCCTTGTGCCCGCGCGCGCTGCCCGGGCAAAGGCCGCGTAATGCAGCCCGACGCCATGAAGCCACAGCTAGCCGGCGGGTGCCTGGTCTTGATCTGCGGGCGTGTTGGTGTCGATCATCTCGCCATAAATCTCGGCGATGCCCCATGCGACAAAAGCCAGAAGCAGGGCCGCGATCAGAATCCTGAGGCCGTGCCGTCCCCACCGCCCTTGACGGGCTTTGTCTTCAGGGATGATCTTCATGGTCGGCTTCCCCATGGATTGGCGACGGCGGGCGGGACTGGCAAAACATTGTCGGGTAACGATTCCTTGCTACGAAAGTTCCGCAGACAGCCGCGTCTGACTGCGTGGCGGCTTGCGACCACAAACCCGGGTATTTGGGGGCTCGGTGGACAACAGGGTTGAGAGTGCACCGGGACTACCGGCAGACGTGTTTGGCGCCGTAAACGCGCCGGACCGGCTTGCCGTGCTCCACGGCCTCGATGCGCTCGACACGGCAGCCGATCCGGACTTCGATCGCATCAGCGGCCTCGCCGTGGCCGTCATGCTGGCGCCTGTCGCACTGATCACCCTGGTTGATGCCGAGCGGCAGTGGTTCAAATCCTGCATTGGCTTCGAAGAGACCGAAACGGCGACCGAAATATCCTTCTGCGCCCATGCGATTGCCGCCGGCGACGAGCCGATGGTGGTGGCCGACGCCACGCTCGATCCTCGCTTCGCCGGCAATCCGCTGGTCACCGGCAAACACCATGTCCGGTTCTACGCCGGCGCGCCGATGGTGGTGGCCGGCACCCGCATCGGCACGCTCTGCGTGCTCGACCGCAAGCCGCACGCCTTTCCTTCGGCCGCCAAGCTCGAGCAATTGAAGGCGCTTGCCGGCCTTGCCGCCAGCCTGTTCACGCTGAAGGACGCCACCCGCAACGGCGCCATCGCCGCGGCCGCACTTGAGCGCGAGGAAAAGCGCCGCGCCATCGCACTCGACGCTGCATCGCTTGCCAGCTGGGCCTGGGACATCCGCACCGACATCATCGAATGCGATGTACTGCTGTCGGAGTTGTTCAACCTGCCGCGCTCCAACCGGCTGAGGGCCCGCGACATCTTGGCCGCCATCGACCCGCGCGACGTCTACCAGACAGAGACCCGCTTTCGCGATGCGCTGACCGGCAGCGACGACTACTTTGGCGAATATCGCGTCAAGGGCATGCATCCGCCGCGCTGGGTCGCCACGCGCGGCCGTGTCATCGAACGCGACGGCGACGGCAAACCGACACTGATCTTCGGCGTCAACTACGACATCACCGAGCGCAAGCTCGGCGACGAGCGGCAAAGGTTGCTGTTGCGCGAGCTGAATCACCGCGTCAAGAACACGCTGGCGACAGTGCAGGCGCTGGCGACGCAGACCGTTCGCCATGCCCGCCAGCCCAGCGAATTCCTCGAAGCCTTCGGCGCCAGGCTGCAGGCGCTGGGCGTTGCCCACAATCTGTTGTCGGACCGCGAATGGCGCGGCATCGGCATCAGGGAGCTGGTGCAGATCGAGGTCAAACCGTTCGACAGCACTGAGCGGCCGCGCATGACCATTTCCGGCGCGGATCTCCTGCTTACGCCCGACCAGGCGGTTGGGCTGGGCCTGATCCTGCACGAGCTTGCCAGCAATGCGCTGCAATATGGGTCGCTGTCGGTGGCGTCCGGAAGGGTCGATCTCACCTGGAAGGCCGAAGGCAAACGAGGCGCGCGGCGCCTGGTGCTGACCTGGCGCGAAAGCGGCGGCCCGCAGGTGGAGCCCCCCGACCGCCACGGCTTTGGCTCGATCCTGATCCGCCGCAGCCTGGCCAAGGTCATCTCCAGCGAGGTGACCCACGAATTCCGTCCCGAGGGCGTCTTTGCCGAAATCTCGATGCCGCTGGAGGATCTGCCGAAGTAAGCCCCGAATCTAATTTAGTCCGCTTCGCCGGTATCCTTGTCGTCGGCATCGGGCTTCACATTCTCGCGGTAGATGGCGTAGGCGGCGAGCGCGACCGCCGGGCCGAGAATAGCACCCAGGCCGCCCTTGCCCTTGAGCAGCGCCGGCAATACGGCAAGGGCCGCCGTGATGCCGATTGCTTTCATGTCCGCGCTGCGCCTGCGCGCCCGGCGCCGCGCGCGGGCACCGGCCGACAGCTGATAGACGATGAGAGTGAGCCCCGCGACCGCCAAGAAGCCGACGCCGAAGCCAATGGCGGCGGCCAACGAGCCATAGCGTTCAGCCGCCCAGATATAGGCCGCCCCGATGAGGAAGCCGAGGCCGCACAGTGCGGCAGCCGCGACAACCGCATAAACGATTGCGGCCCTGCGCGCGCGGCGCAGGGCCGCAACCGTTTCGCCTGTGGCGAGGGCTGAGATCAGCGATGCCAGCATTCCCATCTGTGCAGGAACTAGCGCCGCGCCAACAGCGCGAAGAGGAAGCCCACACCGGCGGCGATTGCCAGCGAGGTCACCGGCTTTTCGCGCACATTCGCCGCTATCTGCGCTTCGATGTCCTTGGCGTTGCCGCGCAAACTGTCGAAGGCGGCTTCGCCTTGGGCGCGCAATTGCTCGACGCCTTCGGTGGCGGCGCGGCGCGCCGTGCCATACCCATGTTCGCCGGTCTTGGCCAACTGCTTGGTGAGTTTTTCGATGTCGGCTTTCAACTGCCTGATGTCGGCTTCGAGATCCGAATTCGTCCGGCTTTCGTTCGCGGTCTTTCCAGTGGCAGTCGCCATTGCTTAACTCCTTGCGTTTGCTTGATTTCAAACGCCCGACACACGCCGAGGTTCCGAAGATACGCCCCAAGCTTCCGAAATCGAAACGACGGCCATGAAAGGGTGTTTGCGCTTATGGGTCCAGCCCAGTTCGAATTCCTTCGGCTGAAGCGTCAGATCAGCGGCCTGCGATCCTCGCTCAGCCCCTCCCAATGGGCGAGCTCCTTGAGTCTGTCGCTGTCGACCACCTCGCAGCCGCCATCGCGCCAGACGATCAGCTTGCGGTCCATCAGCTTGCGGATCGTCTTGTTGGTATGGACCAGCGACAGGCCCAGCGTGTCGGCGACGTGCTGCTGGGTGATCGGTATCTGCACCGGTGTCTTGCCGTTGAGGCCAACCGCGCGGGCGCGGCTTGAGATGAAGGCGATGAGATAGGCGGCGCGCTCCATAGCCGTGCGCCGGCCGATGCTGAGCAGGTTCTCGTCCAGCATGCGTTCCTCCCGCGACGCGATCCAGGTGATGTCGTAGGCGAGCCCCGGATGATTGCGATAGAGCTCATGCAGTTGTTCGCGCTCGAAGACGCAAAGCAGCATCGGCGACAGCGCCTCGACGGAGTGCTGCATCTCGCCCATCAGGCTGCCCTGCAGGCCGATGAGATCGCCGGGCATCGAATAGTTCAGGATCTGGCGGCGGCCGTCCGACAGCAATTTGTAGCGGAAGGCCCAGCCCGAGAGTACCGTGTAGAGATGCGCGCTGTGACTGCCCTCGACCAGAACCGTGGCGCCCTTGTCGACAGCCAACTCCCCCTTCTTGAACGTGCTGACAAACAGCAGTTCCTTCTCCTCGAACTCGCGGAACGCCGGCAGCGGCCGCAGCGGGCAGTCTTCGCATGGATACTGACGACTGGAGAAAGAACGACCATGTTGCGCGGGCATTTCGACCCCCTCTTCGAAACCCGGCCTCTGACGGGGCCGACTGCAAACGCGTTGCCGGAACGGAAGGTTCCGCAATCGCCATGGCCATGTCTTTTTTAAATGACAGACCGTCAAATAGCGCTCATGACTCGCTCCGTTTCAAGGAGACATTGCCCGGTGCCCTCATTGCTCGACGGATTGCGGATCCTCGTCCTCGAAGATGAATTCCTGATTGCTATGGATGTCGAGCAGCTGTGCCGCGACTATGGCGCCGGCAACGTGGTGATTGCCCGCGACCTTGCGGACATCGAGCCCCAGGATGTTGTTGCGCAATTCGACGCGGCCATCGTCGACCTCATGCTGGGCGGCGCTTCGACACGCGACTTCGCCTCGGCACTGCGCGAATCGGGCGTGCCCTTTATCTTCGCCTCCGGTCATTCGGACCCGGACGAGATCAAGGCGTCCTTTCCGGGCGTCAGGCTGGTCGCCAAGCCCTATTCGGGAGACGACCTCGTCGAGGCTGTGGCCGCGGCCTGCGGGCGCTCGTCTGAATCAGGATGCCGGTACCGGGACTAGCTGAAGCTCACGCGGCGTTCGACCCTGTCACCTGCGTCGAGATCGCATCCGGGCCGTATTCGTCCTCGCCGGAAATCTTCAGGATTTCCTGCAACCGTGTCCGGGCGCGGCTGACGCGGCTTTTGATCGTGCCGACCGCGCAGCCGCAGATCTCGGCGGCTTCCTCGTAGGAAAAACCGGACGCGCCGATCAGGATGATGGCTTCGCGCTGGTCCTCAGGCAATTGCTCGAGCGCGCCGCGAAAATCCTTGAGGTCGAGCTGACCGTGCTGGGCCGGATGCACCGCGAGCCTCGCCGTCATGATGCCGTCGCTGTCTTGCACCTCGCGGCCGCGCTTGCGCATTTGAGAGTAGAATTCATTGCGCAGGATGGTAAACAGCCAAGCCTTGAGATTGGTGCCCGGTTGGAAGCTTTCATGCTTGTCCCAGGCCTTGACGAGCGTTTCCTGCACCAGGTCGTCGGCCTTGTCGGCGTTCTGCGTCAGCGACACGGCAAAGGCGCGCAGGCTCGGGATCGAGCCGAGCAAATCGGTCTTGAAGCTCTGGGAAACGGCCGTCATGCTCAGTCTTTCTTCGGTGCGGGTTCGGTCCGCTCCAGCTGGCTGAGCAGCTGGGCAAAACGATCCGGCACGTGATCGGAGACCAGCTCATCGTAATACTGCTTGAGTTTGCGGCCGATTTCCGAATTTGGCCCGAGCGGGTCACCGGAAACAGCCCGGCGCCTGCCCGCGGCGCCAGCCGTGATATCTTTCGTCATATCTTTCATTTTGCCCTTGATTCCAGCACCCGAGCCGCACCCCAACAACACAAAACACAAGGCAAGCGGCACCCTCGTCTGGTTGCCCATCCCAGCTCAGAACGCCCTCCTGTTATATTAGTTCCACGTTGATCGGAACTTTTTCGGAAAGCTGGCGTTTGTGTCTTCGGGGCTTGCGTTCGGCTTGACCTGCGACTTATGCAAATTGCGTCATCTGAGGGAGACGTCCATCATGAGCTTGTCCGCAACCATCGCGCCACACCTGCCGTTCCTGCGCCGTTTCTCGCGCGCCGTTTCCGGATCACAGGAAAGTGGCGATGCACTGGTCGCCGCGATGCTCGAAGCCATCATCGCCGACGTCGATATCTTTCCCGATGCATCGAACGACCGCATTGCGCTGTACAAGGTTTTCGCCAGGCTGTTCACCTCGATCGCCATCCGTGTTCCGCAGGAGCATGCGCAATCAGCATGGGAGCAGCGCGCGGCGGCCAATCTGAACGCGATCGCCCCGCGCCCGCGCCAGGCCTTCCTGCTGGTCGCTGTCGAGGGCTTCAGCGAGGATGAGGCGGCAGAAATCCTCGATGCCGACGAACAGGAGTTCTCGGATCTGCTTGCCCAGGCGAGCAACGAGATTTCCCGCCAGGTGGCGACCGATGTGCTGATCATCGAGGACGAGCCGCTGATTGCCATGGACATCGAAGAGATGGTCGAGAGTCTGGGCCATCGCGTCGTCGGAACGGCACGCACCCATGCCGAGGCGGTGACGATATTCGGCAAGACGCGGCCGAAGATGGTGCTGGCCGACATTCAGCTTGCCGACGGCAGCTCGGGCATTGAGGCTGTAAACGAGATCCTGTCTTCCACATCGGTGCCGGTGATCTTCATCACCGCCTTTCCCGAACGCCTGCTGACCGGCGAACGGCCTGAACCGGCCTTCCTCGTCACCAAGCCGTTCAATCCGGACATGGTCAAGGCGCTGATCAGTCAGGCGCTGTTCTTCGACAGGCAGGCCAAGGCAGCCGCATAGCAGGGGCTCGCGCCTTCGGGGCGCGCGGCCCGTTTTCTCTCCGATGAAATGACGTTTTGCAACTCAGCGCCCGCCGAGTCGGCGGTTGGCGCCGCATGGCCAAATTTCGCGTCGGAGCGGTTTTCCAGGGGTCGTCTTTTTCGGCAAATGGTGGAACAAACACCAACCAACCACGTTTTGCCTCAGCATTGGAAGGAGACGGATCATGCTTTACTGGGCGCTGGTATTTCTTGTCGTGGCGATCATCGCCGGCGCGCTTGGTTTCGGCGGCATCGCCGGCACCTCGGCCGGCATTGCACAGATACTGTTCTTCATCTTTCTCGCCTTCTTGATCATCTCGCTGCTTGCCGGCCTATTTAGACGGGCGTGAGGTAAGCGTCGGACACTGGAAGCCGCACCCCTCAAACGGTTTCCAGCCACCGCCGGGCGGTGCACTCCAACGAGGTGCCGCCCGGCGGACCGTTTGAGGGAACCCATTTCACAGTGAACCGTTCAGCCTGGGATCGGTGGCAATGATCGATGCGTTCCAAGGCCGCAGACATGAGCGACAGCCGGCAGAGTGATGAAGTCATCGCTCTGCATCCAGGCGAAGGCGGAATGCAGCTTGGCCGGGCACTTCTTCACGCGCTGCACAATGCCGGCATTTCCGTTCTCTATCAGGATCGCGAGATGAAGACCGTCTGGGCGCGCAACATGCGCGCGCCATGGGCGTCCGACACCGCCGACAGTAACGGCATATTGCCGCCGGCGCAGGCAGAGCGCATCCGCGCCGCCAAACGCAACGTCATCGCCTCCGGCAGTCCGGAGCGTCTCGAACTCGGTGTTCCCGCCGAGGACGGCATACGCTGGTTCCAGGTGTGGATCGATGCCGATCACAGCGAAAGCGGTGCCGTCCAGGGCGTCGTCACCACCATGGTGGAAACGACCGAGCAGAAACGCCGCGAGCAGACCCTGAAGACACTGCTGCGCGAGGTCAGCCATCGCTCGAAGAACCTTTTGGCCATCATCCAGAGCATCGCCACCCAGACCGGCCGCTATTCCGAAACGCTCGGTGATTTCCTGACCCGCTTTCGTGGCCGGCTGCAGTCGCTTGCCTCGTCCCAGGATCTGGTGACGTCTTCCAACTGGCGAGGTGCAGCCCTGCACGAACTGGTCTCCGGGCAGGTTGCGCGCTACGGTTCCGACCCGAAGCGCAGCTTGCGTTTCGAAGGCGAAAACCCGTACCTCAACCCCAATGCGGCCTTGCATATCGGCCTGGCGATGCACGAACTCGCCGTCAATTCGGTGAGCTACGGCGCCCTGTCGCGGCCGGATGGCTTTGTCGAGGTGACAGCCAAACTGACCGCCGCTTCCGCCGACAAGCCTGCCCTGTCGCTGACATGGGCCGAAGCCATCGGCGCCCGTGACCGGCAACCCAGCGAGAAGCGTTTTGGCAGCGTTGCGCTCGAGCGCGTCGTACCGACATCGCTGAACGGAACGGCGACGCTTGAGATCACCGGCGACCGTGTCGAATACCACTTGGTCGTGCCGCACGGCAATTTCGAAACGGACTGACCGGATATCGCCGAGAAGTTGCAGTTCTTAACCGGCTGTTCACCATAAAATTGGATGCTGCCTTACCCGGATAGCGCTGGAGCCTGCCGACCCGGCGGATGTCCCCGCCGCGGTCGCAGCGCAACAGAGCAATTTCAGGAAAAGTGCGCAGCGGTTTTGCCGTCCGGAATTGCGCAAAAACAAATATTTGGAGCGGGACAGCGCATCTATCAAAAGCTGAATCGCTCCTAGGGGAGGATTGGTCTTGACGGTTGCCGACATGAACAGGCTTGAGCAAGCCGCCCGCGTCTCGATGAGTGGATTCCAGGATCCCGAGGCCCCTGCCTCGGGATCGCGGCACTTCCACCCTATGCTTCACTTCGCCGCTGTCGTTTTGGTCGCTGCCGTAGTGCTGGCGGCGGCATGGCATCTGACCTGACGTCGAACCAGAATACTTTCGCGCTCGTCTGAAAATCGCTGCGGAGGCTTCGGCGAGCTGCTGCCCCCAATTGTTGGTGGTGCCCGCGCCTCCGGCGCAGGAACTTTGGCTGATTTCGACCGTTCTTATGGCGAGAGGTTTGTCGCCATGGAACACATCGCCGCTTTGCTGCTGGTCATCGGCTGCTCGAACACCATGACCGAGTGCCGTGAATTGTCCGTACCGGTCAGCGTCTTCGAGACCGCCGCGGAATGCACCGCCGAAAGGCCTTTCGCCCTGACCGATGTCCAGGGCAAAGCTCCGCATATCGTTGCCGAGTGCCTCACTGTCGATCCGGCGCTGGAGGATGACTACGACCAGATCGTCTGGAACGTGCGCCCGGACGGCACGCTCGACGCCTCCTTGCAGGTTTCCAACCTTGTGGTTGCATCGAACGCTGCGCGCCCCGAAAAATACTATCTTAGCCAACAGTAAAATCGGGCGGGCAAAGGCCGTTGTTTCATGCTAAATGACGGCTGGCACTCGCTAAAATCAGGACAAAAGTGAGGAGAGACTCTATGCGGAAAGTGATTATTGCCATGGTTGCCGTGGTCGCAATCAGCGGCTGCAGCACGACCGAGCAGGACGTTGGCGTCGGCGCCGGTGTCGGCGCAGTGGCCGGCGGCCTGATCGGCGGCGGCAGGGGTGCGCTCATCGGCGCAGCCGTCGGTGCCGGATCCGGCCTGCTCGTGCGCAACCTGCGCAATGGCTATTGCCAGTACCGCGACAATCGCGGTCGTCTCTACACGGCCCGCTGCTGATCCGCTTCGGCATGCAAGCATAGCGCCGGAGACCGGTCGTCCGGTCTCCGTTTTTCTGCGTAGCGCGGGCTGGTTCGCTAGCCGCAGCGGCGATTCAAACCAATGGGATTCTGATTTCCACCTTCAGCCCGTCGGCGTGAAAGTCGCGCTTGATCGTACCGCCCAATTCGCGCGTGACGTTGAGGTCGATCAGCTTGGTGCCGAAGCCGGTCTTGGCTGGTGCTTCCAGTCTCTTGCCCCCGGTTTCACGCCAATTGAGCGCCAGCGTCCGGTCACGCCCGCGCCCTTCGACCGACCAGTCGACCTTGAGCGCGCCTACCGAATTGCCGGCCTCGCCATATTTCAGCGCATTCGTCGCCAGTTCATGGAAGGTCAGGCCGAGCGCCTGCGTCGTGGTCTCGTCGAGCAGCACTTCCGGCCCCGACAATATCCCCTCTGGAAGCTCCTTGCCGAACACCTGGCCAAGCTCGATGCGCAGCAGGTCGCCGAGATCGGCCTTCTGCCAGCGCGAACGCGTCAGCATGTCCTGCGAAGCGGCCATCGCCTGCAGCCTGGCCGAGAAGGATGACGAGAACTCCTTCACGTCGGTGGCGTGCGACGCCGTCTGGCGGGCGATCGCCAGCACCCTTGTGATCGAGTTCTTGATGCGATGCTTCATTTCCTGCAGCATCAGGTCTTTTTCGAGCAGGCTCTTTTCGGTCGTCTCGTGCAGCAGCGAAACCGCGTCATAGGCCCGCTCCTGAAAGCGAGCCACCAGCGCAATGGCGCCCGCAAGCAGCAGCCCGAACAGGCCGAGCATCACCGGAATGGCGCGCGACGAGGGCTGCGAGAAGGCGCTTGTCGGCCTGAACAGGACGGTCCATTGCCGCCCTGCCACGACGAGCTTGCGGGTGACCAGCAGCCGGTCGCCGAATATCGAAACCGGCGGCGTCTCAGACTGGAACAGAAGATTTCCGGCATCCACCTCGCCGTCATAGATCTCGGTGTTGACCGGCAGCAACGGCGCGCGGCTGAGCGCGATCTGGAACAGGTCGCGGGCGCGGAAGGCCGCATAGAGGAAACCCGCTGTCGAGGAGCGCGTGGCGTTGATGACATCAGGCGCGGTTTCGACATTGAGCCGCACGAAGACCAGGAAGCCGGTAAAGGTCTGCGCGGCACCTGTCCCCTGGCCGAGTTGGATCAGGCCGCTTGCATGCTGCTGGTCGTCGGCCATCGCCTTTTCGATCGCCGCCCGCCGGACCGGTTCGGTGAACATGTCGAAGCCGATGCTGGCCTGGTTGGAAGGATCCATCGGTTCGAACAGCACGACCGGCGTGCGCCATGGCTGCGTCGTCGCCGGATAGACCGCATGCGCGACACCCTGGTCGCGCAGTATGTCGCGCTCGACCGCGGCCTCGTCGCCGGTCTTGGCCAGCTTGAGATAGCCGATGCCGCGCAGTCCGGCGAAATTGTTGTCGACATCGAGCGCGCTGAAGAAAGCCTTGAACTCGCCGCGCGAAATGTCGCCGTTGCGGGCGTCGAACAGCGCCTGGGTCGAGCGCAGCAGCGACAGATGCAGATCGATGCGGCTCTCGATGCGGTTGAGCGCGTCATCCGCCGTCGCAGCGAACTTGATGCGCGCTGCCTCCTGCGTGGCGAAATAGGCAAAGCCCGCCATCGTCAGGCTGATCAGCGCGACGGCGATGAAGGCGACGATCGGGAAAAACTTCTTCAACGGATGGAGTTGTCCATGGGCGATTCGGACCCTTTTATGGGCAAGTCCCCGCACCAACACAATGGCGCGGCCAAACCATCATGACGGCTGGCATATCACATGGAAGACAATTAGCCGGCTTACTTTATGCCTCAGGCAGCGATTTTCAGTGCACCTGGCCCGGGAATGGCGCCGGGCGGGCACTTGCCGAGGATGATCATGCCGAGCACTTCATCCTGGGTGACATCGCCGGTGCGGGCCGTGCCGACGACCTGGCCGTTCTTCATCACGCAGACCCGGTCGGCAAGCTCGAACACATCGTGGATGTCGTGGCTGATCAGGAAGATGCCGATGCCGTCGGCCTTCAACTGCCTGACCAGTTCGCCGACCTGGGCTGTTTCCTGAGGCCCAAGTGCGGCCGTCGGCTCGTCCATGATCAGGATGCGGGCGTTGAACAGGATGGCGCGCGCGATCGCCACCGACTGCCGCTGGCCGCCCGAGAGCTTGACCACCGGTTCCTTGAAGCGCTGGAAGCGCGGATTGAGCCGGCCCATCACCTTGCGCGCCTCGGCCTCCATGGCGACATCGTCGAGCGTGCCCCAGCCAGTCTTCAGCTCGCGGCCAAGGAACAGGTTGGCGGCGGCGTCGACATTGTCGGCCAGCGCCAGCGTCTGGTAGATCGTCTCGATGCCATACTTCTTGGCGTCGCGCGGGTTGGCGATCGAGGCCTCCTCGCCGTTGACGAAGATCTGGCCCGCATCGCGCTTATAGGCGCCGGACAGGATCTTGATCAGCGTCGACTTGCCGGCGCCATTGTGGCCGAGCAGCGCCACCACCTCGCCCGGGAAGAGATCGATCGACGCATCGTCGACGGCGCGAATGCCGCCGAAGGCAATCGAGATGTTGCGCATGTCGATCAGCGGTGTGCCCGTGGGAGTAGTCTTTTCCATGGCCGCGTCCTCCTCAGACACGCTTGCGATAGACGGTGTCGAGCCACACGGCGACGACCAGCACGGCGCCAACGACGATGCTCTGCAGCGGCGAATCGATGCCGAGCAGCACCATGCCGGACTGCAACGACTGCATCAGCAGCGCGCCGAGCATGGCGCCCAGCACCGTTCCTGAGCCGCCGGCGAGCGACGTGCCGCCGATGACGGCGGCGGCGATGACGAGAAGCTCGTCCAGCGTGCCCAGCGCATTGGTCGAGGCGTTGAGGCGCGCCGACGAGATTGCCGCGCTGATTGCCGCCAGCACGCCCATGATCATGAACACCTTCATCGTCACCCAGCGCGTGTTGATGCCGGCGAGTTCCGCCGCTTCCGGATTGCCGCCAATGGCGAACACATAGCGGCCGAACCGGGTCCGCCTGGTGATGAAGGTCATGACGATGCCGACCGCGACCGCCATCAGCACCGGGATGGCGATGCCATGGGCGATGAACAGGCCACCTTCGGGAATGGTGATGCCGTTCTGCTGCGCATACTGGCGCACGATGCCGACCGGCCACGGATAGGAATTGGCGATCCACACCGCGCCGAGGATGGCGGCGCAGGCGACCACGCCAAGGAATGTCTCCGCCCACACCGGGCGCAGCGGGAAGCTGAAGCGTTTGCGCTGTGAGCGGCCGTTGAGCAGTGCGAAGGCGACTGCCGCGCAAGCCACGACACCGACGATCCAGCTGGCGCTAGCGCCGATGGCGCCGCGTGGCCCGCCACCCATCAGCTGAAAGGTGGCATCGAGCGGCGCGACGGTGCGGCCGCTGGTGATCAGCCACGCCATGCCACGCCAGACCAGCAGGCCGCCCAGCGTCACGATGAAGGCAGGCACCTCCATATAGGCGATGACGAAGCCCTGGAACGCGCCGATCAAAAGACCGAGCGCCACGCCGGCGGCGAGTGCGATGATCCAAAGCCAGGGATTGCCGAGCTGGAAGCCGATGACCCGAATGAGGAATTCGGCCTGCGCCACGCCCATGATCATGCCGATCACGCCTTCGACGGAGCCGACCGAAAGGTCGATGTTGCGCATGACGATGACCAGCACCATGCCGGTCGCCATGATCGCCACCGACGAGGTCTGCACCGACAGGTTCCAAAGATTGCGCGGTGTCAGGAAAAGTCCACCCGACAGGAGGTGGATGCCGATCCAGATGACCAGCAGCGCGCCGACCATGCCGAGCATGCGCGTGTCGAGTTCGGTTGCCTTGAGAAAGCGTCCGACGGCGCTGAGCTCGGCAGCCCGCGCCCGATCCGCGACCGGCGTGTTGGAAGTCGTATCGGTCATGATGTCCTCCCACCGGTCTGCCGTCTGGCGCGGTTGCCGGAACACGATGCTATTTGCTTTCCCGGCTCAATTGAAGCGGAAAGCCCCTTTGAGAAACGCCGCGGCTTTAGGGCCGCGGCGCCGAACTCGCTACCGGTATCAGCCGGTTTTAGTTGCAGGCCGCGACGCTGCCCGCGGCGACGCCCGCGCAGACTTCGTCCTTCTTGATCCAGCCGGCATCGATGACGACGTTGAGGTTGTCCTTGGTGATCGCCACCGGGGTCAGGAACAGCGACTTGACGGTGTTGCCGCCGGGCGTCGTGAAGTCCTTGACGCCGGCAATGTCGGTCATCTGCTTTCCATCGGCCAGCTGCGAGGCGATCTCGGCGGCGTTCTTGCCGAGTTCGCGCGCGTCCTTCCACACCGACACGGTCTGCGTGCCGAGCGCGATGCGGTTCAGCGCGGCGTGGTCGCCGTCCTGGCCCGAGACCGGAACGGTTCCGGCTAGCCCCTGCGCCGTCAGCGCGGCAACGACGCCGCCGGCGGTGCCATCATTGGCCGCCACCACCGCGTCGACCTTGTTGTCGTTGGCGGTCAGGAACTGTTCCATGTTCTTCTGCGCATTGGCCGGCAGCCAACCGTCCGTATAGGCCTCGCCGACATTCTTGATCTTGCCGCCGTCGATGGCTTCCTTCAGCACTTCCATGGAACCGGCGAACAGGAAATCGGCGTTCGGATCGGCGCCCGAACCCTTGATGAAGACATAGTTGCCTTCGGGCTTCGCCTTGAACACTTCGCGGGCCTGCATGCGGCCGACTTCCTTGTTGTCGAAGGTCAGGTAGAACACGTCCTTGTTCTCGATCAGCCGGTCGTAGCCGACGACCGGAATGCCTTCGTCAAGCGCCTTCTGCACCGCCGGCCCGATGGCCGAAGCGTCCTGCGCCAGCACGATGAGCGCATTCGCACCTTGCGAGATCAGGCTTTCGACATCGGTCAGCTGCTTGCCGGGATTGGACTGCGCGTCGGCGGAAATGTACTTGTCGCCGGCTGCCTCGATCGCCGCCTTCATCGCCGCCTCGTCGGTCTTCCAGCGCTCTTCCTGGAAGTTCGACCACGACACGCCAATGACCTTGTCCTTCGCCTGCGCGACCGACGCCAGTGTCAGCGACATGGCGACACCCGCCAGCATGGCGACTGCAAATTTCTTCATGATATCCTCCCTGCGCCGCGCACGGCGCGACAAACTGACCCGATGGGCCGGCACAAGGCTCTCTTTTTTTCGAGCCTCGAAAAAATACTGATCCAACGCCGAAGCGCTGTCAACATCGATTCTGATGGTTTTTGATGGGTCGGCGAATTTTTTTCGAGTCTCGGAATAAATAAATGACAGGACTTCCCGATTCTGCCACTATTCAGTGAGCGCGTCGACGGCCTTCGACGTTCACGAAAGGCTGCGGCGGCGGCAGGGAGGAGACGCAGGTCATGTCGGTTGGTATCCGCCACGACGATCTTCGCCGGCGCAACCGGGCGATGGTGATTTCGGCCGTGCGCCGGGCCGGCCAGCCCTCACGAACCGAGATCGCCGCGACCACCGGCCTCAGCCATTCGACCATTTCGGCGATCTCCTCCGACCTGATCCAGGAAGGCATCCTCACCGAGAGCAAGCCGAGCGAGACGGCTTCCCTGAAGCGTGGCCGGCCACAGGTCGGCCTCGGCCTCAATCCGGAAGCCACGGCGGTGATGACCGTGGTGCTGTCGCTGAACTTCCTCTCCGTCGCCGTCATCGATTATGCCGGACAGGTCATCGCCGAGGAACAGCGCCGCCTCGACACGCTGACCATGCCGCGCGACGAACTGATCGGCGAATGCACGGCAATAGTCCGGCGCCGGTTCGAGGATCCCGACCTCGATGTGCGCAGCGTCGCCCGCATCGCGATGGGCATCCAGGGCATCACCGACACCCATGCCCGCGCCATGCTGTGGTCGCCAATCACGTCGCAGACCGACATCCCCTTTGCCGACATTCTGGAAGGCGAATTCGGCATTCCCGCCACCATGGAAAACGACTGCAACATGATGGCGGTGGCGCTGCAATGGCGCGATCCCGAGCGATACCGCGACGATTTCATCGCCATCCTGCTGTCGCACGGCATCGGCATGGGGCTGGTGCTGAAGGGCGAGCTGTTCACCGGCACGCATTCCTCCGGCGGTGAGTTCGGCCACATGATCCACCGGCCGGGCGGCGCGCTCTGCCGCTGCGGACGGCGCGGCTGCGTCGAGGCCTATGCCGGCAACTATGCCATCTGGCGCAACGCCAGGATGATGAGCGAGGATGCCGAACCAGCCGATGTCGGCGACGCCGACATGCGCGCGCTCGCCGCCCGCGCCCGCGAGAGCGACGGCCCGGAGCGCGAAGCCTATCGCAAGGCCGGCGAGGCGCTCGGCTTCGGCCTTGGCAGCCTGTTCGCATTGATCGACCCGGCGCCGGTCGCCATGGTCGGCGTCAGCGCCGCCGCCTTCGATCTGATCGAACCGGCGCTGCGCGAGGCGATTGCCCAGACCGCCGGCGGCCAGCACTCGAAATCAATCTCCTTCGACACCGAGCCGAACGAGCTGCCGCTGATCCGCGAGGGCTGCGCCATGCGCGCGCTTGGCTTCGTCGACCAGGAGATTTTCGCGCCGGGCGTTCAGGTGAAGCCCGGCAAGCACGTGGCGTGACAGCGGCACTCGCGCAACGGCAACAGGCGCTGATCGTCAGTCTTCGCGGATCGCGTAGCCGGCGCCGCGGATGGTGCGGATGACGTCGGGCATGCGGCCATTGTTGACCGCCTTGCGCAGCCGGCCGACATGCACGTCGACCGTGCGCTCGTCGATATAGATCGTCTCGCCCCAGACATTGTCGAGCAGCTGGCTGCGTGAGAACACCCGGCCCGGATGCCGCATCATGAATTCGAGCAGCCGGAACTCGGTCGGCCCGAGCCTGATCTCGCTCTTCTTGCGGTAGACCCGGTGCGACTCGCGATCGAGCACGATGTCGCCGACCTTGAGCATGCTGGACAGCACTTCCGGCTTGGCGCGGCGCAGCAGCGCCTTGACCCTGGCCATGAACTCCGGCGTCGAGAACGGCTTGACCAGATAGTCGTCGGCGCCGGTGGAGAGGCCGCGCACGCGGTCGCTCTCCTCGCCGCGCGCCGTCAGCATGATGATCGGCAGCCGCTCGGTCTCGGGCCGCATCCTCAGGCGCCGGCAAAGCTCGATGCCGGAAACCGCCGGCACCATCCAATCGAGCACCAGAAGATCGGGAACGTTCTCCTGCAGGCGGATCTCGGCCTCGTCGCCGCGCGTCACCACCTCGACCTGGTAGCCTTCGGATTCCAGATTGTAGCGGAGCAGCACCCCCAGCGGCTCCTCGTCCTCCACCACCATGATGCGTGGCGCGATCATCAGTCGGCTACCCCTGTCATGCCGCCGGCGCAGACATCGCCGTCTCGTCCTGTTTGGGACGATTGGCGGGCAATTGCGAGCCTGTCAGCACATAGTAGGCGTTCTCGGCAATGTTGGTGACATGATCGCCGATGCGCTCCAGGTTCTTGGCGCAGAACAGCAGATGCGTGCAAGCCGTGATGTTGCGCGGATCTTCCATCATGTAGGTCAGCAGCTCACGGAACACCGAGGTGTATTTGACGTCGATGCGCTCGTCGTCGTTCCGAAGCTTGGCAAGGGCCGCAGCGTCGGCGGCGGCGTATTCCTCGATCACCCCTTGCACCTGGACCAGCACCAGCTGCGCCATCACATCGATGGAGTGCGAGAGGTCGCGTGGCGTGACGCTGAGGCCGACGGTGCCGACGCGCTTGGCGATGTTCTTGGCGAGATCGCCAATGCGCTCGAGATCTCCGGCCATGCGGATCGAGCCAACCACCGCGCGCAGATCATTGGCCATCGGCTGGCGCTTGGCGATCAGCGTGATGGCGCGGTCGTCCAGCTCGCGCTGGCGCGCATCCATGATGGCGTCGTCGGAAACGACGCGCTGGGCCAGCGCATTGTCGGAATTCAGAAGGGCCTTGGTCGCACCGCCGACCATCGAGCCGGCCAGTTCGCCCATGTCGGAGATCAGCTTGCTGATCGCCCCGAGATCCTCATCGAAAGAGGCGACGGTATGATGTTCACCCATGATCCTGTCCTCGTGCCTGAAAGTTGCCGCCGGACCACTCAGCCGAACCGGCCGGTGATATAGTCCTGCGTGCGCTTGTCGTCGGGGTTGGTGAACATCTTGTCGGTAGCGCCCTCCTCGACCAGATAGCCAAGGTGGAACATGGCCGTGCGCTGCGACACGCGCGCCGCCTGCTGCATCGAGTGCGTGACGATGACGATCGTGTAGTTTTGGCGCAGCTCGTCGATCAGCTCCTCGACACGGGCGGTGGCGATCGGATCGAGCGCCGAGCAGGGCTCGTCCATCAGGATCACTTCCGGCGACACGGCAATGGCGCGCGCGATGCACAGGCGCTGCTGCTGGCCGCCGGAGAGGCCGGTGCCGGGCTCTTGCAGGCGGTCCTTCACCTCGTTCCAGATCGCCGCCTTCTTCAGGCTCGATTCGACGATCTGGTCCATGTCGGTCTTGCGTTTGGCCAGCCCGTGGATGCGCGGGCCATAGGCGACGTTCTCATAGATCGACTTCGGGAACGGATTGGGCTTCTGGAACACCATGCCGACGCGGGCTCTGAGTTCGACGACATCGATGTTCTTGTCGTAGATGTCCTCTTCGTCGAGTGTGATCTTGCCGGTCACCCGCGCCGAGTCGATGGTGTCGTTCATGCGGTTGAGGCAGCGCAGGAAGGTCGACTTGCCGCAGCCCGAAGGGCCGATCAGCGCCGTCACCTGGTTGAGGCGGACGTCGAGATTGACGTCGAACAGCGCCTGCTTGTCGCCATAGAACACGCCGACCTTGTCGCCGCGCATCTTGATCACTTCGTTCGACTTGGCGTTCATCTTGTCGCCCACTGCGTTTTCAAGGGACTGTTCTGTCATGATGTTCATACCAGATGCCTTCTTTTACCAGCGCCGTTCGAAGCGGCGCCGCAGCACGATCGCTGTGATGTTCATGGCCATGAGGAAGACGAGCAGGATGATGATGGCGCCCGACATACGCTCGACGAAGGCGCGTTCGGCCTCGTTCGCCCACATGTAGATCTGCACCGGCAGCGCGGTGGCCGGATCGAAAGGCGTCGTCGGATAATCGGCGACAAAGGCCACCATGCCGATCAGCAGCAGCGGCGCGGTTTCACCGAGCGCACGCGCCAGACCGATGATGGTGCCGGTAAGGATGCCGGGGGCGGCAAGCGGCAGGATGTGGTGGAACACCATCTGCATCTTGGACGCGCCAAGGCCGAGCGCTGCCGAGCGGATCGACGGCGGCACGGCGGCAAGGGCAGCGCGCGTGGCGATGATGATCGTCGGCAGCGTCATCAGCGTCAGCACCAGGCCGCCGACGAAAGCGGCCGAGCGCGGCATGCCGAGGAAGTTGATGAACACGGCAAGCCCGAGCAGGCCGAAGACGATCGACGGCACCGCCGCCAGATTGTTGATGTTGACTTCGATCAGGTCGGTGAGGCGGTTCTTCTTGGCGAATTCTTCAAGATAGATCGAGGCGGCGACGCCGATCGGCAGCGCCAAAAGCAGCACGATCACCATCATGTAGAACGAGCCGATGATCGCCACGCCCATGCCCGACGTTTCCGGTCGGCTGGAGGCGCCATAGCTGAACAGGCCGGTGTTGAAATGCTCGGCCATCACGCCGTCGGCCTTGAGCTTGTTCATCCACGTGATCTGCTGGTCCGAGACCTTGCGGCGCGCCTCCTCGACACTGAGGTCGATCTGGCCCTTGAAGGCGGAGTCGAGATTGGCGGCGGCGAGGATGTTGACGTCGCGCGTTGTGCCGATGACCGACGGGTCGGCGGCGACGATGTCGCGCAGCTGGACGCGGGCGCCTTCCGACAGGAAGCCCTTGAGCTTCATGACCATCGGCTTGTTGCTGGGATCGATGCCGAGCTTGGCGATCAGCGCGCGTTCGGCGAGCTTGGGGTAATTTGCCTTGATCAGCACGCTCGGATCGGTGGCGCGCTTGTTGGACGGATCGATCAGCTTCTCATCGAAGTTGATCGGCAGCGTCACAGTCGTCTGCCAGAAGGCGGTGTAGCCCTTCGACACGATGGTGATCAGCATGATGGCGAGGAACGCCAGGCCGACCGAGATCGCCAGCGCGCCATAGATGCGGAAGCGGCGTTCGGCGGCGTAGCGGGCCTTGAGGCCGATGTCGCGGCGCGGATGAGCCGCCGCCCGGACCATCGAATCCATGGGGATGTCGGTCATTCGTACTGCTCCCGGTATTTGCGCACGATGTACAGCGCGACGATGTTCATCACCAGCGTCAGCGCAAACAGCGTGAGGCCGAGCGCGAAGGCGACCAGCGTCTGCGGCGAATTGAACTCGAGGTCGCCGGTGAGCTGGTTGACGATCTTGACGGTGATGGTGGTCATCGCTTCAAACGGGTTGACGGTGAGGTTGGCGGCCACGCCGGCCGCCAGCACGACGATCATGGTCTCGCCGATGGCGCGCGAAGCGGTCAGCAGGATGGCGCCGACGATGCCTGGGAGTGCCGCCGGCAGGATCACCCGCTTGATCGTTTCGGAGCGTGTTGCCCCGAGGCCGAGTGAGCCGTCGCGCATGGCGCGCGGCACCGCGGTGATGATGTCGTCGGACAGCGAGGACACGACAGGGATCAGCATGATGCCCATGACCAGGCCGGCGGTGAAAATGCTCTGGCCCTGGATGAAGGGCGAGCCGCCGGTCAGCGCCGCCGAGAGATCGCGCAGGAACGGCCCGAGCGTAACGACGGCGAAGATGCCGTAGACGATGGTGGGGATGCCGGCGAGCAGCTCAAGCGCCGGCTTGACCACCCCGCGCACCTTGGGCGACGCATATTCGGCCATGTAGACCGCCGACATCAGCCCGACAGGCACCGCAACCAGAAGGGCGACGGCGGCGATGTAGAGCGTGCCAGCAAGAAGTGGGATCAGGCCGAACTGGCCTTGGCTGCCGCCCGAACCGGCATCGGCGAAACGCGGATCCCACACAGTGCCGAAGAAGAAGCTCATCGGCGATACGCTTTCAAAGAAGGTGATCGTCTGGAACAGCATCGACAGCACGATGCCGATGGTGGTCAGGATGGCGATGGTCGAGGCGGCGAGCAGCCCCCACAGCATCAGCCTCTCGACATTGTTCCTGGCGCGCGCGCGCGGCGCGATCTGCCTGAGCGCATAAAAGGCGCCGGCGATTGCCAGAGCAAGGGTGATGACCGCGCCGAACAGGCCGAGCCTGTCCTGGACCTTGTTCGCCTCGACGGCGATCGGGATCATGTAGTCCTGCGTGTCGGTCGCCAGCGCCACACCCTTGGCGGCGAGCAGCGGCTGCAGTTCGGCAAAGCTGGCGGGCAACGTGTTGGCATCGAGCCGGCGAATGCCTTTGGCAAGGCTCTTCACAAGGCTGACATCAAGCGCCTCGCTGGCGACCTTGCTGTCAGCGGTGCGCTCGGGCAGGGCGGCATGAATGTGCCGGTCGAGATAGACGGAAGAGCCAATGGTCCAGACGGCAAGCAGCAGAAGGGCGGGCAGGACGGCGAGCAGGAAAGCCCACCAGCCGTGATAGTGGGCGCGTGAATGTGGCTTCACCGTGCCGTTTTCGTGCGCTGCGGCACGCTGCCGGCCGATCAGGAACGCAACCACGCCTATGGCGACGACGATGGCGAGTACGAGCAAGGACGACATGGACCCACCCCCGGGGAAACTTCAGACCAGTCGCCGGCGCCAATGCGGCAGGCGATAAGACCAGGGCGCGGACTTGGCCCGCGCCCTGGTTTGGAAGATTGACTACATCGACTTTCCGGCGGCAAAAGCGTCGCGCTGGGCCTGACGCTCGGCTTCCGGAGCAGCCACGAGGCCATATTCGGCGAGCGGGCTTTCCGGGCCGACCATCTGGTCGTCGAGGAAGAATTCAACATATTCCTTCAGGCCCGGAACGACGCCGAGATGCGCCTTCTTGACGTAGAAGAACAGCGGGCGCGAAACCGGATACTTGCCGCTGGCGATGGTCTCGGTCGAAGGCGTGATGTCGTCCACGGTGGCGACCTTCAGCTTGTCGGCATTGTTCTCGTAGAAGGAGAGGCCGAACACGCCGACGCCGGTCTTGTTCGAGTCGATGCGGGCCAATGTCTCGGTATAGTCGCCATCGATGTCGACAGCCTTGCCGTCCTTGCGAACCGCGATGCAGGCCTTGCCGATTTCCTTGTCGTCGGCAACGCCGGCGGCCTTGATGGCGGCCTTGTCGCAGCCTGCGTCGAGAACCTTGGTCTCGAACACTTCACGGGTGCCGTGTTTTTCGCCGGGAATGTAGGCGGCGATATCCCAGTCGGGCAGCTTCGGATTGACCTGGTTCCACTTGGTGTTCGGATTGTCGACGAGTTTGCCGTCGACGACCAGCTTGGCGGCGAGCGCCTTGTAGATGTCAGCGGGAACCAGCGCCCAGTCCGGACCCTTGATGTCGGTGGCGAAGACGATGCCGTCATAGCCGATGCGGACTTCCTGGATTTCCTTCACGCCGGCGTCGACGCAGGACTGGATTTCGTCCTTCTTGATCGGGCGCGAGGAGTTGGCGATGTCGATGGTGTCTTCGCCAACGCCCTTGCAGAATTCCTTGATGCCGGCGCCGCTGCCGCCGGACTCGACCACAGGGGTCTTGAAGTTGGTGAAGGTTTCGCCGAACTGCTCGGCGACGATCTTGGCATAGGGTAGCACGGTCGACGACCCGGCGACCTGGATCTGGTCGCGCGCGGCGGCGAAGCCGGACGACGCGGCGAGCGCAAGCGCTGCGGCCGACGCCGTGAGGAGAAATTTCTTCATGTGGCCTGCTCCTGTTCGGAAGATGGTCTCTCGGCAACCCTTGTCCTAGGCGCCCGGTGAGGCCAATAGCTCCCGATTATTACAGTCGCATGACAGTTTGATGTCAGCCCGGTAACGTCTGACAGCCATGTCGGAAACCGCCGGCTGCCAGCCTTGGCGGCGTATCGGAGGTTTGCCGCGGGAATCAGGGACTTGCGGGATTTTCTAGCCTCGTCTGCCCTCGGCGGCACGAGCCGCGCCGCCGAGAAAAGAAAAGCCGGACGGAAACGCGTTGCCCGTGGCCAGAGCGTGTCATGGCCGAGCCATCGCCGAAAACAGGTCCGTTGGGGTAGATTCGACGCTGTTCTAGTCGGCGGTCGCTGCTCCCGCCCGTAACCGAGGGAGCCAAATTCGATGCACCCATTGTCACGGCTGGTCGCCGATTTTGGTATGGCGCGATCGCACCATACCTTTGGGTCACCCGGCGATTTCCGGGGCGCCGCGAGCAAATCGCGTGCGACGGCGACCGCCCTTGCAGGGACGGTGCACCGACGCACGCCGCGATAAATCCTATCCGGCGTTGCGCTGAGCCTGGCTATCCGCCCCGATCCAGCGTTCGAGCTTCTCGAGCAGGGCCCTGGGACTGATCGGCTTGGGCAGATAGTCGTCCATGCCGGCCTCCAAGCAGCGCTCGCGGTCGCCCTTGAGCGCATGCGCCGTGACGCCGACGATCGGCACATGCGTGCCCGTCTCTTCCTCGAGCCGGCGAATGGCGGCTGTCGCCTCCAGCCCGTTCATCTCCGGCATCGACACGTCCATCAGGATCATGCGCGGATTGAGCCTGCCGAAGGCGTCGAGCGCCTTGCGGCCATTGCCGACGATTTCGAAACCGTAGCCGGTCTCGCCGAGGATCTGGGTGAACACCATCTGGTTGACCTCATTGTCCTCCGCGACCAGAATGTCGAGCCCGCGCTCGCCCGTGGCCCGGACGCGCGCCCGAACCGGTGGCGGTTGCAGCTGGGCTCGCACCGAGGCCGCCGAGGACGGCTGCACCGGCGACGGCGCCTGAGCGCCCCCGCCGCTCGCCAAGGGCAGCACGCGGCTGGCCTGCGCACTGTGGTGGTGACGCTGGATGGTGGCGACCAGCGCCTCCAGGAGCACCGAGGAGCGCGCCGGCTTGATCAATTGGGCATCTATGCCGAGGTCGCGGTAGCTGGTGTTGGCTAGCGACTGGTCGACGGAGGTCAGCATGATGATCGGCGTATGGGCGAGACCGGCGGTGTTGCGTACGATCCGCGCCATCTCGGCACCGCTCATGTTGGGCATCTGGTAGTCGAGCACGACGCAGTCGACCGGAACGCCATAGGCGGCGGCCGCGATCAGCACCTTCAGCCCTTCGGCGCCGCTTTCGGCCGCGCAGGAATCGAAGGTCCAAGAGGCCATCTGCTCGCTCAGGATCGACCTGTTGACGGCATTGTCGTCGACGATCAGTACCCGTGCGCCGGTTACGTCCACCGGCATGATCCGTTGCCCGCTTTGCTGCTCTGCCCTGGGCAGCGTCACCGTGAACCAGAAGGTCGAGCCTTTGCCTTCGGCACTCTCCACGCCGATCTCGCCTTCCATCAGCTCGACCAGCCGCGACGTGATGGCGAGGCCGAGCCCGGTGCCTTCATGCCGCCTGGTCGACGAGGTGTCGACCTGATTGAATTTCTCGAAGACGGCTTTCAGCTTCTCCTCGGGGATGCCGATGCCGGTATCGGTGACCGAGATGGTGAGTTTCGTTCCCGCGGGAACCCGGACACCTGTGACATCGACCAGCACATGGCCTTCGTCGGTGAACTTCACCGCATTGCCGAGCAGGTTGGTGACGATCTGCCTTATGCGCCCGACATCGCCGACGAACTGGCTTTCGAGGCCGGGCTGGACGCGCACGATCAGCTCGAGATCCTTCTCCTTGGCGCGTGTCGACACCAGCGTCGCCACGTCCTCGATGGCCTCGGCCAGGTTGAAGGGCGCCGGATCGAGCACAAGCTGGCCGGCATCGATCTTGGAGAAGTCCAGGATGTCGTTGATGATGGTCAAAAGCGCGTTGCCCGACTTGACGATGATGTCGGTAAACGTCTTCTGCTTGGGGTCGAGGTCGGACTTGGCGAGCAACTCCGCCATGCCGAGCACGCCATTCATCGGCGTGCGGATCTCGTGGCTCATATTGGCCAGGAATTCCGACTTGGCGCGATCGGCAAGCACCGCGCGCTGCCGCGCCTCGCTGAGTTCAGCCTCGCGCTGCTTCAGCTCGGTGATGTCGGTGGTCGAGCCGATCAGATAGAGCGAGCCATCGGACGCGATCATCGCGCCCTTGCGGGCGAACTGGTGCCGCACCCCGCCATCGGCAAGCGTCACCGCCTCCTCGACCTCCTGCGTTTCGCCCGTGCGCAGGACGGCAAGATCGCCATTGACGAAGGCTTCGCCGTCCTTCCCGAATATCTCGATGTCGGTCTTGCCGATCGCGTCTTCCCTGCTGAGACCGGTGAGATCGCACCAACCCTTGTTGACGTAGAACTGCCTGAGGTCGGAGCGCTTGGCGTAGATCGACACCGGCACATTATCGATCAGGCTGCGGAACACCTCGTTCTCGCGCATGCTCTCTTCCAGCACCCGCTCGCGCGCCTTGACGTCGGTGATGTCGGTACTGGAACCGACCAGATGCACCGACCCGTCGAGCGCCACCAGCCGACTCTTGCGCGTCATCAATTGCCGCAGGGTGCCATCGCGATGGGTAACCGGCTCCTCGACCTCCAATACCTTGCCGGTGACCACCACCTCGGTATCGTCGTGGCTGTAGCTGTCGGCGTCCGCGGTGCCGAACAGCTGGCGATCCGTTCGCCCGATGACGTCTTCCTTGACAAGGCCGGTCAGCGCGCACCATGCCTTGTTGACGAATTCGATGCTGAGGTCCTGGGCCTTGATGAAGGCCGCCACCGGCAATTCGTCCATGACGTGCCGGAACAGGTCGATCTGGCGCATCGAGTCATGCAGCGCCTTCTCGCGGCGCTTGATGTCGGAAATGTCGACGCGCACCCCGATGAAGGTGCCGTCGTCGGTCCGCATGTCGTAGACCTGGTACCAGCGGCCGTCGGGGTTGAGGCGCTCGTAGGACGAGTTGGGCAGCCGGTAGCGCGCGAGGATGGCGTCCAGCCAGACGTCGAGATCGCCATCGTAGAGCCTGTCGATTTCGGCATCGCCGCTCAGCCGGAAATAGCCGGCCGAATGTCCAAGTTCCAGCGCCTCGCGGAAGCTGCGACCGGGCTGCCATGCCGGCTTCAGCGCCGGCAGCGTGTCCTGCAGCTTGCGGTTGGCGAAGACGAAATTGTCGTCGCGGTCGTAAATGATGACGGCGGCCGGCAGCGATTCCAGCACGGTGGCAAGGTTCTTGCGGGCCTCCTCTGCTTCCGTCTCGCGCCGCTTGATCACCGCCTCGGCCAGCCGCGATTTCTCCAGCGCGTCCGCAAGCTCGGCCTCGCGATCCTTCATCTCGGTGACGTCGACATAGGAGATCAGCCGCTTGCCCCCGGCAAGCGGCGCCAGCGATGCGATCAACGTACGGCCGTCATTGCGCGGCAATTGCCTGGAGCCCACCACGCCGGCCATGATTTCGGCCTCGCGCTCCACGATGTGGCCCTGCCATACCGCGTCGTCGGTGCCGTAGGGGTCCGTGTCGCGGCTGGCCTGCATCAGCTCGCGGAAACCGCAGCCGATCCCGGCGCGCTTGGGATCGATTTCCCAGAAATCATAGAAGGCCCGGTTGATCACCTCAGCGCGCATGTCCGCATCGAGGACAAGGACGCCGATCGGCATCTGATCGACCATCGTGCGAAGGTTGGCGAAGGTCTCGGTGATCTTGGCGTTGGCGCTCTCGATCTCGGCGTCGCGACGCTTGACCTCGGTGACGTCGTAGTAAGTCAACAGCCGCCTGCCGCCTGACAGGGCGGTGACCGAGAACATCATCGTCCTGCCATTGGCATGGGGAAATTCGCGCGGCGCAACGGAGCCGGCGCGAATCTCCTCGATGCGGGTGGCGAGGTAGCGCTGCCATTGCTGTTCGTCGATGTCGCCATAGATGCCGTTGCGGCGGTTGAGTTCCATCAACAGGCTGAACGGAGCGCCAACGGTCACGGCGCCGTCCGGAATCCTGGACAGGTCGCGATAGGCCTTGTTGACGATCAGCGTGTCGAGCCGGGCATCCAGAAGCACGACGCCCATGTGCATGGCATCCATCGTCCGCTCGAGATCGGCGAGATGCTGTTCGCTGCCCTCATCGCTGGGCAGCTCGTTCTGCTCGAGTTCCTCGAAGGCACCGGCCAGTGCCGTCACGTTGCGGCCGATGCCGTGATAGCCGGCAAATTTCCCCTCGCCGTCGAAGCGTGGCAGGCCGGTGATCGAAACCCAGCGGCAATCGCTGCGGCCGCCCTTCAGCTCATAGACGAAGTCGCGAAACGGCCGGTGCGCCTGCAGGTCCTCTAGATGTGCGGCCGCGCTATGGCTGCCCTTCAACACCTGCTTGAGGAAGTCGAAGCGAAAACGACCGAGAACGCTGGCGGGCTCGATGCCGGTGGCCGCCTGATAGTTGTCCGAAAGCCGGGAAAACCGCAGCTCGGCATCGGTTTCCCAGGTCCAGTCCGCAGCCACGTCGAGCAACTCGCGAATCGCCTCGGGCAAAGCCGCCTGTCCGGCAGGCGCAGACGCGCCGTCGCCATGCGCAACTGCCTTGCGCGAACCGCGCTTGCCAGCCGTCCCGACCGTTTCGTCCACTTCCGCCATGCCGCTCCCACCCCCAGGGCCGAACCCCCTTCGCGGCCCGTCGGCGGAATGTGCCCGAGAAGCATTAACGGACCGCTAACCATAACTATCGCGACCGGGGTTCCAGACCCGGCCCTGACTGCGGCATTTGCATCGGTTGTCGGCCATGGCTGAGCCGCGTTATAAGTATATTGGGGTGTTGCTAATGTTCGGACGGATCCTGCTTGTTTTCCTTTGCCCGGCGCTGCTTGCAGCGGGAGGGTGCGCGCGCAGCGGCGACGGCACGGTGGTCATCCCGAAGCCGCTCGACGTCAGGCGTATCTGGGACAAGCCTCCACCCCATGCGCAAACCAGCCAGTCGCAGGTGGGTGTCTTTCCGCCCGCACCACCGCAGGCGCCAGCACGCTCGGCGGCCCGCAGGCTCGCCCCGCCGCCCACCCGGGCAAGACGGGTGACATCCGGTCCCCCGCCCCTCACGTCTTCCGACCCGGCCGCGGTGCTCGCCTGCAGGAATGTCAGCAAACCCGGCACGCGCTACCGCGTCGTCTGCGAATAGTTTCGGCGAACGAGACTTGCTCGACAGTTTGACGGCGCCCTGAAGGATGCAACGGGTTTCCGTCCGGAGCTGCGCAAAACAAAGAGTTAGAGCGGGTCGACGATTCAAACGCCGAACCGTTCAGAGCGACGCCGCGCCTTTCTTGGGTTCCTTGGCGCCAAGCTTCTCCAGCGCGATGCGAACCTGCCGCAATTCGTCCTGCCAGCCGTCATCGTCGCCCATCGGTCCTTCCGATGCCGCACGCTGCAACCCGCGCGCCTCGGATTCGATGTCACGAAGCCTGGCGATCTTCTGTTCGGTGGTCAGGGACTGATCCTCGACAATCTCCTGCACCTTCATTTCCCTGAATGTGACCATGGCGATGGCTCCGGTTGGTCGTCTGCCACAACGCGACAGCCGGCAAGCCGTTCCGGCCGGGAGCCATTCGCCTGGATCGAGGGCGACGGCCGGCCAGCCATCCGCCGAAAAGTCATCCGCTGGGAAGAAGGCCGGTCCGACCACCCGCACCGGCCGCGCGCCGGCCGGCTTCTCGACCGCACCAACTACAGTTTCATTGCAAGATTGAGAGAGGCGAAAGACGATGCCGGCGCCGCGGCGCGCCGGCACGATCGACCGTGACCAATTTCACGGTGGTCGGCCGCTGCCTGTGAAACCTTTGTCAGACGTCTCGCGTTGTAGGTAAAAAGGAGGGCAAAGATGTCTATTCACTTCACCGTCTCGGGGCTGACAAGGAACCTGATCCACTCGCTTGGACTGGATCATGAGTGGTGGCGGCCGAGAGCGCTGACCCCGGAGCAGAAACTGTTGGTGGAATGCTACCTGGCGGGCCAGATTCCGGAATCGGCCTGGAACGATTACGTGTTCGAGATGCCCGAGTTGGAACGGCACGTCAACGCCCGGCGCGGACATCACTGAGCTCCTGCATGGGCAGGTCCCGAAGCAAGCGCCGTCTGCGCCAGCAGGCGTCGGGCTATTGCTTCGGTGACTTGAACTGCAGCGTAAAGACGTTACCCGCAATGCCCTTGGCAAGCGCCGGCGAAAAGCTGAGCGGCAGACAGTTCCGCAACGCGGCGGTTGCGGCGTCGACAAAGGCCTGACGCGCCTTTTCGTCGCCGGCCACCTTGATGGCCGTAGGCTTGGGCGGGCCGATGAGCGTGCCGTCGCGCTTGAAGCTGAAGCTCAATGTGACCGTCGAATTGCCGGCGTCCGCCGGCGGCGTCCAGCACGCCTGGATCGCCGTTCCGACATCGTTCATGGTGTTGAGCGATGCGGCATTCGATTGTCCGATTGCCGCTATGAATACCGCACCGGCCATCGCCGGCAGTGCTGCGCCGCTTTTCATTTGCAGGTCCTCGTTCTTCCACCGGTTGCCCGTCCGCACAGGACAACTGAAATCGATGATAGGGTCGGAGCCGGCAATGACAATATGCTTCGCAAGGGGACTTGATTTCGGCAGCGCATGGCGGCCTGCTCGCTGCCTCTGGACAGGCCCCCGAAAAGCAAAAAGGCCGGCGCATGGCCGACCTTTCCTTCCACCTCTCGATCCGCGCCAGTACATCCGTGGTCGCAAGCCAGAGGTGAATTGCCATCCAGTAGACAGGGCTTTGGTTAACGAATCCTTATCGTTCGAGCCCCGCCATCACGCCTTGGCTTGCGACTTCACATAAGCGATATAGCCGCGCACGTCGGCGGCCGGCTCGGCATAGGCTTTGCCGAGCTTCTTTTCGACCGCCGCCACATACTCCTTCGCCCATTTGGGCAAGGCGTAGTCGATGACGGCCAGGAATTCGAGCGTTGCCGCCAGGCGGATATCGGCGATCGACGGGTTCTTGCCGCCAATGAACGGCTTGCCGTCCCTGAAGAAGCTGTGAAAAACCTCCAGCGGCTCGGCGATCGCGGCCATCGCGGCCTTCTGGGCCTCGGACTTCTTGTCCGGGTGGGCATCGCTGTGGCCGACCTCGCCTGCATATTGCGGGAAGCCGAGGAGCGGATAGGTGGCGCGCGCCACATAGGGGTAGAGCGTGCCGACCAAGTAGAACATGGCGCTGTCGATCATCGCCCGCTTGGCCGGCGCCTTGGGATAGAATTTCTCCAGCCCATGCTTGTTGGAGAGGTATTGCATGATCGCGCAGCTTTCCCACAGCACGCCCCTGGGAAGGCCCTTGTCCTCGATCATCGGCGTCAGATGGGCAGGGTTGCGTGCCATGAATTCCGGCGAGCGGGTGTGACCCCAGGCATCGGTCTCCGCGGCATCCAGCCCGGCCGCCCGCGCAAAGACGCGAACGGTCATGTTGTTGACGCTGGGCTTCAGCATGCTGAGTTTCACGCCAGGTTTCTTCGCCGGCTTCGCCTTGGCCTTAGGCGCGGCTCTTGCCGTCGCCTGCGCGGCTTTTGCCGTCGCCTGCGCGGCCGGTTTGGCCGCGGGTTTCTTCGCACTCTTCGTCGCTGTCTTGGCCATGTGTTCCTCCCTCTGGTTCGTTCAGTATGGGTTCTTCGGTGCCCGGTCGTCCGACAAGGTAGCGCGGGAACGCTCGACCAGCGCCTGGATCGCATCGGCGAGATGCACTTCCGCAATGTTGTAGTCGCCGCGCGCGACGCGGAGCTTGTGCGCTTCCATCAGCACGTCGGCATGGGTGAAGCCCGCCGGCGGCTCGAAACGGTAGGACGCCAGCTCGATCAGCAGGCCGAGCGGATCCTCGAAATAGATCGAATCCATGAAGCCGCGATCCTTAACGCCGCTATGCTTGATGCCGCGCTCGTCGAGCCGCGCGACCGCCTGCAGGAAGGTGACGCGCGACACAGAAAAGGCGATGTGGTGGACGCAGCCCGGATCGGTCGGCGTACGCCGCTTCTCCGGCGTGCGGCTCTCATCGGTAAAGATGGTGATCAGCCTTCCGTCGCCCGGATCGAAATAGAGATGGCTTTCCTTGGCCTTGTCGAGGTTGGGCTGCTCGAAGATGAACGGCATGCCGAGCACGCCTTCCCAAAAATCGATCGAAGTCTGGCGCCCGGCGCCGACCAGCGTGATGTGATGGACGCCCTGCGATTGCAGCTTCTGCATCTGCCCTTCCTCCCCGCCGGCATCAACTGCCGGTCCGGACCTGCCCAGCACCTGGCGTTCTGCGCGCCGCTAAGGCTGTGCCTCAGAATCCATGATGCGATGCTAAAGCAATCGGCCCCGCCGCGCCAGAAGCGAGGTATGCCCGCCAGGACGCGCCGCGACGCAACGCGGTGAATCGGGTTGATCGTTTGGGGGGAAGCTTGGAGAGACTTGGTACGCCCAAGGGGAATCGAACCCCTGTTCCCGCCGTGAGAGGGCGGTGTCCTGACCGCTAGACGATGGGCGCGTTCAAGAACCGGCGATATAGGCTGACGGTTGGTAAAAAGCAACTGGGCTTCCGACGTTTGACGAAAGCCTCGAAATGTCTGACGCAAGCCTATCGTTTCGGCTCGATCAGATCCCACAGATTTCCGTAAAGATCGGCGAACACCGCCACCGTGCCGTAAGGCTCATAGCGCGGTGCTTCGCGGAATTCGACACCCTTTGCCAGCATCGCCTGATGGTCCCCGGCAAAGTCGGAGGTTTCGAGGAACAGAAAGACGCGGCCGCCGGTCTGGTTGCCGATGCGGCTTTTCTGCGCCGCGTCGGACGCTTCGGCCAGCAGCAGTCTTGCGCCCTGGCCATCGGCCGGCGTCACCGTGACCCAGCGCTTGCCGCCGCCGAGATCGACATCCTCGGTCAGCACAAAACCGAGACGCTCGACATACCAGGCGATCGCCTCGTCGTAGTTTTTGACCACCAGCGCGACGGTCGCCACCCGGCGGTGTTCGGCGAACCCGGTCATTGTTGCGGCCCGGTTATCTGCTGCGACCAAGTCATTTGTTCCGGATCGCAAAGCGGCCGATGAGGCGGCGCTCGGCGATGTCGTAGACAAAGATGGTGCGGCTGCCGTCGGCAAGCTCGGCATCGATCGAGACACGGTTGCCGGACAGCGACTGGCTGATCACCTTGGCGCCGACGGGCAGCACGATGTCGCCGCTGACCGGCTCGTCGGCCGGCACCTGGATATCGCCGGCCAGTGGCGGGCTGACGGGCGGCGCATTTCGGGCTTTGTAGACAAGCGCACCGATCACCACCATAAGGGCGAGCAACAGCAGGCCGAGATTGATGGCCATGAAGCGCAAGAGTTTCTTCCGCACGCCTTCGACTTCGGGGTCGAGCGGCTTTTCTTGGTCTTCGTCGGCAATTGGCCTGGCCATGGCAAAAATTCCGGAACTTTCTTTCGATGAGCGCTCATAACGAAGAGGCCCCTGGATTGATAGAGGACCAATTCATCGTGGCCGCGCCGACCGTTCTGGAGGCCGGCACGGAGGCGGCCGGCCAGCGCCTTGACCAGTGGCTGGCCGGAAAGCTCGGCCCGGACATGTCGCGCAACCGGGTGCAGATGCTGATCAAGCAGGGCGCGGTCAGGATCGGCGGCAAGCCAGTCGACGAGGCCAAGCGCAAGCTGGCCGCCGGCGACGTGGTGTCGGTCACCATGCCGGAACCGGAGCCGGCCACGCCGCAGGGCGAGGCGATCGCTCTCGACATCCTCTATGAGGACGCCGAACTGATCGTCATCAACAAGCCGGCCGGGCTGGTCGTCCATCCCGGCGCCGGCAACTGGACCGGCACGCTGGTCAATGCGCTGATCCACCATTGCGGCGACAGCCTCTCCGGCATTGGCGGCGTCAAGCGGCCGGGCATCGTGCATCGGCTGGACAAGGAAACAAGCGGCGTCATGGTCGTGGCCAAGACCGACCGTGCCCACAAGGCGCTGTCGGAGGCCTTTGCCGACCATGGGCGGACCGGCGACCTCCAGCGCGCCTATCTCGCTTTGGTCTGGGGCATACCGCCAAGGCCGACCGGCACGGTCGATGCCCCACTAGGCCGCGCCGCCGACCGCGTCAGGCGCGCCGTGGTGCCCGAGGGTCGCGACGATGCCCGCCACGCCGTTACCCATTTCACCGTCGTCGAGCGCTTCGGCGAGCAGCAGCAGGAGTTTGCGACGGCCAGCCTGGTCGAGTGCCGGTTGGAAACCGGCCGCACCCACCAGATCCGCGTCCACATGGCTCATATCGGCCATCCGGTGGTCGGCGATCCGGATTATGGCCAGGCCTTCCGGACCAAGGCCAACCGGCTGCCCGAGCCGCTGAAGACGACGGTGAAGACATTTCCGCGACAGGCACTGCACGCGCGCCTACTTGAATTTCGCCACCCGGCCACCCATCTAGCGATGAGGTTCGAGGCGCCGTTACCGAGGGACATGGAGGCACTCGTCGGCGGCTTCCGCAAGCTCTGAACCCATCATCAAGACGCTTCAAACCAACCATCAAAAAACCTGACTGGCGTTGTTCACTTTGGCGTGACACACTGTTTCGTGTTGAACAAATGCCTGTCTTTTCTGGTTTTGTTCCTATATACATCAGTTGCCGCGAGCGAGCCTTTATGGTGCTCGCGTCACACATGCCCGCCGCGTTTCGGGGGCATCACTCCAATAGAGAGGGGGCGCTACCATGGCCCAGTCACTACCCAGTATCGTTTCCGGCGAAGGCGGCCTCAGCCGCTACCTGGAAGAAATCCGCCGCTTTCCGATGCTTCAGCCGCAGGAAGAGTACATGCTCGCCAAGCGCTACGCCGAGCATGAGGACACCACGGCTGCGCACAAGCTCGTCACCAGCCATCTGAGGCTCGTCGCCAAGATCGCCATGGGCTATCGCGGCTACGGCCTGCCGATCGGCGAGGTGATCTCGGAAGGCAATGTCGGCCTGATGCAGGCCGTCAAGAAATTCGAACCGGAGCGTGGCTTCCGGCTCGCCACCTATGCCATGTGGTGGATCAAGGCCTCGATCCAGGAATACATCCTGCGCTCGTGGAGCCTGGTCAAGATGGGCACCACCGCCAACCAGAAGCGCCTGTTCTTCAACCTGCGCAAGGTGAAGGGCAAAATCCAGGCGCTCGACGATGGCGACTTGAAGCCCGACCAGATCGCCGAGATCGCCACAAGGCTCAATGTCTCCGAAGCGGAAGTGGTGTCGATGAACCGCCGCCTGTCGGGTGACGCCTCGCTCAACGCGCCCATCCGGGCGAGCGAAGGCGAGTCCGGCGAATGGCAGGACTGGCTGGTCGACGACCACGAAAGCCAGGAAGAGATGCTGATCGAGCAGGATGAGCTGGAAAACCGGCGCACCATGCTGTCCGGCGCTCTTGCCGTGCTCAACGAGCGCGAGCGGCGCATCTTCGAGGCGCGCCGCCTCGCCGAAGAGCCGCTGACGCTCGAAGAACTGTCGGCCGAGTTCGACATCAGCCGCGAGCGCGTGCGCCAGATCGAGGTGCGCGCCTTCGAGAAGGTGCAAGACGCGGTCAAGGCCGCGGCCAAGCGCCAGATGCAGGCGTTGCGCACCATCGAGGCACAGCCGGCGGCGTAAAGCCCTCCGGCACGAAAACAAAAGGCGGCGCCGGGAAACCGGCGCCGCCTTTTTCATGGCCGTTGATGGCCGAACGAATTTGCCCTGCGCCTCAAGCCGTTGGCTGCTTGGTCTTCCTCAGATAGGGCAGGATGGTGTCGAAGGCGCCGAAACGCTTGATCGCGTCCTCGTTGGAGACCGCGGCGGTGATGATGACGTCCTCGCCTTGCTTCCAGTTGGCTGGCGTCGCCACCTGGTGCTTGGCCGTCAGCTGGATGGAATCGATGACGCGCAGGATCTCGTCGAAGTTGCGGCCGGTGGTCATCGGATAGGTGAGCACCAGCTTGATCTTCTTGTCCGGGCCGATGACGTAGACCGACCGCACCGTGGCGTTGTCTGCCGGCGTGCGGCCCTCCGAAGTCTCGCCGGCACCCGCCGGCAGCATCTCGTAGAGCTTGGCGACCTTGAGTTCCTTGTCGCCGATCAGCGGATATTTCACCACCTGGCCGGTCGCGGTCTTGATGTCGTCCTGCCATTTGTCGTGGCTCGAAACCGGGTCGACCGAAATGCCGATAATCTTGACGTTGCGTTTTTTGAATTCGCCTTCCAGCCCGGCCATGGTGCCGAGCTCGGTCGTGCAGACCGGTGTGAAATTCTTCGGATGGCTGAACAGCACCGCCCAGCCGTCGCCGATCCATTCGTGGAAGCTGATTGTGCCTTGCGTGGTTTCGGCCGTGAAATCCGGCGCGATGTCGTTGATACGAAGACTCATGACGTGTCCCTACCCTTTGACTTTGCCGCCGGCACAGTCAGCCCGCCGGCGCCGCCCGATCTTCTTAGCATTGTAGGAGCATCCTTCAAACGCTGGCGGACACCGGCGCCGAGACCCGCAGCGAAATATTTTCGCCCATTTCGCGGAAATGCGGCAATTCTTCCGGGACACCCGCAGCCGGGCAGCGCTCAGGCCTTCTTGACTGCCAGCGTGGTGGCCAGATCCTCCATGCGTTGGGCGAGCGCGCCAAGCGCGCTGGTCAGCACGGAATCGCTCTTGTCGGCCTTGGTCAGCGCCTCGTCGCGCGTCTTGCGCAGCGTCAGCACTTCGCTTTCCATGCCCTTGACGCGCTTCTGCAACTCCGAAAGCTCGTCCATGACCATGATGCCGGCCATGACGGTCAGCCGCTGGTCGCCGATCTCGCCAAAAGAATCCTTCAGATGCGAAACATAGCGGTCGAAGCGCTCGGCAAGATCGATCAGGTGCTCTTCCTGGCCCTCGTCGCAGGCCATGCGATACTGCTTGCCGTCAATGGAAACCGTAACCTGTGCCATGGGCCTACCTGTCCAGTACCGCGCGGATGGTTTCCATCGCGGTCACCAGCCGGCGCGACACTTCCTTGTTGGCATCTTCCAGCCGTTCGGCGCGCGCTTCGGAATTGTCGAGTTCCTGCGCCAACCTGGAGCGGTCGGCGTTCATGCGCTGCACCTCGGCCTCGGCTTCCGAATAGTCGCGCTCGTGCTCGAGCTTGGCCGCGACGGCGTTTTCAAGGCCCTCGATGGCTTTACCCAGCCGGGCTATGACTTCCTTGAGCGTCGTTTCCCCGGTCATGGCTTTGTCCTGTACCCTGCCCATCACCGAATCGTTCGCGTTCAGAACGCGTTATGTCGGAAACATTAGGCGCCGTGTGAAGGCAACGTCAACAAAGCTCTCGCGACTGTCCCCTGCTAACACTAATGTAGAGGGGTTGCGGCATCACAAGCCGGGCAAAAACGCACCGATTTGTTGACTCAAGGGCCGCGCCTGCTATGTGTCGCGCACCCTTTCCAGGCCTCTCCCAAGGCCCCAAACCCCCACCCCGGAGGAAGCATGACCTCGCGTGAACAACATGATCGGATGGCCAACGCGATCCGTTTTCTCTCCATGGACGCCGTCGAGAAGGCAAACTCCGGCCATCCGGGCCTGCCCATGGGCTGCGCCGACATCGCCACGGTGCTGTTCACGCGCTTCTTGAAATTCGACGCCAAGGCTCCGCATTGGGCCGACCGCGACCGCTTCATCCTGTCGGCCGGCCACGGCTCGATGCTGCTCTATTCGCTGCTCCATCTGACCGGCTACGAGGACATGACCCTCGACCAGATCAAGAATTTCCGCCAGCTCGGATCGAAGACCGCGGGCCATCCGGAATACGGCCATGCCGCTGGCATCGAGACGACCACTGGTCCGCTCGGCCAGGGTCTCGCCAATTCGGTCGGCTTCGCGCTCGGCGAGCGCATCATGAACGCCGCTTTCGGCAACGATCTCGTCGACCACTACACCTATGTGCTGGCCGGTGACGGCTGCCTGATGGAAGGCGTCTCCCAGGAAGCCATCACGCTGGCAGGCCATCTCAAGCTGAACAAGCTGATCGTATTCTGGGACAACAACAACATCTCGATCGACGGCCCGGTATCGCTTGCCGACAACACCGACCAGGTCGCCCGCTTCCAGGCCTCCGGCTGGAATGCCAGCCACATCGACGGCCAGGATCCGGAAGCGATCGCCTATGCCATCGAGGCGGCGCGCCATTCCGACAAGCCGACGATGATCGCCTGCAAGACGACCATCGGCTTCGGCGCCCCAACCAAGGCCGGCACCAACAAGGCACACGGCTCGCCGCTCGGTGCCGAGGAAATCGCCGGCGCCAGGAAGTTCTTCGGCTGGGATTCAGCCCCTTTCGAGATTCCGGCCGACATCCTCGACGCATGGCGCGCGGCCGGCAAGGCCGGCGTCAAGGCGCGCACCGACTGGGAAGGCCGTCTCGCCAAGGCCGACGCCAAGCTGCAGGCCGAGTTCGAGCGTCGCGTCACCGGTAAGCTGCCGTCGAATTTCGACGCCGTCATTGCCGACTACAAGAAGAAGCTTTCGGCCGACAAGCCGAAGGTCGCCACTCGCAAATCGTCGGAAATGGCGCTCGAAGTGATCAACGGCGCGCTGCCGGAGACGATCGGCGGCTCCGCCGACCTGACCGGCTCCAACAACACCAAGACCAGCCAGACCAAGAACATCACGCCGGACGATTACGGCCAGCGCTATGTCCATTACGGCATTCGCGAGCACGGCATGGCGGCAGCACTCAACGGCCTAACGCTGCATGGCGGCCTGATCGCCTATGGCGGCACCTTCATGTGCTTTTCCGACTATGCCCGTCCGTCGATGCGGCTTGCCTCGCTGATGGGCATCGGCTCGATCTTCGTCATGACCCATGATTCCATTGGTCTGGGCGAGGACGGCCCGACCCATCAGCCGGTCGAGCATCTGGCGGCACTGCGCGCCATTCCGAACCACAATGTGTTCCGCCCGGCCGACGCGGTCGAAACCGCCGAATGCTGGCAACTGGCGATCGAGTCGAAAAGGACGCCGTCGACGCTGGCGCTGACCCGCCAGAACCTGCCGACAGTGCGCACCGAATATGCCGCCGAGAACCTCAGCGCTTCCGGCGCTTATGAACTGGCCGCCGCCAGCGGCGAAGCGGCGGTGACGATCTTCTCCACGGGTTCTGAGGTCGAGATCGCGCTTGGCGCGCGCGAATTGCTGGAAAGGCACGGTCATCCGACCCGTGTCGTCTCGGTGCCCTGCTTCGAACTGTTTGACCAGCAGAGCGAAGACTACCGCAAGAAGACGATCGGCAACGCACCGGTGAAGATCGCCATCGAGGCCGGTATCCGCCAGGGCTGGGATCACCTCATCGGCACCGACGGCATCTTCATCGGCATGACCGGCTTTGGCGCCTCCGGCACCATCGAGCAGCTCTATCCGCATTTCGGCATCACCGCCGATGCGGCCGCGAAGGCGGCGGAAGCCCGCCTGCATGGCAAGTAAGGCATTGAGGGCCGGCCCGCGAATTGCTTCAGGCGATTTCGCGGGCTGGCCCAACCTAATCGATTTAAATCCACGCCTTGCATGGCTGGATTCTTCGCCCGTCCGCCGCTATGAAGCAGCGGACCCAATTGCCTTCCAGCTCCCAGGGAGAGAAAAATGACCGTCAGAGTTGCCATCAACGGATTTGGCCGCATCGGCCGCAACATCCTGCGCGCCATCCATGAATCCGGCCGCAAGGACATCGACGTCGTCGCCGTCAACGACCTCGGCCCGGTCGAGACCAACGCGCACCTGCTGCGTTACGACAGCGTGCATGGCCGCTTCCCGCATGAAGTGTCGGTGTCCGGCGATCAGATCACCGTCGGCAAGGAGACCTTCAAGGTCACCGCCATCAAGGACCCGACGCAGTTGCCGTGGAAGGAACTCGGCATCGACATCGCGCTCGAATGCACCGGCATCTTCACCGCCCGCGACAAAGCCGCCGCGCATCTGACCGCCGGCGCCAAGCGCGTCATCGTCTCGGCGCCGGCCGAAGGCGCCGACCTCACCGTCGTCTACGGCATCAACCACGACAAGCTGACCAAGGACCACATCGTCATCTCGAATGCCTCCTGCACCACCAACTGCCTGGCGCCGCTGGCAGCCGTGCTGCACGACGCGGTCGGCATAGAGAAGGGCATGATGACGACGATCCACTCCTACACTGGCGACCAGCCGACGCTGGACACCATGCACAAGGACCTCTACCGCGCCCGCGCCGCGGCGCTCTCGCAGATCCCGACCTCGACCGGTGCCGCCAAGGCGATCGGCCTGGTGCTGCCCGATCTCAAGGGCAAACTCGACGGCATCTCGATCCGCGTGCCGACCCCTAACGTCTCGGTCGTCGACCTCAAGTTCATCGCCAAGCGCTCGACCACCGTGCAGGAAATCAACGAGGCGGTGATCGCGGCCTCCAACGGCAAGCTGAAGGGCATCCTCGGCGTCACCCATCACCCGAACGTGTCGATCGACTTCAACCACGATCCGCATTCCTCGGTCATGGCGCTCGACCAGACTAAGGTCATGGACGGCAACTTCGTTTCGGTGCTGTCCTGGTACGACAATGAATGGGGTTTCTCCAACCGCATGGGCGATACCGCCGTCGCCTTCGGCAAGACCATCGCCTGATCGCACTGCTCTCTTTTTCGAGACCTGAAACGCCCGGCTTTGCCCGGGCGTTTTTTGTTATGCACGACATGATCGTTCCGGCATTCCGGACGACAGGGAATATCGGGCAGGCTGTGGCTTCCCCTGGATTGTGGCCGAGGCGCCAAACTATCCGGAAATCAGCGGCATAGGCCAAAAAGCCACCCTCCCGCCTTGCACTGGTCACGTCTTCGCCTCACTCTCCCGTAATTCGATGAGAACGCGAATGTGAGGGGCAAATTCGGATGGAGCATGCGATCTATCTCGTGACGCTGATCGGCACCGCGCTTGTCGTTGCCGCTGCGTTTTCGAGCCTGATCGCCTTCCGCTTCGGCGCCCCTTTGCTGCTGCTGTTCCTCTGCATCGGTCTCGCCACCGGAACCGACGGCCTCGGCATCGAATTCGACAATGCACGGCTGGCTTATTTTGCCGGCTCACTTGCGCTGGCGGTCATCCTGTTCGATTCCGGTTTCGGCACGCCGCTCAACGCCTTGCGCCAGGCGGCCGGGCCAGCGCTGTCGCTGGCGACGGTTGGCGTCATCCTGACCACCGGCCTGTTCGGCGCCGCTGCCTATTATTTGCTCGACCTCACCTGGCTGGAATCCTTCCTGCTCGGCGCCGCCGTCGCCTCGACCGATGCTGCAGCCGTGTTCTTCCTGCTGCGCGCCGGCGAGATCAATCTGCGCGAGCGCGTGCGTGCGACGCTCGAGGTCGAATCCGGCACCAACGACCCGATCGCCATCTTCCTGACCATCACCTTGGTCGAGGTCATCGCCGCCCACGCTAATCCGGAAGCCAATGTCCTGGTCACCAACCTTGTCATCGGCTTCCTGCTCAATATGGGCCTTGGCGCTGTTGTCGGCGTGCTCGGTGGTCTCGCCATTGTGCGCCTGGTCGACCGGCTCAACCTCGACCATGGCCTGTTGCCGATCTTCGTGCTGACCCTGTCGCTGATGGTGTTCGCCGCCGCCGGCGCCATCGGCGGTTCCGGCTTCCTGGCGGTGTATCTAGCCGGGCTGGTTGCCGGCAATTCCGACATCCGCGCTGTCACCATCCTGAAACGCTTCCAGGACGGCATGTCGTGGCTGGCGCAGATCATCATGTTCCTGATCCTCGGCCTGTTCGCCACGCCGTCGCAATTTCCGGCGATTATGGTTCCGGCTGTGCTGCTCGGCCTATTCCTGATGTTCGTCGCCAGGCCGATCGCCGTATGGCTCTGCCTGATCCCGTTCCGCCTGCCACGCCCGGAAGTGGCCTTCGTCTCCTGGGTCGGCCTGCGTGGCGCGGTGTCGATCCTTCTAGCCATCACCCCGCTGCTCGGCGGCCTGGAAAACGGCCGCACCATCTTCAATACCGCCTTCATCATCGTGCTGGTGTCGCTTGTCATCCAGGGCTGGACCGTCGGACCGCTGGCGCGCCGCCTCGGCCTCATCGTGCCGGCCCGGCTCGGGCCGCTGGACAAGGTCGAGCTTGAACTGCCGGGCTCGGCCCATCACGAACTGCTCGCCTATCGCGTGGCGCCGGGCAGTCCGGTGGCGCGCGGTGAACGCATCCCGCGCTGGGCTAGGCCCTCGCTGGTGCTGCGCGACGGCCGCTCGATGCGCTTCCAGGACATGGGCCGGCTGGCTGCCGGCGACCACGTCTACATCTTCGTGCCGGACCGCTATCCGCGCCTGCTCGACAAGCTGTTCGCCAGCCGCGCCGTGGTCGACCCCGAGGATGCCGATTTCTTCGGCGCCTTCGCCGTCGATCCGACACGCTCGGCCGCGGAACTGGAAGCCGCCTATGCGCCGGGCCTGACCGAGGCCGAGAGCAAGATGACCATCGGCGCCCTGGTCACAGAGCGCCTTGGCAGCCATGCCGAATATGCCGACCGTGTCCTGCTCGGTCCGATCGAGCTGATCGTGCGCGACGTCGATGACAAGGGCAAAATCACAGGCCTTGGCCTGTCCTTCGAACCGACCGCACCGGTGGCGCGCGTGCCGGTGTTCCTGAGCGCCGGCGAAATCCGCGACCGCCTCGCCGCCTTCATCGGCAAATGGCGCAAGCCGGCCGAAGTGCCTGCTGCCGAGCTTCAGGCGGAGGAAGCACCGAGGCCCGCGGCCGAAAAAGCCGCGAGCGAAAGCTGATCTTTCGAGGCGACATCATTTTTGCGCGCGCGCCTTCACGCGGGCCTTGCATCATCGTCGGTGCGGGGTATGGTCCCGGCGATTTTTCGCGAAAAGGGATCAGCATGGCCGGCTTCAAGACACTGGACGACATCGGCAACATCTCCGGCAAGCGCGTGCTGGTGCGCGTCGACCTCAACGTTCCCGTCGCCGACGGCAAGGTCACCGACGTCACCCGCATCGAGCGCATCGCCCCGACCATCGCCGAATTGTCCGGCAAGGGCGCCAAGGTCATCCTGCTTGCCCATTTCGGCCGTCCCAAGGACGGCCCGACCCCGGAATTCTCGCTGGAGCCGATCGCCAAGGCGACGGCGGAGGTGCTCGGCCGGCCGGTCGGCTTTGCGTCCGACTGCGTTGGTGACACCGCGGCAAGCGCCGTTGCAGCCATGAACAAGGGCGACGTGCTGCTCTTGGAAAACACCCGCTTCTACAAGGCCGAGGAGAAGAACGACCCGGCCTTCACCGAAAAGCTCGCCGCCAATGGCGACATCTTTGTCAACGACGCCTTCTCTGCGGCGCACCGTGCCCATTCATCGACCGAAGGACTGGCGCATCTCTTGCCGGCCTATGCCGGCCGTACCATGCAGGCTGAACTCGACGCGCTGGAGAAGGGCCTCGGCAATCCCGTCCGCCCGGTGGTCGCCATCGTCGGCGGCGCCAAGGTGTCGACCAAGATCGACCTTCTGATGAATCTGGTGAAGAGGGTCGACGCGCTGGTCATTGGCGGCGGTATGGCCAACACCTTCCTCGCCGCGCGTGGTACGGCTGTCGGCAAGTCGCTCTGCGAGCACGACCTCGCCACCACCGCCAAGCAGATCATGATCGAAGCGGCCGAAGCAGGCTGCGCCATCATCCTGCCGGTCGACGGCGTCGTGGCGAAAGAGTTCAAGGCGGGCGCTGCCAGCGAAACCGTCGCCATATCGGAAGTGCCGGCCGACGGCATGATCCTCGATGTCGGCGAAAAGACCGTGAAAGCCGTCGCCGAATGGATCGACCGCGCCGCGACGCTGGTCTGGAACGGACCGCTCGGCGCCTTCGAAATCGAGCCCTTCGACCACGCCACGGTGGCGGCGGCCAGGCACGCGGCGGACCGCACCAAGGCCGGCAAGCTGGTCTCGGTCGCCGGCGGCGGCGATACGGTGGCCGCGCTCAACCATGCCGGTGTGGCCGACGACTTCACCTATGTTTCGACCGCCGGCGGCGCCTTCCTGGAGTGGATGGAGGGCAAGCCGTTGCCCGGCGTCGAGGTGCTGAAGCACTAAGAGCGTCTGGCTTGGGCGATCAATACTAGGAGAGCGCGCCGAGGCTGCTGCGACTTTCAATCGATTCGAGCTTTCCGGCATCATTTCTTTGGCGGTAATGTTCTGCTAGCGCGGAAACAACACCGTCAAGGAGAAGCACAATGAGCGAACGTCTCGAAGACATTGCCGCCGCGATCGTCGCCGACGGCAAGGGCCTCTTGGCCGCCGATGAAAGCTCCGGCACGATCAAGAAGCGTTTCGACGTCATCGGCGTCGAATCGACCGCCGACAGCCGCCGCGACTACCGCGAGATGATGTTCCGCGCCAGGGACGCGATGTCGAAGTACATTTCCGGCGTCATCCTCTACGACGAGACCATCCGCCAGAAGGCCGCCGACGGCACGCCCCTGGTCGACATTATCAAGTCGGCTGGGGCCATCCCCGGCATCAAGGTCGACGCCGGCGCCAAGCCGCTGGCGGGCTTTCCCGGCGACACCATCACCGAAGGTCTCGACGGCCTGCGCGAGCGGCTCGCCGACTACTACAAGATGGGCGCGCGCTTCGCCAAATGGCGCGCGGTGATCGACATCGACGTTGGCAAGGGCGTGCCTTCGGTCACCTCGATCGGCTCCAACGCCCATGCGCTGGCCCGCTATGCCGCCCTTTGCCAGGAGGCTGGCATCGTGCCGATCGTCGAGCCGGAGGTGCTGATGGACGGCGCCCACGACATCGATACGTGCTACGACACCAGCAAGGCGACGCTGACAAAACTCTACACCGAGCTCTATGCAGCCCGCGTCGTCCTCGAAGGCACCATCCTGAAGCCGAACATGGTTCTGGCCGGCAAGAAGTCGGGCAAGGTAAGCAGCCCCGAGGACGTCGCCGAACGGACCATAAAGCTGTTCCGCGAGACGGTGCCGTCGGCGGTGCCGGGCATCGCCTTCCTCTCCGGCGGACAATCGGACGAAGAGGCCACCGCCAACCTGAACGCCATCAACGCCATCGGTCCGCACCCATGGAAGCTGACCTTCTCCTACGGCCGCGCCTTGCAGGCCGCGCCGCAGAAGGCCTGGAGCGGCAAGGCGGAAAATGTTGCCGCCGGCCAGGCCGCCTTCGCCCACCGCGCCCGCATGAACCATCTGGCGGCGCTCGGACAATGGCAGCCGGCGCTGGAAAAGGCCGCCTGACCACACCTCTCCTGTCTTGATCCGGACCCGGGCCGCGTGCCCGGGTTTTGTTTGCCCGGTGGTTGGGCCGGCCCTCCCGCATGCCTATGTCCCCCTTCGAAAAAAACTGGCGGTCATGTCGGTTTGCTCCGGTGCCGAACGTCCTTGGAGGGAAAACAGGGAGTGGTTCATGCCAAACAACAAGATCGTTTCGCGGGAAGACTGGTTCGAAGCACACAAGGCGCATCTGGCGCGCGAAAAGGAACTGACGCGCTTTCGCGACCGCATCGCCGCCGAGCGGCGCGACTTGCCCTGGCTCAAGATCAGGAAGGACTACGTCTTTGAAACCGAACAGGGCCCGAAGAAACTGGCCGACCTGTTCGCCGGCAAAAGCCAGCTGATCGTGTATCATTTCATGTTCGGGCCGGGCGCCGATTACCGCTGCGAAGGCTGCTCTTTCCTCGCCGACCATATCGACGGCGCCAACCTGCATCTCAAACACCACGACGTGTCGCTGGTCGTCGTGTCGCGGGCACCGCTGGCCGAGTTGCTGCCCTACAAGCAGCGCATGGGCTGGAAATTCGACTGGGTGTCGTCCTACGCCTCGGACTTCAATTTCGACATGCAGGTCTCCTTCAACGACAAGCAGATCACGGCGGGCGACACCACCTACAATTTCGAGACGCGTCCCCGGAAATCGAAGGATCTTCCCGGCGCCAGCGTGTTTTACCGCGATGAGGTCGGCGACATCTTCCTGACCTTCATGACACGCGCCCGCGGCGGCGACCCGCTGATCGGCGCCTACCACTATCTCGACATGACTCCCAAGGGCCGCAACGAGACTGGTCCCTACAACGGGCTGATGGACTGGGTTCGGCTGCATGACGAATACCAGGAGAGGCCGCGCGGGCACGATTGCTGCGGTTGATCCGTCGTCGGCTGCATCCGTCGTCGGCTGCGGTTCACCTGCGGCGCTGCATGCGCTAAAGGCTGGTTGTCGTCCGCTCGAATGGTATCGCGATGCGTTTTCCAGCCCTCCTCACCTGGCTCGCCTTCCCGATCTATATCTGGCAGGGGCTCGGCGTGCGCCGCCGCACTACGCGTATGCTGCCGGCGCAGGGGCCGGTCATGCACGAGATATCAGGCAAGGCGCCGCCGATCTCGCTGCTGGTGCTGGGCGATTCTTCCGCCGCTTCGGTCGGTATCGGCAATTCCGAGGACGGGCTTGCTGCGCAACTGGCGGCGCTGATCTCGCAAGGCACTGGCCGCGTCGTGCGGTGGCGGGCAGCCGGCTTCAATTCGGCAACGTCAGGCCAGATCCGCGACCACGTTCTGCCCAATCTGTCGGCCGATCCGTGGACGCATATCGTGTTGGCCATCGGCACCAACGACACCAAGAACTTTCATTCGGTGCCGCGCTTCAAGAAGGAATTCGGCGGCCTGCTCTATGCGCTGCGCGCCAAATGGCCGGAGGCGCGCGTGGTGTGGTCGCCGGTGCTGGAGTTCACGCGCGCGCCGGCCATGCCGCCTCTGCTCGGCAAGATCCTCGAAATCCGCGCCACCGAGATGAACCGCATGGGCGAGCGGCTTTGTCTCGAGCGCGGTGCAGTACCGGCGCCGCGGCTGCCGATCACAAACCCCGAGGCCGGCTTTGCCTCCGACGGATTTCATGCCTCGGAGGCCGGCTATCGCGCGTGGGCCGAGCATCTGGTCGGCCTGGTGTTGGCGGATGGCAAGGCGAGGCGCTGTAGCGACTGCGGCCCTACCCCCAATGGCCGAGCAGCGCCGTGATCGAGATCGCCGCCATCGCCAGCACCGCCAGCTTCCAGAAATCGCTGCGCCGCTTCAGCCCCGGCCAGCCGAGCGGCTTGATCAACTGGATTGCCATGATGCCAATGATGACGAGCGCGAGGAGTTTCGACATGCCGCTTTTGACCAGCATCGCGCTCGGCTGTCAAAGCAGTTCTCCCGTCATCTCGGTCGGCTGAGCCATTACTGACAAAGGCCCGGTTCTGAGGCACCGCACGCTAACCCAAAGCCTTCTTCAGCGGTCTGACATCCTCCTGACAGACTGCTGTCAGCAGGGGTGTGCGATGATGCTCTCATCAAAACAGAGGAGAGTCGTCATGAACGGTTTTACGATTTTGCGTAGCGTCCAGCACTATGTCGGCAAGATCCGCACGATGCGCAACGAGATCCGCACCCAGCGTTTCATGAACGGTTTGCCGGCGGACATCCGCAAGGACATTGGCTGGCCGGACATGTATGCCAACGGCCGCCACATCGATAGCTGAGATATTTTTTAAGCGCCGCGCTTGGATGCGGAGGCTGCGGCGCTCAGATGTAAAGTGCGGGACTGCTGAAGGCTCCTGACAGTATGTTGTCAGGAGCGGCGTGCGATAAAGCGGCAAGCTCAGGAGAAAGACATGGCCTTCATCCCCGCAACAGCCTCGGCCTGGTTCGAGATACCTGTCACTGACATGGACCGCGCCCGCGCCTTCTATGCGTCGGTGCTGCAGAACGATCTGGTGCTCGAGGAAAGCGGCCCGAATCCGATCGCCATGTTCAGCGCGCAGGAGCGGATGGCGTCGGGCCACGTCTATCCCGGAAAGCCGGCTGTGCCGGGAACCGGCCCGACCATCCATTTGTCGGTGGCCGCGCCGATCGAGGATGCGATGGAGCGGGTGACGCAGAATGGCGGCCAGGTCGTCTCGCCGGCGATCTCAATTCCGGCCGGCACATTCGCCTATTGCCTCGACCCCGACGGCAACAGTTTCGGCCTTTTCGTCTAGGCTCCCTCATGGTGAAAACCTGGAACGAAAAGCTGAACACACCGGGCATCAACGGCATCAAGCCGTCGCCGCGCACGGTGGCCGACGTCATCGAAGGCCAGTCTATGCTGGTGCCGACGGCGCGCCAGGTTGATGATTTCATCCGTTCGATTCCCGAAGGCGTTGAGATGGATATCCGTGCCTTGCGCACCGCTTTAGCCATCGAGCACGGTGCCGAAGTGACATGTCCCGTCACCATCGGCTATCATCTGCGCACCGTCGCGGAGGCCGCCAATGAGGATCTGGAGCGCGGCATGTCGCTAAGTGACGTCGCTCCCTTCTGGCGGGTGATCGACGCCAGGACGCCGACAACGAGGAAATTGTCCTTCGGCGCGGAGTTCGTCGCCGCGCAGCGCAAGCGCGAAGGGCTGAAACCATGATGCATGTCGCTCGACCACGACATTCATAGAGACAACGCCGAGGGACCATAAGATGCGCCGTGCCGACAGGCTCTTCCAAATCGTGCAGCATCTGCGCGGTGGCCGTCTGGTCACCGCCCAGAAGTTGGGCACGTGGCTCGAGGTTTCCGAGCGAACCATCTACCGCGACATCGCCGATCTGCAGTCGACCGGGGTGCCGATCGACGGCGAGGCGGGCGTTGGCTACATGATGAGGGAGGGTTTCGACCTTCCGCCGCTGATGTTCACGCGTGACGAGATCGTGGCGCTGGTCGCGGGCGCCCGCATGGTGCGCGCCTTTGGCGGCGCCGCCATGGCCAGGGCCGCCGACGAGGCGCTCGTCAAGATCGGCGCCGTCCTGCCCGACGCCGAGAAAGACCGCATCGCCCGCACCGAGATCCACACGCCGATGTGGGTGGTGAGCGATGCCGCACGCGAGGCGATCGACCTGATCGAACGTGCCGTCGAGAAGCGCCAGGTGCTGACCATCGATTACTCGGACGAGGCTGGACGCGGCACGGCACGCGACATCCGGCCGCTCGGCCTGTGGTTCTGGGGCAAGGTGTGGACGCTGGTCGCCTGGTGCGAGATGCGCGACGATTTCCGCGCCTTCCGCATCGACCGTATCGCCTCGGTCGTGATCGCCGGCCGCATCTTCAAGCCGGAGCGCGGCAAGCAGCTGGCCGATTTCTACCGGGCGGTGGAGCGCAGCGAAGACTACGGCATGACGCCGGATCGGGCGGCGCGAAGCTGAGACCATAAGAAACAAAGAAGCCCGCTCGAAAGCGGGCTTTTTGATGAAAGTTGCGGGCCGTTGCCCGATGGCGGACGTTGGCTTATTCGTCGTCCGCTTCCTCGTCCTTGTCTTTCGACTTCAAGGCCGAAAGCTTGGCGAAGACGGCGTTGGCGTCGAGCTCGGCATCCTCGTCCTTGGGCTTTTCCGGCGCCGGCACCAGCCGTTCGGTCAGCGCCGCCGGCAGCAGCGTATCGCCGACAGGCTGTGCCTGCTCGCGGCCGCGCGAGGCGCGATTGACTTCCATGTCGAGGTCGATCTGCGAGGCCAGACCCAGCGTCACCGGGTCCATCGGCTGCAGATTGGCCGAATTCCAATGCTTGCGCTCGCGGATCTGGTCGATCGTCGACTTGGTGGTGCCGACCAGGCGTGAGATCTGCGCGTCCTTGAGTTCGGGATGGTTGCGCACCAGCCACAAGATGGCGTTCGGCCGGTCCTGGCGCTTCGACAGCGGCGTGTAGCGCGGACCCTTGCGCTTGGATTCCGGCACCCGCACCTTGGGGTCGGAGAGCTTCAGACGATGGTTCGCATCCTTCTCGGCACGCGCGATCTCGTCGCGGGTCAGCTGGCCGGTCATGATCGGGTCCATGCCCTTAATGCCTTGCGCCGATTCGCCGTCGGCGATCGCCTTGACCTCGAGCGGATGCAGCCCGCAGAACTGCGCGATCTGCTCGAAGGAGAGCGCGGTGTTGTCAACCAGCCAGACGGCGGTCGCCTTGGGCATCAGCAGCGTATTGGCCATTTCAAAAATCCTTCTCGTTCGCCCGCGTTCCCGCGCGGGCGGTGGTTTTAGGGCCACCAAAATGGGAAATTCGCGGCCTGTATAACCGCTCCGCTGCCATTTCGCAATGTTTTTGGGAGAGTCGCGGCGATTGCAGCGACAGAGTATCGGAACGGCCGGATCAGCGATCGGCGGCCGATGCCCCGCAAGGGGGCGGGGTCACAAAGACAAAACCCGCCGGACAGGGTCCAGCGGGCTCGGAACCGGCGACGCAAAACTGTCAGCGGCGGCTCTGGCTTCTCTCGGCGGGGGTCCGGCCTTTCGCGCCGGACCTGCCGGAAATCAAATCGCCTGGCGGGCGATTCTCTCGATGTCACCACGGTTGATGCCGAGGTCGTGCAGCTGACGGGCGTTGAGCTTGTTCAGCTCGCGCACGGTCTCGTTGTACATGCGCCAGTTACGGAAAGCGCGGATCGGGTTCATGGTAGTCCTCCATTTGTTGGATCAATCGTTTCGATGCCGCTTAGATAGGCATCGTTGCCCAAGAAATGAACGGACGCTTTTGCATGGCCGCAATGCAATTGTGCATTGCAGCATTAGGCCTTTGTTCAGGATGCAGCAGGCGACGCGCAAACCCGGGATGTGTCGAGATTCAGGTCAGGCCGAGCCGAGAATGGTGGCTTGCGAGAACCGGAGCGGAGCGTACTTAAAGCAGGTGAGCACCGGAAGCGCGGCAAGCCGCCATTCGCAGGCCGGCATCACCTGAATATCGAAGCATCCTAGGCTACGTCGAGCACGATCTTGCCGATATGCTCGCCCTCCTCCATCCGCTCATGCGCCCGCCAGGCATCCGTGAGCGGGTAGATCATGTCCATGACCGGTGCGACCTTGCGGGTGCCGAGCAGCGGCCACACCTGCGCCTCGAGCGCAGCGGCAATTGCCGCCTTGAACTCGACGGTGCGTGGCCTGAGCGTCGAGCCGGTATGGGTGAGCCGCTTGACCATGATCTTGGAGAAATCGGCGCTCGCCACGGCGCCGCTTTGCGAGGCGATCTGCACGATGCGGCCTTCTATCGCCGCCGCTTCGTAGTTGCGCGCGATGTAGTCGCCGCCGACCATGTCGAGGATGACATTGGCGCCCTTGCCCGCGGTCGCGTCCTTGACCGCGGCGACAAAATCCTCTTCGCGGTAGTTGATCGCCCGGTCGGCGCCGAGCTTCAGGCAGGCATCGCATTTCTCCTTGCTGCCGGCGGTGGTGATGACATAGGCGCCGAAGGCGGATGCCAGTTGGATCGCCGTGGTGCCGATGCCTGACGAGCCACCATGGACGAGCAGCGTCTCGCCGCGTTTCAGGCCGCCGCGCTCGAACACATTGTGCCAGACAGTGAAATAGTTCTCCGGCACCGCTGCCGCCTCGGTGTGGGTGAAGCCGGCCGGCAGCGGCAGCACGCTGCCGGCATGCACCTTGACATATTCGGCATAGCCGCCTCCGGGCGTCAGCGCGCAGACCCGGTCGCCGATGCGCCAGCGCGATATCTCGTCGCCAAGGGCCGCCACTTCGCCCGACGCTTCGAGGCCCGGCAGGTCGGACGCGCCGGGCGGCGGCGGATAGGCGCCCTTGCGCTGCTGCACGTCGGGCCGGTTGACGCCGGCAGCGCGAACCCGGATCAGGATCTCGCCCGGACCGGGCATCGGCACGTCGCGCGTTTCCGGCTTCAGCACACGTGGGCCGCCGGGTTCGGAAATCGCGATGGCCGTCATCTTCGCCGGAATTTTCTGTCCGCTCGCCATAAACTTTCCCATCTCGGTCTTGCCGCATCGGGCCGAAAATCGGAATCGATTTTCGGAAAGCACGATGCGCAGATTCAAAAACCTTAGAGCGTCCTTAGCGCGTCCGAAAGGCCGCGCGGCGCTCTAATCTGTCGCCGGCTGTTTGCATCAGCACCCCTGCCCTATGTATGCTGATTGCCAAATCAGGCAAATGCTGAATCAGGGAGGAGCGACGATGGCGATCTTCGACGACGAACCCAAAAAGAAGGCGCGTCCGCACGAGATCGGACAGGATCTGGCGCTGCTTTCGGCCGACGAGCTGTCGGAGCGGATCGGCATCCTGCGCGACGAGATCGTCCGGCTGGAAGCCGAGCTCAAGAGCAAGGGCACGACCAAATCCGCTGCCGAGGCGCTGTTTCGCCGTGGATGATTTCCACCGATAGGCCTTCGGGCGGCAACGCGCGCCGCTGAAAAGCCCGAATGCCACTGTCTTCAGAGCTGCGCCCCGAAATTCCAGCCGGATCAAAACATGTTCGCAACCTACAGGCCGATCCTTTCGCTGCTTCGCGGCACCGCCTTCCTGCTCGCTGCCTCCGGACTGCACGGGCTGCTTCTGCCGCTGCGTGGCCAGGTGGAAGGGTTCTCGACGGCATCGCTCGGCCTGATGGGAACGGCCTGGGCAGGCGGCTTCGTCACCGGCTGTTTCTTTGCGCCGCGCATCGTGCGCCGCGCTGGCCATGTCAGGGCCTTCGGCGCCTTTGCCGCGTCGGGCGCCATCGTCGCCCTGCTCACCGGCCTCGTCATCGACGAATATATCTGGATCCTGCTACGCGCCTTCACTGGCTTCACCATGGCCGGCGCCTTCATGGTCATCGAAAGCTGGCTGAACGAGAAGGCCACCAACGAGAACCGTGGCACCGTTTTCGGCCTCTATATGATGGTCACCTATGCCTCGATCATGGGCGGCCAGATGATCGTCGCCGGCGGCGACGTGAAGTCGGCCTCGCTGTTCATGATCACCGGCATATTGTTCTGCCTGTCGCTGATCCCGACCGCCGTCTCGTCGGCTTCGCACCCCAAGCCGCTGCAGGACGTCAAGCTCGACGTCAAAGGGCTTTACGCCAATTCGCCGGTTTCGGCAGTCGCCTGTCTGCTGATCGGCATCGCCAATGGCGCCTGGGGCACGCTTGGCGCCGTCTATGGCGCGCGCATCGGCATTTCCACCGCCGAGATCGCGCTGATGATGAGCCTTGTGGTCGTTGCCGGCGCTGTCATGCAGCTTCCGGCCGGCCGTCTGTCCGACAAGACCGACCGCCGTTTCGTGCTGGCGGGTGCTGCCTTCGGGTCGGCATTGTTCGCCATCATGATCTTCCTGTTCGAACCGCGCTCCAGCCTGTTCGTGATCGTCTTCACCGCCGCCTATGGCGCCTTCGCCTACACGCTCTATTCGATCGCCGTGGCGCACGCCAACGATCACGCGCGCGCCGAGGATTTCGTCAAGGTCTCCGGCGGCCTGCTGCTGCTCTATGGCTTCGGCACCATGATCGGCCCGCTGCTGGCTGCCGGGCTGATGGGCTGGATGCGTCCCGAGGGCCTGTTCCTTGCAACCGCATTCGCGCATCTTTGCCTGGCGGGCTACACGCTGCTGCGCATCAGCCGCCGCGCGCCGGTGCCGATCGAAAATCGCGACGCCTTCACGACGCAGCCGGCCGACCGCTCGGTCACGCCGGAAGCCTTGCGGCTCGATCCACGCAGAAAGGATGAAACCAACGGTTGAGATTCCGGGAACTTTGCCCCACAAATAAGGCATGATCTTTTCCGACGCCTTCATGGCGATCGCCGATCCGAACCGGCGCTACCTTCTCGAAGAGCTCCGGCGCGGCCCGAAGACCGTCAACGAACTCGCTGCCGGGCTGCCAGTGTCGCGCCCGGCGGTTTCCCAGCATTTGAAGGTGCTGCTCGATGCCGGCCTGGTCAACGCCAAGGCCGAAGGCACCAGGCGCGTCTATGCGGTGAGCAGCGCCGGCTTCCTCAGATTGAACATCTGGCTCGACCAGTTCTGGGAAGCCGGGGAGCTTGGCTCGCCCGGAAGCTGATTGCATCGCCGGCCGGGGGAGCCGGCGATCCGCGCTAACCGTCGTTGTAGGGAAACAGCTTGAAATAGGGCTGCGCTTCCTCGATCACACGGGCGACCGATGGGCGCGCGAGCAAGCGGTCGTGGTAGCGCTTCACCGCCGGGTACTTGTCGCCGAACGGCTCGACCTTGTTGGCGTAGAACAAGGCCGGCGCCGCGGCGCAGTCGGCCATGGTGAAGGTTTCGCCCACCGCCCATGTCCGCGACTGCATCTCCCGTTCGATGATGGCGTAGGAGCCGCGCAGCTGGGCGCGGGCCTGCTCGACGCCGAACGGATCGGTCTTGCCTTCCGGACGCAGCCGGTCGCCGACGATCTTCTGCATCGGCTCCTGCACATAGAAATCGTAGAAGCGGTCGGCCAGGCGAACCTGACGGGCAAGATCGATATCGACCGGGATCAGCTCGACCGGTCCCGGGTAATGCGCGCAGAGATATTCGATGACGATGGTCGATTCCGGCACCGTATGGCCGAGCGCCTCATCGCGCAGCACCGGCATCTTGCCGGCCGGCGACAGCTCCAAGAAGGCGGCACGCGACTGCTCATTGCCGAGATCGACGATGACGGCGCTGAACGGCGTGCCGTTCTCATAGAGCGCGATAAGCGGCTTCCAGCAGAAGGACGCCAGCGGGTGGAGGTGCATGATCAAGGACATTGTCTGCTCGCTTCTTCTTCGGTCATCGATTTCAACAGTGAGGCACGTGCTTGTCTATTGCCGCTAGTCCAAACTGACAGGACCGCACTCAGCCTGCCTGGCTATGCGCTGCGATGGCGGCGACGATTTCCGGCCAGTCGTCGGGATGCAGTTCGTGGCCGCCGCCTTCGATCCGCAGCAGCCTCGCGCCGGCAGCCGCCTTGGCAAGCGCGGCGCCATGCTCGACCGGAAAGATCGGATCCGCCGTGCCGTGGATGACAAGGAGCGGAGCCTTCATGTCATGCAGGCGGCCTTTCCAATCCTCGTCGCCACCTTTGAGCATGAAGTGATTGGTCGCGCTCAAAAGGCCGCCGGAGCGGTCGTAGTCCTGCTCGACGAACGCCCTTGTCCGCTTCTCGTCGAACGGATGCGCAATGCCGGCGATGGCGCGCGCATCGCTGACCACGAAGCCGATCACCTGGTCACGGTCGGTCCAGTCGATCTTCGCGCCTGCGGCCGAGTGCTCCAAATAGGCATCGGTCGTTCCGGGCAGATGGGATGCGTCCTCTCCCAGCGGGGAACTGCTGATGACCGTGAGCGTCGCGACGCGCGACGGGTGTCTCAGCGCCACACGCTGCGCGATCATGCCGCCCATCGACATGCCGACGACATGCGCTCTGCCGATGCCATGATCGTCGAGCACGCGGATGGCGTCGTCGGCCATGTCGTCGAATGTGTAGGGCGGCTCGCCCGGCGAATATTTGGTCGACCGGCCTGTGTCGCGGTTGTCGTAGCGGATCACGAAGCGGCCTTCGCCGGCCAGCTTCCGGCAGAACGCCTCCGGCCACCAGAGCATCGAGGCCATGGCGCCCATAATCAGCAGCACTGCCGGATGCGCAGGATCGCCAAATGTCTGCGACACGATTTCGGGTTGCTCGTTGCTGCTCATGTTCTCCTCCTCGCATTCAAATCCGATTGCATTTTGCAATCAGTTGCACGATAATTAAACCGATACGATAATGCAACCAGTTCTTTCTGGAGAGTCGCATGAACACCGATCATCGGTCCGGGTGCCCGATCAACCTGTCGCTCGAAGTGTTCGGCGACCGCTGGAGCCTGATCATCCTGCGCGACATGATCTTCGGCGGCAGGCGCCATTTTCGCGAACTGCTTAACGGGTCGATCGAAGGCATCGCCTCCAACATCCTTGCCGATCGGCTGAAGCGGCTGATGGAACTGGGCATGCTGACCAAGGCCGACGATCCCTCCCACAAGCAAAAGGCAATCTACAGCCTGACCGAAATGGCGATCTCGCTGGTGCCGATCCTGGCGCATCTCGGCGCCTGGGGACGCGTATGGCTGCCGGTCAGCGAGGAACTCTCGATCCGCGCCGAGCTTCTGGAAAAGGGCGGCCCACCGATGTGGGAGCAGTTCATGGTCGATTTGCGCCACGAGCATCTGGGCGCGCCCGCCCGCGCATCGGGCCCCACTGTGCGCGCAATCTTGCAGGCCGGCTACGAGGCGGTGGTCGCGCGCAAGGCGCTCGCTGCCGTGCGCGACCCGGCCTGACCAACTTATTTTCCCAACTGCGGGCCGGCTCTGCTATCAAGGGCCTGAAAGCAATAATTTATGGGATTGGACAACGCTCTTGGTCGAGAACTCTAAGGATACTGCCCGCGCACGGGCCGATTTGCGTTTCAAGAAGCAGGAAGAAGCAGCCTCGGTACGCCAGAAGGCGATGGCTGAATATGTCGCAGAAAGCGACGCCCGCCAGGTCAAGACCAACAAGCTGAGGGCGCTGCGTCTGGCCAAGGAAGCCGAAGACCTCGCCAATGCGGCGGCGGCTCCCGCCAAGAAACCGGCGCGGGCCAAGAAGAAATAGCCACACCCGCCATTTCTCGTCACCAGCGGCCTGGAAGCGACGCCCGGCAATGCCATGGCGCCCGGTGCCGGTTGCCGGCAGAGTTACTCTCGCCATCCATTTCGCCTTTTCACGCGAAGCAATTTCAACCGCAATCGGGATTTCGCATCTCCTGCGGCCGGTCGATGATTGACGCGTTTCAACAGGAGACTGCCATGACCGCACTGCCGCTCGCCAAAGCCATTGAGATCATCGACGCCGCCTTCGCCAAAGGTACGGAGCTCAAGCTCAAGCCGCTGGGCGTGTCGGTCCTCGATGCCGGCGCCCATCTTGTCGCCTTCCAGCGCCAGGACGGCGCCTCGTTCCTGCGTCCGCAAATGTCGGCCGGCAAGGCCTATGGCGCACTGGCGATCGGTATGGGCTCGCGCCGCGTCGAAGCCTTCGCCAAGGAGCGGCCGCATCTCGTCGCCGGCATCTCCGACGTATCGGGCGGGCGCGTGCTGCCTGTCGTCGGCGGCGTGCTGATCCGCGACAAATCAGGCACCGTCATCGGCGCCGTCGGCATCTCCGGCGATACGTCGGACAATGACGAGGCAGCCGCAATCGCCGGCATCGAAGCGGCCGGCTTCACCGCCGACCCGGGCTGAGGCGTCCGCGCCCACTAATTCAAGTTGATATCGCGGCTCGCCGACCGCATCGACACCGAGAAGCCAGCCAGCACATCGAACAGCGCAATCACCATCAGCGTGAAGAACACGGAGTGCGCCGCGCCCTTGACCAGCAGGAACTCGACCAGGAACGCCACGAACACCAGTGTCGACAAGAGATGATCCAGGATCGAGGCGTTCGTCGTGCGAACCGACTTCACCATTTCGGCGAAGAGGAAGACCAGCGCGATCAGCACCATCAGGTCGCCAAGCGTCATCGAGAACACCCCGCCCGACATCATGCCGATCGAGAACATCTCGGTTGCCCACGGGTCGTCGCCGCTGCCGAAGATTCCGAGAAGTCCGAGATTGTAGAGCACGAAGGGCACGATCAGCAGCGGAATGGCACCGAACATTACGGGTCTCCGGTTGGTGCGTTTCGCCCAAAGGCGGGCTTCGGACAGCGATACGCACGGAAACAACAACTCGAGGTGCGCCGCACAGTGCCGCTCAGATACGGCGCGCTCTGACTTCTCACTAGCAGCGCCCGGGCCATTGTCGTCAAGATTTTTTCGCGCGCGTAGCGAACACGGACAAAGACCGTCCGAAACAACGGCGTCAGTAGCAACTGGGCTACCACGTTGCGGCTCGAGGAGCGGGATCCGAAGGGGCTTACTTGGTCGTTAAAAATAGCACTCAAGGTTCGAGCGGATGCGATCCAACACGGTGTGGCCTGAAGTGTCGGGAAGGAATTTCTTGCCCGTGATTGCCTCATAGGCCTGCGCGTAGACGCGCGAAGCCTGGTCGACGATCTCGTCGGGTATCTTCGGAATCGGGTCTCTGTAAGGGTCGCACCGTGCCGAGACCCACGACCTGATGAAATCCTTGTCAAAACTCTCCGGCCGCTTGCCGCTTTCGAAGGCTTCTTCGTAGCTCGCCGCGATCCAGTACCGGCTGCTGTCCGGCGTATGGATCTCGTCGGCAAGGACTATGGTGCCGTTCTTGTCAGTGCCGAATTCGTATTTCGTATCGGCGAGGATCAGGCCGCGTTCGGCGGCGCGCGCCTGGCCCCTGGCGAACAGCTGCAATGCGTAGTTCGATACGGTATCCCACTGCGCCTGCGTGAGAAGGCCCTGTTCGATGATTTCGGCCTTGGACAGAGGCTCATCATGAGCACCATCCAAGGCCTTGCTCGTCGGCGTGATGATCGGCCCGGCCAGTTTCTCGTTGTCGCGCAACCCGTCCGGCAGGCTGATACCATAAAGGTCCCGCTCACCCTTCCGGTACTTGGTCAATATCGAGGTGCTTGTGGTTCCCGCCAGATAGCCGCGCACGACGATCTCGACCGGCAGGATATCGAGCCGGGTGCCGACGACGACGTTTGGGTCGGGGTATTCCAGAACATGGTTCGGGCAGATATCGGCGGTTTCCTCGAACCAGTACCGGGCAATCTGGGTCAGGATCTCGCCCTTGAACGGGATCGAGGTCAGGATGATGTCGAAGGCGCTGAGCCGGTCGGTGGCGATGATGATGCGCCTACCGTCCGGCAGGTCGTAGTTCTCGCGGACCTTGCCCCTATAGTGGCCAGGCAATTCGGGAATGAAGGCATCGGACAGAGTGCGCATCGGATCTCCTGCCTTCCCAAGATTGGTGAATGCCAACGCATAGGCCCTCGAGCCTCGGCATATCAAGCGGGAAGGGTGAGGCTTACCCGACAATGCAAAAGACCGGCCATTGGCCGGTCTTTTGGGTAGACGCAAAACCGCGAAAAGCTTCTCAGCTTTCCTTCGGCTCCAGAACCTGGCGGCCGCGATACATGCCGGTCTTCAGGTCGATATGGTGCGGACGGCGCATTTCGCCGGAATTCTTGTCCTCGACATAGGTCGGGGCCTTGAGGGCGTCGGCCGAGCGGCGCATGCCGCGCTTGGACGGAGAGGTTTTTCGTTTCGGAACGGCCATGGATATGCTCCACTAGATGGTCAAAATGCCCCGCCTGCCCTCGTGAAAGGGCCGCGTCAGGGGCCGGAATCTGAGAAAGTCGGGTGCCTATACACGCCCTGCGCCGTTTTGGCCAGCACCGCGGCAAACTTTTTTGCCCAGCACGAAATGCGCAAGGTGTGTCGATATTCAGGTCAGGCAGCGCCGTTCGCAGACCGGCCTCACCTGAATACCGGCACACCTAGTCCAGGCAACCGACATAGGCGCCGGACCGGCCGGCGCGCCGCTCGATCAGCGCCGCCAGCCGCCTTAAGCCAGGCCCCGGCTTGGCCGGGTTGCGGGCGATCGGGTTGGGCAGGGTGACGGCAAGCAATGCCGCCTGCCGGCGCGACAGCCGTTTTGCCGAAACGCCGAAATGATGCTGGGCGGCGGCCTCGATGCCGTAGATGCCCGGCCCCCATTCGGCGATGTTGAGATAGATCTCCATGATCCGCCGCTTCGACATCACCGCGTCGACATAGACGGCCAAAGGCAGCTCCACCACCTTGCGCACAGTGCCCAGCGGCTTCGACCACAGATAGAGGTTCTTCACCGTCTGCATGGTGATGGTCGAGGCGCCGCGCGTTGCTTCGCCGGCCAGCGCATCGTCGACGACGCCGCGCAACTCGCCGACATCGACGCCGCGATGGAAGCAGAACTGACCGTCCTCCGACATGATCACCGAATTCGCCAGCACCGGCGACACGTCGTCGATCGAGACCCAGCGTCGGTCGTAACCGGAGAACGTCGCCAGATCCTTCAGCATCAGCGTCGACACTGGATGCACGAAGGACGGCAGATAGAGGAAGGTCAGCACCACGGGTATCAGTGCCAGCACGGCGGCCACGACGATGCCACGCCGGCCCAGGCGCTTGAGACCGGCGCGGTTCAAGCGCCTCGGTCGCGCCATGTCCAGCCCTTCGATTTCATGGTCGACGATCGGTTCCGTCAAGCCGCCCCACCCGCGCTATCAGCTGCTCCGGCATAATGGCGCGAGGCTTCTTGCGCAATGTCTGAGTGTCGGCTACCGCTCCCGGCCATGACGAAAGACGACCAAATGGGCTTCGAAATCTTGCTTTCCGCCCGGGCGGCACCGCTTGAGGCGATGTTGAGGCGGCTCCTCGACGCTCGCACGCTTTCAGGCGAGATCGCCCGGCCGGAGCGGCTGATGGCGGCGATGCGCCATGGCGTGCTGAATGGCGGCAAGCGCCTGCGCCCTTTCCTGGTCGTGGAGAGTGCAGCACTTTTTTCCGCCGACGGCGTGGCGGCATTGCGCGTCGCGGCGGCGCTCGAATGCGTGCATTGCTATTCGCTGATCCATGACGACCTGCCGGCCATGGACGATGACGATCTGCGCCGCGGCCAACCCACCGTGCACAAAGCCTTCGACGACGCCACCGCGATCCTTGCCGGCGACGCGCTTTTGACGCTCGCCTTCGACATCCTGGCCGATGAGGCAACAGTGCTGCCGGCCGAGCGCAGGGCAGCCCTGGTGCTTGCGCTTGCCCGCGCCGCCGGCGCCGGCGGCATGGTCGGCGGCCAGATGCTCGACCTCGAGGCCGAGCGTATCAGGCCGGACGAAGCCGGCATCATCCGGCTGCAGGCAATGAAGACCGGCGCGCTGATCCGCTTTGCCTGCGAGGCAGGCGCCATCATCGCCGGCGCATCACAAGAGGATCGCGAAAGACTGGCCGAATTCGGTTCGGCGATCGGGCTGGCCTTCCAGCTTGCCGACGACCTGCTCGACCTGACGGCGGACGCGCACCAGATGGGCAAGGCGACCGGCAAGGACGCGGCCGCCGGCAAGGCGACCCTGGTGGCGCTACACGGCGCCGGCTGGGCGCGCAGCCAGCTCAACGGCCTCGTCGACCAGGCACATGTGCTGCTGGAGCCTTACGGCGAGCAGGCGGTGCTGCTGAAGGAAGCGGCCAAATTCGTGGCGAACCGCAACAGCTGAAGTTGCGGCCAACGGGATGCGCTTAGTCCGGGTGCTCCAAGGTGAGATCCGCCTTCTTGGCTGTTTCTGGCTCGTTACCAATGAGCGCCACGAAGTGCTTTAGTACGTCCTGGGCAGTTTGCTCCGCAGTATGCCCAGCAACTGCCCATTGCGCAAAGTGCCCGTCAATGCACATGCGTGCGAGCCCGTAGACCAGCGCCCTCGCGGCTATCTGGGTTTCTGCTATGTCGTACGACCGGAGCATGTTTCGTCGCTGTGCCTCTACCATCGACCCTTCTACCAACGCACGCACCGCTTCGTTATCGTGACGCAGCGACTCCGAACTATCCCAATCAATAAGACTCCGCGTCGAGATGACCTGGAAATGGGTTGGGTTTCGAATTGCCCAGCGCAAATAGGCGATTCCAACTGCGGCAAAGCGCTCAATGGGGTCGTCCGTAGCTACGCTCTCGACTGCATTGGTAATCTCCGAGCGGAATCGGCTCATTGCCTGCTCTGCGACTGCCGTCATCAATGCGGTCTTGTTGGCGAAATGACGGAAGGGTGCGCCGGGAGAAACGCCCGCCCGCTTTGCGGCTTCGCGCACGCTTACATTGCCTGGGCCGCCCTCCTCGACAAGTTGAACCGCGGCATCGATCAGCACCTCCCGCAAATTGCCATGGTGGTAACCAGTGCGGCGGGGCGTCTTGGCTTTTGGCATCTCGTTCCCTTCGTTCCGTAGGGCTGCATCCCGCCTCTATATCATGCTGCCGCAAATTATGTAATCACTGTTTACAATCCTGGCAAGAGGATGTAAGCAGTGATTACAGATGGGAGGGAACAGGCCAGCGGTCTTCGCGGCCGCCAAATGCCCAGATGGAGGATACGAACATGCTCGCCAGAAACGCCGAACCTCGCCGTCCGCATTCGTTCACATCGTCCCAGGGTGCAGCCGAAGAACCTCAGAATTTCCGGACTGTTCAGTCGAACGCCGCTGTGACTGGCGTCACGCTTTATCGGCTTGCCGCCGCCGCCGGGGTGGGAAGCGCGCTTATTCTTTTGGTCAACGCGGCTAAACGCAGTTCGCTCATCCCGACCACCGATCTAACGCAACTTCTCGCGCCACTCGCCGAGATATTGGCGCTTGGCCTCGTCACAGGCTTGTTCCTTGCGTTTGGCCGACGCGCGGGCCTATTCGGCACTATCGCGTTTGTCATCAACTTCGTTGCACTAGCAAGTTTGGAAGGTGTGGAAGTGGTGATCAATCTCGTATTTTCGAAACTTCCGCTGACGACCATCATCGACCTGCGAGCCGGGCCGCTCGGCCTGGTTCTAGTCATCAGTTCGTTGCTTTTTCTAATTGGGACGCTCGCGTTTGTAATCTCTCTTGCCGTTGGACGAGGCGTGCCGCGCATTCCGCTCGCTCTCTATTTCATTGGCGCAGTGCCTATCGCGCTTCGTGCGTTCGTGCCGGAGTGGGCTCTTGATCTGGGCCTAGTGGTTCTTGCGATAGCGATCGCCTGGCTGGCCGGATGGCTGTGGGTACGCGCGAGCGCTATCGACGAGTTCTGGCGTGAAAGGGTGACGACCCCAACTGCTCAGATTGATGCGCCTATCGCCCGGTAGATTGCTGTCGCGGCGGCATAGGATCAAAGTCCGTCAGTCATTGATATGCAGCCGCGACATCCGGCTGTACCCCACGAACGAAATTTTAATGTAAATCAAGCGTAATCCCGGTCATTAAAATGATGCGTATGTGTTGGGGTTGCGCATGCCGGAATATTCTTCCTTCATCCGGTCGATCCGGGTCCGTTATCTGTCGGGATTGCTGATTTTCGCGCTGGCCTCGGCCGCGGTCATGTTCGCGCTTAACCGCGTCAATTCCTTCCGTCAGGACGTCGATGCCCTCAGCAGCAATTTCGTCATCTTCGGCCGTGACTTGCGCAACGCCACCAATTTCGCCGAGACGACCGGCACCGCGTGGCGCGCCGAGACCCGCGATGGGCTGGTGGCATCGGCCCGAGGCCACTCCGAGCGCCTGGCCGGCGAGATCGCAACCCTGACCGCCCAGATTGCCGCGGTAAGACCGCGCCTTTCCGAAAAGACCGTCAACGACCTCGATTCCGCATCCGTGAACGGCGACCTGTTCTGGTCGGCACGCGACATGGTACGCAACTTCAACCTGATGTCGGTGGCGCAGAAGGTCGATGAATGGAGCTATCGCGAAATCCGCAACCAGAACGACCTGTTTGCCCAGCCGATGCTGGTCCGCGTCCGCACTGCCATGGATGCCGAACGCCATCTGGCGGACGCTTCGAGCGACAGGCTGCTGTTGTGGGCGAGCGGCCTGTTGTTCGCCGTCCTTGCCATTGTCGCCATGTGGGTTTTCCGGCCAATGGAAAAGGCGATCCGCCGCGCCTTCGCCGAATCCGCCGCATCGCTGTTCAAGGCCGAGGCCGCCGATCGCGCCAAATCCGAATTCCTGGCCAATATGAGCCATGAGATCCGCACGCCGATGAACGGCGTGCTGGGCATGGCCGAGCTGCTGGCCAAGACCGACCTGACCTCGCGCCAGAAGACCTTTACCGACGTCATCGTCAAATCCGGCAATGCGCTGCTCACCATCATCAACGACATCCTCGATTTCTCCAAGATCAACGCCGGCCAGCTGACGCTCGACCCCGCGCCCTTCCGCCTGTCCGAAGCGGTCGAGGACGTGGCGACGCTGGTGTCGGCGCGCGTCGCCGAGAAGAACCTCGAACTGATCGTGCGCGTCGACCCGCGCCTGCCCTCCTTCGTCGTCGGCGACGCCGGCCGCTTCCGGCAGATCATCACCAATCTGCTCGGCAATGCGGTGAAATTCACCGAGAAAGGCCATGTGCTGGTCGATGTCGGCGGCGATGTGGTCGACGGCGTCATCCAGCTCAAGGTCCGCGTCGAGGACACCGGCATTGGCATTCCGGCCGAGAAGCTGCAAAACGTGTTCGAGAAATTCGCGCAGGTCGACGGCTCCTCGACGCGCCGCCATGAAGGCACCGGCCTCGGCCTGGCGATTGCCGCCCGCCTCGTCGACCTGATGGGCGGCAAGATCGGCGTCGAAAGCGAAATCGGCCGCGGCTCCGTCTTCTGGTTCGCCGTGCCCCTGCCGGCGCACCAGCAGGCCGCGCGCGACGAGATCGTGCCGGTCGATGTTACCGGCGCGCGGGTGCTGGTCATCGACGACAATCCGGTCAACCGCGAGATTCTGCTCGAGCAGTTGAAGAGCTGGAGCTTCGATTGCGCCGCTGCCGAAAGCGGCGCCGTCGGCCTGGCCTTCCTCGACCGCGCCAGCCAGCTCGGCGCGACGGTGGATTGCATCATCCTCGACTACCAGATGCCCGGCATGAACGGCGCCGACGTCGCCAGGGCCATTGCCGCCGACAGCCGGCTTGCCGCCATTCCGGTCGTGCTCTTGACCTCGGTCGATCAGGTTGATTTCGGCAAGATGGTCATCGATTTCGGCATCGCCGCGTATCTGACCAAGCCCGCGCGCTCGGCCATCCTGCTCGGCACCGTCATCTCGGTCATCCAGAAGGCCCGCGCCCAGGTCGGCAAGGCGCGCTTCGTTCGCGAGCCGGTCGCGCCGCAGGCAACGCCGGCGGCAGCGCCCGCCTTCACCGTCATCCGCGGACCGGCGATCGCAGCGCCTGCCGCGCCGGAGTCGGCCGCCGCACCCAATGGTCCGATCGACATCCTGATTGCCGAGGACAATGACGTGAACCAGCTGGTGTTCGGCCAGATCCTCAGCGGGTTAGGGCTGAGCTATCGCATCGCCGGCAACGGCCGCACCGCAGTCGAGATGTACCGGGCGCTGCGGCCGAAGCTGGTCCTGATGGACGTTTCGATGCCGGAGATGAACGGTTACGAAGCAACCGGCGCCATCCGCGCGATAGAACAGCAGAGCGGCGGCCACACGCCGATCATCGGCGTCACCGCGCACGCGCTGAAAGGCGATCGCGAAAAATGCATCGAAAGCGGCATGGACGACTATCTGCCGAAGCCGGTCTCACCCGATCGCCTCGGCACCAAGATCGGCACCTGGCTCAGCGAGACGGTGGTGGCGAAGACCGCCTAACCACCTCAATCAGTGGGTCAGGCGGCTGCGTCCGAACGATAGCGGCGCATCCAATCGAGACTTGTCTCGTCGGCGAGCTTTGCAACGCCTGGCCGCACACCCTCGGCATTCGGTGGTTGAATCCCGAGGGCCTCGCAGATGCCTAGCAATGTCGCTGCCGGGTCGGCGGAAAGACGCTCATAGCCTTGCCGCAGCGGGCCTACCCCTTGCTCAGCAAACCATGTGTTCCAGGCCGCATCATAGGCTTCTAGCTCAGCGACCGCACGTTTGATCCGCTCGAAGTCATACTGGGGCTCCTTCGGAGGCGCGACCCTTTCAATCTCGGTTCCGTCAGGAGCAATATGCCAAAGACCGGTCTGCTCCGCTTTGACCAGGGAGATGGCCTGCGCAAGCTTGTTCTCGCGCGAAAGGTGTATGTAGAGAATATGGCCAAAGGCTCTTTCGAAACGCGCTTTGTCCGACGGAAGTTGTGGGAAAATCTGGTCGAGGATCGCCGAGAGCTCATCCAGATTTTCCCTCATCAGACGAAGACCGAAGATGCCTGTTCCGTCCTTGCCAGCGGCGATCGCTGCGTCGAGATAGGCGGCATTGAATTCGAGTTCGCTCATCGTGTCACGACCGGGCAGCTTCCAGTCTTCGGCCCACGCCGATATGTCCTGCCGCCGATAGAATGAATGAGGATTGCCGGCCGTCCTCGTGGACGCCAGAAGATTGCACAGAAGAGTGCTTCCGGTTCTCGGTGTGCCGCAAATGATGTATCCGTCAAACATTCCGCGGCCCTTGTCGCTTGTCAAAGGCAGGCAAAACCCGGCCATTCCACGGGCCGCCTATAGCCGAAACTCCTGCTGGATGCGACCGGCGCATTCGAGCGGCGCGAACACGCCGACGAGATAAAGCTCGAAGCCTGACAGCAAGCTGAGATACTCCGACATCTCGTCATCGCACAGCACGTCATCGACGATGAGGTTGTTGCCCTGTCCGGCCATGGCGGCAACGGCGTGCCGCATACCCTGCATGGTTCGCCGGCCGACCGGACCTGCCTTGATAACGACGGAGGGCTTGCCGTCCTGCAATAGTGTTCGAAGGCGAAGCCTTTCGTATGGTTCTGCAGCGCCTCGGGCAGCATCTCCAGGAACACATCCATCTGCACATGCAGGAAGGGTTCGGCTGTGATCGTTTGCATCCTTGGCGATCGAACTTTTGCCCGCGCTGCCGACGCCGTTGAGCAGGACGATTTTGGCTGTCACGTCAAAACCCTTTCAAGCGGGCACTCGCCAAGGGCGACCTACCGGTTGCGCGCCACAATACAGGCGCCGCCTATACTGCGCAGTTTTTGGCAGATGACGTCGGCAGCCCCCCTGGAGTCGGTGCCAATCCTGACCGCATAGATGCCTCTCCGCCCGATTGGCGTGCGTACCCGGCTGACGACCGGATCATGGCCGGAGAGCAAGGCCGGAAACCGGCCCCTCACCCGCAGCCACTGATTGATCGCAGCACCCCGGCGGAAGTTGCCGGCCACCTGAACACCCCATGGCTTGACGTTGATCGAGGCCATCGCCACGGTTCTCGACATGATCACCGGCAGCTTGCGGCAAGCGACGGCGAAGCTCATTTTCTTGTCGAGCGGCTGGACGGTGCCGGCATAGGTGGTGTCGGTGAACTTGTCGGCGGGTTCGCCCATGATGTCGAAGACGTAGCTCTCGGTCTCCATCGGCAGGAAGCCGCCGGAACTCAGCCAGCGCGACACCCGGCTCTCGCCGGCATTGTAGGCAGCCGCCGCCAAGCCGAGATTGCCAAATCCGGCTTTCATTTCGGCGAGATATTTCGCCGATGCCGGGATCGCCTGCTCGATGTCGAAGGAATTGGCCAGCCCTCGCATCTTGGCGGTTCCCGGCATGAACTGGGCGATGCCTTCCGCGCCGACCGGGCTGACCGCATTCGGATCGAAGCGGCTTTCCTTCCAGATCAGCCGGGCAAAGAAATCCCTGGACAGGCCATTCTGGTCGGCATGCGCCTCGATCAGATCGCAGACCCGGTTGATCAATCTCTTGGCGGCGGATTGCGGCGGATCGGCGTAAGCGGCGTTGCTACACAGAAGCCAGATGGAGACCAAGGAAACAGTAAGCGCAAGGACATCTGCCAAACGCTGAGCCCGTGTTGAAAACCGCTCCGGTGAGCCACATGATGGTGGCCTCGAGAACCGGAGCGGAGCGGACATCTGGTCCGCGAGCACCGGAAGCGTAGAAGACGCCTTCAGGTGGCCGCCGGAGCAGATTTTCGGCATGAGCTCATTCCGCTGCGGCCTTGCCGTGGCGCCCAAACCGCTGCTCGATATAGTCGGCGACCATCTTCTCGAAATCGGCTGCGATCGACGGCCCGCGCAGCGTCGCCGCCTTCTTGCCGTCGACGAACACCGGCGCCGTCGGCGTCTCGCCGGTGCCTGGCAGCGATATGCCAATATCGGCATGCTTGGATTCGCCGGGGCCGTTGACGATGCAGCCCATCACCGCGACCTTGAGGTTCTCGACGCCGGGATACTTCTCGCGCCAGACAGGCATGTTCTTCCTGAGGTCGGCCTGGATGTTCTGCGCCAGTTCCTGGAAAACGGTCGACGTCGTGCGACCGCAGCCGGGGCACGCGGCGACGATCGGCACGAACTGCCGGAAGCCCATGGTCTGCAGCAATTCCTGCGATACCTGCACTTCGCGCGTGCGGTCACCATTCGGCTCCGGCGTCAGCGAGATGCGGATCGTGTCGCCGATGCCTTGCTGCAGCAGGATGCCCATCGCGGCGGACGAGGCGACAATGCCTTTCGAGCCCATGCCGGCCTCGGTCAGACCGAGATGCAGCGCATGGTTGGAGCGGGTGGCGAGTTCGGTGTAGACGGCGATCAGATCCTGCACGCCGCTGACCTTGGCCGACAGGATGATCTTGTCACGACCAAGGCCGATCTCTTCCGCCATCTCTGCCGACAGGATCGCCGACTGCACGATCGCCTCGCGGGTGACTTCCTGGGCGGTGAGCGGAAAGCCTTGCGCCTGGTTTTCGTCCATCAGACGGGTCAGCAGCTCCTGGTCGAGCGAGCCCCAGTTGACGCCGATGCGCACCGGCTTGTCGTATTTGATCGCCATCTCGACGATCGCCGCGAATTGCCGGTCCTTCTTGTCCTTGAAGCCGACATTGCCGGGATTGATGCGGTATTTCGCAAGCGCCTCGGCGCAGGCCGGATGGTCGGCCAAGAGCTTGTGGCCGATATAGTGGAAATCGCCGACCAGCGGCACGTTGATGCCAAGCCGCTGAAGCCGGTCACGGATGGCGGGCACGGCGGCGGCACTCTCGTCGCGGTCGACAGTGATGCGCACGATCTCGGAGCCGGCACGGTGCAGCGCCGCAACTTGCGCAACGGTCTGGTCGATATCGGCCGTGTCGGTGTTGGTCATCGACTGCACGACGACCGGTGCACCACCACCAACGGTCACGCCGCCGACATCGACGCCGACCGACGTACGGCGCGGGAAAGGAGAAGAAAAATATCCGGTCATGCCGGTTGCCTTTTGCTTAGAAGGTCCGGGCATGAGGTGGAGGAGCAAAGATGGCTTGTCAATGGCAAGCGGCAAGCAGTCGCGGCAAATCTCCGGGAGGCCAATGAGGCCTGGCGCTCACGCAAAGATCGCATTCCGGTATCGCGGTGGCGGCGCAACGCAATGGGAAGTTGGATTTCAAAACAACTCACCAACCCCGGCGGCATGACTGCCACCGGAAAGTTGATCGCGTGCCGAAAGGGGCGCGCTGTTTGCTAGTGGAGCGTCAGTGCGTCGTCGGTTTTGCCTTCAGCTTTTCAATCTCGTCCTTGATTGCCAGCTTGCGCCGCTTGAGATTCACGATCTCGAGGTCGTCGACCGAAGGATGGTTCATCGCGTCGGTGATTTCGCGCTCGATGTCGCCGTGTTTCCGCTGCAACTCATCAAGATGGGATGCAAGAGACATGATTGGTTCTCCCTTTCATGGTTTTCCTCGATTGCAGCCGCCAAAATGCGTCCACCGCCAGTTCGCATCTGTGACAGCGCGATGACACTGTGCCACCATCCGCCATCGATGTCGAATGCCCTGTGGTAGCATTCCACGACAATGTGAAATGTGATAAGGCCTGCGCACCGGTGGCAAAACCCCGCCGGCCCCGCCCAATCAGGCCCATCCTTGGGCGCCGCTTACGTGCAGACGGTAGATAATGTCCGAACAGGAACAGGCTGAGATCCGCCTCGAATATTCCCGCCTGAAGCAGGAACACGCCGATTTCGACGCCGCCATCAACGCTATGATCGCCGTGGGCTGCGACCCGCTGCAGATCCAGCGCATGAAGAAGAAGAAGCTCTTCCTCAAGGATCGGCTGATGGCGCTGGAAGACCGCATCATTCCCGACATCATTGCCTGAGCAGCGTCCGAGCCTCGCGGCTCAAACGCGTCACGCCGCGATTGACAGCCGCGCCGCGCGCTGGCGCAGCAGGACAAGCAGCTCGTCGGTCTTTTCCCTCGACGTGTCGATCGGAACCACCAGGCACATCGTCGCCTCGACCTTGCCGGGAGCCGAGAACACGGGGGCGGCCAGGCATTTCGTGTAGGCGTCGACAAGGCCCGATGTCACGCAGTAGCCGGTAGACCTCGCCGTTGCGATATCGCCGATAAAATCGTCGAGCTTAAGCCGGCGTCCATCCGGCAGCACGAGATCTTCTTCGGAGACCATGTCCTCGATATCAGCCCTTTCGAGACCGGCCAGCAGCAGTCGGCCGGAAGCCGTCCAGGGCAGCGGAATCTGCAGACCGGTGGCCGAACTGATCCGAAACGGCCTTGTGCCCGGACTGGAGTGGACGATCGTGTAGCGGCCGCTCTGCAGCATGCACAATTCGGAGGTCTCGCCGGTCTGGCGCGACAGGTCGTCGACCTCCTGGCGCCCTCGGCGCAGCAGGTCATTGCCGCGCACATAATCCATTCCGTAGAGATAAAGCTTCTTGCCGAAATAGACCCGGTTGCCGTCGCCGGCCATTTCCAGCAGCCCCGCATCCACCAGCGAACGCACCAGCGTATAGGTCGTCGAGCGCGGCGCATTCACGCCCTTGGCGAGGTCGCCAATGCCGATCGCACGCTGCGTCGTGTGCAGGAACTCAAAAATCTCGAGCACCCGGTTGAGGCCCTTCTCACGAGAGCCGGAGACCTTGTCCTCGGCCGGGCCGATGTCCGGCCGATCTGTAACGCCAATGCCGTCTTGCATTACTGATTCCTGATGTTAGTATCTGTCTTGTACAAGGTACACATGTCTTTTATAAGAGACAAATTGTCAAAAGACACATGTATCTGAAAGGGGAACACAACCACGAAAAGGAGGTCGCCATGAACGATACATCCAAGAGACGTGATTTTCTGAAATTGGGAATGGCCGGGCTCGCCACGGCCGGAGTAATCGGCGCAGCCGCTTCGGTCGATGTTCAGAAGGCGGCGGCACAGGCCGCACCAGACAGCCTGCTGCGTACAGTTCTCGAACGCGGAAAGCTGATCGTCGGCACCGGCAGCACCAACGCGCCCTGGCATTTCGAGAACGATGCCGGCGAACTTGTCGGCATGGACATCACCATGGGGCACATCCTGGCCAAGGGTCTTTTCGACGACCCGACCAAGGTCGAGTTCGTCATGCAGGACCCGGCGCAGCGCATTCCGAATGTCACCACCAACAAGGTCGACATCACCATCCAGTTCATGACCATGACCGCCCAGCGCTCGCAGCTGATCAACTTCTCCAGGCCGTACTACGTCGAAGGCGTCGCGCTGCTGACGCTTCCGAGTGCCGAGAACAAGACATTCGACAAGCTGCTTGCCGGCGGTTCGGCAACACGCATATCCATCCTGCAGAACGTCGATGCCGAGCAGAATGTCCATCTCGTCCTGCCGCAGTCGCAGGTGATGCAGATCGACACCCAGGCCAACGTGCTGCAGGCGCTGGAATCGAAGCGCGTCGACGCGGCCGCCGTCGATCTCTCGACGGTTCGCTGGCTCGCTTCGCGCAATCCCGACAAATACTTCGATGCCGGCAAGAGCTGGTTCTCGATGCTTTACGGCGCAGCACTGCGGCAAGGCGATCCCGACTGGCTGACCTTCGTCAACACAGCCTTCGCGACTGCCATGTTCGGCCATGAAACGACGCTCTACGACGCGGCATTCAAGGACTATTTCGGGTTGGAGCCGCCGGCCCGCCATCCCGGTTTTCCGGTCATCTGACACTAGCCGGCGGGAGGGCAAGCAAACGCCCTTCCGTCTCCTTCTCCTCGACAGCGTGGTGCCACGCTGGCTATTGAGGCGGACGCATGGGCTATACGCTCAACTTCAACCTGATCTGGCGACATTTCGACAAGCTCTGGGGCGGGCTGCTGCTCAGTCTTGAGCTCGCCGTCATCTCGATCGCCATCGGCATCGTCATCGGGCTCGTGCTGGCGGTCTGGTATGTTTCGGCCGGGCGCGTCGTGCGCTCGATCATCGCCGCCTATGTCGAATTCATCCGCAACGTGCCGCTGATCCTGCTCGTCTACCTCGTCTTCTACGGCCTGCCGACCGTGGTCGACATCGCTTACAGCGCACCGACCTCGTTCGTCGCCACGCTGTCGCTCTACAGCGGCGCCTATCTGGTCGAGGTGTTTCGCTCCGGCCTCGAAGCCGTGCCGCGCGGACAGCTGGATGCCGGCAAGGCGATCGGCCTGACGCCCTGGCAGCGGCTCATCCATGTGCGCCTGCCGACGATGCTGCGCATCACGCTGCCGGCGCTTTCGAACACCTTCCTGTCGCTGTTCAAGGACACCTCTGTCGCCTCGGTCATCTCGGTGCCCGAGCTCACCTACGGCGCCCAGTGGATCAATTTCAACACCTTCCGCATCGTCGAAGTCTATCTGGTGACGACGGCGATGTATCTGCTGACCGGCTATGTGCTGCTTTTCGCACTCAGGCTCGTCGAGCGCCGGTTCAGGGCGGCGCGCTGACATGCTGAGCCAGATCCTCTACGCCTTGCCGTTCCTCGCCGAAGGCTTCGCCGTGACGCTGTGGGTGTCGCTGCTGGTCGTGGTCCTGTCGCTCGTGGCCGGTGTCGTGCTGGGCGTTGGCCTTGTCTACGGTCCGGCGCCTGCGCGTTTGGCAGTGCGCATCTTCAGCGACACCATACGCGGCATCCCGATCCTGGTGCTTATCTTCTTCGTCTATTACGGACTGCCGGCCGTCGGGCTTCACCTGCAGTCCTTCTGGGCGGCCGTGTTGGCGCTCACCTTGTTCAAGACGGCGCAGGTCGTGGAATATCTGCGCGGCGCCGTCGGCTCCATCCCCAAGGGCCAGTCCGAAGCGGCGATGGCGATCGGGCTGACCTTCCGCCAGCGGCTTGCCTACGTCATCTTTCCGCAGGCTTTCAGGCGCTTCCTGCCGCCCTGGATCAACGGCGTCACCGATGCGGTCAAGGGCAGCGCGCTGGTCTCGCTGCTCGGCATCACCGACCTGATGCAGGCGATCAACCAGGTCATCGGCCGCACCTATGAGGCCATGCCGCTCTATATCCTCGGCGCGCTGGTCTACTTCGCGGTCAACTACGCGCTTTCGCTTGCCAGCCGGCGGCTGGAACAGCGCTTCTCCTTCATTCGGGAATAGCAAGAATGTCCGATGCCTCCAATGCCGCGCTGCTCGATGTGCGCGATGTTTCCAAGGCCTTCGGCACCGTCGAGGTGCTGCGTGCAGTCAGCCTCGAGGTGAAGCGCGGCGAGGTGGTGACGATCATCGGCCCGTCCGGCAGCGGCAAGACCACGCTGCTGCGCTGCGTCAACTTCCTCGAAAGCTACGACAGCGGCTCTATCCGCATCGACGGCAAGGAGGTCGGCTATCGCGATGCCGGGACACGCCAGCGCCGCAGCGAGCGCGATCTGGCGGCGATGCGCGCCGAGACCGGCATGGTGTTCCAGAGCTTCAACCTGTTCCCGCATCTGACTGCCGCCGGCAACATCATGCTCGGCCTGCGCAAGGTGCGCGGAAAGAGCGAGGCCGAGGCGCGCAAGATCGCCGAGCATTGGCTCGGCCGGGTCGGCCTCGCCCACAAGGCCGACAGCCTGCCGGCCGAGCTTTCCGGCGGCCAGCAGCAGCGCGTCGGCATTGCCCGCGCCGTGGCGATGGAGCCGAAGATCCTGCTTCTCGACGAAATAACCTCCGCGCTCGATCCCGAACTGGTCGGCGAAGTGCTGGCGGTCGTGCGCAGCCTGGCCGAGGACGGCATGACGATGCTGATGGTCACCCATGAAATGGCCTTTGCGCGCGACGCCTCGAGCCGCATCGTCTTCATGGCCGATGGCGGCGTCAGCGCGGTCGGTCCGCCGGCCGAAATCCTGGCGACGGAGGCTTCCAACGAACGCCTGCGCAGCTTTCTGGCGCGCTTCCGCGCCTCGCATTTCTGACACCGGACAGCGAAAGCTGCCGCAAGGAGCATTTTATGACGCCTTACATCCGGCTCGCCGAACTCGGCCTGACGCTGCCCGAGCCGCCGACGCCAATCGCCAACTTCGTCACCCATGCCGAGAGCGGACGCCTGATCTTCCTCTCGGGACAAGGGCCGTTGCGCGCCGACGGCACGCTTTGCACCGGCAAGGTGGGCGAAGACGTGACCGTCGAGGAGGCCTATCAACATGCCCGCCTCACCGGCCTCAACCTGCTTGCCGTCATGCATGCGGCAGCGGGCGACCTCGGCCGCATCGTGCGCGTCGTCAAGTTGCTAGGCTTCGTCAACGCCATCCCGACCTTCAGCGACCACCCACAAGTGGTCAACGGCTGTTCCGATCTTTTCGCCGACGTCTTTGATAGGATCGGCGGGCATGCCCGTTCGGCGATCGGCGTCGGCTCGTTGCCTGGAAACATCACCGTCGAAATCGAGGCGGTCGTCGAGATCGCCACCTGATTTGTTAGAAATGGATCTGCCGAGATGAACACTTATTCCGCTGACCGCTCCAACCTGCCAATCCGCGACCGGCTCGGCCTGCGCCCGATCATCAATGTCTCCGGCACTATGACGACGCTCGGCGCTTCGATCATCGTCCCGGAAGCGATCGCGGCAATGGCGGAGATCGCCTCGCAATGGGTCGAGATGGACGATCTGCAGCGCGCCGCAAGCACGGTGATCGCGCGCCTGACCGGCGGCGAGGCCGGCTTCATCACCGCCTGTTGCGCCAGCGGCATCACCATGGCGATCGCCGGCGCGATGACCGGCACCAACCTTTTGGCGATCGAGCGACTGCCGGACGACACGGAAGGCCTGAAGTCGGAGGTCGTCATCCAACTCGGCCATATCGTCAATTATGGCGCGCCTATCGACCAGTCGATCCGGCTTGCTGGAGCAAAGACCATTCCCGCGGGCACGGTCAGCGTCACCCAGGATTACCATGTGCGTGAGGCGATCAACGAGCGCACGGCGGCCGGCCTCTATGTGGTGGCCCATCACACCGTGCAGTACGGCATGCTGTCGCTGGAGGAGTTCTGCGAGATCTGCCACGCCACGGGCGTTCCGGTGATCGTCGACGCGGCTTCCGAATACGATCTGCGCAGCTTCCTCGCGCGCGGCGCCGACATCGTCGTCTACAGCGGCCACAAATTCCTCTCAGGACCGACCAGCGGCATCGTCACAGGGCGCAAGGACCTGGTGCGCACCGCCTATCTGCAGAACCGTGGCGTCGCCAGGGCGATGAAGGTCGGCAAGGAAAGCATCGCCGGCGCCATGGCCGCGCTCGAGGCCTGGGAGCGGCGCGACCATGCTGGCATCCGCCGGCTTGAGGAAGCCGCGCTCAACCTGTGGAAGGACGCCCTGCAGGGCATTGCTGGCATAGGCGCCGAGATCATTCCGGACCCGACCGCCAATCCGCTCGACCGCCTGCAGGTCTTCGTGCGACCGGAAAGCCGGTTCACCGCAGCCGGCCTCGCCTCGGCGCTTGCCGCCGGTTCGCCGCCGATCATCGTGCGCAACCACGAGGTCGAGCGCGGCCATTTCTTCCTCGATCCGTGCAATCTCCATGCCGGCGAGGCCGAGATCGTCGCCGAGCGTTTGCGTGCAGTGTTGAGCGCGGCTGAGCGCCCCGCGAATGCCATGAAGGAGCCGCGCAAGGAGTCCTCCGGCGCCTTGCGGTGGCCGGATTAGATGCTCCCGATCCTTGCGGCCCTTGGCGAATTCCGCTAAGGCGCGCCTTTGCCGCCGGGAGCAAGCGCTTGAACGATCACCGCGCCGACGTCGCCATCATCATGGGCAGCCAATCCGACTGGGTGACGATGCGCCACGCCGCCGAAACGCTGGAGGCGCTGGGCATTGCGCACAAGCGCCTGATCATCTCGGCCCACCGCACGCCGGACCGGCTCTATGACTTCGCCAAGGGCGCCAAGGCGGCCGGCTACAAGGTGATCATAGCCGGCGCCGGAGGTGCGGCGCACCTGCCCGGCATGACCGCGGCGATGACACCGCTGCCCGTATTCGGCGTGCCAGTGGAATCGAAGGCTCTGTCCGGCCAGGACTCGCTGCTGTCCATCGTGCAAATGCCGGCCGGCATCCCGGTCGGCACTTTAGCCATTGGCAAGGCCGGCGCCGCCAATGCCGCACTTCTTGCCGCCGCCGTGCTGGCGCTGCACGACGAAGAACTAGCCGACCGGCTGGATGCCTGGCGCGCCGCCCAGACCGCCAAGGTCGCCGCCGAACCCACGGACGCGCCGTGAGCCTGCCGGCGGGATCGACAATCGGCATCATCGGCGGCGGCCAGCTCGGCCGCATGCTGGCGATGGCAGCCGCCCGCCTCGGCTACCGCACGGTGGTGCTCGAGCTGCAGGCCGATTGTCCAGCCGCGCAAGTCGCCAACCGGCAGATCACCGCCGCCTATGACGATGCCACCGCACTTGCCGAACTGGCGGCGGCCAGCGCCGTCGTCACCTACGAGTTCGAGAACGTCCCGGTCGTTGCCGCCACAGCACTTGCCACCAAGGTGCCTGTCTATCCGCCGGCACGGGCGCTGGAGGTGTCGCAGGACCGGTTGGCGGAGAAGAATTTCCTCAACGGCATAGGCATCGCCACGGCGGATTATTGTCCCGTCGACAATGACGAGGAACTGACGGCGGCGCTGAAGAAGTTCAACGGCAGCGGCATATTGAAAACCCGGCGCATGGGCTATGACGGCAAGGGCCAGCGCGTCTTCCGCAACATGGAGACCGGCGGCTTTGCCGGCACCTGCGAGGCGATGGGCAACGTGCCGCTGATCCTCGAATCCTTCGTCGCCTTCGAGCGCGAGATTTCCGTGATCGCCGCACGCGGCATCGACGGCACGCTCGCCGCCTACGACCCGGCCGAGAATGTCCATCGCAACGGCATCCTTCACACCTCGACCCTGCCAGCCGGGATAAAACCGGAAACAGCCGCCGCGGCCCAAGCGGCAGCAGCGAAGATCCTGACGGCACTCGACTATGTCGGCATCATCGGCGTCGAGTTCTTCGTCCTTGCCGACGGCTCGTTGCTGGCCAACGAGATGGCGCCGCGCGTCCACAATTCCGGCCATTGGACGGAAGCAGCCTGCACTGTCTCGCAGTTCGAGCAGCATATCCGCGCCGTCGCCGGCCTGCCGCTGGGATCGCCTGCGCGGCACTCCGACTGCGTAATGGAAAACCTGATCGGCGACGATATCCTGCGCGTTCCGGCCCTGCTCGCGGAAGCCGACCTGATGCTGCATCTCTACGGCAAGGCTGAGGCGCGGCCCGGCCGCAAGATGGGCCATTTCACACGCATTAGCCGCCGCGACTAGAGCAATTCCAGGAAAAGTGTGAAGCGGTTTTCTGTCCGGAATTGCGTTAAAAAGCCCTATTGCGGGTCGCTATTCGGGTCCTCGTCCTCGTTCGGACTGTCGCAGCTCACGTCGCCTTCCTGGCAGTTGGCGCCGGAGGTGAGCTGTTTGATGCGCTGGTCGGTCAATTCCGTCAGGCATTGCGAAACCTCCATCGGATGAATGGAGCCGCCCTCGCTGTCCGCGGTCGTATACGCACATTCAGCGTCACGGAAGGCAACCCAGGCGCGCTGGGCGGTCTGCAGCAGCTTGTTGGTCTTGTCGTCGTTGCGGCCGACAAGGTCCTTGTAGGCTGCGTTGAGCTTGGCGTCGGCGGCCTGGTATTCGGTGCCGGCGCAGATGGTCATCATCGACTGGCTATCGTCGCTGCGGTCGCATTCCTCCTGTGCCTGGGCGGCTGACCCGGCCGCAAGGACCACGAGACAGGCGGACAAAAGAAGGCGGCGCATGGTGATCTCCGATTTGCTTCGCGGCGACGGCACCATTCCAGCCGGACCCGTATCGCGCAATGCCGCCCGGTGCGGATGGCGAATATTTGATGGGCAAGGTCACTTGCCGCATATCGGAAGCGCTCTTGTGGCCGACTTGCGGTTGACACGGGCAAGGCTCCTCGTTTATGAGCCACGCACAAGTTGAAAGGCGCGTCTTCGGGCGCGCCTTAAAAATTCGGCCCGAACCGGGCCCAGACCGACGGGCAAGACCATGAAGATCAAGAATTCGCTCAAGGCGCTGAAGGCGCGTCACCGCGACAACCAGCTGGTTCGTCGCAAGGGCCGCGTCTACATCATCAACAAGACCGCACCGCGCTACAAGGCGCGCCAGGGCTGAGTTTTGCACGCGCGGCTGTTTTGCCGCGCCCGTATGATGTTATTTGCCGGCCTGCCGGCCCCTTCACGCTAAAATCACTTTGACGATCCGCCGTCCGGGGCTAGATTCCGGCGATGCGGATTCTTTTTGCATTGATCCCGGCCCTTATGCTTTCCGGCATCGTCTTGCCGGCCACCATCTCACCGGCTTGGGCGGATGACCCGGTCGCGCCCACGGTCGCCACGACCAAACAAGCCCGCCTCGACCAGCTTTTCGTCGACCTGAGACGCGAACGCAATGAAAAGGCCGCCGAGCGCATTGCCGGGCGCATCTGGAGCGAATGGTTCCAGTCCGGCAGCGCCTCGATCGACCTGATGATGCAATGGACGCAGAAGGCCATGGAAAATCAGAAATACGACGTCGCGCTCGATTTCCTCGACCAGGTGGTGACCTTGCAACCGGCCTACGCCGAAGGCTGGAACCGGCGCGCGACGGTGCATTTCATGATGAAGAACTACGGCAAGTCGATGTCCGACATCGACCATACGCTGCAGCTCGAGCCCCGCCATTTCGGCGCGCTTTCCGGACTGGCGCAGATCATGGCCGAGACCGGCCACAAGCAGTCGGCGCTTGAAGCCTGGCAGAAGGTCCTCGCCATCTATCCGATGATGCGCAGCGCCCAGGACCAGGTCGGCGCGCTGTCGGAAGAGCTTGCCGGCGAGGGCATTTGATGCGCAGGCTTGCAGCACAAAAACCGCTGCGCCCCCTGAACTAATTTCTCTCCGCTCCGTACCTCCTGCTCATGAACCTCATCTACGCTGCGTTCGCTTTCCTCCTGGCGCTGGTCTTCGCCTTTGCCGGCGTCACCCGCGCCGGTGCATGGCTGGTCGAGCGCCGCAATCCGCCGGCCGGCAACTTTGCCGATATCGACGGCGCACGCATCCATTTTGTCCACGTGCCGGCGCCGGCCAATGCCGAACTGCCGCCGATCCTCTTCATTCACGGCGCCAGCGCCAATCTCCGGGATCAGATGCTGCCGCTGAGGCCCTTGCTCGAAGGCCGCGCCGAGATGCTGTTCCTCGACCGTCCCGGCTTCGGCTGGTCTGGACGCGGCAGCAATGAGACCCCGACCGCGCAGGCCAGCACCATCGCGGCGCTGATGGATCGCCTCGGCATCAAGAAGGCGATCGTCGTCGGCCACTCCTTCGGCGGCGTGGTAACCGCGGCCTTCGGCCGCGCGCATGCCGACAGGACGCTGGGCCTGGTCTTCCTCTCGCCCGTCAGCCATCCTTGGCCGGGCGGCGCGACCGCCTGGTATTACAAGCTGACGGCGATTCCGGTCGTCGGCCGGCTGTTTTCCGAAACGCTGGCCTATCCGGCGGGAACGCTGCAAATGGACGCCGCCACCACTTGCGTCTTTTCCCCCAACAAGGTTCCGGACGGCTATGTCGCCGCGGCTTCGATCCCTCTGGTGCTGCGGCCCGCCGCCTTCCGCGCCAATGCCATCGATGTGGCGGGTCTCTATGACTATGTGCTCGCCGCCGCGCCGCGCTACCGCGACATTAAGGCGCCGACCGTGGTCATCTCCGGCGATCGTGACAAAATCGTCTATGCGAGGGTCCATTCGGTTGGCCTTGCACGCGACATTCCCGGCGCCGAACTGGTCTGGGTGCGCAATCTCGGCCACAAGCCGGATTGGATCGCCCCCGATCTCGTCGTCGGCGCGATCGGCAAGGTCGCCGGCGAAGATATGGACCTGCAGGCGATGGCAAGGACCGTGGAGGCACGCATCGCCGGCGACACGCAGGGCGCCAAATGTCCAGATCTCAAGGTGCCGGAAGCCGAACTCGCACCAACCTAGAGAGGTTCAGCGATTAATAGAATCGCTGTAACCTCTCTAACTCTTTGTTTTTACGCAATTCCGGACGGAAAACCGCTGCGCACTTTCCTGGAATTGCTCTAATGGATCGGCGAGCCAGCCTTAGCGGCTGGGCTGCGTCTCCGATCCGACATAGGCGATGCGCAGCATGTTGGTCGACCCGGGCGTCCTGAGCGGCACGCCGGCGGTGATGATGACGCGGTCGCCCGGCTTGGCGAACCCTTCGTCGATGGCGATGCGGCAGGCGCGATCGACCATGTCGTCGAGGTCGACCGCATCGGGCGAAACGACGCAATGCGTGCCCCACAGAAGCGACAGCCGCCTGGCGGTGTTGAGGATCGGCGAGAGTGCGATGATTGGCACTTGCGGGCGCTCGCGCGCGGCCCGCAGGCCGGTGGTGCCGGAGGCCGTATAGGTGACGATCGTCGAAAGTTTCAGCGTCTCGGCGATCTCGCGGGCGGCGAGCGAAATGGCGTCGGCGCCGGTCGCTTCCGGTTCCGAACGCTGCGCATTGATGATGCCGGCATAGGTCGGATCGGTTTCGACCTTGGTGGCGATCCTGTCCATCATCGCCACAGCCTCGACTGGATAGGCGCCGGCCGCCGATTCGGCCGACAGCATGACGGCGTCCGCGCCTTCGAACACGGCGATCGACACGTCAGACACCTCGGCGCGGGTCGGAACCGGTGCGGTGATCATCGATTCCAGCATCTGCGTGGCAATCACCACCGGCTTGCCGGCGCGGCGCGCGGCGCGCGTGATCTGCTTCTGGATGCCGGGCACGGCTTCGAGCGGCATCTCGACGCCGAGATCGCCGCGGGCGACCATCAGCGCGTCCGATAGTTCGATAATCTCGGGCAGTCGGGCGACGGCCTGCGGCTTTTCGATCTTGGCCATGATCAACGCCCGACCGCGCGCGATCTTTCGCGCTTCGGCGAGATCCTCCGGCCGCTGCACGAAGGACAGCGCCACCCAGTCGACGCCTGCCGCCAGCACCGCGTCGAGGTCCTTGCGGTCCTTTTCAGTCAGTGCGCCAACCGGCAGGTCGGTGTCGGGCAGGCTGACGCCCTTCTTGTCTGAAATGGTGGTGCCGGCAACGACCGTGCAGACGATCGACTTGCCGTCGCTCTTGACCGCCCTCAGCTCCAGCTTGCCGTCGTCGATCAGCAAACGATGACCGGCTTCGACCGAGCTCAGGATTTCCGGATGCGGCAGGTAGACCCGGCTCGACGTGCCGGGCTCGGGATTGTCGTCGAGCGTGAAGGTCTGGCCTGGGGAGAGCACTTCTTTGCCATTGGCGAACTTGCCGACGCGCAGCTTTGGCCCCTGCAGGTCGGCGAGGATGCCGATGGGACGGCCGACCTCCTCCTCGACGGTGCGGATGCGGCCGACCAGCGTGCGCATCAAATCATGGTCGGTATGGCTCATATTGATGCGGAAGACATCGGCGCCGGCTTCGAAAAGCTTCTTCAGCATCTCCTCGGAGGAGGAAGCCGGACCGATGGTGGCGAGGATCTTGACCTTGCGGTTACGTCTCATTGACTGTTTGTTCCCGGGGCGGGAGTCGCTGGAGCGCCTCCCGTTGCGGGCTCGTCGGTCAGCTGGACCATCCAGCTTGCCTGCTCGCCCGTGTCATATTCCTGAAATCCGGCGCGCTGGAAGCCCCGGGCGACGCAATCGGTTACGCCGGCGATCTTGAACTCTTTTTCGGCCACGCACATGTTGATCGGGCCATCCCAGCGCCCACCGCGCTCGGCGTCTTCTGCATAAAGATAGTAAAACCTTGATGACAGCGGCCCTTCGATCAGCGTCTTGCAGCTCGATCCTTCGATGTGCCACCAGCCCTCGGTGATCCAGCCGGCCTTGGCGCGGTAGCCGATGCCGACGCCGACCAGGTTCTGCGTGGCGTTGCAGACGCGGAAGTCGGCGCGGGCGGGCGAGGTCGCGACCAAGGCGGTGAGGCCGACGGTGACGATCAGGAGCGGCAAGGCGAAGGCACGGCCACTGCGCGGCCTGCCGGCGAAACCCATCCTGAAACCCCTCAAGTACCACATCTGCATCTCTCGACGCCCCTTTTCGGAAAACTCCGGGCGCATGTCAACGCGCCGTTCTGTCCAATTCCAATCGATTTAGAAAGGCCCCGCGAGCGATCTGTCGCCATGCGACGGATTTTTCGCAGAAACCGTGGCCAAACAACGGCATTGCGCCAGCGTCCTCTTCGTGGAATGACGATACCACCCTCCCCGGAAGCCAGCGACCAGACCATTTTCAGACAATGACCCGATCCACAGTTTTCGCGCCTTTCGATATCGTCGAAGGCGACCGCAAGCGAGGCATTGTGCTTCTTGGCGATCACGCCCGCCGCGAACTCCCGGAAGAGTACGGCAGCCTCGGCCTGCCGGCTAAGGAGTTCGACCGCCACATCGCCTACGATATCGGCGTCGAGACGGTGACGCGCGAGCTGGCAGCAGCGCTTGGTGTGCCGGCGGTGCTCGCCAATTTCTCGCGGCTCCTGATCGACCCCAATCGCGGCGAGGACGACCCGACACTGATCCGCCAGCTTTATGACGGCACCATCGTGCCGGGAAATTACCCCATGGCGACGGAAGAGCGGGAAAGACGGCTCGACGGTTTCTACCGGCCTTATCACGATGCCGTCGGCGCCATGATTGCCTCGGTGGCGCAGGCGTCCGCGAAAGCGCCCTTCATCTTCTCCGTGCACTCCTTCACGCCGGCCATGCAGGGCATAGAGCGCCCATGGCATGTCGGCATATTGTGGGACCTGGACGATCGGGTGGCGCGGCCGCTGATCGACATGCTGGCTGCCGACGCGAGCATCGTGGTCGGCGACAACGAACCCTATGACGGCGCGCTTCGCGGCGACACCATGTTCAGGCACGCCATCGTCAACGGCTTTGCCCATACGCTGATCGAGATCCGCCAGGACCTGATCGCCGACAGCAAGGGCGCAATGCAATGGGCCGAAAGGCTGGCGCCTATCGTTGACGCGATCGCCCGCCTTCCCGATATACATCAGGTGAAAATGTTCGGCTCGCGCACCGGGCCGCTGTGACGGAGAGCCGACAATGACCGAACTCAGCGACGAACAGAGACGCGATTTCGAGGCCGCCGCCTTCCGCCGGCTAGTCGCGCATCTGCGTGATCGCGGCGACGTGCAGAACATCGACCTGATGAACCTTGCCGGCTTCTGCCGCAACTGCCTGTCCAACTGGTATCGCGAAGCCGCCGAGACCGAGGGCGTTGCCCTGTCGAAGGACGAGTCGCGGGAGATCATCTACGGCATGCCCTATGCCGAATGGCAGGCGCTCAACCAGACCGAGGCCTCAGACGCCAAGAAGGCCGAATTCGAGGCAAGGCGCCCCAGGGATCACTAGGTCAGCGAACGACGGACTGACTTAGTTCCCAAAAACTCCTCGTAGAAAGACACGGACATCGCTTATGGATTGATCGGCCGCAGCCGCATTGTACTCCACCCGGTGACCATAGTCCTCGGTGCCAGTCTTGAATCCTGGGGAGGCAAATGCGTGACGAGCGCCCTTGAAGACGTCAAGCTGCACGGCGCTTCCCTTGCCGCCGCGTTGCGCCATCATCTCCTGGCATTTTTTGGCGGGGGTCCAATCGTCAAGCTCGCCGATCAGGATCAAGGTCGGGACCATCATGTCGCCGTTCGCAGCCGAACAATTCGGATAGTAGGCAATCGCTGCCTTGAACTTGCGCTCCATAAGCTGCTCGGCGCCACCAAGTTGCACAGCCTCGAGCGTTGTGGTCCCGCCAGCGGAGAACCCCATCAACGCTATGCGCTGCGGGTCGACAAAACTGTATTTCGACAGGAAATCCAAGGCGCCGTAGGCGTCATAGACGCGATCAGCAAGCAGGCTGCGATCACATGTCTCGCGAATGCCGCGCGTGCTGAAGCTGTCGACAACGAGGACGACGTAACCCCAGGAAGACAGCCGCTCGGACCAGGTTTGCTTGACACTTGGGAATAGACCCGAACATCCGTGGAGCGCCACGATTGCCGGGAACAGCCCCTCACCCGGCGGTCGCGTTAGATACCCGTTCAATGGCGTGCCGGGAACAACTTTGAGCACTTGCCCGTTTTGTTGCGCAATGCGCTCCTGAAACGGCGTTGGCTTCACAGGCGCACTTTCAAGTTGCACCGGCTGGCCAGCATCTGCATGTACGACATAAAGATAGCTGACAATACAAAGGCCAGCCACACAAACAACCTTTTTGAACAGCCTCAAAGGTTTTCTCCGCAATTATTCCGCAGGAGGACGACTGTCGCCTTCTTAGATGATGAGCGGCTTCGTTCTTTTAGTCCACAACTTACACTCCCATGTCGCGTGATTGTGATCCCGTTGTGATCTCCTTGAGGGACCGCGCGGCTTTCAAGCAGATCCGACTGGGTTTCAGCTTTGCTTACAACGCATGCTGCGCTTTTGTCGCCGGGGTTGCTCATACGCTATGGTGGATTGCTGACGGGACTGGCGTGCAAGCCCCTCCGGTCAAGTGAGCGAAAGGAAGCAGCGAAGGGAGGAGAGCATCATGTCCACGAGCACGACGATCGACGACGTCATGCGCGAGCTCGCCACGCTCGAAGACCCGAAGATGCGCGAGGCTAATGAACGGCGTGGTGACGATCACGGTGTAAACCTCACCCAGCTTCGCTCTCTCGCCAAGCTACTCAAGACACAGCACGAACTCGCGGTTCAGCTCTGGTCAACCGGCGACACCGCCGCGCGCCTTCTCTCGACCCTGGTGTGCAGGCCGACGACCTTCTCTACGGCCGAGCTAGACACAATGATCCGCGACATTTCCTCTCCGAAGCTCCTCGACTGGTTTATCGTGAACGTGGTCAAAGCCGGTCGCCACGCCGAGGAGCTCCGTTTGGGCTGGAAGGATGGCGACGACCTTGTCGGTCGCGCGGGCTGGAGCCTGACGACCGACAGAGTCGTCAAGAACGCCGAGGACCTCGACCTCGATGCGTTGCTCGACCAGATCGAGAAGGAGATGAGAGAGGCACCTGCCAAGAAACAGTGGGCCATGAACCATTGCCTCGCCGAGATCGGCATTCACCATCCGAAACTTCGAACGCGGGCAATCGGGATTGGCAAGCGGCTCGCCGTCCTTATCGACTACCCCGCATCCCCTGGCTGCACGCCACCCTATGCGCCGGTCTGGATCGCAGAGATGGTTCGCCGACGCCAGACGACGTAAGGCGCATAACTGTGCCTCCGTCCCTGTTGGCCCAAACACTTTCGGCCCCCGGCGCTTGACTGAAAATTGAATCGATCTAATTTGCCGCGCAAAGCCATTTTTATACCGGATTCTCGACTATGGACGCGCAAAGCCTCATGCAGGCTGCCATTCGCGGGCGGTGGGCCGTGGCCGGCATCTTCCTCGCCAACGGCTTCCTGACCGGCAGTTGGGCGCCGCAGATTCCGGTGTTCCTGACCCGGCTCGACATCTCGAAGTTCACGCTCGGCCTGCTGATCCTGCTGTTCGGCGCCGGCGCGGTGACCGCAATGACCTGGTGCGGCCATCTCATCTCCAGACATGGTTCGCACACCGTACTGCGCTGTTTCGGCCTGTGCGGCAGTCTCGGCCTGCTGGTCGTGGCGCTGGCGCCGAATGTGCCGCTGGCGGCAATCGCCATGTTCATCTTCGGCGGCTCGATCGGCGTCATGGATGTCGCCATGAACGCCAATGCGGTGGCGGTGGAAAGAAGGCTTTCTCGCGCCATCATGTCGTCCTCGCACGGTTTCTGGAGCCTCGGCGGTTTTGCTGGCGGCGCGCTCGGCGGCTTCGCGATACAAAACTACGGCCATCTTCCCCACGCGACAGTGGTGACGGTGCTGGCCTTCGCTGTGGTCGCTGTGGCCGTCGGCTACCTCATCGTAAAGGACAAGCCTCAGGTGGCCGAGCACCAGAAGTTCTCGTTGCCCGCAAATCCGCTGGTCTATCTGGTCGGGCTGATGGCGCTGCTGACCATGATTTCCGAGGGCGCGGTGCTCGACTGGGCAGCGCTCTATCTGCACCAGGAACTCGGCGCCGACCTTGCCATAGCCGGCCTCGCCTATGCCGCCTTTTCCGGCGTCATGGCCGTCATGCGCTTCCTTGGCGACGGCGTGCGTAATCGCTTCGGCGCGGTGGCGACGCTGCGCGGCTCGGCGCTTGTCGCCGCAGCCGGCATGCTGGTCGCCGGCCTGTCGCCCTCGCCTTGGCTCGCCATCGCCGCCTTTGCCTTTTGCGGCTTCGGCATCGCCAACATGGTGCCGATCATCTTCTCGGCCGGCGGCAACCAGGACGGCATGTCGTCCGGCACCGGCATGAGCGTCGTCACCACGATGGGTTACTCAGGCATCCTGGTGGCGCCGTCGGCGATCGGCTTCGTCGCCGAGCATTCGAGCTTCGGACCGATCTTCGTCGCGCTATCGGGGCTGCTCGTCATCGTGCTTTTGATGGCGGGCCTTGCTCACCGCGCCGAATTCGCGCCCGAGCCGGCGCCGGCCGAATAACGCTTCAGTTCCTCGTAGAGAAAATCCGCGACGCGGCGGATGCGCACGCTGCTGCGCACATCGCGGTGCATGGCCAGCCACACCGGTAGCACCGGCAGCGTCAGCTCCGGCAGTACCGTCTCCATCAATGGATCGCGGTCGATCAGCGGCCCCTGGCCGAAGCCAATGCCGTTTCCCGCCCGCACCGCCTCCCACAGCACGATCTGGTTGTCGGTCCTGAAGCGAAAAGCGTTGCGCGTGAGCGAGATTCCGAACTGGGTAAAACCGCGAATGATCTCGTCGCTGCGGTCGAAGCCGATCAGGTCATGCCCGACAAGGTCGCTGGGCTCGAGCGGCCGGCCCCGGCGGTCGAGATAGGATGATGCCGCGCAGAGACGGAGCGGAATATCGGCGACCTTGCGCGCCACCAGCTCGTTCTGCGCCGGCTTGACCATGCGGATGGCAATATCGGCATCGCGGCGCAACAGGTTCTCGACCTGGTTCGAGGCGACGATTTCGACCTCGATGCCAGGCTCCTCGACACCGAGCCGCGCCGTCATCTCCGGCAGCACATAGGCCGCCACCACTTCGCTGGCGGCGATACGCACCGTGCCCTCGATCGCCTCAACCGATCCCAGCGCCAGCAGCGAAAAGGCGCTGGCTTGCTCGCTGACGGCACGACCGCGTTCATAGAGCGTGCTGCCGGCCTCGGTCAGCGCATAACCACGCCGCCCGCGCCGGAACAGCGTGACGCCCAGCGCCTGCTCCAGTTCGGCGATGTGGCGGCCTAGCGTCGGCTGGCTTGCTGCGAGCCTTCGCGCCGCAGCGGACAGGCTGCCGGCCTCCGCCACGGTGACGAAACTCTTGATCAGGTTCCAGTCGATGTCGACCATTCAAGATTGAATATCATATCGCCAATCTCAGTCAATTTCCATTCGTTTGCAAAGGCTCCACATTGGGGTCCTCAATGCAAACACGGAGACGAAAAATGACCAAGATCGCAATCCTCGGCGCCAATGGCCGGCTCGGCCGCGTGGTCGCCAGGGCCTTCATCGACGCCGGCTACGACGTCCGCACCGTCACGCGCAGCGGCAAGGTGCCGGCGGAACTCGGGGACGCCACGGCTGTCGCCGGCGATGCCCTCGATCGCGACGCGCTGATTTGCGCCACCGAGGGCGTCGACATCATCTTCAATGGCCTGAACCCGATCTACACCGACTGGGGCAAGTGCCTGCCGATGGCTGAAAACGTCATGGCCGCCTGCCGGGCGAATGGCGCCCTGCACCTTGCTCCGGGCAATGTCTACAATTTCGGATCGCCCATCCCGGCGGTGATCACGGAAGACACGCCGTTCCACCCGACCACCGAAAAGGGCCGCATCCGCATCGCCATGGAGGAGCTGTTTCGCCGTGAGGCGGACGCCGGACGTGTCCGCACCATCCTGCTCAGGGGTGGCGATTTCTTCGGTGGCACCGGCAGCGGCTCCTGGTTCGACCTAATCGTCGCCGCCAAGATGAACAAGGGCGTCTATATCGCGCCTGGGCCGGTCGATCTCGTGCATGAGTGGGCCTATTTGCCGGATATGGCCAAGGCCTTCGTCGGCCTGGCGGAGAACCTCGACAAGCTCGGCTCTTACGAAGCGCTGAACTTTCCCGGACATGCCGTCACCGATTTGGAGATCAAGGCGGCGGCCGAGAAAGCGCTCGGGCGTACGCTGAAGCTGACGTCGATGCCCTGGTGGGTGCTGCGCGCCGGCAGCCCGTTCGTGGCAATGTGGCGCGAGATCGTCTCGATGTCCTACCTGCGTTTCGAACCGCACCAACTGACCTCGGCAAGGCTGGAAGGCATCATCGGCCCGATCCCGCAAACTCCGCTGGAGACGGCCGTTGCGGATGCCTTGAACGACATTGGCATTGCCACCATTGCCGCAGCGGACAGCCAGAAGGCTGCCTGATCTACAGGTCGGACAACGCAGCCGGCGCCCAATGGGCCTCCGCTGCTTGCTGCCGGAGTCTCGGCTTAGATCCTGCCCATCAAGAGCAGGATCAGCAGCACCACCAGAAGGACGCCGACGATGCCCGACGGGCCATAGCCCCAGGCGCGCGAATGCGGCCATGCCGGCACGGCGCCGATCAAAATGAGGATCAGAATGATGATGAGAAGCGTGCTGATTGTCATGAGAAATCCCTCGCCTTAAAATTGAATTCGAAGGGACAATGCAAAAGGCCGCCCGAGGTTCCCGGACGGCCTTTTGCTCGGCTAACCAAAACAAGGCTATTCGGCAGCCTTCGGGAAGGCGATTGCGGGCTCCGCACCGAGATCCGGCGCCGGCGCATCCGAAGAAATCTCACCCTTGCCGCGCCGGAACAGACGGCTGAACCAGCCGCGCCGGGCGCCGGGCTTGACCTTGGCGCGAGTGAACACCATCAGCATCGACGGCGTCACCACCAGCGTCAGGATGGTGGCGAAGGACAGGCCGAAGACGATTGCCGACGACAACGAAATCCACCATTGCGTCGACGGCGCGTTGATCGTCGTCTCGTGATGGAAGATTTCGAGGCCAAGACCGAAGGCAATCGGCAGCACGCCGAGGATCGCCGATACCGCCGTCAGCACCACCGGGCGGGCGCGTTCGCGGCAGGTCTGCAGCACCGCCTCGACCTTGTCCCAGCCCTCTTCGCGCAGCCGGTCATAGGTGTCGATCAGCACGATGTTGTTGTTCACCACCACGCCGGCCAGTGCGATGACCCCGATGCCCGACATGACGATGCCGAAGGCTTCGCCCGTCAGCAGCAGTCCGAGGAACACGCCGATCGTCGCCATGACCACGCAGGACAGCACCAGCCAGACGCTGGTGAACTTGTTGAACTGCGCCAGCAGCACGAGGAAGATCAGGAAGATCGCCGCACCGAAGGCCTTGCTGAGGAAGGCGCTGGCTTCCGCGCTGTCCTCGTTCGAGCCGGCAAGCTTCCAGCGTATGCCGCTGCCGAGATCCATGTCGGAGACGGCCTTGGTGACCTCCTGCTGCACGGCAGCGACCTGGGCGCCGGCGGCAACGTTGGCCTGGACGACCACCGTGCGCGCGCCGTCGATGCGGTTGAGCACGCCGACCGTCGGTTCCGGCTTGCGGACGACGAAGTTCGAGATCGGCACCGCCCCTTGCGAGGTCTGCACCCTGAGCTCGTCGAGCGTCGACAGCGTGCGCCGGTCTTCTGGCAGGCGCAGCCGGATGTCGACGGCGTCATCGGCGCCGGCGGGTCGGTATTCGCTGAGCTTCAGCCCGTTGGTCACCAATTGCACCACGGTGCCGACCGAGGTCGGGCTGATGCCGTACTGCGCAGCCTTGGCGCGATCGACCTCGAGCGCCCAGTCGACGCCGGGTGGCGGCAGGCCGTCCGATATGTCGATGACGTTGGGAACCTTGCCGATACGCGCGGCAACCGCACGGGCCTTGTCATCGAGACCGGCCGGATCGGCGGCCGAAAGCCTGATCTGGATCGGCTTGCCGGTCGGCGGACCGGCCTCCGGAACGCGCACCTCGACATCGACGCCGGGAATGCCGGCCATGACGCCGCGCAAATCGTTCAGGATGTCGTTCGCCGATTTGCGCTCGCGCCAGTCGACGAACTCGTACTGGATCACGCCGACCACATCTTCGGGAATGTCCTGGCCACCGCCTTGCGTCTTGCCGACGCGGGTGTAGACCGATTTCACGCCCGGCCAGCCGAGCAGCCGGTTCTCCGCCTCCTTGGTCGCGGCATCCATTTCGGCAAGCGAAAGATTGCCGCGGGCATGCACGTAGAGCAGGCCGTAGTCGGGCTCGACATTAGGGAAGAACTCGACGCCGGCGCCGAACTTCGAATAGGCGAAGCCGACACCGAACAGCAAGGCGACGGTGAGCACGAGCACGGTGATGGGGAAGCGCACCGCCTGCTTGACCACGGCCATGTACCAGCCGTCGCGGTTGTCGTCCTCGTGGATCTTCGGCGCCTTGGCGAAGATCGCGCCCAGCGTCGGCGCGAAGACCAGCGCATAGAGCATCGAGGCCGACAGCGTGACGATCAGCGTGATCGGCATGTATTTCATGAAATCGCCGATGATGCCCGGCCAGAACAGCAGCGGCGAGAAGGCGGCGATTCGCGTCATCGTGGCCGCGATGACCGGACCGGCCATGCGCCTTGCGGCAAGAGCGAACGCCTCTTCCTTCGGCATGCCTTCGCTCATCCGCCGTTCGGCGAATTCGGTGACGATGATGGCGTCGTCGACCAGCATGCCGACCGCCAGGATAAGGCTGAACAGCACGATCATGTTGATCGTGTAGCCCATCATGGCGAGCAGCAGGATACCGATCAGGAAGGACGATGGTATGGCCAATCCGATCAGCAGCGATGCGCGGCCGGACAGCGCGTAGAGAATGACGATGAACACCAGTATGACGGCGATCATGACATGGTTCTGCAGGTCGCCAAGCAGCTGGTTGACCAAGACCGATTTGTCCTGCGTGTAGGTAACGTGCATGCCTTCTGGCATCGACTTGATGAAGGAGTCCGACACCGCCCGGACATTGGTGAGCGTGTCGATGAGATTCGCGCCGATGCGCTTCTTCACCTCGATGGCGATCGCCGGCTTGCCGTCGAGACGGGTCACCGTCTCGGCATCCTTGAAGGTGGAGCGGATGGTGGCGATGTCCTTGGCCCGAACGACAGCATCCGGTGTGGCGACCACCGGCAAATTGGCGACGTCCTCCGGCTTCTCGATCAGCGACGGCACCTTGACGGCGTATTTACCTTCCGAGCCTTCGATGTTGCCGGCGGCAACCAGGCTGTTGGAGGCGCCGACGCCTTGCATCACCTGGTCGAGCTGCAGCCCATAGGATGACAGCTTCATCGGATCGATGACGACTTCGACGAGATCGTCGCGCGCGCCCTGCAGCGAGCCTTCGAGCACGCCCGGCACTTCCTCGATGCGGTCGCGCAATTCGCGCGCCGCCGCCGTCAGCACACGCTCCGGCACTTCGCCGGACAGCGTCACCACCAGGACGGGGAATTCGGAGACGTTGACCTCGGTGACCGTCGGCTCCTCGGCCGCTTGCGGCAGGTCGGCCTTGCCGTCCTGCACCTTGCTGCGCGTATCCTGCAGTGCCGTCGCCAGGTTCGTCTGCGGCTGGAACTCGACCAGCACGTAGCCGCCGCCCTGGAAGGCGGCCGAGCGCATCTCCTTGAGCCCCTTCAGGCTCTTCAGCTTGCTTTCCATCGGCCGCAGCAGCAGGCGCTCCGAATCCTCCGGCGAGATGCCCTGATAGATCAGGCTGACATACATCATCGGAATCGGAACGTCGGGCTCCGCTTCCTTCGGCGTCGACTGATAGGCGACCCAGCCGGCGAGCAGGAGGAAGACCAGGACCGAAATGGTCAGCCGGGCGTTGTGGATTGCGAGTCTTACGATATCCATGACTTAGGCCTGCTGTTGCTTTCGGGAGCTGCGCGGCAGCGTGTCGTCATCGGGGCGGAGCCCCGGCAGACCATGCTATTGCGTGCCGGCTGTCGCCTCGCCGATCAGCTTGTTGATTGTCGCCTGGTCGGCCTCGACCGGTTTGACCAAATCGCCTTCCTTCACCAGCTCCTGACCGGCGACGATAATGCGCGCATCATCGGGAATGCCGCCCAGCACCAGGCCGTTTGGCGTGTCATCCACCAGGTCGATGGGGAAGAATGCGACCTTGTTGTCCTTGCCGACGGCGCGGATGCCGAGATCGCCCTTGTCGCCGAGCGTCACCACCGAGCGCGGCAGCATGATCGCGTCGGTCGGCTGCGCGCTGAGCGCGATCTCCGCCGTCATGCCGGCCGGGATGCTGCCGTCCGCATTGGGGATCGCCACTTCGACCCGGAAGGTCCGGGTCTGCGAGGAGGCATCGCGGCTGATGTAGCGCACGGTGCCGGTGACCTTCTGGTCGTTGACCAGGCGCACATTGGCCTCGTCGCCGATCTTGATGTAGCGCAGGTCGCGCTCGCTGACCTCGCCACGGGCAATGACCGGATCGAGCTTGAGGATGGTCGCCACCTCACCGCCCGCCATCACAGAACTGCCAACTTCCACCGGCACCCGGTCGATGATGCCATCGAAAGGCGCCTTCACCTCATTGCGACCAAGCTCGGCCTGCATGGCTTCCAGCACCGATTGTGCCAACGTCAGGCTGGAGCGGGCGTTATCGAGCTGCAGCTTGGGCAGATTTCCGGTCTTGGCCAATCGCTCGGCAGCAGCAAGCTCCGCCTGGCGTTGGGCAAGAAGCTGCCTGGCATTGCTGACCGCCGAAAGTTTTTCCTCGGTGGCAAGCATCAGCACGAGGTCGCCGGTCTTGACGTGCTGTCCCTGCTTGACCGGCAGCTTGTCGATGATGCCGGCCACCCGGGTCGCCAGCACCGCGCGCTTGTCGGCCTCGGTCAATCCGGAAATGCGGATGGCGCGCGCATAGGTTTTGCGCGGCGGCGTCACCACCGCTACGGTGCGCGGCGCGGCCTTGGGCTGCTCGGCCTCGGCGGCCTTCGGCTTGTCGGTGCCCGCCGCCTTGGGCTGATCGGCTTCGCCGGCCTTGGGCTTGTTGTCGGGGGCAGCGCTGCCGACGGACGAGAACGCGCCCGTTCCCATCCAGGCTGCGAATCCGATAAGCACGACAATTGCTGCAAGCTTGTGAAACCTGATTTTCGGCATGTCGTTTTTTTCCACTGCGGGTCGGGCCAGGCCGCGTCTTCAAAAACGCGGGCGCGTCGCCGATATGGGTGCGCGTAGGGCCATGTTCAATTTGCCGTGAACGGCGAAGCGCGCTTCTACCTCAAAGTTGCATCGCAAAACAGTGAGAAAGTTTGATGGGTCATTGTACCACCAGACAGGGCGCGCGCCCCATTCTCCAGCGCTTGGCCACTTGGCCGCCCGCCCTCACTGGGTCGGACGGTCATTGGCAGCAGATGTCAGGATGATGCGAAACCTCTCATGCATTCGAGGAAAACAGAGGGCAAATCTATCAGGTAATGAGCTTCAATAGGCGGAAAAGCCGCTCGAATGTCTTGCCGTAGGGTGGGCGCAAAAGGGCGCCCGCGCTCAACTTGGACTGGAGGAAAATCGGCTTTTCCTTGCTGAAGGTCCGAAAACCCCATTCGCCATGGTAGGCGCCCATGCCGCTGGCGCCGACGCCGCCGAATGGCTGGCGTTCCTGCACCAGATGCAGCATGCAGTCGTTGACCGTAACGCCGCCGGCAATGGTTTCCCGCATCACCCGTTGGCGATTGCCGCTGTCGCGGCCGAACCAGTAGAGCGCCAGCGGACGCTCCGCCCGGTTCACATGATCGATGGCGTCATCGACCTTGGCGTATTCGATGATCGGCAGCACTGGCCCGAAAATCTCTTCGCGCATCAGCCGCAGATCCTCGCCTGCGTTCCTGACCAGCGTAGGCAGCATCTTGCGATCGGTGACGCCGAGTTTTTCGCCTGCCGGATTGACCTCGATGACATCGGCGCCACTCTCACGAGCCTCGGCGACCATGTCGCTGAGGCGTCGATGGTGCCGCTCGCTGACGATGGCCGTATAGTCGGGATTGTTGCGCAAGCTCGGATAGAGCCGTGCCATCGCGGCCGCAAACTTCGTGGCAATCATCTGCGACTGCCCTTGCGGAACCAGCAGATAGTCCGGAGCGATACAGGTCTGGCCCGCATTCAAAAGCTTGCTGTAGGCGACGCTGGACACGGCTGCGTCGAGGTCGCAGGACGCATCGAAGATAGCTGGCGACTTGCCGCCAAGTTCGAGCGTCACTGGCGTAAGGTTCGCTGCCGCGGCCATCGCCACCTGGCGGCCGATCGCGGTCGAGCCGGTGAACAGCAGGTGATCGAAGGGCACTGACACGAAGGCTTTTCCGACCTCGGCGTCGCCGACAACGACACTCATCTCGTCAGGGGCAAAATGCTCGCCGACCAGACGTTCGAGCAGCGCGGAAAATTTCGGCGTCAGTTCGGAGGGCTTGATCAGAACGCGGTTGCCGGCGGCCAGCGCAGCCGTGGCCGGCGCGATGGCCAGCTGGAACGGATAGTTCCACGGCGACACGATGCCGACCACACCGACCGGCTGCGGCAGAAGTCGATTGCGCCCCGGCAGGAACGGCAGGCTGGTGGCGACACGGCGCTCCCGCATCCATCCACGCAAATGCGCAAGCGCATGTCTTATCCCCGCGCCGACGACGAACAGTTCCGCAAGACGCGTTTCTTGCGCCGACCGGGCGCTAAAATCGGCGTCGATGGCAGAGCATATCTCGGCCTCATGCTGCTCGGTGAGCGCCAGCAGACGCTTGAGACGATCCTTGCGGAGATCAAGGCTTGGGAAAGGCTCTTTCTCGAACGCACCACGCTGCAATGCGAACTGTGCGCCGAGGGCATCCTGTCTGGTCTGCAGCATCGCAACCTCCCGTTTACGTCTAGGTAAGGTTACATCGCAGCAGAGGTCGAATCCAGCACTTCCCATTTCCCTTGGGGAAGCACCGCGCCGGCGGACATCTCGATGTCGGTCTGCCGCAGGGCAACCACCTGGCAGCGGGCGCACCGAAGACCGTGCGCTCTACGCCTGACGGCGTGCCTGCTCCGGTTTCTTGCGCGCGGCCAAAAATTCCTTGACCCGCCGACCGGGCGCCGGCCCGCGCACCGGCTTGAAACCGTCGTCGAGTTCTCCGGAGAGATCGAGCGTCGGCCGCTTGCCGACGGCGTCGTAATTTTCCTCCAGCCAGTCGCTGGCCGCGGTGCGGCCGAGATCACGCAGATAGGCGAGGAACGCCCATTCGGCATTGACCTTGGACGATGCCGACAGGTCCTTGAACGCCTCGTCGGCGTCGATCCGATGCATGCGGATGTCGCGGTATTCGCCATGCGGCAGGCGGCCGGCGGCGATCAGTTCCTTGACGAAGGCAATCGAGCGGAATTCTTTCAACAGCCCGGCATTGAAGGTGATCTCGTCTATCCGGTTCTGGATTTCGTTGGCGCTCTTCGGCGTCCCCTCGCGCACAACCGGATTGATCTGCACCAGAAGCACGTCGTCGGTCGCCGCGGTCTTGAAGAACGGGAACAGCGCCGGATTGCCGCCATAGCCGCCATCCCAGTAAGGCACGCCCTTGATCTCGACGGCGCGAAACAACTGCGGCAGGCAGGCCGAGGCCATCACCGTGTCGAGGTCGATCTCGCCGTCGGAAAAGACGCGCAATTGCCCGGTCTCGACATTGGTGGCCGAAATAAACAGCTCCAACGACTTGCAGGCGTGCACGTTCTTGAAATCGATCTCCTGTTCGACAACGTCGCGCAGCGGGTTGAGCCCCAGCGGATTGGCGACATAGGGCGAAAACACCCGCGACATTGTATCGAAGAAGAAATAGCCCGGCGTGTTCTCGATCGACCAGTTGCCCCAGGCGACATCCCACGGCATGCGCTGCACCGGGCTGAAGCGGCCCTTCGCCGCCACTGCGCGCCAGAAATCGTCGAGCTTCTGCCGAGCCCCCTCGACACCGCCGCGCACGAACCCGTCGGCCAGCGCCACCGCGTTCATCGCGCCGGCGCTGGTGCCGGAAACTGCTTGGATCTCGAGCCGCCCATCCTCCAGCAGCCGGTCGAGCACGCCCCAGGAAAAGGCCCCGTGCGAGCCGCCGCCCTGTAGCGCGATGTTGATCTTCTTCTTTTCCTCCGCCTTGCCGTTCGTCGTCATGGCGTTCCTGTCGGTTTGGGTGCTGCGCGCCTGCCGGGAATCGGACAGTTCTACTGCAGCGGACTAATGTTGCAGTGCAGCATATAAGTCCTGACCAAGGCAAGAACACGAACACGGTCGCGTGATCACATGAAATTTCGGTCATGGCGAAACACCCCGCCTTGAAGCGGAGAGGCTGTGTCAATCGAAACAGGTTGGAAGACTCAAGCCACCAGGTCCGGCACCGGGCCGACATAGCGTGACTGCGGCCGGATCAGCCGGCCAGTCGTCTGCTGCTCGCGCGCATGGGCGACCCAGCCGGCGACGCGCCCGGCAGCAAAGACATTGCTGAATGCCTCGGCAGGAAAGCCCGCCGCCTCCAGCAAGAGCGCAGTGTAGAACTCGACATTGGTCTGGATCGAGCGCGACGGCTTGGCCTGCCGCAGCACCTCGAGCGCCGTCTGCTCCACGGTCTCGGCAAAAGCCAGCCGGCGGCCGGTTGCGCCCTCGGCGCCGAGCTGCCGCACCACCGCTTTCAGCACATCGGCGCGTGGGTCGCGCACCCGGTAGATGCGGTGGCCAAAACCCATGATGCGCTCGCCGCGCGCGATCTCGGCACGCAGCCAGCCGGCAGCGTCGCCGCCGGCCTCGATCGCGTCGAGCATCTCGATCACCGGACCGGGGGCGCCGCCATGCAGCGGCCCTTTGAGCGCGCCGAGCCCGGCCAGTATGGCCGAGGTCAGGCCGGCCTGCGTCGAGGCGACTACACGCGTCGCGAAAGTCGATGCGTTGAGGCCGTGGTCGCAGACGGTGACCAGATAGGTGTCTAGGGCCGTGACCAAAGCAGGCGATGCGTCGGTGCCGCTCAGCATCCGCAGCATATCGGCGGCATGGTCCGCCTGCGGATTCGGCGCGATCGCCGGACTTCCGCGCTCGCCGCGCAGCAAGGCCGGCGTCAGCACCGCCGGCGCCGCGATCATCAGCAAGGCGTCCGCCAACGTATCACCGTCCGGCAGCAAGGCGACGCCGGCACGCATGCCGCTGTAGACATCGAGCGGCACCAGGGCCGGCAGCATCGGCTGCAACCGCTCGAAAACTTCGACGCGCGATCGACCGATTGCCTGCGCAAGCTCGGCGTCGCCGGGGAGATCGTCGAAGAAGCCGTCGAGCAGCAGGCGAACCACTTGCGGATAGCGCCAACGGCCAGCCAGTTCCGGCAGCGAATGGCCTCTTATGGTGAGGCGGCCGCCAAGACCGTCGACATCGGAAAGCACGGTTTCCGCAGCCACCACGTCATCGAGCCCGTTTGCCATGTCTGTCTCCTTGAGAGGTTTACCGACTGGAATTAATGGTGCACCATCAATGCATCAATCTTGATCAAGTGAATCAATATACAGGTGCCTGGGCATGTCGGAATGGCTGACACGCGAGGAAGCGCTGGGGCGGCTCAAGGTGCGACCCCAGACCCTCTATGCCTATGTCAGCCGCGGGCGCATCGGCATGAGGCCGGATCAGGCCGATCCGCGCCGCAGCCAGTATCGCGCCGACGACATCACAGCACTTGCGACCCGCCGGGCGCGTGGACGAAGCCCCCAGGCGATCGCCGAAAGCGCCATCGCCTGGGGCGAACCGGCCATTGCCACCTCGATCTCGACCATCGTGCACGGTCGCCTCGTCTATCGCGGCGAGGACGCGGCGACACTCTCCGCCGCGATCACGCTGGAGCAGACGGCGAGCCTGCTTTGGGCGGCGGATGCTGGCGTGTCGTTTGGCTCGAAGGAGCCTTCTGATGGCAGCAAAAGCGGCCGCGCCGCGGCCTTCACGAACCTTGCCCGGCTGGCGGCGGAAGGCCGGCCTTCCCTCGGACGCTTGCCGGCCATGCTGTATCAGGATGCGGCCGGTGCCATCGGCGCTCTGGCCGCGGCACTTGGCGCGGTTGCCGGAAGCGGTGCCGTGCATGAAAGGCTGGCGCGCGGCTGGTCCGTCGGCGGCGCCGGCGCGGCCCTGATCCGCAGGGCGCTGGTGCTGTTGGCCGATCATGAATTGAACGCATCGACCTTTGCCGCGCGTGTCGCCGCCTCCACCGGCGCGCCGGTTGCCGCCTGCCTGCTTGCCGGTCTCGTCACCCTTTCCGGCCCCCGGCATGGCGGCGCCGGCGAGGCGGCCCTCAATCTCGTCGAGGACGCGGAGCGGCTAGGGGCCGATGTCGCGGTCGGGCGCTGGCTTGGCCATGACCGGCCACTGCCAGGCTTCGGCCATCAGCTTTACCCCGAGGGCGATCCCAGGGCAGACGCCCTGCTGGCCGATATCGAGGTCGATGGCGGCCTTGCGCATCTGCGGGATGCCGTTCTCGCGGCGACCGGCACGCGCCCGAACATCGACTTTGCGCTGGCCGCGCTGACCCGCAATTTGCGCCTGCCTTCAGACGCGCCGTTTCGCCTGTTCGCGCTCGGCCGCAGCATCGGCTGGACCGCGCATGCCGTCGAACAGGTGACCAGCAACGGATTGATCAGGCCGCGCGCCCGCTACGACGGGCCTGTGAGCCGACTCTAGATCGGCTTGGCGAATGGCGATGGCCGCCGTCGTTCACGACATGGTGTCGAGCTTGCGCTGCATGGCGGCGATCTGTTCCTTCAGCTCCTGAAGGTCGTCCGGCTTCTCCGGCGCTTCCTTCTTGGCCGGCTCGGCCGGGGCAGGAGCAGGCCCGTTCGATCCGGCCGATGGGAACGGCGTGAACAGGCGCATCGCGTTCTGGAACATTTCCATGTTGCGGCGCGTCTGCTCCTCCAGCGCCTTGATCGGCGTGGCCATCTTCATCACGTCGATCGGCGATTTGCCGAAGGCGCCCTTCATCTGCTCGCGGAACCGTTCCTGTTCCTTGGAGAAGGCAATCATCGATTGTTCGAGGAAACTCGGCACGATCATCTGCATCTGGTCGCCGTAAAAGGCGATCAGCTGGCGCAGGAACGGGATCGGCAGCATGTTCTGCCCGTCCTTGTTCTCGAGCTCGAAGATGATCTGTGTCAGCACCGGGTGGGTGATGTCGTCACCGGTCTTGGCGTCCTGGACGGTGAACTCCTCACCCTTCTTGACCATGTCGGCCAAGTCCTCGAGCGTCACATAGGTGCTGGTGCCGGTGTTGTAGAGCCGGCGATTGGCATATTTCTTGATAACGATCGGATCGACTTTCGCGGCCATCAGTATCCTCCCCGGACACCGGCGCATGTGAGTAAGCCGCCGGTAACGATTGCGCCCTTTCGAGGATATGCGCAAAAGCGTCACAATTCCAAGTGGTTTGTGCAGTGCGGCATCATTTTATGCTGCATGGCGGGCAAAATATGCTGCGCAGCGAAAGCCGCGGCAGTTGCACTGACCGCCGGCAGCCTGCTTGCCGCGCATGGCTGGCATGCCTATTTCCGGTTTGACTTGGGTCATGGAACGGGCAAGAAAAGTCCCTAACGATACTCAAAACACGTCACCTCGAAGTCTGGAGAAGAAAATGTCCAATGCCATCGTTGTCGCCGGCGCGGCACGCACGTCTGTTGGCTCCTTCAACGGCGCCTTCGCCGCCACTCCGGCGCACGAGCTCGGCGCCGTCGTCATCCGGGAGCTGCTGTCGCGTACCGGTGTCGAGCCGGGCGAGGTCGACGAGGTCATCCTCGGTCAGGTGCTGACCGCCGCCCAAGGCCAGAACCCCGCCCGCCAGGCCTCGATCAACGCCGGCCTGCCCAAGGAGACCACCGCCTGGGGGCTCAACCAGGTTTGCGGCTCGGGCCTGCGCGCCATTGCGCTCGGCATGCAGCAGATCGCCGCCGGCGATGCCAAAGTGATCGTCGCCGGCGGACAGGAATCGATGTCGCTCTCGGCGCATGCCCAGCATCTGCGCGCCGGCGTCAAGATGGGCGACTACAAGATGATCGACACCATGATCAAGGACGGGTTGTGGGACGCCTTCAACGGCTATCACATGGGCAACACTGCCGAGAACGTCGCTCGCCAGTTCCAGATCACACGCGACGACCAGGACCAGTTCGCGCTGGCCTCGCAAAACAAGGCCGAAGCTGCGCAGAAGGCCGGCAAGTTCAAGGACGAGATCGTCGCCTTCACCATCAAGGGCAAGAAGGGCGACACCATCGTCGACCAGGACGAGTACATCCGCCACGGCGCCACCATCGACGCCATGACCAAGCTGAAGCCAGCCTTCGACAAGGACGGCACCGTGACCGCCGCCAACGCCTCCGGCATCAATGACGGTGCTGCAGGTGCGCTGCTGATGAGCGAAGCCGAAGCCACCCGGCGCGGCATCACGCCGTTGGCGCGCATCGTGTCCTGGGCCACCGCCGGCGTCGATCCGCAGATCATGGGCACCGGACCCATTCCCGCCTCGCGCAAGGCGCTGGCCAAAGCAGGCTGGTCGGTCGGCGATCTCAACCTGGTCGAGGCCAACGAGGCCTTCGCCGCGCAGGCCTGCGCCGTCAACAAGGACATGGGCTGGGATCCCTCGATCGTCAACGTCAATGGCGGCGCCATCGCCATCGGCCATCCGATCGGCGCCTCCGGTGCTCGCATCTTCAACACGCTGGTTTTCGAAATGCGCCGCCGCGGTGCCAAGAAGGGCCTCGCCACGCTCTGCATCGGCGGCGGCATGGGCGTCGCCATGTGCATCGAAACGCTGTAACGACAGACTATCCGGGCGGTGCGAGCCGCCCGTTCCATTCTGCATGAAAAGCCCGAAAACAGGGCGGTACCGAAAGGGGAAACGCATGAGCAAGGTTGCAATCGTCACGGGCGGGTCGCGCGGCATCGGCGCGGCGGTATCGGTCGCGCTGAAGAACGCCGGCTATTCGGTTGCCGCGAACTACGCCGGCAACGACGAAGCGGCGACGAAGTTCACCGCCGAAACCGGCATCAAGACCTACAAATGGTCGGTCGCCGACTATGACGCCTGCGCCGCCGGCATCAAGCAGGTCGAGGCCGATCTCGGTCCGGTTTCCGTGCTGGTCAACAATGCAGGTATCACCCGCGACGGCATGTTCCACAAGATGACGCGCGAGCAGTGGAAGGAAGTCATCGACACCAACCTTTCCGGTGTCTTCAACATGACGCATCCTTTGTGGGGCGGCATGCGCGACCGCAAGTTCGGCCGCGTCATCACCATTTCCTCGATCAACGGCCAGAAGGGCCAGGCTGGACAGGTCAACTATTCCGCCGCCAAGGCCGGCGACATCGGCTTCTCGAAGGCGCTCGCCCAGGAAGGCGCCCGCGCCGGCATCACCGTCAACATCATCTGCCCGGGCTACATCGCCACCGAGATGGTCAAGGCGATCGACGAGAAGGTGCTCAACGAGCGCATCATCCCGCAAATCCCGGTCGGGCGCCTCGGCGAACCGGAAGAGATCGCACGCTGCGTCGTCTTCCTCGCGTCCGATGAAGCCGGCTTCATCACCGGCTCGACCATATCCGCCAATGGCGGGCAGTATTTCGCCTGAGCTTTCGCGTCACTCAGCGACAACTGATGTACCGGCCCAACGGCCGGCACAGACATACACATCCACGATCGAGGCCCGTCGGCCTGACAATCAGAGCTGTCAGGCGGCAAGCTTCAGCGCTGCTTTGGCTGCAGGCTTGGCAGCGGAGATTGAACCCGGCTCAAGCGATGGTGCCGGCAGCCGGGCCAGCGGCGCGCGGCTGAGGCCCGACAGTTTCAAGGCCATGCGACGCTTCAGCAATGGATTGAGGTTCATCAGCGAGAGCAGCCCATTGCGGACGAACCGCTTCACCGGATTGCGGGTAAGCGCCATGTCGGTCATCCTTCCCGCCAGTTCAAGCACCTCCTGGGCCGCCGGGCGTCGCAACGTTTCGTAGAGGTCGAGCTCGGCTTCCGCGCGCACGCCGTTCACCACATCGCCAAGCAGTTCGCCAAGCACGACCGCGTCGATGATGCCGGTATTCATGCCCTGTCCCCCTGCCGGGCTGTGCACGTGCGCGGCATCGCCCATGAGGAACAACCGGTCCTTGCGATATGACCGGACCAGGCGGTGATGCACACGAAAGCGCGAGCTCCACGCCAGGCCGAGCACCCGGGCTCGTTGGCTGGTCGGCCCACGGCTGTCGAGCAGCGCCTGGATGTCGGCAACCCCTGGCTTTTCCGGCGCGTCGTCCATTGTTGCAACGATGCGGTATGATCCGTCCGGAAGCGGCGCTACCACCACCAGCCCGGCCGGTGCAAAGAACAGCGACACTTCCTTCGGCCCAACCGGCCAGTCGAGACGGACGTCGGCGAGAACGAACGACCCGTCATAGGCAGCGCCGTCGAACTCGATGCCGGTCGACCTACGCACCAGGCTGTTCATACCATCGGCGCCGACGACATAGCGCGCCGATATCAGCTTCTCGCGGCCGTTCTCGACCACCATCACACGGGCGCCGTCAGCATCCTGAACAACCGATTTGGCCTCGACTTCGCGATGAATGACGCCGCCCAGGGCTGCGATCCGCTCGGCGAACACCTGCTCGGTCAGGTTCTGCGGCAGCATCAACAGATAGGGATGCCTTGATGGAAGTTTGCCGAAATCGAGATTGAGCAGCGCCCGGTTGCGGTCGCGGATGGCAAAATTTTGCAGCTTCAGGGCAAGTTCGTCCAGCCGCCCGGTGACGCCGAGAGGCTCCAGCGCTTCCAGCGTCTGCGCATGGATGACGCCGGCGCGCGAGGTCTGCAGGCCCTGCGCCAGCCTGTCGATCAGAACGTGATCGACACCGGCCTGGTGCAGCGTGATGGACAGCGCCATGCCGGTTGGGCCGGCGCCAATGATCAGGACTTGCGTTGTATCGGGCAACATTTTCTCTCTCCATTTATCAACAAGTGTTGACTTTCTAATAGACGCCATTGCATTTGTCAACAGTCGTTGGCATATGAATTTCATGACTCAGAATCAGGCAATGAAAATCAGCAAGTCGGACCGCACGCGGGCCCATATCCTGGAGGCCGCCAGGCTGCTTTTCGCCGAGCACGGTTATGACGGGGCTTCGATCCGCGATGTCGCGGCGCATGCCTCGATCGATCCGGCCATGGTGATCCGCTATTTCCGCAGCAAGGACGAACTGTTCGCCAGGGCGGCGGTCGTCGACCTGCATCTGCCGGAGCTGCGGGTGATTGACCGAGCGGCCATCGGCGAAACACTGATCCGACGCTTCCTCGAAATCTGGGAAGGTCCGGCCAGCGGTCCTGGCATGACAATTCTGCTGCGTTCGGCGATGTCCAACGATTTTGCTGCCGAAAAGCTGCGCGAGGTGTTTGCCAACCAGGTGAGGCCAGTGGTTGCGGCGGTCGGCGACCCCGCCGATGCGGGTCGACGGGCCGGTCTCGTCTCAAGCCAGCTGCTGGGTTTGGCGATGTGCCGATACCTGCTGCGGCTTCCGCCAGTCGTCGCCCTGTCGCACGACGAGCTCGTCCGGAACGTCGGCGCGGCGTTGCAGCACTATGTGACGGGAGAGGACCAGTCCTGAAGCAGCCGTTTTGGCATTGCTGACCGAGCCCTGGTCGCGCTGCTACGATCGGGCAGACCCGATGCACCCAACGCCGATCTGTGCCGGAGCGGCACGCAAAGGTTAACGGCGCAGGCGCTGGCTGTGCACAACGCCTCTGACAAGCTGTGACTTCTCGGTGGATAAGCTGTTCACAACACAACATATTGGGGTGAACAAACCAAGAAAACCTGACCATCGCTGATTCGTCGCCGATTCGTTCCGGCTTTGGCCGAAACATTAACGATGGAGGCCGAAAAGCTCTGTCAAATGGTTAAAGCCAGTTAGGAAAAGTCAAGGATTTCATAATGTTGACTGAGGCCGATCGGAGTGCGGGGATCGTTCCCCGGCAAAGGTTAACAGCTTTCTTCTCCCTGCATAAATCGGGCCAGTTTAGCGATTCAGCATGTGGTGAGACTCACCGTCAAAGAATCCACATATAGCCGTGAACAAAACCTGAATCAGCGAGAGTCAGTGATTCGTCGCCGATTCGTTCCAGTCTCGTTCCAACTCTTAATCGGGACCGGATTTCGCGCGAGCCGGACGGCTCTTCGCTCCATCTGCGGAACATTCCGCTTTCGCTTCGCGCCTGAAATCCTTATGTGTCGGCTGTCACACGCGCCACCACTGGCGTGCTCCCCGGCAACGAGCGGCAGAAGCGTTATTTCCGAGCCGATGAACATCCAGCCGAAACACTCCCAGCCGCTGATCCTTTCGGGCCGCGACGTGACGGCCGTGCTCGGCCCGACCAACACCGGCAAGACCCATCTCGCCATCGAACGCATGGTGGCGCATGAAAGCGGCGTCATCGGCCTGCCGCTCAGACTGCTGGCGCGGGAAGTTTACACGCGCGTTTGCGAAAAGGTCGGTGCCCACAAGGTGGCGCTCATCACCGGCGAGGAAAAGATCCAGCCGGCAGGCGCCAAATATTCAGTCTGCACCGTCGAGGCCATGCCGCGCGAGACCGACGCCGCCTTCGTCGCCATCGACGAAGTTCAACTCGCCGGCGATCTCGAGCGCGGCCACATCTTCACCGACCGCATCCTGCACCTGCGTGGCCGCCAGGAAACGCTGCTCTTGGGTGCTGCAACCATGCACGGCATCCTGCAGCGGCTGCTGAAGGGCGTCTCGGTGGTGACACGGCCGCGGCTGTCGCATCTGGCCTATGCCGGATCGAAGAAGCTAACCCGTCTGCCCCGGCGCACGGCAATCGTCGCCTTCTCCGCCGACGAGGTCTATGCCATCGCCGAACTGATCCGCCGCCAGCAGGGCGGTGCCGCTGTCGTGCTCGGCGCGCTCTCGCCGCGCACCCGCAACGCCCAGGTGGCGCTGTTCCAGTCCGGCGATGTCGATTATCTCGTCGCCACCGACGCCATCGGCATGGGCCTCAACCTCGATCTCGACCATGTCGCCTTCGCCCAGAACCGCAAATTCGACGGTTACCAGTTTCGCGACCTCACATCCGCCGAGCTCGGCCAGATCGCCGGCCGCGCCGGCCGCCATTTGCGCGACGGCACGTTCGGCGTCACCGGCCAGGTCGATCCGCTGGAGGAAGAGCTGGTCAAGAAGATCGAAAGCCACGATTTCGACCCGGTGAAGGTGTTGCAATGGCGCACCGCCAATTTCGATTTCGCCAGCCTCGATGCGCTGAAGCGCTCGATCGAGACCAACGCACCGGTCGAGGGCCTGACGCGGGCGCTGCCGGCAGTTGACGCGCAGGCGCTCGAACATCTGTCGCGCGACGCGGACATCCGAGCTCTGGCCACGGACGCCAAGCGCGTGGCGCTGCTGTGGGAAGCCTGTGCGCTCCCCGACTACAGGAAGATCGCGCCGGCCCAGCATTCCGACCTCATCGCCTCGATCTATATGGACCTCGCCCGGCATGGCCATGTCGACGAGAACTACATGGCCGAGCAGGTGCGGCGTGCCGACACGACAGACGGCGACATCGACACGCTATCCCACCGGATCGCCCAGATCCGCACCTGGACTTTCGTTTCCAACCGGCCCGGCTGGCTGGCCGATCAGGCACACTGGCAGGAAAAGACGCGCGAAATCGAAGACAGATTGTCGGATGCGCTGCATGAGCGGTTGACGAAACGCTTCGTAGACCGCAGGACTTCCGTCCTCATGCGGCGCCTTAGAGAAAATACCATGCCTGAAGCCGAAATTAGCCCTACCGGAACCGTCCTTGTCGAAGGCCATCATGTCGGCGAGTTGCAAGGGTTCCGCTTCACCGCCGACCAGAGCGCCGGCGGCGAGGATGCCAAGGCCGTGCGCACGGCGGCACAAAAGGCTTTGGCCACCGAATTCGAGGCCCGCGCCGAGCGTTTCGGCGCCTGCGCCAATGGCGACATCGCGCTCGGCTCCGACGGCACGCTGCGCTGGATCGGCGCGCCGGTTGGCACGCTGGTCGCCGGCGACGAGCCGCTGAAGCCGCGCCTTGTGCTGTTGGCCGACGAGCAGCTTACCGGTCCCGCCCGCGACAAGGTCGCAGCGCGCGCCGAGCGCTTCGTCAACTTCCAGGTCGAATCCCTGCTGAAGCCGCTGGTCGACTTGAAGAACGCCGACCAGATCACCGGCATCGGTCGCGGCATCGCCTTCCAGCTGGTCGAGAATTTCGGCCTCATCAACCGCCGTGACATCGCCGAGGAGATGAAGTCGCTCGATCAGGAAGGCCGCGCCGCATTGCGCCGGCTGGGCGTGCGCTTCGGCGCCTACCATGTCTTCGTGCCGGCATTGGTCAAGCCGGCACCGGCCGGGCTGGTGACGCTGCTTTGGGCGCTGAAGAACGACGGCAAGGACAAGCCGGGCTTCGGCGACGTGGTTCACGCCCTGGCGTCGGGCCGCACCTCGGTGGTCATCGATCCGACCTTCGACAAATCCTTCTACAAGCTCGCCGGCTACCGCAATCTCGGCCGCCGCGCGGTGCGCGTCGACATCCTCGAGCGGCTGGCCGACCTGATCCGTCCGGCGACCAACTGGAAGCCGGGCCTGGGACAGCGCCCCGAAGGCGCCTATGACGGCGAGGCCTTCATGGTGACGCCGCCGATGATGTCGATCCTCGGCGCCACCGCCGACGATATGGAAGAGATCCTGAAAGGCCTCGGCTACCGCGCCGAGCCGAAGCCTGCCGCCGAAGTCAAGGCGCGGCTCGAAGCGCAGGACAATGCCGCACGCGAAGCCGCTGCCGTAAAGCTGGCGGCGGAAGCGGCCGCGCAGGCCGTGATGGCGGAAGCTGTAGCTGAAGTCGCAGCCGAGGCGCCAGCGGAGGGTTCGCAACCTGATGCAGCTACCGTTGCTGAGGCCTCAGCCGAAGCTCCTGCGGAGCCCGTCGCCGAGGCAGCGGTGGAGCCTGTCGCGGAAGAGCACTCGGAAGCTCCGGCTGAAGTCGCGGAAGAGATCGCGCCCGCAGCAGAAGCCGCAGCGGAAATGCCGGCCGAACCTGCATCGGCCGCCGAACCAGAAGCAGAACCCGAAGTCGCCGAGGTTGAAGCCGCGACGGTCGAGGCAACCGAAGCAGCAGCGCCCGCTCAGGAAGTGCTGCAAGCCGAGCCGGTCACGGTAGCGGAAGCCGCTGCCGGCGAGCCCGCTCCGGAGGCCGAGGAGCCAAAGCCCATCCTGTTGTGGCGGCAGGGCCGTTTCGAGCAGCGCCCGCGCCATCGCCACGACAACCGCCGCGACAATCGCCCGCGCAACGGACAGGCCGCGCAGGGTCGAAGCGATGCCCCGGCGGATGCCGGTGGCGGACAGCCGGTGACCGCCCCCGGCGAGCGGCCGGCCTATCAAGGCCGGCGCGACCAGCGCGACGGCGCCGCCAAGCCGCGCTTCGATCGCTCGAAATTCAAACCCAAGCCCCAGGGCGAAGGTGGCGAGCGCCGCGAAGGCAAGCCGCAGGGTGAGCGTCCCGATCGCCGCGAGAGCCGGCCCGACTGGAAAGGCGGCCGGCAGGACGGCAAGGGCGGCGCACAGGGCGGCAAGCCTGCATTCCAGGCAAAGCCGCGCGAGGAGCGTCCGGTGCGTTTCGATCCGGACTCGCCCTTCGCCAAGCTCGCCGCTTTGCGCGACCAGCTGAAGAAGTAAGTCAAAGGTCCAATGGTTGCCGAAGGCCGCCAGAGAATCGACAAATGGCTGTTCTTTTCCCGCGCGGTGAAATCGCGCTCGCTGGCGGCGAAGCTGGTGGTTGCCGGGCGCGTGCGCATCAATCGCGACAAAGCAGCGCAGGCCTCGGATTTGGTCAAGCCTGGCGACGTCCTGACCATCACGCTGGAGCGCCGCATCTTCGTCTGGAAGGTGCTCGGCGCGGGGGTCCGGCGCGGCCCGGCTGAAGAAGCACGGCTGCTTTACGAGGACATGTCGCCACCGCCGGCACCGAAGGGCGAGGCCGTTCCGGATGCAATTCCGGCGCTGCGCGACGCCGGCAGCGGCCGGCCGACCAAGAAGGAACGCCGCCAAACCAACCGTCTCATCGGCGAGGATTGAAGGCACGGCCGACTTTCGCCAGGGTCGCGCTCTGGAATTCCATTCCGGAGACGCCGACATCCTTGGGAATGGCCGCCCTTGCCACAGGCAGGCAAAGGCGTTACCTCACCAAAAAAGCCCAACAAAAACGGGACGTCCCGGAGCCGACCGATGACCTACGTCGTGACCGACAATTGCATAAAATGCAAATACATGGACTGCATCGAGGTCTGTCCGGTCGACTGTTTCTACGAAGGCGAGAACATGCTCGTCATCCATCCCGACGAGTGCATCGACTGCGGCGTCTGCGAACCGGAGTGCCCGGCCGACGCGATCAAGCCCGATACGGAACCGGGCCTTGAAAAATGGCTGCAGGTGAACACCGAATACGCCGAGAAATGGCCCAACATCACCGCCAAGAAAGAGCCACCGGCAGACGCCAAAACCTTCGATGGCGAGGCCGGCAAGTTCGAGAAATATTTCTCCGCCGAGCCCGGCGAAGGCGACTGACGGTCGCGCCGGCTCGGCCGGCATGACGCTGCGTAACGGACATGAGACACCAACTGTCTTGACAGGCGGCGATGGCCCTTTGCCTTCGCTAATGCAGCAAAACCTTGATTCTTCCGACTTTTTGTGTTACATCAGCCAAACATGCCGGTGACACAACATCGATTTATGGCGCAAACGCCCCAAATCACTGAAAGGTGAACTTTTCAATCCGGACCAGAGCGATCTGGGGCAGGCGCTCGCGTTATCGCGGTTTGCCGGTCCCGGCTTTTCCGGTGGTTCATCTGTTGTGCGGCTAACGGTCGGCCACCCCGATCGCGCGAAGTTTCAGCCGGCGCCGCCATGCCGGCGCTACAACAAGGAGTTCAGGGCGTATGGCACCGATCACCCCGCAGAAGAAGTCCACCGCAGCGCGTCACGGTTTCAAGACCGGCGAGTTCATCGTCTATCCGGCGCACGGCGTCGGCCAGATCGTGTCGATCGACGAGCAGGAGGTGGCAGGCCACAAGCTGGAACTCTTCGTCATCGACTTCCAGAAGGACAAGATGCGCCTGAAGGTGCCGGTCGCCAAGGCGACCTCGATCGGCATGCGCAAGCTGTCGGAAGAGGACTATGTCGACCGCGCGCTAAAGGTGGTGCAGGGCCGTGCCCGCATCAAGCGCACCATGTGGTCGCGCCGCGCCCAGGAGTATGACGCGAAGATCAATTCTGGCGACCTGATCTCGATCTCGGAAGTTGTGCGCGACCTCTACCGCGCCGACAACCAGCCGGAGCAGTCTTATTCCGAGCGCCAGCTTTACGAGGCGGCACTCGACCGCATGGCTCGCGAGATCGCGGCCGTCAACCGCATGTCGGAGACCGAAGCGGTGCGCCTCATCGAGGTGAACCTCAACAAGGGTCCGAAGCGCGGCGCCAAGGCCGACAACGAGGAATCCGAGCAGGAAGAAGCTGCCTGAACTTTTCGCTCTTCACAAGTTTACGGAAAACCCGGCCTCGCGCCGGGTTTTTTATTGGGACTCGCCCGCCTCCTGCCTCAGCGTGGCGATGAATCGTTTGGTCCGCTCGCGCTCCGGGGTGCTGAACACCACAGAAGCCGGGCCCTTCTCGACGACGACACCGGCGTCGAGAAAGACCACTTCCTGCGCGATCTTGGAAGCGAGCCTGAGATCATGTGTCGCCATCACCATGGTCGTGCCTTCGCTGGCGAGCTGGCCAAGCACGTCGACCACTTCCTGCGCCAGTTCCGGGTCGAGCGCCGAGGTCGGTTCGTCGCAGAGCAGCACCTTCGGCGACGGCGCAAGCGCCCGGGCGATCGCCACCCGCTGCTGCTGGCCACCCGACAGCGTCGCCGGCCAGGCATCGGTCTTGTGCGCCATGCCGACCTTCTCGAGCAGGGCCATCGCCCGTTCGCGCGCCCTATCAACCGGCCATTTCAGCACCGTCACCAATCCTTCCATGACGTTCTCGATGGCGCTGCGGTGCGGAAACAGCTGGAAGTTTTGGAACACCATGCCGGTCTGCAGCCGCAGGCGCCGAATATCCCTTGTGGCGACCTTGATGCCCGGGCGGAATTCCAGCGTCTCGTCACCAATGCGCACCGTGCCGGAGGTCGGGAGCTCCAGCAGGTTGATGCAGCGCAGAAGCGTGCTCTTGCCGCCGCCTGAGGGGCCGACAAGGGCAGTGACGCTGCCCTCCTCGATGGCGACGGTGACACCCTTCAGCACAAGATTGTCGCCAAAGCGCTTCTCGATATTGGTGAGGCCGATCATGCGCGCGCCTCCAGGAAACCGCCATAGCGGTTGAGCCTGGCCTCCAGCCGCGTCTGCAGCGCCGACAGCACAGAGCTCAGCGCCAGATAGAGCGCCGCCGCCTCGACATAGAGGATCAGCGGCTCATAGGTGGTGGCGACGATGCGCTGCGCCGCCTGGAACATTTCCGGCACGGTGATGGCGGCGGCCAGCGACGTATCCTTGACCAGCGAGATGAAGGTGTTGGACAGCGGCGGCACCGCGACGCGTCCGGCTTGCGGAAGGATCGTGCGCCGCATCGCCTGGCTCCAGCTCATGCCAATCGAATAGGCCGCCTCCCACTGCCCCTTCGGCACCGAACCGATGGCGGCGCGGATGATCTCCGACGTGTAGGCGCCGATGTTGAGCGTGAAGCCGATCAACGCGGCGGGAAAGGCGTCGAGCAATATGCCGACCGACGGCAGGCCGTAGAAGATCAAAAACAGCTGCACCAGCAGCGGCGTCCCGCGAAAAATCCAGACATAGAAACGGGCCACGGCAACCAACGGCCTCGGGCCAAACAGCCTGATCAGCGCCGTGGCCAATCCGGCAGCGAGGCCGAAGGCGAACGACAGCAGCGTCAACGGCACGGTGAAGATCAGCGCCGCCCACAACAGCGTCGGCAAGGAGTCCAGCATCAGTTGCAGCCAGTGCGGCACAGAAAGGCCTCCTTGCCAGATCATCTACGGCGCATCAGCCGATATCCGTCGAGGCACGGACACAGGGACTGGATATCACGCGAAAACCGGCGAGCCGTCAAAGACGACTCGCCGCAACATGTGGAAAGCAGGCCGGTATCGGCCCGCTCGTGAAAAGAGCACTTACTTCGAGACGTCCTGGCCGAAATAGGAGTCGGCGATCTTCTTGTAGGTGCCGTCGGCCTTCATGTCGGCCAGCGCCTTGTTGATGGCGGCGACCAGTTCCGGATCGCCCTTGCGCACGATCACGCCGGAATAGTCGGCGTTCTCTTCCTGCGCCGCGATCTTCACATTGGCGTCGGGCTTGTGCTTCTTGAAGTCGAGGAAGGACAGGCTGTCATTGATGGTGGCGTCGGCGCGGCCGGTGAGCAGCAGCTGGATCGACTGGTCGAAGCCATCCGTGCCGACAAGCTCGGCGCCGTTGGTCTCGGCGAGCTTGCCAAAATTGGACGTCAGCGACTGCGCCGACTTCTTGCCCTTGAGATCGGCGAAACTCTTGATGTCGGTGTTGTCGCCACGCACGATCAGCACCGCCTTGGAGGCAATGTAGGGGTCGGAGAAGTCGTACTTGGCCTTGCGCGCATCGGTGATGCCGACCTCGTTGATGACGGCGTCATAGCGGTTGGCGTCGAGGCCGGCGATCAGCCCGTCCCACTTGCCTTCGAGGAATTCGACTTTCACGCCGAGCTTGTCAGCGATCGCCTTGGCGATCTCGACGTCGAAGCCGACCAGCGCGCCGGAAGCGTCATGGTAGGTGAAGGGCGCATAGGTGCCTTCCGTGCCGACCTTGATCACGCCGGCCTGCTTGATCTGGTCGAGGTTGGCGCCAGCATGGCCTGATGTAACCGCCAGAACCTGCAGCGTTCCAGCGACGATGAGCGAAGTGAGCCATTTCATTTTTCTGTGATCCCGTCTTGGCCGGTTGGTCGGCACTTTGTGAAGGGCTGGAAACTGGCAGATGCATCTCGGCAAAATAAGGAATCGGATTTCAAAGATAGGTCATTCCAGAAATCCCATTCTCAAAATCTGCGCCGATGAATGCGAAGCTAAGCTTCGCCGCGCCCGCTTCGCCCCACTCCGTTCAACCGCAGGACGACCGCGCCCGGGAACATTCCCCGGCGTGGCGAGTTTCGCTGTTGTAGGGCGCGGCGCCGACATTTCAACCGCAGCGCCGGCGAGATCGTGGTGGCCAGTCCGTCGGCAAGGCCCGGGAACAGGAGCGCGGCATGATCGAAGACACGGCAGGACGAACCATGGTCCGCGCGGCGATGAAGGCTCCTTATCTCGAGCGCGAGGAGGAGCATCTTCTGGCGTTGCGCTGGAAAGAAGACAACGACCAGCAGGCGCTGCACCGGATCACGGTCGCGCATATGCGGCTGGTCATTTCCATGGCCTCGCGGTTTCGCCACTACGGCCTGCCGCTCGGCGACCTGATCCAGGAGGGCCATGTCGGCCTGCTGGAGGCCGCGGCGCGCTTCGAGCCGGACCGCGAGGTGCGGTTTTCGACTTACGCGACATGGTGGATTCGCGCTTCGATGCAGGACTACATCCTGCGCAACTGGTCGATCGTGCGCGGCGGCACCAGCTCGGCGCAAAAGGCTCTGTTCTTCAACCTGCGGCGCCTGCGCGCCCGGCTGGCGAACGGTGCCGAGCCGATCTCCAACGCCTCGCTCTACCGCGAAGTTTCCGTCGCGCTCGGCGTCTCCGAGGCCGACGTCGCAATGATGGATTCCCGCCTCTCGGCACCCGACTCTTCGCTCAACGCGCCGCTTGCCGATGATGGCGGCACGGCCGAGCGCATGGATTTCCTGATTTCGGACGATCCCTTGCCGGATGAAATTGTCGGTGACACGATCGATATCGAACGCCGCTCACTATGGCTCAAGGCAGCGCTCGGCGCGCTCAATGCCCGCGAACTCAGGATCATCGAGCAGCGCCGTCTGACCGACGAGGGCGCGACGCTGGAATCGCTCGGCGAAGCGCTTGGCATCTCCAAGGAACGTGTCCGCCAGATCGAAGCGCGCGCCATGGAAAAGCTCAAGGTTGCGCTGGTCGAGCAGAACCCCGAATTCATGGCGACAGCGGCTTGAGCCTTGCCGTCCTGAACCTTACCTATCTGTGACGATCTTGACCTTGTCGCCGGTCGAAACCGCGGCGCCCGGCGACATCGCGTTGAGCACCCTAAACAGGTCGAGCTTGCGGTCGACGCCGACCATCTGCGCGGCGAGCGAACCCATGGTCTGCCCGGTCTGCACCGTGACGACGCGGATATGCAGCGGCTTCAGCGCCGCCTTTTCGGCCGCGCTGAGGATGCGGAACGAGCCGCTGACCGAGCGCGCCACCGGCTCCAGCGTGGTGCTGGCCGAGGGTGCCGCCGTCAACAGACGGTAGACCTGGCCGCCGGCGCGGATCACCGCGATGTCGAACTGCCAGCCGTCGGCGCCGGCATGCGCTGTCGCCGCCTCGTTGCCGTTGATGGTTTCCTGCTTCACGCTCGCATCGTCGAGACCGGCCACCCAGCCGCTGCGGATATAGTCGGTCAGCGGGCGATTCTTGTCGATCGCAACGCCATCGAAGCGGATCGCCATGTCGCCCGGGCCGGTCGCCGTCACGGCGGCGGCCGAATTGTCGATGACGAAGCCGTCGGGCACGGTGAACGACACGCCGAGGCCAGGATGCAGGAAGGTCTGGCCGCGCACATAGCCTTCTTCCGGCGTATCGCCGTAAAGCAGGCCGTCTACGCCGGCGAGGAACGCATCGCGGTCGCGCGTGCCCACGCCCGGCGGGCCGAACTGGCGGGCATGCCGCTGTGCCAGGTCGATGCGCTGCGGTGTGTTGGGGTGCGTCGCCAGGAAGTCGAGGCTGGCATCGGTGGCGCCGCTGATCGAGCGGAAATCGGTATAGGCCGACATCGACTGCAGGAAGCGGCCGGCGGCGTAGGGATCGTAACCCGCCTCGCCGACCGACTTGATGCCGATGGCATCGGCCTCGAGTTCCTGATTGCGCGAGAACTGCGCAAGCCTGAGCTTGCCGCGGATGAGTGCGGCCTTGGCGGTCGGGCTGTCGCCGAGCACATCGGACACGACCTTGGTCGCCAGCCCTTCCTCGGCCTCCAACTGCTGCCGCTGCAGGCCGTGATTGGCGGTGACGTGGCCCATCTCATGCGCGATGACGGCGGCAAGCTCGGCCGAATCATTGGCCAGCGCCAACAGGCCGCGCGTGACGTAGAGATAGCCGCCGGGCAGCGCGAACGCGTTGACGTTGGGCGAATTGAGGATGGTGATGCGATAGGTCTGGGTCGGATTGGCCGATACCACCGTCAGGCTGCCAACCACCTTGGCCACCATACGCTCGAGCTTGGGATCGGAATATTCGCCGCCATAGGTGGCAAGGATGCGCGGATGCTGCGCCTTCGCCATCTCGGCGAGCTTGCTGTTGGCAACGACATTGTCGACGGTGACGGGTCTGTCGGACGGCTGGAAACCGGATTCCTCCACATCCGGCGGCGTGAACATCTGGCAGCTTGCCAGCGCCACGGCCAAGCCGGCCAGCGCAAGGAACCGCGCCAGCGGCTTCGTCAACAGTCTGTCCTTGCCGGTCGGCAGATCGGCGTCCCTTCTGTTCTTTGCGGCAAATCACGGCCTATGCCGGACCAGTATGGCCGGACCTAGCCACACTCCTCCGGTCAAGGCAAGCAAACGCCGCATCGTCCAAACCCGGTTTGGCCGTAAATTATGTCCGCTTCCGGGCAATATCTCGTGATCCGGCGTTGACCGGACCCGAGCCGATATAGCGCCGGAAGGCTTCCGGTCCAGAGCCGTCGAAGAAATCGGCCGCCGTCCCCGCCTCGGCCACCGTACCATTGTCGAGAAACACCATGTTCTGGCCGATGCGGCGCGCATCTTCCGGCTGGTGGGTGACGAACAGCACCGTCATCTTCCGCTCGGCATGGACACTGGCCAGCAGATCCAGCATGTCGTCGCGCAAGGCCGGTCCGAGCGAGGCGAATGGCTCGTCGAGCAGAAGCACCGGCCGGTCGCGAACCAGCACACGGGCGAGTGCGACGCGCTGCCGCTCGCCGCCGGAGAGCTCGCGCGGCAAGCGACTTTCCTTGCCGGCAAGGCCGACGCGCTGCAGCGCCCCGGCGATCGCCTCGCGGTCGACGTCGGTCAGGCTGAGCGACGGCGAACGGCCGAGCCCGACATTGCGCTCCACCGAGAGATGGGCAAACAGATTGTTTTCCTGGAACACCATCGACACCGGCCGGGCCGAAGGCGGAGCGGCGCTGACATCGGCTTCGCCGATCAGCACGCGGCCCGACCCTGGCGCCTCGAAACCAGCAACGAGATTGAGCAGCGTCGATTTTCCGGAGCCGCTTGGCCCCATGATCGCGGTGATCCTGGAAGCGGCAAACTGGACATTGAAGAGAAACGACGCCTCGCCGTAGCTGAACGAAACATTGTCTAGCCGCACTGCTGCCCCGTGTTTTACGTCGGCGCCATCATGGGTGGGCGTCATGCTCGTTCTCCGCGCCCCAGCCGGTCCGCGACAAGCACGAGCGCCAGGCAAACCATGCCGAGCAGCAAGGCCAGGCCGGCGGCGTCCGCAGTCCGGTAACTGCCCATGCGCGCCAACAAAAGATAAGGCAAGGTCTGCACCGAATCGCTGCCGAACAGCGCGATCACACCGAGGTCGCCGAGCGACAGCGCCATGGCGAAGGCGAAGGCTGTGGCCAGAGGCCGCCGGAGCGACGGCCAGTCGACCCGAATGAGCCGGCTCCAGCCTGAGATGCCAAGTTGCGCGCAAAGCCTTTCGTGGCGTTCGCTCGCCGCATCATAGGCGGGACGCACAGCGCGGATGGCGAAGGGCATCGCCATCACCGCGTTGACGGCAACGACCATGACAGGGGCGACGGCAAAGACGTCGCTGACCCTGCGCAGCAGCAGGAACCAGCCGGCGCCGACGACGATGGGCGGCACGACCAGCACGAAACCGGCGCCGGTGTCGGCGGCATGTTCGAGCAGCGTCCGAGGACCGGCGCCGCGCATCAGCGCGAGTGCCCGCCGCGCCATGATGAGTGACAGCGACAGCGCCACCGCAAGCACCGCCGACAGCAAGGCAAGCACGACGCTGGTCAGCGTCGCCTGTCGCACGGCAGCCTCGCCCGCCAGCCGGCCGAGATCGGCGCCAAGGCCGGCTGCCAGCGTGGCTGCCATCGGCCCGGCGACGAACAGCAAAGCCAGACCGATCAAGGTTGCGTTCAACGCTGTCTCGGCCGTGCCGGCGGAAAGATACCGGCGCGGCGCCACCGGTAGATTGGCATCGCCAGCCGTGTTGGCGCCGAGCCGCATCAAGGCCAGCACGACCACGAAGGTGAGCGCGATCTGCAGAAATGTTAGCGTTACGGCCCGCGCGGGATCGAAATCGAAGCGCAGCGCTTGGTAGATGGCGACCTCCAGCGTCGTGGCGGCCGGCCCGCCGCCCAGCGTCAGCACGATGGTGAAGGAGGTGATGCAGAGCATGAAGACAAGCCCGGCAATGCCCGGCAATGCCGCGCGCAGCGCCGGCCATTCGATCAGCCGGAAGGCCGGTTTTGCTCCCATCCCGAGTTGGCTCGCCAGCCGCCATTGGTTGGCAGGCACTGTCCCCAGCACTTCGAGGAACAGCCTTGTGGCCAAAGGCAGATTGAAGAAGACATGGGCAATGAGGATGCCTGACAGCCCGTAGATGCCAGGCCAATTCTCGCTGCCGAGCATACCGGCGAAATAGCCGGCATTGCCGTAGAGCGCCAGGATGCCGAGCGCCGCGACGATCGCCGGCAGCGCCAGCGGCAGGGCGAAGAGCTGCAGGATCAGGCCGCGGCCGGGGAAGCGCGGGTGCCGCGACAGGGCGCGCGCCACGAACAGCGCCGGAACGACGGAAAGCAGCGTCGAGAGCGCCGCTTGCCATAGCGTGAAGCGGGCGACACGCAGGAGATAGGGATCGAAGGCCGACGCGGCACCGGAGAGGTCGCGCGCGCCTTCGAGGATGAGCCCCGCGAACGCGCCGCCGATTAGCAGCGCTATTGCCGCAAGCGCGACGATGCCGGCGGTGACACGAGAATCGGTCGAACGCGCCGGCACCATCCCGACCCCTATTTGCTCATCACCGCCAGCCATTCGTCGACCCAGGCCTTGCGGTTGGCGGCGACCTCCTCAGGGCTGAAAAGCAAGGTCTTGGTCGGCTTGACCAGCTTGTCGAAGGCCGGGTTTAGCGGCTTGTCGGTTTTACCGGCCGGAAACATCCAGTTGGTCTCGGGAATGACATTCTGAAACTTCGGCCCGGTCATGAAGGCCATGAACTTTTCCGACAGCGGGTTCTTGGCGCCCGTCGTGGTGATGCCAGCCACCTCGATCTGCAGATACTCGCCTTCCTCGAAGGACGCCGCCTGGTAGCGCTCGCTGTTCTCGGCGACCATGTGGTAGGCCGGCGACGTCGTGTAGGACAGCACCATCGGCGCTTCGCCCTTGGTGAACAGGCCATAGGCCTCGCTCCAGCCCGGTGTCACCGTCAGCACTTTCGACTTGAGCTTGGCCCAGGCCTCCGGCGCCTTGTCGCCATAGACCGACTTGACCCAGAGCAGCAGGCCGAGGCCCGGCGTCGAGGTGCGCGGATCCTGGATGACGATCTTGTCGGCGGCATCCCCCTCGACCAGTTCCTTCAGGCTCTTCGGCGGCGTCTTCAGCTTTTCGGTGTCGTAGACGACGGCGAAATAGCCATAGTCGAAGGGCACGAAGGTGTCGTCGCTCCAGCCGCCCGGCACGTTGATGTCGGACACCGCGCCATGCGGCGCGAACAGGCCGGTGGCCTTGGCTTCGACCGTCAGATTGGTGTCGAGGCCGAGCACGATGTCGGCTTTGGTCGAGGCTCCTTCGAGCTTGACGCGGTTGAGCAGCGCCACGCCGTCGGCCACCGAGACGAAGTCGAGGGTGCAGCCGCACTCGGCCTCGAATTCCTTTTTCACCGCCGGCCCCGGCCCCCACTCGGCGGTGAAGCTCTCATAGGTGTAGACGGTGAGCTTGTCCTGCGCCGACGCGGGTGCCGCGACAGCCACGGTGATTGCTGAGATAAGCGAGCATAAAAGCGTGCGCATCGGCGCCTCCTTCGTTCGTGTTGAAAGGAATTGAGGCGTCGGGTTGTCCGAAACGTCTAATCCCTCCGCCGGTACAAACCGGATCAGGTTCAGCGGGTTGGCTGGTTTGCCTCTCAGCCGGTCCGCGAAGATCGCGTCCGGCACCCCGTTAGAGCGTTTCGACACATAGGCCCGGCCGATCAGCCGCGCAAGCGGAACTTTGCCGGGCATCCAATGCATGTTGCCCAAAGACTCGACGCACTTAAGGCGCGGCCTTCCGTTTCGCAGGCAGGGCTGGTAAGGGCCACGAGATATGAGCACATTCACCATCCTGCTTGGCGGCGATCTCATCCGCACGCCGTTGCTCGACCGCCAGGTCGAAGGCACGCGCGTCATCGCCGCCGACGCCGGCATCGGCCATGCCCGGCTTCTGGGGGTGACGCCGGAACTCTGGGTCGGCGATTTCGATTCCGTGCCGGCGGATTTGCCCGACGATCTGGCCGCCGTGCCGCGTCAGATTTTCCCGGCCGAAAAGGACCAGACCGACGGCGAACTGGCGATATCGGCCGCACTCGAGCGCGGCGCCACCAGCCTGATACTTGCCGGCGCCTTCGGCGGCAAGCGCGCCGACCATGCCTTCCTGCACCTGGCCCTCGCGGTGCGCCTGGCCGAAGGCGGGATGGAAATGCTTTTGACCAGCGGCGCGCAGGAAGGCATTCCGCTTTTGCCGGGAATGGCCGGTTTCGATTATGCCGACGGCACGCTGTTTTCGGTGCTTGGCTTCTCCGACCTTGCCGGCCTCAGCGTCACCGGCGCCAAATGGCCGCTCGACCATGTCGAAGTTGCGTTCGGCTCGTCGCTGACCATTTCCAACGAGGTCAAGGGCCGGCTCGAAATCGCCTTGGGCAGCGGCCGTGCGCTGCTGCTTGCCCACCCCTACCCCTTGCCTGAAAGCTGATCATGGCTCCGCCGCTTCTCAATCTCGACGGAATCAAGCTCACCTTCGGCGGCACGCCGCTGCTTGACGGCGCCGAACTCAGCGCCTCGGCCGGCGACAAGATCGCCTTGGTCGGCCGCAATGGCTCGGGCAAGTCGACGCTGCTGAAGATCGCCGCCGGGCTGATCGAGCCGCAGGACGGCGAAGTGTTCCGCCAACCTTCGGCGACCGTGCGCTATCTGCCGCAAATGCCCGACATGGACGATTTCGCCAACGTTCGCACCTATGTCGAAGCGGGACTGGGGCCCGCCGACGATCCCTACCGCGCCACCTATCTGATGGAACACCTTGGCCTCACCGGCGAGGAGAAGCCGAACGATCTCTCCGGCGGCGAGGCGCGCCGCGCAGCCCTTGCTCGCGTCATGGCGCCCGAGCCTGACATCTTGCTGCTTGATGAGCCGACTAACCATCTCGACCTGTCGGTGATCGAGTGGCTGGAGGAGGAGCTTGCCCGCACCTCGTCGGCGCTGATCCTCATCTCGCACGACCGCCGTTTTCTCGAGCGCGTCTCGCGCGCCACCGTCTGGCTCGACCGTGGCCAGACTCGCCGGCTGGACAAGGGTTTTGGCCATTTCGAGGAGTGGCGCGACCAGGTTCTGGAAGAGGAAGAGCGCGAGCAGCACAAGCTCGGCCGCCAGATCGTGCGCGAGGAGCATTGGCTGCGCTACGGCGTGACGGCGCGGCGCAAGCGCAACATGCGCCGGCTTGGCGAGCTGCAAACCATGCGCCAGCGCTTTCGCGGCCATCGCGGCGCCGAAGGCACGGCAACGCTGGTGGCCAGCGATGCCGCCGAATCCGGCAAGCTAGTGATCGAGGCCAAGAACATCGAAAAGAGTTTCGGCGACCTCACCGTGGTCAAGGGATTTTCGACCCGCATCCAGCGCGGTGATCGCGTTGGCCTTGTCGGACCGAACGGCGCCGGCAAGACGACGCTCTTGAAGATGCTGACCGGCGAACTAGCACCGGATGCCGGCTCGGTCCGGCTCGGCGTCAATCTGGAGATCGCCACGCTCGACCAGAAGCGCGAGGCCGTCGACCCGGCCGAGACGCTGGCGCATTATCTCACCGACGGGCGCGGCGAGAGCCTCGTCATCAATGGCGAGCAGCGCCATGTCGTCTCCTACATGAAGGACTTTCTGTTCAAGGCCGAACAGGCGCGCACGCCGGTGCGTGAGCTTTCGGGCGGCGAGCGGGCACGGCTGCTGCTCGCCCGCGTTCTGGCGCGGCCGGCGAACCTGCTGGTGCTCGATGAGCCGACCAACGATCTCGACATGGAGACGCTGGAACTGCTGCAGGAACTGGTTGCCGGCTTTGCCGGCACAGTCATCCTGGTCAGCCACGACCGCGATTTCCTCGACCGCACGGTGACCAGCGTGATCGCGCCGGACGGCGGCGGCCGCTGGATCGAATATGCCGGCGGCTATTCCGACATGCTGGCGCAGCGCGGCGGCACCAAGCTGGAAGACCGCAAGGTAAGGCCGAAGGCGGAGGCCGGTGAGGCGGCCGTGGCCGGCAGGGCCGAGATTGCTGCTGCCCCGAAGGGCCCGGCGAAAAAACTATCGTTCAAGCAGAAATTCGCCCTGGAATCGCTGCCGAAGAAAATCGAGGCGGTGACCGCATCGATTTCCAGGCTGGAGAACAACATCGCCGATCCCGCCTATTACGAACGCGATCCGGCCTCGTTCCAGAAGACCATTGCCGCCCTCGACAAGGAGCGCTCCACGCTGGCCGCGCTCGAGGAGGAGTGGCTGGAACTGGAGATGCTGCGCGAGGAGATGGAAGGATAGACTTCTACCTTCCCTGATTGGCCGCCGTCACAGGCAGGCATCGCAGATCGCGGCGATGTGCCTTGCGTCCGTACCGCAGCAGCCGCCGAGCACGCCGATGTGGCCGAAACGGTCGCGCATCGCGCGATAGCGCCGGCCGAGGTCGACCGGATCGCCAGGATCGAGCTCGGTCGCCGCGTCGAGCTCGGCATGGCTCCTGGCGGACGCGTTGGCGCGCACGCCGCGAATGCGGCCCACCCAGCCTCCGTCGCCGGCAAGAACGGCGTCGAAATGGCTGGGGTGCGCACAGTTGATCATGAAATAGGCCGGTGCACCGTCGGTTTCGTCGTCAACGGTTTCGATGGCTTCTTTCAGGCTCTCGCCGGAAGGCAGGCGCCCATCGGTCTCGACAGTAAAGGAAATCACCGACGGAAGGCCTGATGCCATTGCGGCGCAGGCTATTCCGGCCGCCTCGTGCGAATAGGTCATGGTGATGGCGCTGACCATATCGGCGCCAGCGTCGCGGAATGCCTTGATCTGGTCGATGTGATAGTTTTCAGCTTCCGCCGTCGTCATGACCGCATCGACCCGGTAGCCGTCGCCGCGCGGTCCGACCACCCCATTCACAAGGACGACCATCCCACGCGCGGCGTAAGGCGCACCGAGCGCCCGTGCCCACGAGACAGCGTGCCGGTTGGTGGCCGACAGCGCCTTGTCCGAATAGCCGAGCTTCCCGCCCCAGTCCGGATTGGCGCGCCATGTCGGCGTGTCGAGCACGAAGCCGACGCCGCGCTGTTCGGCGATATCCAGAAACTGGCGAAAATAGCGAGCGAGCCTGTCTTGGCCTTCTTCCTCGCCTAGCAGGGGAAAGGCGGCAAAGAACGGCAGATCGAGCCCATCCATGAAGACGAGCGACGTTTCGAGGCCGCCATCCGTCAGGAGAACGGTTTCGCCCAGCTCACGAAGATCAATCTTCGCATTGGTCATCGCCGTGCCCGGTTTCGGCCTGCCGTTTGTGTGAGTATAGCATCTGGGGGCAAGTTCGCCCATGTCCCTGGCAAGCAAGCTCGTGCGCGCACGCGATCAGACATCGCATCGCCATTGCCGCGGCGCGCAAATGCGCATAGATTATGCGCATGTTGCGGAGAGTCACCATGCGCAAGCTAGCCTCGAACGCGATCCGCCAACCGGCGAACCTGTCGATCGATTCCAATCTCATGAAGGAAGCCAAGGGGCTGGACGTCAATGTCTCGCGCGCCGCGGAAGCCGGTATCGCCGAAGCGGTGGCTGCCGAAAAGACGCGGCTGTGGAAGCTGGAGAACCGCGCCACGATGGAGGCGTGGAATGAATACGCCGAAAAGCAAGGAATACCGCTGGAAGAGTACCGGCAATTCTGATGGCCCGCTATGATGTCTTCGCGGGTCGCGTCGAAGGCAGCTATTTGCTGAACGTGCAGTCCGATCTGCTCGACCACCTCAAGACACGAGTGGTGATCCCCCTTCTCCCGATCCAGACCGCACCGCCGGCGATTCGAAAACTGCATCCCATCGTCGAGATCAATGGCCGAAAGCTGCTTGTGGCCACCCATCTGATCGCCACGGTTCCGATCAGCGAACTGGGTGAAATCAGGTTGAACATCACCAAGCATCACGACGACATCGTCGGCGCGCTCGACATGCTGTTCCAGGGTTTTTGAATTGTCGGGCCGAGCCTTGCTCAGCCCGACGTCTTGGCCTGCCAGGCTTTCAGCGCCTCGTCGAACACCTTCTCGCCGGGGATGCCCTTTTCCATGGTGAGCAGCGCCCGCCGTCCGGTCTTGTAGACCACCGGCACGTCGATCCAGTCCTGGCCACGTAGCAGGGTCAGGTTGGCGTCCTCGTCGGCCTTGGTGTCGTTGAGCGCGACAAGGAAGAAGCCGTCGGCGATCTTGGCCGGAATGCCGATCAGCGGGCTGCCGGCATCCTGCTCCGAGCTCTTCATGGCGATGCGCAGGATGTTGTCGACGCCGCCGCCGTCAAAGCCTTCCGGCGTCAGGAAGATCATCTCGATAATGTGGCTGGCCGGCAGCGTCTGGTCGGTGTTGCGCCTGATCGTCATGCGCAGCTGGATGTCCTTGCCCGGAATGGTTGCTTCGGCGCGGATCGCCGGCTCAGGCGGCAGGTCACCGCCGGGCGATTCCTGCACCAGCGACCAGACGATGTTGCCGGGCTCGGCCGAGCCTTGCGCGGTGCTGGTGCGTTCTTCGTAGAAGATCGCTTTCTGGCCGACCGGCAGCGCTGTCTCGGCGGGTGCGGCCGCCGGCGCGGCCGGTGTGGTGCCGGCCGCCGGCGCAGGCAGAGCGGGGGCAGTCGCGTCAGCCGGTGCTGCGGGCGGCGCCGCACCGTCGGCTGGCGGCGTTGTTGCGGGCGCAGGCGGAGCGGGGGCAGTCGCGTCAGCCGGTGCTGCGGGCGGCGCGGCACCGTCGGCTGGCGGCGTTGTTGCGGGCGCGGGCACTGCGGGAGCGCCTCCGGCTGCAGCAGGTTGACCGGCTGGCGCGGGCGTCGGAGCGGCCGAAGGTGGCGTGGCCGGTGGTGGCGTGGCCGGCGGCGGCGTGGTCAACGCAGCGACGGATTCGCCTTCGCCTATGCCGCTTTGCCCGGCGGCCGGACCGGGATCGGTCTCCTTGCCCTCGGGTGTCAGGCGCTGGGTGAACTTGGTTGTCTCGGCGGTGTCGGTGGCGCCCGCCGCCGGCGGTGCCGCCGCGGCATCGGCCGCCGGCTTGGCCGGGGCCGCCGGTTTCACCAGCGGCTCGGTGGTGACGGTCTTCGACCCGCCAGGGCCGAACATCGAGCCGAACGCGTCCTTGTTCAGCCAGATGCCGTACCCGCCGCCGGCAATCACCAGCAGCACGGCGGCGGTCGCGATCAGCCCGCCATAGCTGCGTTTGCGCACGGCGGGGCGCAAGCGCTGGAAGGTGTCCTCCGCCGCCGGTTGCTCGTCATTGGCAAAGACGTCATCCTGGTCGTTCGGCGCCTGTGCGTCCATCCCCGGAAGGCGGGTATCGGCATTGTCGAATGGCGGCGTCTGCGGCGCCTTCTGCCAACTCGGCTCTGCCTTAGCGGCAGGCGGCGCCGGCTGGAAGGTCTCCGACTTGGCGGGTTCCGGCTTGGCCATAGGCGGCGGCGGCCAGGTCGGTTCCGTCTTTGCCGGTTGCCGTGTGTGGCTCGGCTGGTTCTTGTTGCGGTCTATGGACGAGAAGATGTGCTCCAGCTCCGCCAAAGGGTCGGCGGCAGGCACGCTCTTGGCATAGTTCCGCTCGACGCTGGAAATGGCATCTTCAAGCGTGCGCTTCTGCTGGTCGGCGACCGACGGAGCCAAAGGCGGAACGTGATCGGCAAGCTTCTTCGCGATCGTCGCCCGGGCCTTGTCGTAGACCCTCGCCCGAATCTCCGGCGTGTTCTCACCGAGACCGTCGATCGTCTTTTTCAGAACAGCAACGAAATCTGCCATGCGTCAGTCGACCTGTATTTTGTTCCCGGACCGGCCGCGCAAATCAGCCGCAATGCCCGGAAAGGCTCAGAAACTAGTCTTGAAACGGATCGGTCACAAGTATCGTATCGTCCCGTTCCGGGCTGGTGGAAAGGAGTGCTACCGGCGCGCCGATCAGCTCTTCGATGTAACGGACATATTTGACTGCCTGGGCCGGCAGATCGTTCCAGCTGCGCGCACCGGCAGTGGTGCCTTTCCAGCCCTCCAACGTCTCGTAGACCGGTTCGACCCGGGCCTGCGCGCCCTGGCTGGCGGGCAGATAGTCGATCATCTCGCCGTCGAGGCGGTAGCCGGTGCAGACCTTGATCTCGTCCAGGCCATCGAGCACGTCCAGCTTGGTCAGTGCGATGCCCTTGATGCCGTTGACGGCGACCGCCTGCCTGACCAGCACGGCGTCGAACCAGCCGCAGCGGCGCTTGCGGCCGGTGACGACGCCGAATTCATGGCCGCGCGTGCCGAGGAATTCGCCGATCTCGTTCTTCTGTTCGGTCGGGAACGGACCCTCGCCGACACGCGTCGTATAGGCCTTGGTGATGCCGAGCACATAGCCGATGGCGCCGGGACCGACGCCGGCGCCGGCAGCAGCCTGGCCGGCCACGGTGTTGGACGAGGTGACGAACGGATAGGTGCCGTGGTCGATGTCGAGCAGCGTGCCTTGCGCGCCCTCGAACAGGATGCGTTCGCCAGCGCGGCGCCGGTCGTCGAGAACCTTCCAGACCCGGTCCATATAGGGCAGGATTTCGTCAGCGACCGAAGTCAGCTCGCCCATGATCGCGTCATGCGTGACCTCGGCATGGCCGAGCCCGCGGCGCAGCGCATTGTGGTGCGTCAGCAGCCTGTCGACCTTCAAGGGAAGTGTTTCCAAATCCGCCAGATCCATCACCCTGACCGCGCGCCGGCCCACCTTGTCCTCGTAGGCGGGGCCGATGCCGCGGCGGGTCGTGCCAATCTTCGTTCCGGAATTGGAGGCGGCGTCCTCGCGGAATCCGTCCAGCTCCCGGTGCAGCGACAGGATAAGCGCGGTGTTTTCGGCTATTTTCAGGCGATCCGGCGTCACCTCCACGCCCTGCGCCTTCAGTTTCGCCACCTCGGCGACAAAGGCGTGCGGGTCGAAGACCACGCCATTGCCGATGATCGACAGCTTGCCTTGCCGCACCACGCCGGACGGCAGCAGCGACAGTTTGTAGACCTTGCCGTCGACGACCAGCGTGTGGCCGGCATTGTGGCCGCCCTGGAAGCGCACGACAACGTCCGCCCGTTCCGACAGCCAGTCGACGATCTTGCCCTTGCCTTCGTCGCCCCACTGCGAGCCGACGACCACCACATTGGCCATGTTTCTTTTCCCTTGAGATGCCGACTGGCGGCTTGAAACGACAGGCCTCTATAGCGTCAAGAGCAGGCCGATGCGACCATTCTTTGCCGCTGGAAACGGCCTGAGGCACAACAATTTTCGCCTTCCGCATCATTTACTTGGGCGAGCCGCCGCAAAAACAGAAAGGCGCGGACGGAGCCGCGCCTTCGATAAAGCTTTCCTGGAATCAGGTCAGGCGCTGCCGACGTCGAACCGCAGCCGCTTGGCCGAGTCGATCGACTTGTGCGCCCGCACCTGTTCCAGCACCTTTTCCGGGAACGGCGCATCGAGATAGAGCAGCGCGATGGCATCGCCGCCGGGCCGGTTGCGGCCAAGCTGGAAGTTGGCGATGTTGACGCCATTTTCGCCGCACACCGTGCCGAGCAGGCCGATGATGCCGGGCGCGTCGGCATTGGTCGTGTAGAGCATATGCTGGCCGACTTCGGCGTCGAGATTGATGCCTTTGATCTGGATGAAGCGCGGTTTGCCGTCGGAGAAGCAGGTGCCGGCGATCGAGCGCGTCCTGTGCTCGGTCTTGACCGTCAGCTTGATATAGCCGTCGAACACGCCCGACTTGTCGCGCTTGACCTCGGCGACGATGATGCCGCGCTCCTTCACCATGATCGGCGCCGACACCATGTTGACGTCGGAGACCTGCGGCCGGATCAGGCCGGCAAGGGCGGCGCTGATCAGCGCGCGCGTGTTCATCGTCGCTGTCGAGCCGTCGAACAGGATCTCGACCTCCTTGATCGGATCCTCGGTGACCTGGCCGACAAAGGCGCCGAGCACTTCGGCGAGCTTGACGAAAGGCTTCAGCCTCGGCGCTTCCTCGGCGCTGATCGACGGCATGTTGATGGCGTTGGAAACGGCGCCCTTGATCAGGTAGTCGGCCATCTGTTCGGCCACCTGCAGCGCGACGTTCTCCTGCGCTTCCGTGGTCGAGGCGCCGAGATGCGGCGTCGCCACGACATTGTGCATGCCGAACAGCTCATTCCTCTCCGCCGGTTCGACCTCGAACACGTCGATGCCGGCGCCGGCCACTTTGCCGCTCTTCAGCGCCGCCACCAGATCGGCCTCGACGATCAGGCCGCCGCGCGCGCAATTGATGATGCGCACGCCGTCCTTCATCTTGGCGATCGCCGACGCGTCGATGATGTTGCGCGTCTTGTCGGTCAGCGGCGTGTGCAGCGTGATGAAATCGGCGCGGGCGAACAGCTCGTCCAGTTCGACCTTCACGACGCCAAGTTCTTCCGCACGGCTGTCCGACAGGAACGGGTCGAAGGCGATGACATGCATCTTCAGGCCGACGCCGCGCGTGGCGACGATGGAACCGATATTGCCGCAGCCGATCACGCCGAGCGTCTTGCCCGTGATCTCGATGCCCATGAACCGGTTCTTCTCCCATTTGCCGGCATGGGTGGAGGCATTGGCCTCCGGGATCTGGCGCGCCAGCGCGAAGATCATGGCAACCGCATGCTCGGCGGTGGTGATCGAATTGCCGAAGGGCGTGTTCATCACGATGATGCCCTTGCGGCTCGCCGCCGGGATGTCGACATTGTCGACGCCGATGCCGGCGCGGCCGACGACCTTCAATTTGGTAGCGGCATTGATCAGCTTTTCCGTGACCTTGGTCGCCGAACGGATGGCGAGCCCATCATACTGGCCGATCACTTCGGCGAGCTTTTCCTTGTCCTTGCCGAGATCCGGCAAATAGTCGACCTCGACCCCTCGGTCCTTGAAGATCTGCACTGCGGTGGTGGAAAGTTTGTCTGAGACGAGAACGCGGGGCGCCATGGCGGCCTCCTTGAAAATGGGATTGATCCGTACGGGAATCGGCGGCCCGAAGGCCGCCGCGCAATGAACTCAGGCCGCCGCTTTCAGCGACGCCTTTTGCATGGCAAAGGCCCAGTCGAGCCAGGGCAGCAGTGCTTCGAGATCGGAGGTCTCGACCGTCGCGCCGCACCAGATGCGCAGACCGGGCGGTGCGTCGCGATAGGCACCGGTGTCGTAGCCGACGCCTTCCTTGTCGAGCATCGACACCAGTCCCTTGGCGAACACCGCCTGGCCGTCGGCGTCGAGTGCCGCGACATCCGGATCGGTGAAGGACAGACAGACGGAGGTGTTCGACCGCGTCGCCGGCTCCACGGCCAGGTGTCCGAGCCACGAGGATTTGGCAACGAAGCGATCGAGCACCGCGGCATTGGCGTCGGCACGGGCGATCAGGGCCTCGAGGCCGCCGATCGACTTCGCCCACTGCAGCGCGTCCAGATAATCCTCGACGCACAGCATCGACGGCGTGTTGATGGTCTCGCCCTTGAAGATGCCTTCGATCAGCTTGCCGCCCGAGGTGAGGCGGAAGATCTTCGGCAGCGGCCAGGCCGGCTTGTAGGCCTCCAGCCGCTCGACCGCGCGGGGCGACAGGATCAGCATGCCATGCGCGCCCTCGCCGCCCAGCACCTTCTGCCAGGAGAAGGTGACGACATCGAGTTTTTCGAAATCGAGCCTTTGCGCGAAGGCTGCCGACGTCGCGTCGCAGATGGTCAGGCCCCGGCGTTCGGCCGGAATGAACTCGCCGTTCGGCACCCGCACGCCCGATGTCGTACCGTTCCACGTGAAGACCACGTCGCGGTCGAAGTCGATCTTGGCCAGCTCAGGCAGTTCGCCGTAGCCGGCTTCGATCTTGCGCACATCCGCGAGCTTCAGCTGCTTGACCACGTCGGTGACCCAGCCGGAACCGAAGCTCTCCCAGGCGACCATGTCGACGCCGCGCTCGCCGAGCAGCGACCACAGCGCCATCTCGACCGCGCCGGTGTCCGACGCCGGCACGATGCCGATGCGGTAATCCGCTGGTACCTGGAGGATCTCGCGCGTCAGCTCGATCGCTTGTTCGAGCTTGGTCTTGCCGATCTTGGCGCGGTGGGAACGTCCGAGCGCGGCATTCTGGAGTGCCTCGACTGACCAGCCGGGGCGCTTTGCGCAGGGACCTGAGGAGAAATTGGGGTTTGCCGGACGGAGTCCGGGCTTCGTAAGCGTCGTCATCGTGGTCTATCCTTCCAGATAGTGGCCCCTCGTTGGGGAGGGGTGGCCCACGGACGGCGATATGCGTTCAGGCTTCCGGCGTCAAGAGGAAAGTTTTTGTCGCTGGCAGGATACTGGCCGGGTGAGATGAGAGAAAGCCAAGGCTGCAAATGCAAAACGGCGGACCGAAGATCCGCCGTCCCGTTGTCGATCTGGCAATCCTACCAGAGATCGTAGCGCAACCCAACCTTGACGCTCTGATAGTCGACGCCCTCATGGATGTTGAAGGCGCCGCCGTCATAGGCGACGTATTTGGCACCGGGGATCGCGAAGTATTCGTATCCCAGGTCGACCGAAACATTCTTCGTGACTTGGTAGGACAAGCCGGCAGCGAGCGCATAAGCGAGATCGTAGCTGCCCTTCGAGGCAACCGCGCCGGCGTAGCCCGCGGGATCATCGCAGTTGAATTGATCGACGGTCTGGATACCGCCGGCTGTGTTGGTGGTGGTCGTTTCGGTGCAATCGCGCTGGCCGATCGCCCTGCTGTATTTGCTGTAGACGACGCCAAGGCCGCCACCGATATACGGCGTCAGCCCGACATAGGTGCCGAGATCGATATAGCCGTTCGCCATCAGGCTGTAGGCCTTGTTGTTCGCAATGTTCGAGCCATTGCAAGGTGCCGAAGCCGCGGCGTTGGTTTGATCGATAACGATCCCGGTATTGACGTCGGTTCGAGTTGTGGTGATCGAGCCGTCGCATGTGGTGACGAAATTGTCGCCGAACCTGTTGGTGGGCAGGATGCCGAAGTTGAGGTCGGCGCGCAGATAGTCATTGAAATGGTAGCCCATGCCGACGCTGCCCTCGAACAGGCTGCTCTTGGAGGTGAACCCGGCAGGGGTCTCTTCGTGGTCGAATGGATGGCTGAAGGCGTAGCCGATATCGCCGCGCAGATACCATCCCGAACCGACCTCGACCGGCACATAGTCGGGTGCCTGGTCGACATAGATGGGCGGATCGTAGTCGGCAGACGACGCCTGCGTCACCGGCATCAGCATGATTGCCGCAAGCGCCAGCGCTATACGCGATTTGAGTACCATGGTCCCCGGGCTCCCGAACTTGGCGCGCATTGCAATCGCACGCGCCGTTTCAGGGAGCATTGTTAACCATAGTGGTTAAGTGCCGGTTAAGGATAACAGAGCGTTAGCGAATTGATTTCGGCAGGGTTTTGACTGGAGCATGAAACCCGCTGAAGGTCGGGCGGCAGAAAGCGATCCGGTCTTTGCTTCGCTGATCTTCGGTTCCGAAAAAGTCGGACAGGAGTGAAGCAGCACAAACGAAAACCGCCCGGCAGGGCCGGGCGGTTGGCGAAGCTTGAAATAGAGGCGCTTACTTGGTGTAGACCGGCTCCGGCACATAGGGCTCCGGCGGAGGAGCGCAGTCGGACCGGCCGAACTGGTAGCGCAGGCCACCGCGCACTTCATGCACGTTGATGCCATGGTCGTAGCCCGGGCCGACATTGCTGTCCGAAGCGTATTCGAACATCTTGCCGCCATTGATGTGGCTGTAGCGATAGCCGACATCGAGCTTGACCTGGTCGGTCAGGCAGTAGGAAGCGCCGGCCATGAGGGCATAGGCAAAGCGCCAGCCCTTGCCGCCCGTGTGTTCGAAGGAGCCGTCGAGGTCGGTATTGTGTAGCGTATCCCACTTGACCCAGGCACCGCCGATGCCGGCGCCGACATAGGGCGTCACACCGTGCCAGGTGCCGATGTCGACATAGGCGTTGGCCAGCAGCAGCATCGCCGAATAGGACGAAGTGTCGGTCGAAGTACAGGCCACCGTGCCGCCGGTGCAGAAGCCGTTCGTCGATCCGCGGAAATCAGACTTGCCCATCCAGTCGAAGGTCAGGTCTGTGCGGAAGTACCGATTGACCTGATAACCGACACCGGCGCCGGCCGAGAAAGCGCCCTTCAGCGAACCGCTGGCAAAAGACCCAGGATTCTGGGGCGCTGTTCCACTGTAGGTGGTATAGTCGCCACCGCCGAACTCCGACCAATGGTAGTCGATGTCGCCGCGAATGTACCAGCCGCCAAAATCGGCCGGTTCCTGATAGGCCACTGGCGGCGGCGCCTGCTCGACCACGGGCGGTTCCACGAAATCGGCGGCGAAGACCGGTCCGGCCACGCCCGCCAACAGCGCGGCGAACAGTGCCATTCTTGCTGTATTGAACATGCTTGTCACCCCTAAGAAGCCTCGGAACGACGTATCCGCCCGAATGTGATTGACCTCGGCGTGGATAATGAATTGCAAAGGTTAAAAGGCGTTTAACCGTATTGATTAACCACGAATCTATAGAATTTTAGAAGTAGAGCATTTTCCCCAAGCAGCAGGGTGTTCCGGCAAGCACAAAAGGCCCGCCTGAAGGCGGGCCTTTGCAACTCTGGAACAGGTAGTTTTCGCGCCGCGCCCTTCTCGGACGCGCCAGGTGTCAGGCGGCGCTGCGGGTCTCGGAAATGATGCCGACGATGTCGTTGACGACCGCCTCGACCAACTGCGGATCGTCGCCCTCGGCCATGACGCGAATGAGCGGCTCGGTGCCGGAAGGACGGATGACCAGTCGCCCGGCCTTGCCCAGGCGGTGACGGGCATCCTCGATCGCCGCCTTGACCGGCGCCTCCTCAAGCGGCTTGCCGCCGGCGATACGCACATTCTTCAAAAGCTGCGGCACCGGCTCGAACTTCTTCGACAGTTCGCTGACCGGCCGGTTCTGCCGCTTGATGCAGGCCAGCACCTGCAGCGCCGAGACCAGGCCGTCGCCCGTGGTCGAGAAGTCGGAGAGCACGATGTGGCCCGATTGCTCGCCGCCGACATTGAGGCCATGCGCGCGCATATGCTCGACGACATAGCGGTCGCCCACCTTGGTGCGGTGCAGTTGCAGTTTCATGTCGCCGAGGAAGCGTTCGAGGCCGAGATTGGACATCACCGTCGAAACCACGCCGCCGCCGGCCAACCGGCCGCTCTGGTGCCAGGACTCGGCGATCAGCGCCATGATCTGGTCGCCGTCGACGATCGTGCCGTTCTCGTCGACGATGACGACGCGGTCGGCATCGCCGTCGAGCGCGATGCCGATATCTGCGCGCACCTCGTGCACCTTCTTCTGCAGGCCGGCCGGATGGGTCGAACCGCATTCCTTGTTGATGTTGAAGCCGTTGGGCTCGACATTGATGGCCACGACCTCGGCGCCGAGTTCCCACAGCGCCTCGGGCGCCACCTTGTAGGCGGCGCCATTGGCGCAATCGACGACGATCCTGAGACCCGACAGCGACATCGAGCGCGGCAAGGTACGCTTGGCGAATTCGATATAGCGGTCATGCACGCCGTCGACGCGCTTGGCACGGCCAAGCCCGTCGGAATCGGCAAGCGCCAGTTCGATATCCTTGTCGAGCATGCCTTCGATGCGCTCCTCGATCTCGTCGGAGAGCTTGTAGCCATCGGGGCCGAACAGCTTGATGCCGTTGTCATAATAGGGGTTGTGCGAGGCCGAGATCATCACGCCGATGTCGGCGCGCAGCGAACGCACCAGCATGGCAACCGCGGGCGTCGGAATGGGACCGAGCAGGAACACGTCCATGCCGGCGGCGCACAGGCCCGACACCATCGCGTTCTCGATCATGTAGCCGGAAAGCCTGGTGTCCTTGCCGAGTACGACGCGGTGGCGGTGGCTGCCGCGCTGGAACGACAGGCCGGCGGCCATGCCGACCCGCATGGCGATCTCCGCCGTCATCGGAAATTTGTTGGCGCGTCCGCGAATGCCGTCGGTGCCGAAATACTGCCCTGCCATACCTGCCTTGGTCCCCGTCGATTTTCAGCCGTCCGTATTGCCACAATTGGGCTGCGTCCGAACATCACATTTCGTGATTATGTATTACGATTCCTTAGAAAATCATTGTCGCGTGCAGTTCAAGCGATTCGACAGTCTACCACGATGACACTGTCTCGCCGCAATAAACCAGTCGCGGCGGGCGGAACTGGGAGGATTCGCCAGGCAACTCTTTTGCCCCGGCGGCCTTGGTCCGCAACGATTTCATCATCTTGTCGGGAGAACGCAATTTGCGGCGGCGCCCGCGCCAGTTAGCATCTGGCGCAACCACCCGTTGAGAGCTATTGATTCCGCAAAGGGACAAACTTGGGCGGCAGCAACGGAGAAACGCCATGCTCATCCACCGACTTGCAATACTGACGGGCCTTGCCGTCACAACTCTGTTCCTGGCGGCTCCGGCCAACGCGCTGACCATGGCCGAGTGTAGCACCAAGTATAACGCAGCCAAGGATGCGGGAACACTTGGCGGACAGACGTGGAACCAGTTCCGCAAGGCCGAGTGCGGCACCGAAGCGGCGGCGACGACCGACACCAAGCCGGCCAAGAAGACAACCAAGACCGACACCAAGGCGGCTGCTGCCAGTGACGACGATGCGGCCAAAGGCCTGACGGCGAAGGAATGCAGCACCAAGTACCAGGCCGCCAAGGCCGCCGGCACGCTGAACGGCATGAAGTGGAACGATTTCCGCAAGACCGAATGCGCCGCCGGCGCCACGGCCGCGGCCGAGCCCGCCAAGGCGACGACCAAAGCCGCCGCGGCCAGTGACGACGATGCGGCCAAGGGCCTGACGGCGAAGGAATGCAGCACCAAGTACCAGGCCGCCAAGGCCGCCGGCACGCTGAACGGCATGAAGTGGAACGATTTCCGCAAGACCGAATGCGCCGCCGGCGCAACGGCCGCGGCCGAGCCCGCCAAGGCGACGACCAAAGCCGCCGCGGCCAGTGACGACGATGCGGCCAAGGGTCTGACGGCGAAGGAATGCAGCACCAAGTACCAGGCCGCCAAGGCCGCCGGCACGCTGAACGGCATGAAGTGGAACGACTTCCGCAAGACCGAATGCGCCGCCGGCGCAACGGCCGCAGCCGAGCCCGCCAAGGCAACGACGAAGGCAGCTGCCGAAGACGGCAAGGGCCTGAGCATGGCCGATTGCAGCGCCAAGTATCAGGCGGCCAAGGCAAGCAACTCGCTGGGCGGCAAGAAGTGGAACGACTTCCGCAAGAGCGAGTGCGGTGCATCCGCCTCCGACGACGACACCGTGCCGGCCGCCGACGAGGCGACCTACACCAGCGATCCGCAAAAGCCGACGGTTGCGGCCCCCGGGGGCGTAAAATTCCCGACGGCGATCTCGAAGAAGTTTGCCGGCGAGGCCCCGGGCAAGGGCCGCATGCACACCTGCCTCGAACGGTACTATGCCAACAAGGACGCCAACACATTGGGCGGCCTGAAGTGGATCCAGAAGGGCGGCGGCTTCTACAGCCTCTGCAACGCCAAGCTGAAGAGCTGATAGCGTAGTAATATTCCCAACGACGAGGGCCCGCGCACCAGCAAGGTGCGCGGGCCTTTTTGCTGGACGACCTCGGGAGAGGTCATGTCTACGCTGCAAGGATGCGCTTTCGGCGACGCTGCCAATCTCCCCCCTTGTGGGGGAGATTGGTCGTCACGCCGGCTTTCGCCAATCGCCAGCGTTGCAGGTGAAAGGTGACGGACAACTCGCCAGTCCTCCAAACAAAAACGCCGCGGTCCAAGCCGCGGCGTTTCGAAACCAGTGTCAGTAACCTCAGCTCGAAGGCTGAGGCTCCATGCCGCCTTCGGGCTCGGGACCCTTCTTGCGGCGGCCGCCGGTACCGGCTTTCGGCACGGCCGAGCCACGGCTCGGCGGCGTGTCGTCGCCGAGGTCGCGGGCCGGCTTGTGGCCGGCGATCAGCTGCTTGATCTCCTCGCCGGTGAGCGTCTCGTATTCGAGCAAGCCCTGCGCCAGCGCGATCCATTCCTTCTTCTTCTTGGTCAGCACGACCTTCGCCGTCGAATAGGCGTCGTCGATCAACCGACGCACTTCGGCGTCGATGATCTGCGCCGTCTCTTCCGAGATGTTCTGCGTGCGCGCCACAGAGTGGCCGAGGAAGACTTCTTCCTGGTTGTCGCCATAGGCGACATGGCCGAGTTTGTCGGAGAAGCCCCAGCGCGTGACCATGGCGCGCGCCAGCTTGGTCGCCTGCTCGATGTCCGAGGACGCGCCCGAGGTGATGTTCTCCTTGCCGAACTTGAACTCCTCGGCGACGCGGCCGCCCATCATGATCGCAAGCCGCGAGACCATGTACTTGTAGCTCATCGAATAGCGGTCGCCTTCCGGCAACTGCATGACCATGCCGAGCGCGCGGCCACGCGGGATGATAGTCGCCTTGTGCAGCGGATCGGCCGACGGCACGTTGAGCGCCAGGATGGCGTGGCCGGCCTCGTGATAGGCGGTCAGCTCCTTCTCGGCCTGCGTCATCGCCGACGAGCGACGCTCGGCGCCCATCATGATCTTGTCCTTGGCGTCCTCGAACTCGGCCATGGTGACGAGACGCTTGTTGCGCCGCGCCGCCATCAAAGCGGATTCGTTGACGAGGTTCATCAGGTCGGCGCCGGAAAAGCCCGGCGTGCCGCGCGCGATGACCTTGAGGTCGACGTTCGGCGCCAGCGGCACGTTGCGCACATGCACCTTGAGGATCTTCTCGCGGCCGACGATGTCGGGGTTCGGCACCACCACCTGGCGGTCGAAGCGGCCCGGACGCAACAGCGCTGGATCGAGCACGTCCGGCCGGTTGGTGGCGGCGATCAGGATGATGCTCTCGTTGGATTCGAAGCCGTCCATCTCGACCAGCAACTGGTTCAGCGTCTGCTCGCGTTCATCATTGCCGCCGCCGAGGCCGGCGCCGCGATGGCGGCCGACGGCGTCGATTTCGTCGATGAAGATGATGCAGGGCGCGTTCTTCTTGGCCTGGTCGAACATGTCGCGGACACGGGATGCGCCGACGCCGACGAACATTTCGACGAAGTCCGAACCGGAAATGGTGAAGAACGGCACGTTGGCTTCACCGGCGACCGAGCGGGCGAGCAGCGTTTTGCCGGTTCCGGGAGGGCCGACCAGAAGCACGCCGCGCGGGATCTTGCCGCCGAGACGCTGGAACTTCTGCGGATCGCGCAGGAATTCGACGATCTCTTCCAAATCTTCCTTGGCTTCGTCGACGCCGGCGACATCCTGGAAGGTGACACGGCCATGCGCTTCGGTCAGAAGCTTTGCCTTCGACTTGCCGAAGCCCATGGCGCGTCCGGAGCCTGACTGCATCTGGCGCATGAAGAATATCCAGACGCCGAGGATCAGGATCATCGGCAGCCAGGAGATCAGGTAGCCGAACAGCGAGTTGGAACCGTCGGATTCAGGCCGGGCATTGATGGTGACGTTCTTGTCCTGCAGCCGTGTGACCAGCGACGGGTCGCCAGGCGAATAGGTCTGGAAGCCGGTCGAACTGTCGGTGTAGGTGCCGGAGATGCGGGCGCCGGCGATCGTCACCGTCTTGACCCGGCCCGCCGAGACATCCTGCAGGAACTGCGAATAGGCGACCTCGCTCGAGGCGCCGCGCGTCTGCGGCGTCTGGAACAGGTTGAACAGGGCGATGAGCAGGACCGCTATGATCGCCCAGAGCGCGAGGTTGCGATAATTCGGATTCATCTAATGTCCCGTTGGCGCCCGCACGCGGACACACATGATGAGAGGAAGCTTGTGCCTAACATAGGGAGAGCGCCTCCCCTTGCCAAGCATAACAGCACGTCTGGGTTAAGCTTTCGCCCATGATCACCCGGCACTGTGGCCGCGGAAAGGCAGGGCCGGTAGCGGCGGCGCGCCGATCAGCCCTGCAACGGCTGCAGCAGGTGCCAGATCGAAGGACGGCAGGAAGCGGGCAAAGGGCGCCACGACAGGAGACACGCCGACCGTCGTCGGCACGCCGCTCTCGCCCGCAGAACCCAAGCATTCGGCCCCACGCCAAAGCGCCGGCTCGGCGGCCAGGGCGGCGCGCGCAAGGCTCGGCGGCGTGCCGTCTTCGGCAACAGCACGCTTTGCAGCCGCAGCCTGTCCGAGCGGCGCGATCAACAATGCGCCTGACCTGTCGCCCAATGTGATCCGCCGACGGCCGTCCCAAAAGACATCGCCACTGGCCGGCGCCGCCAAGGGCAGACCGCGCGCTTCCCGGCGCAGGAAGATGCCGGCGCGCCGCGCGTCGACCACCGTCCGCGACAATGTGGCGCAAAGCGGTCCGGCCCGCAGCCGGCGGAACAGCGCTTCGCTGCGCGCCTCGTCGGGTGGGAAGGATACGCCGCCAATAGTCGCCAAAAGGATGCGCATGGCGTAGATGGCTGCCGGGGCATCACCAGATGTCGCGAAGGCAGGGTCGAGACGGATGAGTCCGTTGGCCGGCATGGTAGCAAATTCACGGATCAGCATGGCCGCGCGCTGCCCGAGTTCTTCGCGCTCGACGCCAGCCTGCCCGGCCTGCGCAATCAGCTCCGCGAAACGCCGCTCGCCACCCTCGCCGGCAAGGTTTGCCCGGATGCGCGGCCGTTCGAAATGCGCGTCCACGTTGGTCGGATCTTCGGCCCAGGTGACATATTGGCTCTGCAGGATGTCACGCAAAGCTTCGCGCCTCATGCCAAGCAAGGGCCTGACGATCCAGGTCCGCCAATCGTAGAGCGTGGCCGGCGCCATGCCGGCAACGCCGCGGCCTGCCATTTCGGCAGGTCCTCGGCCCTCATCCCGCGCGTGCCGCATCAGCACGGTCTCAGCCTGGTCGTCAGCGGTGTGGCCGGTCAGGATCAGGTCGATGCCCTCGCTTTGCGCGGCCTGCGCCAGCAGCCGGTAGCGCGCCTCGCGCGCGGCGGCGGGCAGGCCGCTCGATGGCTTTGGTCCAGACCAGCGAAGTGTGCGATGCGCGATGCCGCGCTCGGCACAGAGGATGGCCACCGCTCGCGCTTCCGCCGCCGATCCAGGGCGCAGATCGTGATCGATCGTCACCGCCAGCAGTCTGGTGGCCGGCGCGGTGCGGTCGAGATGGTTTTTGAGGAGAAGGAGGAGGGCGGTCGAGTCGCTGCCGCCGGACACGGCTGCAATGGCGCCGTTGGTAAAGTCGATCTTGGAAAAATCCGAAAGGTCAGGCCCAATAAGGTCAGGCCTGGTATCGCGCGTCAGCACGCCGCGAGCGCCCTTTCCTGCTTGATACGTTCCTTGAGCGCGCTGGAAAGGTCGGGATAGCGCTTGCCGATCTCGCCGAAGGTGGCGCAGGCCACGTCGTTCTGCTTCAGGCCGACCAGCGATACGCCGAGCTTCAAAAGCATGTCGGGAGCCTTCTTGGCCTTCGGATAGTCCTTGCTGGCGGCGAGGAAGATCTCGGCCGCGTCGCGGTATTTCTGCTGGCCGAGCAACGACTCACCCAGCCAGTAATGCGCGTCCGCCGCCTTGGCGTCCTTGGGGAAGCGACTGATGTGGTCGCGGAAGCCCTGTTCGGCGGTGCCGTAGTCCCCCGACAGGATGAATTGGTAGGAGTTGCGATAGAGCTCGTCGGGATTGTTGGTGGACGGCAGCGCCGCAACCACTGTGCCGTCGGGCTTGCCGGTCTTGGGCCCGGTTGCCGGAGCCTCGGTGGCCGGAGCAGCAGTCTCCGCCGGCGCGCTCGCCTGCGTGTTGCCTCCGGCCTCGACCACATTGCCGTTTTTGTCGACGGTGATGGTGCCGAACGTCTTCGGCGGCGCGCCGGTGATCACCTTGCCCGGATCGCCGGTCTGCGATTCGACAATGACCTCGCCGACGCTCTGGCCACCCGCCGACGGCGTGCCCGCATCGGCAGGTGCCTGCGTCGCCGGGGCCTCGGCGACGCTGTTGTCGGTATTCTCCGGTGCGGCGTCCGACTTCTTCTGTGCCGGCGGCTGCTGGGCCCCCTGCGTGCCGCCTTCAAGCTGCTGGAAGCGGAACTCGTTGTCTTCCTGCTGCTTGCGCATCTGCTCCTGCATCTGCAGGATCTGGAAATTGAGTTCCTCGATCTTGCCGTTCATCTGCCGAAGCTGATCTTCCAGGCCGGTGCCGGCAGGGTCCTGTTGCGCGACCTGCTGCTGGTCCGGCTTTTTCTTCTGGCCGAAAATACCCAGCGTCGGCAGGTGGAAGGAGAACCCGCTGTCTGCTGGCTGCCCGGTCTCGCTTGCCGGGGCGGCGATGCTTGATACGAGCAGCAGCGCAAGCGTGCCGCTCAGGACCGTTCTGAAATGCATTATGTCTCTCGCCGTGAAAATCGTTGGTCTGTTGCGCCCTTCCGATCAGAGTGGGACCAAGCGCCCTCGGCTCATAGCAGGGCCTGAGACTTCGGCCAAATTTTGTTTGGCCGAAGGATATCGAAGCGGCACATGAAAAAGGCGGCCCCGAGGCCGCCTTTCGCACAGGTGTGTTGTATTTTTGCCGATCAGGAACCGGCGCCACTCAGCGTGGTAACGGCGCGGCGATTCTGCGACCAGCAGGAGATGTCGTCGCAGACCGCGACCGGACGCTCCTTGCCGTAGGAAATCGTCTTCAGGCGCTGCGCCGAGACACCCTTGGCGACCAGGAAGTCGCGGGTGGCGGCGGCACGGCGGGCGCCAAGCGCCAGATTGTATTCGCGCGTGCCGCGTTCGTCGGCATGGCCTTCGATGACGATGGCATACTGCTTGTACTGGTTCAGCCACTGTGCCTGGCGGGCAAGCGTCGTCTGCGCATCGGCGCGGATCGAGGACGAGTCGGTGTCGAAGAAGATGCGGTCGCCGATGTTGACAGTGAAGTCCTGCGCCGATCCGGGGGTCGCCGCGCCGGCGCCGTTAAGGCCGAGATCGGCGGCGCTGTTCGGGGTCTTCTTCGAGGCGCAACCGGTGATGGCGAGCATCGCGACCAGCGCGATCATCACCGGGTTTCGAGTAAGTGCTGCGATACGGCCCATGCCGCCTCTCCTTCGCATTTCGAGTGATTTCGTTGATCACCCAGTAACCACGTTTGGGTTAACCGGCATTCAAGAAACACGGTTAAAATTTGGTTTCGGCTGCCCGTCCGCAGCCCTTTTGGCGCGAGCCACAATGGGCGCGGACCGTAGGCGGAAATGCGGCCAAAACGCGACCAAGGCATGAAAAAAGCCCCAAAATAGGGCTTTTCCGGCACCGTTACCGAATTGCAACTGAGCAACGGATGCTCGACCCGAACATCGGTTGCCGGGACTACTCGAGCAGCGGCGACCAGGCCGGATCCGAGGCGAAGTTCGAGGTCGGGATCGACTGCTCGTTGCGGCCGGTGAGATCGACCGAGATGAGCTTCGGCCCGCCATTGGCATCGCGGAAGAACATCAGCACGCGGCCGTTGGGCGCCCAGGTCGGCCCTTCCTGCTGGAAGCCCGAGGACAGGATGCGTTCGCCCGAGCCGTCGGTCTTCATGACGCCGATCTGGAATTCACCGCCGGTCTGCTTGGTGAAGGCGATGAGGTCGCCGCGCGGCGACCACACCGGCGTCGAATAGACACCGTCGCCGAACGATATGCGGGTCTGGCCCGAACCGTCGGCGCCCATCACATAGATCTGCGCGCGGCCGCCACGGTCGGAGGTGAACACCACCTTGCTGCCGTCCGGCGAATAGGACGGCGAGGTGTCGATTGCCGTCGAATTGGTCAGCCTGGTCGTCGAACGGCTTCTCAAATCCATGGCGAAGATGTTGGAATTGCCGTCGTCGCGCAGCAGGCTCATGATCACCTTCTGGCCGTCAGGCGAGAAGCGCGGCGCAAAGGTCATGCCGGGAAAGTTGCCGACCAGTTCGCGCTGCCCGGTCTCGATCTGCAGCAGATAGACCTTCGGCTGGCCGCTCTCATAGGACATGTAGGTTATTTCCTGCCGGTTCGGCGAGAAACGCGGCGTCAGCACGATCGCCCGGCCATCCGAGAGGTAGCGCACATTGGCGCCGTCCTGGTCCATGATGGCCAAGCGCTTCTTGCGCGCGTTCTTGGCGCCGGATTCGTCGATGAAGACGACGCGGGTGTCGAAATAGCCCTTCTCGCCGGTCAGCCGCTCATAGATGGCATCGGCGATGATGTGGGCGACGCGCCTGGTGTTGGCGTCGTTGGCGAAGAACTGCTCGCCCGACATCTGCTGGCCGGCGAATGTATCCCAGAGCCGGTACTGGGCACGGATGCGGCCGTCGGCCTCCTTGCCGACACTGCCGGTCACCAGCGCCTGCGCATTGATCACCTTCCAGTCATCGAAGCGGGGCTGAGCATCGGGATTGGAGATTTTCTCGATGAAGGCGCTCTTGTCGATCGGCGCGAACAGACCCGAACGCTTGAGATCGGCGGTGACGATGTCGGAAATCTCCGCCCCCAGCGCATCGCCGCCCTGGAAGTCGGTGATGGCGATCGGCAGCGGCTCGACATTACCCTTGTTGACGTTGAGCTCGACGAGCGCCCACGCTGGCAGCGGCACCGCGGCGGTCATGCCCAGCGCCATCGCTGCAATCGTCAGGAGCGGCTTGAGGAAAGATCTCATATCTTCTCGCTTCTCTTCTTTGATTGTGTGGACGCCAGACCTAGAGGCCAAGCATCTCCCTTGGATCGAAGGTGACCCGGATGTCGTTCCAGATGTCCTGCTTGCCGGCGGGAACCTGCAGGCCGGCCACATCGCATTTCTGCACCGCGCGCACGGCGCTTTCGTCGAACTGGCGGTTGCCACTCGATTGCTCGACAGATGGACGGCCGTCCAGCTTGCCGGAGGTGTCAAGATTGAACCGGACCACGACGACGAAGTTCTCCGAACCCTCGAGCCCGACCGGCAGGGTCCAGCAACCGCCGAGCTGACTTTCCAGCGCCCCCTGCTCCGACTTGGAAAGCTTCGCGCCCTGATCCTTGTCGCCGCCAAGTGACGATTGCTGGGTCGAGCGCTTGGCGCCACCGCCCGACGGCTTCTGCTTGTCGAGCATGGCGGAAATCTCGTCTGCGTTGAACTGCTTGTCTTCCGACTTCGGTTTGGAGGAGGCCTCCTTGGCCGGCTTTTCGGCGTCCTTGCGGTCCGGCGCCTTGGCGCTTTCGGCCTGCGCGGGCTTCGGCTTCGGCCGGGCTTCCGGCGCCGGTGCAGAGTCGGGCAACTGCGTCGTCTCGGTCGGCGGCTCCTGGGCAATAGCTTCGGCGACGGCGTCGGGCTTGACCTCGGGCTTCGGGTCGATCGCGGCGGTCTTGTCCTCCGGCGGCGTGGGGGCAGGCTCCTTGGCCGGTGTCGGCTTGGGCTCCGCCTGCTTGACCGGCTCTGGCTTGACCTCTTCCTTCGGCTGCGGTACCGGCGCCACTTCCGTCGCCGGGATAGGCTTCGGCTTTTCCTGCGGCTTCGGCACGTCCTCGGGCTTCGGCTTCTCGACCGGCGTTGGTGCCGGCGGCGGCGCCGACGTCATGTCGACCGGCTTCGGCTTGGCCTCCGGCGTTATCGGCTTGTCGGTATCGACGCTGTTCTCACCGATCTTCTTGGCATCAGGAACGATATCGGGACGCTGGGTCGGCACCGGCGCCGGCTTGTCATGCATCACCGCCTTCTTATCGCCCTGCAGCACCTGCGCCATGGCCTCCGTCGGCACGATGTCAACCGAAACAGACTCCACATCAGCCGCCGGCAGCGCAGCCGGCGACGACAGCGTGAACAGCCCGAGGGCGAGCGCCACAGTATGCAAGATTACCGATGTGGTGAGCCCGGTCCTCATCTTCTTGTCTATTGATCCTGTTCCTGCAGCGAAACCAGGCCGATATTCTTGTAACCGGCGGCCGAAATGCGGGCCATCACCTTCATGGCCGTGCCGTAGTCCGTCAGCTTGTCGCCACGGATGAAGATGCGCTCGTCATAGCCTGTCTTCGAGATCGCCTGCAGCTTCGCCACCAGTTCGTCGATCGGGATCTCGGTTTCCTGCAGATAGATCTGGCCGGAGGCGTTGATGGAGACGGTGATCGGCTGCGTATCGACATTCATCGCCTTGGCTTGCGTATCCGGCAGGTCGATCGGCACGCCGACCGTCAGCAGCGGTGCTGCAACCATGAAGATGATCAAAAGCACCAGCATCACGTCGACCATCGGCGTGACGTTGATTTCCGACATCAGCGCATGATGGCGGCCGCGCCGCCTGTGGCCGCGCCCGCCGCGTCCCGACATGCCTACGGACATACCCATGTTTGTACCTCAGGCCTTCTGCACGACTTTTTCATCGATTTGGCGCGAGAGTATGGCGGAGAACTCGTCCGAGAACCCTTCCATGCGCACCGCGATCTTGTTCGCATCCGATGACAGCTTGTTGTAGGCGATGACCGCGGGAATGGCGGCGAGCAGGCCAATGGCCGTGGCCAGCAGCGCTTCGGCGATGCCGGGTGCCACCACCGCCAGGCTGGTGTTCTTCGACGCTGCGATGGCCTGGAACGAGGTCATGATGCCGATGACGGTGCCGAACAGGCCGATGAAGGGCGCGGCCGAACCCGTGGTCGCGAGAAAGCCGAGCCGGCCTTCCAGCCGCTCCATCTCGCGCGTCAGCGCCAAGTCCATCGCCTTGTCGATGCGGGTCTGCAGGCCAAGCGGCGATTTCGCGCCCTTTTCGAAGCTCTTCTTCCATTCGCGCATGGCGGCAACGAAGATCGCGCCCATGCCGGTGGTCTTGCGGTCGGCCAACGTGCGGTAAAGCTCTTCCAGCGACTGTCCCGACCAGAATACCTGTTCGAAGCGGTTGAGCGCCAGCCGCATACGGGCATAGGTGACGAGCTTGTCGACGATGATCGCCCAGGTCCAGATCGATGCGAAGAGCAGGCCGATCATGACCAGCTTGACCACCCAACTGGCCTGCATGAACAGCGCCCAAATCGACAGATGCGCGCCCGGTTCGGCGAGTGCGATGTTTTCCATGGTTACGTCCTTAAAGATTTTCCGGGCATCGCTGGCGGCTGGCCCATGGGCATCCCTTGTGGTCCGTTCGTGCGAAGCTTGAAGCTTGCGGGAGCAACCCCGAAATGCGCCGTTCTCGGCCTTTTCGGGGCAAATATTGGTCAAAGGAAGGCGTTCGGATTCCGCCAATCTTCACCAATCTCTTCATGAACCGTTATGGTTAAGGATGGGTTAGGACGCAAAGCGCGGCGCATTGCCGCGCCTCCGGATTGCTTGGCCGGCGGTCGCGTCTGTTATTCGAATCGTTGCCGAGGTCGCCGATGCGAGAAATATCAGCCGCTGGCCTTGGGTAAGAAAGCCGCGACCCAGTCTTTGGGAAAGCGCCTTGGCCTTCCGTTCTCGCCGATGATCGCCGCCTCGACCCGCGCCTCGACCAGCACTTCGCCGCCGCGCTTAAGCTGTTGCGCCATGACGATGCGGGCGCCGGAAATGTCCTCGGTGCGCGTGTCGATGGTCAGGATGTCATCCATACGGGCGGGCGAGCGGAAATCGATCTCCATGCGCCTGACCACCCAGACGATCTTTTCGCCATGCTTGCCGTCGGCCAGCTCGGTGTGGTGGACACCGGCGAGCCTGAGATAGTCGGAACGGCCGCGCTCGAAGAATTCGAGATAGCGCGCATGGTAGACGACGCCGGAGAAATCCGTGTCGGCATAATAGACCCGCGCCATCAGCCGGTGGCCGAATTCCGTCAGCGCGCCGGAAAGCCCGGCCCGAAGCGTTGCCGATTCACCATGATCGTCCATTGCGCTTTCCTTTTCGGGCATGAGCAGGCAGGTGTTGCGGCGCGGGAACCGGATGGCACTGTTGGGCGCGATGATCAAGACCTTGCTGGCGATGCTGCTGGTGCTGACCAATCTGGTGCTGCCTGGCCAAGCGGCGACCTTCTCCATGAAGCGCGGCCTCAACCTCGACCAGTGGACGACCTGGGTCGGCGAGGAGAAGTGGAACGACCCGAAAGCCATCCTGCCCTTTCCGGAATGGCGCAAAGTCCTTGGGGACGATGACCTCAAGGCGCTGAAGGATGCCGGCTTCGATTTCCTGCGCATGCCGGTCGATCCCTCGCCTTTCCTCTCCGACGAGACGGTGGCGTTGCGCGACGAGCTCTATGCCAGCGTGCTGGACTCGGTGCGCATGATCAATCGCGCCGGTCTGAAGGTCATCGTCGACCTGCACCTGATCCCGTCCGGCGGCAGCCGCAAGATTGGCATGAGCGAGGTGATGGACGATCCCGAGACCTTCGACGCCTATGTCGAAATGGTGCGCAAGATGGCGCGCACGCTGGCTGCCGAAAATCCGCGCCAGGTCGCCTTCGAGCCGATGAACGAGCCGATCGTCGACTGCGACGGCGACGGCACCAGCCTGTGGCCTGACCGGCAGCTGAAGCTGTTCGCGGCGGCGCGCTCCTCGGCGACCAAGCTCACCTTGATCCTGACCGGGGCTTGTTATTCCAACGCCGCCTCGCTGGCAAAGATCGACCCGAGGATGATCGCCGACGACAACATCATCTGGACCTTCCATTCCTACGATCCGTTCCTGCTCACCCATCAGGGCGCAACCTGGGCCGGCGATTTCATCCGCTACGTCACCGGCCTGCCCTTTCCACTGACCGCGGTGCCGCACGCTCAGCTCGATGTGGCGCTGGATACGATCCGCGCCCGGATCAAGGCTGAAGCGCCATGGACACGACAGAACGGCATGCTTGCCTATCTCGACGAGCAGGTCGCCAGCATGGACACGGACGAAAAACTGCTTGCTCTGATGGATGCACCATTCAAGACGGTGGAAGGTTGGGCCAAGGCCAACGGCATCAAGCCGGAAAACATCACGTTGGGCGAGTTCGGCATGATCCGCCAGGAATACGGCAATTCCTATGTGATGCCGGGCGATTACCGCGCAGCCTATGTCAGCGACATGATCGCACGCGCCGAAGCGCACGGCTTTTCCTGGTCGGTGTGGAGTTTCGGCGGCGCCTTCGGCATCGTCGATGCTTTCGACGGCGACAAGGCCGAGCCTGAAGTGATGGACGCGATCAGGTCGCTTCACTGAGGCTCCTGAGGTTGGAGCGCATCAGACGGAACCGAGATCGATCTGCAGGATCTCCGGGCGCATGCCGAAGCGCACGGGCATAATGCTAAAGCCGAGCCCGCCGGATACGATCAGGTTGCGGTCCTGTTCGACGACATGGCCATAGGCGTAGCGGTTGCCGAACCGTGACGGCACGACCGGCGAATACCCGAACAACCTGACCTGTCCGCCATGGGTGTGGCCGGAGAGGGTCAGCGAAACCCGCCACGGCACCTTCGGAAAGATATCGGGTTCGTGCGCGAGCAGGATGACAGGCGCACTGTCGCTAACCTTGGCCAGCGTACCATCGAGATCGTCCAGACCTTTGAAGCCGGTCCGGCCCCAAGCCTGGCCAGGGCGTAGCGCCAGCTGATCCGCAAGTCCGGCAAGCCAGAAGCCGTGTCCGTCCTTTTCCAGGCGCACGACATCGTTCTCCAGCACCGGAATGCCGACGGCCTCCAGCGCCTTGCGCGAAATCGTTGGCCCAGCCCCGGCCGCCTGCGCGGCACGATCCTGCCACCAGTCATGATTGCCGAGGATCGACCAGACGCCGAGCGGTGCCTTCAGCCCGGACAGAGCGGGGGCCCATTCCGATGCCTCCACCCAGTCCGATATCAGGCGCGTGCCGGCCGGAAAATCGCCAAGCAGGACGATCAGGTCCGGTTGAAGCGCGTTCGCCTCGGCGGCAAGCGAGGCGATCCGCTCGGGCGTCATCCACGGCCGGCAAGCATGGATGTCGGCCAGCGCGACGACGCGCAGCTTGAGACCTGCCGGCCAATGCGGCGGTGTCAGCGCATAGCGCTTCACATGCGTCAGCAGCATCGGCTCGATGCCGACTGCATAGGCGCTGAGCGACACGGCTGACAAGAACGAGGCCCCCATGAAACGAAGGAAACCACGTCTGGTGATCATCGGTCGGCTCCGGCAGTTCCTGGAATGGCAATTCCATTGAGGAGCTTGCCTTAGAGCCAGCAATTGCGCCTTCACGCTGGCGGAGGCGAGGAGATTTTGCGCAGAAGAGCCGTTCCTCGGGCGACCGACGAACAAATCTCCGTTACTCTTCCTGGAACAGGCTGATCTGCTGCTGCGCCAGGTCCTTCGGCGCATCGAGGCCGAGATGGCGCCACGCATTGGCGGTCAGCACACGGCCGCGCGGCGTGCGCTGGATGAAGCCCTGCTGGATCAGGTAGGGCTCGATGATGTCCTCGATGGCGTCGCGCGGCTCGGAGAGCCCCGCCGCGATGGTCTCGATGCCGACCGGCCCGCCGCCGAAATTGCGGGCGATCATCGAGAGATAGCGGCGGTCGAGCGCGTCGAGGCCGAGCGCGTCGACCTCCAACCTCGTCAATGCTTCGTCGGCGATCCGGCGGTCGACATGGCCGTCACCGGCAACCGATGCGAAATCGCGTACCCGGCGCAGCAGCCGGCCGGCGATGCGCGGCGTGCCGCGGGCGCGCCGCGCTATCTCAAGCGCGCCGTCGTCGCCCAGTGGCATCGAGAGAATCCGGGCACCGCGGCGCACGATCTGCTCCAGTTCCTCGACCGTGTAGAAATTGAGCCTGACGGGAATGCCGAAACGGTCGCGCAGCGGATTGGTCAAAAGGCCGAGCCTTGTGGTGGCGGCAACCAGCGTGAAACGGGCGAGGTCGATCTTGACCGAGCGCGCCGCCGGCCCTTCGCCGATGATCAGGTCGAGCTGGAAATCCTCCATCGCCGGATAGAGGATTTCCTCGACCGCCGGATTGAGCCGGTGGATCTCGTCGATGAACAGCACGTCGCGGTCTTCGAGATTGGTGAGCAGGGCTGCCAGATCGCCGGCCTTGGCGATGACCGGGCCCGAGGTCGAGCGGAAATTGACGCCGAGCTCGCGCGCCATAATCTGCGCCAGCGTCGTCTTGCCGAGACCGGGCGGACCGACGAACAGCACATGGTCGAGCGCCTCGCCGCGCCCCTTGGCTGCATCGACGAAGACCTTGAGATTGGCCCGCACCGCTGCCTGGCCGACGAAGTCGTCAAGCGTCTGCGGCCGCAAGGTCTGCTCGGCATCCTCGCCGCGTTTGTCGGGGGCAATCAGGCGGGGCGAAAGGCTCATGCTGCCTTCCTTGCACAGGGCAGGGAACGGAACAAGCGACGCCTCACCGCGCCAGTTCCTTCAGCCCAAATCGAATGAGCTTCGAGGCATCGGCGCCCTCGCCGGCTGTCTTCAGCGCCGCCGACACCGCATTGGCGGCGATGTCGCGCGAATAGCCGAGATTGACCAGCGCCGAGACGGCATCGGTGATCGGCGCAGGTGCGACGCCCTCGCCGAGCTCCTGCTTGAGACCGATGGTGCCGGAGGCAGCACCGGCATAGGCCGGCGCCTTGTTCTTCAATTCGGTGACGATGCGCTCGGCCACCTTCTTGCCGACGCCAGGTGCCCGGCTGACCATGGCGATATCGCGCAGCGCGATCGCGTTGGCGAGATCGGCCGGCGCCATCGTCGAGAGGATAGCCAGCGCCACCTTGGCGCCCACGCCCTGCACATTGTTCATCAATAGCCGGAACCACTCTCGCTCCAGCACCGACTGGAAGCCGTAGAGCCTGATCATGTCCTCACGCACATAGGTCTCGATGAACAGCACCACCGCTTCGCCAGGCGCCGGCAATGAAGCCAGCGTGCGCGCCGAGCAATAGGCGACGTAGCCGATGCCATGCACGTCGACGATGCAGAAATCCTCGTCGATCTCGTCCAGCGTGCCTTTGAGCTTGCCGATCATGCTTGATCCCTCATGCCAGCGCCGCCATCCGGTAGGCGACGCTCTGCCGGTGGTGCGCGTGGCAGATGGCGATGGCCAGCGCGTCAGCGGCGTCGTCGGTGTCGAAGGTCGCCTTCGGCATCAACACCTTGACCATCATGTGGATCTGCTTCTTGTCGCCATGGCCGACGCCGATCACCGCCTTCTTGACGGCGTTGGGCGCATACTCGGCAACCACCAGCCCGGCGCGCGCCGGCACCAGCATGGCGATACCGCGCGCCTGGCCGAGCTTTAGCGTCGCCGTCGCATCCTTGTTGACGAAGGTCTGCTCGACCGCCGCCTCATGCGGCATGGCGGCGTGCAGCACCTCGGCCAGCCCGTCATGCAACTGGCAGAGCCGCACCGCCAGCGCCGCCTTGTCGTCGGAACGCACGGTGCCGGAGCCGACGAAGCGCAGCGAATTGCCGAGGCTCTCGACGATGCCCCACCCGGTGCGCCTGAGCCCCGGATCTATGCCGATGATGCGAATCGTTTCCCCCATCCGCCAACTTTACCCTTGGCGGCAAGCGATGCCAGCGAAATGTGAACAAACCAGAAACGATGCCTCACAGCAACTCACTGGCTGCTTGAAAGTTCGCTCTGTTGGGAGAAATGCAGCGGCTTTTCAGCCGCGGGCAAAGGCCGTGTTCAGCAAGCTGATCTGGTCGGAAACCGGATTGGCGCGGCGAACCGCCGGCGGCGCATCGGCGAAGGCGTTGCCGTAGATCTCCTCGTCCATGCGGCGCACCAGCGCCTGCAGGCGCAGCGAGCGGGTGACGAGGTCGAGAAAATCCGACGGCAATTCGGCCCAGCCGATCGCTTCGTCATGCGCGGAAGCGGTGTCGAGACGCACCTTGGACTTTTCGGACGCGACCTGGTCGCGGGTCATCTCGCCGGAATTGGCCGCCCGCTGCAGAAGCAGCCAGGAAGCGACCTGCATCAACCTTGTGGTCAGCCGCATCGATTCGGCCGCATAGAGGGTCGCAGCCGTCCGCGACAGCTTCTTGGCCTCGGCGCGGCCCTTGCCGTCGAGATATTCGGCCGCCTGCTCGACCAGGCCCATGCCCTCCTGGTAGAGTGGCTTGAAGGACTGGGAGAAAACCCGGCGCTCCGCCAATTTGATGGTTTTCGCGCTTCCCTTGGAAGGCTCGTTCATCGCTACGCCCCTGCACGGCCACAAGCCGATTCGGCATCGTATGCCGTCACGCCCTGAACCCTAAATGACTGAAGCTTGAAAATGCGCTTCGCCGGCGGTGAAGGCAAGCACATGTTTAACGAAGGGTTAACGGTGGAGGCGGCGTGGATGTCGCGCCGGCAGCGGGCAAAAAAAGAGCCGCGGATAAGGCGGCTCTCAGAAGTTTAACAGGGAGGCGTCAAACAAAGTGGCTCCAACCACTCGGTAAGAATCCAGATCACTGGATGCGCATAGTAAACGCCCGTAAAGCTTAATGAACCCTTAACAAGGTCGGAAAAATTCTCCCGGCGCCGCAAATCTGTCCCGCTTCGGGACAGGGCGGGCATCGCCCACACCCGTGACAAACGGGCGTCGATACAAGCCGGTCTCCCTCCCGACATCGTTCCGAAACAGCCGCCACGCTAAACGCCCGCTCCTCTGAACCGGGCGGGGCAAATCGCTCCGCTGCAATCACCAGAACACTCAGGAGCAAAGCATGGACTGGTACTCGATCGTCAAATTTCTCCACATCGTCTCGGCCACCCTGTGGGTCGGCGGCGGTTTCGTACTGTTCCTGCTTGGCCTGCTTGCCGAGCGCGCCGGCAACATCGAGGACAAGCTGCAGGCGATGCGCGCCAGCGGGCAGCTGGGCGGCCGTTTCTTCGCGCCGATGTCGATGCTGACGCTCATCTTCGGGCTCATCATGTGCGGCTTCTGGGTTGGTTTCTCCGACCTGTGGATCCTGATCGGCCTTGCCGGCTACGCCACGACCTTTTCGATCGGCATGTTCATCTTCAAGCCGACCGCCGAGCTTATGGCTGGCATGATCGCCAAGGATGGCGTGACGCCGGCCGCCCTTGCCGTGGGCCAGCGCATGATGACTGTAGCGCGCTTCGACTATGCAGTCATGCTGGTCATTGTCGCCGACATGGTTCTCAAGCCCAGCGCGCAGGACATCGCCGTCCTTGCCGGCATGGCGCTGGTCGTGCTGGCAGGCGCCACGCTCGCCTTCGGCGGCAGCCGCCGGCTGGTGCCGAGCGGAGCCTGACGCCACCATCTAGAAAAGGCCGGCGACACCATCCCACAAAAGCTTGACCGCGACGACCGCCACGGTGGCGTAGGTGAACGGATAAAAAATCTCCGGCCGCATGCGCCGCACCAGCCAGGCGCCGGCGATGGTCGAGAGCGGCGCCAGCGGCATCAGCACCGCCGATGCGGTCAAATTGGCGGTGTCGAACTGGCCGAGCGCGAAATAGGGAATGAGCTTCAGCGCATTGGTGGCGGCGAAGAAGATCGCCGATGTGCCGGACAGCACCTTGGGATCGAGCCGGATCGGCAGCGCATACACCTGGAAGGGAGGGCCGCCGACATGGGCGACGAAGCTGGTGAAGCCGGCGACGGTGCCCCAGAAGGCAGCCGCCACGCGATTGTGCGCCGCCGCATGGTCGGCACCGTGGCGGAACTGCAGATAGAGCCAGCGCAGCACGAAGATCAGCGCGACCGCGCCGACGATCAGCCGCACCATCTCTTCGGTAACCAAAGCTGCCGTCAGCCAGCCGAGGCCGATACCGATCACCGCTCCCGGCATCATGTCGACCAGCATCTTGCGGTCGTAGACGCCCCACCATGTCCAGACCGAAACGATGTCCATCAAGCACAGGATCGGCAGCAGGATGGCGGCGGCCTGCACCGGCGGCATCGTCAGCGCCATCAACGGCACACCGACAAAGCCGACCGCCCCGCCAAAGCCGCCTTTCGACAGGCCGACGAGAATGACCGCCGGAAGGGCGGCGGCATAGAACCACGGATCGGCGAACAGACCTGACATGAGAGGAGAGAGGTGGCTGGAGGAACGGCGGGAACCCTGCAATAACCCAGAAACCTTCGCGCCGCGACAGCCAATATTGGAGGCAGCCGCTGCTGACGATCAACTGTCCGTAACCCGCCGCTCGCGGATTTGCGGCGAGGCTGCTGCCGATGCATAAGGTCGCCGGCCTGTGCACAAGGTTTTTAAAATGAGCGAAATCACCATCCGCCGCGCGAAAGAAGCCGACCTCCCGGCCATCGTCGCCATGCTTGCCGACGACGCGCTCGGCCGCGGCCGCGAGGACACCAGCGAACCAATTGCCAGGGCCTATCGCGATGCCTTCGCGGCTGTCGACGCGGACCCCAACCAGTTTCTCGCCGTCATGACGGAAGACAGCCGCGTCATCGGCACGCTGCAGATCACCTACCTTGCCGGGCTGTCGCTCCAGGGCGCCTTGCGCGGCCAGATCGAAGCCGTCCGCATCGCCGATGACAGGCGCGGGTCAAGGCTGGGGCGGCGCCTGCTGGAGTGGGCGGTCGAAGAGTGTCACCGGCGCGGCTGCAGGCTGGTCCAACTGACGACCAACAAGAGCCGCCTCGACGCGCATCGCTTCGATGAGCGGTTGGGCTTCAAGGCCAGCCATATAGGCTACAAGCTGGAACTCTTGATCAGCTCCGGCCGGTAAGGGCCTCCAGCGGCGGCGGGCGTCTGCGGATCGGCTGCCCCTTGATGATGGCCGTGCTGGTTTCCGCCTTGTCGGCGATACGGTCGAGCAGGTGATCCAGCTCGCCGATCGAACGCACGAACAGCCGCGCGACAAAGCAGTCGTCGCCGGTCACCTTGTCGCATTCGCCGAATTCGGGAATTTCCTCGATCAGCTTCTGCACGATATGCAGCTTGCCCGGCAGCGGGCGGATGCGCACGATCGCCTGCAGCGAAAAGCCCAGCGCCTGTGGATCGATCTCGATGGTGAAGGCCCGGATGACGCCGCGCTCCTCGAGCCGGCGCAACCGCTCCGAGACGCTCGGCGAGGACAGCCCGACCTGCTGCGCAAGGACTTTCAGCGAAGTCCGTGAATCCTTCACCAGTATCTCGAGAAGCTTCCTATCCAGCTCATCCAGCATTTTTATTTCCTGAATTAAAATGTCGTGAATACCTAATTAAATTAGGCATCGCCTCGGTTCCTTATTTACTATCTCATGGAATGAGCCCGAGCAACATGGGATTGTCAGGCATTGATGATCTCGGGAGCAAGCTATGGACAACACAGTGCGCGGCACGATCGAAATGACGGCCGCAATGGCGATCCTCGGCACGATCGGCTGGTTTGTCGTCATGTCGGGTCAGCCGATCATGGACGTGGTGTTCTGGCGCTGTGCCTTCGGCGCCGTCACGCTGCTGGTGATCTGCGCCGCACTTGGGTTGCTGCGCGGCAGGCTGACGCTTCGCATCGTGGTGATCGCCGCCCTCGGCGGTGCTGCCATCGTCATCAACTGGCTGTTGCTGTTCAGCGCCTTTTCGCGCGCCTCGATCTCGATCGCCACCGCCGTCTACAACACCCAGCCTTTCATGCTGGTCGGCTTCGGCGCGCTCTTCTTCGCCGAGCGGTTGACCCTGACCAAGCTGACCTGGCTTGGCATCGCCTTTGCCGGCATGCTGCTGATCGTGCAGGCGACGCCCGATGCCGGCCCCGGTTCTGGCACCATCGGCACCGACTATTTCACCGGCATCGCGATGGCGCTCGGGGCAGCCTTCTTCTGGGCCGTCGCCGCCATCGTCACCAAGAAACTCAAGGGCACGCCGCCGCAGCTGATCGCACTGATCCAGGTCTGCGTCGGCGTCGTCATGCTGGCGCCCTTCGCCAACCTTTCCAATCTTCCCGCCAACGCGTGGAACTGGACCATGCTGGCCACGCTCGGCATCGTCCACACCGGCCTGATGTACATATTGATGTATGGCGCCATCCAGAAGCTGCCGACGCAGCTGCAGGGATCGCTGTCCTTCATCTATCCCGTCGTGGCGATCCTGGTCGATGTCGTTGCCTTCGGCCACCGGCTGCATCCCGCCCAGATCATCGGCGCCGCCGCCATCCTGATCGCCGCCGCCGGCATGAATCTCGGCTGGACGCTGTGGAAATCGAAACCGCCGCTCGAAAGCCCTCAAGCCGTCAAATGAACCTGCGGTCGGCCGCCCGTCGACGATCGTAAACCAAGGCCATCGCAATGATCCCCGCCGGCCTGTTCAAGGCGGGCGCTTTGTTCTATGCCGCAATGCAACCATCTTCGCCCGGCATAGGCGAAAACCGGGATCGAAAGCCAATGAACGACGCCACACCGCCCAACCGCTGCCGCATCGTGCTGATCGCGCCGAAAGACGCGCCGGCCGAGCGCATTGCGGCGGCCTTCGAGGGTGGCGACGTCGCCTCGCTCATCCTGCCTGAAAACGGCATGGACGAGGCCTCCTTCCAGGCCTTCGCCGAACAGATCGTGCCGCTCGCACAGGCCGCCGGCATCGCCGTCGTCATCGCCGGCGACAGCCGCATCGCCGGACGCGTCCAGGCCGACGGCATCCATGTCGAGGTCTCCAAAGGCGAGCTCGCCGAGACCATCGAACATTTTCAGGGAAAAATGATGGTCGGCGCCGGCGGCGCCAAGACCCGCGACGACGCGCTGGAACTCGGTGAAGCCAGGCCCGACTACATCTTCTTCGGCCGCTTCGGCTACGACAACAAGCCGGAGCCGCATCCACGCAATTTGTCGCTCGGGCGATGGTGGGCGGATATGATCCAGATTCCGTGCATCGTCATGGCCGGCTCCGACATCGCTTCCGTCGAAACCGTGGCCGCCACGGGTGCCGAATTCGTGGCGCTGTCCAGCGCCGTTTTTGCCGACGGCATCGACCCGAAGGCGGCGGTCGCCACCGCCAATGCGATGCTCGACGAAACCGCGCCGCGTTTCGGGGACTGACGTGCGCTGGCTGCGTTTTACTCTCCTGGCGCTGGTCGTGGCCGTTGCGGTCCAGCCCGTCTCTGCCGCGCAGACCGTTCCGCTGCCGCAGCCCAAGCCGGATGGAGGCGCGCATGTCGACAAGCCGATCGAGACGCCGCTGCCGCAGCCCGCCACCACGGCACCTTTGCCCTCGGCCGACACCATCAATCCCGACCGTTTCGGCGCCAAGCCGGCGGATCCGGCCTATGGCGCCTTTCAGCGCGGGCTCTACAAGACCGCCTACAATCTCGCTCTGGTGCGCGCGCAGAACGGCGATCCGGCGGCCGAAACGCTGGTGGCCGAGATCCTGTCGCGCGGGCTTGGCGTGCCGCTGAACGCGGCGGAAGCCGCGAAATGGTACGCGCTTGCCGCCGAGCAGGGCGTGCCGGAATCGCAGTTTCAGTACGCGCTGATGCTGCTCGACGGCCGCTACGTCAAGAAGGACGAGAAGGGCGCCTATGCGCTGATGCAGGCCGCCGCCGAGGCCGGCAATCGCCTGGCGCAGTTCAATTTTGCGCAATTGCTCGTCCAGCAGGACCCGGGTGATGTCGGCATGGCCAAGGCCGCGTCCTACTACGAACGGGCCGCGGCCACCGGGCTCGCCGACGCGCAATATGCGATGGCGCAGATTTATGCCAACGGCATCGGCGGCAAGCCGCGCGACGATGCCCAGGCGCGCACCCTTTTGGCGCAGGCCGCCAGGCAGAATTACGATACGGCGCAGATCGACCTCGCCACCTGGATGATCGAAGGGCGCGGCGGCACGCGCGACCTCAAGTCCGGCTTCGGTTGGATGAAGCAGGCCGCCGAGGGCGGCAACGTCGCGGCCCAGAACCGCCTCGCCAAGCTCTACATGGAAGGCATCGGCACCGACCCCGACTTCGTCCTTGCCGGCGCCTGGTACGTCGTCGCCCGCCGCGCCGGGCTGATCGATCCGCAGATGGACGATTTCCTGCAAGGCCTGACCGACGACCAGACCAGGCAGGCGCTGCAGAAGGCCAACCGCCTGCCCTGACCGGCCCCGCATTGTCATGCCCAGCCTGCTCGCCGACGGCCGGCCTGCAAGGCAATGGCCTCGCCACGGTTCAGGGCCGCCTCGCCTCGCTCCCTTGCCTCTCCTGGCGATTTGTGGTCTTGGGAGCGCCAAATCGCCTTTCGCGGCGAACATCTCATTCCGGATCACATCAACATGGCCAAGATCAATGGCAACGAAATCCGTCCCGGCTATGTCATCGAGCACGATGGCGGCCTGTGGGTGGCGGTCAAGACCAACACCGTCAAGCCCGGCAAGGGCGGCGCCTACAACCAGGTCGAACTGAAGAACCTCATCAACGGCACAAAGCTCAACGAGCGCTTCCGCTCGGCCGAGACGGTCGAGCAGATCAGGCTGGAGATGAAGGACTTTTCCTTCCTCTACGAGCAGGGCGACGCGCTGGTGTTCATGGATACCGAGAGCTACGAACAGCTCGAACTGCAGAAGGATTTCGTCGGCGACCGCGCCGCCTTCCTGCAGGACGGCATGATGGTGACGGTGCAGCTCTATGAAGAGCGGCCGATCGGTATTTCGCTGCCCGACCAGGTGACGCTGACCATCACCGAGGCCGACCCGGTGGTGAAAGGCCAGACGGCGGCCTCGTCCTACAAGCCGGCGATCCTGGAAAACGGCATCCGCGTTCTCGTGCCGCCGTTCATCGGCGCCGGCGAGCGCATCCTCGTCGACACCAACGAAATCACTTACATTCGCCGCGCCGAATAAGGCTGCGAGCAGCGGGAAGAACAAAAATGGCGCGTTCCGCGATCCTCAATGTCATGGTCCAGGCTGCCATGAAGGCCGGCCGCTCGCTGTCGCGCGACTTCGGCGAAGTGCAGAACCTGCAGGTATCGATGAAGGGCCCGGGCGACTATGTCAGCCAGGCCGACCGCAAGGCCGAGGACATCCTGTTTACCGAGCTCTCGAAGGCACGGCCGGGTTACTCCTTCCTGATGGAGGAGCGCGGCGCCGTCGAAGGCGATGACGGCCAGCACCGCTGGATCGTCGACCCGCTCGATGGCACCACCAATTTCCTGCACGGCATTCCGCTGTTTGCCATCTCGATCGCACTCGAGCGCCAGGGCCAGATCGTCGCCGGCGTCATCTACAATCCGGCCATGGACGAGCTCTACACCGCCGAGCGCGGCGGCGGCGCCTTCATGAACGACCGTCGGCTGCGCGTCGCCGGCCGCACCAAGCTGGTCGACGCGGTGATCGGCTGCGGCATGCCGCATCTCGGACGCGGCCAGCATGGCAACTTCCTTGTCGAACTGCGCAATGTCATGGCCGAGGTTTCGGGCGTGCGCCGCCTCGGCTCCGCCTCGCTCGATCTCGCCTATGTCGCCGCCGGCCGCATGGACGGGTTCTGGGAAGTCGGCCTGTCGGCCTGGGACATCGCCGCCGCCCTGCTCTTGATCCGCGAAGCAGGCGGCTTCGTTTCCGACTTCGACGGCGGCCAGGACATGCTGGACAACGGCTCGGTCGTCGCCGGCAACGAGATCATCCAGCGCGCGCTGTTGAAGACGGTGAAGAAGCCGGTTACGCCGCGCTAGTGCAATTCCAGGAAAAGTGCGTAGCGGTTTTCCGTCCGGAATTGCGTACGACAAATACTCAGGGCGGCTCAACGATTCTACCAAACTGAAGCGCTCTGACGAAGGTTGCCGCGCTGAAGCGCCGCAGTCGCAAAATCGCAACCAAAGCTTGAAATACTGTCCGGCAACCGCCCAGATACGGGCGATGCAGGACTATTCATGAGCGACACCGGACCACAATTGCAGCTCGAAATCCCGTCGATGGGCCGTTGGCACTATTCGCGCGCCGAAATGATCGCCGACGGCATCGTGCATGCGGTGGGCATCGTGCTGGCGATCTCGGCCGGCTCGGCGTTCCTGGCGCTGGCGGCCTTCCATGTCGGTCCCGGGGAGTATATCGCGGCCGCCTTCTACGTCGTGTCGCTGCTCACCGTCTTGTCGGTGTCGCTGGCCTACAATCTGTGGCCGGTATCATCGCCGGCGAAGTGGATCCTGCGCCGCTTCGACCATGCCGCGATCTATCTCCTGATCGCCGCGACCTACACGCCCTTCCTCGCCCAGCTCGACGGCTCTCCGCTGGCTGTCTCGATGATCGTCCTGGTCTGGATCTCGGCGGCGATCGGTATCGCCATAAAGGTGTTTCTTCCCGGCCGCTTCGACCGGTTGGCGGTCGTCTTCTATCTCGCCATCGGCTGGAGCGGCATCGTCCTGGTCGGCCCGCTGGTGCAGACCTTGCCGACGACGTCGATCGCGCTGATCGTCGCCGGCGGCGTTGTTTACTCCTTGGGCGTCATCTTCTTCGCATGGAAGGGCCTGCGCTTCCACAACGCGGTCTGGCACGGCTTTGTCGTGACCGGCGCCGGCCTGCATCTGGCCGCCATGGTCGACTGCCTGGTGATAAACCGCTTCTAAGCTTTGGCCTGCAATATTGCCAAGCGCCATTCAATTTGGTCACAATTCCGTTTAGAGTCGCGAACAAGTTGATCGACGGCAGCGGCATCGGAAACGGGGCACGAATGGCTTTTCTCAGATCCTTCGGCATCGGCAGACGCTCCGACGTTCTGATCTACGACCCCCATAAACTGTCCAGCCCGCAGGTTTTTCTGCTGACCATGCTGATCTTCCTGGTCATCGTGGGCTTCATCGCCGCCATCCTGACCCGCCAGGTCTCGAGCGCATTCGTCACCAATCCGGGCCTCAACGGGCTGATCATCGGCGTTCTGGTGGTCGGCATCCTGCTCGCCTTCGCCCAGGTCGGGCGCCTGTTTCGCGAGGTGCGCTGGGTCAACTCCTTCCGCGCCGGCTCGGAAACCACCGAACCGGTGCTGCTCGCGCCGATGAAGGCGATGATCGGCCGCTCGTCGACTGTGGCCTTCTCGACCTCCTCGATGCGCACCATGCTCGATTCAATCGCCACCCGCCTCGACGAAAGCCGCGACACCTCGCGCTATCTCGTCGGCCTCCTGGTGTTCCTCGGCCTGCTCGGCACCTTCTGGGGCCTGCTCAACACGATCGGCTCGATCCGCGAAACCATCGAATCTCTCGATCCCGGAACCGGTGACGCCGCCGCCGTGCTGGATTCGCTCAAGCAAGGCCTGTCGGCGCCGCTGGCCGGCATGGGCACCGCCTTCTCGTCCTCGCTATTCGGTCTCTCTGGTTCACTGGTGCTCGGCTTCCTCGACCTGCAGGCAGGCCGCGCCCAGACCCGCTTCTACACCGAGCTGGAAAACTGGCTGTCCTCGGTCACCGATCTCTCCTCCGACATCGTCGTTGCCGATCCGGCCAGAAACGAACCCTCCGACGAGATCCGCCTGTTGTCGGAAAGGCTGCGCAGCCTGCAAGAGAATGGCGGCGGCTCCAATCCGCGCGTCGCCACCGCCATGGCCAATCTTGCCGACGGCATCTCCGGTCTTGTCAAGAACATGCGCTCCGAACAGCAGATCATGCGCGACTGGGTCGAAGCCCAGTCCGACGAGCAGAAGGCGATGCGCAACACGCTGGAAAAGATCGCCGACGCCCTGAAGAAGCAGGGAGTGCACTGACGTGGCATTGGCGCGCGCGCGGCGCTCCGATCGCCGCATCGACTACTGGCCGGGCTTCGTCGACGCGCTGTCGACGCTGCTCCTGGCGATCATGTTCCTGCTCACCGTGTTCGTGCTGGCGCAGTTCCTGCTCGGCCGCGAAATCTCCGGCAAGGACACTGTGCTCAACCGCCTCAACTCGCAGATCAACGAACTGACCCAGCTTCTGGCGCTTGAGCGCTCATCGACGCAGGACAAGGAGGATTCGCTGGCCAATTTGCAGGCCTCGCTGTCGGCGTCGGAGGCGGAAAAGAGCCGGCTCCAGCAATTGCTGGCGCAAGGCGCTGGCGCCGGCGATGCGGCCACTCAGCGCGCCACGGCCCTGTCGGGCGAACTCGACAACCAGCGCCAGATCAGCCAGCAGGCGCTGAGCCAGGTCGAGATCCTCAACCAGCAGATCGCAGCACTTCGCAAGCAGATCGGCGCGCTCGAGGACGCGCTCAACGTGTCCGAGACGCGCGACCGCGACTCCAACACCAAGATCGCCGATCTCGGCCGCCGCCTCAACGTCGCACTTGCGCAGCGCGTCCAGGAGCTGAACCGCTACCGCTCCGATTTCTTCGGAAGACTGCGTGAAATCCTCGCCGACCGCGAGAACATCCGCATCGTCGGCGACCGTTTCGTCTTCCAGTCGGAAGTGCTATTTCCGACCGGCTCCGAGGTGATCAACGATGCCGGCAAGGTCGAGATGAAGAAGCTCGCCGACGCCATCATCGAACTGCAGAAGGAGATCCCACCGGAGATCAACTGGGTGCTGCGCGTCGACGGCCACACCGACAACAAGCCGCTGTCCGGCACCGGCCGCTACCGCGACAATTGGGACCTGTCGACGGCACGCTCGACCTCGGTGGTGAAGTTCCTGATCGAGAATGGCGTGCCGGCCAACCGGCTGGTTGCCGCCGGCTTCGGCGAGTTCCAGCCGCTCGACCCCGCCGACACTGACGAGGCGCGCAACAAGAACCGCCGGATTGAACTGAAGCTCACCGAACGGTGATCGCGCATCACGCGAATTTGTTCGCCGGCTCAACGCTAGGGCGCAGACATTAGGCCGGCAAGGCCTGAAAAGATTATCTTTTTTTAATTACACTTCGTCGCCGAGCGCTACTAGTTTCCGCTGCGGAGGCCGAGAACCGCCGGCGATGACACCCATCATCGCGACGCGACGGAACCGGACGGCCTGTGACCGGAAGTTGGGCGCAGCAATCGCCCCTTCCATGTTAAGAGGAGGACGCAGCCATGCGCTCTTTTGCTCCCAGGACAACAATCAGGACTGCAACGATCGCCGCCTTTCTCGTGGCGGTTCCTTTGGCCGGCGCCTATGCCGCCGGACATCACAAGGGCGCTCTCGACGCAACGGACCCGACCGACATGGTCGGCCCGCGCATAACCGGCCTGATCGAACAAGTGAAGGGCGTCGACGAAGGCATCACCGATGCAAGGCAGGCGAACACGATCACGCCGTCCGAGGCGCAGACGCTGCACATGCGCGCCGCCCATATCAGCCAGGCTGCCGCAAGAACGGCCGCCGCGGATCATGGCAGGATACCGGCTGCGCAGTATCATGATTTGCTGCGCCGGCTCGACAATGTCGACCAGGCGCTGCGGAGCGACACGGGCACCGGCTTCCTGATGGGCGACGGCGCCGACGGCGGCCACTATCCGAACGGCTGATCACCGGAACAGAGGAAGGGACCACCTGGCGCTCGAGGGAACCCGTCCCAAGGGCGCCTTTTTTACCAGCCCAGCCAGAGCACGATCAGGGCAAGAACGGCCGGCACGGTCTGGATGAACAGGATCTTCCTGCTGACGGTCGCCGCGCCATAGAGGCCCGCCAGGGCGACGCAGAGCAGGAAGAACACTTTGATCTGGAAGCCGGCCGCCCCGAGCGTGAGGCCCCAGATCAGGCCGGCGGCGAGAAAGCCATTGTAGAGCCCCTGGTTGGCGGCGAGCACCTTGGACGCCTTGGCGAAGTCCGCCGTCAGGCCGAACGCCTTGTGGCCGCGCGGCGTATCCCACAGCACCATCTCCAGATAGACGATGTAGCAGTGGATCAGCGCCACCAGCCCGACCAGAATGCTACCGATCATTCTGCCCCTCCGTTGCCGTCTTTGCGGCCAGCCAGCATTGATCATGCACGGGCCTCGCTGCGCAAGATGCCTTGAGCTTAGGCCGCGCGAGGCTCAGGGTTGCCAACCCCGGCATGTTGGTATCTTTTCCCGCCAGCCAATCGAAGCCGACCAGACCGGAACCTGCCATGTCCTTTCAAAAACTCGACGACCTCGGCCACAAGCTCGAAGCGCTGGAGCATGCGCTTGCCATCCTCGGCGCCGACGAGGCGACGCATATGGCGATCGGCGGCGGCGAGAAGCGCGCCGAGGCGATGTCGGCGCTTGCCGGCATGCTCCACGCCCGGGCGACGGCGCCCGAAATATCAGACTGGATCACCGCTGCGGAACAAGAGGTGCTGAACGAGGAACAGCAGGCGGCGGTCAGGGAGTTGCGCCGACAATACACCAACCTGACCTGCCTGCCGGTCGAGTTTGTCGAGCGCCAGACGACGGCGCGCATGCGCTCCGAACAACTCTGGCGCGATCTGCGCGCCAAGAACGACTGGGCAGGCTTCCTGCCGGCGCTGGAGGGCGTAGTCGCCCTGGTGCGCGAGGAGGCGGCATTGCGCGCCGACGTGCTCGGCCTCGACCCCTACGACGCGCTGATGGAACAGTACGATCCCGGCAATCGCGCCGCCGACATTACGCCGGTGTTCGCCGAGCTGAAGACTTTTCTGAAGGGCTTTGTGCCCGAGGCGCTGGCCGTGCAGGAAGAGCGCCTGGCAAAGCATCCGCTGAAGCCGCTCTCCGGCAGCTATGCGATCGACAGGCAGCGCGAGCTTGGCCTCGCCATGATGGCGGCCGTCGGTTTCGACCTGACCCATGGCTCGCTGTCGGTGTCGCATCATCCCTTCTGCGGCGGCGTGCCGAGCGACGTGCGCATCACCACCCGCTACAAGACGTCGGATTTCCTGTCGGCGCTGATGGGCGTCTTGCACGAGACCGGCCATGCGCTTTACGAGCAGAACCTGCCCAAGGCTTGGTCGCATTGGCCGCTCGGTAAGGCGCGGGGCATGGCGGTGCATGAAAGCCAGAGCCTGTTCGTCGAAAAACAGATCGGCCGCAACCCGGCCTTCTGGCGCTGGGCGCTACCGGTGGTCGAAAAGCATCTCGGCGAGGCCTGGTCGATCGACGACATCCTGCCACATGTGCACCGGGTCGACCGCGGCCTGATCCGCGTCGATGCCGACGAGGTCACCTACCCGCTGCACGTCATTCTGCGCTATGAGCTGGAACAGGAGCTTGTGTCGGGACGGCTGGAAGCGGCGGACCTGCCCGAAGCATGGGATGCCAAGATGCGCGACTATCTCGGCCTGTCGACCATCGACAACCCCGCCGACGGCCCGATGCAGGACGTGCATTGGCCAGGCGCCGCCTTCGGCTATTTCCCGTCCTACACGCTGGGCGCCATGATGGCGGCGCAGCAATGGGCGACGCTGACCAGCGAACATCCTTCAGCCGACGGGGATCTCGCCAAGGGGGATTTCAGTACCATCAACGATTGGCGCCGTGAAAAAATCTGGTCGCAAGGGTCGCGCTGGTCGACGCCGGACCTGCTCGAACGCGCCACCGGCGAGAAGCTGAATGCCGTGTATTTCACCGACCATCTGCGCAAGAGATACGGTGCCGTGTAGCAGCGAAGGCGATCTGGCATTAGCCACGCGCCGGATAACGTGGGCTACTCGGCCGCACCCTTGAAGGCACTGGCGCCGGTCTCGAACTGCAGTTTGGCCAATCGCGCATAGATGCCGCCCTTGGCGACGAGGCTTTGGTGCGTGCCTTCCTCGACGACGCAGCCGCCTTCAATGACCAGGATGCGGTCGGCCTTCAGCACCGTCGCCAAGCGATGGGCGATGACTAAAGTCGTGCGGCCCTGCATCAGCCGTACCAACGCCGTCTGCACCAGTGTCTCGCTTTCGGCATCGAGCGCCGAGGTGGCCTCGTCAAGCAGCAGGATCGGCGCATCGCGCAATATGGCGCGGGCAATCGCCACGCGCTGGCGCTGGCCGCCGGACAGGGTCACGCCGCGCTCGCCGACCTGGCTGTCATAGCCCTTTTCGAGTTTCAGGATGAACTCGTCGGCAAGGGCGGCCTTTGCCGCCGCCTCGATCTCGGCCTCGCTGGCGCCAGGCCGGCCGAAGCCGATATTGTCGCGCGCGCTGGCCGCGAAGATGGTGACGTCCTGCGGTACGATCGCGATGCGCTCCCTGACACTAGCGGGATCGGCCTCGCGCAGGTCGACACCGTCGATGACGATGCGGCCGGTCTCGGGGTCATAGAAGCGCAGGATCAGCGAAAACACCGTGCTCTTGCCGGCGCCCGAGGGGCCGACGATCGCCACCGTCTCGCCGGGCTTGATCTGAAAACTCAGGCCATGGACGGCGGCGCGGTCGGGCCTTGCCGGATACGAGAAGGACACGTCGTCGAAGCTGATCGCGCCTTTCGCTTTCACCGGCAGCGGCGCGGGATTGGCCGGCGACTGGATGGCGGGCTTTTCGGCCAGGATCTCGGTCAGCCGCTCCGCCGCGCCCGCCGCCTGGGCAAGCTCGCCCCAGACCTCCGATAGCGCGCCGAGCGCGCCGGCGGCGAACACCGAATAGAGCAGGAACTGGCCGAGCGTGCCCGGCGATAGCGTGCCAGCCAACACGTCGCGCGAGCCAAACCAGAGCACCGCCACGACCGAGGAAAAGATCATGAAGATGGCGAAGAAGGTCAGGAAGGAGCGGGCGAAGATCGAGGCCCGCGCCGCCTCGAAGGCGGCCTCCACAGCACCGGAGAACTTGCCGGTGACCAGTTTTTCGTTGGTGAAGGCCTGCAGCGTGCGCACCGCACCGATCTGCTCGCTGGCATAGGCGGTGGCGTCGGCCAGCGTGTCCTGCGCCTGCCGCGACTTGCGCCTGACCGAGCGCCCGAAGGCAACAAGCGGCAGCACGATGACGGGAATCGCGGCAATCACCAGGCCTGACAGTTTCGGGCTGGTGACGACCATCATCGCCACCGCGCCGAGGCCGAGGATGACGTTGCGCAGCGCCACCGAGGCGGTAGCGCCGACCGCTGATTTCACCTGCGTGGTGTCGGCGGCAAGCCGCGACACGATCTCGCCCGACTGTGCGGTGTCGAAGAAGGCCGGCGACAGCGTCGTGACATGGGCAAACACATCGCTGCGGATGTCGGCGACGACGCGCTCGCCGAGCGTGATGACGAAATAGTAGCGGCTGGCCGAAGCCGCCGCCAGCAAGGCGGCCATCACCACCAGCATGGCGAAATATTCGGCGATGAAACTGGAATCGGACGCGGAAAAGCCATGGTCGATCATGCGCCGCACGGCGAGCGGCAAGGCCAGCGTCGTCGCAGCGGCGACGACCAGCGAGATGACCGCGCCGATGACCATTTTGCGGTAGCGGGTAATGTAGGGAAAAAGACGCCTCAGCGGCCCGAGCGAGCGCCGGCGCCCGTCTTCCTCGCCGCTGATATCCGCCATGACCGTTTCCTCTGGCCGCTTCCAGGTGGGGCGCTTTCAATATGCGCCTGCCGCGGCCTTGTGATTCAATTCCGGCTGATGTATAGGCTCGCCGACCGTTTTAGAAGCCGTGGCTCCTCAATAGCTGCGGCTTCGAGTTTTAAAAAGGGGCGCATCGACGCAGGCCATCGGCCCGTCGACAGCGCCTGCGAGCCAGGAACAGAACCATGAAGACCGACATCCATCCCGACTACCACACGATCAAGGTCGTCATGACCGACGGCACCGAATACATGACCCGTTCGACCTGGGGCAAGGAAGGCGATACGATGAACCTCGATATCGACCCGACCACCCATCCGGCCTGGACCGGCGGCCAGCAGACCCTGCTCGACCGCGGCGGCCGTCTGTCGAAGTTCAAGAAGCGTTTCGAAGGCTTCGGCATCTAAGCCGCATCGGTCCTTCACGAATCAAAAACCCGCCTTCGAGGCGGGTTTTTTTGTTGTCTGAGCCTTGCCGCTTCTCAGCCGAGGTCGCAGCCTACTCTGCAAGCAGTTCGCGCAGCGCCATGCGCTTGTAGGTCGCGACCAGCCTGTCGCCTTCCTCTCGATCGACAGAGATCGCCAGCCGCATGGCGGCCTCGCCCATCTGCCAAACGAAAAACGCCGTCGTCTCCAGCGCCACCGGGTCGGCGGCCGGACGCAGCCGCCTCAGCACCGCGATGAGGAATTCGGCATTAGCGCGGCTGTCGGCGAGCTCCAGTTCGCGCAGCGCCTTGTCGGCCTGCGTGCCCGACCAGATGTCGCGCATCACCGGTTCGGCCAGGAACAGCCGGTAATAGATGTCCACCAGCTCCGAAAACGCCTGCCGCAAGCCTTCGGCGTCGCCGACATCCTTCAGCGCGGCCGCGATACAGGCCTGGCTTTCGGCGGTGTAGCGCTCGGCCAGCGCCCAGACGATCGCCCGCTTGTCCGGGAAAAACTGGTAGAGCGAGCCGATCGACACGCCAGCCCTCTCCGCCACCTCGCCCATGCGCATGGCGTCGCTGCCCTGCTCGGCGATCAACGCCGAGGCCGCGGCCAGCATCCGCTCGACCCGCTCGCGGCTGCGCTGTTGGCTGGGCGCCCGGCGCGGCGATGTAACCTGCCCATCCTGTTGCGGCGACACGGCGGACCTGCCTTCCATGGCTCTCTCCGGAAACATTCTTCGACAAACTGGCTTGACTCGCAAAATACGAGGGTTTATCACGTTTTGCAAATGTGAGGATTACTCATATTTGTAATAGAGGAAGCCGAGATGACGACTGACACAGCAAAACATCCGACCTTGATCCTTGGCGGCACCGGTAAGATCGGCCGCCGCCTCGCCGAGCGGCTGACGGCGCGTGGCCTTCCGGTGCGCATCGGCTCACGCTCCGGCGCCCCATCTTTCGACTGGGAAGACAGCGCGACCTGGGCCCCGGCAATGCAGGGCGTGGGCGCCGTCTACATCAGCTACTATCCCGATCTTTCCGTGCCGGGTGCCGCTGAAGCGGTCGGCGCTTTCGCCAATCTTGCCGTGCAAAACGGCATCACGCGGCTGGTGCTGCTGTCGGGGCGGGGCGAAACCGAGGCCCAGCGCGCCGAACAGATACTGAAGGCTTCGGGCGCCGACTGGACGATCCTGCGCTGTGCCTGGTTTGCCCAGAACTTCAGTGAGAGCTTTCTGCTTGGCCCCTTGCTCGAAGGCGAGGTGGCGTTGCCGGTCGGCAATGTCGGAGAACCTTTTGTCGATGCAGACGACATCGCCGACGCTGCCGAGGTGGCGCTTACCCAGCAAGGGCATGTCGGCCAGCTTTATGAACTGACCGGACCGCGGCTGCTGAGTTTCGCCGACGCAATCGCCGAGATCGGCAGGGCCGCCGGCCGCAACATCCGTTTCAAGCAGATTTCGCATGCCGAGTTCGCCGCCGCAATCGCCGCGCACGAGCTGCCGGCCGAGTTTGCCTGGCTGCTCAACGAGCTCTTCACCGAGGTGCTCGACGGCCGCAACGAGGCGCTGGCCGACGGCGTCCAACGCGTTCTCGGCCGTGCGCCAAAAGACTTTTCCGCCTATACAACCGAAACCGCGGCCTCTGGCATCTGGAGCAACTGACATGATCGCGAAGCTTCTTCCCACCCTCATCTTCATCGCCGCGCTCGGTTCGGGCATCGTCGGCGGCGTCTTCTTCGCCTTTTCCAACTTCGTCATGCCGGCGCTTGCCCGCCTGCCCGCCGCGGGCGGCATCGCTGCCATGAATTCGATCAACATCACCGTGATTACGCCGCTGTTCATGACCGCGCTTTTCGGCACCGGGCTGGTCTGCCTGGTGCTCATTGCCGGCGCGATCATCGGCTGGGGCCAGCCGGGCTCGTTCTGGCTGCTCGCCGGCGCGCTGCTCTATCTCGTCGGCAACCCGATCGTTACCATGGTCTTCAACGTACCGCTCAACGATGGGTTGGCCGCGGTCGATCCGGCCAGCACCAACGGCGCCACCGTGTGGACGAACTATCTGACCAACTGGGTGATGTGGAACCATGTCCGCACTGTCACCGCGATCGACGCGATGGCCTGCTTCATTCTCGCATTGCTCTGAAAATGACGGCCCAAAATGCAAAAGACACTGCTTCAGGCGGGGTTTTTTTGCGTGTCATCCTTTGACGTGTGGCCCTTGCGGTCGGCATGGCCGAGATCGCGATCCGGATCGATGACGTCGCGCACCAATTGCTTGAGCTTTGCGGCGTCCGGAAAGCCACCATCGCGCTTGCGGTCCCAGACCAGCGTGTCGTTGCAACTGATGGTGAAGATGCCGCCGGTGCCGGGCACCAGGGTCACCTCGGCCAGATCCGTACCAAAGGTGGAGAGCAGTTCCTGCGCCATCCAGCCGGCGCGCAGCAGCCACTGGCACTGCGTGCAATATGTGATGCGGATGGTGGGCAGCGGCGTTTCGCTCATCACGCCGCGCTGAGTTTCGCCATGGTCTCGTCGTCGACCTCGAAATTGGCGTAGACGCTCTGCACGTCGTCGTCGTCCTCGAGCGTGGCGACCAGCTTCATCAGCGACTGCGCGCGCTCCTCGTCGACCGGGATATTGTTCTGCGGCCGCCAGATCGGCTTCACCGATTCAGCCTCGCCGAGCGCGCCTTCCAGCGCCTTGGAGACTTCGCCGAGATTTTCGAAGGCGCAATAGATGGTGTGGCCTTCCTCGTCCGACTGCACGTCGTCGGCGCCGGCCTCGATCGCCGCATCCATGACCTTTTCGGCGCTGCCGACTGATGCCGGATAATAGATTTCGCCGACGCGATCCCACATGAACGACACCGAGCCGGTTTCGCCCATCGCCCCGCCGGCCTTGGTGAAGGCCGCGCGCACGTTCGAGGCCGAACGGTTGCGGTTGTCGGTCAGCGCCTCGACGATCAGCGCCACGCCGCCCGGCCCGTAGCCTTCATAGCGCACCGCTTCGTAGTTTTCGGCGTCGCCCATCGACGCCTTGTTGATGGCGCGCTGGATGTTGTCCTTCGGCATCGACACCGCCTTGGCGTTCTGCACGGCAAGGCGCAGGCGCGGATTCATCGACGGGTCCGGCGTCCCGGTCTTGGCGGCGACGGTGATTTCGCGCGCCAGCTTGGAAAACATTTTCGACCGCACCGCGTCCTGGCGGCCCTTGCGGTGCATGATGTTCTTGAATTGTGAATGGCCAGCCATGGCACCCCTGTCGTCTTCGGCTAGAGCATTTGCGGCCGGGCGGATTCACCCGGCGTTTGCGAAAATGCTCGAATTCAAATTTCAGAACGCCCCTGGTACGCCCGATTGGACATACGGCGATCTCTGTCGGAATGGCCGGCTTATAAATAAATCGGCTCAATTCGTCCAGCCGCGCCGTTGGCGACATGGGCGGGATCAGCCCGACGGGCCTGGCCCGCAGCCGTTCAGCCCTCGAGATCGGACTTCAGCCGGTCGATGATGCTGATCGCGTGGCCGGCATACTGACTGATCCAGCGGTCATGGATCTGCTTGATCGGCAGCGCGTTGAGATGGTTCCAGCGCTCGCGCCCCTCGCGCCGCGCCACGATCAGCTCGGCCTCCTCCAGCACCTTGAGGTGCAGCATGACGGTGCAGCGGTCCATGTCGGGAAAGGCCTCGCACAGCATGCCGGTGGTGCGCGGCGCGTCCTTCATCTGGTCCAGCAATTCGCGCCGGCGTGGATGCGCCAGCGCCTTGAAAACATTGTCGTCTTGCGATCGGCTTGACATGTTATGTTTCTATAACATATTGTCGGGCAGATCAAGGAAGGAGCTGTGGATATGTCCCTTGGATTCAGGATCTCCGGACGCATCGGCAAACCGGTCGACGAAGTCTTCGACGCGGTCGTCAATCCGAACAAGCTCAGCGGCTACTTCACCACCATAGGCGGCGCCAGCGCACCGCTGGTGGCGGGCACTACCGTAACATGGTGGAAGACGGTGCCTGTCGAAGTCGACGAGGTCGCGAAAGACAGCCGCATCGTGCTGCGTTGGGATGCTACCGACGCCGACGGCAAGCCGGCCTATAAGACGCGCATCGAAATGAATTTCGAGCCGCTGGACGACGGTGGCACCTTCGTCACCATCGCCGAAAGCGGCTGGCACGAGGGCGAGGTCGGGTTGAAGAAGTCCTACCTCAATTGCGAAGGCTGGTCGCAGATGCTGGCCTGCATGAAGGCCTATGTCGAATACGGCATCAATTTGCGCGACGGCTATTACCGCAGCGAGATGAAGGGCGAACCCGCCAACGAGACCAATATCTGAGCGACCGTGATGAAGACGGAGGCCTGCGATGAAGAGAGTAACGCCATTCCTGATGTTCGAGGGCAAGGCTGAGGAGGCGATGACCCTCTACTGCGAGACCATTCCCGACAGCAGCGTCCTTGACGTCACCCGTTACGGCCCCGGCGAAGACGGCCCTGAAGGAACGCTCAAGCTGGCACGTGTGTCCATCGGCGGCCTGGAAGTGATGGTCTACAACAGCCCCGTCCACCATGCCTTCACCTTCACGCCGTCGGCCTCGCTCTACGTGGATTGTTCCTCCGAGCAGGAGCTGAACTGCATTGTCGAGACAATGGAAAAGGACGGCGCGTTCCTGATGCCGCCCGACAATTATGGCTTCAGCCGCCGTTTCGCATGGCTGAACGACAGGTTCGGAGTCTCCTGGCAGGTCAATCTGGCGTAGCGAGCGCGGGCCGCGCCGGCTGATGAAGAAACAACATCTGAACGCAGGAAGTGGAGCCAGCAATGACCACGAAAATCACCGGCGGCGTCAACATCGCCATGAAAGTTCCGCCGCACCAGTATGAGGCGACGATCGCTTTCTACCGCGACGTCGTCGGCCTGAAGCCATTCACCACCAAGGCGCCGGCAATCGGCTTCGAACTCGGCCCCAACCGCCTGTGGATCGATGAAGCGCCGATGATGAGCCAGGCCGAAATCTGGCTGGAATTGTTCACAGACGATTTCCCGGTGGCCGCGGATCATTTCGCCAAGGCCGGCATTGTGCGCTGTGACGCCATCGAGCCCTTGGGCGAAGGTTTCCATGGCTTCTGGATCACCAATCCGGTCGGCATCATCCACATGGTGCGCGAACCCGACGCATGGTGAACCCCAAAGCCTGAAAGGAGACCGTCATGGAAATCCACGAAGCGCCAACCGCCGAAACTGCCATGCTGATCAGGCGGCCTGTTGCCGAGGTGTTTGAAGCGATCGTCGATCCGGCCGTCACCACGAAGTTCTGGTTCACTCACGGCAGCGGCCGGCTGGACGCAGGCAAGCCGGTTCAGTGGGAGTGGCGCATGTACGGAGTCTCGACGGCGGTCGATGTCAGCGAGATCGTCAAGGACAAGAAGATCGTCATGCAGTGGAGCGATCCACAAACAACGGTGGTCTGGACCTTCACCGAAATGCCAGGCAACGCCACCTTTCTCGAGGTCCGCAATTTCGGCTTCGCCGGCAGTGGTGACGAACAGGTCAGGCAGGCGATCGATTCGACCGGCGGCTTCTCACTCGTGCTGGCCAGCGCCAAGGGCTGGCTGGAGCAGGGTCTGACGCTGAGGCTGATCAGCGATCGCCATCCGAAGGGCGTGCCAGCAAGCTAAGAACAATTCCGGAAAAGTGTGTAGCGGTTTTCCGTCCGGAATTGCAGCTTCAGTGCCCGCCGCCGGACCTTGCCTTCCTCCGCCGCCGCGCCAACATGTTGAGGCCCTCGACCAGTGCCGAAAACCCCATGGCGGCATAGATGTAGCCCTTGGGCACATGGTAGCCCATGCCGTCGGCGATCAGTGTCATGCCGATCATCAAAAGGAAGCCCAGCGCCAGCATGACGATGCTCGGGTTCTTGGCGATGAAGTCGGCGAGCGGCCCGGCCGCCAGCATCATCACGGTGACCGCCACGATCACGGCGATGTACATGATGGCAATCTCGTCGGTCATGCCGACGGCGGTGATGATCGAATCGATCGAGAAGACGAGATCGAGCAGCAGTATCTGGAAGATGGCGCCGGCAAGCGATATCTGCAGCGTCTCGCCAAGCATCGTGTCCTTGTGGTCGTCGGGATCGACCGTGTGGTGGATTTCCTTGGTCGCCTTCCAGACCAGGAACAGGCCGCCGGCGATCAGAATCAGGTCGCGCCAGGAAAATCCGTGGCCAAGCGCGGTGAACACCGGCGTCGTCAGCTGGACGATGATCGAGATGGTGGCAAGCAGCACCAGCCGCATGATCAGCGCCGCCGAGATGCCAAGCCGGCGCGCGCGGGCGCGTTGCGCTTCCGGCAATTTGTTGGTGAGGATCGAGATGAAGATCAGATTGTCGATGCCGAGCACGACCTCCAGCACCACCAGTGTCAGCAGCGCGACCCAGGCGGTCGGGTCCGAGACAAAGGCAAAATGCGGCGCCAGGAATTCGATGAGCTGCATGGAGGTCGTCCCCTCTACGATCTAGAGCAGTTTGGCGGAGTTCGTCGGCAGTTAGGGACTGCCAACGCTCATATCAATGTCACGACCAGAAGGATGGCGCAGTTTCCTCGAGCCGCGGCCCGCGACGAAACGGCGCTATCTTCTCGGCCAGCCCGGTGCGATCGGAAATCTCGACGCCGACACCGCATAGGGTCGCCGGTCCGTTCGCCGCCTCGAACCGCCCTTTCGGCACTTTCGACAGGAACCGGTTGAGCGGCTCCTCCTTGTCCATGCCGAGCGAGGAATCATAGTCGCCGCACATGCCGGCGTCGGACATGTACCCGGTGCCGCCATTGAGGATCTGGTGGTCAGCGGTCGGCTGGTGGGTGTGGGTGCCGACGACGAGGCTGGCACGGCCGTCGACGAAATGCGCAAAGCACATTTTTTCGGAGGTCGCCTCGGCGTGGAAGTCGATGACCGCCGCATCGGCCTGTTCGCCGAGCGGGCATGCCGCCAGTTCGCGCTCGCCGGCCTGGAACGGATCGTCGAGCTCGGGGTGCATGAACACGCGGCCCATGATGTTGGCGACCAGCACGCGCGCGCCGTTCCTGGCGATGTAGACGCCGGAGCCGCGCCCCGGCGTTCCCTTGGGGAAATTGGATGGGCGCAGGAAACGCTCCTCGCGCGGCGCGAACACCAAAGCGTCGCGCTGGTCCCAGACATGGTTGCCGGTGGTGACGACGTCGGCTCCAGCCGCGATCGTGTCGCGAAAGATCTCTTCGGTGATGCCGAAGCCGCCAGCGGCATTCTCGCCATTGACGATGACGAAGTCGAGCTTGAAGTCGGCGATCAGGCCGGGAAGTTGTTCCCACACCGCCGTGCGTCCAGTCTTGCCAACCATGTCGCCGAGGAAGAGAAGTCTCATAAGATCCCGAGCCGAAAGTCCATGAAGCACCAGCTGCATGACTTTCCGCAAAAGACCATGCACCCCAAGACTATCTACAATTGCGGGGTGAAGCGACGCAACCCGCTCTCGGTGACTATTTCCGGAATGATCACGCCGTGATTCTCATCCGGCACCTGCGCGCCCGCAACGCGATCGGGCTAGGCGGCGTCTACGGCGCGTTCCGCCGGCGTAGCCAGAAGAACCAGACGTAGAAGGCGCTGAAACCCCCGGTAGCGGCAATGAGCAACAGCCCAACGCGCCAGCCGTTCATTGCGGCGGTATCGAGGTTCGATGGATCGGCAGGGTCGTAGTACAATTCTACCTTGTCGCCTATGGACGCCGCATAAAGACCGATGATCTTTCCCTTTCCGGACCAAGTCATCGGCGCGTCGTCAACCACATAGGTAACGGCGACATTGATGCCATCTATCGTTAGGCCGTTTCTTTTCGTTTCAGTGTAGGGATCGACATCCGTCACGGTGGCGACCGTCTGATACCAGGCGGCTTTGTGATACAGGGTGGTTCCGGTGATGTGCAATCCCATCGCAAACAGCACTACCGCGATCAGAGCGAACGGCATCAGGAGGAAACGCATTAAGACCACAGCTATTGCTGCCATCGAATCGGATTGTATTGCAGAAGTACTATCCGAAATGTCTTAGAATCGCGTTAAGCAGATCATCATCTATCGAAGCGACGCAGCCCGCTCTCGGTCAGTATTTCCGGAATGACCACGTCATGGTTCTCATCCGGCACCTGTGCCACCTCCTGGCAATCGAAGGCGATGCCGATCAGCCGCGGCGGCTGGCCCTTGTCGACGAGCTTGGCGATGGCGCGGTCATAGTAGCCGGCACCGTAGCCGATGCGGTGGCCGCGCGCATCGAAAGCGGCGAGCGGCACCAGCATCACCGCAGGATCGAGCACAGCAGCCTCCTCATGCGGGCCGACCGTGCCGAACCCCATCTCGACCATCGGCACGCCCCGCACCAGCTCACGAAAGACGATGGTGGTCTTGTCGAGGATCGCCGGCAGGCAAAGCCTAGCGCCCTTTTCGCGCAAGGCAAACATCAGCGGTCGGACGTCGACTTCCGAACGCATCGGCCAGAAGCCGGAGACGATCTGGCCCGGTTCGACGGCGATCTGGTCGCGCGCGGTCTCGGCCATTTCGAGCGCGATTTCCACCCGCCAGAATTCGTCGAGCGCATCGCGACGCCCAAGCGCTTCCTTGCGCAGCTGTTTTTTCAGGACTCTCGAAGATGTCATGCGGCCAAGGTAGAAAAGGTCAGATCTGGATGAAGTGTTGGGAGCGACGTTTTCTACCGCATGATCCACCGGAATGTGCGGCTGCCTTGCGACAAGTGACGATCCACACAACCGGTGGAGAAGTCGATCCCGGGTGCCTACAAAGTAGGTGGGCGCCGTGTGAGAAAACCCACGGGTCTTCCCAGGGACAGCTCCCTAAGGATCGTTAAGGCCCCGGGGAAAAGTGTCTCCTGCCGGGAAGCGCAGACCGCCGACCCCAATATAGGCCGATGGGCGGCCAAGCGCCAGAGAGACGGCATTCTTTCCACGCTGGGTTCAGGCCCCCGCCACCGCCAACCCACCCTTGCGCCGGCCAGGCCGCCTCCTTACGGTCGGCTCGATCGAACCAAGGAGCCAAAATGCGTTTCGAAGGCACGGCGGCCTATGTCGCCGACAAGGATCTGATGGTGGCGGTTAACGCCGCGATCGCGCTGGAACGGCCATTACTGGTCAAGGGCGAGCCCGGCACCGGCAAGACGGAACTCGCCCGCCAGGTGGCGGCAGCGCTCGGCCTCGAGCTGATCGAATGGCACGTCAAGTCGACCACAAGGGCGCAGCAAGGCCTCTACGAGTACGACGCCGTTTCGCGGCTGCGCGACAGCCAGCTCGGCGACGACCGCTTCAACGACATCAGGAACTACATCAAGCGCGGCAAGCTGTGGGAGGCGTTTGCGGCCGGCAAGAAGGTCGTGCTTTTGATCGACGAGATCGACAAGGCCGACATCGAATTCCCCAACGATCTGTTGCAGGAACTCGATCGGATGGAGTTCTTCGTCTACGAGACCGGCGAGACGATCCAAGCTGCGGTCAGGCCGATCGTCATCATCACCTCCAACAACGAGAAGGAACTGCCGGACGCCTTCCTGCGCCGCTGCTTCTTCCACTACATCCGCTTTCCCGATGTCGACACGCTGCACAGAATCGTCGACGTGCACTATCCCGGCATCAAGCAGAACCTGGTGCGGGCGGCGCTGACCCAGTTCTTCGAGATCCGCGATGTGCCGGGCCTGAAGAAGAAGCCATCGACCTCCGAGGCGCTCGACTGGATCCGGCTGCTGGTTGCCGATGACATCGCGCCGGAGGATCTGCGCGCCGACCCGAAGAACGCGCTACCCAAGCTGCACGGCGCACTGCTGAAGAACGAACAGGACGTGCATCTGTTCGAGCGCCTGGCCTTCATGGCGAGACGGCAGGGGTAGTGCTTTTCCTGGCTGTGGACCGTTGCCGGCAGCAGAACAGGGAGGCAGCTTCAGGCCCGAACCTTCGGAGGAAATGAAATGACCGAGATCACCGTCCGCCCCTTGGCGCAGTCCGACCATGCCGACTGGCAGCGCCTGTGGACCGCCTACCTGACCTTCTACGAGACCAAGCTGCCGGAAGAGGTCTATGCCGTTACCTGGAAGCGGCTGTTCACGGCGGGCGAGTTCGAGCCAAAGGGTTTCATCGCCGTGCTCGACGGCAAGGCTGTCGGCCTGACCCACTATCTCTACCACCGCTCCTGTTGGTCGGACAAAAACAACTGCTATCTGCAGGACCTGTTCGCCGACCCGGAGGTGCGCGGCAAGGGCGTGGGTGCGGCCCTCATCGAAGCGGTCAAGCAGGAGGCCGGCAAGATCGGCGTCAAGAACGTCTACTGGATGACCCACGAAACCAACGCCACCGCGCGCAAACTCTACGACCATGTCGCGCGGCGGACCGGCTTCATCGAGTACGATTTGCTGTAGATAGCGCCATGTTCATCGCCTTCTTCCTCGAATTGAAGGCCGCGCGGGTTCCCGTCTCGCTTCGGGAATACCTGTCGCTGCTGGAGGGGTTGGAGGCCGGGCTGGTCGACTATGACGTCGAGGGTTTTTATTACCTCGCCCGCGCCACCCTGGTGAAGGACGAGCGTCACATAGACCGTTTCGACCAGGTGTTTGCGCATGTCTTCAAGGGCGTCGAGGCGCTGGCCGGGACGGACGCGATCGACGTCGCAGACATCCCCGAGGAGTGGCTGCGCCGGCTCGCCGAAAAGCATCTGACCGACGAGGAGAAAAAACTGGTCGAGGCGCTCGGCGGTTTCGACAAGGTGATGGAGACCTTGAAGCAGCGGCTTGAGGAGCAAAAAGGCCGGCACCAGGGCGGCTCGAAATGGATCGGCACCGGCGGCACCTCACCCTTCGGCGCCTATGGCTACAATCCAGAAGGCGTGCGCATCGGCCAGCACGAAAGCCGCCACCGCCGCGCTGTGAAGGTCTGGGACAAGCGCGAGTTCAGGAATTTCGACGATGCCGTCGAGCTCGGCACCCGCAACATCAAGATCGCGCTGAAGCGCCTGCGCCGCTGGGTGCGCGAGGGTGCCGAGGAAGAGTTCGACCTGCCCGGCACCATCCACGCCACCGCCGAGCACGGCTATCTCGACGTCAAGACGCGTCCCGAACGGCGCAATGCGGTGAAGCTCTTGATGTTCTTCGATGTCGGCGGCTCAATGGACGACCACATCAGGGGCATCGAGGAGCTGTTTTCGGCCGCTCGCGCCGAGTTCCGCCAGCTCGAATATTTCTATTTCCACAACTGCCTCTACGAGGGCGTGTGGAAGGACAATCGCCGCCGTCTCACCGAGACGATCCCGACCTTCGACCTGCTTCACAAATACGGGCCGGACTACAAGGTGATCATAGTCGGCGACGCCTCGATGAGCCCCTACGAAATCGCCCATCCCGGCGGCTCGGTCGAGCACTGGAATCCGGAGGCAGGCGCCATCTGGCTGGCTCGCCTGCTGCAGCAATGGCCGAATGCCGTCTGGCTCAACCCGGAAAACCAGAAGAACTGGGGTTTTACCCATTCGATCACGATCATCCGCGACATCTTCGGCGGCCGCATGTTTCCGCTGACGCTGGCCGGGCTCGAGGCCGCGACGAAGCAGCTTTCGCGTAAGCACTGAGCAATTCCCGGAGCCACCATGACCTGCTTCCTCTGCCTGCAATGTGGTGTCCAGTTCGCAGCGACCGAAGCGCCTCCGCAACACTGCCCGATCTGCGAGGACGAGCGTCAATTTGTGCGCTGGGAGGGCCAGGCCTGGATCACGTCGGAAGAGCTCGCCGCCACGCATCGGCTTGTGATGAAGGACGATGCCGGCGTGCTCGCCTTCGGCATCGAGCCGCGTTTCGCCATCGGCCAGCGGGCTCTGCTGGCGCAGACGCCGCACGGCAATGTGCTGTGGGATTGCATCTCGATGGTAAGCGACGAGGCGGTGGCCGAGATCAACCGGCGTGGCGGCCTGGGTGCCATCGCCATCTCGCACTTTCACTATTATTCGGTGATGGTCGAGTGGAGCGAAGCGTTTGGCGGCGTGCCGATCTACCTCCATGCCGACGACCGTCAGTGGATCATGCGGCCACATCCTGCCATCGTCAGTTGGGAAGGCGAGAGGCTTGCCATCAATCCATTGCTGACACTTATCCGCTGCGGCGGCCACTTTGCTGGTGGCCAGGTGATGCACTGGAAGCGCGACAGCGGCAACGCCCTGCTGTCCGGCGACATCCTGCAAGTCACGCCGACCCGCCGCCATGTCAGCTTCATGTACAGCTACCCGAACCAGATTCCGCTCAACGCGGCGGCGGTACGCCGCATCGCGGTGGCGCTGGAGCCATTCGAGTTCGACCATATCTATGGTGCCTGGTGGGGCCAGAACATCATCGGCGGTGCGAAAGCGGCATTCGCCGCTTCGGTCACACGCTATCTCGCAGCCATTGCCTGAAAACAAGATCGAAAATGCGGGCAAAATCCGTAACAAATGCCTATGTTGGTGCGAACATAGGTTGCAACCAACAACAAGTCGCCAAGGCTGAGGAGATCAAATGGACACCCACGCCTACCCCGTTACCCGCACCGACGCCGAATGGCGCGCCCGGCTGACGCCGGAGCAATATGCCGTCATGCGCAACCATGGCACCGAGCGCCCGGGAAGCTGCGCCCTGCTCTACGAGAAGCGCGCCGGCACCTTTTCCTGCGTCGGCTGCGACCAGCCGCTGTTCGAATCCAAGCTGAAGTTCGAGAGCGGCACCGGCTGGCCGAGCTTCAACGATCCGGTGCCGGGCTCCGTCGAGAACACCATCGACCGCAGCTACGGCATGGTCCGCACCGAATGCCATTGCGCCCGCTGCGGCAGCCATCTCGGCCATGTCTTCGAAGACGGCCCGCCGCCGACCGGCCTGCGCTATTGCATCAACGGCGTAGCGCTGAAATTCGAACCGGCCGCCTGAGCAATTCCAGGAAAAGTGTGAACGGTTTTCCGTCCGGAATTGCGTCCAAGCAAAGAGATAAGCGGCAAGTCGATCAGAATGGAAGGCGGCTTCGGCCGCCTTTTTCTTCGCCGGCAACAATGATCTGAGACGTGCCTGTCAGACCACGACCACCAGGATCAGCCAAAGCGCGGAACCCAGCATCATCAGCGAGGCCTTGGCACCACCGGATTTTTCCGCGGTGCGCCAGACGGCAAAGGTCAGGAAGATATTGTAGGGCACCGGCAGGAAATGCACCGCCAGAACCACGGCGAGCGACAGCTTCATCCCGAGCAGGATCAGCGCCACCACCGACAATGCGATGTTGATCGCCGTGCCGACAAGCACCAGGTCGCGCCAGAACAGACGATCGAGCGGCACCGAGCCCTGCCAGCGCGAGCGGAAGAAGCCCGGCATGCGGCCTGCCTTGCCACCTTCGCCTGCGAAGGGCTCAGGAGCACTCATTGCCGCGGCCTTCTTTTTGACGGCCGCCGACATGCAGAACGCCACAAGCACGTCGACGCGAAGCGATCGTCGGGCATGCGCGAGACTATTATTTGAACGATTGTCATCAAACCGTCGTGAAACCTTCCTACGTCGCCCCTGTCGGCATCATCGGCACCTGCCGGAACTGCCGGCCAATCATCCAGTCGCCTGCCAGGGAGGTCTTGAGATGAGCGACAATTTCTACAACGTACTGTTTCTTTGCAACGCCAATTCGGCGCGATCGATCATGGGGGAAGCCATCCTCAACCGGATCGGCGCCGGCAAGTTCAAGGCCTTCTCCGCCGGTTCGCAGCCGAAAGGCACGGTAAATCCTTATGCGCTGCAACTGCTGGAAAGCCTCAACTACGATACGAGTTTTGCCCGCTCGAAAGGCTGGGACGAATTTGCAGCGCCTGACGCACCGGAAATGAACTTTGTCTTCACGGTATGCGACAACACCGCGAACGAGACCTGCCCTATCTGGCCCGGCCACCCTATGACGGCGCTCTGGGCTATACCAGACCCGGCCAAGGCGGCGGGGACCGACGCCGAGATGCACCTTGCCTTCGCCGATGCCTATCGCATGCTGAACAACCGCATCTCGCTGTTCACCAACCTGCCTGTGGACGCGCTCGACCATCTGACGCTGCAAAACCATCTGGACGAGATCGGCCGCGACCAGGCGAAGCCGAACTAAACTAGGCCTGACCCGGTTGCGGCCATCGCGATCCTATCGGGATGGCCGCAGGCGCAAGCAGGGCTGGCGAACAATGGCGGCGAGGCGATTCATGGACCGTCGTCGCCATCTCCGAGCACCTCGATCACGGCGCGCTCGATTCGCGACGCCTCCGTCACCAGCCAGTCGGCCATGGCCGGCCAGTTGTCCTCGGCGAAGCAGTTCACGCGCCACAGCGAATTGATGCCGAGGCCGTCGCAACTCTGTTCCGGCCTGAGCTTCAGCCTGTCTTCGATCGCCGGCTGGAACGGCTTCAACCGCGACCAGGCTTCCGTAGCACCGAACTTCTCATTGCGACCGAAGAAAACGCCGACATGGTTCTGCGCCGGCGCGACATACATGGAAAGGACCAGTGCGAAGTCCGGCAGCCCGCGCTGCCAGAACCAGGGCCCGCGCCGAGCCAGCCTGGCCCTTTCTTCCGGATGCCGTTCCGCAAACAGCGCCCAGAAGCCGCGATGCCGGAATTCCGAACCGCGGCGGGCGCCAAAATCGAATTCGCTCATGGTTGGTTCGATGCTCGTTGCAGCCTTGGATAGCCGAGGCTGCCTTACATCACACCATCATGCTGACATGCAACGATCACGCCCGGCCATCGCCTGGGCGCACGGAACCTACCAGCGATACTTCAGCGACGCCGTCATGTTGCGGCCCTGGCCGAGATAGCAATAGCCTTCGTTGCACACCGTCGCACGGTCATCGGCGATGTTGCGCACGGCAAAGGCCGCGGTGACGCCGTCATACTTCTTGTCGATGGCGCCAAAATCATAGGACGCGGAGGCATCGAGATAAATGGCCGCATCATTCTTGCTGGTGTTGGCGGTGTCCGTATAGGTCTCGCTGAGGAACCGCACCCCGGCCCCCACCGACAGCCCCGAAACGGTCGAGCTCTGATCAAATGTGTAGTTCGCCCAGAGGGTCGCCACATGCTCGGGCGTGACGGCCGGCGCATTGCCGACACTGTCGCCTGCTGTGATTTCGGCATGGTTGTAGGTATAGGCAGCGATCACATCCAGCCCGTCCATGACGGCGGCGCGGGCCTCCAGCTCCAGACCATTGCTGGTCACCTCGCCCAGCGAACGGTATGTCCCCAGATTGGCGTTGACGACGACCGGCTTGTTCTTCTCAACAAGATGATAGGCGACCGCCGAGAGCAGCATATCGGTTTCCGGCGGCTGGTACTTGACGCCGAGTTCGAACTGCTCGCCCTCCTGGGGCTTGAGGATGCCGCCCGACACCGACTGGTTGGTGATCGGCTCGAACGAGGTCGCATAGCTGGCGAAAGGCGCGACGCCGTTGTCGAACAGATAGAGGGCGCCGGCCTGCACGCTGAAAGCGTCCTTCTTCACATCCTCGGAGCCGTCGCTCAGAAGCTGAACGCGCGTCTGCTCGACCCAGGTCTGACGGCCGCCAAGCGTGAAGCGCCATTTGTCCATTTCGATCTGGTCCAGCACATAGAGGCCGGTCTGCCGCAGATCCGCGTCGGACTGCGTGAAAGTGTAATCCGGGGTCGGGCCGGAGACACCATAGGTAGGATTTGCGATATCGAAATCGTAGGCCGGGTTGGTGACGAGATCCAATCCGTAGCCGAAGGAAGACGTCACGTTGGTGTAGTCGAGACCGAACAGCACCGTGTGCGCCAGCGGCCCGGTGTCGAACTTGGCCTCGAGCTGGTTGTCGGCCTGGAAGACGTTCATCTCGTCGCGGATCGAACTCGCGCCGCGATGGGCGACCGTGCCGGTCCAGCTGTAGATGCTGAGATAGCGCGACTGCAGGTCCAGATGCGAATAGCGCAGGTTCTGGCGCAACGTGATGCCGCCGTCGAACTCGTGCTCGAACCTGTAGCCGATCTGCTGCTGCCGCACCTTCTGATAGTCATAGTCCGGATCGCTGGAGCGCAGCTGGAGAATCTTTCCCGACGGGTCCTTCACGGCTCCGACGTCGGTGTCGGTCTCGTCGGCCTGCACCAGCCCGTAGATCGTGAACGACGTGGCGGCATCCGGAGCCCAGGTAAGCGAAGGCTGCAGGAAATAACGGTCGTCGGCGATGTCGAAATTGGTTTCGCCGTTCCGCGCCAGACCGACGACCCGGTACAGAAAATCGTTGCTGCCCTCCTGAACCGGGCCGCTGGCATCGAATGCCGCCTGCGCCCTGTCCTGCGTCCCGTAGAGTAGTTCTACCTCGCGGATCTTCTCTTCGGTGGGAAGTTTCGACACCTTGTTGATGATGCCGGCCGGCGTGCCGGCGCCGTAGAGGACCGATACCGGCCCCTTGATCACCTCGACACGTTCGAGCGAATAGGGGTCGGTGCGGAAGGTGCCGTAGTTCATGTATGGCTGGCGCAGGCCGTCCTTGTAGTCGCCGATCGTCGTCGTGCTGTAGCCGCGGATGTAGATCTGGTCAAAACGCGGATCGAAGCCATAGGCGCCGGTCGTCACGCCGGCCGAGTAGCGGACCGCTTCGATGATGTCCTGTGCGCCACGCTGTTCCATCTCCTTGCGTGTCACCACCGAGACGGAGCGCGGCGTCTCGATCAGCGGCGTGTCCGTCTTGGTCGCGCCGGAGCTGCGCTTGGCCACGACCGTCTTGCTGTCCTCCTGGGAATCGCTTTGGGCGGCTTTGTCGCTCACCTTGATCTGCTCCAGCACCGTCGTGCCGTCCGATGCGGGAGCGCCGCTTTCCTGTGCCGCTGCATGACCTGCATAAAGCAGCGTCGACAGGCAGGTCGTTGCAATCAGCCTTCTCCGGTAAAGGACTCCGCCACGTCCAGCCACGTCGCCACCACGATGAAATGCCATCTCGATATGCCCCACTGCTTTGGCCGCCGCGGGCGGCGGTCACCGGCGCCTGCGAATTGTTGACTTCTCGAGTCAAGTTCAATGTTGACTAGAATAGTCATGTTTCTTAGTCAATCGGTTATAAGGCATTGGGAAGGAAAAACGCGCTCCAGATGCGAGGCAACGAAGGATGCCGGAAATGGGCACCGGGGAGCCGCGTTGCGAACCCATGGCATCGACCGCCCCGCCAAGGTGGGCGCCGAGTTCCAAACGGCATCGGCGACCCGCGCGGTAGCCTCGCGACGGTTCAGCTTAGCGAAGCCAAACCAATAGAAATCCAAAAGAGGGGGCACTCAGGCCCCAGCTGGCCGTCTCCCACGCAGCCGCTTGCGTTGCCGCCGCGAGAAGCGGGCTGGAGCGGGCTCTGGAGCGTTGAGACGGGTTCGATCAGTTCGAGTTCGAATTGGAATTCGAGTTGCTGGACGAGCTCGTCGAGGTGCTGGTGCTGGTCGACGTGCTGCCGTTTGTACTTCTGTCGCGGTCGCGATCCCTGTCACTGCTGCAAGAGCCGCCGGAGCAGCTCCTCGACGTCGATTTCGACGAGCTGGACGATTTCGAAGTCGATACGGATTTCGTGCCGACAAGGACGATATCGCCCTCGCCCGCGAAGCGATCTGCCGGCGCTTGCGGTGAAACCGGCGCTGCTTGCGCCGTCAATGCCATGCGCGTCGATGCACCAAGCGCTGCCGATGCGAATTGCCAAAGACCTGCCATCGCGCATGCACCTTCCAAAGTCCAGGCACCAGCTGTGGCGGCTGGTGAACATGGAATTTGAACCCGTGCAGCGGCTACTTTGAAGTAGGGCATTGGAGCTAAGCCCAGAGATGCGCCCGGCAGAATTCGCCGAGATCTAGGCTTGGCTCTATCGCCGGGATAGCCCCTTCCTGCGAGCCTGCGGGCTCCGGCGCGACAGCGCGTTTCGAATGCTCGGCAGACTATTCTGCGCGGGCCGCGCGCGATGGCAATCGCCTCAAGCCTAAGTGCCGGCAAATGCGGGACGAAGCCAAACGCCGAGGCTCTCCACAGAAAGGGTCGCGGAAGCGGACCGGTCTCAGACCATGCCGAGAGCGGCCTTGTAGAGGTCGAGGATGCTTTCCTCTTCCTGTCGCTCGGCCTGATCCTTTTTCCGAAGCCGGATGATCGAGCGCATCGCCTTGGTATCGAAGCCGGTGCCCTTGGCCTCGGCGAACACTTCCTTGATGTCGTCGGAAATCGTCTTCTTTTCTTCCTCGAGCCGCTCGATACGCTCGATGAAGGCGCGTAGCTGGCCGGCGGCAACAGTCTGGCTGGTCTCGGTGATATCGTCGGCCATCTTTTTCTCCACGTCTTTTCTGCGCCGCGATCAGGCGATTCTCGCCGCGGCAAATTCGAGCGAGTTCGATGCCCGAGCGGGCGGCACGGGTCAAGCCGTTATCGGTGCGACACGAAGGGTTGCCGCCAGCCCAAGACCTTCTTCAGAATTCGCTCCGGCGAGTCAGATGGCGTGGTTGTCGAGAACCGGAGCGCAGCGGACATTTGAGTCACCGGAAACGCACAAAACCGCGTCAGGTGACCGCCGGAGTAGAATTATGGAGAAGGTCTCAGCCGAAGGCGATCAACAGATCCTTGGCATCGATTTGGTCGCCGGCCTTGACCAGCACCTCGACAACGGTGCCGTCGCGCTCGGCATGCAGCGCCGTTTCCATCTTCATCGCCTCTATGGAGAGCAGCACGTCGCCGGCCTTGACCGCCTGGCCGGCGGCAACGGCAAGCGCGGAGACGACGCCCGGCATCGGCGCGCCGACATGCGCCTCGTTGCCCGGCTCGGCCTTGCGCCGTGCCTTGGCGGCGGAGGCGCCATGCGCCCTGTCCGGCACCTTCACGCGGCGTGGCTGGCCGTTGAGCTCGAAGAACACGGTGACCATGCCCTTCTCGTCGACATCGCCGATCGCCAGGCAGCGCACCACCAGCGTCTTGCCCTTTTCGATGTCGACGAAGATCTCGTCTTCCGATTTCATGCCGTAGAAATAGGTCGGCGTCGGCAACACGCTGACCGGCCCATAGATCTCCTGCGTGGCGGCGAAGTCGGAGAACACCTTCGGATACATCAACCACGAGGCGAATTCGTACTCGCTGAGCTTGCGCTCGAGCTTCTGCTCGATCTCCTTGCGGCTGGCCTTGAGATCGGCTGGCTTGAGCAGCGAGCCCGGCCGCGTCATGATTGGCTTGTCGCCCTTCAGCGCCTTCTTCTGCAGCTTCTCAGGCCAGCCGCCGGGCGACTGGCCGAGATCGCCGCGCAGCATCGACACCACGGAGTCCGGGAAGGCGATGTCCTTGTTCGGGTTCTCGACATCGGCGACGGTCAGGTCCTGGCTCACCATCATCAGCGCCATGTCGCCGACGACCTTGGACGACGGCGTCACCTTGACGATGTCGCCGAACATCAGATTGACGTCGTGATAGGTCTGCGCCACCTCGTGCCAGCGCGTTTCGAGACCGAGCGAGCGCGCCTGCTCCTTGAGGTTGGTGAACTGCCCGCCCGGCATCTCGTGCAGATAGACTTCCGAGGCCGGTCCTTTGAGGTCGCTCTCGAACGCGGCATACTGGTTGCGCACCGCTTCCCAGTAGAACGAGATGTGGCGGATCCATTGCGGGTCGAGGCCGGGGTCGCGCTCGGTGCCTTTGAGCGCCTCGACGATCGAGCCGAGACACGGTTGCGAAGTGTTGCCCGAGAAGGAGTCCATCGCTGCGTCGATGGCGTCGACACCGCTCTCCACCGCCGCCAGCACCGTGGCCGCCGACAGGCCCGACGTGTCATGCGTGTGGAAATGGATCGGCAGGTCGGTCTCCTCACGCAGCGCCTTGAACAGCACGCGCGCCGCACTCGGCTTCAGCAGCCCGGCCATATCCTTGACCGCGATGATATGGGCGCCCGCGGCCTGCAATTCCTTCGCCAGCCCGACATAATATTTGAGGTCGTATTTGGCCCGCGCCGGATCGAGTATGTCGCCGGTATAGCACATCGCCGCTTCGATCAGCTTGCCTTCGGCGCCGACCGCGTCCATGGCGACGCGCATGTTCTCCACCCAGTTCAGGCAGTCGAAGACGCGGAACAGATCGACGCCGCCGCTAGCCGCTTGGCGGACGAAATGCTGCACGACATTGTCGGGATAGTTGGTGTAGCCGACGCCGTTGGCGCCGCGCAGGAGCATTTGCAGCAAGAGGTTGGGCGCCGCCTCGCGCACCAGCGACAGCC